>CAWKAX010000026.1:0-612374 GCA_963847695.1 uncultured Acidobacteriota bacterium | reverse complement strand
CAGCAGCCTCGTACACTCCCAGCGCAGACCGTAGATCCACTTACTGGAGGAAATGCAAATGGCAGTCAATATCACCCCGCTACATGACCGCGTGGTCGTGAAGCGCCTGGAAGAGAAGGAAAGCGTCAAGGGCGGCATCATCATCCCGGACTCCGCAAAAGAGAAACCGCAAGAGGGCGAAGTTGTGGCCGTCGGCGAAGGCAAGCGCGAGAAGGGCGAGCGCATCCCGCTCGACGTGAAAGTGGGCGATCGCATCCTGTTCGGCAAGTACAGCGGCAATGACATCAAGATTGACGACGAGGAATACATGATCCTGAAAGAAGACGAAATCCTCGCCAAGCTCGGCCCCGTCGCGAAAGCGGCCGGCGGCAAGAAGTAACGTTTCGAATTTCTGTTTTGGCTTTCCGATCCACCGTCCGGCGCGCCTGAAACCCGCCGGCATCACAATCGCACCAATTCAACGAGGAGAAAGAAGATCATGGCAAAGCAAATCGTGACGGGTGAGGCTTCCCGCCAGGCGATCTTGCGCGGCGTCAACCAGTTGGCGGACGCGGTCAAGATCACGTTGGGCCCCAAGGGCCGCAACGCGGTAATCGAAAAGAAGTTCGGCTCGCCGATCATCACCAAGGACGGCGTCACCGTAGCCAAAGAAATCGAATTGCAGGACCCGCTCGAGAACATGGGCGCGCAGATGGTTCGTGAAGTTGCCTCCAAGACGTCGGACGTCGCGGGCGACGGCACCACCACCGCCACCGTGCTCGCTCAGGCCATCTTCAAGGAAGGCGTCAAGGCCGTTGCGGCCGGCGCATCCCCGACCGCCCTCAAGCGCGGCATCGAAAAGGCCGTAGCGATTGCCGTCGAAGAAGTAAAGAAGCAGCACAAAGACGTCAAGGGCGACATGATCGCCCAGGTCGGCACCATCAGCGCCAATAACGACCGCCAGATCGGCAGCATCATCGCCGAAGCGATGAAGAAGGTCGGCAAGGACGGCGTGATCACCGTGGAAGAGTCCAAGACCATGGAAACCACGCTGGAAGTGGTCGAAGGCATGCAGTTCGACCGCGGTTACCTCTCCCCCTACTTCGTCACCGATCCGGAACGCATGGAATGCACCCTCGAAGACGTGCGCATCCTGATCCACGAAAAGAAAATCTCCTCGATGAAGGATCTTCTCCCCTTGCTCGAGCAGATTGCCAAAATGGGCAAGCCCCTGATGATCATCGCGGAAGACGTCGAAGGCGAAGCCCTGGCGACTCTCGTGGTCAACAAGCTGCGCGGCACTTTGCAAGTGGTAGCCGTGAAGGCCCCTGGCTTCGGCGATCGCCGCAAAGCGATGCTCGAAGATATCGCCACCCTCACCGGCGGCAAGGCCATCACCGAAGATCTCGGCGAAAAGCTCGAGAACGTGAAGCTCGAAAACCTCGGCCGCGCCAAGAAAGTCACCATCGACAAAGACAACACCACGATCATCGAAGGCGGCGGCAAGTCTTCGGAAATCGAAGGTCGCGTTCGTCAGATCCGCACCCAGGTGGAAGACACCACCTCGGATTACGACAAGGAAAAGCTGCAGGAGCGTTTGGCGAAACTCGTCGGCGGCGTTGCCGTAATTAAAGTCGGCGCAGCCACCGAAACCGAGCTGAAGGAAAAGAAGGCTCGCGTCGAAGACGCGATGCATGCAACCCGCGCGGCAGTCGAGGAAGGAATTGTCCCCGGCGGCGGTGTGGCTTTGGTTCGCTGCATCCCGGCCCTCGAGAAGCTCAAGCTTCAGGAAGATGACGCGATCGGCGTCAACATCGTGAAGCGCGCGCTCGAAGAGCCTCTCCGTCAGATCGCGCACAACGCAGGCCACGAAGGCGCCGTCATTCTCGGCAAGATCCGTGAATCCAAGGAAGAGAATTTCGGATTCAACGCGGACTCCGGTGAATTCGGCGACATGGTCAAGGCCGGCGTCATCGACCCAGCCAAGGTTACCCGTCTGGCGCTGCAGAACGCAGCTTCCATCGCTGGCTTGATGCTCACCACCGAAGCTCTGGTGGCCGACATCAAGGAAGCGAAAGAAGCCGGCGCAGGCGGCCACGGCGGCGGCGCTCCTGGCCCCGGCGGCATGGGCGGCATGTACTAAAAAACCAAGAATCCGCTAACCGCGGATTCTCAGTAGCAAAAAAGGGCGGCGCGAATACCTCGCGCCGCCCTTTTTATTTGCGCAATCCATGTCTTACTGACGCCTTAGCGCGATCGATCCGCCAGCCGGTGCGAACGCCACACCAGCCTGCCTTGGAGTGCTGCGGCTTGCCGCCGCCTTCACAATTTGGCGTTAGGCCGCGCATCGAATAGGGGTTCAGACGAAGGCGCGAGAAACTCAACACAACCGCCCTTAGGCCACACGCCTCAATCTAAGCTGGCACAACCAATGGACTTCCCTCACGTCTAGCCGCCAATTCGCGCAAAGGGCCCAATCGAGTCCGTTCCAGATCGTCACGGTAAAAAAGATTGTAAGTATCAAACGGAATCAAACGCCCGTCCGGATGAACGATATGAATGCAAGTCTTCTTCACCGACCGCACATCGAAAGCCAGCGCATCGAGGAACTGCACGATCAGCACCCGGAAAATGTTCCGGTAACCGAGATTGTCCGGAGCCTGCACCCGCGGCAAGCAACACAGCAAATCGCGTAAGGACGTTGCGCCCGATTCAGGCGAATGATTCGTGGCAAACAGCTTGAACAAGCAATCCCGAATCGCCGGATCCTGCTCGTAGACAATCGTGTTGCGCGCGCCATTCATCAGCACGTCCGAATCGATCAAGCCGGTCAGCGGCACGATTTTGCCGTCCAGCTTCAGTGCGTACGCCATCGCCAGCGAATCGGGATGGCACGGCACCGGAATCACATCTTCCGGCCGGAACACATCGGTCTGCTCCAGAATTTTCCGCCGCACTTCGGTCAGCGTCAGCCGATTCTTGGCCGGATCGAACTTCTCCAGTCTCCCGGCGTCTTGAATCGGCTGGAAGGTCACGCCGCGCACGCAAGGTTGGGTCAACGCGAAATCGATGATTTTCCCGATCTCGCCGTCGTTTAAACCTTTCTTCAGCGTCACTACCAGCGTGGTCGAAAGGTTGTGCTCGTTCAACCGCTCCAGCGCGCGCGACCGCACGCTGCGCAGATCCGCGCCGCGCAGATCTATCAGTGCCTCCCGCTCGAACGAATCGAATTGCAGATAAATTTCGATGTCCGGCTTCGTCGCGGCCAAACGACGCACAAAATCCTCATCCTGCGCAATCCGCACGCCGTTCGTATTAATCATCAAATGCTGGATCGGCCGCGCTTTCGCCAGCTCGATAATCTCGAAAAATTGTGGATGGATAGTCGGCTCGCCGCCGGAAATCTGCACCACGTCCGGATGGCCCTCGTTGCGCACCACAGCGTCGAACATTTTCTCGATTAGCGCGAGCGGCCGATGCTGCACCCGCTCCGGCCCACTGCTCGCGTAGCACACCGGACATCGCAAATTGCACGAATCGGTAACCTCGATCAACGACAGGCAGGAATGTTGCTCGTGATCGGTGCACAAACCGCAATCGTAAGGGCAGCCCCATTTCACCGGCGTGTTGTAAACCTGCGGCATCTCCGGCTTCTTGATGAAAACTTCGCGGCACTTGCGATAGTAATCCACATCGTCGGCGATCAAGACCCGCTCGGCGCCATGTTGCGGGCATCGCTTCAGCAAAAAGACGCAGTCATTCTCGAAAACGATCTTCCCTTCCAGCTTGCGGAAGCAGACCGAACATATGGTTATCGCCACGTCGTAAAACATGTACGGACGTACGCGTGCACCCATCGGCTAATCTCCTCCGGCTGATTTCTGTTAATCCGCGCGGCCGAGCGCCCAAATTAGCCCGCCGACACAGCGCCAACACAGAAATGACAAACGCCACCGAGAATATCTCCGATGCGGTGTTGCCGACGGAATTTATCGCGCCAAAACAAGAAGTGTCCGCCAGCAGAAACGCCGACAGGATCGTAAGCCCGATCGGTCGCCAGTTCGTTTTCCGCGGAGGAGTTCCCCGGGGCGGAATTCTTGGGTTGATCTCATCGCTCATCGGCTAGCCTCCGCATTCGGCAAACTCGTACGTACGCGTTCCCGTTGCTCCAGCTCCAGCGCATCGCCCCGCAACCACCGCAGAACGTCTGGCGAATAGTAAAGAATCATGAAGACGCAAGCCCACTGAATTGAACTCATCTTCAGAAAAACCGCCACGTCAGGTTTCAAAAAATCGCAGGCCAGCCGAAACGAGAAATATGCCGACCATAAACATCTTGAAAATATCGCCTTCCCGGTGCGGATGTTGCATTCGCTGCCACAAGAAAACTCCCAAGATACCGCCGCGAAAACATTCTCATACAGTCTGCGTCGGATGCCGCGCCACGCCATCCCCAAAATTCACTCCCCACGGTAATGACGTGGCCACGCCGAATGTGTGATCTTCCAGCCCGGTGAGAAAGCATCCGATTCGCCCCACGCAAATCCCGACGCACAGTGGAACCGCGAATAAATCTCCCGTTCGCCGCGTAATTCCCAAAAGCTTTTTCACCGATTCGACCGCGATCAACCCGCCAATGAGCGCGCCAACGATGGTCTTTCCACCGAGCAGGTACGCCGGATTGTGCAGGTTCGCCAGAGTCAGCCGCGGATCCTCAAACCAATACAAAATTTTGCTGCCTGCCAGCGCCCCGGCCGCCGCCGCGCAAACCACCCACCAGCGATTCGCATCGGGCAACGCGTCCCCATTTCGCGCCCGAAGCCATAGGTAAACGCGAAAGGCCACCGCATAGGCCAGCGTCTCAAAAACAAGATGAGGATGAACCCGCAGAGAACCCAAATGCAGGTAGACCGGAAAACCCGAAAGAATCGCCGCCGTCATTTTGTTGCCACGCTACTCCGCCAAGGCCCTGGCGTCAATTCTCTCCGGGGAATCTCCCGCCGACCTCTCCGGAAATACAAGATAAGCCTTATGGCCCTCGCCCTGCCGCGGTGGCCTAATTATCCCATCGTGTCGAGCGTCCTGATCGCTGATGACAGTGCAGTGATGCGCAAGGCGATTCGCACGCGCCTCGAAGCCGGAGGAGTGGACACGGTATTTGAAGCCGAAGATGGCTTCGAAACCATCGCCAAAGTTCTCACCGAAAAGCCCAACGTAGTCGTTCTCGACATTGTGATGACCCGCCTGAATGGCCTCGAAACGCTAAAAGAATTGCGCAAGCTGCGTCCCAAGCTGCAGGTGATCGTCCACACGCATTATGCCGAGGCGCTGAAACACCAAGGCCTGCCCTCTGCTGAAACGCAGGTCGTATCGAAAGGCGACCCCCTGATACCAGCGGTCCTTACTGCCATCGACTTCGAAGCGCATCAATCAGGCCCATCGCGTTAAACTCAAAGAAATCTCGCCTTCTTCGCTTCCTTCAGCGAAATCCGTGTAGCTGTTTTATAATATAACCTAATTGACAACACGAAGAAGTTCTGCAATTTTGGCGGGACTTAACGTGTGGCCCCGGTGGCAGGAGCAAATCCGGATTTTTGAGCGGGCTGCTGGGAGCAAAGATCCAATAGATCACAGCCAACCAGGAGGTCTAATGTTCGTTCCAGTTCTGTGGGTGCTGTTGCTGGTGCAAGGTCTCGGCGGGACGGCAAATCCGCCACAAGGGGCTCAACCCGACACCGGTGGCACCTATACGATTAAGATCGTAGGCGGCTAAACATCTGTGGCGCCAGTTTTTATTTGATGGCGCGCCGCTTTTCCCGCCTGCACGGCGCCTGCTACTCAAGTGCCCCCGTCATTCGACCTGGTCGTAACCGTGCGTCTCACGCCGTCGGCTGGTTGGCGCTGTCCTCAGGGCCATGGATGCTGGCGCACAACCGGCGGCGGTACATTAGCGCCAACGAATTCGCGCTTTCCCGGCAAGGGGCCGGCACGGTGCAAATCGTGCCGCCCCTTTTTGCTTCTAAACCGGCTACTCGCCGTCACCCGCGCCGGAAGTGATGGTGATTTTGTAGGTCCCGCTCGTCCCGGTCTTGCTCGGTTTGGCATTGGGATAGGCCATGATGTTGAAGTGCACTTCCCGCGGTGAGTTCATCGGCGCCGCGATCATCTCCGAACTGCCGCTGGCCGGAACGTAGAGCCGCATGGCATGCGCCTCGTTGTTGTCCTTGTTGAAAAGTTCTACTTCCCAGGCGGTGCTGTTGGCTGAAGCGAAACTGACCACCCCGCCCGACGCCACTTGGGCCGACGATGGATTAAAGCTGATGCTGTTGGAGCTTGAGATGGTCACAGTGAGGGCCGGGGCGACATGCTGCGGTTTCATCGATGCACTGGACATTTCACTTCCTCCTTTATTTCTCAACTACTTTCCGTTGGCACGGAAACTTGGGTCTTTCAAAATTTCCTGTAAGCCGGGCCGGGCAGCCAGTCCTTCCACTGTTCCGCCGACCTTCAGGCTTTCGTGCAGGTAGCGCAAGGCCAGCGCGCGATCGCCGAGGTCTTCATACGCTTCCCCGACGTCTTCGAGAGCGCGTTCGTCCTGCGGCCCCAGCGCCATTGCGGCCTCGATCCGTGGCATCGCTTTCTCCCGGTCTTTGCGCATGGCATAAAGCAAGCCCAACGCGGATTGAATTTCGGGATCCTGCGGCTTGGTCTGCACCAGGTTTTCGAGCAGGCTGATAGTCCGGCCGGCGGCGTTCGCGGCTTTGTCGTCCTGCTTCAACCACTGATAGCAAAGCAGCAGGTTGTACCAGACTTGAAAATCCTGGTCGTTGAGCTTCAGCGCCTTCTCCGTCATCGCCGCCGATTCGGCGTAGCGCCCCTGGCTGTAATAAATATTGCCGAGATTGGCATACGCGGCATAACTGGGAGCGAGCGCGACCGATTTGCTCAGCGCCGCCTGGGCATCCGGAATTAATTTCGGATCATCGGCATCCAGATAAACGGCGGCGAGGTTGTTGTAGGCCTGGGCGTTGTCCGGAGTCAGCTGCACCACCTTGCGCAGTTGCGCGATGGCTTCCGGAAACCGGCGCTGGCGTTTGTAAAAAATTCCAAGCGAGTTATAGCCGTCCCAATAGTCCGGCCGCAACGCCACCGCGCGCTTGAATTCGTCTTCGGCGTCCTGCACCCGGCCCATACGTTCGTAAGCCCCGGCGATTCCGGTCAGCGCTTCCGCCGAATGGGGATCCAGCTGCAGCGCGTGCTGAAATTCCTGCAGCGCCAGATCGTCTTTTCCCGACTGCGAATGCAGTTTGCCCAGCGTCACGTAAATCGCCGGCAGGCGATCGTCCAACTGCGCCGCGCGATTGCAATTGGCAATGGCTTCGTCGAGCCATTTCGGATTCTGATCGACCTGATGCTTCAACCGGTAGGCTTCACCCAGTTCCGCGTAACCCAGCGCGAAACGCGGATCGGTTTTCACCGCGTCCTGCAAAGCAGCAATCGCCAGATCCAGGTTTCCCGGTTTGTCGTAGCGCTGCACGTAACCCAGCGCGGTCAAATACGATTGATACGCGGCCGGCTCCACGCCTCCGCCCGTCGCTTTCAACATCTCCGGGGACACGTCGATCTTCATCAGCCGCGCGATGCCCGCCACCGCCTCGTTCTGCAGCGTCGCCAGATCTCCGGCGTGATCTTCGCGAATCAGCGAGCCGATTTGTCGCAGGTTGCGCGTATCGATCAAGCTCACCGTCAGTTGAATATTCTGGCCCTGGCGCGCGATGCTGCCCTTCACCACCAGCGTCGCTCCCAAATCGCGCAGCGCCGCGCTGGGATCGTCCACATTCCGCCGCCGCACCACGCTCGACGGCACCACCCACAGCGACGACTTCCCCGCTCCCAGATTCGAAAGCTCCGCCGTCAAGCTATCCATCAAACCTTCCGCCAGCGCCGCATTCGCCGGATCGTTTCCAATATTATCGAAGGGCAACACCGCGATATGTTTTTCTTCCACACCGGCCAGTTCCGCTGCGCGT
This sequence comes from uncultured Acidobacteriota bacterium, assembly GCA_963847695.1. GTDB lineage: Bacteria > Acidobacteriota > Terriglobia > Acidiferrales > UBA7541 > Palsa-295. The sequence goes on along the minus strand of CAWKAX010000026.1, from coordinate 604,365 downwards.
TCGCGCACCGCAGGAATCAACATCGCACCCGCGCCCAGCACCAGCGCTACCGCCGCTGCAACCGCCGCGTGCCACCAGCGAAATTTTCCCGTCGACCCAGCCGCGGCCGGCGCCATCGCCGTCGCGCTCGGATGGCTCCAGCTCGGCTCCGAAGCGTTCTTCACCGCCTGCGCAAAGTCTTGGGAATGTACCGACGCGGTCACTTCGACATCCGTCGCCCGGGCTCCGCCGCGCGCCGAACCCGTGGAAATTTCCGTTCGCAGCCGCTCCAAATCCATCAGCATCGCATCGCAATCCGGATACCGCTGCGCCGGATCCTTCGCCAGCGCGCGATAGACGATCGGCTTCAGCTCGTCCGGCAGGTTGTCCATCAACGCCGGCGGATGATTCAAAATTTCCCACATCAACCCAGTAATGTTTTCGCCGGCAAAAGGCCGCGCCCCCGTCGCCATCTCGACAATCACAATTCCGAGCGACCACACGTCCGTGCGATGGTCCAGCGTCTTCCCCATCGCCTGCTCCGGAGACATGTAAGCCGCAGTGCCCGAAGTACGAATGCTCTGCTGCGAACTAACGCTGCTGATCACTCGCGCCAATCCAAAATCCACAATTTTCGCCACGCCGCGTTCGGTGATGATGATGTTGGAGGGTTTGATGTCGCGATGAACGATGTGCCGCGCGTGCGCCTCGGAAAGTCCGCGCGCCACTTGAATCGCAATGTCTAGAGTCTCGGCCAACTTCAGCGGCCCGCGACGAATCTTCGCCGCCAGCGTTTCCCCGTCGTAGAATCCCATGACGATGAAGAGTTTGCCGTCCGCCGTTTCTTCCAGGCCGTGAATTACGCCAATGTTGGTGTGGTCCAGCGCTGAAGCCGCCTTGGCCTCCCGCGCCAGCAGCGCCTTCTCGTTTTCTTCGACGCTCAATTCCGCCGGCAGAAACTTCAACGCCACCGTGCGTTCCAGCCGCAGGTCCGTGGCCTTGTACACCACGCCCATGCCTCCGGCTCCCAACTTCCCCAAAATCTGGAAGTCGCCAATGCGTTCGCCGCCCGGAATCGCTGCCGCTGCGTCGGTCATGGAATCGCTACAGGCCCACCAACCACACACTCACGATGCGAAGAAAACTCGACCACCGAATCGATGCGCCGGTACCGCAGCATCAATTCCCGCGCATGATACTCCGCGCCCCGGCACCTAGCAACTTAAGGAAACTTAATGCGAGGGTTTCGTTCTCGCCGAAACTTTCGTTTTAAACATCCGAGGCCAACCATTCGAAATCCGAATCATTTTGCAGATTTTCCCACGCCGCGCTATACCTGACTCCACCAGCCCATGAAACTCAATCAAGTTCTCACCACGCTCTCCACTCTCCGCGACCCGGTCAAACGCACCACTTATTTCACCGTCGGCGTCGCCTTCGCCCTCGTAAAATATCTCGGAGACGCTTCGCTCATCTGGTTCGGTCTGCGTCGGCTCTGGCTCCCGACCGATTACCTTCACAGTGCCCACTCGCTCCTCTTCACCGATTTTCCCCACGCGCCCCAGTGGCTCACTCTCACCTTGTTGCTATGGACCATTCCATTCGTCTGGATCGGAGTCACCCTAACTCTCCGTCGCGCTCTCGACGCCGGATGGTCACCCTGGCTCTGCCTATTGTTCTTCGTGCCGTACGTCGCATACTCCTTGATTTTGCTGCTGTGCCTCTGGCCCAGTTCACAAAAATATTCGCTAGCGAGCCCCGAACCCCGTGAGCCGACCGACGAGACTTTTTTCTCCCGTGCAGTATCTGGAATCTTGGCCGGCTTGGCTTTTGGCCTGGTGATGATCGGTACTTCAGTGGCGTTCAAAGGGCATTATGGATTGGCCCTGTTCATCGGTTGTCCCTTCGGCGTCGGTACCATCGCCGGGTATTTCTTGTCTCGAGAAGGGGAAGCCGACACCATCGAACTATTTAAGGTCGTGTTAATCAACCTGCTTTGCATCGCTGGAGCACTGGTCTTGGTCGCCTATGAAGGTCTCGTATGTCTGATCTTGGCTTTTCCCTTGGCGTACGTGCTGGCTTGCCTCGGAGCTTTCGTCGGACGGGCGCTCGCTGCAGGCCGCGCCATCGGCGGCGCCCCGCCGATCGCGGCCATGCTCCTGCTTCCACTTTTTGCCTTCGTTGAACCGGCGCACCTCACCGGCCACACTTTGCACCAAGTAAATTCCTCAGTAGTAATCGATGCCGCGCCCGAAAAAGTCTGGCCGCAAGTAATCGCTTTCGCGCCAATTCCTCAGCCGCAAGACTGGATGTTTCGTTTAGGCATTGCCTACCCGGAATTCGCGCACATCGAAGGCGCCGGAGTCGGCGCCATCCGCTATTGCGTTTTCTCCACCGGCCCGTTCGTCGAGCCCATCACCGCCTGGGAGCCTGCCAAGCGACTCGCCTTCGACGTAGCCAGCTCTCCCGAACCGATGCGCGAACTAAGTTGGTACAGCAATGTCCACCCGCCGCACCTGAATGGCTATTTGCGTTCCCGCCATGGCGAATTTCGGCTGGTCGCCCTGCCTAACGGCCGCACCCGCCTCGAAGGCACCACTTGGTACGAAATCGAAATGGCGCCGGAACCGTACTGGAGTGCTTGGAGCGATCTGGTGATCCACCGCATTCACCTGCGGGTTCTGGAGCACATCAAGGCAGAGACGGAGGCGCAGCGGAATTAGGATGCGGCGAGCGTTACCCGAAGTCCTGATACTCCTTCCAAAACGCCGGCCAGCCCAAACGCGGCGCACCGCACACAAAAATGTCCGGATGGTCCGTGCTTTCTTCGTTCTTCACGCCGTCCGGAATATTCGGATGCCCGGCCAGCCGGCAGGAATTGAAAGCCTCGTCAGCCTGATCCGCGGTAAATCCCAAAACAATCAGCGTCGCAGGCGGCGCCGCCGGATACCCACGCAGCCAAGCCGAATTCGTCATGCTGATCGGCGCGGGCAAGTTGTAAACCGGGCCCAGAATTTCTACCGCGCCCTGCTCGCCGTAATTCCCCACGATCACGCCGAAATTTTGCCGCTGATCCGCCGGAAGCGAATCGCGAATCTCCGCCACCGACTTCACCATTTCATTCCAGCCGATTTCTTCGCGCAAATCGCCGTTCTTGCTCAACGCAAAATCCTTGAGCCGCCCGCCATTCGTCCACGGCACCAGCAGCGCGCTGACGTAAGCCCCCATCAAAACCAAACCCGCAAAAAATGCGATCTTCACGGTCCAGCGCCAAGGGCGCCGCAACGATTCAACCCATCGCTCAGCCGTCACCGAGCCCATAGCGATCAGCATCGGATAAGCCGCCGCCAAATAATATCCGCGCCCTTTACCCGCAATAAAGAGACCCAGCGGAATTAAATACATCCAAGCCAGCAACCGATAGCGCCGATCGCGCAGGTAGCAAATCAACCCGGCGATCCACAGCGGCGCCGCCACCAGATTCACGCACAAAATGAATTGATCCCGAATGAATCCGTGGTCGCGCCCCTGTCCCACGTCGCGCTTGTGAATGGATTGCAGAAAATGGAAGGAAATAAAATCGTGCCGCACCTGCCACAAAAGATTCGGCAGAAAAATCAGCAGCGCCAATGCCGCGCCAGCCCAGAACCACCGGTTTAGCAGATAACGCCGCTCCGCCGTCAGCAGTAAACCGCCTCCGATTCCGGCGATCAGAAAACACATCGTGTACTTCGTTTCCAGCCCCGCGCCCACCGCCGCTCCAATCCCCAGCCACCACCGCGGATTTTTCGTCTTCACCAGACGGATCACGCAGTACGCCGCCAGACTCCACCACAAATAATCGAACGATGAGTACTGAAATTCCGTGGCTTCGAACATCGGCAAAGGCGAGAGCGCCACGGCCAGTGCCACCGTCACCTGCGCCAAACGCCCGCCGCCCAGTTCCCGCGCCATCAACGCCGCAATCAAAATACTCAGCGCCTGTGCCAGCACCGAAAAAATCCGCAAACCAACCAGCGACACGCCAAAAATTCCTAAACCAATACGTTCCAGAAAAGGAGTGACCGGCGGGTACGGTACAAATCCCCAATCCATGTGCCGCGCATCGCTCAAAACCTGCAATTCGTCGCGATGGAATCCATAGCGCCCGTTGGTAGCAACGTGCAGCACCATCACTGCGCCGGCAATTGCCAGCAAAATTAAGTTGTCCTGCCGCGAATCCGAAGCGCTGAGAGAATTATTCATAGGCGGAAACTTCGAGGTCGAATCCTAGCACGGTAGGGACGGACCACGATCAAATCGAAACGCCACCCGCGCCTTATGAGCGCGCCATTCATCGCCGCAAAAAAAAGGGCGGCACCGTTTGTTCCGGCGCCGCCCTCGAGTTCTCAACCAGTGGTGAGTTGCTGAAGTTACTGGGTAAAGTTACTTCTTGGCCGGCGAAGTGCTATCCAGAAAACCGACCAGGGGTTGAGCGGCCGAAGGAGCTGTCGCTCCGCCGTCCACAATCGCGCTCGCACTGATCGCCTTGCCGTACAGCGCCTTATTCGCATCGTCGTCGGTGTCCATCGACGCGCCCGACAGCGAGACGCCCGCGAATAGTCCTTTCGACCGCGAATAGGTCAGCACATCGACCTTCATCGCATCCGCATTGTATCCGTTGGCTGCCGCTCCGGTCGGACCGGCCGCTGCCGCCGCATCCGCGCCGAGCTTGGTCTTGCCGTTCAGGATTTGCTCCGCGCCCTTGTTATTCATGATCACCAGCACGAAATCGGTGGCCGTGGAACCCAGCTGCACGCCGATGCTGCCCTGATCCAGCTTGTACATCGCCGGCGCGCCCCATTTGCCGTTCTTGTCCGCTCCGGTGCGGCAGATCAACGCCCCGCGTCCGTAGCTGCCGCCGATGCCGATCGCCACTTTCTTCACGCTGGGAAATACCAAAATGCAGTCCGCCTGATTCAGAACGCTGACCGGCAAATTACTATCGCCGACAATTTGCTTCAGCACGTCGGCCGAATTCGCCAACCGGGTGTCTTCCTTACCTTGAGCGAATACCGGTACCGCTACCGCCAAACACAACGCGAGAGTTACCAGTCTCTTCTTCATGCGTACCTTCTTTTTGAGTGGGATAAAGTTCGGGCCTTAAGTGCAAATCGTAGCATGCCCCGCGTCCCCAGCGAAAGCCTCCCCTAACCGCTGCCCTTTCATGCATCGCCAGCCTGCGACTTTCGCCCCACCCCAGTGTTTAGCATCGTAGGCGCCAGGATCGACCTCCAGCCGATTCGATCGCCCGTAAGAGCACCACTTTTTTACTAAAGCAGGAGGATCATCATCATGAGAGTCACGAACTTCATCAAAACCAAATACATCATTCGTTTGTTGCTGCTGGCTTTAATCACTTTCGCCATTCCTGCTACGGCGCCGACCGCTTCGGCTGGCTTCGCCATCTCGGTGGGTTTCGCGCCTCCGGCCCTGCCGATTTATTCCCAACCCATCTGCCCCGGCGACGGTTACATCTGGACCCCCGGCTATTACGCCTACGCGGATAGCGGCTATTACTGGGTTCCTGGCGTCTGGGTTCTGCCTCCGCAGATCGGCTTCCTCTGGACTCCCGGTTATTGGGGCTGGGGTGGCGGCGGTTATTTCTGGCACGGCGGATACTGGGGCCCGCACATCGGCTTCTACGGCGGTGTGAACTACGGCTTCGGCTACTTCGGCCACGGCTACGAAGGCGGCTACTGGAACCACAATCATTTCTATTACAACCGCTCGGTGAATAACGTGAACATCCACAACGTTCACAACACCTACAACCGCAACGTCAGCTACAACCGTGACAATCGCACCAGCTTCAACGGCGGCCGCGGCGGCATCAATGCCCGCCCGACCTCCAGCGAAATGGCCGCGAATCGCGATCGCCACATCGAGAGCACCGGCGCCCAGCGTCAGCAGGAACACTTCGCCAGCACCAACCGCGCCACACAGCGCGGCGGCGCCACGGCGGAATCCCGCAACGCCGGCTCGTTCAACTCTCGCAATACGCAACGCGACGCATCACGTGCAAACGCATCGCGCAACACGTCACGCGAAAACGCGTCACGCCAGAACAGCTTCGGCCGCGCGCAGAACAACACGCGCCAAGCCGACGCCCGCACCAACGCGGCGCGTGCTGAAAACAACACGCGTCAGGCGAACGGCCGTACCAACGCCCGCAACGACTCACGAGCCCAGAACAACACGCGGCAACAATTCGCCGCGCGTTCTTCCAACTCGAACGCCGCGCAGCGTAACAACGCCGTGCGTCAACAGTCGAACCGGTCGTTCAGCCAGAACACGTCGCGCCAGCAGTCGCACGCCAGCCAGCCGCGCCAGCAAAGCAACGCCGGCCGTTCTGGCTCGCAGCAGCGGAGTGAATCCCGCGGCAACAGCGGAGCAAGCCACGCCGGCAACGGCGGCGGCTCGCACGGCGGCAACAGCAACTCCGGCGCCAGCCACGGCGGACGCCGCTAAGCACCAGGCGCCCGGCGCCGCGAACCATCGCGGCGACTGACGCAGCACCGCAATAAAAAGCCCCGCGCTTCGCAACCGAAGCGCGGGGCTTTTCTTTTTCTAGCGGCTTTTGACCTGACTGCTGCCGCCGCTTTAATTCCCGGCCGCGGCCGCTTTCCCCGCAGTCACATTCAAATGAAATTCCACTTCGACTTCATTCGCCACTTTGTTCAGCGGCGCGTTGTGCACCATCCCAAAATCGCGCCGGTTGAATTCGATGGCTCCGTCAATCATCTGGTGCCCGCCAGTCGCGGGATGCTCGACGATCATCACCGTCACCGGCTTGGAGATCCCGCGCATGGTCATGGTCCCCTCCATGACGAATTTCGTCGGGTCCGGCCCCGGCGTCACCTTGCGTCGAAACAAATTCAATATTCGGAAACTGTTTCACATCGAAGAAGTTTTTGCTTTTGATTTCCTTGTCGCGCAGCCCGTTCCCGGTCGTCACGCTTTCGGTATCCAGGGTGATCTTTAGCGTAGCCGTGTCGAAAGTGTCTCCGGGCTTCCGCAGCTCCGCTTCCCACTCGTGGAAGACGCCATCGACTTTCGCGAAAGTAGCCTTCGCCCGGAATTCGATCTTGCTGCCAGCTTTATCGATCGCCCGCGCCTCGTCAGGCGCTGCCGGAGTTGCCCACGCGAACGCCGCCGCAACCGCCGCCAACACCACCAACCTGCGAAAAATCACAATTCCCCCGGAGTACACCGCCAAACATACGCGCCACGTTTCACATCCAATTCCGCGCGAAAAAATAAGCCGACATCCCAAATCCCACCGCCACCACCAACCACCGCACATGCGCCGGATTCATCTTCTGCGCGAAGTAAGCTCCGCCATACCCGCCAATCAGACTGGCCACGATCATCAACATTGCCTGCGGCCACACAATCACCCGCGCCACCACGAACGTCAAGATCGCCACGCCATTCACAATACTCACCAGAAAAACTTTCACCCCATTCATCGCGTGGATGTCGTCCATGCCCATCAAAGCCAGTAAAGACAAAACCAGAATCCCCACCCCCGCGCCAAAATATCCAATGTAAATCGAAATCAGCAGCGCCAGAAAAAATCCCGCCACGGTCAGCGCCGTCGAACTTTTCGGCGAAGAGCCCCGCGCCTTCACCCAAGCCGTAATCCGCGGCCCGGCCATAAACAGCAAAGTCGCCATCAGCATCAACCAGGGAATCAAACGCAGGAAAGTCGCCTGAGGAGTGACCAACAAAACCTTGGCCCCAATCACACCGCCAACAATTCCAATCCCAATAAGAGGCGGCAAAAGCTTCCGCGCCTGCACGTTAAACGCATTGCGATAAGCCAAGGTGCTAGCCACCGTCCCCGGCCACACCGCCATCGTATTCGTAGCATTCGCCGCAATCGCCGGCATCCCCGTAAACAGCAGCGCCGGAAACGACACAAAACTCCCCCCGCCCGCCACCGAATTCAGCAGCCCCGCCACCAACGCCGCACAAAATAAAAATACAGGGTGAGAAAAATGCACGCCAAAGCTTACCACCGGCCCGCTTCTCTTCGATTGCCCGACTTGTCAGACGGTCTGAAGTGATCTTCTCTTCGAGAAACTCCGCCACCCCAACAAAAAGCCAATGGCAAATCCTGTCAACATCCATGCGATCGTCAGGCCTCTCGAGTTGTGCCACATCGTCAACAAATCCCAACCGACCTCGCCTTCCCCTATGATTTCGTGGCCCGGCACGCTTCCCGGCGGCAGGGCCGACTGCGGAACCGACGGCATGTTTCGCGCCGCCCACCAAATCATCGCCAAAACGTACACCGGCACCGACATGACCGCACCAGCCACCCCACAGAAAAAACTTCGCAGCGCCACAGTTCCCATAGCTCCACCTCGCGCCGAGGGTACAGCTTGGGCAAGTCACTTCGCAAGTACTCCTGAGCCGGACAGGCGGGTCATTTCCAGTTGGTTCGTGTATCAACTGGAGGGGGAGGGGGTCCACAAGATTGTCGATTAGAATTTGGTCATGATGTTTATTTTGTGTGAGTTGGACATGGTTTCTAATCGCGCGAGTTTTTCTCCCAAATTGTCGATTAGAACGGCGGCGGGGATTTTGGCGGGCGGGCACACCGGGCGCGAACGGCATCAACTGCGGATGCGATTCGCGCGACGTGGCGGGAGCGTGCCGGGGCACGCGCAGATTTTTTGGAGGCAAGGCAGGCGCGAACGGCGTCAAGAGCGGACGCGATTCGCGCCACGCGGCGGTTGCGCTGGGCAGCGCACGACGGTTCTGTTGTGGCGACGCAGAGTGGCGTTGCGGCGGGCCGTTTCGTTTGGGGCGTTGGGATTTGCGCGACATTAGGCGCGGCGGGGCGGAATTGGGTTGCACGGCAAGGGTGCCGGTTGGTCTCGAGAGTGCGCGGCGGTTGCGTGGAGCGGCGGGCAGCTGTGTAGGGGGTCGGAGCTTTAGCTCCGACATAAGGGATCCCCGGCACCGAGACCGCAAAGCGACGCGAATCGCGTCCGGATTTGACGCCGTTCGCCTTGCCCTAGATTTTGTGGGTCGCGTGGCGATGGGTGAAAAACACCCCAAAATAGGGCCGATTAGAAATTGAAGTCGCATTGTGTTTTCAGTGAGTTAGGTCGATTTCTAATCGCGGATGGCGCGATTAGAATTGCGTGGGTCAGGGGGCGGGCCCCTGTTTTGTCAGGGCGAACCTTTGCGGTTTCAGGGTAGGCGGGGGCGGATCGCGTCGGTCGTGCGGCATGAAGCATGGCGCCACCTCCTCAGCTCGCCCGTCGCTGCGTCTAGACAGAGCGGCCATGCATGATAACATGCCGGTATAGGTGGCTTTCAAGTACACACAGAAATTAATCTATAAATGCGAGTAGTCCTCAGAGGTGACCGTGGGGGGCTGAAAGGCTCGTTGAAGTGCCCGAACCGGAAGCCTCTAGGCGTTCTGGAATATACGGAGAATGAGACAGCTCGGCGTGACCGACACAACCTTCATGGTAATATTCGCGAGGTTGTGAAGAAGGATAGGGGGCACGGAATGGATGGCAAACCAGCCACCGTTGATGGTTTGAGATCGCTCTACGCGGGCCGTTCCGTCGCGAGAGCGTTCTTTGATCATATAGGACGACGCGAGCGCGACCAAACGTCGACGCGGGTCGCCCGTATTCGGTATCTCCTGCACAAAGACGGATATGACTTCAAACGATCTCTGATCATCGAGCTGTTCCGAGAGCTGGAACAACAGAACTGCGGAAGGTTCATTGAGGCGCGCCGGGGGCTGCCATCGCGATTTAAGTGGTCGGTCAGCATGATCAATGTGGCGCGCGCCGCTGCGGGCAGCTCAGAAGTCATTGGCCCCTATCTTCCTCCGATCAACGGCGACCATGCCTCGGACATTCCCGGTTCGGTCATTCACGACGAAGAACGCGATAAGCCAATCGACTTTTTGGGATTAGACGACGTTGGAGGCGGGGATGGTCTTGAAGAGGAAACGAAGGAGGACGACGATGGGGAAACAGTCGACATAACTGAGCCATTTGATCCCGGGCGGATTAGAGTCGAAACCAAACCGATGGTTATTCAGCTCCTTCTGGATCGGATCAAGAACAACGAAATTGATTTAGCCCCTGACTTTCAACGAAAAGCAGGGATTTGGAGCAAACAGGCGAGGAGTCAACTTATTGAATCGCTGTTAATCCGCATCCCGCTCCCCGCTTTCTACATGGACGGAAGCGACGAAAATAAATGGTTAGTCGTAGATGGACTCCAACGACTCTCAACTTTGAAGAGTTTTGTACTTGATAAAAGCCTTCAACTGACAGGCTTGGAATTCCTCAACAAATCCAATGGCTCAACATTTGATGACTTGCCGCGAGGTTTGCAAAGGCGAATTTTAGAAACGCAGGTAACCGTATTTCTCATTCAGGAAAACACTCCGCCCGAGGTCAAATTCAATATTTTCAAAAGAATTAACACAGGCGGTCTTCCCCTATCGGCCCAGGAAATTCGACACGCGTTATATCAGGGTAAAGCCGCCCGCCTGCTAAAGGATCTCGCGGCAGGCTCCGAGTTCAAAGATGCGACCAACAACGGAATCCGAGATGATCGTATGGGAGACCGCGAATGCATTCTTCGTGCCATCGCGTTCATGCGGACAAATTATCGACTGTACCGGACGGGGAATTTGGACACCTTTCTGAATGTCTGCATGCGACAAATGAACGAAGAATCTCAGCAGGAAATCGATGAAGTTGGCGCAAGATTCAACCGCGCTATGGTGGACTGTCGCCGATTATTCGGTAAAAGAGCCTTTAGAAAGCAAACCCGTAACAGCTCGAGACGTTACCCGATCAATCGTGCCTTATTCGAGGTTTGGGCCAGTAATATTGAGCAATTGTACCCAGCAGATATTGAAAGATTGGATGGCAAAAAAACGGAGTTGAACGATCGGTTTCTGGGTCTGCTCTACGATGCCGATTTCGAGGCTGCAATTTCCTACGGAACGGGAGACCCCCGAAAAGTCAACCTTCGGTTTTCAGAAATCGAGAGAATCATCAAGGAGACTCTGCGTGATAAGGGAGATTCACTTAACGAATTTCAAATGTTTTAGGTCCCAGATCGTGAAGTTCGGGCAGCTGACCCTCCTCACGGGCTTAAATAGTTCTGGTAAGTCGACGATTATCCAGTCTTTGCTTCTGCTCAGACAGTCTTATCAAGTAAAAATGCTCCCCGGTGTTGGATTGGCAATCAACGGCCCTTTAGCTCAGCTAGGCACAGCTAAGGACGTGCTCCATGAGGAGGCAGACGCGTACGAGATCCGCCTGAGGCTAATCGAAGACGCCACGATGGATCTATCGCTGACTTTCTCGTATCAAGACGAGAGCGATGTCTTGGTACAAACTTACATCAGACCCACAGGGGAAGTCTGGAGCATGAATCTGTTCGCTGATAACTTTCAATACCTTCGCGCCGAGCGATTAGGCCCGCGAACGTCATTTGGAGTATCAGAATTCGAGGTCAGGAGACACCGTCGGATAGGAGTGAGCGGGGAATATGCAACGCACTTTCTTTCGATCTATGGCGATGAGCAAGTCGAAATGCCCGAACTCCGTCACGCGTCGGCGCGATCGGATGCTCTCAAGTCTCAGGTCGAGGCTTGGATGGCAGTAATGAGCCCCTGGGTTCGTCTCACTGTACGAAAGTATTCCGACATCGATTTGATTACATTTGGGGTTTCATACATGTTGGGTTCGGAGGTCGTCAGCACCGAATATCGTCCGACGAACGTAGGCTTCGGCATTACATACTCACTCCTGGTCGTCGCTTTGTTGTCCGCGAAGGTTGGAGGGCTGGTCCTCGTCGAGAACCCCGAAGCTCATTTGCATCCTCGCGGTCAAGTAAAGATGGGAGAACTGATAACTCGGGCTGCCTCTGCGGGGGTCCAAGTCATAGTCGAAACACATAGCGAGCACGTTTTGAATGGAATTCGAGTTGCCGTGCACTCTGGAGTCGTTCCGGATCCTTCCACGATATCCATTTACTACAGCAAGTGGGAGATTGGCGGTATTTCGCCAACTCTGACTCCAATAACTATTGACCGTCGGGGACGCCTGTCCGACTGGCCCGAAGGTTTTTTTGACGAAACCGAGCGGGCGCTTGATACCCTCCTCAACGAGAATTAGAATGACCGCACTCCTCGTCTTCAACGAACTTTCGATGCCTGCGCGCGTCACAGATCCTCCAGTGGGAACACAATATCTGCGGCAGTTTGTCGACGTGCTGCTCGACCATCGAATTCGGGGTAGCAAGCAGCTGGTCACTCCTCGAGAGTTTCTTAGTTTGCAGGTTTTCCCGGGGTTTTCGATTGGAAGGTGGTTGTCAACAGAGCAGTGGGTTGATCGCGACAAAAGTCTTGCGACAAAACGTCTCATCGACAGGCGCGTTGATTTCGAGCGCTTCGTACAGGCGAAAAATGAAACTGATTTTGAAACGGACTACCGATACGGGACTCGTGCTGCTGATGGCCTGCGGGTTGCCTATATCGAAGGAGGATTGGCAGTGAGTTTTCCGTCAGAAGCCGAGTGGGACACGCCGTCGGTTCGCTTTGAGAAAACTTGGATAGAAGGCAGCGACGTTCGCTCCGCCGAGGATCGGGTGCCGCACGCTTCCGTTTTGACGCATCTCGATTCGAATCTTCCATGGCTTCAAACGACAGCGCTAGCACCGGCAGTTGACGGAAACGATTTGTGGGATTGTCGGATTGAATTGTTTCCCAGTCTGGACTTTTGCGCTTCGGTCGAAGCCCAAGTACGAATTTTGGGCGGGAATCAACCACGCTTTCGCCTCGTCTCGAGAGGATTTTCGGATTTGCAACGGTACTGCAGTGGGTGGACGTCAGACAATTTTGATATCGGCGGGCTTTCGCGCGCTTCCGGAGAGAGTTTATCCACGCTACAGAAGTATGGAGAAGAGCGCACGTTTCTGTGTCCCGACGGAGAATATCGGCTCTTCCAATACCATCTCAAGTGACATAACGACAGGATTCATTTTTTGGACTATCCGCAAACAAAGCGGATTCTCATCGGCTACGTAGGCGATCATCTTCGAATCATGACCGGTTAGAAGTTCCCCCCAGACCCTCTGATAAACATTTTGATGTGGAGCAAAAGGCCGGAGAGAGGCATCGAAAATCCCCACCCTTCCAGAGGCGGGAAGGATGGGCCACCCGGAACGGCGATTCAAAGCAATTGAAGCAGGTCCCTCACCCGTGAACGGGTTCGGGATGACAACGAAATCCAAAGCGACGGCGGAGCAAAAGGCGGGAGAGTTCCCTCGTCGGGCTGAGGAGCGTCCTCGCTCGGGATGACAACTTGAACCGAAGCCGCGGGGCCCGGGTCGACGTTAACGTAGCTGCAACGAAGCGCGGCGCTCCGGCTCATCCAATGCTCGTTCGATGCTATATTCGAGATACAGGATACAGCAAATTTGCCTTAGGTGAAACTCGATGACTGAACGCAAGCCGCCGTTTGCCAGTGTGGAAGAAGCGCTCGAAGACATTCGCGCCGGACGCATGATCGTCCTGGTGGACGACGAAGACCGCGAAAACGAAGGCGACCTGACCATGGCCGCCGAAAAAGTGACGCCGGAAGCGATCAACTTCATGGCGAAATACGGGCGCGGGCTGATTTGCCTGGCGATGACCGAGCAGCGTTGCGACGCGCTGGCCCTGGCGCCGATCACGCCGCGCAACACTTCGATGTTCGGCACGCCATTCTGCGAGCCGATCGACGCGCGCCGCGGGACCACTACGGGAACCAGCGCGGCCGACCGGGCGACTACTATTTTGGCGGCGACCAATCCGGATACGCATCCGGAAGATCTGGCGCGCCCCGGGCACGTCTACACTTTGCGCGCGCGCAATGGCGGGGTGATGGTTCGCGCCGGGCAGACGGAAGCGTCGGTGGATCTGGCGCGGCTGGCGGGGCTGGACCATTCCGGAGTGATCTGCGAAGTGATGAATGATGACGGCTCGATGGCCCGCATTCCGCAGCTGAAAGAATTTTGTGCGCTGCACAACATGAAATTGCTGACGGTCGCGGATCTGATCCGCTACCGCATGCAGAATGAACGGCACGTGCGGCGCATCGCCGAATCGATTTTGCCTACGCGCCACGGAAATTTCCGGATGATCGCCTACGCCAGCGACGCGGACAACGAATTGCACGTCGCGCTGGTGCGCGGCGATATTGGCGGGGCGGCGGGCGCGAGTGGTGGCGTGGCCGGCGCTTTGGGCGCGGCTGGCGCCGCTGCGGCGAAAGACGCGCCACCTTTGGTGCGCGTGCATTCGCATTGCCTGACTGGGGATGTTTTTGGGTCGACCGCGTGCGACTGCGCGGTCAGCACCGACCGTTCGCTGGCGGCGATTGCCGCTGCGGGGCGCGGCGTTTTCGTTTACCTGCACCACACCGGGCGCGGATTTCAGATCGAGCAGCGCGCGGCGCAGCACGAAAACGCGCGCAGCGTCGAGAATGGCGAGCTGCCGCGGATTCGTTTTCACGACCGCGAGCAGACCGATCACGACAACCTGGGGGCGCAGCGGCAGGTCCAACGGGAGAGCGGCATCGGGGCGCAGATCCTAATCGACCTGGGGCTGCGGCGAATCCGGGTGCTGACCAATCATCCGCGCAAAGTGGTGGCGCTCGATGGCTACGGGCTGGAGATTGTCGAGCAGGTGCCGCTGGTCCGCGGCGCCGCGCGCAGCGAAGAAATGGCTAACGAGCCACGCAAATAAAATTGCGGCGCAGGCGCAGAGAGTTTTGAGGCGAGGTTTTAATTTTTAACAGCTGGTGCCGGCGGCTTGACGGTGAGGTAGGGTCGAATTTCGGCGAAGACCCGTTTCGAAATTCCGTGGATGGCCAGGAGGTCTTCCACCCTTTGGTACGGCCCACTTTTTTTCCGAAACTTCACAATATTCTGGGCCATGACCGGGCCAATCCCCGGGATCTGCTGCAACTCTGCAGCACTCGCCGAATTCAAATCCAGAGGCTGCGCAGGAGGAGTTTTCTTCTGCGCGGACGCATTCACAGCGCAGAAAAACAAAAACGCAACGACGACGTGAAGTACAAACCACGCGGCGTTGCGTCTCATCTTCAACTGAGCTTGCTCCGTTGTTCCCTGCCTAGCGCTTGACTCCATGCGCGTCGTACTCGGTAACTTCCCCAAACAGCGCGGCCTGTTCGCCGATCTGCGCGCGGTCGCCGACGACTACGATCTGCGCGTTGGCGGAGTCGAAGTACTTGCGCGCGGCGACGAGGATGTCATCGGCGGTGAGCGCGTGGATGCGGGCGCGGTAGGTCTCGAGATGATCCTCGGGCAGACGATCGAGGTAGATGGTGGAGAGCTGGCCGAGCACGCCGTCTTGCGTGGCGACGCCGAGCGAGAAGACGCCGGTCAAGTAGGCGCGGGCGCTTTCCAGCTCTTCGGTGGAAACCGGGAGCGAGCGCATGCGGTCCATCTCGTAGAAGATCTCGGTGAGCGAGGCGGCGGCGACGTCGTTGCGCACCGCGGCGTGGATGTTGAAGAACCCCTGTTGCCGCATGGACTGGATGCCGCTGCGCGGGCTGTAGGTGTAACCCTTCTGCTCGCGGATGTTCATGACCAGGCGGGAGTGAAAGGCGCCGCCGTAGATGGAGTTGGCGATGACCAGGCGCATCCAATCCGGATCGCGGCGGGTGATGGCCAGATTCCCGACGACCAGCTGGGTCTGCACGCTGCCGGGCAGGTGGACCAGGTGGACTTTGCGGCCGGTGTTGCTTGGCGGCGAGGCGGACTTCGGATGCTCGGGCGCGGGGGATTTCCAGTCGCCGAAAATCTTTTCGATCTGCGCGAACATCGATTCGCTGGAGAAGTCGCCGACGACGATGAGCAGCGCGTTCGCCGGAGAATAATTTTGGGCGTAGAAGGCTTTGAGCTGGTCGACGTTGTAGGAGGCGGCCTGCTCGACGGTGGGGGAAATCACGGCGTAGGGATGCGCGCCGAAGATGACGTTGCGGAAACGCTCGTTGGCGAGAAAGCCGGGGGTGGTGCGTTCGATGCGCAGGCCTTCGATTTTCTGGCGGCGTTCGCGTTCGAATTCCTCGGCGGGAAAGGAGGCGTTGCGGGCGAGGTCGGCGACGAGTTCGAGCAGGCCTTCGGAGAATTCCGCGAGGCCGGCGATGGAGATGGCGCTGGAGTCGGCGCCGGCGCTGGTGCCGAGGTCGCCGCCCATGCGGCGGAGGTCTTCTTCAATTTGGCGACTGGGACGCGCGGCGGTTCCGGTGCGCACCACCGTGGCGGTCATATCGGCGAGGCCCGGCGTGGTGTGGGCCACCAGCGAATTGCCGCTACGAAAAAATAATTGCGCGGTGATTTTCGGGAAGGTGTGAACTTCGGCGAGAACGACCTGCAGGCCGTTCGCCAGAGTTTTTACACTGCGCTTGGGCCAGGCGACCGGGCGTTCGGCGCCGAGCGCCGGGACTGCAGTGCTGCGGTTCGTACTGCCGCCATTGGCCGAAGTTCCGGCTTGGGGTTTCGTGGTGGTTGTTGCGTTACTGCCGCTCATCGGGCTGCCGCCTTGGCTACAGGTTGCCGGACGAGAACCGCCCGGTTTTGCGGTACTAGATATTTTTTTGCGGCGGCCTGAACTTGGGCCGGAGTGACGGCTTCAAAACCTGCGAGAACGGAATTGATGCGTTGCGGATCGCCGTCGAACAAGGTGAAACACGCCAAGTAATGCATCAAGCCGAAGCGGGGCATGTGCGCGCCCATGCCACTTTCGAGGTTGGAATAAAATTCGGCGCGCAATTTCACTTTTACCGGCGCGAGTTCTTCTTCGGTCAGTCCATTCTGCTGAATTTCGGCGATCACTTCGTCAAAGGCGGCGACTACATCGGCTGAATCGGTTTCGGGCGTATGAAATATGCGGGTGACCATCTGGGTGGGTCCGTTGGTTTCAATGATGTCGGCTCCGCCGTCGGTTTCTACCGCGATTTCCTTTTCCAGGACTAGGTTGCGATAGATGCGGCCGACTCGGCCGCCGTGGAGGGCGCGATCAAGAATCGCGGCGGCGTACCAATCTGGATTGTTGCGCTCCGGGACGGTGTAGCCGATGGCGATGGCGGGCAACGGGCCGAACTTTTCTTCGACGGCGCCGCGGCGTTCTTCCTTCTGCTGCGGCTCCGAAACGTCGGCGACCGGAGGCAACGCGTGCGACGGAATATCTTCGAAATATTTCTTGGCGAAGGCGAAGCTTTCCGCGGGATCGAGGTCGCCGACCATGACTAGCACGGCGTTATTCGGCGCGTAGTAGGTGTGGAAGAAATGCTGGACGTCGGCGAGCGTGGCCGCGTCGAGATCCGCGAAATCGCCGTAGAAATTGTGGGCGTTCGGCCAATTGCGGAAGGCGACCGGAGGCAAATCGAGCCAGGGGAAACCGCCGTAGGGCTGATTCATCACGTTCACGCGGACTTCTTCTTTGACCACGTCGCGCTGATTGCGCAGATTTTCGTCGTCGACTTTGAGAGCGCGCATGCGGTCGGCTTCAAGCCAGAGCACGCGTTCGAGGGCGTTGGACGGGACGGATTCGAAATAATTGGTGATGTCGTAATTGGTGGTGCCGTTGAGCATGCCGCCGGAGGAATTGATCAGGCGGATGTGTTCCATTTTGCCGGCGTTGGCCGAGCCTTGAAACATCATGTGTTCGAAGAGGTGAGCGAACCCGCTGCGGCCGAATGGTTCGAGGCGAAAACCAATCTGGTAGTAGACCCCGACGGTGACTACCGGCGCGGAACGGTCGGGCGAAACGACCACGCGCAGGCCATTGGCCAGCGTGGTGTGCTCGACGGGAATATGCAAGTTCTTCACTTCGACTTCCTCCTGGGCGATGCCAGCGCTTTATTCAGATGATTCAGCGTTGGACGATAATTTTTGGCCAGCACGCGCGCGGAAAGCCGGGCGAGTGCGGCGTAGGCTTGCTGCAATTCTTCCGGTTGCTTGCGCAAGGCATTCGCGTGCAGCGCGATGGTGCCGAAATCGGAACGCGAAATTGGGCCGGTCCAAGCTGCGCGCGGGCCGTCTTTCTCAAAATTCTTTAACATTTCACGCATCAGCGGCAGCAGCGCTTGCGAGGCTTTCGGCCTGGTGAAACCAATGCTCAGCAAAACTTGAGTCGCGCCTTCGGTTAGAGCCAGTCCGAGTCCGGCTACCAAAACTGCGGCGGCGTGATACTGAATTTTAGCGCGGCCGTCGATGGTGACCGGGATCGCTCCGAGGGCCCGGGTTAAGGCTACGGCTTCGCGTTTTGCGCGTGCGTCGCCTTCGATGCCGAAAATCACGCCACGGACTTCTGGATCGCTGTGACCCGAGAAGGTCTGCATCGGGTGCAGCGAACCGGTGGCCGCGCCACATTTTGCGAGCGGCGCGAGCACGGCGCGATCTAAGGCGCCGCTGGTGTGCAGGACTACTTTGCCTCGCCAGCTTTTTGGTTCAATTTGCGCTAGCGATCGAGCTACGGAGGCTAAGGCGCCATCCGGAACGGTTAACAGAATAACATCGGCGCTAAGGATTTCGCGAGTTAGCGAGGATTGCGGAAGACCGGCGCCGATGAACCGGGTGGCGCTGCGAGAGGTGGCGTTGGAGCGGGTGACAATCGCGGCGATCGGGTGGCCAAGACGGCGGAGGCGGCGGGCTAGGCTGCGTCCCAGGCGTCCGGCACCGACGATTGAGAGGGAATGCGAAAATGTGTGGGGAATCGGGCGCGACATGCGAAGTGTTAGCATAGCGTGTTCGTGGTTGTTTGGCGGAGGAAATTGACTCTGGTTTGGTGGTGGCATTCTCTACTGACCGCGGCGCTGGGCGTGGTGGCGTTTGGGTGGCTCGCGATTGCCATAGACGCCGGCTTCGGAGTGCTGAGAGTGCCGAAATTGGCCACTGCAGATCTGCTGAAGGATGCCGACTGCCCCACGGTATCAATCTTGTTCGCGGCGAGAGACGAAGAGGAGAAACTTCCGGGCGCGCTGGCGACTTTCTTGGCGCTCGATTATCCGCGATACGAAGTGGTGGCCGTCGATGACCGTTCCGAAGATGCGACTGCCGCGATTCTCAAGTCCGCGGACCAAAAGGACTCCCGCCTGAAATATGTTCGCATCGATTCCCTGCCCGCTGGATGGCTCGGAAAGCCCCACGCGTTACAACGCGCTTATGAAAACTCCTCGGGCGATTGGTTAGTGCTGACCGACGCGGACGTGCATTTCGCGCCGGACGTGCTGCGACGAGCGATCGCCTTGGCCCAGAAAAATGGATGGGATCACCTCTGCCTGCTGGCTGACGCTACGATGTTCACCTTTGGCGAAAAAATGATGATGACGTTTTTCGCCTGCGCCTTCGTGATCGCCACACGGCCGTGGAGCGTGAGCAATCCGAAATCGAGCACGTACATCGGAGTGGGCGCGTTTCAACTGATCCGCCGCAGCGCATACGAAAAACTGGGCACGCACCGGCGGCTGGCGATGGAAGTAATAGACGACGTGAAGCTGGGCAAACTGGTGAAAGAGGCAGGTTGCCGTTCGGGCGTGGCGAGAGCCGGGCCGGCGGTGAGCGTGCACTGGCATTCGGGCATCCGAAACATTATTCGCGGCACGGAAAAGAATTTTTACGCCGCTGCGGGCTACCGTCCCTGGATGGCTGGCGCACAGTTGCTGGCTATTTTCTCGGCGTGGATCTTTCCGTGGGCCGCGTTGCCGTTCGTGCATGGATGGGCCCGGATTTTCGCGATCGTGGCGATTACGGTGTCGATGCTGGCACAGGCGGGAGCTGCGCGAGAGTTCCGCGTGTCATGGTTCTACGCGTTGACGCAGCCGGTGGGTGCGGCGATTTTTTTCTGGATGCTGCTGCGTTCGACGATCGTGACCATTCGGAATGGCGGGATTCGCTGGCGGGGGACGTTTTATTCGCTGGAGGAACTGAAGAAAGGCAGGGTGTAGTCCAAATTATTTGAAAAAAGAATAGGCGATCGAGATCTGGTTGTTGTCCAGGCCGGGATTGAAACTGTGGCGGTAGGCGTTGGAGATGTGCTGGAAGCGGTAGGCAATTTTCCAGGAGCTGCGGCGGCTGGCGCTGAAGATTTCCAGGCCGGCTCCGGCATCGAAGGTGTAGTTGTACTGCGTGCCGCCGGGAGTATCGACCGGCACGGGACGAACGGAAGTGATGAAGCCGCCGGCTGCGGCGATGTAGGGCTGCCATTTTTGAGCGCGGCGGAAATTCATTTTCAGGCCGATGGGATTCACGCCGCCGCCCCAGACGGTTTCGCGACCGGTGGGGCAAATGTAGCCGAGACGGCTGTGGGTATTGCAACTAACAAAGGTGTACTGGTGCACCAGCTGCACTGGAACAACGTCGAGCGTGTATTCCAGCGATCTCGACGGTTTATCGAAGATGGTGTGGCCGTAGCGAAATCCCACCGTATAAATCTGCTCGTTGGAAGTGATGCCAAAGGCATGAGGAGTGTTCAGCCCGACGGCGCCCCAGACACCGAATTCACTTGCCGGCGGATAGAGAATCGCTTGGGCTTGGCTTGAGGTCTGGTCTTGGGCGTGAGCTGGGACAGAAGCCAGCGAGCACAAAACGAAGAGCGCTGCGGCAATTTGAAACATGATTCGCGCAGGAAACGTCGAGGCGGCGCAGATTGTGGCTTCAGGGGCTAAAGCCCGCAGTTCCCTGCGATGTTTGCGGCGGGGCTGAAGCCCCGCCCTTCCAGAACGATTTTCGGCGAAATGTTCGATCACGATTTTTTGGAGGCTTTCGCTGATGCACCGCGCGGCTTAGCCGGCCCGATTTCTTGCCCGGGCGAGTTTACGGTGCCTGTGCCCGCAGGGGAACCGGAAATTTCCGTGATGGTTTCTGAATTCCTGCTCGAATTTTCCGCCGGCGCGAAAATCTCGCCCATATCACGCTGTTTCAGGGCGCGGATTTTATCGCGCAGCGACGCGGCTTTCTCGAATTCAAAATTCTTGGCTGCCGCGCGCATCTGGCCTTCCAGCTGGGCGATAGCACTGATCAGCTGAGCTTCGTTCTTGATATCTCCGAGCGCGGCATCTTCGACTGGCACGGTCATGTAATCGGCTTCGATGATGCGCACCAGCTGCATATCCACGGACTTGATGATGGACATGGGCGTGATGTTGTTATCGCGATTGTAGGCTTCCTGTTTGGCGCGGCGGCGATCGGTTTCGCTGATGGCCAGCTTCATCGAATCGGTCATGCGGTCGGCGTAGAGAATAGCGCGGCCTTCCAGGTGACGCGCGGCGCGGCCCATGGTTTGAATCAACGAGGTCGAGCTGCGCAGGTAGCCTTCTTTATCGGCATCGAGAATCGCGACCAGAGAAACTTCGGGAAGGTCGAGGCCTTCGCGCAGCAGGTTGATGCCGATCAGTACATCGTATTCGCCGCGGCGCAGATCGCGCAGGATGCGGATGCGTTCGAGCGTGTCGATTTCGGAGTGCAGGTAGCGGCAGCGGACGCCGACTTCGGAAAAATATTCGGCAAGATCTTCGGACATGCGCTTGGTCAGCGTGGTGACCAAGATGCGTTCGTTGCGTTCGGCGCGGACGCGGATCTGCTCGAGCAAATCGTCGACCTGGCCCTTCACCGGGCGCACTTCGACAATGGGATCGACCAAGCCGGTGGGACGAATGACCTGCTCGACGAAAACGCCGCCGGTTTTGGTGAGTTCGTAAGGACCGGGTGTGGCCGAAACGTAGACCACCTGATTGATGCGGTGATCGAATTCCTCGAAAGTGAGCGGGCGGTTATCTAGAGCGGACGGCATGCGGAAACCGTAGTTCACCAGATTCTGTTTGCGCGAACGATCGCCGTGATACATGGCGTGGAGCTGCGGCACGGTCTGGTGCGATTCGTCGATGACCAGCAAATAATCGGACGGCACGTAATCGAGCAAGGTCGGTGGAGCTTCGCCGGGCAAGCGCCCGGACATGTGCCGCGAATAATTTTCGATGCCGTGGCAGTAGCCGATGGTGCGCATCATTTCGATGTCGTAATTCACGCGCTGGGTGATGCGTTGGGCTTCAACGATTTTTCCCTGGCGCAGCAGCTCGGGTTTCCACCATTCGAGTTCTTCGTAAATGCTCTGGATGGCGCGTTCGCGCTGCTCGGGCGGCACGACGTAGTGAGTTTTGGGGTAAATCGGCTGGCGGGTGATTTCGCCGCCGCGAGTCGCGGCGATTTCTCCGGTAATGGGATCAATCTTGCGGATGGCTTCGATCTGGGTGCCCCAAAGTTCGATGCGCAGGGCGAGGTCGTCGTAGGGTGGATAAATTTCGATGATGTCTCCGCGGACGCGGAAGGTGCCGCGGCGAAGTTCCTCGGAACGCTCGTACTGAATTTCGACCAGCTTGCGCAGGATGGATTCGCGGGCGATAGACTGGCCCTTTTCGAGGAGCAGCATCATGCCGTAATAGGCTTCGGGCGAGCCGATGCCGTAGATGCAGGAGACGGAGGCGACCACGATGACGTCGCGGCGTTCGAAGAGCGAGCGGGTGGCGGACATGCGCAGCTTGTCGAGTTCGTCGTTGATGGTGGATTCTTTTTCGATGTAGGTGTCGCTGGCCGGAATGTAGGCTTCGGGCTGGTAGTAGTCGTAGTAGCTGACGAAATATTCGACGGCGTTATCGGGGAAAAAGGATTTGAATTCGTGGAAGAGTTGGGCGGCTAGGGTTTTGTTGTGAGCCAGGACGATGGTTGGGCGGTTCAGGTTTTCGATGACTTTGGCCATCGTGAAAGTTTTGCCCGAGCCGGTGACGCCAAGGAGAACTTGGTCGCGGTCTCCTCCGTTGATGCCCTGGAGGATTTGCGAGATGGCCTGGGGCTGATCGCCGCGGGGTTCGTAGTCGCTGGCTAGCTTGAAATTCATCGTTGAAGGCCTCAGCGCGAAAAATGACGCGCTTTGAAACTTCTTATTATACACGAAGTGCAAAATGCGGGCTGCGGCTGGCTAGCGCAGGCCAAAAATTAATTAAGGCAAGAGGGTGATTTCGGTTTGGGTTTCGACGTGGCCGACGTAGTGAATTTTGGAGCCGGCGCTGGGGCTGGCGATTTCGAAGTCCATGTCCTGGTTGGTGGTTTGGGTGGAGCGCACGACGAAGCCGGTGGCGAGGGAGATGCTGTCGAGGCTGTCGCCGGTGCCGGTCCAGGTGCCGGAGGTGCGCAGGCCGTTGTGAATGTAGTCGGGCGGAGTTGAGTCGGCGTGAGCGGAGCCGTGATGGAGGATTTCAACTTTGGTGACGATGATGGCGCATGCGGTGCGGGTGGGCGCTGGCGGCGCGGCTGCTTGCGTTTTCAGCTGCGGTGGGTTTGGTGGTCGCAGCGTCGGCGCTGGCGGCGTCCGCTTCGGCGGCTGCCGGGCAGCGCGACGGGTTCGTCGCGGACGTAGGTGGATTCGGTGCGCCAGATCAAATTGGCGAGGGGAGAATTTTCGAGGGGGCGCTCGTTGGTCCATTTTTGGCCGATGATGATGCCTTCGCGCGGAAATTGGGAGCTGGCGGAGAGGCCGGACATCGAGGTACGGACGGTATTGGCGGCGACGGGATTGGCGAGGAGGCGATCGAGTCCGGCGACGTTGGAAAGTTTGCCGTCGGCGTCGATGGTGAATTCGACGGCGCGGCCTTCCAGGGCGTTGAATTGATCGACGAGCGTGGCGGCGTCGGGATCGTAGGCGTCGGTTTCGGAAGTAGCGCTGGCTTTTTCGTAAGTGGCGCGCAGGCGGACGGTGGCGGGAGCTCCGCTGGCACCAGGAGCGACCGAGAGAACGTCGATGCGCAGCTGCATGAGGAGCGTTTGTTTCAGTTGCGAAGCGCCTTCGGCATTGGCGATCGGCGTGGTGGTATTGCTGGTGGTGGTGGTGATGGTGCTGATGCGGTAGCGCAAGATTTGGCCGGTGGTGAATCGAGGGCGGAGATGACGACGTTCGACGGGCGCGGGCGTTGGTCGCGCGGAGGCGGCGGCGACGGAGAACGGCGCGGCGAACATTGAGAGGCTTAGGACGGCAGCCAAGGATGTTCGGGAGATTACAAACATTTTCGCGCGGGCCACGGTCTTAAGTTGCGGCGAATCCGTGAGTGGTTGGCCGGCCATCTATGGATTGATGTCGGTGGAGGCGCGTTCGGCGCGGCGGACGCTGGGCTTGGCCAGGGAGCCGGTGAATTCGACGGCGCGTTGTGGGGCGGTGGTGCGGAATTTTACGGCGGGACCGTTGGAAGCTAGAGCAGTGCCGGGCCAGAGGCGGAGGTCCATGGTGCCATCGAAATTTACGATGCCGGTGCCTTGGATGGCGGACGCGCCGGTTAGAGCGAGTTGATGAAAGTTGATTCTGGCGTTGGCGCAGGTGAAGGAAGCATCGCCATTTTGGAACGTACTGGCGCCGGAATGGAGTGTGGCGTCGGACACGATTTCGGTGAGGTTCAGGCCGTGAATTTCGGGGACGGCGAAGCGTGCGGTGCCGCTGCATTCGAGCGACGAGATCATTTTACTTTGGGTGGCGCCGGTGAAATTGAGGGCGAGGTCGCCGGAGGCTGAGCCAGCGAAGAGATTGGCTAGCTTAGGCGAAGCGGCGGTGAGTGCGGCGAGATCGACACCGGAATAATCGGCTGCGATGCGGTAAGTGGGCGCGGAGGTGAGTTCGGCGTCGAGCGAGCCGTCGATGTTGCCGCCGAAAAGCTGGGCTTTGGCGTTCGAAATTTCGAGGTGACGGCCACCGACGGTTAGATCTCCGTGGAAGTGATGCAGCGTGATGGGCGGCAGAGTAAATTCATCGACGCTGAGGCGGCCGGAGGCACGGAAATTTTCCGGTAACGAGTTTGTGGGCGAATTGGGATTCAGAAACGGCAACACGCGGTAGATGAAACTCTCGCGCCAGCGGGGATTCAGCCAGCGGTCGAGATCGGAGGCGGCGAGCTGATCGGCGTTGACCGCGAATTGCCAACCGGAGCCGTCTTCGCGGCGATCAAAAGCGCCGGTCCAATGCGCGCCGAAGGCATCGGCTCCGGTGACGGCGATGTGGCGCGAATCGAATTTCAGATCGGCGCGAGCGCGGATTTGCAGCACCGGTTGATTCAGGAATGGAGTAAGCAGGGTGGCATTGGCAGTTTCAGTTCCCCACTCGATGGTGCCGGCGGGTTGCGCTGCCCACGGCAGCGTGGCGGCGGGCCAGCGCAAATCGCAGCGCACCGGGCCCGAGAGATCCCATCCGCGGGAAATATTCCAGCCGAGAACGCTGGCCGCCGCAATCAGATTGCGGACTTGCGGGACATTGCCGCTGACGTGGAAGGCGGACGCGTCGCGACCGCTGGGGAGCGAATCGAAGTGAAACGCGCCGTTGTCAGTTTCCGGCGCGCCGAAGGTGAGTGTAGCGGGCGCCAGCGTGAAGTGGTCCTGGTCGTAACGCAGGTGAAACTGACTGAGGCGAGCGGGAAAACGCAGGCGCGGACTGGCGAGTTCGGCGGATTTGATCAGGACCGAGGCGGCGACCAGGCGAGGCGGCCAGCCGGAGAGGCTGGCGGTGGAATTCGCGGTTCCGGTAACGACCACATCGGAGGCAACGTCGGAATGAAAACCGCGCAGCCAGCTCAAGGCGTCCTGCAGGCTGACGTGCGATTCGGTGACTTCGATGCGGTTGGAATTTTCTGTTGCGGCGGCAGGTGCGGATGCGGGTGAATCGGGCCAGCCAAAATGCGCGGTGAAGCGCGCGGAGGACGCGGGCGCTTCGATGGTGGCGTCGGAGATGTCCAGACTGGAAATCAGCGGGCTAAGCACCATGCGCGCATTCAGGGCCAAGCCGGAATTATCGGCGTGCAGCGGCAGATCCCAGCGGTGCAGCTCGCGCAACTGCGAGCGGGCCTGAAGATTCCAGACGTCTCCTTGGGTTTCGGCGTGGGCCACGATTGCAAAATTTCCGCGCACGCCGAAATCGCCGCCGCGGAAGAGGCGAAGGACGTCGGAGACCGACGCGTCGCCCCACGCCAAATCCAGCGAAGCGGGGCGCAGGCGCGAAGACGTGCCGCCGAGGCTGCCCGAAAGATAAATCGTGCCGGGGGTTTGCAGCGCGAGCGCGGCGCGGGTAGGAATCGCTTCGAGGTTTATGCGCCAGCGGCCCGGGCCGTCCGGTTCGACGTAGCCATTCACCGTGGTGAAGGCGAACGGAATTTTTTCGTCGCCGCGTTTGAAATTGATGCGGCCTGACTCCACTTCGAGGCGGGTGAAGCGCACGATGGGCTGCGCTTGCGTCGGGCCGGGCACCTGCGGACGAAAGCTGGATACCGACGGGCGCGGCAGCCATTCGGCGAGATTCCAATCGCCGGCGGCGTTGCGCACGAGATTCAGGCTGGGACGGGTGAGCGAAACGGTGCCGAGTTCCATGTGGCCGCGCAGCAGGCTCTGCCAGCGAAGGCGCACCGTGACCGATTCGGCGCGCAAAAAATATTCGTGGCCGAAGCGCGGGTCTTCGGCAAAGGTGACGGCTTGGGCATTCAGCGTAGGGCCGCCCCACAGGCTGAAATCGTAGCGGCCGACCTCGACGGGGCGGCCGAAAACATTTTCGAGGCGGTTGGTGATGCGGGTGTGGAGACGAGTGTGGGTGATGAGCAGCGAAATGCCGGTGCTAGCGAGCCAGAAAAATATCAGAATCGCGGCGACGGCTTTGGGCAGCCAGGACCAGGAGCGCGGACGCGCCGGTGTTGGCGGCGCCAACGACGGCGACGAATCCTGCGGGACGGGTTCGGAGAGGATTTCAGGCACGGCGGTTCGTTCGATGGTCAGGAAATCGCATCATCAATTTGCAATCGGCTCGAGGTCATAGAATTGTTAGGGAAACGCGCGGGAATCGCCAGTAAATCTTTTTGGCGAGTGGAGCTCGCGAAGGAGTTTTCAAAATTTAACACAGAGAGCACGGAGAACGGCCAAGAGAGAGGGCACGGAGAATCGGTGAGTCCGATTAGTGGACCAGCTTAAACATGCGGTGCCAGCGGGTGCGGCTGGAAAGATGGGTGAAGGTTTGGGCGATTCCGCGGAGCAGGCCGCCGATGCCGCGATCGGAATAATCGTCGGCGGTGGCCTGCACCGACCAGTAAATCAGCATGGGCTTGCCCATGATCGCGGCGCGGTCGACGAAACCCCAGTAACGGCTGTCCAGGCTGCGATCGCGGTTGTCTCCCAGGACGAAATAATGATCGGGCGGGACCAGCAGTTCCCCGCCCTGGACGTAATCGAGAATGCGGTCGGCCCATTCGCGGCGGGCGGCAATTTCAATGATGTCGCGATTCGATGGCGGGAAATTATCGCCGAAGGGGTCTTCGTAGGTTGGGTCGTGCACCACATAAGGTTCGCGCAGGCGCGAACCATTGACGTAGACCTCGCCATTGATGATGCGTACGCGGTCGCCGGGCAGGCCGATCACGCGTTTGACGTAATGCGGATGATCGTCAAAAGGAAATTTGAAGACGATGACGTCACCGCGGCGCACCGGGCGATACGGCAGGATTTTTTCGTACCAGGCGCCGTTACCGCCGAAGATGAATTTGTTGACGAAAACGTGATCGCCGATCAGCAGGGTCGGTTCCATGGAAGGCGAGGGGATTTTGAACGCCTGAACCACAAAAGTAGTCCCGAAGAGCGCCAGCAGCATGGTGACCAGCAGCAGCTCGGCGAATTCGGCGAGCGCGCTGCGGCGGCTGAAAGTGTGCGGAGCTTCAGCGACAGGAGCGGGAGCCACGAAATTTTCGGGAATGTCCGGCGACCCAGGTGCGGTAGTTGCTTCGACTTCCATGATTCCTTTTATTTAGCTTTCAGCGCTACGGCTTTCCAGAACCGCCATGGCCAGGCGAGCGGCTTCCTGCTCTGCTTCTTTTTTGCTGCGGCCTTCCGAAGCGGAAAGCCTTTCATCCGCATGCCAGACTTCTACTTCGAATATTTTCTGGTGGTCCGGGCCGGATTCGCGGTGCACCCGATATTCCACCGAAGGCCGGCCGCGCTGCTGTAGCCATTCCTGCAGCGCCGATTTATGGTCGGCGCGTTCGAGACCGGCGTGCGCGCCGAGCGCCGGAGCGAGCAGCGTCCGCTGCAGAAAAGCCGCCGCGGCGGGCAGACCAGCGTCCAGATAAATCGCGCCAAGAATCGCTTCAAAAACGTCGGCCAGCAGGCGGCGCTTATCGCGGCCACCGGTTTTCTCTTCTCCGGCGCCGAGCCGCAGATGAGCGCCGAGCGCAAGACGCTTGGCCGCAGCATGGAGCGAAGTAGCGCTGACTAGCCGCGCGAGGCCCTTGGAAAGCTGGCCTGCATCCCAATCGGAATACGTCTGGCAGAGATACTCGCTTACGACCAGGCCCAGAACACGATCACCCAAAAATTCGAGCCGTTCGTTATCGACGCCTGCGGACAACTGGCGATACGAACGATGAGTGACCGCCCGCTGGAGCAATTCGGGCGCAGCGAAATGATGGCCGATGATGGCCTCCAGACCGCTGCGCTCGTCGTTATCCAGCGCACCCGCATGAGCCGAATTGGCCAATTTGTCGCCCGCGCTTACTTCGGAGGAGCAGGTTTGGACGCGGCCTGCTTCTTCGCGTCATCGGCTTGCTGTTTGCAGCGGCCCTGAAGTCCGCCCGGTATCGCGGCGCACTTGGTAAAGGCGTCGGCAGCGTCGGAGTATTTGTCGAGCTTGTTGAGCGAAATACCGAGAACGAAATAGTCGGTAGGATCGGGAGTCGCCGTGGTGGCTACCGCCTTGGTCAATTCGATTACGGCTCCGTCGTATTTCTGTTCGCGAAAATAGACCAGACCCAGGCCGCTGTGCGCCTGTGATTCGGATTCGGTCTTGGCCTTAGCGAACTGTTCGTCGGTCATGGTGGTCATGGCTGCGGGCTTGGTGATGGTTGGCAACACTTCGAGCGCATGCTTCTCGTATTTTTCCGCCTTGGCCAGTTTGGCATCGGCCTGCGGGTCGTCGGGATTGTAGGTGTGGGGAATGACCCAACCGGCGATGACCAGCACGGTGACATCGTCGGGATTCAGGGCGATGGCCTTGTCCGCGTCGGCAAACATTTTGTCGAAATCCTGCTTTTTGTATTCGGCGTTGGCCATCTGGGAGTAGACCGCTTCGGTGTATTTGCTGTCCGGATATTTCTGCACGAAGGCGGTGCCCAGCGCGATGTGCTGATCGGTGTCGTCCGGTTTCAATTCGTAGAAGGTTTTGTAGTCGGCTTCTTCCTGCGGGTCGACTTTGGGAGCCGGGGCCGGAGTGGCCGCGGTGCCCGGAGCAGCGGGAGCGGCAGGGTTAGCGGCCGGCTGCTGTGACTGGGAAGGATAGGAGGACATCTGGAACGCGAACAAACTGGATGAAGCAAAAAGTACGAGGGCTAGAGTGGTGCCGGACAGCGCCAGAGTTTTGCAAATCGATCGGAGTTTCATTGCTGTTTCCTTGGTTTTGGATACCCGGGAGCGATTGGCGCTGGCGGGCTTACTGCTTTTGCGGATTCTCTCCGGAGCTGGACGGCGGAGCGTAGGGCGCCGTTACCCCGCGAGTGGCCGCGGCGCGAGCCGCTTCCGGCGCGCCATCGACAGCGAGCGCGGCCTCATATTCACTGACGGCCTGATCACGCTCGTCGGCGAAGTCATGCAGGCGCCCCAAGTATACGTGCGACCAGGCCAAGATCGAAGGATCGGATGTAACCGGAGCGCCGGCGGAATCCTTGGCGGTGGTATGCGGGGCGGAGACCAGCTTTTCGAAAAGTTCCTCGGCGCGCGGGGCGTCATGATTCAGCAGCGAGGCCACGGCCAAGCCGTAGAAGGCGTGGGGATCATCGGGATACTTGGCCAGAATTTTTTCGAAGGTTATGGCGGCTGCGTTGGGATCCTGCACCGCGATTTCGTGATCGCCTTCAGCGAGCAGCGCGTCCAGGTCGGTGGCCGCGGTGGCCGGTTGCGCCTGGCCCGGGGCTTTCGCGGCATTTTTTGCGTCGGCGTCGGAGCCCTCGGGAGCGAAGGTAACGTTCTGCAGGCGTTTGCGTTCGGCTTCGACGTCGATTCCGGCGAGCATGTCGGGAAAATAGAGGGATATGGCCGGTTCGGCTTTTTCGAATTTCTGCAGCTGGGCGACGAAGATGCGCACCATTACGAATCCGTCGCGATCGTTTTCAACCAGCGCGGCTTCGAGCTCGTCGGGCTTCAGGTGGCGGATGCGCAATTCGACAGCTTTGATCAGACATTCGTCGGCATAAGCCAGAAAATCGCTGCGGTATTCGACCGGCAGGCGCGGCGCACGGGCGGCGATGTTAAGGATGCCCTTCTTCTGCAGCAGCGGGGCGCGATACTTCAGCGGCAGCGGGTCCAGCATGAAATGCAGATAGGCGTGTTGCACGTCGGCGACTGGAAACACCGGACCGGCGCCGATGACGATGGAATAGTGATCGCCATTATTTCTGAAATTGGTGCGGTTCCCCACCAGCGGCTCGACGTACACGGTAAAGGTGTGGCCGAAGCGAGGATTGTAGATTTCGCGCAAGTAACCGTTGGAGACGATCACGATGCGGCGCACCGGAGACTGATCGCGAGCGACGGCGCGCTGATATTCGGGTTCGACTTTGTTCCAGCGCAGATCGAGATGCGCTTCCTTGTAAAAATTGATCAGGATTTCCTGGAATTCTTCGATGGCCAGCACGTCGGGTGGCAGCACGTCGTGATCGAGCAGGTAATTGAAGCGCGGCGGAGGTCCAACCACGGTGGCAAACGTAATGTAGCGGGAAAGGGTCTCGCCGGGATCGTTGAGTTTGTGGTCGCGGTAGAAGGTGCGCAGCTCGTCAGTGGCCGGGCCCTGCAGATTCAGCAGTTCGGTGCGGAGGGCCAGGCGCGACGGCATTTCCGCCAGGGTGCTTTCGTCGGAATTGAAGCCGGCGGCATCGAGCGCGCACATGGTGGAAAAAACCTGCTGGCTGGCTTCGACGCTGACGCCGCTAACGCTGGAATCCGCGCTGGCTTGGCCGCGCAGATTCGGGAGCGGCACGCTGCAAAGTAAAATTGTGGCTGCGGCACCGGCGAGAATTGGATGGGACTGCACAAACTTTAGAATGTCGAAACTCCCCTGAGAAGAACGCGGCGCGCGTTGATGCACGGCGCGGCTGCTATGAAAGATGCAGAAGGACTCTAAATGGCAGCCTGATTGGAGTCAAGGAAACTGCGGGAGCGTTTTGGGTTGCGAGTGTGTGGCGTGGGCTGGGCCGATTAGCCGTGGACGCGGACTTCGCTGAAACTGAGCAGCACGCGGCCACCGGCCTGCGGACGGCCGAAGCTGGTCTCCGGACGGAAGTGCGAGAACATCATGACCTGATCGATCTGGCGCTGCACGGCTTGGTCGTTCGGCCCAGCAAGAATGCGGTAGGAGACGACCTGGCCCTGCGCGTTCAAGGTGGCTTCGAGCAGCAGCGGAGCCGCGCCGGAATCGCCAGAAGCTCCGGAACTGCCGGGCAACGGAAACGGGGCTAGGCTTTCGAGCCGCGCGGGCTGCACCAGATTCAACGGCAGGTCGTTAGGGACAATGCCCATGGGCACGCCGACCAAAATATTGTGGGCGACCAGGACGAAAACCAGCAGCGCGGTCAAGATTCCGCCGGTGGCCGGAACGGCGAGAGGCTTCAGAATATTTTCGAAGGTCAACGAAGCGGTAGACCAGACTTTCTGCAGGCGCGCCGCAGGAGTGACGTGCTGCGAGGCGCGGATGCGAATGCGCAGAGCCAAATCAGTCGGAGGAACCGCAGCGTGAACGTTGGCCAGGCAAACCGCGAGGCGGCGATAGCGTTCCAATTGAAGCTGGCAGTCCGCGCAGGTGGAGAGATGTTCGCGCAGCGCGGCGTGATTCGCGGGCGAGTTTCCGCCGTCTAGATATCCCGGTAGATGGCGTTCCGCTTGGCGGCAGTTCATGACGCGCTCCTGGTCGAGCGTACGGCAATGAAGGCCGTGGCGGCGACGGCAATTTCTTTGCCGGTAGCCGGAGAGGCAACGGTGCTGACGTTTGCGGTCACGGGCGCGGCATGGATGGTCGCCGGTTGGGCGTGGACGAGGGGATCGAGAATTTCTTTCAGCAGGCGGCGGCCGCGGAGGATTCGCGATTTCACGGTGCCGACCGAAACTTCCAGAACTTCAGCGACCTCATCGTAGGACAAATCTTCGAGGTCGCGGAGGATCACGGCGCTGCGGAAAATGTCGGGAACTTGGGCCAGCGCCTGGCGCACGCGAGCCTGCATTTCGTGCGTTTCAAAACACTCGAAGGGAGAGGCTTCGCCGTCTTTCAGGTCGAGCGCGGCGGACTTGCCTTCTTCTTCGGCGTCGATTGAGATTTGTTGGCGATGATGGCGCCAGCACCAACGGCGATGATTCAGCGCCTGGCGTACCGAGATGCGATACAGCCAGGTTTTCAGCGAGCTGCCGCGGCGGAAATCGCGAATGCCGCGGAAGGCGCGCAGGAAGACTTCTTGGGTGACGTCGGCGGCGTCGGCGCTATCGGAGAGGATGCCGTAAACGAGGTTGTACACACCGGAGTGGTAATGGGTAACGAGCCAGTCGAAGGCTGATTCCGAACCGGTCTGCAGTTCGGTGATCAGCTCGGACTCGTCACGCCCCCAAGGCAACGACTGTGCGAGGTCGGACATGCCGTGCGCCGTAATCCTCCAGGGTGCGCTCATACAAATTTAGACACCAGAGCGGCCTGTTCTGTTACCAGCCTAGCACAAATTTTAGGAATGGGGATGGGCCAGCGGTACTGGACCGGGTCGGGTTGGTTGAGAAGGCAAGTGGCTTGGATTCAGCGGAGTAGCTTGTAAGGTGGGATGGTGGAGCCGGCGGGGTTCGAACCCGCGACCTCCTCGATGCCATCGAGGCGCGCTCCCAACTGCGCTACGGCCCCACGCTTGATGCTGCCGTTAAGTTATATCACGGCGAAGGGATGGGTTCAAAACACTTCGCGTATCGCGGTTCTTTTGGTCGCGCTCAATTCCCCACTACGGTATGGCTGGCCAGGTTCACGGTAACGAAGTCTGTTCTGGATTGCGGAATCGAGCCCTTACCGACTTGGTTGAAACCGATGCTCAGAGTGGTGGCGTCGACGGTGATGCGCAGGTAACCGTAATTCTGGTCGTCGTAGTGTTTTAGGGTTAATCCTTTTGTGGTGATGGAGGGTTTTGGGTCCAAGTAGCTGACGTCCGCGCCGAAGTGCGGCTCTTGCGCGGGTTGCCCTTTCTTCGGTTGCACCAGCGTGTTGACGTTGTGGCCGCCGTCGCCGCAGATGATGAACGGGACTTCGAAGGTCTGGCTGCCGAGCTGGACCGTGCGCACAAATCTTTGGTAATTGTGGGAGTGGCCGGAGAGGAAGACGTGGGGGTAGACGCCCTGGGCTTTGCAGATGTTATCGATATCGCTGAGCATGGCCGGGCTACTGGCGTGGTTTCCGCCGCTGCCGGGGCCGGTTTTCGCGGGCGAGTAGGCGAAAGGTGGATGGTGCGTGGCTAGAATGACGGCACCTTTGTATTTTTCTTTTTTGATGCGGGCGAGTTGAGCGGTGAGGAAATCGAGTTGAATGTTCGGAACTACGGTCCATTTCTTTTTTTCGCTGGAGATGATGCCGGGGTCTTCGAGCGCGTTGCTGAAAAGACCGATGATGCGGACGAAGGGCGCGTCGAGCGTGAAGTAAAGGCCGGGTTGGGTCATGGCGGTGCGGTGCAGCGAGCCGGCTTCGGGAGTGATGGCCGGTTCAGTGGCGCAGAAATTGCGTTGAAAGATTTCGAGCGGCAGGCTGCCGGCCGGCGTGTTGGGTACTACGAAGGAATCGTGATTGCCGGGGATGGCGAAAATCGGCGCGGGATAGTTGCGGTAGGGTTCGTAGAATTGATCGTAGTAGTAGCGGGACTCGCCGAAGTCGTAGACCACGTCGCCGAGCTGGTAGAGGAACGCGGGGCGGTTGGCTTGATCGGCGGTCTGGCAGTCGGCGGTAAGCTGATCGCAGACGCGGATTTCGTTGCCGAACTTGCCCTGGTTGGAGGCGCCGGTGTCTCCGGTGGAATGAAAAATTATTTTGCCGGCGGACTGGATTGCTTTGACCATGGCGGGGCCGTGCGTGCCCAAGGCGTCTTGCAGAGAAAACAGGCCGTCGTTCGGCAGGCGCGAGGGGCTGAAGCTGACGACGTCTTTGGTCAGGAGGTCTTGGATCTGATCGTAGAGCTTGTTGTCCGAGGGATGCTTGGTTTTGAACTGGGCGGGGTCGGGAGTGACGCTCCCTTCGTTGAATATCGGTTGAGGCAAGGGAGTCAGCGCGTTGCGCGGCATGTTCGCTCCTCCATAACTGCGAATGGTTGATAAGGCGCGGGCCTTGGAAACATGTACGGTATACCAAAGATATAACTGTTATGTATACGCTGTCTTTCGAAGTCGAGCGGCGGGACAAAACGCAAGCGTCTAATCCACGCGATTTAGCGTCATTATGTTAAAATTAAGTCGGGCCAATATGCGAATATCGACGATTTTCTCACGGTTTATGCAGGTAGCGGTGGTTGTGGCGGCAGTGGCAGTTTCGGGCTGCCTTGGTGCGCTGGCACAGGATGATCCCGTGGCGCCGAATGTGTCCGCGAAGAGCGCGGAACATTCTGTGCGGCTTTTTAATACGCACACTAACGAGCGCATCGATATCGTTTTCCGGCGGGGCGACGACTACATTCCCGCAGCATTGGCGAAGCTGGATTACTTCCTGCGCGACCACAACACCAATGAGGTGCGGCATTTCGATCCGCGGCTGTATGACATTTTGGCGGACTTGACCGCGTCGGTCGGGCACCCCGGCGGCGAAATCGATATCGTCTGCGGCTACCGCGCGCCGGAGACCAATGCGGCTTTGCGTGCGCACACCAACGGCGTGGCGATGCACAGCCTGCACATCCAGGCCAAGGCGATCGATCTGAGAATGCCGGGTGTAAATACGCTGCAGTTGCGCCGAGCGGCACTGGCGATGGCGCGCGGCGGGGTTGGGTACTACCCTCATTCGGATTTCATCCATGTGGATACCGGACGAGTCACGCAGTGGTGCTTCGACTGTCCGAAGAACCTGACTACCGGCGATTAGCCGGCGACTAACTGCTGGGGAACGGGTAGCCCTTGGCCAAGACTTTCTCCAGCGCGGCGTCCTGCCCGTAAATATCGTCGTAGATGTGCACTACTCCATCCTCGGTAACAATCACCGTGGCGTAAACGATCAGCACCGGAATCGGCTTGGTCAGATTGACCTGGGTGTTATTGGTTCCGGTCTGCATCGCCGCGCGAATTTTTTCCGCAGTCCATCCGGGATTGTCACGCAGAACCCACACAGCCAGATCAGCGGGGCGTTCCAGGCGAATGCAGCCGTGGCTGAAATCGCGGCGAGTCCTCGAAAATAATTCCTGCTCGGGCGAATCGTGCATGTAGACGTTGTAGCTATTCGGGAAAATAAATTTCACCAGGCCCAGCGAATTTTTCGGGCCTGGATTCTGACGAATGAAAAGTTTCCCACTGCGCAACTGTTCCAGCACCTCCGGCGTCACCGCACCGGCGGTCACCACGTTCTGCTTGGAGTCCACGACCGCGAAACCCTTGGTCGCCAGATAATTCGGGTCGCGGGCGATGCGCGGCAGAAATTCGGCGCGGGCGATGGAATACGGCACGTTCCAGTAGGGGCGGAACACCACGTACTGCATGGCATCGAGGAAGACCGGAGTGGCGTGGTCGTAGGCTTTGCCGACCACTACGTTCATGGTCAGGCCGACCTTGAAGTTTTCGTCGTAGGCCCGGAGGCGAAATTCCGGGATATTGGCGACGACCGGCGCGGCGTGCAGATCGATCGGCAGCCAGCGCCAGCGTTCGAGCGCCAATTGCATCTCGCGCACGCGAGTGGCGAGCGGCGTATTCAGAGCGGTAAAAGTCTGCGGCGCGAGTTTGCCATCCGGCGTAAGGCCGTGGCGTTTCTGAAAATTTTTCACGCCTTCGACCACCGCTCCTTGATAGACGGGTGCGACGGCTGGTACTGCCGAAGCAGACGCGGTTCCCGTGGCCGCAGCAACTGGTGCTGCACCGGGAGCAGCCGGCGGCATGTCGCCCACGACTTGCAGGAAATTTTGGAGCTGCGGAACTCCTTCGTAGGGCTCACCGGGCAAAACGGGTTTGGCCGGAACTGGTAGCGGCGGTGCGTTGTAATCCTTCGCCAGTTGCAAATATTTCTGCAGCGCCGCCATGGTGCGCTGGTAACCGGGATACGGCGGCTCGATCTGCACCAACGAGGCGGCGACGTCCGGAGAGGTAACGACATTTTCTTTTATGAAAGTGGGCAGGTCGTATCTCTTGGCGGCGACGTTCAACCCAAAATCGAAGTGCTTGGGATTGACCTTGCCGATGTGCAGGTCGGAAATGTAGCGCATCACGTTGACGGTCAGCTCGGCATCGAAGGTGAGCGCGTCGGTTTCACCGGCGGGCGTGGCGCCGTGGGCGAATTTGGCCAGGCGTCCGGCCCAGCGCGGACCATCGTAATCATCAGCGGACAAACCTTTCTGATCGGCCTGGAGCAGGATGGCGATGACCTGCTGCGCCTGGGGAGTGGGTTGCGAATCGCGCATCCAAGGCATGCCATTGCCGTAGAAGCCGTAGAACTGCTGCACCAGCGGAACGTAGTCGCTGAAATTCGGCCAGCGCATTTCGGGAAGATTTCCCGAGGTGATGATGGCCTTCAACTGATCCTGACCGCTGGAGCTAAGGGTCTGCGGCGCCCAGACGGACTGCCCGGAAGCTTCGGCGACGCCGTGCCGCGAGCGAGCAGAATGGGGCGCGCCACCCCACACGAATCCAGCGGCCGCGACGAACGAGACGACCAGCAATCCCGCGATCAGTTGAAAACGACGCATACGAAAACCCTCCTCAGGCATTGCCCGAATATGCTCCTGGCTATCGACCGCTAGGGGATGGATGTTTTGGCGTTGGGATGGGTTTTAAGAAAATTGCGAAGCGCATCGGGCATGAACGCGGCGGTGCTGAAGGCGAAGGGCAGCGCGGATTCGAAGGTGGTGACTTTATATTTTCCCTGGCCGTCGGTGAGAATCAGCACGATGGGCGGCTTCCCTTCCGCGTGGTTGAAGGTGCTGACTTCGTAGCCGTACTGGCGGTCGCGGTAGCTGACCGCGGGCCACTCACCCGGCGCGGCAGCCACCACGATGGCGCGCATCAGGTAATCGCTTTCAGTGGCGGCTTGTTGCAGCAGTCCGCCGATGGGATAGCGGTAATGAAAGGCCGCATCGTCGGCACCGGCAGCGCGGTACGTGCGTCCAGACCAAGCCAGGCCTGCGGCCGCGGTATTCGAGCCGGAACTAAACAGCGTGATGCCGGCCGCGCGCGCTTCCTCCGCAGATTTCACTAACGCGGCGAGTTCAGTCGCGCTGAGCGGAATTTTCGAGGCGTCGACTACCGGGAAATCGCGTTCGCAGACCAACTGGTCCATGAACCGAGTCACCCGCACGGTATGATCGGATGCTTGGCCGCAGGCCACGAGTAAGTGTTCGTAATCGGTGGTCGCGACTTGATAATCACGGCAATCGCCGCAACTGCCGGTGCCGCCGCAGGTTTGCCCATAGAAGGCGATGAAGCGCACGGCGCGGCGAGTGACGTCCGCTCCGTATAGCGCGGTGACGTGATTCAGCAGCGAAGTCTCGCCGTGGATTCCCTCGGGCCGGCCGTATTCCGTGTTTCCGCCCACGACAATTTCTTCTTTGCCGTTTATTTCGATCACCGTGGCGGCGCGAACTTGAAAATGCGAAATGGGTGGATCGGTTCCGACGTGTGCGGCGGCGTCGAGGGCTTTGAAGATTTGGGCGCGAAGCTTGGCGTCCGGCACAACGGATTCGGATTCTTTGGTCAGGCTCCAAGCGCTTGCTTCGGAATCAGCTGAGGCGGGCGTGAGCTGCCAGCCTGCCACCGCCCCGCAAAAAATCAGAAACAAGAGGGCGGAGGCGCGGCGCATTTTAGTGGCCGCCTTTGAACCAGCTGAAACCCACGGTGCCGAAAAAATTCACGTTGTAGCCGGGATTGCGATTGCCCAGGCTGGCGCTGGAGAGATGCGCGATCGAGCCTTCGAAGAAAAGCGCGCGGCGGCGTTTGACGAACACATTGCTGCCGAAGGCGATGCCGGGAGTGAAGTTGACCTGCGAAGTATCGCCGGGCGGCACGTTCTGGCGAGTAAATACAATTCCGCCGACCGCGGCAACATATGGCGCGATCTTGTGTGCGCTGGTGAAATTCCACTGCCAGATCACCGGACGGATGCTGCCGCCCCAAACCGCGCTTTGCGGCGGGAAGACGACGTACATAGGCAGAACGTCGGCGGCCCATTCAAAATTTCCGCGCAGCAGGCCGGGGAGAAAATCGGGGCTGAGCACGATGCCACCGCGTCCGCCGGCGTAGCCGAATTGCGTTCCGCTCGAATGTCCCAGGCCGGTGCCGCCACCGCCGAGCAGTCCGAGTTGAATCGTGCGTTGGTGGAGCGCGTCGTGGACCCAGTTGCCATCGTCGGTGGGAGTGGAGCCGATGTTCGCAGCCGCGGTCGCGGGCGCCGACGGAGCAGGTGCAGGGGTTTGCGCGGGTAGCGTATGGACCGCGAGCAGCGAGAATAGCGCGGCGAGCGATAAGCGCACCGGCAGCCACCGCAGGATTTTCAGAATCAGCTGCGAGAAATGGGGACGAGGGCGCTGGGCTTCCATCATTCTCCTCTTCGATGATTTCACCGGCGGGTTAGGTGCGATCGATCGCGCGGGAAATCGAGACTCAATGTAGAGAAAGAGGGGGATCGGATCAAGAAGTAAGTGCGGAGATCGTCCGGCGGTTCGAGCCAGAGCGCCGCTCCGCAGAATCGTGGCGCATTTTTCGGGCCGGGCAGATTAGAATACCCAGCCTATGGCCAAAATTACTTTTCTGGGTGCGGCAGGAACGGTTACCGGTTCAAAGTATCTGATCGAAGTGGGCGCGAAAAAATTACTGGTGGATTGCGGGCTGTTTCAGGGACCGCCGGAGCTGACCCAGCGGAACTGGAACACGCTGCCGCTGGATGTGGCGACGATCGATTGGGTGCTGATCACTCACGCGCACATCGACCACACC
Organism: uncultured Acidobacteriota bacterium; assembly: GCA_963847695.1. Classification (GTDB taxonomy): domain Bacteria; phylum Acidobacteriota; class Terriglobia; order Acidiferrales; family UBA7541; genus Palsa-295. The sequence goes on along the minus strand of CAWKAX010000026.1, from coordinate 565,107 downwards.
GGTTACCTGCCGAAATTGGTGAAGGCGGGATACAAGGGGCCGATTTATTGCGACGCGGCCACCCACGAATTGTGCCAACTGCTGCTGCTTGATTCGGCGCACCTGCAGGAAGAGGACGCGAAGTACGCCGCCAAGAAAAAATACAGCAGCCACGCCAATCCCCTGCCGTTGTATACGACGCCCGATGCGCAGGCGGCACTGAAGCAGATCAAGGAAATTCCGCGGTCGGATAGTTTTACGATCAGCCCGGAATTTTCGGTGCGCACGCATGATGCCGGGCACATTTTGGGTTCGTGCTGGCTGGAATTGACGGTTACCGAGAACGGCAAGCAGATGGTGATCGTGTTTTCGGGTGACGTAGGCCGCTACGACCAGCCGATTCTGAACGATCCCACTTCCCCGACGCACGCGGATTTTCTGCTGTGCGAAACGACCTATGGCGATCGCGATCATCCCGCCGGTTCGGTGGCCGATGCGCTGGCCGACGCGATCAATCGAGTGGCGAAACGCGGCGGCGCGGTGGTGATTCCTTCGTTCGCGGTGGGACGCACGCAAACTTTGATGTGGTATTTGCGGCAACTGGACGAAGCAAACCGCATACCCAAAATTCCGGTGTACGTGGATAGTCCGATGGCGATCAACGTGACCGACATTTATGCTCGGCACGGCGAGGATCACGATCTGGATTTCACCAACGCCGAGAAAGAAGGCAACAAGGATCCCTTGAATCTGCGCGAAGTGAAAATGACGCGCACGGTGGACGAATCGAAAGCGATCAACAACGTGGCGTCGTGCGTCATCATTTCCGCGAGCGGCATGGCTACCGGCGGGCGCATCCTGCATCACCTGGTGCAGCGCTTGCCGGACGCGAAGAACGCGGTGCTGCTGGTCGGGTATCAGGGCGAAGGCACCAACGGCCGCGCGCTGCAAGATGGCGCGCAGTTTCTGCGAATTCACGGGCAAGAAGTGAAAGTCGCGGCGGAGATTGTGACCATCGATCAGCTTTCGGCGCACGCCGGACGCAGCGAATTGTTGCGTTGGCTTTCGGGATTTACCGCGGCTCCGCGCCAGACTTTTTTGGTGCACGGCGAGCCGGTAGCGCTGGAATCTTTCCACGCGGCGGTCACCACCCGAATGAATTGGGCGGTGACGGTGCCGGCTTATTTGCAGAGTTTCGATTTGAACGTCTAGCGGAGAGGCTGGCAGCTCTGGTTTAAATCTCACTCGTTGCGGCCGGCGGAGAAAGCAGGTGTATACTCCCGCCAATTGTACGGGTGAGGTTCCTATGAACCGGCACTGCGCGGAGTGTATTTTTCTGTTGGTGTTTGCCTCGGTCCTTCCTTCGGTCTGTTTCGCCCAGCGAGCCGGCGAAACCGTGACCATCAGCGGAAACGTTTACATCGAAAAAGCGGACCGGCCGATCCGGAACGCGGCGGTGCAGCTGTGCGATCAGCGCGGCAGCGTGCTGAGCGAAATGATCACCAGCGATACCGGTGAATTTTCGTTTCGCGGCATTCCGGCGGCGAGTTACATGCTGAAGATCTCGGCAGAGGGATTCGAAACGCTGGAGGTGACGCTCGAGCTGAATTTCGCCTCGGATCGCGGCGTGCCGATTTACCTGAAGCCGGTTGCGCTGAAATCGCCCGAACCGGCGGCCGGGACGACTATCTCGGCCCATGAGATGTCCATGCCGCGGGCGGCCAGCGAACTTTTCGAATCCGGCAAGAAAAAAATGTACGTCGAGAAAAATCGCGCAAGGCGCTCTGGCCGATTTTCAGGCAGCGGCCGCGGCGGGGCCGGGATACTACGAAGCTTTTTACCAAATGGCGCTGGCGAATCTGACGTTGCACCACGCGGCGGATGCCGAAACGGATTTGCGAAAGTCGATCGAACTGAGCGGCGACAAATACGCCGATGCCGAAGTGGGGTTGGGCACGGTGCTGCTGGATCGCGGGCAGACCGCGGAGGCGGAAAGGGCGTTGCGGCGCGGGTTGGAGCTCAATCCCGACCTGTGGCTGGGACATTACGAACTGGGCCGTGCGCTTTTCGGCGAGAAAAAGGACGGCGACGCGTTGAAATCGGCGGAGCGGGCGCGGGCGCTGTCACCGGGTTCGGCGGACATTTACCGGCTGCTGGCGAATATTCATCTGCGCGCGGAAAACTACCCAGCTCTGCTGGTGGATATCGACGCCTATGTGAAACTCGATCCGGACAGCCCGGCGGGAAAGCGCGCGAAGGAATTGCGCGGACAGATCACCGACAAGATTTTCGCGCAGGGCAAACCTTGAACCGCTAGATGTGCTTTTTGAGTTTGGCCAGGCGTTCTTCAGCAGCCTGGAACGTTTTTTCCGTTTTGCAAAAGGTGAAGCGGAGCTGGGTGCGTCCCGAGGCGGGATTTTTGTAGAAGCTCGAGCCGGGGACGGCGGCGACGCCGATTTCGCTGACTAAATGCTTGGCGAAGGCCACGTCGTCGGGAAAACCGAAAGCGGAAATGTCGGTCATGATGTAGTACGCGCCGCGCGGCTTGAAACATTGGAAGCCGGCGTTGCCCAGAATGCCGAGCAAGCGTTCGCGGCGCTGGGCGTAATCGCTGGCCAGCTGGTCGTAATACTCCTGCGGAAATTTCAAAGCTATCGCACCGGCTTCCTGCAACGGAGCGGCCGCGCCCACCGTAAGAAAATCGTGGCACTTGCGAATGGCGACGCTGACTTCCGGCGGTGCCACCGCCCAGCCGACGCGCCAGCCGGTGACGCTGTAGGTTTTGGACAGCGCGTTGATGGTCACGGTGCGTTCGCGCATGCCTTCGAGGGTGCAGATGGGGATGTGTTGCGCGCCGTCGTAGAGCATGTGCTCGTAGATTTCGTCGGTGATGGCGAAGGTGTTCCAGCGCAGGCAGAGATCGCGAATCATTTCGAGTTCGGCGCGCTCGAAAACTTTGCCGGTAGGGTTGTTCGGCGTGTTCAAGATGATCGCTTTGGTTTTGGGGCCGAAGGCAGCGGCGAGTTCATCGGGATCGAATTTCCAATCCGGAGCATGCAGCTTGACGAAGCGCGGCGTGGCGCCGGACATAATCGAGTCCGGTCCGTAATTTTCGTAGAAGGGCTCGAAGACCACCACTTCGTCGCCGGGATTGATGATGGCCATCATGGTGGCCATGATCGATTCGGTGGAACCGCAGCAGACGGTGATTTCGGTTTCGGTGTCGATGGCGTAGCCGGTGGTTCGTTCGAATTTCGCGGCAATCGAGGTGCGGAGGTTTTTTGAGCCCCAGGTGATGGCGTACTGATTGATGTCCGCGGCGATGGCTTCCTGGGCGGCGCGTTTGATTTCGGCGGGAGCCGGAAAGTCGGGAAAACCCTGCGACAGATTCACGGCTTGGTAGTGAATGGCCATGCGGGTCATTTCGCGGATTACGGATTCGGTGAATTGCGCGGCTTTGGCCGAGAGTATGGGGCTACTGGCCGGAGTTCGTTCCGGTTTTGCGGGATTCAACTTTGGCACCTCGAATGGGCTGCGCTTTTACCGTCTTCACCGCGGTTTTCGCCGGCGACTTCGCTACCGCCGGGCTTTTCGCCGCGACAGTAGCGCTCGCGGGCGTAAGATTTCCGTAAATCTTGCGGTAAATATCCGCGTTGCGCGTGACGATTTCCACGTACTCGCGCGTCTCGGTGAACGGAATCGAATCCACAAATTCGGCCGGCTCGCGGTAAGACTGTCCCGCAGTCCACTGGTTCACGCGCTCTTCGCCCGCATTGTACGCGGCGAGCGCAGATTCCACACTGCCGAAATCGTGGCGCAGGCCGGCGAGATAAATCGTGCCGAGGTGAATGTTGTAGTCGGGCTCGAAGAGCATCGGTGTGGAATAGCGGACCTTGGCCTTTTTGGCGTAGAGCCGCGCGGTCTTCGGCAGCAGTTGCATCAGGCCGTAGGCGTTGGCACCCGAGCGCGCGTCCGGCAAGTACGCGGACTCCTGGCGGATCAGTCCGGCGGTGAGCATGGGATCGAGGCCGACGGCGGTGGAGCGCGAAACGATCGAAGGCTGAAAGGGCATGGCGTAGGCCGCGAGCCAAACTTCGCGCGGAACATCTTCGAAGCGGCGCCATTCGAGCTGCGGATAAATTTGGCGCACAGTGACGATGGCGACTCCCACCTTGCCGCCCGCTGCGGCTTCTTGCGCGGCTTCGAGCAGCAAACGCGGCTCGCCGGTCGCGGCGTAGGCGGCGCGGAGTTCGAGTTCGGCGGAAGAATCGAAAGCGATGGAGCGCAGCGCGTCGGCGCGCGCTTGGCGAGTGATGGCTGCGGGCGGAATGGTCGAGCCAAGAGTTAGCGCCGGGGGCAGCGGTTGGATGGAGGAGAAAAGTGTGACGTCAGCGGACGGGCCATCGCCCAGTTGCTTGAGTCGCGTCTGCGCGGTGGCAGCGAAATAATTTTGCGGGAAGCGCGATTGAAGTTTCTGGTAGTAAGCGCGAGCTAGCGGCGCGTCCGAAGATTCCTCGGCCAAGCGGCCCAGCCAGTACAGCGCATCGGGCGCGAAAGTGGTACCCGGGAAGCGCTGTAGTTGAGCGGCTAGCAGCGCCGCTGCATCCGGCTGACGCTTGAGCACGGCGGCCCAGGCTACGCGCCATTGTGAAGGCGCGGCATCGGTGGAAGTGGGAAACGCGTCGGAGAGGCGTTTGTAGTATGCGGAGGCGCGGTCGCGATCGAGCTGCACCCAATAATAATTTCCCGCCAAAAATAGCGCCTGTTCGGACCAGCGGCTGGTCGGCGCGCGGGTCACCGCGGCTTCAATCGCGGAAATCATCTGCGATTCCTGCGATTGGTTGCGGTAGTGATTGGCCAGCGTGTACCAGCGCTCGGCGTCGACGTCGGCGTCGTTGATCTTCATGGCCGCTACTTGCGACGGGCCGGCGCCCAACGCGAGGCCGCATTCCAGGATGCGCAGCTCGGCGCGTTCCTGGTCCGCGCCTTTGGTTACCGAAACGAGGTGCGAATATTCGTCGCGCGCTTCGCTCCACTGGCGGGCGCCGAAAATCGCCGCAGCGTGTTCCATGAGCCGATCGACCGGCATCGGCGGGATTTCATTTTTCAGCGTGCTGCGCAGAAAGCCGAGTTTCTCTCCCGATTCGCGAGCCTGCTCGCTGGTGGTGAAAACTAAATAAATTTTCTGGTAGTCGGCGGCGGCGTTGAGCGGCTGGTTGGTCGCTTCGTAGGCCTGCGCGCGCAGGAAAAGCAGCGCGGGTTTATCTTTCAACGCAGGATAAGAATCGTACGCCGCCAGAATTTCCTTAGCTTGTCCGGCCGCGAGGGCGGCGGTGCCCAGCGAGGCCAGCGCCTGATCGGTCAGGACCGAATCGGGATAGGTCTTGCGGAAATATTTCAACTGGCCGAGCGCCTGCGCTTCCTTGTGCAGTGCGATGTTGGCTTCCGCGCTGTAGAACAGCGCGTAATCGCGGAGCAGCGGATCATTCTGCGCCGGTTCGAGCCAGCGCACCGCATCGGCGTAGCGATTTTTGGAAAGATCGTAGTAGCCCAACGCCAGCGCGGCACGCATCCCGAGAATGCCGTTCGATTTTTGATTGGCGAAAGCGCTGAGCTGCGCGTAGGAAGTGCCGGGACTTTTTTGCTTCAACTGACGCGACAGAGTCTCCAAACGCTTATCGGCGGCGGTTTCGACTTTTGCGGGAGGCTTCGCCGCCGGTTTGGCGGCAGACTTATGCTTGGACGCGGTTTGCGGATTCGATGCGGGATAGGCAGCGACGGAGAAAGCCAATACAAATGCAGCTATACGGAAAAAAGGACCGCGTACGTTCATTTCAACTTTATTTTAGTGCCGCAGAACGGGCGAGGGATACGGATATTCCCCGAGGGATTCGGCGTCACCTTCGGCGAGTATTTCGACCAGCCAGTGGTAGAAATAATCCACGGGATGGCCTTCAATGGCGCGGAAGCGGCGGTCGTATTCCTTGCGGGCCTTATCCAGATCGCCGCGCATTCTGGTGCAGACGTCTTTGTGTTCGCGGCCGAGGCGGACATCTTTCGGGCGCAAAAGTTTAATGTCTTGCATCGCCACTTTGGCGACGCGGTTAGCGCGACGGTGCAGGTCCTGCATTTCGCTGGAGAGCGTCGCGATGTCGAAGGCCTGGGTTTCGGCCACCGCGGCTTCTTCCGGCAGAATCGCCGCAGCCAGTTCGGCTTCGGCGTTGGAAAGGTTTTCGATGGAAGCTTGGTCGCCAGCAGCTTCCTCGGCGGATTGCTCGACCGGCTGGGTCTCGGTTTGCGGCTCATCGACCCATTCGAGTTCAGGCTCGGGATGGGCGATTGCGGCTTCGGCTTCAGCCACAACTTCAGATTCGGCTTCGGCCGGTTCCGCGACGGCTACGGCGGAGGCGTGGACTTCGCTTTCGCCCGGGACCGGATCGCGAGGGTTCCAGGCGACGGCCACAAAATTGGATAGCACCGAAAGTCCGGCAGCCAGGGCCGCGGCGGCCGATTGGGCGCGCAGCAGGGCCGGCAAGGCATTGCTCGGCTTGGTCGAAGCGCAGGCCGCTACCAGGTCCGCATAAGCGTGTTGCAGCTCGTCGGCGGTGCGCTGCAGGGGCGTCAGATTGTCGCGCAAAGCACGCGAAACGGCGCCTTCCAGGGCGTGTTCGACCGTATTTTTCTTCTGCGTCACAGGGGTGTGCCTGTTTGAATTATGGAAACGGGTCCCAGAAGTGTCAACAAACATTCCGGAAAGCGGTGCCTGTGGTGTATCGGCCACCAAAAGCGGCCTGCGGGGCGGGTTGCAGTGCCATTTGCGGACACATTTGGTTAGATGAGGGCTGGGGCAAAAGGTTTGCAGCGTGGCGGCGTGGAATAAGTGGGAGGGCTACTAGAGGATATTGACGGCGCGGGCGGCGATCAGTACCACGATGGCCAGCGAGATCAGCGATTGGACCATCATGCCAACCTTAGCCCAGCGCGAGAGGACGGCGGTATCGGTGGGCGAAAACGCGGTGCTGGTATTGAACGCGAGGAACAGGTAGTCCATGAAGTGCGGCGACCAGTTGGTGTCGATGTGGGCTTCGGTGCCCTTATTTTCAAAGTCGTTTTGACCCATCATTTGGGGAAACAGAAAGGAACTATCGACGCGGCCGGTGCGGCCATCGCGTCCCAGCGGGCCTCCGGCATCGAGCTTCCAGTACCACAGCGCGAAAACCAAAATGTTGGTGATCCACAGCGCCAGCGCCGAACGCAGCAGCGTTTGCGGCGTATCGCGATGTTTGGGTATGCCTTCGATCATGAAGATCAACGAGCCAACCAACCCCAGCGTGATCACTCCATTGGCGATGAAGGTGAGGTTACGGGCGATATCGAACCGTTGCTGCCGGCTCGAAACCACGATGGGAATCAGCAGAACCACGATGATGACGGACAGGCTCCAGCTGGGGCCGAGCGAGGTTGGCTCCGGCAATGCCCAATACAAAGCCGACGCGGCGAGCATGGCCACGAAGGCGGGCCACCGCGGTTCGCGAACTTTTTTAGTGCCGGGCATCGACTGGCGAAGCTAGCATGGGCGCGGGGATTTTGCGAGAGGCATCGTCCCGGCGTTGTGGGTTCGCGCGGCGCTTTCATTTCGCCATGCAGAAATTCGTGCCGCGCTTCGCCGGGTAGGGTATTTTGCTTGGCGAGAGGTGATGCCTGTGCGTCGGACATTCATTTTGGGTGTGGTAATGCTGGCTGGATTGTTGGCGCTGGCCTCGCCGGCGGTGCTGGCACAGAACGCTGCCGCCGCGAGAAAAAACAGGACCGACGCCGCGGGGCATCCTTGGTATCAGCACGCGGTGTTCTACGAAGTTTACCCGCGCAGCTTCATGGATTCGAATGGCGACGGCATCGGCGATCTGCGGGGCATCACCGCCAAGCTGGATTACCTGAAAGCGCTGGGCGTCGACGCCATCTGGATCGCGCCCTGCTTCCCTTCTCCGCAGGTTGATTTTGGGTATGACGTCAGCGATTACGAAAACATCGACAAGATGTACGGCACGCTGAAAGATTTCGACAAGCTGGAAAAGTTGGGCAAGGCACGCGGGATTCGCATCATTCTCGATTTCGTGGTGAACCACACTTCCGACCAGCATCCCTGGTTTCTCGATTCGAAGTCTTCGCTGACTGCGGACAAGCGCGATTGGTACATCTGGCGGGAAGGCTCCGGCCCCGGAGTGACAAAGAATCCTCCTAACAACTGGATCGCGCTGTTCGGCGGCTCGGCCTGGCAGTGGGACGCGACCACCAACCAGTATTACTACCATTTTTTCTATCCGCAGCAGCCGGACCTGAATTGGCGCAATCCTAAAGTCGCCGACGCGATGTATGGGACTTCGGCTTGGTGGTACAAGCGCGGCGTGGCTGGATTTCGGCTGGACGCGGTCGATGCGATTTTCGAAGATCCTAAGCTGACCAACGATCCGGTCTTGCCCGGGCTGAACGAATACGGCGATCCCAACGTGCAGCACGAACACACCGACAATCTGCCCGAAGCGCACACGGTGCTGAAAGGTCTGCGCACGGTGGCCAACCAATACAACGCGGTACTGATTGGCGAGACCTGGACCAAGAATGTGACCGAGCTAAAGGCTTACTACGGCGATGGGCATGACGAGCTGCAGATGCCGATGGACCTGATGCTGACCAGCTTGAAATTTTCCGCGCCGGTTTTTCGCGCGCACATCGCCGCGGTAGACGCCGTCGGCGAATGGCCGGTTTTCGTGATTGGTAATCACGACATCGTGCGTTCCTGGAATCGCTACGGCGACGGCACGCACAACGACCAGATCGCCAAAGACATGGCCGCGATGTATCTGACTCTGCGCGGCACGCCGATCATGTACTACGGCGAAGAAATTGGGATGCAGAACAACGACCCTAAGCGCCGCGAGGACGTGAAGGATCCCATTGGGCGGCTGGGCTGGCCGGCAAATAAGGGGCGGGACGGCGAGCGGACTCCGATGCAATGGAGCGATACGCCCAACGCCGGATTCACCACGGGAGTTCCCTGGAACGTGATTCCCGAGACGTATCAGACCTACAACGTCGCGGATGAGCTGAAAGATCCGGATTCAATTTTGAACTGGTACAAGAGGCTTTTGGCTTTGCGGCACACCGACCCGGCGCTGCTCGAAGGCAAATATGTCGCGGTGAATGAAGACGACCCGAACGTGCTGGCTTATTTGCGGCAGACTGACGGTGAGACGGTGCTGGTGGCGATCAACATGTCGGCCGAGGCGCACAAGATCAAACTTTCGCAATCCGTGCTGCAGAATTGCAAGGGAGGCAAAACCTTGCTGACGACGCAGAAATCTCTACAAGAAAATTCTTGCTCCGCTGAGTTGACGCTGGATCCCTTTGCCGTGTACATCGCCGAGATCGGAAACTAGGCAAGCCGCTTGCGCGAAGCAAGGGAGTGACCAGCAGGCTCGGTATTGGATCAGCTTCCGATTAGGCGACTTATCAGGACCTGTGTGGTGTGTCAGTAGCGTCGACAAAAAAGCCTGCGATTTTGGTTTGGAACTAGCGCAAGCGACGGTGTCTAATTCTGGCGATGGGTTCAGGCACGATCCGCCGTGTTCGTTTTGCCCTTGCCGCGCTGGCCTTGGCTGCGGCTGGTGCCCTTCTGCTATGGGCAATTCTCTTTAGCATCAATCTCCACGCACGCTTGCAAGCCCAATCCCTTATCGTCGCGCTGCGATCAATGCAAGTTGGATCGACCACGCTGGAGGAAGCCCGGCCGATCTTAACGCAGTACCGTTTTCGTACAGTTCCGGATTATTTCGCCCGTTCATATTCCGCAGATACCGGCTTTGACATTCTTGTAGGTGACAAAATTATTGAAGGACTGGGCGAACGGTTCTACTTCCTGCGCTATCTCGGGCTAGCTCTTTTCTACAGTGATGCAGCAATGTACTTTCGGGATGGCCGACTCTGTCACTTAACATTCTCCGTGACGACCGAAGTAAACAGAAAAGAAGAATTGCGACAAGGCTTTGCGCTGAGCACTCGACAGTCTCTAGGAAAGAACGAGTTCGTAATGTCTGGCGGCGTTGCAGAAGGGCACCGCATATATATTGGAGTTCATTCCATCGAACTCCCTGCCGATGCAACGCCTGCCGAGCGGGCTCACGCGTTAGCGTATGACGTATCCTGCGTGACGACCCTGGGAGGTTGCCGGGATGTCGGCCAAATTCTCAATTACAACTCGGTTCGAGGCGATTTTGACGCTCGCCATTCTGATATCGGCAACTTGATGGCTGATCTGAGCGAGGTCAGGACAACGCGAAGCGACACTGTACAGCAAATTTTGGATCTTGCCGAAAAGGACCCTGCGGTACGAGATTACGTAGTGCAGAGGTTGCCTGAGAGGATCCAGTTTGGAACCGATGAGCCTTGGCTTAATGCCGTGCGGCTGGCGGGGAAATTGAAAGCAACCGAGACGATTTCAGCTTTGCAACAAGCCATGTCGCGCCCGCCCTTTCCTGATGTGCCATTCCTCTCGGCGGCTGGTGCGATGCGACTTGACGACGACGTCGTCGCAAAAGCGCTTTCTCAAATCGGGGACTCAGCGATTCCTTCCATTCTAAATCTGCTCACGAGTGCAGATGACTTAACTCGGGAAAGAGCGGTACTAATCTTGAGAAACATGAACTCTAACGCATCACGCCAGGCCTTGCGTGATCGCCTGCCAAAGGAAACCAACCCGGATATCACGAAGTTGATCCAGGACAGTTTGGCTTCCTAGGTAGGGAGACGGGGTACGTCCTGATTAACGGGTAACCGGAAACTGAGCCGCAACCCCGGCCTCGCCCGAATTGGCGGTAACTCCGTGCGGTGTTATTCTAGTAGGGACCAACGGGGGCGAAACGGTTTCGACGGAAACTGTAGCGGCCCGAAGGCATGCCGGGTACCACCTACCCGCAACAAGGTGGAACAACACAACTGGCAACTCACAGTTGGCACTCGCAGCCTAACTTAAATTAGGCTACGCGCTCCCCCAGGCGTCACCTACGCGCGTGGGTCAGGGCGTCACACAGTAGGTTGGTCGCCGCTTTTCGGTCCGGATTGCGGCGGCGAGATCATCGGACTAGCTGGCGGCGCGTCTTGCCCTTTCTGAGTTCCGCCCGCGAAACCTTCGGAATGGGCTAAGCATGTAGTCTTCGTGTTGCAAGGCTTCTCGGACGGGGGTTCAACTCCCCCCGCCTCCACTCGCCGTCGCGCAAAAATCGCGCTATGGCGAGCTTGCTCGCCCGCCGTAGCTCTGAAGATTGCGGCTGCCGGGCCAGCGGTTCTTTGGCCAGTGTTAAGGTTCCAGCCCATCAATCTTCCCGCGAAGGCGGGCTCTTGCGGCGAGTGCCCGCCGTAGCTCTGCATGTTACGGCTGATTCTCAGCAGACCAACAAGTTTAATATCCCTCCTCATAACCGGAAGTGTAGTTTGAGCAAAGGTCTTTCGTGAGACCGATTGCATGGGATGTTAATGTTATAATATGCTCGCCATTAGTTTTTGGGGTATATGTCAGCTCAGTTACAATCTGGAGGGATTGCGCGGATAGTGCGATTGGCAATGGTCGTTGGCGTGTTGTTAGCGGGAATGTCTTCACAAGCTCAGGCGCGCCCGGAGTGCGTCGAAGCCATCCATTGCGGCTATCAGGGAAATGACTGGGGCAGTGCTGAGGTTACAACTCTTCCCGACGGGACAATTATTATTGTGCCGAACGGCGCATGCTGTGTCGGAGTCTAGCCTAGGAGAGGATTCTATGCTTGCAAAAACCGGTGTTGCGCTATTCTTGGCGCTGAGTAGTTTTGCTTTAGGTGCGACGAACGCAAAAGCTCAGTGGGTGCCCCTGCAGGCGAAAATACGAACGACTGTAGAAATTACTCGGAATGGGGCCACCACGAAAACAACCCGTACCGGCGTTATTTACCGCTCGGGCGACGGCTCGGCGCTTACCGTCTGGGACAAGAGCGGCACGGACGCGGTGACCGGCGAAATGAAGGACAACAAGAACCTCCACCTTTACAAAATCAACTTCACGAACCACACCGCAGCCGAGATGGCCGTTTCCTATCCGAAGCCTACATTGCCAGATGAAATTCTCCAGGCTCGCAATAGCAAGCTCGGCGACGATTTCGTCGACGGCGTGCGCTGCCGAAAAGCGGCCACACTGATTGCCTGGCCAGGCGAAACGCCCGAGAAAATCGGTGAAACTTGCACTTCGCTTGAATATGCGCTTGGAGATTCGTCACGATTACAACTTCCACGCACGATTCGATCACCACGCACGATTTGACCGAAGTGTATGACATCGTGGCTGGAAAAGAGCCGGACGCCAGCTTGTTCGATGTGACGCGCTTCACCGTCTACCAACCCACCCATCCTTAGCACTTCGGTTAACTCGCAGGCCACGAAGGCCGTTCCAATTCCCCACGCCTTGTGCTAGAACGTCGATATAGAGGTCCTGCCGATGGCTACCGAAGGTCACTTGCTGCGGGTCTGGCGTTCCAAGCACGAAGCCGTTAAGGAAAACATCAGCTTGCTGCAATGTACGCTGGGCGTGCATGTGCTGGAAAGCTGTACGCGCATGAGCGTGGAAGGGCTGCTGAAGAAATATCAGGACGAAGCGAAAATTTACGAAGAAATTATCGTAAAGCTGGAGCATCGGATCAGTTAGTTTCGCCGGGCTTCGTTTCGTTCCGTTCTTGCTTCGGGTCTCACGTTTGCGCGGTAGGTTTTTCACTTTTCACTGACCGCACCTCCTATGGCGGTCCACGACCTGGCATTTTTTAGTCTTTCGAGTCCCCTGCACAACTCCTCCCTGTTTTCGTAAAAACTCTCGCGCCTGCTAGGATATTCCGGTAACCTGCGTAGCCGCTGCGTCGTCTCCAGGTGAATCCAGCAGCACTTATTCCACTTTCTCGAGGTTTCATGCCACGCCCTTTGCGCACCACTGTGATTGGTAGCTACCCGTTTCCCAGCTGGCTGACGTTTGCCTCTGGCCATCTGAATGAATTTGGCGTGGACGATCTGGCGGAATTGCTGAATGACGCCGTCGCGGTGGCAGTAAAAGACCAGATCGATTCCGGCCTGGACGTGATTACTGACGGCGAGCAGACGCGCCTGGATTTCAATCTTTCGTTTTATGGTTTTCTGGCGGGCATCGCGGCGGAGCCGCCTTCGGCGCGGCGCTTCGGGCCTCCGGGGCACGACCAGCGTGGCAAACACGAAATTACCGGCGAACTGGCTGCGCCACGCGGGCTCGGAGTGGTGCGCGAATTCCAGCGGCTGAAAACAATTGCGCCACTTGGTGTGCCGCTGAAGGCCAGCGTGCCGGGACCTTACACTTTGAGCGGCCGGCTGATTCCGAATAAGCAGTATCCGGATCGCTTCGCGGTGGCTCAGGCCCTGGTGCCAATCGTGCGGCGCGAACTGGAAGCGCTGGTCGCCGAAGGCTGCCCGGAAATCTGCATCGACGAGCCTTCGATGAGCTGTTACTCCTACCGCGAAGATGTGCGCAAATTCGTGGCCATGTTCAACGAAACGGTGGAACCGGCGCGCGGCAAGGCGAGGCTGTGTACCCATTTGTGTTTTGGAAATTACAAAGCGCGGGCCATCGCGCCCAGGCAGTACGCGTGCCTCTTCCCTGCTTTCCTCGACGTGCACGTGGAAGAAATTCATCTCGAAATGGCCAGCCGCGAATTCGCGGAGATCGAAATTATCGAATCGATCGCGAAGAAGAAGGACGTCGCGGTGGGAATCATCGACGTGAAGAGCTATTACGTCGAGACGCCGGAAGACGTGGCCGCGCGGGTGCGGCGCTGTTTGAAATTCGCTCCGGCGGAGCGGCTGTCGTTCGCGCCGGACTGCGGCTTGAGCCAGACGGCGCGTTGGGCCGCCAAGCGCAAGCTAAATTCGATGGTCGCGGGCGTGAAAATCGTTCGGCGCGAGATGGGACTCGAGTGATCGAACCGGTTTTGAAGGATGCGGCATTGCTGGCGGACATTCGCTCGGCCAGCCGCGACGATGGGCATCTGCGTTTGTGGTGGCTAGGGCAAAGCGGTTTTTTGGTCCACTGGCAAAAGCAATATTTGCTGCTCGATCCTTATTTGTCCGATTCGCTGACCAAGAAATATGCCGCGACGGATAAGCCGCACGTGCGCATGACCGCGCGGGCCATCGATCCCGCCGCGCTCGATTTCATTGACGTAGTTACATCCAGCCACAATCACACCGATCATCTTGACGCCGAAACCTTGCAGCCGATTCTACGCGCGAACCCGAAAATTACTTTGGTGGTGGCGGAAGTGAACCGGCAGTTCGTCGCCGACCGTTTGAGAATCGACGCTGGCGTGCCAGTGGGTATTGCCATCGGCGAATCGACCACCGCTGAACCGTTTCGCATCGAGGCGGTTCCAGCGAAGCATGACGAGATGACTCCCGATGTGGTCGGATACATCGTGAGGTGCGGACCTTGGACGATTTATCACTCCGGCGACACGCTGCTTTATCCCGGCATGGCGGAAAAGCTGCGTGCTTATAAGGTCGATGTCGCGCTGCTGCCGATCAACGGCGCTAAGCCGGAACGGCGCGTGGCAGGAAATTTAAATGGGGTGGAAAGCGCGCAACTGGGAAAGGACATCGGCGCGCGCACGGTGATTCCCTGCCATTACGAGATGTTTGAATTCAATACCGCCGACCCGCGGGAGTTTGTCGCCGAATGTAAGAAGATCGGGCAGACGCATCACGTCTTGCGTTGCGGCGAACGATGGGACAGCACTTCGCTGTAGAAGAGAGACTTAAGTTTCGCGTGGCGCGATGAACGCGTAGCAATTCGCAGGGTTGGTCACGAATATCTTCTGCACATCGGCGTCGGTCAAACCCGCTTCTTTCAGTTTCGGAACAAACTCACGCAGCAAAAACGCCAGGCCCGGGCCGCCGTCGTAACCCTTCCAATATTTTCGTCGAGCAGCATCCATGCCCAGCACGATCTGTGCACCAAATCCCGCCGCCACCAGAGCTACCACCAAATCGAGCGTGTGATTTCTTGCGCCGGCCGGCCAGCGAAACGCGGAATCGTATTCGAGCAGCACTCCGGTGGAGAGAACTTCACGGTGATAACCAAGGTCCGGGGCGCGGTCGGTGTGCGAGATCACCACGTGCCCGAGGGCGACGCCGAATTCCTGAAATAATTTAACTTGTTCGAGGGCTCCCACGCCCTGCTCGGTGTGGGTCAGAATTGGCGCGCCGGTCTGGCGATGCGCGCTCGCGGCCGCCTCGAACACTTTGCGTTCGTGCGTGCTCGGACTTTTCTGTCCGGTGGCCACTTTGATCACGCCCGCTTGGTGCTCGGTGCGGTCGATTTCCGGGCCATTGTAATCCGCGGCGTCGATTCCCTGTTCGATATCGGCGATGAACAGCTCCGCCAATTTTTCCACGCCGAGCCGCTCGCCCCAGTGGCCGGGCGCGTAATATTTCGGCAGATGGAGACCTGTGGGGCAAACAATATTTACCGTCGTGCGCCGCGATAGCTCCGCGAGCTTCACGACGTTGCGCCCGCCGCCACACGGCATCGAATCGACCAACGTGCGCCCGCCGGCTTGGTAGAAATCGTCGACGTCGATCGTCGCGCGGTCGACCGCATCGAGCAGAAAATCTGGATTGCAGTAGGTGGTGAAGCTGGGATCGATGATCAGGTGCTCGTGCGCGTAGCAAATGCCGGCTTGGTCCGCCGGTATGTCGCCGAGAACTGTGCGCAGAAATGGCATGGCCGTTAAGGAGTGGAGAGGATCGCTCCGTCTTTGCGCAAAGTTTCGCGCAGCGCCTGAAAGTTTAGTTCGCGCGGCGTGCTCTTGGCTTTTACCGCAAGCGCAGCCGCAGTGCCGGCGGCCTGGCCCATGGCCATGCACTGCGCCATCGAACGGATGCTGGCGTGAGCATCGTGCGTGGCGGAAAAGCAGCGGCCGGCGACCAGCAGGTTTTCGATTTTTTGCGGAATCAGCGAGCGATACGGAATTCCGACGCACTGACCGTCAGGAAGGTATTGCCACTCAGTGTCGCTTCCTTCGTGGTGGTCCTCGATCGGCGCGCCGCAGAGGCCGATCTGATCGTCGAACTGGCGCGCGCTGAGGACGTCGTGTTTGGTGACGCGATAGTCACCGTGGACGCGCCGAGTTTCGCGCACCCCGATTTGCGTGCCGAACGCGACCAATTCGGAATCGGCGTAGCCCGG
The DNA here is from genome assembly GCA_963847695.1 of uncultured Acidobacteriota bacterium. Taxonomy (GTDB): domain Bacteria; phylum Acidobacteriota; class Terriglobia; order Acidiferrales; family UBA7541; genus Palsa-295. Next base: position 548,849 of record CAWKAX010000026.1, on the reverse strand, counting down.
AACTTCGGCTTTCAGAAAACGCAGATATTCGAGCGCCTGACGCCGGCCTTCGATTTCCGCATGAGTCAGCAGGTCCGGGTCTGTCGCATTGCGCAACTTTCCGTTCAGGGTTTCGAAGGACTGCACGCGAGTCATGTTGGTGGCCATCATGTGCGCGATGGGCGTGATGTGGTCGCTGCCTTCGCGCCGCGGAAGTTTGAAGCGGCCCGATTCGGCGGCGGCGGCCATGCGCGCGTGAAAGTCTTTCTTCGATAAGCTTTTGCGCGCGGCCACGTCCACATTCACGACTTTGAAGGTGGTGGTCAGCATCTGCGCCGGTTCATTTTCGCCGGCGATTTCGCAGGGCGCACCAGCAAAATAGGAAACGTCCGCGTCGCCGGTGGCGTCGACAAAGCATTTCGCGCTAATTTTTTTCAGTCCCTGCTTCGTTGCAACGGTCAGCGACACGATTTTCTGCTGTGCGACGGTGGCTTCCTGAATCCACGCGTATAGAAGCACCGCGGCGCCGGCATCCTGTACCAGCCGCTCCCAGACCACTTTCAAATATTCGGAATTGTAGGTAACGCCGGTGCCCGCGCCGTAAGTGTTCGGGCGCTCCATGCAGGCGCCAAAACCCACGAGACCTTTGATTACATCGTCGGCAATGCCCCCGACAACTTTCAGCGATTTCGATCCCGGCGTGTAAAAACCGTAGAAGGTATCAAGCACCGCTGTGCTGGTGCCGCCCAAAAATCCCAAACGCTCGACCAACAAAGTTTTCGAGCCAGTGCGCGCCGCTGCAATCGCAGCCGTCGCGCCGGCAGAACCTGAACCCGCGACGATCACGTCGAATGCGATGCTTTCCGCGGATGAGGAAGCGAAGACGTCCATATCAGCCTTGAATCACGCCGCTTTCGAGAAACGCCAGTCCCGCCGCGCCAATCACTCCGGCGTGCGAAGGAATGCGCGGCAGCACGATCGGAATATCCACGCCCACGATGTACCGTGTCCGTCGACGCAATTCTTTCCGCAGCGGGACCAGCAACTGTTCGCCGGCCTCCGCGATTTGCCCGCCGAGAATAATAAGTTCAGGATCGATCAAATGAACCAAGCTGGCGACCGCGGCTCCCAGATGCATCACCGCGCGGTCGATGATCCAACCCGCAACTTCATCCGATTCCGCGGCAGACTTGAAGACTTCCGTGCAATCCGAAACGTGGTCGCGGTCGGTGAGCACGGAGTGGACCCGGCGGTGCCGCGCGGAATAGGCATCCGCTTCAATGGAGCGCGCGGAAAAAACGGTTTCGATACAGCCGTAATTTCCGCAGATGCACATCGGCCCGTAGGGGTTGATGGTCATGTGCCCGACGTGCCCGGCAACGGCGTGCGCGCCGCGCAGAATTTTTCCCTGGGCCAGAATCGCCCCGCCCACTCCGGTACCCAAGGTGAGCATCAGCACGTTCTCGCAGCCCTTGGCCGCGCCCCACAGCCATTCGGCGATTAAAGCGATGCGCGCGTCGTTATCGGTGTGCACGGTCTTGCCGGCAGCGGCTGGGCCCATCAGATCGCGTAGCGAGTGTCCCTCAAGCTGCTTCAAATCGCCGGGCGAGAACATCACTTTGGTGGTTTTGGGGTCGACTACGCCCTTGCAACCGATGCCGATCGCGGAGAATTTTGCGTCCGCGCCGAGTTTTGCCAGGAAATTCTTGGTCACTGCGGAAAAATCGGCGGGATTGCGAGGGGCCGGTTCGGTCATGGCCAGATGCAGGTGGCCGGAGCTATCGACCAGGCCGCCTTTCAGATTCGTGCCGCCGAGATCGAGACCGATGGCGTAAATTTTTTCCGGCGGCGCTGCGGAATTTTCGACCATTGGATTGCGATATTATATCAGCCCTGTGCATAATGACAGGACCATGCCAACGTCCGAATCTTCCCAATCAGCGAATAATGCGGCCATTTCGTACTTCGATTCCACCATTGAATTGCTCAATCGCCTGAAAGCCACGCAACTTCCGAACATCCAGAAAGCGTCCGAACTTTTCGCCGACCGCATCTCCAAAGGCGGCTTGATTTTTCTTTTCGGCTGCGGCCATTCGCGCATGATGTGCGAAGAAATGACTCCACGGCAGGGTTGCTTCGTCGGATTTTTCGCCCTGGTGGAAGGGTCGCTCTCGAATCACACCTCGATTGTCGGTACCAACGGCCTGCGTCCTCCGCTCTACCTGGAAAAATACGAAGGATATTCCGAAGAAATTCTAAAAGGCTTCAAGTTCGGGCCGAATGACGCTTTCATCGTGGTTTCGACCAGTGGAATTCGTCCGGTGCCGGTGGAAATGGCTCGCGGCGCGCAGAAGCGCGGACTTCCGGTGGTCGCGATCGTTTCGCGCGAACATTGCGAACAGTCCAAGCCCGCGCATTCGACGGGCAAGAAGCTGATCGATTTCGCGGACATCATTATCGATAACATGTGCCCCCCGGGCGATTGCGTGGTGGAACTCGAAGGCCTCGATTGGCGCACCGGCCCGACCTCGACTATGACCGGCGGCATGATCATCAATATGCTGCGCTGCGAAACCGCGCGGCTGCTGTTGGCCAAAAAACACAAGCCGATCATTCTCCCGAGCCACCAGTTCGTGGGGAATCAAAGCGCGGAAGAGCAGCTCGACGCTTTCTACGAAGGCTATCGGAAAAGTCTCGCGCACCTCTACGAATGAACTTTGAATCGTAAATGACCCAGACGCTGCTGATCACCGGATCGTCGGGAATCGCCGCGGCTACCGCGAGGCTTGCGGCCAGCCGCGGTTTTCAAATTTTTATTATCGGCAAGAGCGAAACGGAATGCCGCGAACTTTGTGCGGAGATTTCGGGGTCCGCGTATGCCGTTGCTGACGTCGCAGATTACGACGCTGTGGCGAAAGCCGTGGCCGCTTGCGTGGCAAAATTCGGTGGAGTCGATGCGGTTTTCAACGTCGCGGGGATCAGCGGCCGTTCGTTGGGCGATGGCCCGCTGCACGAATGCACGCCGGCGGGTTGGCAAGCGATGATGAACATTCACGCGGCCGGTACATTCTACGTCTGCAAAGAAGTGATCACGCACTGGCTGGCGAATTCACGCAAGGGGACCATCGTTAATACTGGCAGCGTGTTGGCGCGATCGCCTGAGCGGAAACATTTTGCGACGCACGCCTACGCCGCGAGCAAAGGCGCGATCGAATCGATGACTTTGGCCGCAGCGGCTTACTACGCTCCGATGGGAATTCGCATGAACGTGCTGGCCCCCGGCCTGGTGCGCACACCGATGAGCCTGCGCGCGCAATCCAACGAAAAGATCTTGGAATTCTTGAAACACAAGCAGCCGGTGAAGGGCGATTTCGTCGAAGCTGAAGAACTGGCGCGCGTGGCGATGTTTCTGCTGAGTGATGAATCGATGCCGATGACCGGCGAAGTCATTCGCGCGGACGCAGGCTGGGCCGTCACCGGCTAGCAGGCGCGGTCTTTCTACCGGCGCAACAAACGAGCTACAAAATTTCCCAGCGCAGCGGCGATCCCGGCGCGCTTTCTCCCCAGAAACGAATCGCGCCGTCGGCGACTTTGGCGGACATTTCGGCGCCGTTAATTTTCAGCTGCTTCAAACGCGCCAGTTCATCAGCGGGCAACCGGAATTCCAATTCCCATTTCCCCGCAACCGACGGCGCGTACCAACCCGAATAGCCCGTTTTCGTTTTTTTGAAACCAAGCAGCGGGGAAGTGAATTCGTATTCCTCCAGCGGCAGTCCGGGCTTGAAACGAATTCCCTTCTCCCGGAAATCGAGCCCCAACAATTTCGCGCTGCTGTACAGCGGCCAGGCATGCGGGTGCAAATTCATCACCGGAAAATCCGTCCAGTTCATGCCCCAGTCCGCCGCGAAGCTCTTATCTTGGTTATTCGCGGATTGCTCGACGAACATGGTTTGCCCCGGATATTTCGACAGCACGGAATTGTAAGTGTCCGGTCCGCTCCAGGTTCCGTACCACACTTCCGGATATTTTTCGGCGTGCAGCGCGAGCGAATTCTTTTTCCATTCGTCCCAGGCCTGTGCGCCGTTATCGAGCGCCAGCGCCCAGATCAGCGTGCCGTTGATCGATGGCCAGATGCCGCCGTTCTCCATCGTGCCGGGTTTCGCCGTCATGTTGGGGTCGCCCTGGCTCTGCAGCATCGCGCCGATGGGCGAGGGGTCGCGCACCAGCTGATTCATCGAGCTGACCAGAATTTTGCTTTGTTCCGGGGTGGCCGCGCCGCCGATCAACGCCCAGGGTTGGGGTTCCAGCCAAAAATGATCGTCGCCGATCCAACCCAATTTTTCGCCGAGCCAGGCGCGCTTGAACCAGCGGCCTTGCCAGGTCGCGCGAACTGCTTCGCGCTGCGCTTCAGCTTTCGCCCGGGCGTCGTCCGCGGTTTTGGTATCTCCGGTGTAGGCCAGCATCGAACCGTAAAATCCCAGAACGTAGCTGGCCATGGCGGCGTTCAAAACGCTTTCCGATTGTTTGCGAATTTCCGCGGGCGAAACGTCCGCCGAGCGGCGGGAAACGATCACTCCGTCGTTCCAGTCGCCATTCGAGAGGCGCATCAAACCGTGCTGGCCGGTGCCGAGGTCCTTGACCATGTGAATGTAGGATTGGTGCAGCAGCTCGCCAATCGTCGGATCTCCGGCAGTTACCGTTCTATTCGGATACGTGGGAATTTTTTCCTCGAGGAATTTTGTATCGCGCGTGGCCAAAACATATTCGCTGGCGGTCCACAACAGCCACATTTCCTGGTCGCTCGGCGCGAAAATCGCAGGCATGGGCACTCCGCTGCCGACGATGGCGTAGGGCAAGGAGCGATCGGGCAGAATTTCTTTCAGCGTGTAGCGAATAATGTTCTTCACTACTTCCGGATTACTGAAAACGAAAGGCAGGGTGTGCTGCAGCGGATCGCGCGCCGCCCCTTGAAAGCCCATCAGATATTGATAGACATGGCCCTGCGACAGAATTTTCTCGCCGAAAAAACTGTCGGAGGTCATGGCACTTCGCAGGTAGTAGTTGTGCCAGGAGGTTTCGCGTTCGACCCAGGGTTCGGCCGGCACGCTGAAGCGCACTCCGTCGTTTTTCCATTGCGCCGAAGAGGCAGCCCAGAGTTTTGCAGGCTCCGCTGAATATTTGGCGATCAGCGATTCAACCGCGAATCCTTCGGGCAAATATCCATACATGAGGTAAATCGTTCGGCTTTCCTGCGGCTTCAGTAGCAGGCGGCGCTCGAGCAGATGCGCGCTCGCCGGACCCGTGGCGTCGAGGCTACCGTTGAGCGGCGCGGCCAGGCCGTCCGGATTGTCAACTCCTCCAACGCCGAAAAATGCCGCCGCATCGGTGGCCACGCCGTCGGCCGGCGCGTCGAGCGAGACCAGAAACGTGCGCGGCGGATTCAAGTCCTCAAAACTAACGCCCGCCGGAAAATCCGCAACCGGGCCGCCGTAAAAACCGTCGGGATTTTTCTTCAACTCGGCTTGTACCTGCGCCCACATCTCGGTGTCTTTCGCCGACCGGCTGGTGAATTTCTGCGATTCAATCAAGCCCGCGCGATTCGGCAGCGCACGAAATTCGTGGGTGAAGCGCGCGGCAAAATCGCGGCGCAATTCCGGCGCGTTTGCTGTTTTTACGATGTTGCCCTGCATCCAGGCGCGGAAGGACAACTGGTAATTCTGGGCGCCCCAGTATTCGATCCAGCGTAGATTCGCCGGCTGGGCGCCGCGACTGGTGATGGTCACGGCTGAAATCAAAACCGGGTCGTCGCCGAACGGCGCGAAAATCACCTGATCGACCGCGTAGCTCTTGCCGGTAACAATTTTTCGCGAATAGCCTTCGCCCTGGATCCGGTCGAACGACACGTCACTTTTTCCGGAGTAGTAAGTGCTGACCACTTCGTTTCCGTCGGTGAGAAATCCGATGCCGGCGCCGAAGTGCGACTGCTCCGGGAAATAATCGTTCAGATATTTCGGCGAGCCTTCATCTTGACGCACTTGCAAGTACCCGAAATTCGAAACCGCGGCAATAATCCGGTCGTTGCCGATCTGATGGGTTTGGTCCGTCGCCCCGCGCCAAATCTTGTGAGTGGGCGAGACCGCCTTTGGGTCGGTGACCTGGTTGCAGGTATAGCGGTACGCGGGCAAACCGAACTGGTCGGTGATCCATTCACCGAAGTAACCGGAGCCGAACGGTTTCGCGGCGGCGCCTTGCATACCGGACGCAGCATCAGCCGCGGGAGAGAGTCCTTCGGGGGAGTGAGCGCCGAAGTTCGCACCAAAGTCGGGCAGATTCAATTTTACCAATCCGCTGACACCGACAATTCCCAGGAACTCACGTCGATTCATATTCGGCCCCCTGAAACTCGCGTCGACTGAAAATTCAATCGACGCGGCGGATAATATCAGGGTATTCGAGCGCGGAAAATTAGAAAACGATTGTTACTTGGTGTTCGCGGTGGACGGTCGTCGCGTTGACTTGTTTTCGCCGCATCACTAACATGTGCGGACCATGACCGACGCGCCTTCGCTGGTGGGACAAACCATTTCGCAGTATCGCGTGGTGGAGCGGCTGGGCGGCGGCGGGATGGGCGTGGTCTACAAGGCCGAAGACACCAAGCTCGGCCGCATGGTTGCGCTGAAATTTCTCCCTGACGACGTCTCCAACGACAAGCTGGCGCTGGAGCGTTTTTTGCGCGAAGCGCGCGCCGCCGCGGCGCTGAGCCATCCCAACATCTGCACCATTTTTGAGATTGGCGAATATCAGGGTCGCAGCTACATCGCCATGGAGCTGCTCAAGGGCGCGACGCTGAAGCATCGCATCGCCGGCGGTCCGCTGCCTTTCGACACCCTGCTCGATTCTGCGATTCAATCCGCCGACGCGCTGGATGCCGCGCACTCCGAAAACATCATTCACCGCGACATCAAGCCCGCGAATATTTTCCTGACCGACCGCGGCCAGACGAAAATTTTGGATTTTGGTCTGGCGAAACTGCTGGTGGCGCCTGGCGCGGACGGCCACAGCGTCACGCGCGGCGCAACCGGCGACGGCCGCACCGGCGACGATGCAAACCTGACTAGTCCGGGCGTGGCGGTCGGCACCGTGGCCTACATGTCGCCCGAACAGACTTTGGGCAAGGAGCTCGATTCGCGCACCGATATTTTTTCGCTTGGCGTGGTGATTTACGAAATGGCCACCGGCCGCCAGGCATTTTCGGGGTCGACCTCCGCCGCAGTCTTCGATGCGATTTTGAATCGCACCCCGGTTGCGCCGGTGCGCATCAATCCTGATGTTCCGGCGGAACTCGAGCGCATCATCAACAAGACCCTCGAAAAAGATCGCGCCATGCGCTATCAGACCGCCGCCGATCTGCGCACGGACTTGAAACGCCTGCAGCGTGATTCGAGTTCCGGGCGCACCCCGGTCAGCGTCGTAGGTGCGGACGGCCCAGCCAACTCCGGGAATTTTTCCGTCGCGGCGGCCACCACCGCGGGATCTGGATCGTCGCGATCGACTTCCGTTGCTCCGCCTCCGCCGCCGGGCAGCGGCGGTTCACATCCCTCTGCAAGCGCAGCCTCCGCGGGGCCCGGAAGCGGATCGAGCAGCACCGCGATCGTGATGGGCGAAGCCAAAAAGCATCTCGGAAAATTGTTGGCGGTGGCCGCGGTGCTTGTTTTGCTGGCCGCGGCGGCTTTTTACTTTACGAATTACCGTGGACGTCACGCGGGCGCGCCGCTCAGCACCCAGACGATGCACATCGAAAAGCTGACGCAGTCCGGCAAGGCCGAAGGCGTGGCCATATCGCCTACCGGCCAGTACGTGGTCTATGTCCTGCGCGATGGCGAAATGCAAAGCCTGCACGTGCGCCAGGTGGCCACCGGCAGCGACGTCGAAATCTTGAAGCCGGCTGACAGCACTTTCTACGGCCTGACTTTTTCTCCCGACGGCAATTACATCTACTTCGTCCGAGCCTCAAAGGAAAACCAGCTATTCAGTTCGCTGTACAAAATGCCGGTGCTGGGCGGAAATCCGCAGGAAGTCGTGCGCGATATCGATACGTCGGTCAGCTTCTCGCCGGATGGGTCGGAGTTCGCTTTCGAGCGGGGCGTGCCGGAACAGGGAGAGGTCCGCGTCTTTATCGCGAAACCCGATGGCTCGAACCCGCGCCAACTCACGGCAAAAAAAGGATCGGTGACGCCTTCCGCAATTCTGGCGCCGGCCTGGTCGCCCGATGGGAAGACGATCGCCTTTGTTAGTGTGCAGCCGGGAGTCGGCAGCATGGTGATGGCCTACTCGATGGCCGGCGGCGAAATACGCACCCTGTACAAGACGCCGTCCGACATCGGGCGCCCGCTGTGGCTGCCCGATGGCAATTCGCTGCTGCTGCCGATACGCGAGTTTGGCACCGGCTCCATCGGCCAACTGTGGACCATCACTTTCCCGGACGGCGAAGCGCATCGCCTGACCAACGACTTCACCGATTACAGCCTCAGCTGGCTGGATATGACTCGCGACGGAGAATCGATTGTGAGCGTCGACGACACCAATGCGCTCGACATCTGGGCCGCACCGGGCGGTGATGCTTCCAAGGCGAGGCAAATTGCCTCCGGCGAAGCGCCACTCTCTCTCGTTTCGATTTTGAGCACCCAACGGATCGTCTATTACAGCCGCAATGGCGAAGTCTATTCCGCAAACTACGATGGCTCGAACCGGACGCTGGTCGCCGGAGCGGATCGAAACATCACCTTCGCCAACGCCTGCAGCGACGGCAAACACATCGCGTACTCAACGCGAACCGCGGCCGGATCCAATATATGGCGCATGGACGCCGATGGCTCAAACCCCGTGCAGCTCACACAAAACAACGACTCGGTAATTCCTTTCTGTACGCCGGACGGACAGAATTTGACGTATTTTCAAATTTTGGACCGCGCCATCACCCTGATACCACTGGCCGGCGGTACTGCGACAAAATTAAACGTCCCGAATCTCAATGGACCTTTTATCGGGTTTACGAAGGACGGACAGGTTTTCTTCTATCGCGCGAATGCCCAGACCGACGCTGCCGCTCGTGATCACTTCATCGGCAGAAGGCTGGACAGCGGCGCTGTGGTATTCGACATAGAAACGCCTCTGGGCTCGCCGATCACCACCGCTTTTACCCAGTGGTCACCGGATGGCAAAGCGCTCGACATGTCTCTGGTTCGAGGGGGCGCGTCGAACCTTTGGAGTCTTTCGATACCTTCCGGCACGCTTAAGCAAGTCACTAATTTCCCTTCGGGCCTGATTCGCTCGTTCGCCTGGTCGCCGGACGGCAAGACGCTGTTTCTTTCGCGCGGTTCACGCACCAGCAATATCATCCTGTTGCAAAATCAAAAGAATTAGGAAACAGACTCGAGTTCGCGCTGGGTTTTGCGGCGTTGAGGCCGAATTCTGAGGATTTAGTGTGCCGCGCCGGCGCCCGCATTCTGGTTGAACTTGCGGATGAAAGACGCCAACACCGGGCCGATCAGCGCAAACGCGCCCAGCAGCCAGAAACAATCCAGATAACTCAGAATTGCGGCCTGCCCTTGCACCTTGGCGTAAAGCTGCGCGACGGAGTGCGTGACGGCGTCGGCGTGGGAATAGCCATGCTGCGCTAAATAACTTTGCGTGGACGCGGCGTTGTTGCGAACTGCATTTTCAGCGTTAGAGATATGCGAAACCAGAATGTTCTGGTGATACTGGCTGCGACGCGAAATCATGGTGGTGACGAAAGCGATGCCGAAGCTGCCGCCCTGATTGCGGAATAAATTGGTCAGGCTCGAAGCTTTGTTGTTCTTATTTTTCGGCAGGTAGGAATAGGCCAGCTGGCTGGTGGGTACGAAGAGAAACGCCAGGCCCAGCCCTTGAATCGCGCGCGCGCCCGCTTCGTGACCGTAGTTGGTGAACAGATTGAAGCTGGCGAACGTCCACATGGCCAACGCCAGAATGCCGAAACCGATGCTGATCAGCCAGGCCACCGAGATTTTCCGCACCAGCTGCACCACGAGCGGGGCCATCACCACAATCACCATCGCGCCGGGGCCCAGCACCAGGCCCGCGTCGGTTGCGGTGTAGCCGTAGAGCGATTGCAGCATCTGCGGAATTAAAACCGTGCTGCCGAATAGCGTGAAACCGAACATGAAATAGAAAGCGTTCGAGATGGCGAAGTTTCTTTCTTTCAGCAGCGCCAGCTCCACCACGGGGTCCGGATAACGCAGCTCCCAAATCACCGCCGCGACTAAGGCCACGATCGCAACTGTGAAAAATATGAGAATGAAGTGGCTCTCGAACCAATCTTCACGTTCGCCGCGATCCAGCACCACTTCCAGGCAGGCGAACCCAATCGCCACCAGCGCGATCCCGATGTAATCAATGCTCAGCTTCCCCGCTTGCCGCGCCGTTTCTACTTCGCGCTTGAATTCCGGGGGATCGGAAACCATGCGATGCGTCAGAATCAGCGAAATTATTCCGATTGGAATATTGATGAAGAAAACCCAGCGCCACGAAAAACTGTCGGTGATCCATCCGCCCAGCGGTGGGCCGATGGCCGGGGCGGTGACAATCGCCATGCTGTAGAGCGCGAACGCTGCGGCGCGCTTATCGGCTGGAAATGTATCGACCAGAATGGCCTGCTCCACCGGAGCCAATCCCCCGCCGCCAATGCCCTGCAACACGCGAAAGAAAATCAACCAGCCCAGACTTGGCGCGAGACCACAGAGCAGCGAGGCGATGGTGAACGTCGCGACGCAACCCATGTAGTAATTCTTGCGGCCAAAGACACGGCTAAGCCATGCGCTCAGCGGCAGAACGATTGCGTTCGCCACCAGATAGCTGGTCAGCACCCAAGTGCTTTCGTCACTGCTGACGGCGAGCCCGCCGGCGATGTGCGGCAGCGCCACGTTGGCGATGGCGGTATCGAGCAGCTCCATGAACGTGGCCAGGGTCACGGTCAGCGCGATGAACCACGGGTTGATGCCGGTGGCCACGCGTTGGGGAGCAATTCCGCCGAAAGTTGTGGCCTGGGCTGCCAAAAGACCTCGCTACGTTGCCTACGGTGGCACAAAAGAGACCGACTGGTCTCAACTAGGAACATATGATACCATAAGAGACTGAAAGGTCGCTTTTATTTACAGCCTGGCAGAAATACGAGAAGGCGTCTTAAGGAGTATCGCGATGAAGAAAGGTGACCGCACCCGCGAACGCATCATCCGGCAGGCCGCGCCATTATTTAACCAGCGCGGCTACGAAGGCAGCTCCATGCAGGAAATCATGGCGGCCACTTCGCTGGAGAAGGGCGGGATCTACCGCCATTTTGACAGTAAGCAGGAACTCGCCGCCGAGGCCTTCGATTACGCCTGGGCCGAAGCGCTGCGTGCCCGGCGTCACGACCTGGATCGCATCGAGAACAGCGTCGACCGGCTCATCCAATTCATCGCAAATTTCGTCGAACGCCGCGGCACCGTCCCGGGCGGCTGCCCGCTACTGAATACCGCGATGGATAGCGACAACGGGAACGCCGTTCTGCGCACCCGTGCACGCAAGGCCCTGGAGGGCTGGCAGAAATTTCTTAGCGAAATTATCGCGCAAGGCATTCACCGCGGCGAAATTCACTCGAACGTCGACAAAGCCAAGCTGGCCAATGTGATCATCGCCTCGCTCGAGGGCGCCATCATGATCAGCCGCCTGGAACAAAGCATTGATGCTCTGCGTGATGCGCAGGCCCACCTGGTCAACTACCTCGAAACCAAAGTCCGCGCGCGAAATTAGCTCTCGGAGTTCCGCTGCTCCGCTCAGTTGAGCTCTTTACCCTTTGTCTCCTTTTTCTGAACAGTGGGAGTTTCACTGTATGGCCCAGCTGCATCCAATTTGTTAGGTTGGAATGGAGATCGGGGTTTACATGAATACGCGAGCGGCGGAGATGACCAAGTCGATTCTAGTAGCGGACGATAGCGAGCAGGTGCGCAAGTACGTCTCGAAACTGCTGCGCTCGAATCCCGACTTCGAGGTTTGCGCGGAAGCGGTCAACGGCCTGGACGCGGTGGAGAAAGCGAAGAAATTTCAGCCCGATCTGGTGATTCTGGATCTGGGGATGCCGGTGATGAATGGCCTGGAAGCCGCGCGCGAACTGAAAACCATCCTACCGGTGGTTCCCATCATTCTTTTCACGCTGCACGGCCACATGATTTCCGACGAACAGGCCGCGCGTTCCGGCGTCGACCTGGTAGTGGCCAAGAGCGATATTACCCAGCTTAACGAACACGTTCGTTCCCTGCTGCCGGAGCCGGAAATGGACGAGATCGACTCCATTTCCTGAAACCCGCCGCAAAAATCTTTCCTACTTCAGAAACCGAATCGTTTCGTCCAGGAAAATTTGCAGCTGATCGTGGTGCACCCAGTGCCCGGCGTTGGGTACTTCCACCAGTTTCGAATTCTTGATCGCATTCCAGCGCGGGTCGCCCAGCGGCACGGGCAGAAAACTATCCAGCCCCCAAAACATCAACACTGGGCAGGTGATCTGGCCGTAGAGTTCCACGAAATCTTCCACGTGATGGCCGTAGGGCGGGAGCGCGCGGACGTAATTGTCGAACTTCCAGATGAGTGAACCGTCCGCCTCCCAGTTGGTTCCGTGCGTGGTCAGGTGTTGCGCTACTTCGTCGCTCAGGTGCGGATTCACTTCCTGCATGCGCGCCATCGCGGCGCTCAAGCTGGGATAACTTTTCTGGTGACGTTTTTCCAGTCCGCGCACCGCATCGATCCAGTGCCGGAAGCGCTTCGATGCGGGACCTTGAATCGGATGGCCGATGGGGAAGCCGAGACCTTCGATGGAAACGGCCTTGCGCGCGCGTTCCGGGAAAACGCCGCAATAGTGCAGCACTACCGTCCCACCCATGGAGTGACCGACCAGCCGGATCGGAAACTCGTTGATGATGTCGAGCAGCGCCGAAAGATCGAGGACGTGCTCGGCGAAGCTGTACATCGCTCCGGGCGCCCAGGCGCTATTGCCATGGCCGCGCAGATCAATGGCGTAAACGTGATAATGCTCGCGCAGCGATCGCGCCACCCAATCCCAATTGCGCGCGTGGTCCAGGCCGCCGTGAACCAGCACCAGCGCGGGCTTGCCGTCCTGCCCGTAATCCCAAAATTGCAGCTTGAGCCGGTCGGAATAGAAAAAGTGTGAGATGGGTTCCATGGACGGAGCGTTCACCTTCCCGCGTGTGCGGAGTATCAATTCGAAGTTGAATTCAGCGCTTCATGATAGTGCAGGCCGAGGTGTATCGCCAACGCCGCCGGGCGCGGCCCGACGACACCGGCCAGCTACAGAACGTTGGGGAAAACTTTACAGCCTTTTCTGTATGGCTGGTTCTAGGCAAACCAGAGACATTGCTAGCAACAGTTCTGGAATTGTTCCAGCGCAAACAAACACATGTTCCGGGAGGAAATATGAGGTTCGGACCGTTCTTGGGAATTGCGATTCTGCTCTTGATTCTGTGGCTCGGCGGATTCTTGATGTTTCACGTCGCCAGCGGCCTGATTCACCTGCTGCTGCTGTTCGCGGTGATCTCGCTAGTCATTCACTTCGTTACCGGCTCGAAGACGGCTTAGTCACATCACCAACTGCGGGCGACGGCCGCTGCCGTCGCCCGCTCCCCCCTCTGGTCTGCCTCGCTCGCCACCCCGCGCACCGAAGTTGTCGTGCGCCATCAACCTTCGCGGGTGCATACTGTTCCTGCCAATCATTCGCAGAGGAGAATCTCCAATGGCCGAAGGTAAAAGAAGATGGGTGGGGAAATCGCTTTTGGCGCTGGCCGCCGTGGTGCTACTCGGCGCGGCCTATAGCGCACTGCATGCTTCGGACAAGGCGCCCGCCGTCGGCGTCGCCGCGCCCGATTTCACACTAATGTCGCAGGAAGGAAAAAGCGTCAGCCTGAAGGATTATCGCGGCAAATGGGTGGTGCTCTATTTCTATCCCAAGGATTTCAGCAGCGGCTGCACGGTCGAAGCCCACAATTTCCAGCGCGACCAGGCGCAGTACGACCAGAAAGGCGCGGTGATCCTGGGTGTCAGCGTGGATACCTTTGATTCCCACCAGAAGTTTTGCACCAAAGAAGGCCTGACCTTCAAGTTGCTGGCCGATCCGGCCCACAAGGTTTCAGACGAATACGGGTCAATCCTGAATATCCTGGGGAAGAAACTATCCGCGCGTCACACCTTCATCATCAATCCGGATGGAGTCATCGTGAAGGAATACATGGACGTGAGTCCGACGAAGCACAGCGAGGAAGTTCTGGCCGACCTGACGCAACTGCAGCAGGTCGCGCCCGCCGCGAAGTAACTTACGGCGTAACTTGCGAAGTAACCAGAGTTATCCGAGCCAGCCGGCAGGGCCAGCGCTGGCTCGGAAACCCTATCACCCAACTAGTTCGCCATCTGGCGTTTCCGTTTCAGGCCCAGCGCCGCGAGTCCGGAGCCTAGCAGCAGCATCGTTCCCGGTTCGGGAGCCTGCGAAATCTGTAGCGTTTCGAGCTGGTCGCTATTGTCCATGGTGAAATAGTACGTGCCGACCAGAAAAGTCGGAGCCGATTCATCACCGCTGTAAACCTGCGGGCCAAAGAAATCCGGCAGCAAGTTAATGCTGTTCAGTCCGCCCAGGTCTCCCAGGTTGAAGAAGCACAGAATGTCGCCGGGATCGGGGGCGCCGTCGACCACCAGGTCCGGAGCCACGGCCAGAAACACCGTGCCTTCTTCGTAGAAATACGGAGTCGGACTTTCGGACATGGTCCAGGAGGCGGTCACTGGACCGGTCATCGTAAATTGATAGGTGTCACCAGAATCGGCGCGGGCGGGCAGAACTGCCAGGAAAACGAAAGCCGCAAGAATAGCCCCGCATTTGAAGACGTTTTTCATAGCCAATACTCCATTTGCAGCGTTCTCGCGGCGGGGGTCGCTGAGCGCTGGCAGACTGGTTAGGGCAACTGGGAACCCAAACTCCGAAAACCGCAGCCGATTGATAAATATAGACTTACGGTGGTGATAGAGAGGGCAACCGGGCCCGAAAAAAGAAGACTTTTGCCCTTTCGTCCTAGCAGTTTCCCGTTTTTCAGCCCCGGGTACCAGAAGGCGCGGTTAACCTTATATGGGGGCGAAAGGCGGGGGCGGCGTTTCGGCAGACCGGTTCCCGCCCACCGAGGCTTTCCTGCGCTCGCAGGGTTCAATGCGCTGGCGGTCGTTCCCCGCAGTTGACAGCGGTGGGAGAATGGCGGCGTGTACTTATCTCGCGGTGAAGGACGGAATATGACCGGAAGCAAATTGATCTTTTCGATCAGCACGCTCGCACTATTTTTTGCGCTTACGCCCGCGACCCGCGCTCAGAATGCCGGCGCTTCCGCGCCGCCACCGGCTGGTTCGGCCATGACCGCGAAGCCGGGTCACGGCGGGGGCGCCGCCATGGATCCGGACAATCCGGACAACGACGCGACGCTAAACCTGACCGACGATCAGAAGACCAAAATTCAGGCGATTCGCGCCGACGCCAAAGATCAATTGAAGGCGGTCAACAAAGACACTTCGTTGACCGACGACCAGCGCGCGCAGAAAGTGAAGGAGCTGCGCAAGGACACGCGCCGTCAGGTTTGGGCGGTGATGACGCCCGAGCAGCAGAAGGCCTGGGCCCAGGAAATGCGCGAAAAGCGTCTGGCCAAGAAGGGCGACGGTTCGGGAGCGTCGACTCCGCAGTAAAACGATTCAGATTCGAGGAGGAGGCCGGAGGCCTCCTCCTTTTTTTTTCGTCCGCGAAACTTTTCTTCTGTTCGTCGCACGCCGTCGAAAAATCCAGTTCCCGCCGTCCGCACTCCTGATTCCCTTCCCGAAATTATTTTCGTTTGGCCGCATATTTTTCTTGCATCAGAAAAAAATAAACGTATTCTGCATTTTGCGGACTCGCTCCGCGTAAGTTGTTGAGAGAGAGCGAGGATCGCCGATGGAGGACGCGACAAAAAATTGAGTACCTTATCCCTGCCAGCCCAATTTCCTTCCCGGGCGATTGCTTCCCCAAAAAAATCGGCGAAATTGACTTTGTGGCCCCTGGTAGCTGCCACCTTTTTCATGGTGTCCGGCGGCACCTACGGCACTGAAGACATTATTCACGGCGCGGGTTATGGGCGCGGCATTTTGCTGCTGCTGATCACGCCGATTCTGTGGAGCTTGCCGACCGCTTTCATGATCGGCGAACTTTCGAGCGCGCTGCCTTCCGAAGGCGGTTACTACGCGTGGGTCCGCCGCGCGATGGGAAATTTCTGGGGCTTTCAAGAAGCGTGGCTCTCGCTGGTCGCCAGCATTTTTGACATGGCGATTTATCCCACGCTGTTCGTCGCGTATCTCACGCGGTTAGTGCCGTGGTTCGGCGTCGATCACCGTGGCGTGATGGTCGGCCTGGGCGTAGTTGTATTGTGCGCGCTACTGAATATCGCCGGCATCCGCATCGTGGCCATCAGCTCTCTGTGGCTTTTCTTTTTGCTGTCCGCGCCATTTGTCGCGCTGGTGCTGATTGCTCCGTTCAAAGTGGGTGAACTGGCTAATGCGACGGTCGCACCTTCTTCTTCGAATATTGGTCTGATCGGCGGCTTGCTGATCTGTATGTGGAATTATATGGGCTGGGATAACGCTTCGACCATCGCCACCGAAGTGAAGCGTCCGCAGCGTACCTATCCGCGCGCGATGATCGTCGCGGTCATCGTGGTCGCGGCCACGTACATCGTTCCATTCGCGGCGATGTGGCTCGCGGGAGTTCACGCCAACGCATTTGAAACGGGCTCGTGGGCGGACATCGCCGGGCTGATGGGCGGCTTGATCGGCGGCCCGCTGGTTGCGCGCGGCTTCCGCGTCGCGCTGGTTCTCGGCGGCATGATGAGCGCCTTCGGTATGTTCAACGCGCTGGTGATGAGCTATTCGCGCTTGCCGCTGGCCATGGCTCAGGATGGATTGCTTCCTTCCGTGTTCGGCAAAGTTCATCCCAAGACGCGCGCGCCCTGGGTGGCGATTATCGTTTTGGCCGGAGGCTGGGCGCTGTGCCTGGGCCTCGGCTTTGAACGGCTGGTGACCATCGACGTGCTGCTCTACGGCATGAGTTTGTCGCTCGAATTTATCGCGCTGATCGTGCTGCGCATCAAAGAACCCACGCTGCGCCGCCCGTTCAAAGTTCCCGGCGGCATGGCTGGCGCGATTCTGGTCGGTGTTTGCCCCGCCCTTCTGCTCGGGTTCTCGATCGTGCATGGCGAGAGTGAGCAGATTCTCGGAATGAGCGGCCTTACTTTCGGCCTGCTCCTGATCGGCGGCGGGTTCCTGGCCTACGCGGTGAAAGCTGTCCTTCGTCCGCAAGGTTGGGGCGAAGCGCCGGCCATGACCGACCAGCGCAAAGCAGCCTAAGCCGTCCGCCTCTCCCTTTTTTCGCGCAGCCCGTATTGGTCTGCCCCGAAATCATTTGCGAGGCTTCCGTCCATAGCGTTTAATTCCTAATAGCAAATCGCGCCGCGTTGCCGTTGGCGCGTGCAGCGGGAATCCTCTTGGCTCGCACACAAAAAACTTACGACTACATTATCGTCGGCGCTGGATCGGCCGGATGCGTCCTGGCCGCTCGCCTCAGCGAAAATTCCGCCGTGTCGGTCCTGCTGCTCGAAGCCGGGGGCCGCGACACCGCGCGCGAAATCAAAATTCCTGCTGCGTTTTCGAAACTTTTCAAGACTAAGGTCGACTGGAATTACACCACCGAGCCTGAACCGCATCTGAACAACCGCCGCCTCTACTGGCCGCGCGGCAAAGTGCTCGGTGGATCGAGCTCGATCAACGCCATGATTTACATTCGCGGCAACGCCGCGGATTACGATGCCTGGGAAAATGCCGGCAGCACCGGCTGGGGTTTTTCGGACGTACTGCCGTATTTCCGGAAGTCCGAGAATCGCGAACGCGGCTCTTGCCAGTTTCACGGTGCGGGTGGCCCGTTAAATGTCGCCGACCTGCATCTGGTGAATCCGCTGACCCACGCGTTCGTGGCGGGCGCGCAGGAGATCGGCGTCGCTGCCAATCCGGATTTCAACGGCGCCGCGCAGGATGGCGTGGGCCTCTACCAAGTCACGCAGAAAAAACGCCAACGCCACAGTGCCGCCGATGCTTATTTGCGCCCCGCGCAGGCTCGTCCGAATCTGACCGTCTGGACCGGCGGGCACGCGCAGCGCATCCTCATCGAAAAAGGACGAGCCGTCGGTGTGGCATTTTTGCGCGCCGGCGTCGCCGAGGAAGTTCGCGCCTCCGGCGAAGTGCTCCTCGCCGGTGGAACCCTGAATTCTCCTCAATTGCTGATGCTCTCGGGGATTGGTCCGGCGGCTCATCTCGCTCGCTTCGGCATCACCGCGCAACACAATCTGCCGGGAGTCGGCGCGAACCTGCAGGATCATCCGATGGTTTCGGTCGGCTATCTTTGCACCAAGCCGGTCAGCCTCGATAAAGCCGAAACGCTCGCGAACCTTCTTCGCTACGTCGTGATGAAAGATGGCCCGCTCACTTCGAACGTAGCCGAAGCCGGCCTCTTCACCCGCACCCGCGATGGCTTGAACGTGCCGGACGTGCAAATCCTTTTCGGCCCCGCGTATTACCGCGGCCACGGCCTCATCCGCCACAAAGAATATTGCTTCGGCTTCGCGCCTACTCTGATTACTCCCGAATCGCGCGGCAGCGTCACCCTGCGTTCCGCAAATCCGCTCGAAGCGCCGGTAATTCACGCGAACTATCTTTCCACTGCGAACGATCTTCGTTCGATGATTGAAGGCGTACGCCTCGCGCGCCGTATCGCGCACACCCGCGCCTTCGCTGCGTTCCGTGGAGACGAACTCCATCCCGGTGCAAACGCGGTTTCCGATCAAGACATCGCCGCCTTTCTGCGCGCTGAAGTTGAGACGCTCTACCATCCGGTCGGCACCTGCAAAATGGGTCACGATCCAATGGCCGTGGTCGATCCGCAGTTGCGCGTCCATGGCATCGAACGCCTTCGGGTGGTGGATGCGTCCATCATGCCCACGATTCCGGCTGGTAATACCAACGCAGCCACGATCATGATTGCCGAAAAAGCGGCGGACATGATTCGCCGGCAATCCTGAAAAGCCGTCCGCCGTTTCGTTGGCGCGCACAAACGCTCGCCTTCTCGGCTTCCGCCGCGCTCATTTCTGCTATTCTTTTCGCCGTGCTTCGATTCCCGCTGCGCTTGACGATTTGCCTCGCGGTCGCCGCCATTTCCTTCGGCGCGTTGCAAACAATTGCCCGGCAGCAAAGCGCATCGCCTGCGCCAACATCACCTTATGTCGCGCCGCAGCCGCCCCAATCACAGTCCTCTGCACCGCCGCAGTTCGCGCCACCGCAAAACCCGTCCCCCGCGACGCCGCCGGCGCGCGTTGGCCCGGTGATCGTGATCGACCCGGCCCACGGCGCTTCCGACGACGGCGCGCAAGGACCAAACGGCACCTTCGAAAAAGATCTAGTGCTGCGCTACGCCCGCCAATTGCGCGCCGAATTTGAACGCCTGGGCTACCACGTAGTCAT
The DNA here is from genome assembly GCA_963847695.1 of uncultured Acidobacteriota bacterium. Lineage (GTDB taxonomy): Bacteria > Acidobacteriota > Terriglobia > Acidiferrales > UBA7541 > Palsa-295. The sequence goes on along the minus strand of CAWKAX010000026.1, from coordinate 529,223 downwards.
GACCCGCAACGACGATTCGAATCCTTCGTACGAAGACCGCGCTGCCACCGCCAACGCCTATCGCGACGCGATTTTTATCACCATCCATGTTTCGTCTACCGGAAAAATCGGAACTGCGCGTGCTTATTCCTATCAATTTTCAAACGAAGCGGCGAGCGCGCCGGGCGAAGCTCCGAAATCCCTCGTCGCCTGGGAAGAAGCCCAGCGCCCCTATCTCGACGCCAGCCATCGCCTCGCCGATATTCTGCAGACCGAACTGGCTCAGCGTTTTCCGGGATCGCCGACGGCTTCCACTGCCTTCGCCATTCGCGAATTGCGTTCGGTCTCCGCTCCAGCCGTCGCCGTGGAACTCTCCAGCGTTGCGGTTCCCGATGGCAGCCTGCTGGCCTCGATGGGCGCTCCGCTGGCCGGGACCATTGCCCACAGTGTTCAGCTTTCACGTCCGGGCTACGCAAATTCCGGCAATACACCGATCGCGACGCCGCGCCCCGCAGGGTCCAACTGATGCCGCGCAATCTGCAAATCACGCTGGCGATTCTCGCCGTCGCCGTGATCATCGGTTTGCTCAGCCTGCGCAGCCTGCAGAATCGCATGACCCGCCTGGCTCAAACGCAAACCACCGAAGAGCAGGCTCGCCGCGAATTGTTGAAGCCGCAGCTCACCTCTTCGAGCGACGTGGTTTCGCAAACGAAAATTTTCTGGGCCGACGGCCCCGACCACATCGCGCCATCGCAAGTCGCTCTGCCGCTTTCCGCCGACCCGGCCAAACGCGCGCGTCAGGTGATCGACGCGCTGATTTTGCAGACGCCCTCTCCTGACCAGCGCACGCTCCCCGCAGACGCGACTCTGCTCGGTTTTTACATCCTCCCCGACGGCACCGCCGTCGCCGATTTTTCCGATGCGCTTTCCACGGGCACGCCTTCGGGAATCATCAGCGAGATGCAAGCCATCGATTCGATCGCGCGAACGCTGGAGAACAACGTCAGCGGCCTGCACCGCCTGAAAATTTTAATTCACGGCCAGGAAGCTGACACCCTCGCCGGCCACGTCGATCTCACCGGATTTTTCGAACTGAATTCCGCGGGAACCAACGCCACCGCACCCTCCTCGCCAGCACTCCCTGCTGCCACTTCACCTCTCGCAGCTTCGCCCAACAACACCCCCGCAACGCATTCGCCGCTTCGATGACGTCCGGGATCCATACAGGAGATTAGGTCTTCCCCTAAGACCATGATGACAATTGGTCACTCGACTCTCCCGCTTGCATCTTTTCTCCGAGCCCTAAAAGAAAATGGGTGCCGGCAACTTGTCGACGTACGCCGGCACCCGGGATCGAGGAAGCATCCACAATTCAACCAAGATCAACTCTTCGCCGCGCTTAACTCGGAAGGCATCGACACAGCCTGGCGAGAGGGCCTGGGAGGGAGGCGGGCCGCCGACCCGAACAGCCTTAACACCGGTTGGCGAAATAAAAGTTTCAGGGGCTACGCCGACTACATGCAAACGGACGCCTTCGCCCAGCAGATCAGTTGGCTGATGGAACAAGACCTAAATCGCGTGGTGATCATGTGCGCCGAAGCTGTTCCCTGGCGCTGCCACCGTTCATTGATCAGCGATGCCGTTATTGTGCGTGGAGTTCAAGTAGAAGACATCTTCGTGCTTCCCGACGGCAGGTCGTCGCGCAAGCCACACCACTTGACGCCTTTCGCGCGAGTGGAAGGCCTGCAGATCCTCTATCTGAGCGAAGCCTCAGACGCGCCAACCCGTTCCAATGGTTGACAGTTTTCCACCTACTCGTCACACTTGACGCTTCGTTTTGCTCCACCCGCAGCACTCATCCGGAAGGGAGACTCATTTGCGAATTGATGGACGAGCCGCCGACCAACTGCGCCCGGTGAAGATCACTCCGGACTTTATCCCGCACGCCGAAGGCAGCGCGCTGATCGAATCCGGACACACGCGGGTAATCGTCACCGCCACCGTGGAAGACGGCGTCCCGGGATTTCTGAAAGGTTCGGGCAAAGGCTGGGTCACTGGCGAATACGGCATGTTGCCGCGTTCGACCGAAAGCCGCACGCCGCGCGAGTCGAGCCGCGGCAAACAATCCGGCCGCACCTTGGAAATTCAGCGGCTGATCGGCCGCACTTTGCGCGCGGTGATGGATTTGAAAGCCCTCGGCGAACGCACCGTCTGGCTGGATTGCGACGTGATTCAAGCCGACGGCGGCACGCGCACCGCTTCGATCACCGGCGCTTACGTCGCCCTCGCGCTCTCGCTCGAACGCATGGTCACCGCCGGAATTTTGCGCAAGTTGCCGCTGCTCGATTATCTGGCAGCCACCAGCGTCGGCTTGGTCGAAGACGAACGCCTGCTCGATCTCGCCTACGAAGAAGATTCGGCCGCGCAGGTTGACATGAACGTGGTCATGACCGGCAGCGGACATTTCGTCGAAGTGCAGGCCAGCGCCGAAGGCCGCCCCTACACCGACGTCGAACTCAACGATTTGTTGAAGCTCGCCGCCGGCGGCATTCGCCAACTGGTTCGCATCCAGACCGAGCTGCTCAGCCTGAAATTTTTGCCGCGCACCAAATGAGTCCGGCTGCGCCCTCTCGTCGCGCCGGGCCTCGACGCCGGCGCGGTCGTCCATGAAAATTTTTCTCGCCTCATCCAACCCGGGAAAGCTGCGCGAGTATCGCGAACTGGCCGGCGACGCTTCGCTCGATCTGGAATTGCTGCCCAACTTCAGCGCAATTCCAGTGTTCGAGGAAACCGCCCCGACCTTCGCCGAGAACTCCGCGGGAAAAGCTCTGTATTACAGTCGCTTTTGCAAAGACGGCGCGGTGCTAGCCGACGATTCCGGGCTGGTCGTTCCTGCGCTCGGAGGCGCGCCCGGCGTATATTCGGCGCGCTACGCCGGCCCAAACGCCACCGACGCCGATCGCGTCCGCAAGCTGCTGAATGAAATGAAAGACAAATCCGGCCAAGACCGCCGCGCGCGCTTCGTCTGCGTCGCCACGGTCGCCAGCCAGGGACGAGCCGTGGCCGTGGTCTCCGCCGACGCGCAGGGATCCATCGCCACCCAGCCCAGCGGCGATGGCGGCTTCGGCTACGATCCCGTCTTTTACTTTGAATCGCTGGGCCGTACTTACGCCGAAATATCGCCCGCAGAGAAGAATTCATACAGCCATCGCGGAAGAGCCCTCCGGAAAATCCTGTATGTCCTTTCGCCTTCTTTCGCTGCTACCTTTGGTTAGGCCGCGCATCTAAGCTGGTGAAACATTAACTTGTCGTCGGGCCATGTTGGGGAGTAAAAGGGTCTTTATCCTGGGTTCTGGGACCCGGGTTCCGGAACCGATCGTTAGGCCCTCCGAGGTGACAGTCTTGAACGCCTCTCGCGCTGTAACTGCATCGCAGTCGACCCTTCTCTCGCGCTTGGCCGAAGCTCGCTCGCGCACCGACGCCATTTTTGGAGCGCTGACGCCGAACGCTTTTTACGATCGTCCGATTCCGGAACGCCACCGCCTGATTTTTTATCTTGGCCACCTCGAGGCCTTCGATTTCAATCTGCTCGGCGGCCCATTGGGTTTGGCTTCGCATGACGAAGTCTTCAATAAACTTTTCGCCTTTGGCATCGATCCGGTCGATGGCGGCTTGCCGACCGATACGCCCAAAGACTGGCCCACGATTGCGCGCGTGGAAAAATACAACCGCCTGACCCGCGAGCATCTGGACGGTGCCATCCGCGACACCGGCTTCGCCCGCGAAGGCGAAACATCGCCGGAAAACGAACAACTGCTGAACGTGGCCATCGAACATCGCCTGATGCACGCCGAAACTCTGGCCTATTTGCTGCACAACCTGCCGGTAGAGAAAAAAGCGCTGGGCCGCGCGCCGGAGGAAGACGACGGCCCCGGCCCCGAGCCGCGCCAAGCTGCAATTTCTTCCGGCATTGCAACGCTGGGGCAGGTTCGTTCCGAGCGAGCTTTTGGTTGGGACAACGAATTCGGCGAGCAAAAAGTTTTGGTGCCGGCATTTTCCATCGACGTCTATCCGGTGACCAACGGCGAATACCTGAAATTTGTTCAGGCCCGCGGTTACCAGGTTCCGAAATACTGGAAACCGGAAGATTGGGAATGGCGCCGCAAAAGTAATATCCTCTTTCCGCATTTCTGGATTCCGCGCAACGCTGGAGATCCATCGTCTACCGATACGCGCTGGAATTACCGCAGCATGGCCGGGGCGATCCCGCTCCCCGAATCTTGGCCGGCGTTCGTCAGCCACGCCGAGGCCACCGCTTACGCGCGTTGGGCCGGCAAAAAATTGCCCACCGAAGAGCAATGGCATCGTGCGGCGTACGGAACTCCGGAAGGCCGCGAGCGCATGTACCCCTGGGGAGATACTCTGGGCGGTGCGAAAAATGGAAACTTTCATCATCAGCGTTGGGACGCCGCTCCGGTCGATGCGCATCCTGACGGCGCCAGCGCTTTTGGCGTCGAAGATTTGATCGGCAACGGCTGGGAGTGGACCTCCACACTCTTCGCGCCGCTTCCCGGTTTCGAGCCATTCTCGTTCTATCCGGGATACTCGGCGGACTTTTTTGATTCCAAGCATTACGTCATGAAGGGCGGCTCGGCCCGCACCGACGCCTGCATGACGCGCCGTTCGTTCCGGAATTGGTTTCAGCCCCACTACCCCTTTGTCTACGGCAGCTTCCGCTGCGTGGAGGAATAATTCATCATGGCCAGCGCTCCACGAATCATGGCGGCGAATACTGCCCCGGAAATTGTTTCGGAATTCGCTTCGGACGTTGTGGTCGGGCTTAGCCAGCCAGGCCAGAAAGAGCTGCCGTCAAAATATTTGTACGATGAAGTCGGCTCCGGCCTCTTCGACGTGATCTGCCTGCTTTCGGAATATGGACTCAGCCGCGCCGGCATGCGTCTGCTCCAGCGTTATTCTCCTGAAATCGTGGAGCGCCTGGAATCTCCGGTAGTCGTCGCCGAACTCGGCAGCGGCAGCGGGGTGAAGACGCGCCTGCTGCTCGCCGCTCTTTCCCGTCGCCAGCGCGTGAATTATTACCCCATCGATATTTCGCTCAGCGCGCTGAATCGCTGTCAGCAGGAAATTGGCCAGATCGAAGGCGTCAGCATCGTCGGCTTCGAACGCGCCTATCTCGACGGCCTGCAAGAAGTCGCCGCCCGCCGCAAAGATGGCGAGCGTTTGCTGGTTCTTTTCCTCGGCAGCACCATCGGCAATTTCGATCGTCCGGCCGGCGAGCAATTCCTGCGCGAAGTCCGCGCCATTTTGCAGCCGGGCGATTCCCTGCTGCTCGCGACTGACCTGGAAAAACCGATTCCGCAGTTGCTCGCGGCCTACGATGACGCCGCGGGCGTCACCGCCGCTTTCAACATGAATCTGCTGGCCCGCCTCAATCGCGAGCTCGACGCCGACTTCGATCTGGCGCAATTCGAGCATGAAGCCCGTTACGATTCCTCCGAACGCCGCGTCGAAATGCATCTGCGTTCCAAGGCCTGGCAGCGCATCACCATCCGCAAAGCCGGCTACAGTTTTTACATGCGCGAAGGCGAAACCATCTGGACCGAAAGCTCGCACAAATATAATCCGCAGGAAGTAATTCAGTTGGGTGAGCGCACCGGTTTCCGCTGCGCCGGCCAGTGGTTCGATACCGAATGGCCCTTCGCCCAAAGTCTTTTCTTCGCCGAGTAAGGCGCACAATTCCCGGGAGCTTATGGCTAAGGCAATTTGGAACAATCAGGTCATCGCTGAAAGCGACAAAACGGTTGTAGTGGAAGGAAATCATTACTTCCCGCCCGATTCCGTGAAGCAAGAATTTCTGCGCGCCAGCAATACCCACACCACCTGCCCGTGGAAAGGCGAAGCCAGCTACCATTCGCTCGATGTCGACGGCAAACAGAATCCCGATGCGGTGTGGCATTACCCCGAGCCGAAATCCGCAGCCGCCGAAATAAAAAATCACCTCGCGTTCTGGAAGGGCGTCCGCATCGAGAAGTAGCTTTTTCAGCGGCGCGCCGCGTTCCCCGTCGAAGAAATCCCGCTGTGTTATATTCTTCCGGCGCATGGCTAAACCAAAAAAGAAAACCGCAAAGAAGGCTGCGAGCAGAACGACTTCTACCAAGCCCCAAACTGCTGGTCGTGTGCGCGCTTTCAAACCCACGCCCGGCCTCGAAGCCGGAAAAGGCCCCAACCCCAAGCGGGTCCACATCATTCTCGACAAGCTGCAACAGGCCTATCCGAGTGCGACTTGCGAGCTGAAACACAAAAACGCCTTCGAGCTGCTCATTTCGACGATTCTTTCCGCGCAATGCACCGACGTCCGCGTGAATCAGGTCGCCGAAATCTTGTACAAGAAATATCCCGACCCGGCCGCGTTCGCCTATGCCAATCCCGCCGAACTCGAGCAGGACATCCGGCCCACCGGTTTCTTCCGCAACAAAACGAAATCGATCATGGGCGCCAGCAAGAAAATCGTCGAAGAATTCGGCGGACAAGTTCCCAAAACGATGGAAGAACTCCTCACCCTGCCGGGTGTCGCGCGCAAAACCGGGAACGTGGTGCTAGGCTGCGCCTTTGGCATTCCCTCCGGAGTCGTGGTCGATACTCACGTCATCCGCATTTCGAATCGGCTCGACCTGACCAAAAACGAAGACCCCAAGAAAATCGAGCAAGATCTGATCAAAATCATTCCGCAGCAAGATTGGATCCGCTTCTCGCACCAGATTATCTGGCACGGTCGCCGCGTCTGCATCGCGCGCAAGCCGCGCTGCTTGGAATGTAATCTCGAACGCGTTTGTTATTCGCGGGACAAGACCGTCTAGTCTGAGGGACAATCAAACTGAAATGGCTTCCGCCGCTTCATCCCCGCCACCGCGTGCCCCGCGCTTCACCGGAATCCTCGGCGTCTTGCTTGGAATTCTGCTGACCATCGCGGTGATTGGGGGCGCCGTCTGGCTCTCTACCGGCGTCGGCTTGCTGCATCTCCTCGGCCTCTTCCACGCCGGCCAGACCACGATCAACGTCAGCCAACCCACCGTGGTGCGCCAGATCCAGGCGCTGCAGCGCCTCGAAACCGTCACCTACACCATGGACAAAATTATTTCCGGCGAGCGCGACAACCTTTATCTCCCGAAATTTCTCGCGGGAGATCGCCTGCTGCTGGTCGTCCACGGCGAAGTCGTCGCCGGGGTCGACTTAGCCAAAGTACAGCCGGCCGATGTTGTGGTCCACAACGGCGCGATCACCTTTCACGTTCCGCAGCCCGAGATTTTCAGCACCCGCATCGACAACGCCAAAACCCGCGTCTACTCGCGCGACACTGGCCTTTTTACCTCGCCGGATCCCAATCTCGAAAGCGAAGTTCGCGAAGAAGCCGAGCGCCAGTTGCAGCAAGCCGCCACCCAAGACGGCATTCTGAAATCCGCGGACCAGAACGCGCGAAGCACCCTGACCAGCATGCTGAAGGGATTTGGGTTTACCCAGGTCGAAATCCAGTAAAACGAGAGCGCCGCCTTGAACTCACCAACTCGCCGCAATTTCCGCGCCCGCTTTTTCCCGCTGGCGCTCTTGCTGGCCGCCGCGTCCGTCGCCACCGCCCATAACGCCGCGGCCCAGAAGGCCTATGGTCCCGGCGTCACCGACACCGAAATCAAAATCGGAAATATCGCGCCCTACACCGGATGGGGCAGCGAATACGCCGCCATCGCCCGCGCTGAAGCCGCCTACTTCCACATGATCAATGACCGCGGCGGCATAAACGGCCGCAAAATCAATTTCGTCAGCCTCGACGGCGCCTCCGAATCCGCGAATATGCTGCCGCTCGCGCGCAAGCTGGTCGAAGAAGAAAAAGCTCTGCTGCTTTTCAGCACTATCGGCACTGAAGGCAATCTCGCTATCCGCGATTACCTAAATCAGGCGAAAGTCCCGCAGCTTTTTGTCCAATCCAGTTCCGCCGCCTTCAACGATCCCGCTCATTTCCCCTGGACCATGGGTTTTTTCGCCAGCTATCACGAGGAAGGCGTGGCTTACGCCAAATATGTGCTGGCCAATAAACCCGCGGGGAAAATTGCCGTTCTCTATGCCAATGATGATTCCGGAAACGAATATCTAGCTGGGGTCCGCGCCGGACTGGGCCAGAAAGCAGCCTCGATGATCGTGAAGGAAGTTCCCTACCAGGTTTCGGACGCATCTCTCGATACCCAAATCGCCGCGCTAAAGGATTCCGGCGCCGACGTCTTTTTCAACTTTGCGATCGGCCCATTCGCCACCAAATCGATTCGCGCCGCCTACGATCTCGGTTGGCGCCCGCTGCAATTCATACCGAACGCTTCCCTATCGATCGCAGCGTTCCTTGAACCTGCTGGTCTCGAAAAATCAGCAGGCATCATCTGCAACGCGCGCTCCAAGAATTGGTGGTCGGCGCGTTCGCATGAAGATCCCGCCGTGCGCGAATTCCTCGACTGGATGAGCAAATACAATCCGCAAGCCAACCTGCGCGATCAGGACAACGTCGCCGGCTACGAGCGCGCCCAAACGCTGGTCGCCGTGCTGCAAAAATGCGGAGACAACCTCACCCGGGAAAACGTCATGAGGCAAGCCGCTAGCCTCGATCTGGAATTGGGAATGCTCCGACCCGGGATCAAAGTTCAAACCAGTCCCACCGACTACCAGCCGATCCACCAGCTATTTTTGATTCGCTTTGACGGTCAACAATGGCAAGGCTTCGGCGGCTTGATTGGTTTTTGATCGGCCGGCTTCGCGAGACTTAAAGCTCTCGCACCCGGCGTTCTAATTCTCGCGTGATTTCCTCGGGGTCTTGGTCCGAGCGAAAGCGTACCGGCGCACCGATCGTTACCCGCACCTGACCTGGCCGCGCCAGAACTCGATTCGCCTGCCGCAATTCCAGCAAGCCATCGAGCCGCATCGGCACCACGGGAATATTCAGCTTCTGCGCCAGCAAACCGATGCCGGAGCGAAACGGCGCGATCTGCCCGTCGTCAGTGGTCTTGCCCTCCGGAAAAATCAAGACGCTCCAGCCTCGATCCGCCAGATCCCCGGCGTGCGCAAACGATTTCGCAAATCCCGACCGCTGCGGCAGCGGAAACACGTTGAAAAGCGCCAGCGCCAGAAAATAATTCAGCCGCTCCAGCGCGCGCCTGAAAATATTCATGCTTTTGGACGGCCTACGCATCTCCGCCAGCCGTTCACCGCGCATTCCGGTAGCCAGCCGGTTCCGCAATCGCCACGGCAGCGCCGGCAAAACCCAGGCGATATCGAGGTAGGTCACGTGATTCGCGATCACCAGTACCGGCCCGCGCAAATCGTGTAGATATTCCCGCCCGCGCACTCGCGGCGCCGCCAGCAGATACGTCGCCGGCCACGCCACCAGGTAATAAACGGTGAGCCGCAGCCATCGCACCGGCCAGCTCTGCGGCCACGAAGGATAGGTCAGCTCAGCCGCCGCCCGCGCCGGCTCGCGCAGCAATTGCTCCAGCTTTCGCACCGTGGTCGCTGCGGCGAATTGCGTCTCACTCAGATTCACCTGGTAGCGTTCTTCCAGGCGGTCCAGCAATTCAACGCGATCGAGCGAACTCATCTGCAAATCCGCATCCAGCGACGCGTCGACCAAACCCGCAGGCGCATTGCGTCCGGTGATTTCCGCGATCAGCGACGGCACCGTGTTTCCGCCGCCCGAGCCTGCCGCGAGCCTGGTTCCTTGCTCAGCGTTCACCACTTCGCGAATTCGCGACAAAAGCGGCTTCTGCGTTGGCGTCCGCGGAAAATCCGGCTCGGGCCACACGAACCACCGGCGAATACGCTGATATTCCGCGAGTGATCGATTCGCCTCACTCACCACGGATTCGCCGTCTCCATTTTCCCCCGCCAGCAAAAGCACCGCACACGCTTCCGCATTCCCTTCAGTTTCGATTCCCAGCACCACGCAATCGCGCACGCCTTCCTGCACCCGCAATGCCTTCTCCAGATCTTCGGGATACACATTCATCCCCGCCGGAGTCACGATCACGTTTTTCTTGCGGCCCCTGAAATAAAGCCGACCTTCTTCGCCGGTCTCCGCCAAATCGCCGGTGCGAAACCAGCCCTCCTCGTCCGCCAGCTTCTGTGTGTTCCCGCCGGTCGAGTAGGTTCTTGCCACGTTCTCGCCGCGCACCAGAATTTCGCCATGCTCGTCGATGCGCACTTCCATCCCCGGAAATACTTTCCCCAGCGATCCCTTGGCGGAATGAAACGGATGATTCAGGCTGATCAGCGAAGTCGTCTCGGTCATGCCGTAGCCCTGAATCACGGCATAGCCCAGCCGGTTCCAAAATGTTTCGAGATCTTCCGGCAGCGCCGCGCCGCCCGAAATAATCGCCCAGAATTTCCAGCCCAACTTCCGGTGCACTTTCCGGAACGTCCACCAACGCCGCAGAAACCGCTGCGTCGATGCCGCGTCGAATTTTCGGTAGAACACGCCCGTGGAACCGTCGCGATCTTCGTCGTGCAGCACGTCGCGCCGGAGCGCTTCGATCAGCCGCGGCACGGCCACCAGCACCGAGACGCGCTCCCGCCGAATCAGACCGCTCAATTCCGATGGTTTCAGCGAATTGGTGAGAACCACCGTCCCATTCAGCAGTGGAGGAACAAAAATTCCCAGCATCTGCCCGAAAACGTGGCTCAAGGGCAGCAGATTCAGAAATCGCAAAGGATGAAAGGGCCTTTCGTAGCGCAGGTATTTCGCGATTTCGCGTTCGATGGGTTCGAAATTGGCCAGCACGTTGCCATGCGTAATCACCACGCCGCGGGGCTCGGCGGTCGTCCCCGAAGTAAAAATAATTTGCAGCGTGTCGTCGCGCGTCAAGGTCGGAGCAGGATAGGGTCCAGCATCCCGCTGCTTGGTTATCTCTGCGAGTGATTCCAGTTCGATCGCCGGAGGGTCCGCCGCTACTCCAGCGGCCGCCTCGCGCGAACGAAACATCAGCTTCGCCTTGGTCTCCCGCGTCACGCGCGCCACAAATTCCGGCGTCGAACCCAGATCCATCGGCACCACGACTACGCCGCGCAGAACGCATCCGAAAAACGCCACAACCCATTCCGGAGAATTCTCGCCCCACACCACGGCGGAATCGCCCTGGCCGATTCCACGAAGCTCCAGCTCGCGAGCCACTCGGTTCGCCGCCGCCGCGATTTGCGCGTACGTCCAGCTCTCCATCCGATAGCCAACGCGGTGGCGGAAAGCGATTTCATCGCCCTTACGGGCGTATTCGCGCAGGAATTCGATCAGAGATTGCCGGCTCACGTTGCGAGTATGCCCGGAACGATGCGGAGAGAGAAGATGCTACGTTTTGAGAAATGTGAAATTGCGGGAGCGGAGTTAGAAACCGAGGCGGCCGACTAAGCCGGTGAATGGACCACCAGCGTGATTGCTTTTTCCGGACAGGCCACTACGCATAATCCGCAGGCCTGGCAGAGATTCGCCTTGGGCGCGTACGCGGTCTGCCGATCGTGTGCGCGGCTCTTCATTTTTCCCATGAACGAAAGTTTCGCGAAATCGGCGTCATCGATTCGCCGCACTTCGAATACATCGTAAGGACAAACTTCCACGCAGTCTCTCTTGCCTTCACACGCGCCGCGATCCACCACCGGGAGATACTTACCCGGAACGGCCGAGCATTTCTCGCCCGGCCGCTTCGGATCCCGCGCAGCGCGGCGGGCCTTCTCTTTGTCGAGTCGCCCCGCCGTCGCGCCGCTGCCCTGCTCCGTGCTCACTTCTTGCCTCGAATTTCGTCGATGGCCCGCCGCAGAATCGCGGCAACCCGCTGCCGCTCTTCCGGCGAAGCATCCAGCTTCTCCAGAATCGAAGCCTTCAGCTCGTGGCGCAGCTCGCGAAATTCCTGCTTCGCTTCGCGCCATTCGGCCTTGATGCCACTCCGCCCCGCGTCGTCATTCTCTTCATGCTCTTCCGCGTAGCGCTTCTGGAAGTCCGCCATCTTCTTGCCAAACCGCGCCAACTGCTCGAGCACTTCCTCGACGCCCGCGCGATTCTTGTTGAAGTATTCAGTCCCAGCCTCGCTGATCTTGTACAGCTTCTTGGTTCCTTCAGCTTCGGACGCCGCGTATCCCATTTCCTCGAGATAGGTCAGCGCGGGATAAACCATCCCCGGACTCGGCGAGTACACGCCGCTGGAGTGTTCCTCAATCTGCTTGATGATTTCGTAGCCGTAGCGCGGCTTCTCGCTCAGTAGCGCCAGAATAATTAGCTGTAGGTCGCCCGAAGCCAGCATCTTCGCCGCGCGCATTCCCGGGCCTCCAGCGAAAGCCGCGCCGAAGCGCCCGAAGAATCGTCCGCGGCCGAAACCGTGGCGCTCGCGGCCGTCAAACCCGCGGAAGTCACAACGTTTGTGATGGTGCATTTGCAAATCTCCTTTGTACCTAAAACACGTCTAAAGTAATATCGTAAGATATATTACATGTCAACACGAATTCTCAGGCTCGCCCCATTGAATCGTATATGTCCAACATTTACAATCACTTACGCTCTTGGCGTCGCGGGTCAAAAATGCGTTGCCAAGGCACCTAGGCCGGTGCAATCTGATTCGCGATGCCCGAATTGCCCGATATCGCAGCTTACATCGCAGCGCTCGAGCCGCGCATCTTCGATCAGCCGCTCGAAAAGGTCCGTCTACTCAGCGCCTTCCTGCTCCGCACCGCAGATCTTCCCATCGAATCGGTCGATGGCCGAACCGTCCGCGAAATCCGCCGCATCGGCAAACGCATCGCCATCGGAGTCGACAACGACCGCTGGCTGGTTCTGCACCTGATGATTGCCGGGCGCCTCCACTGGCGTCCGCGAGACGCCAAGCTCGGCGGACGCCAAAATCTCGCCGCGTTTGATTTTCCCCAGGGCTCACTCGTTCTCACCGAAGCCGGCACGAAGCGCCGCGCCTCTCTGCATCTCGTCCGCGGCGAAGACGGCTTGCGCACGCTCGATCCCGGCGGCCTCGAAATTTTCGAGAGTGACCTGAATTCTTTCCGCGCAGCGTTGACCTACGAAAATCGCACGCTAAAGCGCGCGCTCACCGACCCGCGCATTCTAAGCGGCATCGGCAACGCCTACTCCGACGAAATTCTCCACGCTGCCCAGCTTTCGCCGATTCTGCAAACTCACAAATTGAAGCCGGAAGAATGGGAACGTCTTTACGCCACAACGCGCGCGACGCTGCAGACTTGGATAACTCGCCTGAAAAAAGAAGCGGAAGACAATTTCCCCGAGAAGGTCACCGCGTTTCGCCCGGACATGGCTGTTCACGGCCGTTACGGCCAGCCCTGCCCGACCTGCGGAGAAAAGATTCAGCGGATTCGTTACGCGGACAACGAAACCAATTACTGCGCGCGCTGCCAGACCGGCGGAAAAGTTCTCGCCGATCGTGGCCTGTCACGCCTGCTCGGCTCCGATTGGCCTCGCACCCTCGACGAACTCGAAGCCCTAAGGCGCCGCTAAACGACTGCCCAAAACTCTTCGTGCACCGAAAATCGCGCGGTAGGACGAGACGCCAGAAATCCTAGCGCCTCGTCCCTGCAGCAGGCCGCGAGATTCTTCTCTACTGGTTGTTGAAAAGGAATGGAAGAACGACGATTTGCTCTTTCTTGACGGCTTCCAGTTGGTTCGGGTCGAAACCCAGCGCCTTGATGATGGTCGGTGCCACCTGCTGATTCAACACCGGCGTGTTTACGTGGTTGGGTGTCATCCCCGGAAGCGAAATCAATAACGCCGCGTGAACATCGTCTTCGTTCAAACCACCGTGTTCTGCGATCTTTGATCCACCGGTGAAGATCACCCCGGTGTTGACCTTCAGAACGATATCCGGCGTCCGCGGATCGCTGGCCGGATCATCCCATTTGTTCTTGAGCGATTGCCCCGCGAAAATCTCCTGGATGCCGAGCGTTTTCTGGTTGGCCGGCTGGCTGAGCAATTCGACTACGCTCGGAGTCAGTTCCTGATCGGTGAGCCAGATCAGTGAACCGTCGTCGGAAATATCGAAAGCTTCCGCCGCTCCGATGAGCGTTGCCGGCTGACCGTTGCCGATCGCCGTCTTCTTGCTCACATCAATCGGCGATTGGCCGTGCTTGGCGCAGATGATGATCAACGTCGAATCGTAAAGGTTCTGCTTCTTCAGTTCGGCGACGATGCGGCCGAGCGTCTGATCCACGAAGTCGAGTTCGAAGGCCAGCCCTTGCGCGGGCGTGCCCAACACGTCGGAGTAGCCGCCGTTAACCGGAGCCCCACCTGCCGTGACCGGGCCATTCTTCAACTTCTCTCCAACGCTGACCGACTGATAGTTAAATCCGAAGAGCGTCGGAACCGGAGCGCGTTTCGAACGGTCATGCGTAAAGCCGTCGATCTGGTTCAGCGTCGCTTGCACGTGAAGCAAGTCATAGCACTGGATATTGCGGAAGTCCGTGGTCCAACCGTCATCGAAGGTGTTGTCGACCGCCGGCACCGGGCTGCAGCCCGCGAACTGCGGCAGCGCGATGGGGTTCGAGTTGATTTCCGGGCCGTAAAAGTCATCTACGCCGTTTCCCGAGGGACCCTTGGTCCATGAGTAGGAAGGATGCTTGTCAGTCCAGGCGGTGTAGCCGCCATTGGCTTTCACCACTTCAAAAATGGTGTTCACGCGGATCCATTCGTGGGGCAGGACCGGCTGGCAATTGTTAGCCGGATCACGGGGCAGAAAATTCGGGTTGATTCCGCCACCGCCGTTTAGCTTGGTCAAATCGATGTCGATCGATTCGTCGAATGCGACCGGCGTCCCGATGACGTTGGGGCACAGATTTTGGCCGCCCGTGATCGGCAAGGAGGTCGTTGCAGCCGGTGGCGAGAGCGCTCGGTTATAGGTTACGTCGTACCAAAGACCGGTCGTCGCCGGCGAACCGCCAGAGACCAACGCAGCCAAGCCCGGAAAGGAATCGGATGGCGACGAAGTCGACGCATTGGTGTAAGTGATTCCGTGGGTCGAGAGCAGTGCCAAAGTAGAATCGTGGTGGGCGTTAACGTAGTTGGAAAGATCGAGAGCGTGAAGTCCGTCCACACTAATCATTAGCACGCGCTTAACGGTGTTGCTGCTTTCGCCGATCTGCTCTTGCCCTGCACTCGCTTGCAGCGGAGCAAGTAGCAGCGAGGCAGCCAAAACGGGCGACAACATAGCTTGAACGAAACGCATTTCGGAGATCCTCCTGAAATTTACAATTCTTAAGGATCATTCACCGGTTAGCCATCTAGGGAGTGAACGGCAGGTGACCGCAGTGTTAAAACAATCGAGACTGCTTTTTTGCGCCACGCCCTGATGGACTGCGGCGCACCGTGCCGATCGGCCAGGGCGTCGACGCCAACCGCTTCGATCCCGCCACCGCTTACGCGTTCGCCTCCTGTGGCGACGGCACGGGGACCATCGCGCACGAGGACTCGCCCACCCAATTCTCACTGGTGGAAAAAAATCGAAACCCAACGCGGCGCCCGCATCATCGCGCTCGGTTACGCCACGCACGCCGGCTATCTGTCACCGCGGATTTCGGCCCACCCCGGCGCCAACTCCGGAGAACCCCCATGCGCGCCCGCCCGTGCTGCCCGACACGTTCACGCTGCTGACTTATGAAAATAACTGATTACGATTTTTGTTCGGTTTTCGCCGCTTTAATTCTGTGGGAGACTCCTGCCAGCCCGCAAAGTGCCTTACAATACTGAAGCCAACGTCGGTCGGGGCGTAGCGCAGCCTGGTAGCGCGCCTGCCTTGGGCGCAGGAGGTCCACGGTTCAAATCCGTGCGCCCCGACCATTCATTTGAACGAAACGCGGCGCGCAGTAAACTAGAAATTCATGCCGTTTGCGGTGTCGATATTCATCGGCCCGACACAACTTGGGAGAGCATCTCGATGGGAGTGCGCGCGTTGATGAGCCAAGCTTTGTTGCGCGCTCCCGCTCCGTTGCGCTCCCTCCGCAACATCCCGGTCCTGGGCCAAATCTTCCACGCGCTCAGTCACACGCTGGTCAAAGCCGACGACAAAATTTGGGTGCCGGTACAATCCGGGCCGGCCCAAGGCTTGCAGCTCGAACTCAATCCCCGCACCGGCCAGTCCTACGCGAAAGGCGATACCGAGCTGGTGGTCCAGGAATTCCTGGCGTCGCACTTAAAACCAGGTGACGTGTTCTACGACCTCGGCGCCAATATCGGACTTTTCACTCTGATTGGCGCCCGCTGCGTCGGACCCACCGGCAAGGTTTTCAGTTTCGAACCGGACCCCGAAGTTTCCGCCCGTCTGCGACGTAACGTGGCTCGTAACAATTTTGCCAACGTTTCCATTATTGAATCCGGCGTCTGGTCCTCGACCACCGCCCTGCCTTTTGCCGCCTCGCCGGCCACCTCTCCGGATCGTGGCTTTGGCACCTTCGTAGGCTCCAGCGCTTCCGGTTCAGATTCGTTCATTCCCTGCGTTTCAATCGACGATTTTGCGCGCCTGCACCCGGCTCCCACCGCCATCAAGTGCGACGTCGAATTCGCGGAAATCGAAGTCCTGAAAGGCGCGCTAGTAACTTTCGAAAATTGTCGCCCGTGGATTCTCGGCGAAATGCATTCACCAGAAAACGACCGCGAAGCCCGTGCCATCCTCTCCCAGTTCGGTTACCGCCTTGAAAACGTCGACGACGTCCACCTTTTCGCCAGTCCTTAGCCCGGCGCCGAATCCAACCCCGTGAATGCCTCCAACGAAAACGTATCAAGGGGCGTAGCGCGTATAAACGTAATCGCTGTCTTTGGCCGGAACGTGGCAGGGAAAACATTTCTCATGCAGCGCCGCGTCACTGGCTTTGCCTTCTTTGAAATCGCCGAATCCCCACCCGCCTGATGCCGCGTATTTTTTCGAATCCTTGACCATCACCTGCATATTCACCGCCGGACCCGGGACGAAAGCCTGAACCTTTCCGAACACTTTGTTGTCTTCATCGGAAGCCACGCGCTTCCAATGCAGCGCGACAATGATTGAGCCGTCCGGAAATGGAAGCTTTCCTTCACGAAAGGCCTTTATCGCGATGTCGTTACCCAGTTGCGCGCGTACCTGATCGAGGTCGCCTGCTTCCTCGTCCACCGAAATCAATTTCCAGTCACGGTAACCTTCCGGAATGGTGACGCCGTAAATCGGCGAGGCTTCTTCCTTGGGTTGCCGGGCAGCGAGGGCCAAAGACCCTACTACGCCCACCATCGCCGCAGCCGCGATCAGCAGAACGAGCACTCGTTTCATGGGACCTCCCGAAAGGTGAAATTGAATTTGGCGGGCCCGAATTCCATGGACGGCGAGGCGCTTGCTACCACTCGCCAGCCCAATTTCCACCTTCGATGCTGGCACGCGACCATTCGGTTTAGACGTCTTGCCCAAACCAACGCCCCACGGTAGATTTCCAGATGATAACAAGTTGCAACAAGAATTCGGTCGATTCACGGAGGCTTTCGATGTGTTCCGGCAAGAGAGTCTTAGCCCTTCAGGAAAATTTCGGCCAGGTCGCGGCTTGTGATTGCGGCACGGTCCACGTCAGCATCGGCCCGGTCAGCGTCGCGCTCGATTCCCATTCCCTGCGGCATCTGCACGACATGCTGGGCAGCGCCGTACACAAAATCGAAGCGATGGAGAATGGAGAGCCGGAGTCGATCTTTTTCCACTCCGCGCATTTTGAATCGAGAAAAGTAATGAAGCTCAAACACTGAAGACTAAGAATAGACGCGGAGATCTCGGGACCTCGGCTGGCGCGAGCCTCGGAGCTAGCCTTTCCGCCCCGGCACGATCGACGAGATACCCGGTAGCAAAACGTGCCGCACATCGACTCCTACTACGCCGCGCTCCGAACCCGCCGTCGAGTACGTGGCCAGCGGCTCTTGCGTGTGAAAATATTTCTGGTAGGCCGAAATCCAATCGTGCGATTCATCCGCCTGCGCCGTCTGCAGATTCACCTTTCCCGCGCACACCGATTCGTGCAGATACTCTTCCAGCTGATCCTTCACGTAGGAATTCCATTTGGCATCGAAACGCGGCTCCGGCCACAAATTTCGTATGTCGTCTGCGCCGCCCAGTCCCGGCGCGATCAGGTAATCCACTTCGTACTTCTCGGCCTTGGCATTCGCGATTCCATACTCCTGAAACACCTGGTGCCGCACCGCATCCGGCACTTCGCCGACCACATCTTCGCGGCTCACCGCACAGATTTCAGTCATCGCCACCGCCCGCGTAGCGCCGGGCGTCAGCCTTCGGTCCGGAAGCTGGCGGCCGTAGCTGCTCGAGACCGCGGACAAATTTCGTTTGGCAAGCCCGGCCACCGCGACCACGAGTACCAACATAGCGACCGCGCCAATCGCCACGAAACGCCAGTCTCCGAACCCGAACGGGAATCTGAGCCGCGCTCCCGCACCTGCACTGGAGCTCTTCGACATCTCCGCCACCTGCCGCACCAGCCTCGCTCGCGCTACGCTGGCCGGTGGCACCAGCGGTTCCAGCTTTTCCCGCCGCACCCGCACGAAATCCGCAATCCCCGCTTCGAGCTCCGCTTTGCGCGCGCGGCAATTCCAGCAAGCGGCGAAATGCACGTCGATCTGCGCCGCTCGCCGTCGCGATAATTCGCCGTCGGCGCGCATCAGCAATTCTTGATCCGAGGGATGAACGTTTTTTTCGTCTCGCATCACGCTACCTCTGCTCTTCACTTCTGTTCATCTACTCTGCTCGTCAGCAACCAGCCGCGAAAGCGACCTGGTCAACGACATCGATACCGAACCCAGCGACATCCCCAGCACTTGCGCGATTTCCCGGTATCGCAAACCTTCGGCTCGCAGATCCAGGCAGAACCGATCCTGCTCCGGCAGCGCGCGGACGATCGCCATCAGCCGTTCACTGCGCTGCCCGATCAGCACCCGCTCCTCCGGATTTGGCGCGGGATCGATCAATTCCGCCACGCAATTTTCGTCCGATTCCATCTTGGCCAGCGTTCGCTGATTGGCGTGCCGCTTTTTCAGCGCCAGATTGTGCGCCACCCGAAAAATCCAACCGCGCAGGCTCTGCCGCGATTTTCCTTGGCGTAGATGCTGGAACAACGCCAGAAATACTTCCTGCGCCACCTCTTCTCCATCGTGCGCCGGCACCCCGAACGACAGCGCGTACCGCAAAATCGCGTCCCGGTTCTGGTCGAACAGCTCCACCACCTCGCGCTCGATTTCAGACGCCTTCGCGGCGCGCTCCCGCTTCTCCGCGCCCAGCGCGGCCAAGTCGGTGATCGAAAGTGCGGGAGGAATCGCCATAACCGGTCGATATATATGTATATTCGTCCAGACTCGCTGCCGTTCAGCCTTTTTTATGCCCGTCGTGTTCCAGGTTTGTCCACTACCCTCAAATTTACCCTGAACAGAATCAGCGCGCCCGTAATATCCAAAGTAAGGGGTCGTGCGCCCTGCTTTGGCTCTCCAGCCCAGGCCCAGGAAGCCGCATTCCGGCGATTTTCAATAACGTGACTCCGTCCGATGTGTGGCCGCTGACACGACAGGGAACCTTTTTAAATTTAACCAATGACCAAGCGCCTCGCACTCTTTCTCCTGGTTTTCGCCTTTCCAGTTTGCGCTCAGACCAACAAAGGCGAGCTGCGCCTCAAAGTCGTCGATCCATCCGGCCTCGGAGTGAAAGCCACGGTGCAGATCTCCAGCGAAGCCAATCAATATCAAAATACGCTGATCACCAATGACGACGGCTCTCTCGCCGTGCAACGCCTTCCCTTCGGCATCTACCAGCTCGAAATCCAGCGCGTCGGTTTCGCCACTTCATCGCAAACCGTTCAGATCCGCACTTCAGTTCCGCTGGATCTTCGCGTCGGACTCAAACTTACTTCCGTCGCCCAGACCGTCACCGTCACCGCCGACGCAACGCTGGTCAATCCCGATCAGCCCGGCGCCGTAAGTCAAATCGGCAAAAGCGCCATCGAAGATCGCCTCGGCTCCGTCCCCGGCCGCTCGATTCAAGATTTGGTGAATAGCCAGCCCGGCTGGCTGTATGAAGGCAACGCCGTGCTGCATCCGCGCGGCTCCGAATATCAAACCCAGTTCGTCGTCGACGGCATTCCGCTCACCGACAATCGTTCGCCCAGCTTCGGCCCGGAAATTGAAGCCGACGACGTACAATCGATGACCATCTATACCGCCGGCATGCCCGCGGAGTACGGCAGAAAAATGGGCGGCGTCGTCGAATTGAATACGCTGCAGGACCCGCAACCGGGATTTCACGGGCAGGTGATTCTTTCCGGCGGCAGTTTTGATTCCGCGGGCGCGTACGCCCAGGGCCAATACGGTTGGGGCAAGAACACGCTGGGTGCCAGCGCCAGTGGCAGCATGACCGACCACTATCTAAATCCCGTCGTCCCTGAAAATTTTTCAAACACCGGCACGCTCGGCGATTTTGCCCTGCATTATCAGCGGGACTTCACTCCCCACGATCGGCTGAACCTCAGCGTCCGCCACGAAATCTCCCGCTACGACATTCCCAATGAACTGATCCAGCAGGCCGCCGGGCAGCGCCAAACTGCCGACAACGTCGAAACCATGGGCGTTGCATCCTATCAGCACAGCTTCTCTTCCACTGCTCTGGCCGATTTCCGGGCCATGTTTCGCGACAACGCCAACGATTTCTTTTCCAATCCCGAATCCACTCCGATCATCGTTTCCCAACACAATTTTTTTCGCGAAGCCTACTTTAAGGGCACGGTGACCATTAACCACGGCCGCCACGAATTCAAATTCGGCCTGGAGTCTGACAACACTTTCCTCCACGAGAACTTCGGCTTCATCATTACCGACCCCAATCAGTTCGATCCCGGCACGCCCGGTACTTTTGCGTTTGCCGCTGCTCGTCCCGACCTCGAGCAGTCCGCCTTCGTGCAGGATCTCATTCACTTGGGCAACTGGACGATCACTGCCGGCCTTCGCTGGGATCACTACCAGCTAATCCTCAATCGCCAGGCCGTCGACCCGCGCTTCGCCGTCTCCCGCTACTTTCCGTCCGCCAATGTGGTCATCCATTTCTCCTACGACCGCGTTTTCCAGACGCCCTCGTTCGAAAATATCCTGCTGTCGAGCTCCACTGCAGCCACCATGCTCAATCCCATTTCGCTGCAATTGCCGGTCGAACCTTCCGAGGGAAATTATTACGAGGCGGGAATCACCAAATCGTTCTACAACCGCTTCCGCATCTCTGAGAATTACTTCCGCCGCCTGGTCAACAATTACGCCGACGACGATCAGATCGAAAACACCACCATCAGCTTCCCGATTTCTTTCCGCAAATCGATCATCTACGGCGCCGAAACCAAACTGGATTTGGTCGACTACAAAAACTTTTCCGGCTTCCTGAGCTATTCCTACACCGTCGGCCAGGCCTGGTTCCCGGTCACCGGCGGACTTTTTCTCGGCGACGATGCCGACATTCCGCCCAACGGCCACTTCCCCGATTCTCAGGATCAACGCAACACCGTCCGCGGCCGCGTGCGCTACCAAATCACTCCGCGCCTGTGGATCGCCGGCGGCATTCAATACGACACCGGCCTGCCCTTCGATTTCCAATGCGACCCCAGCCTCACTCTGCCGCAATGCATTGCCAACGTCACCGCGCAGTACGGACCCAAAGTGGTCAGCCGCATCAATTTCGATCGCGGACGCATCTTTCCCGCCTTCCAGGTCAACGCCTCGATGGGCGCTGATCTCATCCGCCGCGACAAGTTCAACATGCGCATCCAGGTCGATGGACAAAACTTGAACAATGTCCTCAACGTCATCGACTTCGGCGGCCTCTTTTCCGGCAACGCCATCGGCCCGCCGCGAAGCTACGCCCTGCGCCTGCAAACGCAGTTCTAGAATCCGGCGTTAACAGCTCGAAATCTTCACATACAGTAATTACTGTATGGCAAATGGACCGAACCGCTGTAAAACTCCGTCGCGTCTCGACCATTTTCCCCGGCCCCAATCGCATACTAGATCGTCGTAGTTCCTTCGCACTCGTTTCGAGCTCCCAGCTCGCGCGGGACCAACAACCGTAACGCGCACGCCGCAACTTGGTGGTTGCCATTCTCTGCCAATGAACCCGGTCCCGCTTGGCCACGGCCATTTTCTTAATTGCTGTATTAAAGGAGAGCAGAATGTCCCATACCGCCAAGACGCGGAGTTCGTTTTCTCGTTACCTGACTGGCTTCACTCGCAAGCAAACGCAGCCCGACGGCTCCAGCCGCTTCCCGGTCGTCGCCACTCTGCTCGCTCTCGTCGCTCTGGCGTTTTTGCTCGCGTCGCCGGCCTTCGCCGCGGGTTCCTCCAACCCTCCCAACTTCGGCACCAACGTTTACGTTTTCACTCCCAATACGCCGCAGGACCAAATTCAAGCCACCGTGGATCAAATTTCCACCCAGCAGGTTTCTAATCAGTTCGGCACCCAGCGTTACGCCCTGCTGTTTGAGCCCGGCACCTACGGCTCCGCTGCCACCCCGCTGAATTTTCAGGTGGGCTACTACACCACCGTCGCCGGACTCGGCGCTTCTCCCTCTGACGTGGTCATCAACGGCTCCATCGACGTCTACAACCAGTGCGTCGCCGGCAGTTGCACCGCGCTCGAAAATTTCTGGCGCTCGCTTTCGAACTTGACCATCAACGTCACCAATCCCACCTTCGGCTGCCAAACCGGAGAATTCTGGGCCGTCTCCCAGGCCGCGCCCATGCGCCGCGTCGCCGTCAACGGCCTCGTCACTCTGCAGGATTACTGCACCCAGCCTGCTTTCGCCAGCGGCGGCTACATCGCCGATTCGCAATTCACCGGCAGCACCATCATTAATGCCGGACAGCAGCAGTGGTTCACCCGCAACAGCAATATTGATGGCTGGACCAACGGCGTCTGGAACCAGGTTTTTTCCGGAGTCGTCGGCGCGCCCACGCAGTGCTTCCCCGCAGCAACTTGCGGCGGCGGGCCGTACACCACGCTCGCTACCAGCCCGGTCACTCGCGAAGAGCCTTACCTCTACGTCGACGGGAGCGGCAATTACCGCGTCTTCGTTCCGGCGGTGCAAAAAAATTCCGTCGGAGCCAGTTGGGCCGCCGGTCCCACTCCCGGCGCCTCACTCAGCATCGATCGCTTCTTCATCGCGCAACCGACCGATAGCGTCGCCCGCATCAACGCTGCGCTGCTCCTCGGCAAAAATCTGATCTTCACTCCCGGCGTTTACAATCTCGATCGCGCCATCATCGTTCCTTATCCCGATACTGTCGTTCTCGGCATCGGCTTCCCCACTCTGGTTCCGCAGAATGGCAACGTCTCCATGTCCGCGCTCAGCCAGCGTGGTGTCCTCATCTCCGGAATTCTCTTCGACGCCGGACCGAAAAATTCTCCGGTCCTGCTCGAAGTCGGCTCGTTCCTCTCGCTGATTTTTGGCGACGGCTCGGCTAACGATCCCTCCGCCATTCAAGACGTTTTCTTCCGCATCGGCGGAGCCACGGCCGGCAGCGCTACGGTCAGCCTGCTGGTCAATAGCAACAACGCGATCCTCGATGACGTCTGGGCCTGGCGCGCCGATCACGGCAATGGCGTCGGTTGGACCGCCAACACCGCCGACACCGGACTCGTCGTCAACGGCGACAACGTCACCGCCTACGGCCTGTTCATCGAGCATTATCAGAAATATGAAATCATCTGGACCGGGAACAACGGGACGGATATTTTCCTGCAGAATGAAATGCCCTACGATCCACCCAGCCAGGCCGCGTGGATGCAATCGCCCGGCGTTGACGGTTACCCGGCTCTCAAAGTCACCGCCAACGTCAAGAAATTCTCAGGCTATGGTCTGGGCAGCTACAGTTTCTTCAATCAGGGCATCAATATTTATTCCGCCAACGCGTTTGAAGTCCCCACCACGCTGCCGGCGGCCAGCCTCAACGACTTGACCACCATCTTCCTCTCCACCGCAGGCGCTGGCGGCATTCAAAACGTCATCAACGGCACCGGTGGCTCATCCACAATCGCCAACCCGGACACACCGGTCACGGTAGTCACTTATCCGTGAGCCAGTAGCGAAGAAAGTTGCCTCATAAAACGCGCCGGGCGCTGCCGCACTTCAACCCGAAGAGCGGCGACGCTCGGCGTCGTCATTTAGGCGCAGCAGCACCCGGCGCCATCTCGACAGAGACGCGGCCGTCCCTGCCGAGTCGACGAGGGATCCCTCCCCACTTTTCTGTCTTCCATTTTCCACTTTCTATTTTCGTTTGCGGCCTTACCGTGCCATTCCCTGCGTCTCCGCTACCGGAATATTGATTTCCCGCACCGGACGATCCAATTCCCCCGGTGCCGCAGGCAAATCCAGAGGATCAGTCAGCAGTAATCCCTGCAGCGCCGCCGCGTTCAGCCACGCATTTTCCAGCGCGCTGATGTAATTAGTCCGCAACTGAAACAACGTCCGCTGCGCGATCAACACCTGCGGATAGGCCGCCGCGCCTTCCTGATACTTCTGCAAATACAAATCGTAAGCCCGCTGCGCATTCGGCAGCGTCCTTCCCTTGTACCGGTCGGCCACCGCCCGAGAAGTCGCATAACTCTGCAGCACGGGAGCCGCGAGGCGTCGCAGCGTCAGCGAAACCCGCTCCACCTCGAACCGTGCTCGTTCGCGATCCGCATTGGCCGCTTCCACATTCCCCTGATTGCGATTGAAAATCCGCAAATTCACACCCACTTCCGCGAAAGCTTCGGAACCCACCGCCTTCGGTGGAACGCCTCCGACATTTTCCAGGTTATCCAAATACCCGGCGCGCACCGAGAGGTCCGGCACACTTTCCCGGCGCGCACGCGTGATTTCCAAATCCGCGTGCGACGCCTCCAGCTCCGCAATCTTCACCGCCGGACTATCCCGCAGAATCGTTTCCATCACCTGAGCCGCATCGAGCTGCGGCAGATCTTCCAAATCGCCGGCCAGTCTCGTATCGGCCATCCCGGGTTTTCCCACCACCGCCGTCAATACTCGCCACGCGCGCAACTGATCCTGTTCCGCTGCCGTCACCGCCAATTCCGCTTCGTCGGCTTCCACTTCCGCCTGCAGCACGTCCGGCTCGTCCGCCTGCCCCACATTGAAAAGCTGCCGCGTGGTCGTCACCGCATCCTGCGCCATCTCACTCAGTTTCTTCCGGGCTTCCAACATGTCCTGTGCCGCGAGCGACTGGTAAAACGCGATGCGCACTCCGTTTTCGACGCGCATCCGTTGCTCCCGCATTTCCGCCTCGGCTTGCTTGCCTTCTTCCGTTTTCACCTGGCGATCGAGGCTCAACTTATTTCCCAAAATCACATTCTGCTGAATGAAAACGCCCTGCTGCCCGCCTCCATACGATCCGCCGCGAATTTCTTCCCCCGTGTAGCCGATCGTCGGGTTCGGCCACAACCCCGCCTGATGCGTTCGCCCCGCCGCCGCGCTCACCCCCGCCTTGGCCTGCCCCAGCGTGGGATTATTTCCGAGCGCCATCGCCTGCAGCTCTTCGAGCGTTAGCCCCGCCGCAGATTTGGATCCCGACGCGGTAGCCGCAGATGAGGGTTCCGTCTGTTGCGCCGACGCAGAACACGCCGCCAGCGCCACGGCAAGCACAACACCCACGAAATTTTGATTCCAGAAATTATTTTTCATCGCGAATCTCCCGTGTCTCATCGTCTAGCTCCGCGGCATCTTCATGCCCGGCATCGCGTCCGGTTTTGGATGGTCCTGTCTCTCGCCAGCTTCGCGGCGCATCCGCTCAATGTGCTCATATAAATCCGGCGGCAGCACTCGCACCAGGGTCATCATCCCCATCATGTATCCCGTCCAACCGGCCCGCAGTCCGTAAGTCTCCGGCTTCGCCACTGCTGCATCCATTTCCATCATCGGCCCCTCCATATACGCGTCCTGAGGAAACCCCGGAACCGAATTCGCATCTTTGCTCACTGCAACCGCACCCATTTGCATCTGCATTCCTTGACTCATGCCGTGATGATCGTGCTGCACCTTATCCAATTGTTTCTGCGAAGTCGGCCCATCCGACGTGGCCTGCTCCAGCGTCGAGCCCACTCCCATGGCCCGCCCGATGCTCGGACCATTTTCTTCCGCCGTCGCCGCTCCACCCCCGGCCATGCCCATGCCCTGCTCCATTCCCGCGCCCGCCGGCATTCCCATCCGACGCGTCATCGGCCCCACCGTCGAAGCCATCTGATTCATCATGTGGTGCGGCATGTGGCAGTGCAGCATCCAGTCGCCCGGATTTTTCGCCACGAATTCCACCGTTCGCGCCTGCGCCACGCCAACCAGCACAGTATTGTTCGGGCCCCAGGTCGCCTTCGGCTGCCGCCCGCCCTCCGTTCCGGTGATCACAAATTGGTGTCCGTGCAGATGAACCGGGTGATGGTCCATGCCCAAATTTATGATTCGTATCCGCACCCGCTCGCCATGCTTGATCACCAGCGGCGTCGATGCCGGGCTCGACTTCCCGTTGAACGTCAGCCAGTTGTATTCCATGCTCATCGTGTTCGGCGTCGGATTGTTCGGCAGAATCGCGTACTCCTGCAGCACGATCGCGTAATCCTTGTCCACCGGAGGATCGTAGCCCTCCTTCGGGTGCATGATGAACGCGCCAATCATCCCCATCATTTCCTGCATGGCCATGTGCGAGTGATAAAAGTAAGTTCCTTCCTGCTGCAGCGTGAATTCGTAGACGAAGCGCCCGCCCGGCGGAATCGGATCCTGCGAAAGCCCCGGCCCGCCATCCATGTCGAACGGAATTTCGAACCCGTGCCAGTGCATCGAAGTCGCTTCCGGCAAATGGTTATCGACTACGATGCGCACCCGGTCGCCCTCCACCGCCTGAATCGTCGGCCCCGGCGCGCTTCCGTTGTAACCCCACAAATTCACAATCTTGCCGGGCAGAATTTCTTGCTTCACCGGCTCCGCCACCAGATGAAACACTTTCACTCCGTTATCCATTTGGAATGGCAGGTCCCGAACGTCTGGCGTCACTACCGGCAGGAATCCGGCGCCCACGCTGGGCGCATGCTCTGCCGCGTGATGCGCGGGAGGTGTTTTTCCATCGCCCAGCTTCATGCCCGGCGACATCTGCATCGTGTCCTGCTGCGCCGCAATAGTCTTGCCCGCCGCCGCACTCGCTGCAGCCACAGCTCCCGCGCCTAGTGCTACGCCGCCCCGCAAAAAACTCCTGCGCGATGAATCCATAAAATCCTCCAAACAGTTCTTCCGCTGTTACTCGCCGTTGAATGTAAGTTGCTGAAAGACCGGGAGCCCGGCTGCGCGCACAAATCGCGAACCGTGGCCGTAAGCCTTTACACACTTGTAGTGCTAGGGGCTAAAACAGGAAGGAAACTAAATGCGGAGATCTGAGTTTTTCTGATAGATGGCAATGCGGGAACGTAACGGTGGCGAACATTCGAAAGCATCAGCGCCACGAGTCCCCAAAACAAAATTCACGCCCGCGTTGGGAGACGCAACCGGAACCCGCAGATAACCAACGGTATCTAATGAAGTAGCAGCGAGATCGCCGAACGTGCCGACGAAAACATTCGGATTCAAATGCCCAACGCAATCCGATCGATCCGGCTGCTGCTGGCCCGACTGGTGCGCTGGCTGGTTTGGATGATGCGCTGGATTCTGCTCGCACACGTGACCCGAAGCCTGATGCACATCGCTAGGGCAAACCCGGGCCGCGCACATCACCGGGCAGCTCGCAGCAAAAAACGCAGCAACCACAAAAACCAAGGCCGCAAGCCGCGCTGCCGAATTGGCTTTCTTCTTCATCTTTTCAAAGCCTACCACAGCCTCAAGCTGCACGCATGAAACAGGCCCTTACGGTTTCGCACCCGCGCCAGCCCCAGCAACGCCCGCGTTTAATCTGGTCCGCCCCCCGCGCACCGCTCCCTGCTTCGCAATCGCCTGCGCCAAGACGTGTCCGTCGCGCGTTGAAAGCGTAATCCCGCATAGTGCCGCCAGCGTCGGAGCGATATCCGCCGGCGCGGCCGGCCCTAAATATTCACCCGCCTCAATTCCGTAGCCCATAAAAAGTATCGGAACATGCTGGTCGTAATAATAGGGCGATCCGTGCGTCGCGCCGTACATTCTCGGCTTGGTCGCCGTAGAAAAATCCCAGGGAAAGAACGGCTGCGGCACCACTAGCAAATCTCCGCTGCGGCTCTTCAGAAAGCTATTCGCCTCCGCCGTGAAAATATTGTTTTGCATCGTCGGCGGATTCTCCAGCTGTTCTGCCGTATAAACGTTTGCCACGCCCGGCACATTGAGAATTGCCGTAATCACTGCGTCGAGCGTCCGGCCATCGGCCTGCACTTTTTGATAAACGCCCGGCGCGAAATAAATATCCGCGCCCATCACCGCCTTCACGTCGTCCTTCCCATATCCGTTTGCCGCCAGCGCCCCCGACACCGCCGTCTTCACGTCCTCCACATTGAACCAGCCCGCCGGCATCCCGGCCTTGACCATGTCCTCCGGAATCGGAGCCACGCCGTGATCGGCGGTCAACGCCACCACGTAATTCCCGCGCCCCACCTTCTGATCCAGGTGCGCGAAAAATACGCCCAGGTCTCGATCGAGCTGCGCCAGCACATCCTGAATTTCCCAGCTGCGCGGACCGAACGCGTGTCCCACGTAATCCGGCGACGAAAAACTCACGCCCAGAAAATCCGTTCCGCCGCGCTGACCCAGTCCCAGCTTATCCACTGCGTCGTTCGCCATGTTCACCAAATAAGTGTCGGCATAGGGACTCGCCTGCCATTGCAAATAAAAAAGCTTGTCCGCAGCCGTACTGCCCGCCGCTCCATGCAGCGGATGCGGCAATGATGGCCCCGATTCCGCCGCGTACTTCGCGCCCACCGCCGTCGCATCGTAGAGATACGCCGAAGCCGGCAGCGTCGCCGTCCAGGTTTTTCCGTAATCCGCCGCCACCGGATGCGCCTTCGCAAAATCTTCCACAAACGGCGCCACCGGATACGCGCTCGAGGTCTGCCACCCGCCGCTCGTTCACGTCGTACCAGGTCACCGCGTCCGCATTCGTCCCGCCCAACGTGATCGCCGCCCGCGCCTTCAGTGAAAACGTCACCACCCGCGTCCCTGATCCCTGACTGAAATTTCAGCTCATTCGAAAATGCCGGCAGCAACATGTTCACTGCGCTGTCGCCGCCCTTCACCGTCGCACCGGCATATCCCACATTTTTCACTTTAGGATCTTCCGTGCACGTCATCGTTTTCTGCGTGTCGCGATTGAACCACTCATTCGCCACCATCCCGTGGCTCGAAGGCAACGCTCCGGTCGAAATCGTCGAGTGTCCCACGCACGTCTCCGTCGCTGCGTAGCGATACGCCGCTTCGCGAAACCATGCGCCCTCATCGACCAGCCGATGCAATCCGCCAGTCCACTGCTGTCCGAATTTTTCCACGTAGTCGGCCCGCATCTGATCGACCACCAGAATCACCACCAGCTTGGGTTTCGCGGATTTAATCGCTCGTCCAGAGGAAGACCGAGTCGCAGCTCGCGGCAGGCGTCTGCGCGAAGCACAATGAAGAGAACGTCTGCAAAGGTGAGCACAACCGTAAGAGGAATTAGCGCCAAAACGATATTGCGCCGCAGAAAACTCGAAGCCGCCCGCATCGGAAACCCTCCTGATGACGGCGCCCAGTTTATCACGCGGCGAAATTGCCCATCACCGCGTTCGATTTTTTCGCGAGCCAGCCCAGCCGGCTAGTTCGCGGCCTTCCCCGCCAGGCGTGGGGGCGAGATTACCGCCTTCGAGAATGCTTCCATTTCTTCCAGCTGCGGACTGAATTGCAGCAACACTAAATCGATTCCCGCGCGCTCGAATCCGGCCAGCCGTTCTTGGATCTGCTCCGCCGTCCCCACCAGCGCCGAACGCAACCCGCGGTTCGAAACCGAATAGTCTTCGAGCGATACGCGCTGCTCCAGTTGCGTCCCGGCGATCCACTGCTGGTAATTCGCGTAGCCCGCTGCCGATTGCTGCACGTCCGTAATCCGCCGGACTTCGTCCTGCGCTTCTTTCTCCGTCTCGCGCACGATGGCGTAACCCGCAATCCCGAATTTCAGAGGCTCTGCGCTAAATTTCGCGCGCCGCTCGCTCAAATCCTTCACCTTCTCCGCTGCGCGCTCCGGCAAATCGCCGTGCATCAAATAAGCATCCGCCTTCTGCGCGATCAAATCTTTGGCCGCCGGCGATTCCCCACCGGCATAAATCGTCGGCCGCGGCCGAGAAACCGGCTTCGGCTCCAACACGTTGTCTTCGACCCGGTAATATTTCCCGGTGTACGAAAAATGATTCTGCGACCACACGCCGTCCACCACATCGAGCCATTCGCTGGTCCGCGCGTAGCGATCGTCGTGCTGCTCGAAGGTCACTCCGTACTTCTTGGCCTCGTCCGCCCACCACGAAGACACCACGTTCAGCGAAAGCCGCCCGCCGCTGATCCGATCGATATTCGCCGCCTGCTTGGCCAGCAGCGCCGGCAAATGAAACGTCGGCCGCACCGCGACCATCAGCTCGATCTTTTCCGTCACCGCCGCTAGCGCCGCCGCCGTCGACCACGCATCGAGCGACGGTGCCTCCACTCCCTTGATGTCATTCAGATTCAATTCCGCAATCAGCGAAAGATCGAACCCCAGCTCTTCGCTGCGTTGCGCCAGGCGTTTCACATAAGCCCAGCTCGGCTCCATGTTTTCGTCCTGCACGTTGCGCAGCCATCCGCCAAACACTGGCATCCAGTATCCGTACCTCATCGCGTCGCTCCGGCTCGCGTCAATTCCGCGGCGCGCTGCCGCGTTTCGTTTCGCCGCGCTTCTTCGATCAAATAATCCGCCAGCCGCGCGTACGGATTGAACCCGATCACTCGCTCCGGATCGGCCACGAAATTCGAAAGCGCATTGATGTCGTAATACAGCCGCCGCCCGTCGCGGTCGTCGACCACCGACTCCACGCCGCCCACGTCGATCCCTGCCGCTTCCATAATCCGCTCCACGTCGCGCTTCATCTGCGCCGGAGGTTCGAACGCTTCAACCCGCAGCCCCGTCTTCGGCGCATCCACCGCGCAAGCGATTCGCGTCAGCGCCTCGCCCCTCGCGTTCATGCAAATGTCCGCCGGACACAAATCGAAAGTCTCGCCAGTGGTGTGAATCTGAATCGTATACAGATATTTCCCGCCAAGAATCTCTACCCGCGTGATCACCGAATCGCGCGCCGGAAAAAATTCCTGCACCAGCGCCGTCGAGTCGATACCGAAGAACAGCTCCCCCGCTTCCACCGCCCGCTGCAAATCTTCAGCCTTCGAAAAACGCACGATCCCCGCGCCGCTTCCGCCAATATTCGGTTTCACCACCAGCGGGAATCCGATTTCCTTCGCCGCCGCCAAAGCCTGCGCCGGATTGTGAATCACCACCGCCCGCGGATAGCCCAGCCCCAGCCCTTCCAGCAATTCCAGTTGCCGCGCCTTCGACGTCTCCGTCGTGAATCCCTTGAAACCGTTGATCACCCGCACGCCCTGCGCTTCCAGGTGCGCCAGATAATTCAGCGTGTAAAAAATCGCGTCGCCCAGTCCGCGCTGCCACGCCGAAGGGCTCATGCGGTTGAAGACCAGCGAATACGGCGTGTGGCCGCTGCCGGCCTTGTACGAGTGATCGCGAATGTCGATTTTTTCCCAGTTCACGCCGCGCGCATCGAGCTGCTGAAACAGCGGCCGGAACCAATCCGGATGCTCGTAGTAAATGCCGATCGGTTTTTCCAGCGCCACATTTCCCGCCGAATCTTGAGTCATCGAATCCTCGTTCCATTCAATTTGGGCATAAAAAAACCGCTCAGAGGAGCGGCCGGCCAATCGTAACGATGCGAAAAGGTCGTTCGATCTAGCCAGGCCCGCGCATGCGCGGACAACGACAGCAGCGTCGATACGACCAATAAGCCTGGGGTTTGCGCCACAAAGAATCCATCCCCCACATCATAACACCGCCGCTTCACTCCCACACCAGTCCCCCCCGCGCGCAGCTCGCAAATCGCTGGCCACGCTCTGCCGCCTGTTTTAGTATGATGCGCGCAACAACGCGTCC
This sequence comes from uncultured Acidobacteriota bacterium, assembly GCA_963847695.1. Taxonomy (GTDB): domain Bacteria; phylum Acidobacteriota; class Terriglobia; order Acidiferrales; family UBA7541; genus Palsa-295. Next base: position 497,011 of record CAWKAX010000026.1, on the reverse strand, counting down.
GTTCATTTTTCGCCGCCTCGCTCCTTCGCGGCTTAATCGAAACCATGGCACCCAAGACATATACGGTCATCGGCCTCGGCGAGCTCCTCTGGGATTTATTCCCCGGCAAAAAGCAACTCGGCGGCGCTCCTGCCAATTTTTCTTACATGACCCATCTGCTCGGCGACAACGGCGTCATCGCCAGCCGCCTGGGCACCGATGTGCTCGGCCTCGAAGCCCGCGACTGCCTCACCCGCCTGCAGGTCGATTTTTCCCACGTGCAATCCGACGCCGCGCATCCCACCGGCACGGTCGTCGTGAACCTCGCCGCCGACGGCCAGCCAAACTACGACATCATCGCGCCCGTCGCTTGGGATTTCATGGAATGGACCCCCGCCTGGCAGGATCTCGCCCGCCACGCCGACGCGGTCTGCTTCGGTTCGCTCTCTCAACGCGCGCACGCCTCGCACGAAACCGTCCGTACTTTTCTGCGCTGGACGCCGCCTTCGGCGCTGCGCGTCTTCGACGTCACCCTGCGCCAGAATTTCTACTCCCGCGCCGTGCTCGACGAATCCATCCGCTGCTCCAACATCGTCAAATGCAACGACGATGAACTCGCCACGCTGGTCCGCGTGTTTGAATCTGCGGCCAAAACCAGCGAAGAATCCGCGCACTGGTTGCTCGGCGCTTTCGGCGTCGAAATGGTCTGCGTTACGCACGGCGAAAACGGCAGCACCCTCTATACTCGCAGTGAGCGCCACACCCATCCCGGCTTGCGCATCAAAGTTTCCGATACGGTCGGCGCCGGCGATGCCTTCGCCGCCGCGCTGGTGCACCATTACCTCCGCGGTTCCTCCCTGAAAGTCATCAACGAGGCCGCCAACCAGATCGGCGCGTGGGTCGCCTCCCAACCCGGCGCCACTCCTCCTCCCGATGAAGAAGTGCTCAGCCACGTTCGCGCCGGCTCGCCGCTCGCGACCTGACTCCATCTTCCCCTCAAGCTTCTTTCGCATCGCGGAACTGCGCCGCGGAAACATAAAACCCTCGTTTGACGTATACACTGGGGAACGCGTGTGCGCCGCGCGGCGAAATCAAGAGCACTCGGGAGCAACAAATTGAGCAAGCGTGATTCTGGACGAGTGATCTGGTCGCTCGTCGCTATTCTTGCCGTCGTTCTCATCTTCGCCGCGCTTCGCTTGGATGCTCCGCATCGCCCCATCCATCCGCGTCGGCACCGCCGTCGTCAGCCAAACGCTCTGTGGCGGCGTTTTCGTTTCCGGCCTCCCGCCCGACCGCGTCTTCGCCGAAGAAGTGAAGTCCAATTCAGGCCTGAAAATTCTCGTCAAGCGCCTGCACTACGACCTCGACACCCAAAACAAAACTGTGATCACCACTTGGGCCGGCCACTTCGCCAGCATCGCCACCTACTCGCCCGCTTACGGCTGCCTGCTCGGCAATCCCGATTCCTCTGCGGCGCAAGTGCCAATCGCGATTCCGCCGGCGCCGGCACCGGAGCCTGTAGCAGCAACCTCGGGAATTCCCAGCGATTCCCTCACCGCGAATCCGAAACTCGCCGCCGCACTCGACACCGCCTTCGCCGAATCCCGCCCCGGCGCCCACCGCCAGGTCCGCGCCATCGTCATCATGCGCGACGGAAAAATCATCGCCGAACGCTACGCGCCCGGCATCACGCCACGAAACTCCACTGCTCGCCTACTCCGTCAGCAAATCTGTGATCAACGCCCTGCTCGGCATCCTGGTCAGCGACGGCAAGCTCGACGTCAACGCCCGTGCGCCCGTCGCTGCCTGGGCTGCGTCCGCCGATCCCCGCCACGTCATCACTCTCGACGAATTGATGCGCATGACCTCCGGCCTCAGCCTCGCCGAAGATGACACCGGCCTCGATCCCGTTTCGCGCATGCTCTTCCGGGAAAACGATATGGCCGCTTTCGCCGAACGCGCCCAGCTGAAGGCCGCGCCCGGCAGCACCTTCGAATACACCAGCGGCAATACGCTCATCACGTCGTCGATCGTGCGCGATGCCGTCGGCGGCCGCGCCGAAGACGTCCGCCGCTTCGCCGCCACGCGCCTTTTCGATCCGGTGGGAATGAAACACGTCGCCATCGATTTCGATCACGCCGGAACGCCCGTAGGCTCCACGCGCTTCTACGCCTCCGCGCGCGATTGGGCACGCTTCGGCCAGCTCTATCTCGATGATGGAGTTGTGAACGGAAAACGCATCCTGCCGCAAGGTTGGGTGACTTACTCGACGAAGCCTACGCTCGACTCCGATTACGGCGCGGGGTTTTGGGTCAACGCAGGAAATGCTGACGACGCGCATGAGCGCATCACAGCGGGAATGCCTGCCGATTCGTTTTACGCCTCAGGAAATTTCGGCCAGCGCATCGTGGTGATTCCGTCGCAGCGTCTGGTCATCGTCCGCTTCGGCGCCACTCATGGCTACCCCGGTCTCGATATCGGCGGACTGCTGCATCTGGTCTCAGACGTCATCGCCGCGCAATAACCACGCGCGTGATTAGCCTTACGCAATCATCCGTTAGCCAAAAATCGGTGCACGAACGCGATCGCCATCGCACCCTCGCCCACCGCCGAAGCGCAGCGCTTCACCGATCCATGCCGCACATCGCCCGCCGCAAAAACCCCCGGCATATTCGTTTCCAAGTAATATGGCGAGCGATCGAGCGGCCAGCGCCCTTCCTGCCGCAGGTCTCGCGACAAATCCGGCCCGGTCACCAGATATCCATCCGAATCGCGAACGATTCCCACGTCCGCTGCCCATTCCGTGCGCGGCGCGCCGCCAATGCAGGCGAATAGCCATTTCGTCGGAATCTGCCGCTTCTGCCCGGTTCGGTCGTTGGTAATCTCAATGCACTCCAGCGTTCTGCCGCCGGAAAGTCCGGTGACGCTGGTGTTGGTCAGCACCGTGATGTTCGGCGACGACAGCACTCGATCCACCAGATATTGCGACAAAGTATCCTTCAGGGCGTCTCCGCGCACCACGATGGTCACGTGTTGCGCATATTTCAGAAAATTCAGCGCCGCCTGCCCCGCCGAATTTCCGCCGCCCACCACCACCACGTGCTCCCCGGCGCACAGCACCGCTTCGCTCGATCCCGCGCCGTAATACAAACCCTGGCCGAAAAATTCTTCCTCGCGCGGCAAGTCGAGCTTTCGATATTCAATCCCGGTCGTGCAGATCGTGGCCCGCGCCACGATTTTCGTTCCGTCCGCCAACGTGCCCACGCCCTTGCCGGTGACGAACTCGGCGCTCACCCCTTCGCGCGCGATCAAAATCTCCGCGCCAAATTTAATCGCCTGATTCCGCGCGCGCTCCGCCAGTTGCGCGCCGCTGATCCCGTCCGGAAATCCTAAATAATTTTCGATCCTCGAACTGGTCCCGGCCTGGCCGCCGATCGCATTACGTTCGATCAGCACCGTTTTCAATCCTTCTGATGCGCCATATACCGCCGCGCTCAGCCCCGCCGGTCCCGCCCCATAAATCGCCACGTCATACTCGCTGCGTGTTGGATCGTGGAACCATCCCAGCTTTTCGGTAACCTGCCGAACCGTGGGCCGGTCGAATCGCGTGCCATCCGGGAAGAAAACCACCGGCAGCCGCTCATTGTGCAGGCCGGGCACGCCCACCTTTTCCTGCGCCTCTTGGTCCGAATGCAACTCGGTCCATTCAAACGGAATATCGCTGCGATGCAGAAAATCTCGAATTGAATAAGAAGGCGCGCAGCCCGGCGCGCCAAAAACTTTCAGTGGAGGCGCCTTTGGATCCAGATCAGTTCGCATAGTTCCTTAGATGTGCGCGGGGCGGAGAGGGGCGCACATTGATTTTACAGCCACGCACATTTTAACGCGACCACCGCACCCCCGTAATCCCCTCCAACCGCGTCACGGCACATAATCCTCCGCCCCATTCTCGTCACTCAACGCGCGTTGTCATCCCGAGCAACGCGAGGGATCTGCTGTTTACGCTCCCGAAGCCACGCTCAGTCGCGAAGAAAAATCTCAAACAACACGCCCGATTTTTGTCAGGGCACCCTTCGGAAGCCGAGCCGAAACCCAACCACACCAAGCAGCTCTAGCCGCCGAGGCAAGCCTTCTTGCACGCACCCAGGCACCGCACCGCCGCGCCGGTCATCAAAATCCAATTCCAACCGATGAGCGTACTATGACCAAAGGAAAACCATGAATCGCACACTCAAAATCCTGCTCGCGCTCCTCCTGCTCGCCATTCCGGCACAAGCCCAAAAATCATCCACGCCAACGCCGCGCCTGAATTGGCAACCCTGGTCCAACCAAGTCTTCGCCGATGCCCAACGCGAAAACCGCTTCGTCCTCCTCGATCTCGAAGCCGTCTGGTGCCACTGGTGCCACGTCATGGACGCCAATACCTACAGCGATCCCGCCGTAATAAAACTTCTGCAAAGCCGCTACATCGTAGTGAAAGCCGACCAAGACTCCCGCCCCGATCTTTCCACGCGTTACGAAGATTTCGGCTGGCCCGCCACCATCGTCTTCAACGCCAACGGCCAGGAGATCGTCAAACGCCAGGGCTATCTCGCGCCCGATGAAATGTCCTCCCTGCTCCAAGCCATCATCGACGATCCTTCGCCCGGCCCCTCCGTCCAGGCCGCGCCAAAATTAATTATTCCCGCGAACGCCATTCTTGCCGCCCCGCTGCGCGCCAAACTCACCACCAATTATTTCGCTGGCTACGATTCCAAATTCGGCAGCTGGGGCACCGATCAGAAATTTCTAGATTGGGATTCGGTCGAATACGCCATGGTTCTCGCTCGCCGCGATCAGAACAAACAAGCAGAACACATGGCTCGCCAGACGCTCGATGAGCAGTTGCACCTGCTCGATCCCGCCTGGGGCGGCGTCTACCAATACTCCACCGACGGCGACTGGAATTCCCCGCACTTCGAAAAAATCATGCAGATGCAGGCCGAAAATCTGCGCATCTATTCGCTGGCCTACGCCCAATTTCAAGATCCGAAATACCTCCACGCCGCGCAGGAAATTCGCCACTTCCTCAAAACTTTTCTCACTTCGCCGCAAGGCGCCTTCTACACCAGCCAGGATGCCGACGTCGTCGAAGGCCACCACAGCGCCGATTATTTCGCGCTCGATGACGCGCATCGCCGCGCCCAGGGCATCCCGCGCGTCGACAAGCACATTTACGCCCGCGAAAACGGCTGGGCCATCAACGGCCTAGTCGCGCTTTACGCCGCCACCGGCGATCAGTCCGTTCTCGATGATGCGCTGCACGCCACGAACTGGATCGTCGCCAATCGCTCGTTGCCCGGCGGCGGTTTTCGCCATGGCACTGCAGATGCCAATGGGCCGTACCTCGGCGACAATATCGCCATGGCTCGCGCCTTCCTGGCTCTCTACGGCGCCACCGCCGACCGCCAGTGGCTCGCCAGCGCCGAATCCACCATGAAATTCATCAACACCAATTTTCAGGATCACGACGGCGCCGGTTTCGACAGCTCCAAAGCTCCCACCGATCGCGCTTATTCCCCTCACCCCCAACGCGACGAAAATATCGACGTGGTCCGCTGCGCCAACATGCTTTTCCACATCACCGCCAACGACACCTACAAACAAATCGCCGACCGCGCCATGCGCTACGTCGCCGCCGACCCGGTCGTCTACCGCCTCCCCGCCGCCGGTCCGCTCCTCGCCGATTTCGAACTCTCCAGCGAACCGCTGCACCTGACCATCGTCGGCGCCAAATCCGATCCTGCGGCCCGCGCCCTGTTCGTCCAAGCCCTGCAATATCCCTCGAGCTACAAACGCCTCGAGTGGTGGGATCCGACCCAAGGCCCCGCCGGTCACCTGCCCAATCCCGACGTTCAATATCCCAGTCTGAAAGTTTCGGCCGCCTTCATCTGCACCAGCCGCACCTGCTCGCCACCCATCTTCAAACCCGCCGACCTGCCTGCCAAAATCGACCGCCTCTTGGCCGCTTCATCATCTTCCACAGGCGCCGGAAATTGACCCGGCCCCCCAAAAACGTTTTCCATCGGCGCGCGTCTATGGTCTTGACCGACTCCAGCCTGAAAAAACCAGTATCCTTATGTTCGCCTGGGAATCACACCGGGGGTGCGCGGGTGACCGGTTTCGGTCTACTAACGACCATGCTGTCCAATCGCCAAAAATCATTGTCTCGGGTATTTCCGCGGGTGTATGCTTCGACCGAAAATCCCGGTTATGCCCGGGTATTTGCAATCCAACCCAGCCACATCAAAAATCCATCCAGGGAAATCCGTTGGTCCCTGATACCGCGTAGTATCAGTACGGATGTTCAGTTCAAATCAACCGGAGGTAATAGCAGATGACAAAGTCAAAGAAGGCCCTGATCGCTGGTGCGGCACTCGCGGGTTTGATCGCCGGAACCACTCCGTCGGTCAAAGCGTCGAATCTTCTCTCGGGCATGCACGGCGTGCAATCCGATCAGAAGGCCGATGACAGCAAGGTGAAGGAAAAGCATGCTTGCAAGGGTCAGAACTCCTGCAAGGGAAACGGCGGATGTAAATCGTCCGACAACGGCTGCAAGGGCAAGAATTCCTGCAAGGGCAAGGGCGGCTGCGCAACCGACGGCTCCAAGATGCCCAAGGCCTAACTCTCAACCCGCATTTTTCGGATGTTGGGGGTTGAGACCGTTAACGGCCTCGGCCCCCAGCGTCTGAGTTTTTGCCTCTCGTTTTGCAGTCGGAATCATCGCCTCGAAATAAATCTGCGGAGTTTCAGGAATGCCGGCAAATCGATTCAACGGCCACACGGATTACGGAATCGGCATCGGCCTGCGCGTTCCGCACTACAGCCATATCCTCACCCGCAAACCGGTGGTCGACTGGTTCGAAATTATCTCCGAAAATTTTATGATCGATGGCGGACGGCCCCTGCGCATCCTCGATCAGATTCTCGAGCAATATAAAGTCGTGCAGCACGGCGTCTCCATGTATTTCGGCTCCGCCCAGCGCCCCGACCGCGAACATCTCCGCCGCCTGAAAGATCTGGTCAAGCGCACCAAGACGCCCTGGCTCTCCGATCATCTCTGCTGGGGCAGCGTCGACGGCCGCTACACGCACGATCTTCTTCCTATGCCTTACACTTTCGAAGCCGCGCGCATCACCGCCCAAAAAGTCCGCGAAGTTCGCGACTTCCTCGAAATTCCCGTAGCCGTCGAAAACGTCAGCAGCTACGCCGAATTTCACGTCTCCGAAATGACCGAATGGGAATTTCTGAATGAGGTAGTGGAACGCGCCGATTGCGGAATTCTGCTCGACGTCAACAACATCTACGTCTCGTCGCAAAATCACAGCTTCGATCCCTTTACCTACGTGAACAGCGTCCCAGCCGAGCGCGTCGCCCAGATTCACATCGCCGGCCACTCCAAATACCGCAAATATATTCTCGATACTCACGACCACGCGGTCATCGACCCGGTCTGGAAGCTTTACGCCCGCGCCATCGAACGCGTCGGCCACACCGCCACTCTGCTCGAATGGGACGACAGCATTCCCGCCTTCGACGAAGTTCACGACGAAGCTCTTAAGGCCAATAAATTTCTGGCCAGCGCTTCCCTGGCCACCGCCGTATGAACCTGCGCATGGACTTGTTAACGATTCAGCGCCAGATGGCTGCCGCGGTCATGACGCCCCTCACGCCTTCCGAGCGCATGCGCAACGTCGCGCCCGACGGCCGCTCGCTTCGCAAAGTGGCCAACCGCATCATCAAGCCCAACGATCGCCTCACTTCTTTCGAGCGGATGGAAATCTACAATCGCCAGTATTGGTTCCGCGTCCTTTCCGGCTTCGCTGAAGATTTTCCCGGCCTGCGCGCCGTGCTCGGCACCCGCGCCTTTGACAAAGTGGCCCAGGCCTATCTGATCGATTGCCCGTCGAAATCATTCACCATGCGCAACATCGGCTCGCAGCTCGAAGCCTGGCTCGGCAAGCACCCCAAATACGCCGGCCCGCGGCAGCAGCTCGCGCTCGATATGATTCGTCTCGAATGGGCTGAAATTAATGCCTTCGACGGCAAGCGCGAAGCTCCGCTCACCGCCGCGGACCTCGCCCAGGCCAATCCCGCGAAATTGCGCCTCCGCCTGCAGCCTTATGTCCACCTGCTCGATTTGCGCTACGCGGTTGACGATTTGCTGCTCGCCGTCCGCAAAGATGCCGAAGACGTCAGCGTGGCCAGCAACGCCATCAGCGAACGCCACAAAAGCAAACGCGTGAAAGCCATCGCCGGTACCAAAGCGAGCCGCATTTTTCTGGCCGTCCATCGCATGGGCGAAGAAGTCTACTTCCGCCGCCTCGAGGCCGAGGAATACGCAATCCTCACGCTTCTGCGCGACGGCAAAGCTGTGAACGCCGCCATCGCCGCGGGCCTGCGCACCAGCGCCACGCCTGCGTCCGAGCGTCCGCTACTGATTCAGAAATGGTTTCAAACCTGGTCCACGCTCGGCTGGTTTTATCCTTGGACCAAAAGTTCCAGCAGATCCTAGCCGGACGAATTACAATTTCAAAAAGAGAGCGCCCTAGAAATGAGTAATGTCATCGCCCCAATCAAACGCCTGCACACCCTTTTCGTCTGGGTCTGCAATTCATTGCAGTCCCCATTTCTCCTAGCCATCCGCCTCTACTGGGGCCTGCAGTTCGGTGTGAACGGCTGGCACAAACTTCACGGCCTCGCCAACCTCACCTCATTTTTTCAGAGCCTCGGCCTTCCCGCCCCCGCCTTCACCGCCGCCTTCGTAGCCAGCTTCGAATTCGTCGGCGGCTTCCTTCTCGCCTTTGGCTTGCTTTCGCGCATCGCCGCCCTCGGCATCTTCATCGACATGACCACCGCCTACCTCACCGCCGACCGCGAAGCCTTCATGTCCTTCTTCTCCGACCCCAACAAATTCGTAGCCGGCGACCCCTTCATCTTCTGGTTCATAGGCCTAATCGTCCTGATCTTCGGCCCAGGAAAATTCGCCCTCGACACCCTAATCGCCCGCTCGCAAAACAAAACGCAAGTCACGAACGCGTAGTACCCGGAAGGGCGGGGCTTCAGCCCCGCCGTAAAATTCGCAAAACACGAGGGGCTTCAGCCCCTGAAGCCATCCTTTCCCTCCCAACTCGAATCTCCACTAGAATGAAATCTGGGCCACCCATCCGCCATTGGAGCCTCAATGTATGAAACGCGCCGAATCGCCAAACTCCTCGCACCCCTGGTTCTATTCGCAGCCGCCTGCGCGTATCCTGCAGACACCGTGACCTCCACCGTCCTCATCGGAAACTCCCGCATCGACATCTCCACCGAAGAAGGCGCCCTCCACGCCCCCAAAGAAGACCTCCAAAAATGGATTCAATGGTCCGCTGAAGCCGTCGCCAATTACTACGGCCGCTTCCCCGTCGCGCACACCAACCTGCAGCTCATTCCCACCAGCGGCGCGGGAGTTCGCGGCGGCCGCACCTGGGGCGACCGCGGCAGCCGCATCGCCATTCACGTCGGCGCCGACACCACCTGGTCCGATTTCGCCGACGACTGGATGCTCACTCACGAAATGATTCACCTCGCCTTCCCCGATGTCGACGATCGCCATCACTGGATCGAAGAAGGCATCTCGGTTTACGTCGAACCCTTCGCCCGCGTCCGCATGCGTCACATGGACCCAAATCAAATGTGGTTCGAAGTCCTGCGCGACATGCCCAAAGGCCTCCCCGGCAAAGGCGACGAAGGCCTCGATCACACCCACACCTGGGGACGCACCTACTGGGGCGGCGCGCTTTTCTGCCTGCTAGCCGACATCGAAATTCACGAAAAAACGAATAACCAAAAAGGCTTGCAGGACGCCCTGCGCGGAATCCTGGACGCCGGCGGAAACATTCAACAAGATTGGGATTTGGAAAAGGCGCTCACCGTAGGCGACCACGCGACAGGCGTCGCAGTCCTAATGCCGCTCTACGAAAAAATGAAAGACCAACCCTACCCGGTAGACCTGCCAGCAATCTGGGCCAAACTCGGCATCGAACGCGACGGCGACAAAGTTCGCTTCATCGACTCCGCCCCCGAAGCCAAAACCCGCGAAGCAATAACCTGGGGCACTGCGCAACCGCAAGCGGCGCCAAAATCTTCAGCCCTGGAAAATCTGACAATCTTCGCCGGCCGCACCGCCCGCTGACGAATACCGAGCCACAAATTAAAGGATCGTCATCCCGAAGCGCAGCGAGGGACCTGCTTCAAGCACTTTTGAATTGCCGTACGTAGCGGCCGCCTTCAGGCGGGCCAGTTGCCGTTGATTTTCCGGGTGCCGCACTCTTTGCGCCTTTCTTTCCAGCAAAGGGTGCGGGTTTAGACTCTACACGTCTCAAGCCGCGAGCCTTCCCGCACACGAGCTAGCCTTCCCCGTTCGCCCGCGCCCCGTTCCGAAACTTCTCCAACGCCTCCAAAATCTGCGGCCCATACAATTCCGTCTTCCGCTCCCCAAATCCCGAAACTCCCCGCAACTCCTCCAACGACCGTGGCCGCACTCGGCACAATTCATTCAAAGACGAATCGTGCATCACAATAAACGCCGCAGTCCCCATCTCCTTCGAGGTCAACCGCCTCCACTCCCGCAAATATTCGCGCAGCTCCGGATCAACATCATCCGCGCCCGGCTCCCCTGCGTACCGCACATTCCCGCCGCGCGCCTCACCATCACCCGCCCGCACCGCGCTCTTCTTCTTCGCCGAACCCCACCACCGCGACTCACTCCCATCCCGCCGCGCGTCACCTGCGCCAGCGTCCGCCCCAGCCGCCGCAGCCCAACTCTTATCCATCGCCGAACGCGACCCGCGCTGGAACGTATATCCCGCCCCCACCGTGTCCCCAGCCGCGGCCACAAAACTCTTCATCTTCGCCCGACGCTTCGGTTTCGCCAGCGACGCATGAGAAGCCGTCAGCCACCCAATCGTGCTCCCGCAAACATCGCACGCGTCGCACGACTCCCACTTCGGATTCTCCCCGAAATGCTGGCAAATCTGCCGGTGCCGGCAATTGGCCGACTCCACAAATCGTTTGATCGTGTTGTAACGGTCCCACGCCCGGTTCACTTCCTGCTGATCCGTCAGCTGCCCGATAAAATGCGCCAGCAAACCCGCATCCCTCTTGCGCCACAGCAGGACGCAATCCGCCGCCAGCCCATCTCGTCCCGCGCGCCCCGCCTCCTGATAAAACTGCTCGATCGATTTCGGCAGCGCCAGATGAATCACCGCCCGCACCGCTGCCTTGTTGATCCCCAGCCCAAACGCCAGCGTCCCCACCAGCACCGGAATTTCGTCGGACATCCACCGTTCCTGATTCCGCGTGCGCTGCTCGGTGGTCATCTTCCCGTGATACCCGATCGACTTGATCCCGTGTTCCTTCAAAAATTCCACGGTCTCGTCCACTCGCGCCGTGGTCGGCGAATACACGATCACGTTGCTGCCCTGATAAGTCTTCAAGGCGCGCAGCAATAGCTCCGGCTGTTCCTGCCCGCCGCATTCCCGCACGAAATAACGCAAATTCGGCCGGTGAAAGCTGGCGATGTAACGATCCGGCTGCCGCATCGCCAGCTGATTGATGATGTCGTGCCGCACCTGCTGCGTCGCGCTGGCCGTAAACGCCGCAATCGGCTTCTCCGGAAAATTCTTCCGCAGCGAACTCATCAGCCGGTAATCCGGACGAAACTCGTGCCCCCACTCCGAAATGCAGTGCGCCTCGTCGATCGCAAAAAATGAAATCGGCGCCCGCTTCAACCAAGCGATCGTATCCTCGCGCGCCAATCGCTCCGGCGAAAGATAAAGCAGCCGATACGACCCCGCGATCGCGTTGCGCTGAATTTCCCGCTGCTCCCCCGCCGGAATCGTGCTGTTCAAAAGCGCCGCCGGAATTCCCATCTGCGTCAATTGCGCCACCTGGTCCTGCATCAGCGCAATCAAAGGTGAAATCACGATCACCGTACGATCCGCCAGCAACGCCGCCGGCAACTGATAGCACAAAGATTTCCCGCCGCCAGTAGGCATCACCACACACGCGTCCCGCCCGCCCAGCAAACTGCGCACAATCTTTTCCTGCAAGGGTCGAAACGAGTCGTACCCCCAATACTTCCGCAGCGCGCCGAGAATCTGACTTTCCGAATGCATGTTCACAGTATACGCAGGAAGGACCATCCTTCAGGCTAGCCGAAAAACGGGGCGCTCGTCACTCTGAGCGAAGCGAAGAATCTCATCCACACCAATTAGCCGCGACAACGCGCCGTGCGTGTGCAATTTACCGGCGCGCCGGGCGGTTTGAACTCAAGAGCCAGCCGTGATCGAGATCCTAAGTCACCAGCTTGTAAAGCGTTTCGCGCAACAGCGGATTGTTCCAATACTGTACGTGCGCGTAAAAAGGTACCCAAGCCCTCGGATCGACCACGTTTTGCACCGTCGGCCACTGGTTCAGCGTCTTCGCCGGATCGTCGTAATAATTCAATTCCCCGCTAATCACATCCGCCCTCGACCAAATATTGATCCAATCGAAACCCTTCGGCCGGTAATGTCTGTAGCTCACGATCAAGGGCTGCGCGCTCGCGGCGAGTTGCTCCCGTATCCAACTCTGCGAGTTCCAGGGCTGCATCCGAAACATAAACGCGGTTTTATCCAGCGGCGATCCAAAGGTAAGTAGCGCCCGCGTTCGATGCATCACGCGCCGCCGGTCGTGCAACGCCGACGTATTGTCCAAATTAATCAGCGCATTCAAAGTGTCATAAGCTAGCACCGACCCCAGCGAGTGCCCCACCACCACGATTTTTTGGTAATGCGGAACCGTGGGCGATGGCGGCCCGAAACCGTAAATCGTCTTCCCCACTCCCAGCCCCACATTCTGAATCTTGTTGCGTATCTCTTCGAACTTGCTGTCCTTGTAGGGCGAAATGTACGCGGCCACGTCTCCCACATATTCGATCAGGAAGTAACGCACAAACAGCGCCTCCGCAATCACCGCCAGCCATAACAACAAAAGTCCCGCCGCCCTTTTCCATTCGCACCCGAAAAACGGGGAGTGGATCAGCGTTCCAATGCCCGGGAAAAATGGCGCGAACAGTCGCCAGCAGGCCCGCCAGAATCCATGGTCGCCGAGATCAGGCCAGGACTGCGCCAGGAAGTTTTTGTATTGCCCGGCCAGCGTCGCCACCACGTACGCGATCGCCACGACCTGCGCCAGCAACACCACCAGCACGGCATAAATGCCGGCCTGCGTCACCCTCCCGATCCCGAGCGTCTTTTTTCCGTCAAACATCCAGCGCTCGAATGTACTCCGCCGGAAAAGTTTGCTCCACTTCCACCCGTTCGACCCCGCCGCCAGCAGAAACTTGATCGTCTCCCAATAGCTGACCTGCCCCTCGGTGATTGGCGCCCAATATGCCTCATACACATGCACGCTGTGCTTCTTCGCTGCCTTATCGGTCCAATCCAGCTCCGCCCGCGCCAAGAAACTTCCGTCCTCGTATGAGAGGTGTACCTGCACCGGCTCGACGCTCCCGCCTCCGTTCAACGCCAGGGCTTCCCGGCGAATCGCGTCCGCCACCGAACTGATCGTTTCGTACCGCACCTGCTGCCCCATCCCGTGGCACACCAGGATCGCCACCGGCTCGGGCTTAGCCCCGGCAATTTCTTCCGCGCCCGTCCCCGCGCTGGTTCCCTCGGACGTCATTCCATAGTGAATGAACTCGGAGCCAACTTCCGCATCGGGAGAAGCCACATGCGAACTGGTTTGATCTTCAGGATCTTGCATCGGAACTACCTCCAGCACTATTTGGCGGGTATACTACCACGTTACGTACGACGCGAGTACCAAGCGCAGTCACTCACGAGCGCTTGCCTATTCTTGCTGGCCCTAAAAAACCGTAGCTTTTTTCTGCGAAATTTCTGATGATTGTCGCGTCCTCAAAAACAAAGACAGGAAAAATCCATGAGCACGCAACCAAGTCCCATCGCCCAAGATTCCAATCGCCACATGCTGCGCCACGCCCTCGCCACCATCGCCTATCGCGGCAGCAAAGCCATGCGTGGCGCCGGAGAAGAATTCGGCCGCTTCCGCGCCACCGATACCTGTCGCACTCCCAACGAACTCGTCGCCCACCTCGGCGATCTGATGGATTGGTCACTCTCCCAAGCCCAGGGCGCGCCGAAATGGCAACCCGCCCCGGTGCTTCCCTGGGAAGAAGGCAAAGCCCGCTTCTTCGCCGCGCTAAAAACGTTCGACGATTTCCTCGCCTCCGACTCCCCGGTCCAATTCCCGACCGAAAAACTTCTGCAAGGGCCCATCGCCGACGCCCTAACCCACGTCGGCCAAATCGCCATGCTCCGCCGTATCGCCGGCGTTCCAGTCAAAGCCGAAAACATGGTTGTCGCCGACATCACCGAAGGCCGCGTAGGCGAAGAACAATCCGCCCCCCGCTACGAATTTTAGAGTTATCCCCGGCGCGTCCCTGTCCGCCGCAGCACCGGAAGGGCGGGGCTTCAGCCCCGCCGTAGACCCGCAAATTACGTAGGGGCTTTAGCCCCTGAAGCCTTCCGTCCGCTACCACCATCCAAGTAACCCCAAGCAAGTCCTGTCATCCCCAAGCGCAGCGAGGGATCTTGCTTTTTACGCTCGAAAGCCACGATCATTCGCGAAGACAGCCCCAGCAACTAGACCTCTCACTCCCGTCAGGGCGCGGCCTCAACCGTACCGCGCGGACCATCGCATCGACGCGCGGATTCAGCCAAACGCCAATCGCCAATCGCCAAATTGAAATGGAAATTTGCAGCCGGCAAGAAAAACAAACACAAATAAAGAACTGGCCGGGGGCTAGGCTGAGGGACCCAAGCCACCGGCCTTCCTACCCATCTCCGCAGGGTCTGGGTAAGAATCTCGTCGTCACGCTAACTACAAACTCGTCTACGCAGCCGATTCGCTGTTACGCATGAACTCGTAACGCTCGATCGCCGCTGCTACTCCCACATCGCCTGAATTCTCCGAACTGGATCGCAAGACGCGCCCGAGACACCGAACGCGTACCGGTCCCGCCTGGGTCAATTCGTGCGGCAAAGTCATCACGATTTCGACCGGCGAGCCGCTCTTCAATCCCTTGGGCAAGTGAAAATAGAGGCCTCGGGAACTGACTTCCCGTGATTCCGTTGCGGCCTCGCCAACGACGCTTTCGTCCGTCCACCGGACCGTTAGCGGCAGGCGCATGAGAAATCGCCGCGTTGCTCGTCGCTCTTTTGATGCCACAGGACACTCCTCCCTAATTACGCAGTTAGAGTAGGCGTATCCCCCATTCCAACCAATAGGCCTAAAGCCTCAATTCCGAGGCTCCAAATCGGTACGCAGGTACTATACGCCTGCCCCGTTTTCGGCCATTTCCTGCAATTTCAGCACTCCGGGCGCAGCCAGAGCACACCCGCCCCAGCCCGTCATTTCTCCGTTATGTATTCCGGTTAGAAGTCGCGGGAGCCGCTGTTGTATGATTTCCCCGCTTGGCGCTGGCAAGCTCCAAGTGCACTCGGCCCCCAACATTCCGACCTAGCCAGTAAATTGCTCCTGCTCCGCCAACCCATCCCCCGGGAGGGCACCACATGTTGCCGCGCCGAAAACTCTTCGCCCTATTATCGATGCTCGCTGTTGCAGCCTGTCTGTTTCTGCCAGCCGAAATCGGCTCGCTGGGCCAAACCTTCGCCCAAAATGCAGCCGACACCAAAATTGTCCCGCTCGATCTCAAAACGGGACTCTGGGAACTACACATTCACACCTCCAACACCGACGTCAGCTACGAGGCCAGCAAAAAGTCGATGGAGGAAATAACCAAAAACTACACGCCGGAACAGCACGCCAAAGCCATGGCCGAGTATGAAACCGACGAACGCAAGGCCATCGAGAAGCGGAAAGCAGGCAGCGATCAGAAGTCCAAGCGATGTCCTTTGAAACAAGATTTCGTAGCCAAAGTCGAAGCCAACGGACAAAACTGCTCGAAACAAATTTCATCCACCGGTCAGGCGTTCACGATGCACGTCGCCTGTAAGAACGCCGACGGAACGCCGGGCTTCGTGCAGACCAACACCTTCAAGCGTATCGACGCCGAAAATTTCCAGGGCACCGTCGAAGTCGCCAGCCACATTCCCCTCATCGGCACGGTCACTGAAACTTTCACCGGCAAATGGATCAGCGATTCCTGCTCCGGCCCGCCCGCCGGCTACGCCGCGAAAAACGGCCTGCATCCCAAAGGCCCCGAAAATGTCGCGCGCGACGATCCCAATCGCATCGTCGCCGTCTTCGAGGGAAAAGAAATGACCGCGCAACAAGCCTGGAACATGCTCAAGAAAGTTCCGCCAGCCACCCGCAACAGCTACAAATCCGGAATGACCGGCCTGCTCGAACGCGTCTACCTGCAGAACGCCGTCGCCCAGGACGCCATCAAGCTGCATCTCGATAAGCAGCAGCCCTGGAAGGATAAACTTGCCAAAGCCAAAATGAACGACCTGCAAGTCCGGCAGAATTACCCAGGGGATCGGAACATTCCCCCGGAAGTTTCGGCTCGCATGGTCGACGACCAACAACACATCCTCTACAACGCCTACTTTAGCCAAGGCGCCACCAAAGCCGACAACGACGCGCTCCTCGCCAAAGAACAAGCCAAATACAAAATCACCGTGAAGGATCCGGATTTTTTCGCCGGCGCAAAGCCGTAGCGCCCGCTTCGGCCTGTTTGCTAGCCACAGACCCCTGCGATAAACTTCCCCTCCCATGTCAGACGCTTCCTCGATGGTCGGCCGCGACGTCTCGCATTACAACGTGCTTGGCAAACTCGGCGGCGGTGGCATGGGCGTCGTCTACAAAGCCAAAGATTCGCGCCTCGGCCGCCACGTCGCTCTGAAATTTCTGCCTGACGATATTTCGCGGGACCCCCAAGCCATCGAACGCTTCCGCCGCGAAGCTCGCGCCGCCTCTTCCCTCAACCACGCAAACATCTGCACCATCTACGACATCGGCGAATTCGAAGGCCGCCCGTTCATCGCCATGGAGCTACTCGAAGGCCACACTCTCAAGCACGCCATCTCCGGCAAGCCGATGGAACTCGCTCGCCTGCTCGAACTGGGAATTCAAATCGCCAGCGGCCTCGATGCCGCCCATTCCAAAGGCATCGTCCATCGCGACATCAAGCCCGCCAATATTTTTCTGGTCGAACGTGGCCAAGCCAAAATTCTCGACTTCGGCCTCGCCAAATTATCCGCCGGCAGCGAGCACGCGCCTGACCAACATTCCAGCGCCATGCGCACTCAAGCCCGCGCCGATGATCCGCAACTCACCAGCCCCGGCAGCTCCCTGGGCACCGTCGCTTACATGTCGCCCGAACAAGCTCGCGGCGAAGAACTCGACGCCCGCTCCGATCTCTTTTCTCTCGGCGTAGTCCTCTACGAAATGGCCACCGGCATTTTGCCCTTCGCCGGGAACACCGCCGCCCTGGTTTTCGACGGCATCCTCCATTCCGTCCCGGCTTCGGCCAAAGAATTAAATTCCGCGTTGCCGCTCGCCTTTGAAACCATCCTCGCCAAAGCCCTCGAAAAAGATCCCGACCTGCGCTGCCAGTCCGCTTCCGAATTACGCGCCGATCTCAAACGCCTCAGCCGCGACCTCGATTCCAGCCGCCGCCCCGGCGAAAAGTCTTCTACCGGCTCAGGCTCGGCCGCCCACGCCGTCGAAAACAAACGCAAATCCGTAGCCGTACTGTATTTCGAAAATCAGAGCGGCTCCAAAGAAGACGAATACTTCCGCGACGGCATCACCGAAGATGTCGTCACCGAAATTTCTAAAATCGCCCAACTCCAAATCTTTCCGCGATCCGAAATGCTCGCCTTCCGCGACAAGCAAGTCACCGCCCAGCAAGTCGGCCAGCAACTCGGCGCCGCCTACGTTCTCGAAGGTTCCATTCGCCGTTCCGGCAGCCGCGTGCGTATCACCGCCCAGCTGGTCGAAGCCTCCACCCGCCATTCCGTCTGGGCCGAACGCTACGATCGCCAGCTCGAAGACGTTTTCGCCATTCAGGAAGAAATCGCCCGCAGCATCGCCCAGGCTCTGCGCATCACTCTGACTCCGCAGGAAGAAAAAACCATCGCCCGCAAACCCACCGAAAATCCTCAAGCCTACGATTTTTACCTTCGCGGCCGCAATTACACTCGCCGCGAGAATTACGACTACGGCCTGCAGATGTTCGAACAAGCCATCGAACTCGACCCCAATTTCGCGCTAGCCCACGCCGGAATCGGCCACCTCTGCGGCCTGATCTACGAAGTTCGCGAGCAAAATCCCAAATGGATCGAACGCGGCCTCGCCGCCTGCGACCACGCTACCGCCCTCGCTCCCGATTTGCCCGAAGTCCTGGTCGCCCGTTCGCGCATGTCCTACGCCCAAAAGAAATACGACGAAGCCGCGCTGCTAGCCCAGCGTGCCATAGAACGCAAACCGGATTGCGACGGCGCCTGGAATATTCTCGGCCGCGCGTATTTCGCTTCCGGCCGCTTCGAAGATGCCGCCGCAATAGCCGATCGCGCGCTCGAAGCCAATGGCGACGACTACAACACCTACATCCCCTACCATCAAGCGATGGAGCGCCTCGGCCGCAAGAAAGATGGCGAAGCGATTCGCGAACGTATGACTCGCATCTTGCGGCAGCAACTCGAGCTGGTTCCCGAAGATGTTCGCGCCCGCATCCTGCTGGCCACTCAACTCGCCAGCAACGGTGACGCCGACGAAAGTATTCGCCACCTGCAAACCGCAGTCGCGCTTCGCCCCGGCGATCCGAATACTCTCTATAACGCCGCCTGCACCTATGGCGTTCTCGGCAGAAAAACGGAAGCCCTGGAAACTCTAAAAAAAGCCATCGCGGCAGGCTACGGCAATTTGAATTGGGCTGCTCAGGATAGCGACCTCATTTGCCTGCACCAGGTGCCGGAATTCCGCGCTTTGGTGGGAATGAAACCTTCTGCCTGATTGCTTAGATGTCTTCTTTCGGAGCTTTGCGGAATGCCTTCAACGTATCTTCCAGCGTCAAAATTCCTTCCAGCTTCGCCAGGTTCGCGCGGTTCGCCACCGGCAAAACCGCCCAGTCCGCCATCACCACCAGCGCTTCCGATAGCGTCTGATCCGGAAATAAATACGGCACCGGCCCCTTCGATTTCGCCCGAATCGCTGTAACCGTCGGCGAAGCATCCGGCGCGAGGCGCATCACATCTTCACGATCCAGCAGCCACCACTCGCCCGGCCTCATCCGCAGCAACAACGCGTGTTCCGGCATCGCCTCGGCTCGCTTCGCAATTTCCGTAATCAGATCGCCCGGCTCGCACACCACCGCGTCCGCCGGACGCATCGCATCCTCCACCGCCAACGACATCATCTCCCGCCGCTCTTCCAGCGACGGCAGCACCGTCCCATCCTGCCGCGCCAGCACGTCAAAGAGCGGCACCTTCTGATACGCCCGCGAAATTCCGTACGCCACCATGGTCGAAATAATTACCGGCAGAATCGCCGTGTAATTCCCCGAAAGCTCGATGACCATGAACACCGAAGTTATCGGCGTGCGCAAAAATCCCGCGAACAAAGTTCCAATCCCTACCAGCGCGAACGTGCCCACCGTCCCAGTCAATCCCGGGAAAAAATGATGCTCGATCGCGCCCACCGCCCCGCCCAGCATCGCGCCGATAAAAAGTGTCGGCGCAAACGTTCCGCCCGGCGCTCCACTCAGAAAAGAAAATCCAGTCGCCAGCAATTTCAGCCCCGCCAGCACCAGCAAAATCTTCCAGGTGAATTGCCCGTGCATCGCCTGATCCACAATCGCGTAGCCCGCGCCCATCACCTGCGGAAAACGAAGCCCAATCAGCCCGATCAGCAATCCCGCCGCGGCCGGCTGCAAATAATGTGTCCACCGCGGCATCGCCAGCAATTTCGGCCGCGCATATACAATCCACTTCAATAAGATCAGCGAAGCGAATCCACCCACCACGCCCAACACCACATACGCCAGCATTTCGAACGCGCCCGCCACCCGAAACGGCGGTACTCGAAAGAGCGAATCGGGCCCGAGAAACGCGCGCATCGTCACCACGCTCGAAACCGCCGCCAACACGATCGCGCCCAGCGCGCCCGCGCTCCATTGCCCGATCACTTCCTCCACAATAAAAAGCACCGCCGAAATCGGCGCGTTGAACGCCGCCGCCAACCCCGCCGCCGCGCCTACCGGAGCGATAAGCCGCAGTCGGTCCTGCGACAAACGCAATCTCCGCCCCAGCAGCGACGCGATCCCCGCGCCCATCTGCAACGAAGGATCTTCCGGTCCCAGCGATTGCCCGCTGCCGATCGCCAGAGCGCAGGTAATAAATTTCCCAATCACCGTCACGAACGGCACGTAGCCATTCGAAATGTATACCGCCGATTTCGTCTGGTTCACTCCGCTGCCGCGCACTCCCGGAAAAACGTGCAGCGCCAGCACCGCCACCACCAGCCCCGCAATCGTCGGCGCCAAGACCACCCGCGGGAAGGAAGGGACCAATGACGAACCCAGCAGCGTGATCTGCGTCCATTCGATCGCCAGCCGGAAGCACACCACCGAAAGTCCGCCGAAAATTCCGATCAGCACTGCCAGCAACAGGAAGAATCGGTCTTCCCGCATGGTGAATACCTGATGCGTGAGCTTTTCCCAGCGCTCGCGCAGTCGAAAACGCGAAGCCGCCCGACCCGATGTTTCCGCCGCCTCAGGCGAAGCCGCCTTCGGCTCCTCCGGCACTTCCGGCACCGGCGCTGTTACCATCTCGCTCAACGGTTCACCATCATCCGGCTGTGCCCCAGCAACCACAACGCCCGGTTGTCGCCTAGCGGCTCCCCGCAGGTTTTCGCCGCCGCATTTTCAATGTCGAACGAATTCTGCATCGCCGCATCCAGCCGGTCCGGAAATTTTTCCAGATCCCGCGCGCGCCAATCCGGCCCCATCGTTTGCGTCGCCGCATAAGCGATCTGCAGTTCAGTCCGCGGCGGCGTCTCCACCAGCGACATACCACTCTGCCGCGCACAGCTCTGCGCCCGCGACGTCGCCAACGCCACTGCGTTCTCCGCCCGCTGCGCTTTCACCGCTGCCGCCAGCCCCGCCAAAAATGGATCCATCGCCAATACCCGGTGGGCCATCTCCTGATACGACGCAATGTTCTGCTGGCTTCGCCGTTCCGGCGAAAGACGATTGAAATCCTCGAGCGCACCCGCAAATTCTCCCAATTCAAACGCCGATCGCCCCGCCCCGGCCAACGCTTCTTCATCAAACCGGTCCGCCGTCAGCAGCGAACGATACAAAATCTGCGCCCGCATCCACTGCCCGGTCGCCAGCAGCAGTTGCCCCACGATTTTCTGTTTGGCCGCGTCGCCGTCCGGCGTGTTCTCCGCCAGATCCAGCACCGCCGGCGTCGCCTGTCCAATCGCCTTCTTGCCGATCAGGTAATCGCACAGCTCTCGACGGATATCCCAGCGCGTCAGCGGCGAATCCCCCGGCCACTCGCCGTAGATCGCGCCTTGGTAATAACGCAGCGCGTCGGACATCGCGTTGTTGTGCGCCGCAATCCGCGCCAATTGCAGATTCACTTCGCCGCTTCCCGGCGCCTCCGACAGCAACGCCAGCAAATACGGCCGCGCCTGATCGTACTTCCCCGAAGCCGCCAAAGCTTCCGCCAGGTGGAATTGAAATTTCGTATTGTTGGGGGAATAAACCAGCGCGTTCTGATAATCGCTCAAGGCCGCCTGCACGTCCCCAGCCTGAAACCGTTCTTCGCCAAAACTAAAATAATCGTCAGCCAGTACGTGGATTTTTTTGTGATACATCCGCGAAACGAACGCGGTGAACAAAAACAATGCAATCAAGCTCAATATGCAAAAAAGAAAAACCACTTCGCGCGAATTCAATCGCCGCGCCTGCCCTCCGCCGCCCGCCACCACCTCGCCACCACCCTGCGCCGCCCCGTCCATTCACGCTCCAACTTCTAGAATACTCCACATCCCGCCCTCAGCGGAGCGCCGCCAGACATCACCACAAAACTTTTTTTCGCCAGCCGAACAACCTGCCCCGGACTCTCAGTGCCCTCAATCTTTGCCTTCCTCTGGGTCCTCTGTGTTAAGTCTGTGATCCCGCCGCTCCACTCACCAATCCTCTTCTCCTAGCCGTATAGTCTTCTATCCAAACCGTAGTTGGCCGTCATCCAGAGGAGCCTCGCGACGAAGGATCTCCTTCTTGCCCAGCCCCCAACCGAAGCAAGCCAGCCGTAAAATCGCTCGCCGGCGCACACACGTACCCACAGGATTCGAAACGCGGAGACAAAAAAACAGGAAGGAAAACTCTAAGCCTGATCGATCAACCGATGATGTATCGCATACAAAGCCAATTCCAAACGATCCGAAACTCCCAACTTATCGAAAATATTATGCAAATGATTCTTCACCGTCTGCTCGCTGATAAACAACTTCTCGCCAATTTCCCGGTTCCGGAATCCCTGCGCCACCAACTGCACAATCTCCTTCTCCCGATCACTCAAAAGCGGCTTTTCCCGACGCTGCCCCGATTCCGCCGACTTCTTAAACGCATCAATCACTTCCGCCGTCATCCGGTTATCCAGCCAAATTTCCCCGTCTGCCACTTTCCGGATGCTCTTCACCAGTAAATCGCTGGCCGACTGCTTCAAAACCACCCCGCGCGCGCCCAAACGCATCGCCCGCACCACGTCGCGATCGTCTTCCGCCGCCGTTAACACAATCACCCGCGTCGGCATCGAATCGAAATTCACTTCTTCCAGCACGCCCAATCCATCTTTTTCCGGCATGCGCAAATCCAGTAGCAAGATGTCCGGCTTTAACTTGCCCAGCATCTTGATGCATTCCACGCCGTTCGAAGCTTCCCCCACGATCTGTATCTCGTCAGCCGCTTCCAGCAGCTTACGCAATCCATCCCGGAAGATGGCATGGTCGTCCGCGACCAGGATCCGAATCACCTGTTTTGCTTTCGTCATTGTGTCAGTTCAGTGGGATTTCTACTGTCAGTCGCGCCCCGTGCCCGGGATTCGATTCCACCGTCAGCGTGCCCCCTACGCCTCGTGTTCGCTCTTTAATCGAAATTGGTCCTAGGCGCAGACGGTCAAGGTCTTCGCTGGCGTAATTCCCAGAGAAGCTAAATCCATGGCCGTTATCATCAACAACCATCGAGACTTTCGCCTCATCTTGGCCTAGTTTTACCACGACGTGACTCGCCTTAGCATGCTTTTTTATGTTGTTCAGCGATTCACGATAAATCTGAAAAAGTTCCCGGCAGATCCGGTCCGGTAGACGCAAACTCCGGTCTTCGATGAATAAATCCACCGCCAGCCCGGATTCATTGCGGAAGCGCTCCGCAAATCCCAACATCAGCTCCCGCATATCCGCGCTTTCCACTCGCAGGGGCCGAAGGTCTGTCACCATCCTACGCAACTCTTCGCTTTCCTGTTGCACCGTTTTCTGCAGAGTTTCCAGTTCCGAACCTGCCTGTTCCGGCGCCCACGGGAATTTATGCCGCAGCACATCCAGCTGAATATTTAAACTCAACAGGGTCTGCAAGATACCGTCGTGCAAGTCCCGCGAGATCCGGCTCCGTTCCGATTCGATCGCCCGCGCCCGCAGGTGCCGCATTAGAAACACGTTCTCCAGAGGCCCGCTGATATGCCGCACGATCTGTTCCAGCCAACGCAGGTCCGCCGGCGTAAATTTCTTCGCCGCCCCGCCCGTGCGCTTCGGATTCACCAGTAGTACTCGACCCGCCGGCCTTCCCCCCGCGTCGATCGTCGCCGCCAGCAGCGATTGTGCGCCGAACTCCTCTTTCGTCGATTGTGGCGGCGCCGGTAAATTCCGCAGGGCCTGCCCGGTGCGCCGGTCCCATCCGAATCCTTGCCCCGGCCCCACTGCCGCGAATTCCCATCCAAATGAAATCTCAAACGAATCGGTTAGAAAAGTTTCCGCTCGCCCCAACGCCAAGGTCTCCGGACCCACCGGCTCGCGCTCGCTCGGGTGAATTTTCCACACGAATAGCCGCTCGAGCTCTTCGTCCCGCACCGCCAGGCACGCCGTATCGCAACCGAACGCCAGCGCGATCTCGCCCAGCGCCTGCCGTACCGACTCCGTCAATCCGCGATCGAATTGCAAAAGCTGCGACAGCTTCTCCAGAAATTGCTGCCGTTCCAGATGCTGCCGCTCGCGCGCCCCTAAAAACCCCATCCCCAGCCCGGAAATCAGCGTCGCCAATCCAATCGCTAACCAGTGCCACACGCTGCGCATCGCAAACGCTTCCGTCGCCGCAAAACGCGCCACGATTCCCACGCTGGCCACGCAAACCAACCCCAGCATCGCCCGCGAATTCCCGCGCGTCGAAAGCGCGAACACCACAAACAAGAACAAAAACCACCAAGCCCCCACCGACGGCGTCAAAAATAAAAATGCCGCCAGCGTCAGAAAATCGACCGCCAGCGGCAATTGAAATCGCGTCAGCGCCACCACCCGCTCGTACATCAATAAGCCGAGCGCCAGCGCCAAATAACCGGTAAGAATCGCCGAACTCGCCTTCGGCGCCGGCGCGTTCGACATCTCAATCAAATCCACCAGCGCCAAGGCAGCAAAAATCACCCGCGCCAGCGTAACCTGCCGTTCCAGATGCATGTACTCAGCGTTATCGAGAGCCATAAGCGGCGGGGCACTTACTCGTCCCGGCGCGAATCACCCCATCCGCCACCGGAACAACCCATGAAGCCTATTAAAGTCTAGCAATTCCCCGCCGCCCCAAACCCCGCCACCTCACCCACTGTCCTCTTATGGTTACCGCACAAATCGCGAAACGCACCGCCATCCTCGGCCGGAAGGGCGGGGCTTCAGCCACGCCGAAGGGCCATAGTCAACGTAGGGGCTTCAGCCCCTGAAGCCAACGCTTTTGCTTTTAACCTTGCCTGTAAGGGTGGCCCATCCTTCCCGCGTCTGGAAGGGTGGGGGATTTAGACGATCCGCTTCTCCTAGCCTTCCAGTCCTTCCACCCAAACCGCACTTGGCCGTCATCCAGAGGAGCGAAGCGACGAAGGACCTCCTTCTTACCCAGTCCCATTCGCGAAGCCTCACCCGAATTCTCAGTGCCCTCATCTTTCGCCGTTCTCTCCGTCCTCTGTGTTTAATCTTCTAGCTCTCGCGCCGTCCAAACTCCCCTGAGGAATTCTCCAATTTCCACAGCCGTGTACCATTTGCAAGTCGCCTCGCTAAGTGCATAATCACCTCACACTTTCTTCAGGCGCGGGGGAATTCTCGATTGGCCGAACGATACACGCGGACGGAAGCCGGCCGCATTCTGGGTGTTGAGCCGAACCGTCTGCGCTACTGGGAACGACTCCGCCTGATTCGCCCCGAAGCCCGCTGGGGCCAGCGTTTCTACACCTTCCTCGATCTCATCGCCATGCGCTCTCTTCAGCGCCTCACCAAAAATCACGTCCCGGCCCGTAAAGTAAAACGCGCCATGAACTTGATCGAAAAACAATTCGGCGCCGCCTCGGTTCCGTTTCACCAACTCCGCCTGGTCGATCTCGGCCGCGAAATTCACGTGGTCCCGCCCGGAGCCGAACTGCCCTTCAATCCATTCCTGAAACAGTGGGCTTTTCCCTTCGACATGCCTTCGCAACCCGCCAAGCTCCACGCCATGTCCGGCCCCACGCCCGAAGATTTTTTCCGCTCCGCGCTCGATTGCGAATCCAATTCCGAAACCCTGCCGCAAGCCATCCAGAATTATCAGCGCGTGGTCGAACTTGCCCCCACCTGGATCGAAGCCCACATCAATCTCGGCGTCGCCTACTACCAATTAGGCCAGCTCACCGACGCCCGCGACTGTTTTTTAAACGCCGTGCAAATCGATCCACTCAACGGCATCTCCCGCTACAATCTCGGCTGCACTCTCGAAGAACTAGGCCAACTAGACGAAGCCATCGACCACCTCCGCCGCGCCGCGAAAGCCATGCCCGCCCACGCCGACGTCCACTTCAACCTGGCCCTAGCCTACGAAAAACGCGGAGAACGCCTGGCCGCCCGCGAACAATGGACCTTATATTTGAAGTATGCCCCCCAAGGCCCCTGGGCCGACCAAGCCCGCGCACGGCTCAAACCCCGCGCCGGCCGCCGTAAAAAACGCCAACGCCCCCATCCCCTTCCGCCGTCCCAACTAGCACCGCGTCGCGCGCACAAGTTTACGTAGCGGCCACCTTTAGGTGGGCCATTTGACTTCGCTGTTGCCGTTGCAGTTGCCCATGAATTTGATTTTGAGGGTGGCCCATCCTTCGCCGCCTCTGCGAAGGATGGGACCTTTGACTCGCATTTGCTTTTCCGGGTGCCGCACTCTTTGCGCAGTTGCCTCACGCAAAGGGTGCGGGTTTAGACGACCCTCTTCTCCTAGCCTTCCGGTCCTTCCACCCAAACCGCACTTGGCCGTCATCCTGAGGAGCGCCTTTCGCGACGAAGGCTCTCTCTTCGATTTCAACTTCTTGCCAAAGCCTGGAATCGCGGCGCCGCCTTTTAGGGGGTCGGAGCTTCAGCTCCGACATAAAAAAATCGCGCGAAGCGCCTACCGCTTGCGCGGCCTTCTCGCGCAGGCCTTCGTAAAGTCCAAGCACCATAGCCCTGTCGTGCACCGCGTAACGCCCCAGTTCCACCCCACCAAATTCTCAGCTACACTTCCTCTCCGTCGCTCAGTCCAAGAAACTCAAGGAACCCATGCCCTCATTCGCATCCCAAATCTTTTGCGCTACCCTATCCCTCCTAATGACCATCCCTCCCTCGCTCCCGCCCCAATCCGATTCCGCGAGCCAGAAATTCGCCGTCCTCTCCGACCAATTCATGAAAGATTCCCTAGCCCTCTCCCCAAGCTCCGCCTCAGCCGCCGGCTACCACACCCATCTCGATCCCAAAACCAACCAAACCATCGACCTAGACGCCCAACTCGACGACATGTCCCTGGAAGGCATCCAAGCCCAACGCGCCTTCTACGCCACCTGGCGCGAACGCTTCCACACCGAAACTCCCGTAACCTCCCTCAACCCCGAAGACGCCGCCGACTGGCAACTCATCGACGATCAAATCGGTCAAAATCTCCTCGAATTCGACAAAATTCAAAGCTACCGCCACAACCCCACCGTCGTCGTCGAACTCATCGGCAACGCCCTCTTCCTCCCGCTCACCCAAACCTACGCCCCGCGCGATGTCCGCATCGCCCAGGTTCTCTCGCGCATCGGCCAAATTCCTCGCCTGCTCGATCAGGTCAAGCCCTACCTCGCCGATAGCGATCCCATCTGGATCAAAACCGCCATCCAGGAAAATGACGGCAACGTCGACCTCATCCTCGGCGACGTCGCCAAACAAATCGCTGCCGGCTCCCAACTTCAAACCAAATACGATCAGGTCGCTCCACCCGCCGTCGCCGCTCTCCGCGATTTTTCCACCTGGCTGCTTCTCGATTTCAGCAAGCGCCCCTCCAAAGGCACCTGGCGCCTGGGCGAGCCGCTCTACGACGAAAAATTCCGCCTGGTCATGGAAACGCCCGTCACTCCCGCCCAAGTTCTCGCCGATGCCGAAGCCGAAATGAAATCCGTCCGCGCCGAAATGCTCGATCTCGCGCTTCCGATGCACGCCCAAATGTACCCGGCGCACTCCGATCATTCCGATCTCTCCGCGCACGACCGCCAAAACCTCGTCGTCTCCGAAGTCCTCACCAAAATCTCCGACGATCACACCACCCGCGACAAACTGCAGCAGACCATCGAATCCCAACTGGCCGGCATCACTCAATTCATTCGCGACAAAAAAATCGTCACCTTAAGCTCCCGCGATAATTTGCGTGTAATCCCCACTCCGCCTTTCCTCCGCGGAATTTATTCCGTCGCCGGCTTCCACAGCGCCCCGCCGCTCGAACCCCAAGCTGAAGCCGAATACTGGGTCACTCCCATCGACGCCCAGATGCCCGCCGCCAGCGTCGAATCCAAACTCCGCGAATACAATAATTTCACCCTGCAATGGCTCAGCATCCACGAAGCGCTACCCGGCCATTACATTCAGTTCGAGCATCTCAACAACATCCAGCCCGAACGCCGCCGCTTGCTCCGCTCGCTCTACGCCAATGGCGCCTACGTCGAAGGCTGGGCCGAATACATCGCCCAAGTCATGATGGACGAAGGCTTCCTCAACAACGACCCGCGCTTCCGCATCGTCATGCGCAAAATCCGCCTCCGGGTAATTTCCAACGCCATCCTCGACATCAAAATGCACACCATGAACATGACCGATGCCGAAGCGATGTACTTGATGACCCAGGAAGCCTTCCAAACCCAGGCCGAAGCGGAAGGAAAACTACAGCGCGTAAAACTAAGCTCGACCCAATTGCCCACGTACTACGTAGGCCTCCGCGAGTGGCTGGAATTCCGAAAGAAGTATCAAACCGCCGCCAACAAAAATTTCAACCTGCAACAATTCCATGACCGAGTCCTAGACGAAGGCCCCCTGCCAGTCCCCATAGTCGAAAAACTAGTAATGCCCACCGCCACCCAATAGCCGTTGCGATTGATACTCTAGCCGCGCGAAGCGCGCCGCGCTTTCCGGGTGCCGGGTGCCGCACTCTTTGCGCTCTCCCAGCAAAGGGTGCGGGTTTAGACGATCCTCTTCTCCTAGCCTCCGAGTCCTTACGCCCAAACCGCCTTTGGCCGTCATCCTGAGGAGCGCCGTGTGCGACGAAGGATCTCTCTTCGATCTCAGCCCTGCCCAGTCCCAGCCCTAAAACGAAAATCCCGCCTGCAAATAAATCTGCCGGTTCGCCGCTCCCGACGAATACGGCCCCCCCGCCAATGAATTCGAAACCCCAAAAAATCTCGAAAATGTCGCGTTCGGCGAATCCACCGTCGGCGGACTCAACACCGCGCTCGGCGTTCCCAAATTCACATCATTAAAAACGTTCCGCGCATTCACGCTCAGAGTAAAACTATATCGTTTCGAAGCCGCCGTCCCGCCGCCAGGCCCGCCCGGCCCACCGCCGCCACCAAACGGATTCCGCCCGCCACCACCGCCGCCCCCGCGCCCGCCGAATCCTCCAGGCCCGCCACCCTGTCCACCGCCAGACCCGCTCCCCGACTTATTTTCCGGCCCAAAATTAAACGTCTTCGACAACCGCACGTTCAACGCGAAATGATTCGGCCCGGTCAGCGAATTCACCGGCACCAGTTTTTCTCCCGGCTGCGGCACCGTATCAAACGTCCCAAATCCCGGCACGGTGACAATATTCGGCCCCGTCGCACCCGCCGCAGCAAACGCCGGCCGCTGATTAAACTGAGAGCTCCCCACCAAATCCTGGCTCAACGAAATGTCGTAAGGCGTCCCCGAACTCGCCACCATGAACGGACTGAATCGCAATCCCCACGGCAGCCCCACCGACCCGCCCAAAAAGAACCGGTTGCGAATATCAAACGCCGCTCTTCCATAATCCTGCTGAATGTTGAACGGATTCGATGGAAACGCGCCAACGCCAGAAGTGTCGCTGTTCACATAGTTCAAAACGTAATACGCGAACAACGTCACCTTCGCTCCTGCCCGCACCGAACTCTGCACGAACAACTGGTTCTGCCGGAATTTCGCGTTCGACTCATACTCGTAAATATTTTCGAACGGCACCGGCCGGATCGCCGCGGTCGGATCCGTGTAATACGGGTAAAAAGTCGATAGGTTCGTCGGCGCATTCACGTTGTTCGTATAAAACTGATCGTTCCCCGTCGAATTCAAATACGAGACCGAAAGATTCGCCGTCTTGGTCAGCTGCCGTTCCAAACTCACCGCCGTCTGAATCACGTACGGCGCATGCAAGTCCGGATTCCGCTGGTACGTCGTCAGCAGGTTCGCCTGACTCGGCACCAACAACGGCGGCGAAGTTGCATTCGGATTAAAAAATGTCGGATTCGGCACCACAAACTCCGCCAGATTCGCCCCGCTCAAGCGATTTTCCTGCAGCACGTTCTCGTCATCGAACCGGTCATAGAAAATTCCGAATCCCGCGCGCAACACCGTCTTCGGCGCGCTCTTCCCGCCGCCCCCAATGCCCCACGCGAATCCCAACCGCGGAGCCCAGTCCGCGTGATTGCTAATATTGTCCTGCGATTCAAAACGCAGCCCATAGCTCAAAGTAATATTCGGCCGCAATCGCCAGTCATCTTCTACATACAACCCCACATCCACCTGCGACGCATGAGCAAACGGATTCGGCGTGATCGTCGAATTCGCAGAATTCGCCGTAATACTAAACTGGCTCGCCACCGGCATAATCAACGGATTGGTCAGCGACAACAGCGACTGCTGATACGCCTGAATCGACGGAAAGACATAGCTGCCGTTAAACCCACCCGCCGAATCGTTGTCATCATTCACATAACGCAACCGCCCGCCAAATTTCAGAAAATGGTTGGTGAACTGAATCGAAGTATAATTCTGAAATTCATAATGATCGGTAGTGTCCAGCGTCAACCCGCCGCTGTATCCCCCGCCCGTAAATGAAATCGGCACGCTCACCGAAGGCAGCGTGCTCAGCGGATCCTCATCCGTCTTCTCCCGCAAAAACTGAAACCGCGTCTCGTTCACCACCTTGGTCCCGTAAATCTGCGTGTCGCCAATTTGCACCGTCTGTTCGGTCGACAGCGTGTTGTATCCCGCCTCCGGCAGCACGAATCCGCCGATGCCGTCGTTGTCCTGCTTGTCCCGGTAATATTGATACCGAGCCGTCAGCGTATTCGTCTTCGACAGCGCGTAATCCAGCCGCGGCCCAATGTTGTCCCGCGTCCGCGGATTCGGCACCGCCGCGCTGAACGGCACCACCGCCCCCGCCGCATTCACGATCTGCGCATTGACGATGTCCAGGTCGTTGATGTCCCGCACTTCCGCCGTGAAAAAGAACGACGCCTTCTTGCTCAGCGGCCCGCCCAAGTTCCCCGTGTATTGCACCGAGTGATAAGGTGGAAAAGTCGACGAACTCGCATCCTGCGACTCAAAAAATGGATTCCGCGTATTCAATCCCGAGGCGTTCGCGTTGACCGAAAATCCCCCGTGCCACTTGTCCGTCCCCGGCTTGGTGAAAATTTCAACCCGCCCATAACCGACCTTGTCGTACTGCGCCGAAAACGGATTCGAATTGATTCGAATTTCCCGAATCGAAGATTTCGGCGGCAACTGCCCCGCCGTAAATCCATCAATATAAAACTGCCCGCCGTTCGGTCCCGCCGAAGGCCCGGCCAGCGCCGTTAAATCCGTCTGCAATTCATCCGGATCGTCCGGCAACGCATCCAGCGCCGCGCCATTAATCACAATCGCACCAGCATTGTTGGTCGGGCTCACGTCCACCGCGCCCGGCTGGTCCGTCACCGTCACCTGTTGCTGCTGCACTTCAATTTCGAGCGCCGCCGTTACCGTCTGCACCTGCCCCGCCGTCACCACCACCGCCGCCTGCGTGAACGGCGAAAAGCCCTTGGCGAAAATCTCCACCTTATATTGTCCCGCTGCCAGCCCCTTCACATCGAACCCGCCCTGCTGCGACGTCGTCGCGCTGGCCACCGATCCATCCGCCCCAGTCACAATCACCGAAGCCCCCGCCACTACCGCGCCCGAAGGATCCGTCACCTGCCCATGAATCGCGCCCGCTCCGGTCTGCGCCAACGCAGCCCACGCCGCGCCCAAACCCAGCAACAACACAATTGCTATTTTGAAAAACACCAAGAACCTGGAATTCATTCCCTCTCCCAAATATGAATGCTGATTTGTCAGCGCCGAAATCCAGCGCCACCGTGATTTTTAAAACTAAATCGGTCTCGCCACCCGTTAGTCTCTCAAAATGGTGAAACGTCTCGCCGGGTCCATCCTCAATTTCCACAAGGATAAAAGGTTTTCCGGGTGCCCCACTCTTCGTTTCTCAGAAGGGTGGAAGGTTTTGTAGAAGCTCGACCAACAATCCGTGCCAAGCGAAAAGAGCGACTTTGCTTTTCGAATCGATCCGTACCGAAAATCCCTGCAATCCCCAATCCTACTGATCCCCACCCCCCGGCGCCCCGCCACCCAAATTCCAAGGAGAAAGCAAAGCCGCCTGCGCCGCCCCGCCACCTCCCGGAGCCGCCGCCATAATCGCCTCCACTCCCCCCACCAAAGTAATCGCCGTAACCCCGCCCGCATCCGTCCCCTGCGTCGAAACCACCAACACCGCATCTCCCTTCGAAAAATCCGCCAGCGCCGCCGCAGGCAAGCGATTCACCATCGACTGAAAATCTCCACGCCCGCCCCCGCCGCCCGCCCGCATCCCCCCGCCACCATTCGCGCCAGCGCCGCCACTCGCGTCTCCGCCTGCCGCACCAGCACCACCCGCCGCGCCAGCCGGCCGCGAACCACCACCCGCACCAGCCCCGGAATTATTCCCAGCAGCACCACCCGTTCCATCGCCAGCACCCGCCGCGCCACCCCCACGCAATCGCATCGCAATCCGCGTAGCCATCTCCGGCGGCAATTTCTTCAACTGCGTTTCATCACTAACCTTCACCACCACCGCCTTCTTCGTAATCAAATCCGTCATGCTGATCGTCTTCGCGCTCGCATCGACTGAATTAATAGTTCCGGCGATATTCCGAAAAGTTCCCGAAACAATTTCCGTCGCCGTAAGATCATTCCCGTCCGCGCTTTTTTCTCCGCGCGCCCGCAATTGATCTCCCGCCTGAATCTGCGTGATCGGCGCAGCTTTCGCCTCATCAAACTTCACGCTATCCGGCGCATAACGCCGCAAAATCGTCGCCGACGTCGTGTGAATCACGATCGTCTTCGAAACGCCCGCCACCGCCGGCGCCGAAATCGTAATCGTCCCGGCCGCCGCCTCCACTGACTTCACCAGCCCGCCCACTCCGTGCGCCTGCCAGTCGCCGCGGTCCTGCGCCTGCTTCGCCGCCACGTCCCCGCTCTTCATCGCGATGATGCCCACCGCCCCCACCGCTTTCGCGTCCGCACCCGATCGATGACGGACCAAAATCCGGTCGCCCACCGCCAAATCCGCCAGCGCAATCGGCGTCGCCGCCTTCAAATCCTTCGACCCCGGCGCCACCTGCACAATCTTCGTCGTATCCGAAACCGTAACCAAAACTTCCGCCCCGCCATCAAGCGTCAACGTAAGAACATTCCCCGCAATCGCCTTCACCGTCCCCACCACCTGCGCGATCGCCGGCGCCGTCGCCGCCTGCTGCTGCGCCTCAACTCTCATCCCCGCCGCCAACGGCACCGCACTCGCCGCACTCGTCAACGTCGCGAGCGCCGCCGTCATAATCGCCGCCGCAAAAATAATCCGAGCCAATCCCAAAATAAAATTCCTATGCATCGTAGTCACTGGCATCCGCCTCACTCGCAACTCGACCCCCCGCATCCCGCGCTCCTCGTCCAAACCAATCCCGCGTTCAAGCACTCAAATCCCGCCGAACAATTCTCCCATGCCCCAGCCCCAAAAACCGCCCCACGTTCCACCACGCGGCCCCAACCAATCACCAAACCAATCACCAAACCAATCGTAACTTAGACGCAACTCCGCCCAGCCCAGGTTACCCAGAATCCACTCCGCCTCTTCCACCAGCCCATTCAACCACCTAGCCTCATCCAAAAAATGGTGTAAACTATCCCCTCACTCGGCGGTGAGCGTAGCTCAGCTGGTAGAGCATCGGTCTGTGGCACCGAGGGTCGCGGGTTCAAACCCCGTCGCTCACCCCAATTTCCTCATACAGTTACAACGGTCATCGCCTCGGCGGTTTGCACACTCGTTGCACAATGGCCGTCTCGGCTCCGCTTCTGTCGGCGCATTGATTTGCTGGGAGAAAAAGATAGAGACTCACGTCTGTCTGCTGGACGCTCACGATCGCGACATCGACTTGGTCCTGCTTTCTAATTTCAGTTATAAGCTAGCTCGATGCAAATGTGACTGCGATGCGGTGGTGTGTTCGTTCTGCGCTCTAGCGTCACTGCTGCGTGGCCTTCGTGCGTATCGAGCACTCCCGACATGATCAGCATCGGCGCGGTCGGTTTGCCCAGGAGGCCCTGCGTGATCAGTGACATCTTAGGAAAAATCTCAAGCAGTTGATCCAGGGTGGTGACGTTATCGAAAATCGACATCATCGCCGGAGCTTGATCGAACAAATATTCCCGATTGCCTTGCAGGTGACTCAAGACAAATTACAGCCGGACGACTGCGCAATCGTGGTCGTCGGAGGCCTGATCAGCTCCATGGTTCTCTCGCTGATCGTGACGCCCGCCGTAAATTTTTATCTACAGCAACCAGCCAAACACTCGGCCGCGCCACCAACAAGTTCGCAAATTCTTGGAGGATACTGATGATGAAAACAATGTTCCGATTCGCAGCCTGCGTTGGATTATTTTTCCTGGGATCTCTACTCACCAGCGAGACGATACATGCACAGCAACCTGGGCCTTCCGGCTACCACCTCGCCAACAAGGTCAAGCTCGGCGGTTCCGGCGGATGGGACTATCTCGAAGTTGATCCCGCCACCCATCGTCTTTTCATCACCCGCGCCACTCACGTGATCGTTGTCGATCCCGCTCAGGGCAAAATCATCGGCGACATTCCAAACACTCAGGGCGTCCACGGCATCGCCATTGCCGACGAATTCAACAAGGGCTACACCACCAACGGCCGCACTTCCGATTCCACCGCGTTCGATCTGACGTCCCTCGCCACGCTCGGCACCATTAAAACGGACAAGGATACGGACGGCGCTATCTACGATCCGTTTTCCAAGCGCGTCTTTACCTTCAACGGCGACGCCAACACCGCCACTGCCATCGACGCCGCCACAGCCAAAGCGGTCGGCACGTTTGCACTCGGCGGCGGCCCGGAATTTGCCGCTTCCGACCGCAAAGGAAACATTTTCGTCAATTTGGAAGATAAGAGCGCGCTCGTCAAGTTCGATGCGAAAACCCTGAAAATCGAAAACACTTGGCCGCTGGCTCCCTGCCAATCGCCGTCTGGTCTAGCCATCGACGCCGAACACGAAATCCTAATCGTCGGCTGCCATAACAAACTCATGGCTTTCGTCGACGGCAATTCCGGAAAAGTCCTCGGCACCGTTCCCATCGGCCAGGGCGTCGACGCCAATCGCTTCGATCCCGCCACAGGCTACGCCTTCGCCTCCTGCGGCGACGGCACTCTCACCATCGCCCACGAAGATTCTCCGACCTCCTTCTCCGCGGTCGAAACCATTCAAACCCAACGCGGCGCCCGCACCATGGCCATCGACTACGCCACCCATGACCTTTATCTCGTCACCGCCGACCTCGGCCCGGCACCCGCGCCAACCAAAGATAATCCGCACGCCCGTCCGGCGATTCTCCCGGACACTTTCACCCTGTTGATTTACAAGAAGTAGCTTTGTGAACTGCAGTTCGGCCAATTGAAAAGTCGGCGGCGGGCGCGGCGATGTGTTGGGGAGACAACTCCGAAGGCGAGCTCGGGCTCACCGGAGCCGATCCGGATACGCCGGTGCAAGTCAGCGGACTCACCAGCGGAGTGGCGGATGTAACCGCGGGATCGTACTACTCATGCGCGGTGCTGACCGACTCGAGCGCCATGTGCTAGGGCAGTGGGCCGCTCGGCGCCGGACCTTCGACCACCGGATCACTTACGCCGGTATCCGTGCTGAATCCGGCCGGCACGGCGCCGCTGACGGCAGTGCTCGACGTGGCGGCGGATTCGCCGATGCCTGTGGTCGCCAAATGCTGCAAGCTCACCTCCTAACGCCTTTGGTTCGCGGATCGCACCACGGCTCAGGCTTTCGTCCACGCCTGCGAACTGCACCGGCCTTTCATCCACTCCGCCCAACCTGCCATCTGGAACTAAATCCGGCAGATCAGCAATTCCCGCTCGTAAATCAGTTCCGAAGGCAAATGGCTGTGCAGATCGATAAATAATTCCTCGTGGTCGATCACTTCCCGCCGCCAGGCCTTTGCGTCAAACGCCTGCAGCTCATCAAACTTTTCCTTCGAAAACGAAATCCCCTTCCACTCGATATCCTCGTAACGCGGCATCCATCCAATCGCCGTCTCGTGGCTCAACGCCCTGCCGTGCGCCCGGTCGACGATCCACTTCAGCACCCGCATATTTTCGCGGAAGCCCGGCCACATGAAATTTCCTTCCGCGTCCTTGCGGAACCAGTTCACATGAAAAATGCGCGGCGTAGTCTTCAGCGTCCGCTGCATCTTGATCCAGTGCCGGAAATAATCGCCCATGTTGTAACCGCAAAAAGGAAGCATGGCCATCGGATCGCGCCGCACTTTCCCAATCGTTCCGGCCGCGGCCGCGGTCATCTCCGAACCCATCGTCGCGCCGGCATAAACTCCCGCGCTCCAATTGAACGCCTGATACACCAGCGGGATCGTCGAAGCCCGCCGTCCACCAAAAATAATCGCGCTCAGCGGTACGCCCTTCGGATCTTCCCAAGCGGGATCGATCGTCGGGCACTGCGATGCCGGAGCCGTAAATCGCGCATTCGGATGCGCCGCTTTCGCGCCCGTTTCCTTCGCAATCGCCGGAGTCCACGGTTTTCCCTGCCAGTCCGTGCACTGCGCCGGAGGCTCGTCCGTCATCCCCTCCCACCACACGCCGCCTTCCGGCGTCAGCGCCACGTTCGTGAAAATTGTATTGCGCGACAAAGTGGCTATCGCATTCGGATTCGTCTTCTTCGAAGTTCCCGGAGCCACTCCGAAAAATCCCGCTTCCGGATTCATCGCCCGCAGCGCGCCGTTCTCATCCGGCGTAATCCAGGCGATGTCGTCGCCCACCGTCCAAACTTTCCAACCTTCAAATCCCGCTGGCGGCACCAACATCGCGAAATTCGTTTTCCCGCACGCGCTCGGAAACGCCGCCGCTACATAAGTCTTCTCGCCCTTGGGATCTTCCACGCCGATAATCAGCATGTGCTCGGCCATCCAGCCTTCATCCCGCGCGATGTTCGAAGCAATCCTCAGCGCAAAGCATTTCTTTCCCAGCAGCGCATTGCCGCCGTATCCCGAGCCGTAAGACCAGATTTCCCGCGTCTCCGGAAAATGCACGATGTATTTTTCTTTGTTGCACGGCCACGGCACATCCTTCTGCCCGGCAGCCAGCGGCGCGCCCACCGAATGGACGCACGGAACCACCCGCACATCCGGTCCCTTGTCGATTTCCTGAAAAACCGGCAGACCAATCCGCGCCATGATCCGCATATTCGCCACTGCATACGGCGAATCCGTCAGTTGCACGCCCACGCGCGATAGCGGCCCGCCCACCGGACCCATGCTGAACGGCAACACGTACATCGTCCGCCCGCGCATGCAGCCGTGAAATAGCCCGCGCAACTTCCGCCGCATCTCCAGCGGGTTCATCCAATTATTCGTCGGCCCCGCGCTGTCCTTCGATAGCGAACAAATAAACGTCCGGTCTTCCACCCGCGCCACATCCGAAGCATCCGACCGCGCATAAAAACACCCCGGCCACAATTCCTGATTCAACTTGATAAACGTCCCGCCCTCGACCATCTCCGCGCACAGCGCGTCATACTCCGCCTGCGACCCATCCACCCAATGAATTCGCTCCGGCTGCGTCAATTCCGCAATCTTCGCCACCCACCGCAGCAAATGCTCATTCTTGCTAAGCGGCACCTCACTCCCCCGCGGCCGAGCCGCCACACTCTTCCCCGCTTTCGTATGCGTACTCACCGTAGCCATAAGTCCAAGCACTCCCTGAGATAAAAATCTATTATAACTCCAATAAACCGAATCGCGGAGCCTCGGCAACCCCCACACCGCCCAGCCCATTGTAGAGTGCGGCGGCTCTGCCGCCGCTTTTCCAAAAGCCGCCCGCGCTAAGCGCCAAACCAGCCCGAACCGCCGCCACCCAACCCGGTTCTGCAGCGGCTGTTTTCAGACCGCCAGCTTTCCATAGCCGCGTCACCAAAACTCATCCAGCGCGAAGCGCCGCCAACAACCGCCGCTTCGCTCGGCGCCAGCCCCGTAGGGGCGGCACGCTGTAGCCCAGCCCGGAAGGGCTGGGTAACCAACGCAAGAAAAACCCGAGCGCCGTAGGTGCGGCACGCCACTGCGGCCGCGCCCCAACATCTCCCTACTTGATCACCTGCGCGCTAGGCTGCAGCCATGAAACCACAAAATCCGTAATCGAAGGAAATAACGTTGTCAGCAACCCAATCAACGGCCCCACCCCAAACGTCAGCACCTGCTTCCAGAACTCCCCGCCCAACTCCCCCGGACTCGTATCCGTCACATAACTCAAAGTCGCGTCCCGATGCATCGCCGCATAAATCACCACCACCGTCGTCCCGGTAATCGCAAACACCGCCAGAAATATTCCCCCCAGCACTGGCAACGGATCAAACGGGTAACTCGACATAGCCAGAGTGGTCGCCACGAATAGGCAAAGACTCCCCAAAATAGTCGTCCGGATCCGCGCCAGTATATTTCGGATAAAACCCAAGTACTGCAGCACGATGAATTCCTCGGCGGCTAAGATATGCCCTTGCATCTTCGGTAATTCTCGGGAGCGGAATCCCTCATCTTCCTTCTTGGGCTTGGGCTTCCGGTCGATAATCAGAGACTCCTGTTTCCCGCGCGCCACGCCGGCAACAGAATCGTTCCCAAAACCATGCCCGGCAATCGAAGCCATCTCGGCCTGGTACACCCTCATGGGTTCTACCGTCGCGACACTGGCGTTCGTTGTACGTCAAGACATCCCTGTACCATGCGCTGAACTCTATGAATTTGGTGTCGGAATTCGTGTTTTGGTTTGTATGCTCGTTTGGTCTCAGGCGGGAGGAATTCTTCAATCCTCTCTTTGAGCCCGTTCTTGGCCCTCGTCTCCCATGCTTCTACGGGTGTCCACTCGCTCATCTGATTTCGGAGGTGCCCCAGCGCCTCGAACTGACGCGAAATCAAACAGTAACGTTCCGCCAAGACGTCGCCGCTCATGGCCCAGACCGAACTCCAGCTCATTCCCTGCAGCGCATTTAGCGTCCGTCGCAGTGGCAGCAGATCGATGTGATCCAGTAAGATGCGCAGTCGCCTCCATGTGGCCCAGCACTGTGCGGTATCCGTCAGGATCAGACTGATGTGCAAGATGATCCAGAAGATATATCAATATTCCGAATGCTCCGCTCACCGAGCGTGCGCAGCCACGGCTGTTCTCTCAGCAGTATCGTGCAAACCAAACCGACGGTCGGCAAAATCAGAATCGAAGTACCAGCGATACCATTCGCCCAGCGGCATAGCCACGCTCTTCGGTCGGGTACTTCCGCTTCTCTCCCGGCTGAACATGGGCATAATTGCCGCTCCCGTCTGCCGGTTTCAAATCGTTCGCCGAGGGCAGCACGGCTCGATCGTCACCAAAAAGCGAGAGTCCCCGCAAAGAAAACCAGAACCAGCCGTACATCCCCCCAGCAAAAATAATTGCGGCAGCAGCGGTGATACTCCGCTCAGCAGATGCACGCTCCGCCAAAAGGCCGGAATCATGTTGGCCTTGCAGAGTCCAGCCAGCAGCGCCACTTCGACCAGAATAAGCAAAACCAGGAAAACCCGGCTGGCAATCGTCGAAACCTGCCGCCATTCTTCGGCGTCCGCAGCGGCGAACTTCGGATCGGTCATCGCCGGCAGTCTGAAATTCCTCCTGGTAGCCATCACGCGCGATGAGAAATGCCCCGACCAAAAGTACCCCAACAGTCAGGTTCCAATTTCCCAGTGACCAACAAAGTAAGCCCGAAAAGGCCCCTACAATCATCGCCAGTACTCGCCACCACCGAGCTTCCCAAACGCAATCAGAACCGCATGTTGTGCATGCTGGCACCGGCGCAAAATAAGCTAGCCGGAACGCCCGCGGCACCGGCGAAATCGACCCGCGCCCGCACCAGAACAGGTGCAGGACACTCCACCCCAAACACGCCACCACCAACACCCCAAATTCGACTGGCAGGTGCCCCAACGGCTGCGGGTCCCCGTAAACGTCGAACTGTAAGTTCTTCAAAACCGGGTAAGGCGAGAGCAACGAGATCATCCTTGGCCGCTTTCGATGCGCAGTTGTCGCAGTGCGAAAGCGTGTAGGCATCGAGAACCGCCAAAGGCCAGAACTGGCGATGCCCAATTACCGTAAGCCACGTCGCCGGCCGCTGGTCCGCATCTAGGCCCCTCGGCGATCGCGCCCAAGCTGGCGGCGCGTAGTCGGCAACTGGAAGAGGCCGTGGCGTTCTCTCCTTGCGATTTTCGTCGGGAATCAACTCGCGAGCGGCGATATACACGCCCTGCGCGTTATCCTCTCCAATGATTCGATAACTTCCTCGCCGCGCCGCTCTCCACCGGCGGAAACAGCCGCCGCCACCACCCCTCCTTCGGAAATCGCGTCGAC
This sequence comes from uncultured Acidobacteriota bacterium, assembly GCA_963847695.1. Lineage (GTDB taxonomy): Bacteria > Acidobacteriota > Terriglobia > Acidiferrales > UBA7541 > Palsa-295. The sequence continues at coordinate 456,438 of CAWKAX010000026.1, read as the reverse complement.
GTCCAATCCTGCTGCCACGTGAGAAGCGGGTACGTTGACAGCAACATCACTCCTCGCAAGGACGAGCCTTCTTCACCCCGGCGAAAAAGCAGATCGGCCCCATCCAAGACAATACGGATTTCCGGAACTGCCCGCCGCAAAAACCGCCCTAGGAAAATCTGGTCTAATGAGTTAGTGCTCCGCACCACCACGAATTGCGCCTTCCTCTCCGTCAGCACGTTCGTGATGTCCAGTAGCACCGACTCTTGCGCCAGCGGCATCAGTTGCCCGCCGTAGCTGCGCACGGTATCGTGTTCACTGTTGGCCGGCTCGCTCAAGTCTCCTCGCAGCGTGGTAGTTGCCGTATTCGTGTTCGATGCCTGCTTCGCCGCGTTAAAAATCGCCTGCTCTTCATACGCAGACCGCAACGTCGCAATATCACGGGGATAATAGAGCCTTGTCGAAGATTCCAGGCAGTTCTGCTGGGCGGTCGCTGGCTTCGCGTTTGCCGTCCCCGCGCCATTCCTCTTGGCTTCGGCCGACCGTTCATCGTCCCCCGATTTGTTCTCCTCCGTAACGCTCGCCGGGTCCGCTCCTCCAAACGCCGTTTCATCCTCAGAAAGAATGGCGATACGATCCGCCTTATATCCCTGCGACTGGACGTAGTTACAAAAACGCATCGATCTGCGTCGAGTCTCCCTCCATTGCCGTCCGAAACGTCCCCAAGACGTGATTCTTCGATTTGTCGCCGTCGAGCCTCTGCTGAAGCCAGTCATAGCCCTCCGTCGAAGACACGCTTCCGCTGAAGATCCTGAAAATCGGTTTGTTTGAAGTGAACTTTTGGCTCTCGTATTGAAGCGACCGGTAAAGTGAAACCATCGATCCCGAAAAGCTTGGCCCCAGAATTTTGATTTCTGACTCCTTGCTGAGCCCTCCCAGTTGCTGCATCCATTCCGTCGCATTATCGAATTCTTCTTGATTGATACCTCCGGTCGGCAATTCCGACACCACGAAAACCACAAGGCCGCCTTCACCGCCCTCGTCGGCCACCTGATTGGACGAGCTCCTGAAAATCAGCACTCCTGGCTGCTTTTCCTGATCGTCTTGCGACTCCTCCCCCGTCTGTTCGTCTGCCAAACTCGAATAGTCTTTGGGTTCGTTCCAGGGCAGCCACGATGATTCGTACTGGTAGCGATTGTCCTGCGCCGCCTGCTGAATAATCTCGACCGTTCGATCGAACGACAACGGAAGGTGCGTTGAAATCGGATTCGGTACCATGGCGATCAGAAACGTTGGCTTTTTTTCGCCCCTAAATTCGACTCTGGTCGGCGCGGTAGAGTCGTCTGCTTCTTTTTCATTGCGGTCTCGGGTGGCTGAGCAATCGCATTTGGGCGCGATACCTTTGTGAGTGAGGTCGTAACACGATTCCGGAAGCGTAAATCCCAGGTCCTCTTCGGTGTCCTTCGCCATGACATTTCCTGTTAACAGTGGCCGCAGCCGACTTGCGATTTCGCGGCAGCCATCCTTAACGGGTGCGCCCGTGTTTTTCGCTGTTCCTGCTTTCTGCAGCTTGGGAGTCGCCTTCTTTTCAGAACCGTTCGATACCGTTCCACCGGACCCGGCCTTGGGTAAATTCGAAAGCCCCAAAAAAGCCAGCACCACGGCCACTACCGTGAATATCCCCGCGTTCTTCCTCATGACACCCTCGCGCCTCGGGAAAATGTCCTAAGAAATGGGCCAGAGGCGATCGCTACTTCGGGGCCGGTGTACCCTTACGGAAGGATGGATTCCAGCAACTGGCGGAATTCCACGAAGACAAAATCCCTACAGAAGTTGCCTTACATCGTAAGTGCGATGGACGTTACTACGGGGAAATCAGAAATTCAAGCCGAATGGGCGGCAACGCTACGGCCGCCTTCCGCCGAGCCTGCTTTTGTAGCCGCGGTCTTTAGACCGCCATCCTTCCTTCGCCTTGCCGACAAAATCATCAGCGCCAAGCGCCAAGCAAATCGCACGCATCATCTCGAACCGCATTTCGCCGTCATCCTGAGGAGCGCCGTGTGCGACGAAGGATCTCCTTCTTGCCCCGCCTTCACCGCGAAGCCACGCCCGTCCCCGCGCCATGCATTCGGAAACACCACGCCATCTCCGTGCCCTCACTTTTGCCGTTCTCTGTGCCCTCGGTGTTAAATCTTTATCGCTTCTCCTCCAACCAAGGCCCCAAGCTCATGAACCAGACATTCGAATTACTATTATCCCAAAGCTCCAACCGCTTCAAATCCTCCACCGCTTGCTCGTGCGTCCGCGGAAATTTCACCGGCACCGCCCGATCGCTGCTGAAATAAACCGTCCGCCGATCCGGCCCGCCCAAATGCGGCTCATCATCCGTAGTCACCATATCCCCCGCATAACGCACTGCCGTCACCGGCCCCCAACCGTCTCCGCTCCGCCGCACGATATAAAGATGATCGCGCGGATCATCCTTCACCCTGCCCGAACTGCAAAAAACCAAAAACGATCCGTCCGGCGCAATCTCCGGATCCACATCCGCCGTAGTCCCATCACTAAACGCCAATGGCTCCGCCTGCTGATAAACTCCATCCCTCAGTCGCGAACGATACAACCGCTTCCCACCCTGCGCATCAATCGACACAAAATAAATCGTCCCATCCGCCGCCACGCTAGGCTTCCAAATCGCATTTCCAATATTCACCATATCCGGCAAACGCTCCGCCTCGCTCCATCCGGCGCCCGTCCGCTTCACCCGGTACAAATTCGCCCGCACCGAACTAATTTTCTCGCCAGCCGCAGGCATCTTCTCCGGCCGCAACGAAACAAAAACCAGAAACGATCCGTCCGGCGAAAATCCCGGCGAAGAATCCCGCCACTCCCCCGAAAACGAAGCCACCACCGGCTCCGACCATTTCCCGCCATTCTCCCGCGACTCCAGAATCACTCCCCAAGCCGCTGTGCTCCGCGTGAAATACAAAGTCTTCCCGTCCGGCGAAAAAGTCGGCGACCCATCATTGGCCGGCCCCGATATCACCCCCGGCGAAAATATTTCCGGCGCCGGCCCGACCAAACCCGTCGCGCCAGACGCCGTAGCCCCACCGCTCTGCGCCTGCGCCACACCAGCAAAAATCAAACCGCAGCACAACACTACGCCGGCCATCGCTTGCATGAATTGTCTCCTGAACACTCGCACACCACTCTGCGCCGCTTGGACGCCATCCACCCACAAACGTAAGCGCACACTTTTTCGGCCGTTGCCCTTCCGGGTGCCGCACTCTTTGCGCCGTTGCTTCACGCAAAGGGTGCGGGTTTAGACTCCCACCGCCGCAACTCGATCCTCTTCTCCCAGTCTTCAGCCAAACCACCCAAACCGTTTTTGGCCGTCATCCAGAGGAGCGCAGCGACGAAGGATCTCCTTCTTGCCAGCCCTCCACGCGAAGCCATCCCGTCCCTTCACCGCGCAACGCATCGCCGCACTCTCGACCATCATTTGTTCGCTGTACTAAAACTGTACCCTCGCCAGCTTGCGCCTGATTTCACCCTGCATTAATCTCGCGCCCATCAGCCGTACCAGAAGTTCCGACGAACCGCAGAAAAACATAGCGCCGTATCGACGAGTTATCTCCCCCGCCGCATAACTCACCGAATCAAGCAGGAAGTCTGCTCAAGCCCCGCCAAATTTTCAAACGCTACACGTGTGTCCGAAGGGAGGTTCCCAATGAATAAACGCATTACACCCGCCATCGCGCCGCCGCACTGCTCGCCACTGCGCTAATCCTTCTGCTCCTCGCCCCCGCCGCCGCCGCCCAACGCCGCGACGACAACAGCTCCACCCCATCGAAATCTTCCGCTAAAGATCCCGGCCCTCGCGCTAGCGCCGTCAATGCCGGCCAACCGCTAGCCAGCCTCACCCCCTCGCAGTTGATCTTCTTCCAAGACGGCCTAGCCCGCTTCCAGCAAGTCGATTCGGTCAGCGGCAACGTCGCCGGAGAACCTGGCAAGGGCCTCGGCCCCGGCTACAACTCGAACAGTTGCGCGAGCTGTCACGCCCAACCTTCCGTCGGCGGCACCAGCCCCAGCGCCACCTTTTATCCCTTCCTCGGACAGAATCCGCAAGTCACCGTCGGCTACGATTCCGGCGCCACCAATCAGATCCCTTCCTTCGTCACCGCTGATGGCCCGGTCCGCGAAGCCCGCTTCCCCTATGCCGTGAATTCCAACGGCTCGGTCAACACCCAAGTCGCCGACGGCGGCGTCCACGACATCTTCACCATCGCCGGCCGCTCCGACGCCACCGGCTGCGTCATGTCTCAACCCAACTACGAATCCATGCAGCGCCAGAATAATTTGATCTTCCGCATTCCCACTCCCACCTTCGGCGCCGGACTCATCGAAAATATCGCCGACGCCACCATCCTCGCCAATATGTCCAGCAATTCCGCCGCGAAAGCCGCGCTCGGCATCAGCGGCCATCCCAATTACAGCGGCAACGATGGCTCCATCACCCGCTTCGGCTGGAAAGCTCAAAACAAATCGCTCGAGATCTTCGCTGGCGAAGCCTACAACGTCGAGATGGGCGTCACCAACGAACTTTTCCAGACCAAGCGCGCCAATCCTCCCGCCTCCTGCCTCTACAATCCCACTCCCGAAGACCAAACCAATTTCGACCTCTCCGGCTCCTACATCACCAGTGACGTCGTAGCCTTCGCCATGTTCTCGCGCCTCCTCGCTCCACCGGCACCATCCACCACCGGCATTCCGAATAATCCATCAGCCCAGTCGTTAGCCAATGGCCAAGCCATGTTCTCCGCCGTCGGTTGCACCATGTGCCACACTCCGTCGCTGCAAACCGCCACTTCTGCCTTCACTCCCGCTCTCAGCAATCAACCCGCGGCTCTCTACTCCGATCTCCTCGTCCATCACATGGGTCAGGGCCTAGCCGACAACGTCTCCCAAGGTTCCGCCGCCGGCGACGAATTCCGCACCGCGCCGCTCTGGGGCCTCGGCCAACGTATCTTCTTCCTCCACGACGGCCGCTCCACGCCGCAAAATGGCGGCCTGGTCCACGCCATCCAACAACACGCCAGTCAGGGCTCCGAAGCCAATCGCACCATCAACCTCTTCAACCGACTCAGTCCCCAACAACAACAAGACCTGCTGAATTTCCTCCGCTCCCTCTAACAGCAGGAAACAAAAAAAGGGCCGCAAAACATCGCGGCCCGCAACAATCAGCTTTTCCGGGTGCCGCACTCTTTGCGCCGTCGCCTCAAGCAAAGGGTGCGGGTTTAGACTCCCCACCGCCGCAACTCGATCCTCTTCTCCTAGTCGTCAAGTCTTACGCCAGAACCGTACTTGGCCGTCATCCAGAGGAGCGAAGCGACGAAGGATCTCCTTCTTGCCCAGCCCTCCACGCGAAGCCACCGCCGTCAATCCGCCGCCACCCGCTCCCGCCTTTCATGCAAAACCATCCGTATCCCATTCTTCGGCCTGAGCGTCACCGACGGCAACATCTTCACCTTCTTCCCCACCGCCAAACTCATCCGCCACCGCTGCGCCATCGTGGCCAGCAAAAGAATCGCCTCCATCATCGCAAACCCCGCCCCCACACAAACCCGCGGCCCGCCCCCAAAGGGAAAATAAGCAAACCGCGGCAAGCGGATTCCGCGCCATCGCATTCACACTCCACCGCTCCGGCTCAAACTTCTCCGGCTCCGGAAAAAATCGCGCATCCCGCTGCGTGCTCCACTGCAAAATCGCAATATTCGTCCCCGCCGGAAACGTGTACCCGCCCATCTCGAATTTCTTCACTGCCTGCCGACCCACCGCCCATGCCGGTGGATACAACCTCATCGACTCCTTCACCACCATTTCCGTATAAGGCAATCGCGAAACATCCCGCGCCGTAGGCAACCGCCCGTTCAACACGCTCACTAACTCCGCATGCAACCGCTCCTCAATCTCCGGATGCTGCGCCAGCAAATACCACGTCCAAGACAAAGCATTCGCCGTAGTCTCATGCCCCGCCAAAAACAGCGTCATCACCTCGTCCCGCAACTGCTCGTCGCTCATCCCTTCGCCTTCGCTGTCCTGCGAAAGCAAAAGCATCTCCAGCAAATCGTTCGAACTCTTCCGCGCCTTCCGCCGCTCATGAATGATCGAATAAATGATCTTGTCCAGCTGCTTCACCGACCGCTTGAATTTCAACGTACTCGGCAAAGGCATTTTCTCCGGCAGCAAAAACGCCAACCCCGCCATGCCCTCAAACTGATTCATCAAAACCGCCAAAGCCTGCTCCACGCCGCCCGAATGTCCCGAAACATCTGAACCAAACAAACACTGCGCCACAATATCCAGCGTCACCGCCATCATCTGCTGGTGCAAATCCCGCGTCTCGCCATCCTGCCACGTATCCAACATCTTGGAAGTGGCCTGCACCATCACATCGCCATAACGCTCCGTATTCTCATGACGAAAAGCCGGCTGCACCAATTTCCGCTGCTTCTGCCACGAAGCGCCTTCATTCGTCAGCAGTCCGTTCCCCAACACGGACTTCAACGCCCGGTAATCCCGCGACTTCACGAAATTCGCCTGATTCTTCACCAGCACATATTCAATGTCGTTCGGATGGGTCAGCAAACAGATGGGAATATTGAAAAATCGCAGGTAGACAATGTCGCCATACTCTCGCGCGCACTTCGTCAAAAATTTCATCGAGCTGCGGCCCAGATCCACCGCGCTTCCCAGCAAAATATTTCCGCGCGGCCCCGGAGGCAGCTTGCCCTGCGCGTCTCGAGGCCCGCGCTTCATCGCGTACGAACCGACAGCACCATCGTCTTCGCCGCCGGATCCAATTCCGCCGTCACATCCGCCAGGTTATCCACCATCCAATCCGCTCCCGCCGCAATCAGTTCCGCGTCCGGCACCGTCGGCGTCCGCACTCCAATCACTCGAGCTCCCGCCGCTTTTCCCGCCAAAATTCCCGGATCGGCATCTTCCATCACCACGCACTCCGCAGCCGAAAGTCCCAGCAAGCTCGCGCCCTTCAAATAAGGTTCCGGATCCGGCTTCCCTTTCTTAATGTCGCTAGCCGTCACCAAATTCTTCGGCCAAGGAATTCCCGCCGCCCGAATCCGAGTCGTAGCCAGCTCGTAAGTCCCCGAAGTCACAATCGCCCACCGCTCCCGCGGCAAAGAATTCAGCAAACTCACCACCCCAGGCAAAGGCACAATCCCCCCAACATCCGCCACCTCAGCCCTCACCAGCTTTTGATGCTCCGCCTCCACCAAAGCTTCCGCCGCCTCCGGCAAATATTCCCGCACGGTCGTCCGGCTAGGCCGCCCATGCGCCCGCCGAATCACTTCCGCCGCCTCAAACCCATGCTCCGCCGCCCACCCCTGCCACACCCGGTCCACCGCCGGGTTCGAATCAATCAAAACCCCATCCAAATCAAACAAAATTCCCCGACATCCCACTCGAATCATGCCCAAATCATACCAGCCCACCTCCCAGCGCTGCATTCGTTGTACCAATCACCCCGCAAAGCCCCGCAAATGTCGCCCATCCCACAGTGGGATAGGCTCTCAGCCTTGTCTGCACCCCACTCGCAGTGGGGTGTGCCTTAGCTCAACGCAAAAATTACCGCGACCGATCCCGACGACGCACCACTCCCACGCGCAAACCTCTCCGCGTTGCCTTTCGTCAGGGCACGGCTTCAGCCGTGCCGCAAAGCCACTCACTCACAAGCGGCTTTAGCCGCTGAGGTTGGTCCCGCCCAAACCGCCTCGGTAGTCGCAGTCTTCAGACCGCCAGCCCGGTGTCAGCATCGCGACAGCTCGATCCGCTTCTCCTAGCCGTCCAGTCCCACCACCCAAACCGCACTTGGCCGTCATCCAGAGGAGCGCCTTCCGCGACGAAGGATCTCCTTCTTGCCCAGCCCCTAACCGAAGCAGAGATGTGTCGCGCGGAGTTGCGACCGGCCCGCGTGCCGCACCCTTTGCGCCTTGCTTCGAAGCAAAGGGCGCGGGTTTCGACTAACCATTTCCCAAACGTCAGAATCGCCTCCACCTTTTAGGGGGTCGGAGCTTGTCGCCAACGCGCAAAAAAAAACGCCGAACCGGAAAAGCTTTCCGGCCCGGCGCAATCTTCCCTACCTATCAACCGCTATCTACTGATCGTTCTTGGCCCCATGAAAGCCCGCCTTCTGCGCATCCGCTTCCGACATATATTTCCCGGTCTTGGTCTTCCCGTAATACCGGGTCCCTTCTTTGTGGTAAACGCCCGACTCGGTATTCACCCAAACCATCCCGCTTCCCGCAGGAGGCGGAGTCGTCGTTCCCGGAGTCGCCTTCGCCGCTTTTGCCGCTGGAGCCGCGGGCGCTGGCTTATCGGCCGGCGCGCTGGCCGCAGCTGCCGGAGCAGGCGCAGCAGCCGTCTTCGCCGCCGGAGCCGGAGCCGCTGCCGGTTTTGCCGCAGGTGCCGGAGCCGCGGCGGAACTCGCCGCAGGCGTTGCCGATGCATCCGCCGCTGCCGCCTTCTTCGAACGCGACTTCTTCGTCGTTGCCGCCGAATCTCCGGCAGCCGCAGGCGCAGCAGCCGCATCCGTCGTTGCATCTGCCGCCTTCTTCCGTGACTTCTTTGTCGTCGTTGCCGCCGAATCTCCGGCAGCCGCAGGCGCAGCAGCTGCGTCCGTCGAAGCATCCGCCGCCTTCTTCCGCGACTTCTTCGTGGTCGTTGCCGCGTCTCCCGCAGCAGGCGCCGCTGCATCGGTCGAAGCATCCGCTGCCTTCTTCTTCGATTTCTTGGTCGTTCCGGCTGCGGTTGAATCCGCGTCCGCCGCCGTCGCATCCGCGGCTGCCGCCTTCTTCGCCTTCTTCTTGCTTGTCTTCGTTGTGCTGTCCGCCGTCGAATCCGTCGACGCGTCCTGCGCCTTCACCTGCGGCGTATACAGGAACAACACCATCAACGCCGCTACCACCGCCAAAAATAAACCCTTATGCCCAACCTTATTCATGCCCATCCTCCGTGTGCGGATTCCCTTCTCGTCCTTTATCTCTACTGCCCAAAATGGCCCATAATTCTTCGCTTCAGAAACCCGAGCCGCATCCGCTGCCGGTGTGCAAGCGGATTTGCGCCTCAAATGAACTGCTCGGAAGTGTCGCCAGGGTAGAAACTACCGTATTTCTGCGGCGATTGTACGTCGGTATCTCTACGGTTTCAAAATACTTTCTTCCGTATTCTTACGCCTCCCTCGCAAGCCGAGTGCCGTTGCTTTTCCGGGTGCCGCACTCTTTGCGCCTCCCAGCAAAGGGTACGGGTTTAGATCATCGCGAAGCCTCCTCGCCCCCAAAACTCAGCGCGAAGCGCGCGCCGCCCGCCGTGCTCTCCTGCCGTTCTCCGTGCTCTCTGTGTTAAATCTTTGATCATCGTCTCGCCCCAGTCGATCCGCTTCTCCTAGCCGTCCTGTCCTTCCACCCAAACCGCACTTGGCCGTCATCCAGAGGAGCGCCTTTCGCGACGAAGGATCTCTCTTCGATGTCCACTGTGCCCGGGCCCTTGCGCGCTCCACGATTCCCCGTTTGACTCCCACCATCCCTCGATATAACTTCCCTCAGTCCTACAGGAGGATTTACCACCATGCCCGCCAAGCCCCCCACCACCCCGACCGACCCTAAAATCCTGGCCATCGATGTCGGCGGCACCCACGTCAAGCTGCTCATGACCGGACAGAAAACTCCCACAAAATTCGTCTCCGGCCCGCGCATGACCGCCCGCACCATGGTCGCCGACGTCAAACGCGCCGTCCGCGGCTGGAAATTCGACGTCATCTCCATCGGCTATCCCGGCCCGATCATCAATAGCCATCCACTCCGCGAACCGCACAACCTCGGCGGCGGCTGGATGGGCATGAATTTCCAAAAAGCCTTCGGCCATCCCGTAAAGGTCGTCAACGACGCCGCCATGCAAGCCATCGGCAGCTACAAAGGCGGCAAGATGCTTTTCCTCGGCCTCGGCACCGGACTCGGCTCCGCCATGATCACCGACGGCATTCTCGAGCCCATGGAACTCGCGCATCTTAGCTACAAGAAGGGAAAAACCTACGAGGATTATCTCGGCATTCGCGGCTTGGAAAAATATGGCAAGAAAAAATGGCGCCGCGAAGTCTTCAAAGTCACCGAACTGCTGAAAGCCGCGCTCGAAGCCGATTACGTGGTCATCGGCGGCGGCAATGCCAAAAAATTAAAAACTCTTCCCCCCGGCGCCCGCCTGGGCACCAACGAAAATGCTTTCGTCGGCGGCTTCCGCCTCTGGCAGAAAAGCAGCACGTTCGATCGCTCCATTCCGCCCGCTCACGCCTCAAAATAGTCGCCCGATTCGAAAAAAGAACCGGTGATGATCCGCATCGCCCACGCTACCCGCGATCAACACCGGGCCAAATATCGTATTGGCCACGATTCCCGCCGCCCCATCCCGCGGCAAGCGCGAAGACAATGGCAAATCCTGCGTCGCCAGCACCTGGAACGGCTTAGCGATTTCAAAATCGGTAATGAAATACAATTTGTCGCCCAACAGTGGCGGCAACGGAAACAACTCCCGCAAATATCCCGCCCGGAAATAATAATATTGGTTCGTCAGCAGCTCGTTCGTCCCATACGCCGCCATCCGCTGCGATCCGCCCAGCGAAAACGCCGGTATACCTACTCCCTCATACCCGAACGTCGTTCCCGCCTCCGCCGAAAAAAACAACGAAGACGGCTTATTCAGCCGCTTGTAATAATTAAATTCCGCTTCCACCGAAGGAAATCTCTCGGTCGCACCAGGCTGCGCGTCGTGCCATTCACCATCAAAACTGAAATCGTACCCACTGCGCGGAATCACCGGATCATCGTCGCGATCCAATCGGTAAAGCACCCGCGTAATCCCGCTGCGCCCGTGAATCGACGGCACCAGATTCGGATCTCCGATCCGCGGCGAAAATCGCTGGTCCTCCAGTTGGTACCCCACGCGCAATTCCGCGTCGCGCCCAAACTCGTATCCGAAATCCAGCGCCCCGCCAATCTGCTTGTCCCGGTATTCCGCCACCAGCTTGTCTTCTTGATACGCGTCAAACGGCGCGTTGTCCGCGAAAAGCCGCGGCGCCACGAACCACCGGCTCCCCTTCTTCAGCGGCACAAAATATTCCGACCGCACTCCGTACTCCGATCCCAGAATCACGTCGTTGCGCAACTCGCGACCAAACGCGCCCACATCGAAAAACGTAATCCGCGCCCCGATGCTGAATCGTGGATTCTCATAATCCGACCCGTCCAGCGAAACCAGCGGACGCACCACCGGCGGCGCATACGTCTTCTCCACCGCGTTGATCGAAATTCCGGTCTGGCCATCCTTATCCACAATCTGATAGCCCAAATTGCTGAAGCGCCCCGTCCCGGTCAAAATATCCAGCTGCTTGTCCAAAGTCTTCGCGTCCAGCGGCTGCCCGATCACCTCCGCCAGCTGATTTTGAATCAGCGCCGCAATCTCCGGCGAGGCTCCCGGCACCAGCCACGAATTGCGGCGCCGGCAATTTCGTCCGCTTCCGTGAATTCCTCTGCGCCACATAGTTATTCCAGGTTTCGTCATCCACGCTGAACGCCGAGAGCACCGCGCTCTTGCTCTCCGCCGCCGCGTAACCCAGCTTGATCATCTCGTCCGCCCGCGCGTAGTCGAACGAACTGAAATCATCCAGCGGCACGGTGATCAGCACGTCCGCCTGCTCCATGCTGCGCAATTCATTCGCCGCAATCACCACGCTCAGCGATCGTCCCAGCACCGTAAAAGTCGAAAGCGGATCCTTCGGATCCAGCGGCTTGGTCTGCAAATGCACCGCAATCGTCAAGTCCGCGCCCATGTCCTGCGCCACGTCCACCGGCAAATTATCCAGCAGCGCCCCGTCCGCGAAAATTCGATCCCCATCCCGCACCGGCGTAAAAATTCCCGGCAAAGACATCGTCGACCGCAACGCCAGTGCCAGCGACCCCGTCCGAAAAACTTCCGTCTTCCCCGACACCAAATCCGTGCTCACGCACCCGAACGAAATCGGAAAATCGTTAAAATTTTTCACGTCCGAATACGGCAACGCAATCTGATCCAAAATTAATCCCACCTGCTGCCCGGAATTAAATCCCTCCGGAAACTGAATCCCATGCTTCAATCCGAATTCGAGCGAATTCGGATAATCCTGCGCATCCTCTTTTCTCCGAAAACTTAAATCCTTGTAAGGCGTCGCCCCGCGAATCACTTTCTCCCATTGAATTCTCTTAATCAGCGCCTCAATCTCGTCCGCCGAATTCCCGGTAGCGTAAACGCTCCCGACGAGCGCCCCCATGCTAGTCCCCGCTACATACCGCACTGGAATGTGATGCTCCTCAAACCACTGAATCACTCCAATGTGCGCCAACCCCAAAGCCCCGCCACCCTCCAACACCAATCCAATCCGCGGCCGCCGCACCACGTGCGGCGCATTCTGCGCCGCCGTCCTCGACACCGCCGACGAGGAACTCTGCGCAGAAGTCTGTGAAGAAGTCTGCTGAAGAAGTCTGCGGCCTGCTCTGCCCCGGCAACGGCAACGCCGTTGCGGTCACTACGACCGCGAGCGCCACAGACAACGCACGCCGCGCCCCGATCCATCGTCTATAGGAATGAAAAATCATGACTGCCTCCGCGAGGAGTTCGCGCCCGAACCACGCAAACAATATGGAAGCGTCGATGATATGCGTGACGCCTCTTTTCACAAAGCAGCGGGACTAGCCGTTGCTTCCGTAGCGGCCACCTTTAGGTGGGCCCTTTGACTTTGCCGTTGCAGTTCCGGGTGCCGCACTCTTTGCGCCGTTGCCTCAAGCAAAGGGTGCGGGTTTAGACGATCCGCTTCTCCTAGTCGTCTAGTCCTACCGCCCAAACCGCCCTTGGCCGTCATCCAGAGGAGCGAAGCGACGAAGGATCTCCTTCTTGCCCAGCCCTACCCGCCCCGCCCCCGCGCCTGTACCCTTCTCGCAGCCCAAACCAAAAAAAAGGGCCCGGCAAATCGCCAGGCCCTCGCACCGAACCTTCGTTAACCGCACTTACTGTTGTGGCGCCACCCCAATCTTCGCCCCAATCACTTCCCCGGAAATAATAATCTCCACTCTCCGGTTCTGTTTTCTTCCCTCCGGCGTATCGTTACTCGCCACCGGATTCGACTTCCCAAATCCCGTAGCCGTGATCGAATTCGGATCCAGTCCCTGCGCAATCAAATACGCCCGAACCGTACTCGCCCTCTGCTCCGAAAGCGTCTGGTTGAACGCATCACTCCCCACGCTGTCCGTGTAACCTTCCACCGCCAGATGCAATCCCGGATGCGCCAGCACAATTCCTGAGAATTTCGCCAACGCTTCCCGCGCCGGCGGCTGCAGCTCGAACTTGCCGAACGCAAACAGCACGTCCGCCATGTTCACCTGCAATCCCCGCGGCGTATCCGTAGTCGGCAAAATCCGGTTGAATTGATCGAGCAACGCCGCGCGCAAAGCCTGCTTGTCCGCTTCCGCTTTCGCCGCCGCGTCCTGTGCCGCTTGCGCCGCAGCCTGCGCCGCCGCCGTCTGCTGCTGCGCCGCTAACGCCTGTTGTTGAGCCGCCTTCGCTGCTGCGTCCGATTGCAACGCCGCCGCATCGGCCTGCGCTCGGGCCGCCGCCTGCTGCGCCGCATCGCGTTCGGCCTTCAGCCGCTGCAATTCGGCCTCTTGCCGCTTCGCTTCTTCCTCGCGCTGCTTGGCCTGGGCCGCATCGGTCGCCGCTTGCGCCGCCGCGCGTTCCGCGTCACGTTGCTGCTGCGCTGCGCGCTGCACCGCAATCTGCCGCGCATCCGCCGCGGTTTGCACCGCGTCGCGCGCCGCCGCGATCACATCCTTCTTGTTCGCCTTGCGGGCCAGCAAACTTTCCGCGTTGCCCAGCGAAGTCACCGCCTTCTGGTACGCATCCGGAGCCAGCGTGTCCGCGCCCGCGCTCTGCGCGATCGCCACCGCATTCCGCGCCTCATACAATTCCAGCGGAATCTTCGGATTGATCGTCGTAATCGGCTCGCGCATCTTCGACATGTCGTACGTATACTGTCCGCGCTTCAGCAGCTCGTAATTCGCCGTCACCTGTTCCGAAGTTCCCACCGTGTCCGCGCGCAGCACGTTTTCCAGAACCACCACGTCGCTCGGCACATTCACCGCAAAATAAGGCTCGGCCGTCACGATCATTCCAAACGATTGCAAGTTGGTCGTCGCCGTCAAACTGCTCTTGGTCCCGTCGATAACGACTTCTCCCAAATTGCTCGGCTTGCCTTCCGGCGTGATCGCCCACAGCACGTACGTCAAATATTCCTTCCCGAAAACCTGCGCCGGCTGCAAATTCTTGAAATTCGCGCTCACTACGATCGAACCCTTCTTGCTATCCACCTTCGCGTCGCCCTTAGCCAAAGGCAAAAGCGGCGTCCCCCGAAAATCGATCATCGTCGATCCACTCCGATGCTGGTAGCTCACCGAAGTAATCGTCTTCCCCACCAAAGTCACATGATAAATAGAAGTGCTCTGATTCCCCGACGCCGACGAGTCCTGCGCCGCAGCCCCCAGCGCAAACAACCCAACCGCCAAAGCCAAAATTGCCACCGCCGCCATAAACTTCCTATGTCCCATCTCAAATGCTCCTTTATTCCAGCCAATCTTCACGCGCCACTGTCGCGCGCCATCAAGAATCCGCGGCGGCAATTGTATCAAACCGGCACGCCTCCCCACCCCTCCGAATTTCCGCCTCGGGAACCTCCGGGTGCCCCACTCTTCGCCGCCTCGGGGTTTAGACCGTCCTCTTCTCCTAGCCGCCCAGTCCACTCGCCCAAACCGTTTTTGGCCGGCATCCAGGGGAGCGCCTTTTAGCGACGAAGGATCTCCTTCTTGCCCAGACCCACTCCGCCCCCGCTCCCTCTGCAGCCTTTCCGGGTGCCGCACTCTTTGCGCCGCTGCCTCAAGCAAAGGGTGCGGGTTTAGGCTCCCCACCGCCATAACCCGATCCGCTTCTCCCAACCCTCAGCCAAACCACCCAAACCGCCGTTGCCGTCATCCAGAGGAGCGCAGCGACGAAGGATCTCCTTCTTGCCCAGCCTTCCACCGAAGCAACACCATCAAGCCCTCACCCATACCAAAAAGAAACGCCAGAAACTTTCTTCTCCCCAACCCCAGTTTTCCAATCGCCCAACCCCGCCCTCACCATGTACGATAAGCAAGATGATTCACCGCTCCCTTCTCACTCTCGTTCTCCTTCTCGCTCTACCTTCCGTCATTCATTCTTGCACTTGCTCCAAAGAACCACCCGGCACCTGCGCCGTCCTCCAATCCGACGACACCGTCTTCCTCGGCACCGTCACCGACATTTCCGCCGTAGCCGCCACCACTCCCGACGCGTCCGCTTCGACCGACGCCAACGCAAACGCATCCAACGCAGCCGACACTCAGGGCGCACCCACTCCCATCACCCGCTACCATTTCCACATCGACGAACGCTTCGCCGGCCCCAACTCCCCCGACATCGACGTCTTCTCCGGCGGCGACGACGGCGACTGCGGCTACAATTTCAAAAAGGGCGATCAGTACATCGTCTACACCCAACAAGAAACCGAAGGCCGCCTCTTCGCCACCATTTGCAATGGCACTCGCCGCGCCTCCGACGGCCGCGCCCTGCTTCCCCAACTCCGCGCCATGCGCAATCACGACCGCGTCGCTTCCGTCTTCGGTCTGCTCCACCGCGCCGACCCGCCGCTCCTCGCGCCCACCGACGACCCCGACGATCCGCTACCCAACATAAAATTAAAATTGCGCTCCAAAGACGACCGCTTCGCCACCAGCACCGGTCGCGATGGCGTCTATTCTTTCTACGACGTCCACGCCGGCGAATACCAATACACCGCCGATCTGCCGGCGCGTTTCGAATTCACCCAAAAAACTTTGAAAGGCGGTCTGCCCCCTTTCAAAATTCCCAACGGCGCCTGCTACGAATACAACGTCAGCGCCCTCCCTACTGGAAAAATTCACGGCAGCGTTCTCGGCCCCGACGGCAAACCGCTGCAGCTCGCTTCCGTCGAAATTTATCGCGCCGACCGCTACGACAATTCCAAGCCCGGCCTCTGGGGTTTTCAAGGAGACACCGGAAAATTTGAATTCGATCACATCGGCCCCGGCCGCTACATCCTGGTTTTCAATCGCCTCGATCGCGAAGATCCCAATTCGCCTTTTCACCGCACCTTCTATCCTGGCGTAGCAAAGCAATCTCAAACCAGAATCATCCGCGTAAAAGATGGCGAGCAGCTTCTCAACGTCAACATCCGCCTTCGCGACGGCTTCCCCACCAGAAAAGTCCGCGTCCAATTGAAATGGAAAGACGGCCGCCCCTTCGGCGAAGTCACCGTCAGCGCCAAAGCCGAACAAGGCGGCAACCCCGCCGCCCAAAGAATCGGCGAAGGCCTCTACCAATTCACTCTCCTCCAATCCGCCCGCTATTCCTTCTCCGCCTGGGAGGATCTAGACCCCCAACACGCCACCCAACGCCAAGCCGGAAAAACCTGCACCCTCCCAGCCCGCATCGACTCAGACTCCGTAACAATAGATCCCATCCCCGGCGCAACACTCGAACCCGCAGCCACCAACGCCGAACCCGCCGCCACCCCGGACGAAGCGCGCGCAAACGCGCCGACTGAGGACGCTGCGAGCCGATCCAATTCCGCCGAACCCAACGCGGACGCCGCAAAAAATAACGAGACCGCTGACGCTGCGACCACGAGCGCCGACGCCGAGAAAAACCCCTCCGACGCCGCAAACGATGCCCAGAATCCAACCCCCACAACAAACGCCGACGCCGCACCCGCACCCGCGAAGCCAACACCCGCAACTCGCCACGCGCGCACCAAACTCCACGCACCCGCCACCACCGCCGCCGCCACAGTCCCCGCTCCTACATCCACTCCCACCGAAGAAATCACCCTAACCTTCGCCACCCCTCGCCTGCTCCCCCGGCGAATAATTACCAGCGCAAATTAAAAATGCTGTCATCCCGAACCCGCTTTGCGGGTGAGGGACCTGTTTCAAACGCTTTGGAATTAGATTTCGTTTTTGACTTTGCAGTTCCGGGTGCCGCACTCTTTGCGCCTTTCGCAAAGGGTGCGGGTTTAAAGGAACGTTTACCACGCCAACCCTCGCGCAGCCTCTCCTCCGCAAACCCCCACCCCGAAGCGCGCGCCGCCCGCCGCAATTTGCATCGCGGAGCATCCTCCATTAACGCCGCGCCCAGCCCTTTTTGGAGTGCGGCGGCCATGCCGCCGCTTTTCCGAAGCCGCCCACGCCACTCGCGTTCCCCAGCGCGAAGCGCCTCCCTAGCCCTCTCCGCACCCTCCATCCTTTCTCTGTGCTTCATCCGACTGCTAAATCTTTGAACATCACCGGGTGCCGCACTCTTTGCGCCTTTCACAAAGGGTGCGGGTTTAGATTCCACACCTCCCCTCCCGAGAATGTTCCCCGAAAACAAAATCACCTCGTCATCCCGAACCCGCTCGCGGGTGAGGGATCCGCTTTTCACGCTCCGAAGCCATACTCAATCGCGAAGAAAACCAACTCAACGGAGCTTTTCGTCGGGGTGCGGCTTCAGCCGCACCAAAAAAATCGCCTTTCCTTTAATTTCCTCTCGCGCGGCCTTCTCGCGCGAGCCTTCAGTCCAGTCCAAGCACCCCACCTTCCTCCGTCGCAATGTTTGACTTGCCCTTCCCACCCTACGTAAAATCCCACGCCGACAATTGGGGCCGGCGCAAACTCAAACGGAGAATCGATGACTCATTTTTCCCGCACGTGTGCCTTCACGCTTCTAATCTTTGCCTCCTTCGCCTTTACGCACCGCGCAACCGCCCAAGAACCCTCCAAAGACAAAACCGTCGAAGTAAAAGTCGGTGACGCCAAACCCACCACCGCCGACGCCGACTCCAAAGAAGCCGCCTGGGCCTCCGACCACACCACTCACATCAACGGCCTAGCCATCAATTACAAAGCCTCCGCCTCGCTCACCATGCTCAAAGACGACAAAGGCGAAGGCACCGCGCTGATCTTCTCCACCGCCTACACCCGCACCGATCTAAAAGACGGCGCACCCCGCCCCATCGCCTTCGTCTACAACGGCGGCCCCGGCTCCGCCTCCATCTGGCTGCACATGGGAGCCTTCGGCCCGCGCCGCGTGGTCAATGCCGATGCTTCTCCCACCGCGCCCGCCCCGTACAAACTCGAAGACAACGCCAACTCGCTGCTCGACAAGACCGACCTGGTCTTCATCGATCCCGTCGGCACCGGCTTCAGCCGCGCCATCGGCAAATCCCAGAACAAAGATTTTTGGGGCGTCGATCAGGACGTGAAATCCCTCGCGCAGTTCATCAACATCTATCTCAATCGCAACAACCGCTGGAATTCGCCGAAATTTCTGATCGGCGAAAGTTACGGCACCTTCCGCTCCGCCGCCCTGGGAAATTATCTTCAAACTCGCGACGGCATCTATCTCAATGGCATCGTGCTGATTTCCAGCGTCCTCAATCTCGGCACCATTTCTTTCAACCCCGGTGACGATCTGCCCTATGTGCTCTACCTTCCGAGCTACGCCTCCACCGCCTATTTCCAAAAAGCTCTGAAAGATCCTCCAGCCGATCTCGCCGCCTTTCTGGTCGAAGCCCGCCATTTCGCCGCCACCGACTACACCGCCGCGCTGATGAAAGGCACCAACATCACGCCCGCGGAAAAATCGGACATTGCCGCGAAACTCTCCCACTTCACCGGACTCAGCGAAGACTACCTGATCAAAGCCGAGCTGCGCGTGACGCTCCAGCAATTCAACGTCGAACTCGCCCGCTCCCGCGGCCTCACCACCGGCCGTTACGATTCGCGCTACACCATGCCCACCTACGACCTGCTCACCGAAAATGCCGAAGACGATCCGTCCTTCACCGCCGTCCTCGGAGCTTTCGTCGCCGGCTTCAACAGCTACGAACGCGATGAACTGAAAGTGGTCCAGGAAAGAAACTACAACGCCCTCAACGGCGAGGTCGGCGGCAATTGGGATTGGAAACATCGTGGACCGCAAGGCGACGGCTTTTTCCCCGGCTCCGCCAACGTCTCCGGCGATCTAATCCAGGCCCTGATGACCAACCCGCATCTGCACGTCCAGGTCGAAAATGGTTTCTTCGATATGGCCACCCCGTTCTTCGCCACCGAATACACCATGGACCACCTCTTCCTCCCCGCCCACCTCCGCGACAACATCGACCTGAAGTATTACAACGCCGGCCACATGATGTACCTGCACCAAGACGACCTAAACCACCTAAAATCCAACATCGCCACCTTCATCGACGCCAACACCAAACCCTAGCGCCCACATCGCGCCACAACAAAAAAAATCGCGGCCAAAGCCGCGATTTGTCGCATTCCACGAGCCGGGCCCGAGGGCCCGGCTTAATACCTGCCAAAAAAGTTTTGGGTGTCATCCCGAGCGCCAGCGAGGGACCTGCTTCAGTCGCCTTGGAATTTGATTCGCAGTAACGTAGCGGCCACCTTCAGGTGGGCCATTTGCCTTTGAGTTTTGAATTTGCGGGTGCCCCACCCTTCGCGCTTTTCGCGAAGGGTGGTGGTTTAGATTCCCCCGAGCCCAAAAAAAGGCCGCGGCAAGCCGCGGCCTTCTCATCATCACTAAACGAGCGCTGTCATCCCGAACTCCAATCACGGCTCGCGCTGCACAAAAATCCTACTCCGCCCCCTTCTCCTCCGGCGGCATCGCCGGCCCCTCCCCCTTCACATAGTGCCCATACCAAAACAAATCCCGCTCATACCTATCCTTAATAAACGTCGGCCGCGTGAACTCATGAAACTCCCCCGGATACACCACCAGCACCGTCGGCACGCCCAGCCTGCGCAAACTCTGATACATCTGCTCCCCATTAATCACCGGCACATTCCCATCCGCCTCGCCGCCCATGATCATCGTCGGCGTCTTAATCGCCGTCACCCGGCTAAAAGGCGAAATCTTGTCCCAGGCCGCCTGCTTCTCCCAAGGCAATCCCAACTCGTACTCCCACTCCCGCGAATACAAATCGTGCCCCCAATTCGTCGTATACAAAAACGCCCCGGCTCCCGAAATCGCCGCCTTGAACCGAGTCGTCTGCGAAATAATAAAATTCGTCGAAATTCCGCCGTACGACCATCCGCCCACGCCCAATTTATCCGGGTCCGCGATCCCCTGCGCCACGGCGTAATCCACCATGGCCATGTCGTCCTCGAAATCCTTGTGCCCCCAGTCCGCGAAAATCGCTTTCGCAAAATCCATTCCGTATCCGGTCGATCCCCGCGGATTCGGCGTCAGCACCGCGTACCCATTCGCCGCCAGCAGTTGCGCATCGAATTCAAACTCCGCGTAGTAAGCCCACACCGGCCCGCCGTGCGGACGCAAAATCGTCGGATACTTTTTCCCGGCTTCGTATCCCACCGGCTTGTACAAATATCCCGCCACCGTCGTGCCGTCCTTGCTCTTGAAATGCACGTACTCCACGTCCGGCAAACGCAGCTCGCTCATCACCGCGTCATTCGTAGTCGTCAATTTTTTCAAATCGTCAGAACCGCCGCCCGCCGGCAGCTCAAACACTTCCGCCAACTCCGTCAAATCCGAAATCGTCGCCGCCACGCTTCCATCGCGTCCCAGCGAATACGCATACACCATCTTCCGTCCGCCAATCGGCCGCTCGATCGCTCCGCCCGCCGCCGGCACCCGCAACAAATTCTGCGTCCCATCATCATCCGCAATAAAATAAATCCACTTTCCGTCCGCCGAAAATTTCGGCACCGTCGAATTCCGATCCAGCTTCCGCGTCAAAACTCTCGCCTCTCCGCCACCAGCCGGCGATACCGCAATCTGAAACGTCGAATAATCAAATAGCTTCGGCTCCAGCTGCGACGTGTACGCAATCCACTTCCCATCCGGCGACCACTGCGGCGATCCTTCCGGCCCTTCATTCGTCGTCACCTGCACCAAATTCTGTCCGCGATCACTATTCCCCGCGTCCACCACCCAAATGTCGATGTTGAAATTCATGTCCGGATCCGGCTTGGTCCGATTGCTCGAAAACGCAATCTTCGTCCCATCCGGCGACCATGCCGGCCCCTCATCGTCGTAATCTCCCGAAGTAATCTGCGTAACTTTTTTGTCCGCCATCGCATATACATAGACGTGCGTCCGCCGCCGGTTCAAATATCCGGCTTCATCTTCTTTAAAGTGTAGGCGATCGATCACCCACGGCCGCGGCTTCGCCTTCGCTTTCGAATCCCCTTTCTGTTTCGCCGCCTCAATCTCATCCGGCGACGCATCCTGCAGCACCAGCGCCAATCGATCCCCCGCCGGTGACCACACAAAATTTTTCACTTCCTGCGCCGTGTCCGTCAGTTGCTGCGCCTCGCCGCCTTCGCGATTCAAAATCCACACCTGCGCCTTGCTTTCTTCCGCGTCTTCGCCCGAGCCGCCCCCGCGCGCCGATAAAAACGCCAAATATTTTCCGTCCGGGCTCCATCGCGCGTGCGATGAAGAACTTTTTTCCGCCGTCAAAGCAATCGCCGCTCCGCCCGCCGCCGGCACCATCCAGATCCGCTCCGTGTTTTTGTCATCCTTCAAATTCGCAGTCTTCACCGTGTAAGCCACCCACTTCCCATCGGGGCTAACCTGCGGATCATCCACTTCCTTCAACCGAAAATAATCGTCAATCGCCAACACCCGCTTCGCCCCACCGCCAGCAGCACTCGAAGCGCTAGCACCAGCGCTTACGCCTGCGGTCCCCTGCGCCCGAGCCGTGCCCACCGCAAAAAATAAAATCCCCGCCAATCCCAGCGTCGCCACCATCGCGCCAGCCACTCGCCCCACCGCCAACTTCCGCGAATCGATCACAGTGAACTCCCCGAAAAAAATTTCCCCAACAAGCCGCGGAGTATACCCCACTTTTTCCGCCCTCTCCCCACCATCAATAAAAGGATAGGCTGTCATCCCGAGCGCAGCGCTTCGCCACGCCGAAGCAGTATTATCGCGAAGGCGGGAGGGATCTTCTTTTTACGCTGAAACTCCACAATCAATCGCGAAGAAAACAAACGCGAGCCTTTGCCGTTCGTCAGGGCACGCCTTTGGCCGTGCCGAAAATGCTTGCAACATCGAGCGGCTTCAGCCGCTGAGGTGGGTCTTCTTATCGGCCCGACAAAAAAACAAACTTCGTGCAAATTCGATCCGGAGGGGCGGGGCTTCAGCCCCGCCAAAAAACCCACCAAAAGAAAAAGGGCTTTAGCCCCTGAAGCCATCCGCGCTCCGTCCTCTCCCTGTCCCCTCGTCCCATTGACACCCCTCGCCCCCGCGCCATACTCTCGCCCCCGATGTCCAACTCCACCAACTTCCCCTCCACCTTCCGCCTCCGCCCCCATCCGCACCTCTACGAAATCAACACCTACTCCTGGCTCGAACGCCTGGCCGCGCAACTGGGCCGCACCATCCAGCTCGAAGACGTTCCCGATTCCGCCTGGGATTCCATCGCCGCGCTCGGCTTCGACGCCGTCTGGCTCATGGGCGTCTGGCGTCGCAGCCCCGAATCCCGCCGCATCGCGCTCGAAGATCCCGCCAATCCTCCGCAATACGATCGCGCTCTTCCCGGCTGGAAGCCATCGGACGTCATCGCTTCGCCCTACGCCGTCGCCGCCTACGTTCCCGACGCGCGCATCGGCACTTGGGATTCCATCGATCGCGTCAGAAATAAACTTCACGCCCGCGGCATGGCCCTCTTCCTCGATTTCGTCGGCAATCACACCGCGCTCGATCATCCCTGGGTCCGCGAACACGCCGAATACTACGTCCAAGTCTCGCCCGAACAATACGACGCCAATCCATCCTTCTTTTACCCGGTGCAGACCGCGCAAGGCCCGCGCTACGTCGCCCTCGCCAAAGATCCCTACTACCCACCGTGGAAAGATGTCGCCCAGCTCAACCACTTCCATCCCTGGGGGCGCGCCGCGCAAATCACCGAACTCCGCACCATCGCCGCCCATTGTGATGGCGTCCGCTGCGACATGGCCATGCTGCTGCTCAACGACATTTTCGAAAAAGGCTGGCGCCCGCTGATCGGCAACATGCCTCAACCCAAACAAGAATGGTGGACCGCCGCCCGCGCCGAAGTTCCCAACCTCACGCTCCTCGCCGAAGCCTACTGGGGCACCGAACCGCAACTCTTCAACCTCGGTTTCGATTTCGCCTACGACAAACCTCTCTACGACGCCGTCCGCGACGCCAACCCCGCCCAAGTCCGCGACCGCCTAAATTCCGTAGCCCACTTCCAAAACAATTACGCCCGCTTCATGGAAAATCACGACGAGCAACGCCGCGCCACAGTCTTCCCCAACGATCGCCTGGTCGCCGACGGCACCCTCCTCGGCACTCTCCCCGGCATGCGCTTCTACCACCAAGGCGAACTCGAAGGCCGCACGATCCACTTGCCGATCACTCTCCGCATCGCCGCCGAAGAACCCGTCGACCCCTTCACCCAAGCCTTCTTCCAAAAAATTCTAACCCTCACCAAACAAGAAGCCTTCCACCAAGGCCAATGGAATCCCCTCCCCGCGCATCCCGAAGGCGACGACACCTCCACCAACTTAATCGTCTACGAGTGGCGCACAGAAAAACCCGAAAAATCCTGGAAGGTAGTAGCCGTAAATCTAAGCGGAAACACTTCGCAAGCCAGAGTCACCTGGCCAGAAAACACATTCCCCGCCACCCAATACATTTTCAATGACCAACTCAACGAAGTAACCTACAACCGCGCCGGCGACGAACTCCGCAACCCCGGCCTCTACATCCGCCTGGCCCCCTTCCAAGCCCACCTCTTCGACGTCCGCGCGTCTACCTAAACTCTCACTCCACCTCCACCCGCATGCCACAAAAAGTTGTCATCCCGAACCCGTTTTGCGGGTGAGGGACCTGCTTCAAACGACTTGGAATTTGTCTTACGTAGCGGCCGCCTTCAGGCGGGCCAGTTGCCCTCGCAGTTGCCTTTCCGGGTGCCGCACTCTTTGCGCTTTTCTTTCCAGCAAAGGGTGCGGGTTTAGATTCGCCGATGCCACGCTCGCACCATTGTCGAAGACTCAGCTCTCCGCCGCGCGAAGCACGCCGCCCACCCTCAACCTCATCGCGGAGCTTCCGCACCGACCTCCGCGCCCAGCCCATTTTGGAGTGCGGTGGCTCTGCCACCGCTTTTCCGCAGACGCCCGCGCCACCCGCATTATCCAGCGCCAGGCGCATCCTCGTACTCTCCGTGCCCTCCTGCCGTTCTCTGTGTCAAATCTTTGATCATCCCTCGTCCTCTTCTCCTAGCCCTCAAGTCCTCCCCCAAACCGCCCTTGGCCGTCATCCAGAGGAGCGAAGCGACGAAGGATCTCCTTCTTGCCCGGCCGCCAGCCGAAGCACCTCCCGCCACGCCAGCACGCCAAAAAAAAGGGCGGGGAATAAAATCCCCGCCCCTCTCAAAAAACAAACGTCGCCGAACGAAAACCCTACTTCACCACCAGCGTCAGAAAATTCGGCTGCGTGGTCGTCTGCCCATTCAAAGTCGCCGTGAGCGAAATAAAATAAGTCCCCGGCGGCGTGGCCTGCCCCGTCGGACTCTTCGGCAAACCTCCGCAGGACCCCGTCCCTAACGCCACCAAAGCCAGCAAAGCAAACGTCAATCCCACTCGCCGCGACTTGCGGGATACAAACGCCATCCCGCCCATCATTAGCCCCATCAGCATCATCCCAATCCCGCCGCCGAAACCAAACCCACCCGGCAGCGACCCCGTCTGCGTCACCGTAGTTCCCTGGCAAAAAGTCTGCAGCTGCACCGCCTGCTCCGACCCGCCCGGACACACGATCGTATTCGGAATAAAATTCACGCTGATCAACGGCGAAGAAGATGTCGCCGTTAAAGTCACCGTCCCGGTCTGTCCCGGCGCGCAGGTAATGATCAATCCAAAGTAAGTTGTCCCGCCCGGTGTAGTCGTCCCGGTGGTCGACCCGCCGCTCGGAATCGTGATCGTCACCACGGTATTCGAATTGTTGAACGTCGCCGTCACCGAAGTCGCCGCCGTCACCGTCACCACGCAAGTCTCGGTTCCGCTGCAAGCCCCGCTCCAACCCGCGAACACCGAACCCTCCGACGGAGTCTCCGTCAAAGTCACCTGCGTCCCACTCGCAAAACTCCCCGAGCATCCGTCCGGACAATTAATCCCCAGCGGCGAGCTGGTCACGTTCCCGCTTCCGGTTCCCGCTTCGGTCACCGTCAACAGTAAAATTCATCGAAGTTCCGGCTGTAAAATTCGCGACCGACCGTTGTCGCCTGCGTGATCGTCACCGTGCAGGTCCCAGTTCCTTCGCACGGACCCGCGCCCCACCCCGCAAACGTCGACCCATTCGTAGGTGTCGCCGTCAACACCACCGCCGTCCCGCTGGCGAAATTCCCCGTGCAAGTCGAAGGACACGAAATTCCCGCCGGCGCGCTGGTCACCGTTCCCGTCCCGGTCCCGCCTTCC
Organism: uncultured Acidobacteriota bacterium; assembly: GCA_963847695.1. Classification (GTDB taxonomy): domain Bacteria; phylum Acidobacteriota; class Terriglobia; order Acidiferrales; family UBA7541; genus Palsa-295. The sequence continues at coordinate 430,798 of CAWKAX010000026.1, read as the reverse complement.
GTCACCGTCAGTGCCAACGTCGTTCCCGACGTGCCGGTCCCGGTCAGCCCCACCATTTGCGGGCTGTTCGGCGCCGAATCGGTAAAAGTCAAATTGGTCGAATACGCGATCGCACTGGTCGGCGTGAAAGTCACCATCACGGTGCACCCCGCTCCCGCTGCCAGTGGCGCCGCCGTGCAGTTATTAGTCTGCGCAAAGCCCGCGCCCACTACGACGCTCGGAATACTCACCGCCGTGGTTCCGGTATTGGTGAACGTCACCGTCTGCGCCGCGCTGGTGGTATTGATCGCCTGGTTTCCGAAACCCAGCACCGGCGGCATAATCGTGATCGAATTCGTCGCGTTGCCAGTCAATCCCACCGATTGAACGCCGTTCGACTGCGCGTTGTCGCTCAATTGCAAATCGGCCGTCTCCACCTCCAGTGACGGAGGGCGTGAACGTTACCGAGATCGTGCACGTCCCGTTCGGCGCGATTGTCGCCTCCCCCGTGCAATTGTCGGTCTCCGCAAAATCGTTGCCTGTTCGCCACCACGATCTGGCTGAACAGCAAATTCGCCGTGCCCGTATTCGTCACCGTCAGCGTCTGCGCCGGGCTGGTGGTGCCAATCGCCTGCGTGGGGAAGGTCAGGCTGAACGGCGAGATCGAAACGAATGGTCCGGTATTTCCTGTTCCACCCGCAGTAATGGTTTGCGGGCTGTCCGCGGCGCTATCCGTGATTGTAATCGTTCCGTTTTGCGGTCCGTTCGCCGTCGGCGCAAACGTCACCGTGATCGTGCAGCTCGCCTGTGGCGCCAGGGACGCCGGACAGGTATTCGTCTCTTTGAATCCCGCGCTCGCCGCTATGGTCACGTTGTTGATTGCCGTCGTGCTGATGTTGGTGATGCTCACCGTTTGGCTCGTGCTGGTGGTTCCACTGTTCTGCACTCCGAAACCCAGCGCCGGCGGCACGATCGAAAGGCTGGTGCTCGAAAGGCTGCCCGCCTTGATAAATACATTCGAATCCAATTCGTCGTCCAGCGCGTCCGCGATCGCCAGCTTGATGTGATAGGTCTGTCCCGGCGTCACCGCCGCCTGCACCGATAGCACCGTAGTCAAACCATCCATTTCCGTGTTCAGCGGCGGGCTCGAGAGCGGAAACTGAAAATTGTTGTCCAGATAAAATTGCGGATTCACCGGCGGGATGTTCACTTGCGTCGGGTCGGTGCTGCCGTTGTTCACGTTATTGATCGAAACGATCGTGTTGGTCCCCGGAATCAGCGCAATATCCTTTTTGGCGCCTTGGCCCTGACTCAAGAAGAACGCAAAAACGTCGTTGAAGTCGAAAACGAATTCCGGATATTCGTCCGACGCGAAAACGTACTGGAACGTAAACAGCGAGGCCTGCGGCACGAAATCGAACTCCAGCACCGCCGCGTCGTTGGTCGTCGTCGGCGAAGAGCACGAAGTATCGTCGGTGCAAATCAAAGCGGTCAGGTCCGGATCTCCCGGCGTGCCGTTCTCCGTGGAGATTCCCGTGTCGCAATTCGGTCCGATCACGTTCGAAACCGCGCCGTCGCTTAAAATAATTCCCTTGTCGAATCCGATGATCGATTGCCCGCCCGCAAAAGTTCCAGCCGCGATCGGCGCCCCGGTGTAGGTCACGTTGCTGATCGTCACTCCGGTCCCCACCAGACTCTGCGCCAAAGCCGTCGGCGACAGCGAATCGCTGGTCAAATCCGTGGTGGTCAATCCGCCCGGCGCCGCGCCTTCTCCAAACAAAAGCAAATCCAATGACCCGCCCGGATCGTCGTCATTCACGATCAGGTCCGGCTCCTGAATGCACAAACCCGCCGTACCCACTGGTGCGAACACAATCGAAACCGTGCAGGACGCTCCCGGCTGCAGCCCGCCCACGCAATTGTCCGTCTCGGTAAATTGTGGATTGTCCGCATCGAACGTCAGGCTCGAAATCTGCACCGTCGTATCCGTCGACGTGTTGGTGATCACAATCGACTGCGCCGCGCTCATCGTCCCGGTGATCTGCTTCGGATACACCGCGAAGGTGCTCGAGGGCACCAGCAGTTGCGTCCTTGCGCCGCGGCCTGCGGCGCCCACACCCCCGCCACCAGCAACGTCGCAATCAGTAAAATAAACTTCGCGCGGAATGATGGCTGCCAGACACGCATTCGGGATACTCCTTAAGAGGCCGGCCTAAGCAGGCAGGGGGGACAGGCGGAAATTTTCGTATCCGCACCCTATTTTCGTCAAGCGATACTTTTCCCGGTTTCCATCAATTCCCTTCGGTTTCGCCGCAAATCTGTTCCAAATCCGCACTCGAATCTCGTTGTAAATCCCGCCTCGCCGCACTATCATCCCGCGCGTTCCACGCCCCTCATCGCCGCGATGCCCAACGCCTCCAGCGAACTCCAACCCACCGCCTCCACCGACGCCTCGCGTCTTCGCCAAATCGGCTTCCTCCCGCTCCTCGCCATCTTTTACGGCTACACCGCCGGCGGGCCGTTCGGCTACGAGAACATCTACCACGACTCCGGCCCCGGCATGGCCCTCCTCTTCCTCACCTTTATCCCCTTCTTCTGGAGCATCCCCATTTCCTTCGCCTCCGCCGAACTCAACAGCATCCTCCCGGTCCAGGGCGGCTTCTACCGCTGGACTCGCGCCGCCTTCGGCGACTTCTGGGGCTTCCAATGCGGCTGGTGGAATTGGGCCGGCACCTTCCTGCTCAATAGCCTCTACGGCGTGCTGGTCATGGACTACCTCAGCCTCTACATCCCGTCGATCACTGGACCCACCAAGTGGGCCGGAGCCTGCGCCGTGCTCATCGTCCTCGCCGCGCTGAACGCGCGCGGCATCCAAGTCGCCGGATGGCTCTCCGTCGCCCTGCTGGTCGCCGTACTGATCCCCGTCGTGTGGCTCTGCGCCATCTCGCTCTTCCACCTCAAGTTCAACCCGGTCGTCCCCATCTTTCCTCCTGGCGCGCCTTTCTCCACCGTCTTCGGCCGCGGCCTCGCGCTGGCCATGTGGAATTACGCCGGCTACGAACAGCTCTCCAGCAGCACCGCCGAGATGAAGGACCCGCAGAAGACCTTCGTCCGCGTGCTCCTCTGGAACACGCCGATGAACATCCTCACCTACATCGTGCCCACCACTCTCGCGCTCGCGGTCCTCGGCAACTGGACTGAATGGAAGACCGACTACATCGTCACCGCCTCGCGCCTGATCGGCGGCCCCGCGCTCGGCGCCGCGATGCTCATCGCCGCCATGATCGGCACGCTCTCGCTATCCAACAGCACCATCCTCTACACCACGCGCGTCCCGGCCACCATGGCCGAAGACGGCTACCTGCCAGCGTGGCTCGGCAAGATCCATCCGCGTTATGGAACGCCGGTCCGCGCAATCGCCGTCTCGCTGGTGGTCTACTGCGTGCTCGCCCGCTTCGACGTCGAAGACCTGGTCAACATCTACATCTGGACCAGAATCGCGACCACGCTGCTGACTCTTTTCGCCGCCTGGCAAATGCGCAGAAAAGCGCCGAACGCCGCGCGCAGCTTCAGGATTCCAGGCGGCAAAGTCGGCCTAGCGTACGTTTTAATTTTTCCGGTAATTTTGTGCGCGCTGAAAGTAGCGCAAAGTGAAGACTACGTCTGGAAGTGGGCCCCGTGGCTTCTCGCCACCGGCCCCGTCGCCTACCTCATCCTAAAATACATCTTCAAACTCAAACCCACGCCGCTAACCAATTAGCGTCGCAGTTTTACCGCGTCCCGCCGATCTTCTCCGACACCGTCTTCGCCTGGGTGAACAACAACAAATAATCCTGCCCGCCGGCCTTCGAATCCGTCCCGGACATATTAAATCCGCCAAACGGATGCGCCCCGACCATCGCGCCGGTGCACTTCCGGTTCATGTACAAATTCCCCACGTGAAATTCCTCTTCCGCCCGCGCAATCTTCTCCGGATTCTTCGAGTACACCGCGCCGGTCAATCCAAACTCGCTGTCATTGGCCATCGACAAAGCCTCATCAAAATCCTTAGCCTTGGTCACCGCCAAAACCGGACCAAAAATTTCCTCCTGGAAAATCCGCGCCTTGCGATCCACATCCGCAATCACCGTCGGCTCCAGAAAATATCCCACCGTCCCCATCTGCTTCCCGCCGGTCATCAACCGCCCTTCTTTCTTGCCCTGATCGATGTATCCCAAAATCGAAGTCATCGCCGACTTGCTAATCACCGGCCCCATGTAATTCGCCGGATCCTCGACCGACCCCACCGTCATCTTCTTCACCCGCTCGACCAGCTTCCCCAAAAACTCATCGTAAATTTTTTCAGAAACAATCGCCCGCGAACACGCCGAGCATTTCTGCCCCTGATACCCAAACGCCGACAGCGCCACGCCTTCCACCGCCGCGTCCACGTCCGCTTCTTCGTCGACGATAATCGCGTCCTTGCCGCCCATCTCCAGCACGGTGCGCTTGATCCACACCTGCCCCGGCTGCGTCTTCGTCGCCTGCTCCGCGATCCGCAGCCCCGCTTCCTTCGATCCGGTAAACGCAATAAAACGCGTCTTCGCATTCGTCACCAGCGCCTCGCCCGCCGTGCTCCCCGGCCCGGTGAAAGAAGCTGATCACGTCCGTCGGCACGCCGGCCTCGTACAAAATCTCCACAAAAATCGCCGCAATCGTCGGCGATTCGCTCGAAGGCTTCACGATCGCCGTGTTTCCGGTGACCACCGCCGCCATGGTCATCCCGCCCATGATCGCCGCCGCGAAATTCCACGGCGGAATAATCACGCCCACGCCCAGCGGAATGTACTTCATGTAATTTTTTTCGCCGCGATACGGCACCAGCTTCTGCGGAGCGCCCAGCCGCAGCGCTTCCCGCCCGTAGTATTCGCAGAAATCGATCAGCTCGGCGACGTCCGCATCCGCTTCCGGCCAGGTCTTGCCGATTTCGTAGCACAGCCACGCATCCAGCTCGTAACGCCGCGCCCGCAAAATATCCGCCGCGCGATACAAACACGCCACCCGCTCCTCCACCGGCACCCGCTTCCAACGCTCAAACGCCGCCGCCGCTTTTTCCACCGCGGTGTTGGCCATCTCCACCGTGGCCTTCTGAAATACGCCAATCACCTGGTCCGGCTGCGAAGGATTCAGCGACTGCGTCTTGGCCACCGTAAACACCCGCTCCCCGCCAATCGTCAAAGGGTATTCGCGCCCAAACTTCCCCTTCACCTGCGCCAGCGCCTCCACCATCGCCGCCCGGTTCGCCGGCTGCGTAAAATCGATGAACGCCTCATTCGCAAATTCCCCGCGCTCCATCTTCACCGCAGCCAATTTCTTCGCCCCCGGTTTCGGATCCAGTATCGACCCCGGATCCCCGCCGCGCGTCCCGCCCGTAGTAACCGTAGAAGTCATGGAGTAAGCCTCACCGTATAGCATCTCCCGCGCCGAAAACGCGCGCCTGCACCTCTACCATTCTATCTCTGCCGGAAGTAGGCGCACAAGTTTGGAAGTCTGGCGAGATCGCCTGGGGATTTCCAGTTGTCGCGGGTGACAACTGGAGGAGAGGGGGTCGTAAAAATTGTCGATTAGAAAAATGGTTTGGTGATTGTTTTCAGTCATTTGGATGGTGTTTCTAATCGCGCGAGTTTTTCGGAAAATTGTCGATTAGAATCCGGGCCGTCAATTGAAATTGAGTTTTGGTGGTCCGGCGGGTTCATTTGACGGCCGGAGGAAACGACTACGTGGGAGGTGGGTTCGTGCCATTCGCCGCGTTCGTTGAGGCGGGTGATGGTGCGAATGGCGTTCAGGACGGTTTCGGGGGCGGGCTTGGAAATGTTATTGACGTGTTCGACGATGCGTTCGGCGGCGAAACGAACGTTTTGACGGCGGCGCTCGAAGAGTCCAGTGGCGTGGGCGTGACGGTAGACAGCGCGTGAATCGTTTAATTCAAAAATCTTGGTGATGCGACTGACCTCGGCCCAATTGATGAAGTCCTCTTCGAGAGCTTGGCGGAAAGGGTGATTGCAGATAGCGCATTTACGGCTGTGGCGTTCCAGTTCAGAGAGGTCGGGTTCGGGGAGGAAGGAGGCTGGAGTAACGGGTCGCTGCGATTCGGCGCGAGCTTCTTCGGTGCTGGGTGGTTCGGCTGGAGGTTGGGGCGGGTCGGCCGGTGGCGCGGCGTTGACGGTTTCGGTTTCCGGCGTGGCGCCTAGTTCGATTGGGATTTTTGCGGGCTCAGCGGCGATGGTTTCGATTTGGAGTGCCTCGGTGGGTTCGGGTAGAGGGGCGGCGGGAGTCGGATTGGGAGTTTCGGGAGGCGCCGCGGTGACTTTTATGTCGATGCATCGTTCGGCGGGAGCTTCGACGCGTTTCGTTTCGGTGAATGTGGGTTGGGGTCTGGGAGTGACGTCGAGGAATGGATTTTGAAGAGTGGTGAGAGCGAATTTTCCTTCGTAGTCGCGCGATCTGCGGAATGGTTTCATTTTTAGTCCCCGTTCGCAGGCTAGCATCGAGGTACTGCATTGACAAGTCCACACACGGACAGTCATGGGACGGTACTAGGGCGCTACGCGGGAGCGAACTGCTTTATTGAAGGTGGCATCCACGGCGAGACTTTTCGGGCGACCAATAGGTGTACACGGGGCGACCTTGAATTGACGAAGCCGCAATCGGGCCAAAAGAACGACTGTCAAAACTGGCGTTCAAATTATCGCCGACAACAAAAAAAGAATTCGGCGGAACGACGGTTGGGGCAAAGTACAGCGGCGCCGAAGGATCGCCTTCGGGAGGAAGTGGAGGGCCGCAGGGTGGATGGGGACGAAATTCGGCACCGTTGACGAGCACGGTTCCTCCTGGTCCTGGTGCGACTGTATCACCGGGGATGGCGATGACCCGTTTCGTAAAACTCGACTTCGATTCACGAAGGAATACGACGAGGTCTCCCCGCTGCGGCGGTACGGATTCGTAAGCTCGCAGGTCGGAGATGACACGGTCGCCCTGGCACATCGTGGGACACATGGAATTCGAGCTCAACACGAAGGTGTGGAATTTCGTGGTGATATCAAACGCATGAAGGAGGGGAATCAAAGCGAGGCCGATGATCGCCGCGAGGAATAGAGGGGACAGAACTTCAGCCCGAGGAAGGACGGGTTCGGGGTTCCGAGCTTTAGCAGCGGCACGTGCCGCTTCAACAATCATGAAGAGACGCCAGACCAAGCTGATGACAAGCACACCAAACATGGTGCCAAAATCGAATATGGTAGGCGTTCTGAGAACTAGCGGAATGATCAGAAATGTAAAAATGGCGAAAGCGATGGCCTTGCGCGGTTGGCGATTATAAAACTGGCCGAGGCCGGCGGCCAAGAGACTGAGAAAGCCGGCGAGAAAAGCCCGGCCGATTCGAGAAGGCGGTTTGGACGGCGCTAGCGGCGGTCCGGCAATCGGATCCGAGGCGCGATTGAGGTCGAGGCTGGTCATTCGACCAGCGGATTATGTGCAGAGCTGGGAGTTAACGCAAGCGTTAGGTCCATCGGATCATTGAATCTGAAAAGCGCACTGCACCTTGGCTGACACCGTGATCTTTTCCGGCGCAACCGAAGGAAGAGTCGCCGCATAGCGGTCCGTTTTCCCGTTCATGGGGAGACCTGCTAATGGGGAGAATTCATCGGCTTCCATGGCGCTCGACAATTGCATGACGCCTATTAATTGGCGGACATCCAGGCTGGCGTAACGAATCGCGCCGGGCTTTTGTCCATTCTGCGCCAGCGCGGCCGTCGCCCGGCCGACCGCGTTTTTCATGGCCGCGGCCACCGCCTTCTGTTTCGCGCCTTCCTCGTCCTGCAACGAATAGGTCAGCGAGCGGAAGTCCACGATTCCCTCTTGCACCGCGCTCCCCAGCAGCGGGCCGATCAGTGAAAAATCGTGAACCTTTACGGTTAAAGTCCCGCGCACGGCGTAGGACTTGGCCTTGTCCTTTTTATCTCGTTCGTAACTCGGCGCCAGCGTCAGCACGCCGGTGGAAACATCTTCTTTCTTGATACCGGACTTTTGGGCGAGGTCGACAATTCTCTGCATGGACTGGGCGGCGGCATCATACGCGCGCTTCATATCTTTGTCCTGGGACGAAATATCGAAGGTCAGCTTGGCCAAGTCCGGGTCGGCCTCGAAGCTGCCTTCGGCGTCTACGACCATGGTGTCTTGGATGAATTTGATCTCGGGCTGTTGCCGCGCAGAGGCTGGGTGCGCGGCGAAGAAGAGGAACGCGAGAGCGACGACGGACAGGCGAAGTTGCGGTTTCACGATTGTTCTCCTTGGACACAAGGGATGCGGCCCAAGATACATCAGGTTGTAAGTAAGCGATGGCGTAATGGAGCGAATTTCTGCTTAGGAAGCGCAGGGTGGCCACGGAGTGGTAGGCTCGGAAAGACAATTCTTGAGCGATCCAGTGAATGGAGGTGAGGGAACTTGAATTCGAAGACGAAGCGGCCAGCGAGCATGAGCGACTACATTGAAACGGCTCCAGCGGACGCGCGGGGGAAACTGCGGCAGATGCGGGCGCTGGTGCGGGGGGCGGCGCCGGGGGCTATCGAGACGCTGAAATATGGCATGCCGGCGTTTTGCTACGCGCGGATTCTGGTGATCTTCGGCGCGTTCAAAAAGCACATTGGTTTTTATCCCACGAAGGCGGCGATGAAGGAGTTCGCGGCGCAACTGGCGAAGTACAAGACCGCGCGCGGGTCGGTGCAGTTCCCTTTGGACCAGCCGCTGCCGGCAGCATTGATTCGGGGATTGACCGCGGCGCGCGTCCGCGACAGCATCGAGCAGGACGGGCTGTGGAAGCCCGGCGGCGTGAAGTCTGGGAAGTCGAAGCCCAGCGCGAAGACGATGAAACGCCGGGCCGCCGCCGCTCGTAAGGCTTAGTACATGATAGAGGGGCATGGCCATGGATGAACAAATCAGCCTGAGCTACGAGAAGGTGGCGACGGGTTGCTGCGTGGTGGGTGGCGGGCCGGCCGGGATGGTGCTGGGGCTGCTGCTGGCGCGCGCGGGCGTGGAGGTGACCGTGCTGGAGAAGCACGGAGATTTTCTGCGCGATTTTCGAGGCGACACGATTCATCCTTCGACCATGGAAGTGATGTACGAGCTGGGGCTGCTGGAAGATTTTCTGAAGCGGCCGCATCAGGAGCTGGGGGAAATCGGAGTGGTGCTCGACGGGATGCAGGCGCCGGTGGGAGATTTCACTCATCTGCCGACGCACGCGAAATTTATCGGGCTGATGCCGCAGTGGGATTTTCTGGATTTCATCGCCGAAAAAGCCAAGGCGTATCCGAATTTTCATTTGCGCGTGAACGCGGAGGTGCGCGAGCTGGTTTTCGACAACGCGCGAGTGGCGGGCGTGCGCGCGCATGTGGCGGGCGGCACGCTGGAAGTCAGCGCGGATCTGGTGGTCGGCGCCGACGGGCGGCACTCGGTGGTGCGCGAGAAAGCGGCGTTCGAAGTGATCGACCTGGGCGCGCCGATCGATGTGCTGTGGATGCGCGTGCCGCGGCACGCGGATGATCCCAATGAAACGCTGGGGCGCGTGCATAAAGGAAAAATTCTGGTGACGCTGAATCGCGGAGATTATTGGCAGTGCGCGTACGTCATCGGCAAAGGCGAATTTCCGGCGCTGCAGGAACGCGGCTTGGACGCGTTTCGCGCGGACCTGGAGGAGACGGCGCCATTTTTTCGCGGACGCACCGCGGAATTGAAGGACTGGAGCGACATCAAACTGCTGAGCGTGGCGCTCGACCGGTTGCGTACCTGGTGGCGGCGCGGGTTGCTCTGCATCGGCGATTCGGCGCACGCCATGTCTCCGGTGGGCGGAGTGGGAATTAATCTGGCGATTCAGGATGCGGTGGCCACCGCGAATATTCTGGCGGACGCGCTGTACGCGCGGCGCGGGATTGACGAACATTTGCATGAGGTGCAGCGCCGGCGGGAATTTCCGGTGCGGGTGACGCAGGGACTGCAGAGATTTGCGCACAAGCATTTGATTGGGGCGGCGCTGGCGCAGCGCAAAGAATTGAAGCGGCTGCCGTGGCTTTTGCGGATGCTCCAGAAATATCCGAAGCTGCGGCGGATTCCGGCGCGGGCGGTCGGCATGGGCGTCCGGCCGGAGCAGGTGCAGTCAACGGCGCGAGATCCGATGGGTTTGGCCGGCGATGCGCCGGCGATGGGTTTGGGGGCGGCTTCGAGCGCCAAGGCGGGCGGATGATTTTGCTGGCGGAGAATATTCCATGCGGATCATAACGCCGCGCGAACAGCCGGAGACCTGGCGCGAACAGCGTTTGGGCGCGCGGAGCCGGTGGCTGCTGCCGTTCATCTGCGTGGAATGGGTGTTCGACTGGATCGCGTATTTTCTGAGCCGCTGGAAATTGCTGGAGGTGCTGGAGTATTTGGGCAGCTTGAGCATTCTGGTGGCGGCGATATTTTATTTTTCGGAGGCGGGCGACCGGATCAAGCTGAAGCACTATCAAGCCTGGCAGGTGGTGAATACGGCGCAGGGCAAGGGCGGCAGCGGCGGGCGGCTGGAGGCGCTGCAGGAATTGAACGCGGACGGCGTGCCGCTGGTGGGCGTGGATGTTTCCGGCGCATACCTGCAAGGCATTCGCCTGGAAAAAAGTTCGCTGGTGCGGGCGAATTTCAGCGCGGTGGACGCGCGGAATAGCGATTTTCGCGGCGCGGATTTTTCGGATGCGAATTTGCGCGGCGCGAATTTTCGAGAGGCGAATTTCGCCAAGGCGAATCTGCGGCGTGTGGATCTGCGGGATGCGGATCTGGTCCGCGCGGATCTTTCCGGCGCAAGCCTGGCGGGAGCTTTGCTGGCCAATGCGGATTTGCGCGATGCCGACCTGGACGGCGCGGCTTGGAACGAGATTGTGAGCATCAAGGCCGCGAATATCGCCGGCGTCCGAAATGCCCCGGAGGGTTTTCTGGAGTGGGCGGTGATAAATGGCGCGGTGGAGTCCGCACGCGAGCCGCAGTAGCGGTTCGCAAAAAATAAAGACAAAACAAAAAATAAAAAAGGCCGCGTCGCGGAGATGAGCGAGCGGCCTTTTTTATTTTGGGTCGTGCGATTTTTATAGGTGCGGCGCACCTAAGGAGGCAACGGCTGCGGATTCAGTTCGACCGGTCCGCCGCCGGGCCGAATCGTGCGCAGCGATTTGGTGTGGCTGAGGCTCTTGCCCTTCTTGAGGGCCTTCTTCTTTGTGGCTTTTTTCTTCTTCATGGTGATTCCTCCCGCGTGTGGAATTGCAGTAACGGGGCCCGACGAGCGTTTATGGGCAAATGGTGCGCCAAAGCGAAATAAAAATCCAGCGCAGGACGGAGCCAGCGCGGGCAGGCGCTTCGTGCGTATGTTGAATTATTCAACCGCGCTCGAGGATCTTTGCACGAGGCGGGACTGGCGGTAAATCACGCCGGCTTTCATGACGAAGGTCACTTTTTGCAGCGCGGTGATGTCGTCGAGCGGGTTGCCGGGGACGGCGACGACGTCGGCCTGGAAGCCGGGCTTGAGCGCGCCGATCTGATTTTCCCATTGCAGCAATTTGGCGGCGTTGATGGTGCCGGCCTGGATGGAGGCGAGCGGGGTCATGCCGAATTTCACCATCAGCACGAATTCGCGGGCCTGGGTGCCGTGCGGAAACGGGCCGACGTCTGAACCCATGGCGATGGGAACTCCGGCGGCGAGCTGCTTTTTGAATTGGTCGGCGTGGTAGGCGATGAGCTGACGTTCGAGGTCGGACATGCCGGGCGCGATGGGATGGTCGGCGAAATATTCGGAGATGGTGAAAGTGGGGACGGCGAAGATTTGTTTCTCGCGCATCAGACGCATGGTTTCGTCGCTGAGCTGGTAGGCGTGGTCGATGGATTCGACGCCGGCGCGGGCGGCATAGAGCGTGCCGGGTTCGCCGGTGGCGTGGACGGCGATTTTTTTGCCGACGCGGGCGGCTTCGTGAACGGCGGCGGTGAGTTGCTCTTCGGAATATTGGTAGGGCGTGACGAACTGGCCGTTGACGGCGCGGTCTTCGCCGGTCTCGTACATTTTGATGAAGTCGGCGCCGTCTTTAAATTGTTGGCGGATGACGGTGATGATTTCGGGGATGTCGTTGGCGTAGGTGGCGTTGGGTAGGACGCGCTGCTCGGGATTGAAGCCGATGGCGTCTTCGTGGCCGCCGAGAATATTGACGGCGTTGCCGGAAATGCGCAGGCGCGGGCCGGGGATGAGGCCTTGATTGATGGCGTCGCGGACGGCGGTGTCGGCGGAGCCGGCGCCTTCGGTGCCCATGTCGCGTTCGGCGGTGAAGCCGGCCAGGAGATCGTCGCGGGCGCCGAGAGTGGCGACGATGACGCGCTGGGGGACGGATTCCTGGACGGTCTGCAGATCTTCGGGGCCGGGGTGGAGGAAGAGGTGGACGTGGGCGTCGATGAGACCGGGGAGAAGCGTGGTGTCGCCGAGGTCGATGACTTCGGCGTTGGCGGGGCGAGAAACTTTGGCGCCGACTTCTTTGATGAGATTGCCTTCGATGAGAATTTCGCCGGGAGTGGTGATGCGGCCGGATTCGACGTCGAGGAGGCGGGCGGCGTGTAGGACGGTGGGGTGGTCGGGCGGGGTGAAGGTTTTGAATTGGGCGTGAGTGGCGAATGCGAGGGTCAGAGTCGCGCAAAAGCCGAGAAAGAGGCGTTGAGTTTTCATGATGGGCGGGATGGTAGCACGCGTGGCGAAAAATGCGGAAAAGGGTTGCCGTGGCTGAGATTTAAAGATTTAACACAGAGAACACAGAGGAAAAGATGAGTACACGGAGAGTGCGTGCGAATTTTTAGGTTTGTGGCCGGGTCGTGAGGCTTCAGGGGCTAAAGCCCCGCGTTGTGCTGCGTCTTTTTGGCGGGACTGAAGTCCCGCCCCTCCGGGATAAGCTATGCCGCGCCTGCGGCGCTGGATTTTTTTCGGGTTACAGGTCGAGGACGACGTCGGCATGGGGTTGGGAGCAGCAAATTAGGAGGTTGCCTTGGGCCGGGGGCTCGAGGGGGTCGGGGTTGTAGGCGACTTGGCCGGAAATTAGGCCGCTTTCGCACATGTGGCAGACTCCGGTGCGGCAGGACCAGCGGACTGGGACGTCGCAGGCTTCGGCGAAGTCTAGGAGGCTGGGAAATTTTGGATCCCAGTTTACGTTAAGGCCGCTGCGCGCGAAGGAGACGCGCGGGCCCGGGCCTGCGGGGCCTTCGGGTGGGTGTGGTGGCGTGCTCGCTTTCTCGGCGATGCCGGGTGTGATGGCCTTTTCCGCGCCAAAAATTTCGGCGTGCACACAATCGTCCGGAATTCCCCAGGCTTTGAGTTCGGCGGTCAAATCGCGCAAGAAAGCAGCGGGGCCGCAAAGATAAAAATCGGCAGCGCGAGGCACGCCAAGTTTGGTGAGGGCGTCGACGGAGATGTGCCCGGGACCGATCGAAGTCGACACCGTCACGATCCTGAGGATTGGGGCGGCTGTACCAGATGCAACTCTTTGCATGCGGCAAGTTTTTGAGCAACTTGCGCGATTCTTCGGCGAATGGATGTTCGTCGCGGTTGCGGGCGGCGAAGAGCCACCAGATTTCGCGCGGCGAGGCTTGGTGGGCGAGGGCATGCAGCATGGCGAGAACTGGAGTTGCTCCGACGCCGGCGCTGAGCAGGACGACCGGATTGTCTCCAGTTTTTAGGGTGAAATTGCCGCGCGGCGCCGCGACATCTACAAGATCGCCGACGCGGACCTGTTGGTGCAGGTAGGTGCTGGCTGCGCCGTTTGGCTCCTGCTTGATGCTGACGCGATAGTGATCGGTGGCGGGCAGATCGGAGAGCGAGTAATTCCGCATCAGCGCCGGTTCGCCCGGCTTGGGTTGCAGGCGCACAACGATGAATTGACCTGGCAGAGGGGCGGCGAGCGGGCGATCGTCGCTCGCAACCAACGCGATGGAGGTGACACTGAGACTTTCACGCTCGATTTGGGAAATTCGCAGCGGACGAAATCCAGGCCAGGCTGGCGGCGGACCCGCGGACGGCGCGAGACCAGGATTGCCGTTCGCGCCAGTTCCCTTTTTATCTTGATCGAGTAACGCTGCGAGCGAACCTTTCCACCCTTCGCTCAGCGCCGGAATGCGCAGCGCGCGTTCCAATTGTTCGCGGGTGTGACCTGGCAGGTAGAGCAAGGCGTCGATTTTGGCGACGCTCAGGCGCTCGGGGCCGTCGGCGATTTTTACGATTTCATCACCGGCGGTGACTTGGCCCTCTTCCAAGACGCGAAAATAAAAGCCGGGGCGATGATGGGCGACCAATTTTGCCGGCATGGCTGGATCGTCCATGCGGATGCCAACGCGATAGCAGGTCACGCGTGGCTGCGAAATTTCGAAAAGAGCGGAGCCGATGCGATAGCGGTCGCCGACGCAGACTTCGGCGTCCGGCAAACCGTCGACGGTGAAATTTTCGCCGAATTGACCGTAAGAAAAATTGTCACGGCCGAGCTCGCGTTCCCAGTAGCGATAGGAATCGAGCTGGTAAACCATGACCGGACGGTTGGGGCCGCCGTGGCCGCCCAGGTCGCCCTGGCCGTCACCATCGATGTTGAGACGGCGGACGGTGGCAGGCCCTTGGATCGGATTTTTCCAGATCCCGGTGCGGACGGTTTTGCCGCGCCAGGAGATGTCGCGAGGCAGGCCGACGTTGACGGAAATAAGGCGCGGTGGCAAGGAAGTCTCCGGGGTTTGAAAGTATCACAGGTTTTTGGAAGGGGTAATTTGTGTGCGAAATAATTTGCGAGACGTTGTTCGCACCGCGATTAGCGGTTCGTGCGGCTTCAGGGGCTAAAGCCCCTTTTCTTCTGCGTGTTTTTGGCGGGACTAAAGTCCCGCCCCTCCGGTGGCGTGGTGCACCATGTGCTAGGTGGGGAGTGGGCGACCTTTGGTTTCTTCGCCGAAGGGGGTGAGAAGGAGGCCGGCGGCGAAGGCGATGGCGGTGAGGGCTACGGGCGTGCCGATTGAGCCGAAGTGGCGGACTCCGGCGCCGACCAGGAAGGTGATGCCGGCTCCGGCGAAGCGAGCGAAGGAGGTGGAGAAGGCAAAGGCGCTGGCGCGACATTCGGTGGGATATTGCTCGGGGAGCCAGAGGGTGTAGACGGCGAAATTGGCTCCGCCGAGGCCGAGGAAGAAAAGGCAGACGAAGAACCAGGGGAGCGCGTTTGTCGAAAGATAGAAAACTTTGCCGAAGGTGAGCGCGATGAAAATGGCCATGAGCGCGAAGAAAAAAGCGAGGGCACCGCGGCGTCCGAGGCTTTCGGCGATTTTGGGCATGGCGAGGCAGCCGAGAACGGTGGCCAAGGCGACGAGCATGGTGGCGTAGGAAGCGAGTTGGGCGGCGGCGGTGCCGACGCGGCCGCTGGCTTCGGCTAGGGCGGTGACGGCGGCAGGAACGTAAACGGTGCCGGCCCATAAGCCGCAGATCGAAACGATCATGAAGAGCGAATTCAAAATCGTGCGGCGGCGAAGAGTGGGAGTGAACAGCGCGGAGAGTGGGCGCCACCAAGACCAAGTGTGCACGATTTTTTCTTTTTGGAGCCAGCGCTGGGGCTCGGTGACGCCGTGGCGAACCCAGGCGAGGAGCAACGCGGGCAGGCCGCCGAACAAAAACATGGCGCGCCAGCCGAAGTGGCTGCCGATGGTGAAATTGGCCAAGGCGGCGAAGATGAAGCCGATGTAGTAGCCGGTGTGCATGTAACCGGCGCCGCGAATGCGCCAATTTTCGGGGAGCTCTTCGGCGACGTAGGTGCCGCCCATGGCCCATTCGCCGCCGATGCCGATGCCGGCGAGGAAACGGAACGCGGCGAGCTGCCAGATGTTGGTGACGAAGGCGCTCAGCAAAGTGAACGCGGAATACCAGAGAACGGTGAGCATCAGGGTGCGAACGCGGCCGAATTTATCGCCGATGGGTCCCCAGAGAAAGGCGCAGCCCCAGCCGACCAGGAAAAGCGCGAAAAGGAGGCCGCCGTAGTAGCCGATGTTTCCTTTGGTGGCGGTAATGCCGGAACGCGGGAGGAGATCGCGGAGGGAAGGAACCAGCACTAGGGCGTAGATGACGGAGTCCATGCCGTCTAGACATCCAGCCGCCCCAAGAGGCCCAGAAACCGCGGATTTGATTGGGAGTGAGTGGAGTGGGCGATGGCATTGGTTTTTTGCGGGCGCAGGATACTCCGGGGCATGGAGGAAGTCGATAGTGAGGTGATTCGAGGGATGGATAGGCGAGGGCGAACACGCGAACTGATCAATCGATCAGGATGGTGTTTTTGGCGTTTTACTTGGCTAGTGAGATTGGGGTTCGAGCGTAAAAGCAGATCCCTTGCTGCGCGGCGGGATGACGACGTCATGCAAATGCCGTTGCCGGCGCTGTGAGAAACAGGTTTTCGAACTGAAAAAAATCCCAGACTCGGGGTGGGCCGAGTCCGGGATTTTTTCGCTAGCAACAACGCCGGGAAATTCTGATTTGGAGTAGCGTCGGAAAATTCCTGTGCGGAATTATTCGAGCCAGATGTCCCAGGTCTGGCAAATTTCGTGCTTTTTGATCCATTCGACGGTGTAGCAGGGGCTGGCCACGCGGCGAAGCGCGATTATATTCGGCTGCATTTGGAGAAGGAGAGTCATTTTGTGCGGGACACCATGAATAATTTTCAGCAGAGGTTGAATGGGCAGGATTTTATCCGGATTCATCGTTCGACGATTGTAAATGTGAATAAGATTGGGGAGATTTTGCCGTTGATTGGTGGGGACTACACTGTGGTGTTGAAGGATAAGACGCAACTGACTTTGAGCCGGAGGTATCGGGCGTCTTTGGATGATTTTTTGCGGGGGAAGCTGACATCGTTGCCGAATTCGGTGTAGAGGGGGCGGCGAAGGATGGATTGGGCGGCGTGATTGAAATCGAAGAGAGATCCTTCGTCGCGAAAGGCGCTCCTCTGGATGACGGCCAAGGGCGGTTTGGGCGTTGATGTGGCAGTGATCGTCACCATCAGATGGTTGTCGGCGAAGCGGGCGTCTAAACCCGCACCCTTCGCAGAGGCGGCGAAGAGTGCGGCACCCGGAAAAGCTCGATGTCGGACGAATTGAACTTTGCAAATCGGAGGAGAGGCGATGACGGAGACGAAGGCGGGATCTGGCGGGACTACTAAGGAAGTGTTGGACCGGCACTGGCGGGATTTTTTGGCGGGCGATGTGGAAGAGATACTGAAGGATTATGCGGCGGATGCGTTTTTGATTACGCCGCAGGCTACGCGGCGGGGCATGGCGGAGATACGTGAGGGATTCAAGAGGGTGTTCGCGGAGATTCTGCCGCCAGGGACGAGTACGGCGACGTTGTCGAAGGAAGAGATTGTGGGGGAGATGGCGTTTATTGTTTGGTCGGGGAGTTCGGACACGTACAACATTCCGTTTGCTACGGATACGTTTTTGATTCGCGGGGGGAAGATTGTGGGGCAGACGTTTGCGGCGGTGATGGAGAAGAAGTAGGGAGGGCAAGCAGACTGGTTTGCTCCGTTTGACGGCTGGGCAGGAAGGAGATCCTTCGTCGCGAAAGGCGCTCCTCTGGATGACGGCCAAAAACGGTTTGGGCGTAGGACGTGGCCGTAATCGTTACCAGCATACGGTTGTCGGTGAAGCGGAGCGTCTGCGCGGAACTTCTGCGTGGGCGTTTAGAATTTTTCGCGGTGGTCGACGGAGTGGAAGCCGTAGGTTTCGTAAGTGGTGGTTAGGCGGCCGTTGCGGAGGCTGACTTTGGTGAAACCTTCGGGAAAACCCATGCGCGCGCCGCGCCACCAATTGCCGCAGACGGCGCCGCTGGTGAGGAAATCGCAATTTTTGTAGTGGACGGCTTCATTGACGTGGAGATGGCCCTGCAGGACAGCGATCACTTTGTGATTTTCGAAGAGGGCGACGACGTCGGGCGAATTTTCTACGGAGTAGGTGTTGTATTTCTCGCGACCTTCGGGTTTGGGAGAGTAGCCGAGGAATCCGGTGACCAGCGGGACGTGAGAGATGACGATGATGGGCGTGGGGGCGGGGACGTTGGCTAGATCAGCGGCGAGCCATTGGAGTTGGGTGGGGTCGATGCGGCCTTCCCATTGGCGATCTTCGGTGGGGAAAATGGAATCGAGAAGGATGAAGTGGTAGCCCTGGTGGTCGAAGGAAGAATAGGTGTGGGCGCCGAAGCGGTCTTCGAACATTTTTTTGCCGTAGAGCGGGTCGCTCGGCTGGATGCCGCTTTTGGTTAGGATGCCGAAGACGTCGTGATTGCCGATGGCGTGGTGCAGGGGGACGTTGAGTTGCGATTCGGTTTTTTGGTAGAGGTCGAAGAGGAGATCGGCGCGGCGTTGGTTGACGCCGAGGGCGTCGAAAACGAGATCGCCGCCGTGGATGGCGAATTCAGGTTTCATGGCGGCGATTTTCTGGAAGGCCATCGAGCAGCCGTGGGCGGCGTCGAGTTCGGGTTGGATGTGCGTATCGGTGAAGAATACGAAGTCGAGATTGCCGGGTGCGGCGGGCGGAGTGGCGCCGAGTAGTGTGGAATGCGGCGCGATGGTTAGCGCGGCGGCGGATGTGGCTAGAGTTCTTAGGAATTCGCGGCGATTGGGCGGCGGCGTGTCAGGCATGTTGGAAACCCTCGGAGTGTGATTCTAACCGCGTTGGTAGAAGGCGCGAAAGCGACGGGTGGGCGGAGTTTCGCGGTCGTCGATCAGATCTTCGAAAGACAATTCCTTTAATCCGGCGTAAGTGAAGGCGGAAAATTCCTGCCGAGTTAGCGGCCAGGGGAGGTCGGCGGCGATTTCGCTGGCATCGCGGCCGCGGGCGATGACGAGCAAGTGGCCTTGCGGGGCGACGAAGTGGGCGGAACTTTTCGCGGCGGTTGGGCGAACTGCTTCGGGCAGCGCTTGGAGCGTGTAGGCTTCGAAAACGAAAGCGAAGTGTGCGCGCCATGCGGGCGGTGGGCTTAGAAGATTGGCGGCGACGTAGTTTACGGACGAATGCGGGAAACGCTGGCGGGCCATGCGGACGGCAGTTTCGGAAATGTCGAAGGCGGTGGTTGGGAATCCCCAGTTGGCGAATTGTTCGGCGTCATCGCCGAGGCCGCAGCCGATGACGAGCGCGGGGCCAGTGGGCATTTGCGGATTTGATTGCCAAAATTCGAGGAGATTTGGATTGGGGGCGAGGTCGGCCCAGGGGACGGTGGTGGCGCCGGTTTCGGATTCACGGTAGAGGGCGTCGAACCAGCCGGTGGGATCGTTTTTCTGGGCGAATTCGGCAGCGAGTTCTCTGGCACGGGAGCGGTCGCGTGGTGGGTTGGGCATGGGGGATGATTTTAACTTGGTGCGGTAAGTGCGGCAATTTTTTGGCGGGGACCAGGCGCAGAGGATCGCGTGGTGGTAACGCTACGAGGGCGTGTCGCACCGACGGCGCTGGTTTGGAGATGGCGCAGCTATGCGTGGCCGCGCTTCGCGCGTGATCGTTTTGGGGCGTGGGTGGAGTGGTCGGGGCGATGTCTGGCGTGTTGCGCCGGCGGGAGTTCTTGCGAACTGGTCATGTGTGTCGCCAGGAGTCTCTCGGGAAGAACTGTTTCATCCGCGGCAAATTCGTTGGGACAGGTGCAACCTGCGACAAATAAAAGCAGTCAAATGATCGAGGCAATGAGGGAACACGGTAAAATTGTGATTGTGAAGATGAGCGGCGGGAATGCGCGGAAGTTTGTGCGGTCGGGCTGGCGAGGTGATGGCGCGCGTGCGTTGAGTGGAGTGGCGTGCGTGTGTTTTGGCGTATTGATTTTTGGATTCCCTGCTGGGGCGCGGACGTTTCAGAATGCGGCGCTGCCGGCGGGCACGACTGAGGCCGCTTCGACTGTTGCGGGCGGGTTGCAGCAGGCGGATGCGCGGTTGGCGGGGAATGTTACTGGGACGATTGTGGATCCTTCGGGGGCGGCGGTGGCGGGCGCGAAGGTGACTTTGACGCGGGACGATGGTTCGGCGGGGGTGGAGACAATTTCGGACAAGGATGGCGCGTTTACATTTGCCGGCGTGGCGCCTGGGGCGTTTCATGTGGCGGTGGCTGCTGGGGGATTTGCGCCGCAGGTGGCTAATGGGATTTTGCATCCTGGGGAATTTTTCGTTTTGCCGCAGTTGGGGCTGGCGGTGGCTACGGAAATGACGCAGGTGCAGGTGGAAGCGGGGGCGGCGACGACCCAGGAAATCGCGGCGGAAGAGATTAAGGAGCAGGAGAAGCAGCGGGTTTTGGGCGTGATTCCGAATTTTTATGTGAGTTACGTGCAGGATGCCGTGCCGCTGACTTCGAAGCAGAAATTTGGATTGGCGTGGAAGACTACGATTGATCCGGTGAATTTTGGGGTGGTGGGTGTGATTGCGGGCGTGCAGCAGTGGCAGAATAATTTTTCGGAGTATGGCCAGGGGGCGCAGGGTTACGGGAAGCGGTATGGGGCCGCTTATGCTGATTTTGTTTCGGGGACTTTTATGGGTGGGGCGGTTTTGCCTTCGGTGTTGAAACAGGACCCGCGATATTTTTATAAGGGTACGGGAACGGTGAAGGAACGCGTGTTTTATGCGTTGTCGATGGCGGTGATTTGCAAGGGTGATAATGGGAAATGGCAGTTCAATTATTCGGCGATTGGGGGGAGTTTGATCGCTGGCGGAATTTCGAATGCGTATTATCCGGATAAGGATCGCGGGGCGGCGCTGGTTTTTGAGAATACTTTGATTGGGATTGGGGAGACTGCGGCTACGAATTTGCTGCAGGAATTTGTGATTCGGAAGTTGACGCCGTCGGCTTCGAAGAATAACGCGGCGGCGGGACAGCCTTAGAATTTTTCCTGGTGGTGAATTCCGGTTTGAAAAATTGAGGTTTTTTGGGCGCGCTGTCGCCGGGGTGTGCTTGGTTGCGAGAGGCTCAGCGAGAGGGCTTGCTTCGTTTGAGGGCTGGGCAAGAAGGAGATCCTTCGTCGCGAAAGCCGCTCCTCTGGATGACGGCCAAGGGCGGTTTGGGTGGAGGACTGGAAGACTAGGAGAAGAGGATGGTCTAAACCCGCACCCTTTGCTTGAGGCAACTGCGCAAAGAGTGCGGCACCCGGAAAAGCTACGGCGGCTATTGGGGGAAGTTGATGATTAGTTGATCGAGGGGAAGGGCGGTGGAAACTTTTTGGGGCGGCAGGATTTTGGTTACGTCTAGCGGAGTGCCCTTCTCCTCTGCTTGGTCGAAGGCGGCGGTGCCGGGCGTGGTGGCGGTGACTTCGAAGTTGGCGATTTCGTAGGGGAGGCCGTTGGCGGCTAGCGGGGAGGGGTTGGTGACTACGTGGAAGTGGAGATGGGGGGCTACGGAGTTTCCGGTGTTGCCTACCAAGGCTAAAACTTGGCCACGTTTTACGGTGTCTCCTTGGTGGACACGAATTTTTCCGGGTTGGAGGTGGGCGTAGACGGCGTAGCGATGATTGCCTAGATCGAGGACTACGGAATTGCCGTCGGCTTTCTCGATGGGAATATTCTCGGGATATTTTCCGGGAGTTTGTTCGGGCTCGCCGTCGGTGATGGAGGCGACTGTGGCATCGGCTACGGCGATGACTTCTTTGCCGAAGATGGTGTAGCTGGCTGGATTTTCGCGGGGGCCGTGGTAGATGCGATTGGCGTCGTCGAGTTGTTCCCAGTCGACGGCGTAGCGTTGGGCGACCCAGACGCGTCCGTTGACGGCGAGTGCGGCGCGGGTGTGGCGGGTGGCGTCGCAGCAGGAATCAGCGGAGACATAATTTTGGCCACGGAGGGGCGGGCCGATTACGGGGACGATTGATTTATTGTCGATCGCGATCTCGCCGCCGGTTTCGGTGATTTCTTGTTGGCCTGGAGGGGCGGCTTCGGCACGGAGGTGGATGCGGTGAGTGAGGCTGGTGGGGGCGGGTTGATTTTCGGGCATCGTCACATGGATGAAGAGGATGGCAAAGGTGCTGGCGGGCATGGTGGCGGTGGAATCGCGGCGGCCGGCGGGTTGGAGGCGGGTGGCGATTTCTTTCGCGTCTAGAGTTTGGAGGGTGGTCGAGCCGTCGGCAGCGAGGACTTCTACGTTTTCGATGGTTAGGGCGGCAGAGCTGAAATTTTTGAGTTCGAGTTCGTAGACTAGGTGGGTGCGGGAGTCGGAGCCGCGGAATGGGATGGGGGCGTCTTGGACGGAGAGCATTAGGGGGGTGATTTTTTCGGTTGATTGGGCGAAGGCGAAGGTTGGGAGGAGCGCGAGCGTTAAGGTCGCGAGGATTTTGCGGGTGAAGAACATTTTTGTTTTGCTCCTGTGGGGTCTAAGGCGTGGAAGATTAACACGGAGGACGCGGAGAAAGGGATTAAGGGCGCGGAGAATTTGGTGGCGGTGCGAGGGATTGGCGTTCGAGCGCGAAAAGCAGATCCCTTGCTGCGCTGCGGGATGACAACGGTTTTTTCTTGCGCGCAGAACCCCGCTCGCGGGTTGCGATGAAGCGGCGGATGCGGTTAGCGGAGGTGTTTGGCGATTTCTCTGGCGGCGTTGTGGCCGCTGGCGCCGGTTACGCCGTTGCCGGGGTGGGTGCCGTTGCCGCAGAGGTAGAGATGTTTTACTGGGGTGGCGTAGCGGGCCCAGCCTAGAAGGGGGCGCATGGTGAAAATTTGGTCTAGCGATAATTCGCCGTGGAACGGGTGGCCGCCGGTTAGGCCGTAGGTGGCTTCCAGGTCGGACGGCGTGAGCGTTTGGACGGCGAGAATTTTTGATGCGAAGTCTGGGGCGTATTCGCTGATCGTTTTGATTACGGTGTCACGGAGTGGGTCGCGATTTTGTTCCCACGTGCCGGATTTTAATTGGTAGGGAGCGAACTGCATGTAGACGGACATTACGTGCTTGCCTGCGGGGGCTAGCGTGTTGTCTTGAATGGTTGGAATTGAAATGTCGAGATAGGGGGCGGTGGAAAATTCGCCGTACTTGCTGTGATCGAAGGCGCGTTCCAGGTAATCGATGCCGGGGCCGATGTGGATGCGTCCGGCGAGAGTCGCGGCGGCATCGGTGGGGCTAGAATTTTTCAGCGCGGTGAAATTTGGGAGCGCGTCTAGGGCGATATTTAATTTGGCGGCGGTGCCGCTGGCGCGGTAGTTGCGCATTTTTACTACGAAGCTGGGCGGAAGGTGGACGGGATCGAGCAAGCCGAGCAAGGTGCGTTGAGGATCGGCGCCGGAGACTACGGCTTTGGCGCTGATTTGTTCGCCGCCGGCTAGCAAAACACCTGTGACTTTTCCGTCTTTCACCAAAATTTGGGTGACTTCGGCGTTGGTGCGAATTTCTACGCCGGCTTCTTTCGCGGCCGCGGCCATCGCGGACGTGAGTGCGCCCATGCCTCCGCGGGGGTAGGCGGAGTTCCCTACCGGATATGGGTCGGCGGCGGCGCGCAGCAGAAGCAAGAGCGTGGAACCGGCGGACCAGGGGCCGAGGGCGGCTCCGTAAATGCCGCGAGCGGCGACGGCGGCGCGGAGCAAATCGGTCTCGAAAAATTCAGCGACGAAATCCGCGGCGGCCATGGGGCCCCAGCGGATCAGGCGCATCATTTCTTTTTTGCCGAGGCCACGGACTTTGCGGCCGACCTTCAGAAATTTCCAGATGTCTTCCTTGGAAGGCTTTTCGATGACGGGCGGGGTGAGTTCCATCAATTGCGCGGCGATGTTGGCGATGCGCGCGAGGCTGTTGTGGAAGTCAACGTAGTTCGTTGCATCCTTCGCGGAAAACTTTTTAATGTCATCGGCGGAGCGCTGGGCATCGGTGTAGAGAGTCAGCGCACGGCCGTCGGGATTGGGCGCGAAGATGCGGATGGGTGATTCGAGTTTTTGCAGGCCGTGACGGCCGAGTTGCATGTCTTTGACGATTTGGGCGAGAGGCGGACCGCCGGCGTGGGCGACGGTGGAGCATTTGAAACCTGGGTGAAATTCTTCGGTGACTGCGGCGCCGCCGATGATGTTGCGGCGTTCGAGGATCAAAGGCTTGTAGCCTTTTTTCGCGAGGTAGAAGGCGGCGACGAGGGCGTTGTGGCCGCCGCCGAGAACGATGATGTCGCGCTGGTCCGAGTATGAATGGGCGGGCACGGCTAGCTTCTCCCCGAATCTTTCAGAATTTCTAGCGCGGCGAGACGGCCGGGCGCGCCCATGATGCCGCCGCCGGGATGGGTGGCGGAGCCGCACATGTAAAGTTTTTTGATGGGCGTGCGATAACGGGCCCAACCTGCGGCGGGACGCAGGAAGAAAAGCTGTTCGAGCGAAAGTTCACCCTGAAAAATATTTCCTTCGGTGAGGCCGGTGGTGCGTTCGATATCGAGCGGAGTGATGAATTGTTTGCCGATGATCAGGCTTTTGAGATTTGGCGCGTACTGCGAAATGGTGTCGATGACGGTGTTGCCGAAGGCTTCGCGCTGCTCGTCCCAAGTGCCACTGGCGAGTTTGTACGGCGCGTATTGAACGAAGCAGGACAGGATGTGTTTGCCCGGCGGCGCGACGGAAGGATCGGTGAGTGAAGGAATGACCATATCGATGTAGGGGCGGCGGGAAAATTCGCCGTACTTGGCCTGGTCGTAGGCGCGTTCCATGTATTCCATGGAGGGCGAGATGGAGATTGCGCCGCGCAGGTGATTTCCGGGGCCCGGGAGGCAGGTGAAATCCGGGAGACCATCGAGCGCGAGATTTACTTTGCCGGAAGAGCCGCGATATTTGTAGCGGCGAACGTCTTCGAGGAAATCGCCGGGGAGTTGTTTCTCTTCGATGAATTTTAGAAAAGTGAGATTGGGATCGACGCTGGAAGAAATAATGTCCGCGTAAATTTCTTCGCCGGAACCTTCGAGGACCACGCCGTTGGCGACGCCATTCTTGATGAGAATTTTCGCGACGGCGACTTCTTTGCGAATTTCGACACCGGCTTCGACGGCGGCCGCGCCGATGGCGTTGGAGATGGCTCCGGTGCCGCCGCGGCTGAAACCCCAGGAGCGGAAGGCTCCATCGATTTCGCCCATGTAGTGGTGGAGAAGAACATAGGCGGTGCCGGGCGAACGGATGCCGAGAAAAGTGCCGATGATGCCGGAGGCGGACATGGTGGCTTTGAGGGCGTCGGTCTCAAACCATTGGTCGAGAAAATCGGCGGCGCTCATGGTCATGAGCTGGACGAGATTGTATTTGTCTTCGGCCTCGAGATTTTGAAAACGTTTGCCGAGGAAGGCGAGTTTTTTCAGGTCGCGCGGATCGAGCGAAGTGGGATCCGGCGGGATCATGGCCAGGATGGGTTTGACGAAGCGGCACATGGCGACCATGGACTTGCCAAATTCTTCGTAGGCTTCGGCGTCGAGTTTGGAGTGGCGTTCGAGTTCGCGGCGGGTTTTGCCGTGGTCGTTCTGGCGCCAGAGGTAATCGCCGTTGGCCATGGGGGTGATGGTGCCGTCGAGCGGAAGAATTTCGAGGCCGTGGCGCGGGAGGTCGAGGTCGCGAATGATTTCCGGGCGGAGGAGGGAGACTACGTAGGAATAGACGGAAAATTTGAAGCCGGGGATTATTTCTTCGGTTACTGCGGCGCCGCCCAGGACGTAGCGTTTTTCGAGGACCAGGACTTTTTTGCCGGCTTTGGCGAGGTACGCCGCATTGACCAGGCCGTTGTGGCCGCCGCCGATTACGATGACGTCGTATTTTTTGGGCATGAAGTTTGGAGAATGATCGCGGGCGCATGAGTACGGAAGATTCGGCGCCGCGCGAGACATCGCATTCTACAGGTGAGGACGCGGGCGAACAAGGTGGAAGCGAGTTTTGGGCTGACTTGAGGTCAGGCTGGTGCGGGCGTGGCGCGGAAAAAGGGCAAGACGCGGCGGCGGAATTTTGCGACGCAGACGGATCGGCGGGGGCGAGGCTTCAACCGCGTGTCGCACCTCCGGCGCTCCGGAAATTTTATGGTGCGGTTTTCCCGCCCCTTACGGAGCGGGCTAGCCTATGCCGCCCCTCCCGGGGCTGGGTGTTCGGTGCGGTTGGATTCTGCGGAGGCGCTTCGCGCTGGAGGCTTTTTCGGTGTGGGCGGCTACGGAAAAGCGGCGGCAGAGCCGCCGCACTCCAAAATGGGCTGGGCGCGATGATCGCTGCAGACGCTCCGCGAAGGGGCTTGGAGCGGGCGGCGCGCTTCGCGTCTTAGGTTCTGATGATTGCGAACATTTTGCTTGCATCCTATATAGATGTATATACATCTTATTGGCATGAGCCGAACTCAGACTAATACGAACAAAACGAAGCTGCCTTCCCTGCCGTGCATGTGCGGGAGTTTTCGGAGGACGGCGCGGGCCTTGGCGCAGTTGTATGACGAGGCGCTGCGGCCGGCGGGGTTGCGGAATACGCAGATGACGATTTTGCAGGCCTTGGAGCGGACGCGGGAGGTGACGCAGGGGCGGTTGGGGGAAATTCTGGCGATGGACAGCACGAGTTTGACGCGGACGCTGGCAATTATGCGGAAGGAAGGGTGGATTGCGGAGCGGCGCGGGACGGACAAGCGGGAGCGTTGGCTGAGTTTGTCGAAGGCGGGTGCGACGAAATTGAAAGCGGCGACGGGACGGTGGGACAAGGTGCAGGCGAGATTGCGGGAGAAATTGGGGCCGGCGGGGTGGAAAAATTTAATGCAGTGGACGAATGAGGTGGCGGGTACGGCGACGGAATTGGCGGCGATTCAGGACGAGTAGATGTGATTAGCGGGAGATCAGGGCGAACGATGAAAAGTGTGAGCAACGATTAAAGGAGGCTTGATATGACTCGGTACGGAAAAATCAGCGCGGCATTGATTGCGATGTGGTTTGTGGCGGTGGGTTCGGCAGCGGCTTTGCAGGTTTTCAAAAACGATGCGAACCGCTTAGGAGCGTCAGTGGGGATTGCAGCGACCTTGCCGATCCTTGTTTTCGGTGTGTGGATGGCGAGGTCGAAAGGGTTCCGGGAGTTTGCATTGGGTTTGAGCCCACGGGCCCTGACATTTTCACAAACGGGACGATTTATGGGCGTGGTGTTCGTGATTCTGGGGGCATGGGGTGCGTTGCCGGCGACATTTGCGCGATCGGCGGGATATGGGGACATGTTCATCGGGCTGACGGCTTGGCTGGTGGCGTGGAAGCTGGCGACAGCCGCGCATCGCGGGAGTTTTATTTTCTGGCAGGGGCTGGGAATGCTGGACCTGGTGACGGCGGTGGCGCTGGGAGTTTCGAGCGGGATTCTGCATCCCGAAGGTATACCGATGACGCCGGTGACGACGCTGCCGTTGAGCTTGATTCCGACGTTCTTTGTGCCGCTGTATTTTATTTTTCATGTGATTTGCATTGCGCAGGCGCGGGGATGGCGTGCGGGAGTTGTTGATGGCGCGCACGCTGCGGATGCTGCTGCGACACGGAAACTAGTCGGCGGCGATTTCGGCGGGCGATTGGCTGGGAGCTGATGCTGGGGATTTTTTGGTGGGCGTGGTGGTGATGACCACTACGCTGACCAGGACCAGCAGGGTGCCTACTACGGTGCGAGCGCTTAAGGCTTCGCCGCCGAGGAAGTAGCCGACGATTACGGCGACGATGGGATTGACGTAGGCGTAGGTGCCGACTTTGGTGGGCGATTCGTGGTGCAGGAGCCAGACGTAGGCGGTGAAGCCGATGATGGAGCCGGCGACGATCAGGTAGAGCAGCGCGAACCAGACGTTGCGGGAGACGGCGGCGGGATGGAAATCGTGGAATTCGCCGAAGGCTCCGGCGAGGATGGCCAGGAAAATTCCGCCGGTTAGCATTTGGGCGGCGGAGCTCATCACTTTGGATTTTGGGAGCGGGAGTTTGCGGGAAAAGATGGAGGCAACGGACCAGCTGATGGAGGCGAAGATCAGGGAGAGGGCGCCGAGTTTGTCTACCGGGGCGCCGCCGAGATTTAGGGAGTGAGCCATCAGGACGGCTACGCCGCTGATGCCGATTGCGGATGCTGCGATCAGGCGCACGGTCAGGCGTTGGGTGCGGAGGAAGATTATTTCGGAAAGCGCCATGAATGCGGGAATGGTGGCTAGCATTACGGCGGCGATTCCGGAGGGGATGCGTTGCTCCGACCAGAAGAGAAGGCCGTAGTCGAAAACAAAAATAATCAGGCCGAGGAGTGAGGCGGAGCGCCATTCGGGGGCGGTGGGTTGGGTTTCGCCGCGGGCGGAGATCCAGGCGTAGAGGACTGCGCCGGCGATGAAGAAGCGGATGGCGGCGAGGATTAGCGGGGGGACTTCGGCGACGCCGATGCGGATGGCTAGGAAGGTGGAGCCCCAGACGAAGTAAATGATCCCGAAGGCGACGAGAATTTTCCAGGTGGCGGGGCGGGGTTCGGGGGCGGTTGCCATGTTGTATGACAACGTGGGCGTTGATTTTGGTCAAGAGCCATTTTGTACGGATTGGGCAGGGCCACTTTTTTTCGGAGCAGCGGCAAGACGGGCGTGCTTCGGTGCGGGGCTGGGCAAGAAGGAGATCCTTCGTCGCGAAAGACGCTCCTCTGGATGACGGCCAAGTGCGGTGCGGGCGTTGGACTAGAAGGCTAGTAGAAGCGGATCGAGCTGAATGCGTAGGATCTAACCCGCGCCCTTTGCTGAAGTGCGCAAAGAGTGCGGCACCCGGCAGTTATCGTCACCATCATTAATTTAGTTTTGCGGCGGAGTTAGACCCGCGCCTTCGCTTAACGGCAAAGCGCCAAGAGTGCGGACCTGACACTACGGTTTGCGGTTGGGGTCGGGCTGGGGATTGAATTGGGTGGATTTGGAATGGGTTTCGTCCTGAAGCTCTCGCCAGTCATCGTAGGAATGGAAGATGGTATCGACATCGCCGCCCCTGGGAGCGATTCGGCGAATCGCTTCGCGTAGGGCTGCGCGGAATTTTTGGAATCTAGACACGCTAGCGGATTGGATGCTAGTAGCTGGCGATTCGGTGCGGGTCGTAGGTGATGGAAGAAAACTTCGCGGTGGTGCCGGCGCCGGCTGGGGATTGGACTTGGAAGCCGGCTTGGACCGGGGCGTCGGTGTCCAGGTTGAAGGTGCGGAGTTTTTGCCAGGTGGTGCCGTCGGGGGAGGAGAAGAAGATGTAGACGTTGCCGCTTTTGGCGACGCGGAGGGAGACGGAGGTGGATTTGAATTCTTTGGAGTTCCAGGTGTCGGAGGTGCCTTTGGTGACGACGGTCGAGACGGCGGGGGTGCCGTTGGGCGATTGTTCGTAGGAGAGTTTGGCCCAGTGGTGGGCGTCGGCCCAGAGAATTAGGGCGCCGGAGTCGTATTTGGCTGCGAAGTTTACGGTGACTTCGGTGGTGAGGATGAAGTCGGTGGTGGGAGTGAAGAGGAGGACTGGGGCGGAGTTGGCGACGGTGTTGGTGGCGGATTCTACGAAGGTGTCGGTTTTGGGGACGGCGGAGATGGCGAGCGTGTTTGTGGATTTGTCGTAGTTCCATGAACTTGGTGCGTTGTGCCAGGTTGTGGGGCCTGGGAGATTCGGGATCGATCCGGGGGTTTGCGGGAGAAGTGAGATTAGGGCGATTGCGATGATCGGCGCGAGCATGGATCGCATTTGATTCTCCTTGGGCCGAGGGCTGGGGTCGAACGGCGGGTGGATGTGGGGTGGACTGTATCAGAGATTTTCGCGCGACGGTTGAGAGTGTGGCGTTGCGAACGCGGGCGTGGCAGAGGCAGTGCGCTACGGGCGTGCTTCGGCTGAGGTCTGGGCAAGAAAGAGATCCTTCGGCGCAAAAGGCGCGCCTCTGGATGACGGCCAACGGCGGGTGTGCGATGGACTACAAGGCTAGGAGAAGCGGATCGTTTGGTGGGCGCGTGAGAGAACGGCTGGCGGTCTGAAGACCGCCGCTACAAAACCGGATTGGGAGCGAGCGCTTCGCGGCTGAGGCTCGAGAGTTGGCGTTGGGGTTGCGGCGGGTTGGGGTGGGAACTATAATTCGCGCGCGTTGTTTTTGCGTTATCTACTGTGGTTAGGAGCTGCTTGTGCCGATTGGGACTGCTGTGCATGACCGGACTGCGAAATTGTGCGAGAGCATGAATTACCGGGAGTGGTCGGGATTTTATGCGGTTAGCGTGTACGAGATGCACCACGACCACGAGTACAACGCGATACGGAATGCTTGCGCGATGATTGATGTGTCGCCTTTGTACAAGTACCGGATCAGCGGCGGGGACGCGACGAAGTTCGTGAACCGGGTGATTACGCGGGACATTAATAAGGTGAAAGTTGGGCAGGTGATTTATTGCTGCTGGTGCGACGAGCAGGGCAAGGTGATCGACGACGGGACAATTTCGCGGCTGGAAGAGAATGTGTACCGGTGGACGGCGGCGGATCCGAGCATTCGTTGGTTTCACCAGAACGCGCTGGGGTTGGATGTGAAGCTTGAAGATATTTCTACGGAAGTGGCGGCGATTGCTTTGCAGGGGCCGACGTCCGGTCGGCTGCTGTTGAAGGCGGTGGAAGGCGGAGATGTGGCGAATCTGAAATATTTCCGTTTGACGCACGCGGCGATTGCGGGCGTGCCGGTGGATATTTCGCGGACGGGATATACGGGGGATTTGGGTTACGAGATCTGGATGCCTTGGAAGGATGCGCCGAAAGTTTGGGACGCGTTGATGGAGCACGGGCGGCAATTTGATGTGCATGCGGCGGGGATGCTGGCTTTGGATGTGGCGCGGATCGAGGCTGGGCTGATCATGATCGAGGTGGATTACACCAGCAGCAAGCGGGCTTTGATCGAGTCGCAGAAATATTCGCCGTACGAGTTGGGTCTGGGGAAGATGGTGGATTTGAAGAAGGAGCATTTTATTGGGCGCGAGGCTTTGGCGGAGGAACACCGGCGGGGGCCGAAGCGGCTGTTGATGGGGCTCGACGTGAATTGGGACGACGTGGAGCGGATTTACGATTCGTTTGGGTTGGGGCCGCAGGTGCAGAGCACGGCTTCGCGGACGCCGGTGCCGGTGTATCGCGGTGGGTTGCAGGTGGGCAAGGCGACTTCGACGACATGGTCGCCGACGTTGAAGAAGATGGTGGCTTTGGCGAGTTTGGCGCGGGAGCATGCGGCGGCCGGGACGGAATTGCAGATGGAACTGACGGTGGAAGCGGTGCGTCATAAGGTGCGGGCGGTGGTACGGGAGTTACCGTTTTTTAATCCGTCAAGGAAGATGGCGACGCCGATTGGGTGAGGGTGGTGGTGGGTGCACGGCACGGCGCGCGGCGTGCGGGAGTGGCCCGGGCAAGAAGGAGATCCTTCGTCGCTTCGCTCCTCTGGATGACGGCCAAGTGCGGTTGGGTGGCGCCGCGTCCACCCGGCGGCAGAGCCGGATAGGTTTGTGGCGAAGACGAGTGACAGTGCCGGAATTTAGGAGTTTTTGGAGGCGGAGTTGAAGGCGATTCGATTTTTTGTGGTGAGCGGACTTGCGGTGACTTTTTTGGCGGGCGGGGGAGTTTTGAGCGCGCAGGATCTTAAGGCGGGATGCCCGCCGGTGACGCGGGTGGAGGATGTGAAGGAGACTTTGCACGGCGTGGTGGTGAGCGATCCTTACCGGTGGCTGGAGGATCAGGATTCGCCGGAGACGCGGGCGTGGATTGCGGCGCAGAACGCGTGCACGCAGCGCGTACTGAACGCGTTGCCGGGGCGCGAGGCGATCGCGAAACGTTTGGGCGAACTGCTCAAGGTGGACATGATCGGGTTGCCGGTCGAGCGCGGCGGGAAATATTTTTACGCGAAGCGGCTGGCGGGGCAGGATTTGTTCGTCCTTTATATGCGGCACGGGGCGGCGGGCGCGGAGGAAGTGTTGGTGGATCCGGCGGGGCTTTCGGCGGACCACACAACCAGCGTGAATTTTGAGGCGATTTCTGACGACGGGAAATTGGTGGCTTACGGGGTGCGCAAGGGCGGCGAGGACGAGGTGTCCGCGCATTTTATCGATACGGACACGCGGAAAGAATTGGCCGAGGTGCTGCCGCGGACGAGATATTCGGGATTTTCTTTCAACCGCGACGCGAGCGGAATTTATTATTCGAGTCTGGAGACGGCGGGGCCGCGGGCTTTTTATCACGGTTTTGGGACGGATCCGGCAAAAGACAAACTGGTTTTCGGGGAAGGGTACGCGAACGACAAGATCATCGACGTTTCGGTTTCGGCGGATGGGCGTTATTTGCTGGTGACGGTGTACTACGGGTCGGCGTGCGAGAAATCCGAAGTGTACGTGCAGGATTTGAAAACCGGCGGGGCGATGGTGCCGGTAGTGACGACGATCAACGCGTGCTTCCAGGGCACGATTGCGGGCGGGACTTTGTATCTGCAGACGAACTGGAAGGCTCCGAAATGGAAGATTTTGGGCGTGCCGCTGGAGCAGCCTGTATCGGCGCCGGAAAACTGGAAAGAGGTGGTGCCGGAGTCGGCGTTACGGATGGAAAATTTCCAGCCGGCTGGTGGAAAGATCATCGCGCAGTATTCGAAGGATGCGGCGTCGGAATTGAAGGCGTTTCGCCCGGATGGGAGCGGGGCGGAAGAAATTGGGTTGCCGCAGATCGGGACGGTGGCCGGGATGAGCGGGCGGTGGACGAGCGACGAGTTATTTTATTCGTTTCAGTCGTTCGCGGTGCCTTCCACGATTTTCCGGTATGAAGTGGCGAAGCACGATTTAACCACGTGGGCCAAGCCGAGCGTGCCGGTGGATGGGAACGCGTTCGAGGTGAAGCAGGTCTGGTACGAATCGAAAGACAAGACCAAGATTCCGATGTTTTTGTTCTACAAGAAAGGGTTGAAGCTGAACGGGACGAATCCGGCTTTGATGACGGCGTATGGTGGGTTTGACGTGAGCGAGACGCCGGCGTTCCGGGACGATGCGGTGATCTGGGCCGAGCATGGTGGCGTGTTTGCTTTGCCGGCGCTGCGCGGCGGCGGCGAATTTGGCGAAGACTGGCATCACGCGGGAATGCTGGACAAGAAGCAGAATGTTTTTGATGATTTTTTTGGGGCGGCGGAGTGGCTGATCGCGAATAAGTATACGAGTTCGCCGAAGCTGGCGATTACCGGGCGGAGCAACGGCGGGCTTTTGATGGGCGCGGCGATGACGCAGCGGCCGGAATTATTCGGGGCGATTGTGTGCGGGTATCCGCTGCTGGACATGATCCGTTACCAGAAATTTCTGGTGGCGCGCTACTGGGTTACGGAATATGGATCGTCGGAAGATGCGAAACAGTTCCCTGCCCTGTATGCGTATTCGCCGTACCACCATGTAGTGAAAGGTACGAAGTATCCGGCGGTGCTGTTCCTGACTGGGGATAGCGATACGCGGGTGGCTCCTTTGCACGCAAGGAAAATGACGGCGGAAATGCAGGCGGCGCAGGGCGGGGATAAACCGATATTGTTGTTATACGATACAAAGCTGGGTCATAGTGAAGGACGGCCGGTCAGCAAGATTATTGAGGAAGATACGCAGGTTTTGGATTTTTTCTTCTGGCAAGTGGGAGTGAAGTGAGGCGGTGCCTCAGGGGTTAAAACCCCCGATGATTGTTGTGACGTTAGTTCGGAGCTGAAGCTCCGAACTCCTAAAAAGCGGTGATGCGATTTGAGGACCGGGTGGGGTTGAAATCGAAGAGGATCCTTCGTCGCGGAAGGCGCTCCTCTGGATGACGGCCAAGTGCGGTTTGGGTAGTAGGACGGTCCGGCTAGGAGAAGCGGATCGTTCGAGTTGGGTCGCGGACTTACGAGATTGGGCCTTGGAGGATTCATGTTTGGAGCGAAGCGGCTGGGCGGAATGAAGTGGGCGGTGGGTGTGGCTGCGGGCTTGGTCGCGCTGGCGATGTTGGCGCCCAGCACGTTTGCCCAGGCTTCTTCACCGACTCCGACGCAGCCTCCGGCTACGCAGACTGAGGCCACTCCGGCTGCGGCGGCCGCGCCGAGTGGTCCGGCGCCGATCAAGTTATTTGTGGATGCGACGCAGGCACCGCAGAAGATTCTTCACGCGCACATGCAGATTCCGGTGCAGGCCGGGGCGTTGACGCTGTATTACCCGGAGTGGCTGCCGGGGGAACACATGCCAGACGGGCCGATCATCGATGTGGTCGGGTTGAAATTCACGGCGGGCGGCCAGGTGATTGCGTGGCGGCGGGATCTGGTGGAGATGTTTTCGATACACCTGGATATTCCGGCGGGCGTAACGGTGCTGAACGCGGATTTTGATTTTCTGCTGTCGGCGCCATCGAGCGGCTTTTCGGCGGGGGCTTCGGCGACGGCATCGCTGGATGTGTTGAGCTGGAACCAAGTGTTGCTCTACCCGGCGGGGACGCCGGCGAAAGACATTCCGTTCGTGGCGAGTTTGAAATTGCCGGCGGGATGGAAGTACGGGACGGCTTTGCCGGTGGCCAAGCAGGATGGAGATACGCTGGAATTTGTGGAAGTGCCGCTGACGACGCTGGTGGATTCACCGGTGATTGCAGGGAAATATTTCCGAGTGGTGCAACTGACGCCGGGACAGAACCCGCCGCATGAAGTGGATATCGCGGCGGACAGTTCGGCGGCGCTGGCGATGAGTCCGGACACCGAGCTGCATTTGCATAACCTGGTGATCGAAGCTGGGGCGCTGTTCGGCGTGCGGCATTATCGCGACTATCATTTTTTGCTGACGCTGAGCGATGACGTGGCGCATTTTGGGTTGGAACATCACGAATCGAGCGACGACCGGACGTCCGAGCGAAGTTTGGTGGACGACGGACAACGGATTGAATTTTCGGGATTGCTGCCGCACGAATTCGTACATTCGTGGAATGGAAAATACCGGCGGCCGGAAGGATTGGCGACGCCGGATTATCAGACGCCGATGAAGGACGATTTGCTGTGGGTCTATGAAGGGCTGACGGAATATTTGGGAACGGTGCTGACTGCGCGGAGTGGATTGCTGAACGAAGAACAATCGCGCGAGGAACTGGCTTATTTGGTGGCGACGTATACGCATCGGCCGGGGCGCGATTGGCGTCCGCTGCAGGATACGGCGGATGCGGCGCCGTTTTTGTACAACGCGTCGAACGACTGGTCGAACTGGCGGCGCGGAACGGATTTTTACGAAGAAGGCGAATTGCTTTGGCTGGACGTGGATACGACTTTGCGCGGGCTGACCAAAGACAAGAAGTCGATGAACGATTTCTGCAAGGTATTTCACGGCGGGAATACCGGCATGCCGGAATTAAAGCCGTACAACTTCGAAGAAGTGGTGACGACGCTGAACGGGATTGCTCCGTACGACTGGGCCGGATTTTTGCGGGCGCGGCTGGATGGAGTGGCGACCAAGACTCCGCTGGAAGCGCTGGAGAATAGCGGGTGGAAGTTGGTGTACAACGAGCAGCCGAACGAAATCGCGTCGGTGGGAGAATCGCTGGCGCGGCGGGCGGATTTTACTTTTACCATTGGCATGATTGTTTCGGACGACGGAACGGTGTCGGACGTGACGCACGGCGGGACGGCTTATGACGCAGGCGTGGCGCCGGGAATGAAGATCGTGGCGGTGAACGGCGAGGCCTACTCGCCGGATAAGCTGAAAGAAATCATTTCGAATGCGAAGACGGTTTTGAATCCGATACAGTTTATTGTGGCGAATGGGGCGCAGTTCAAGACCATGTCGATGGAATATCACGATGGATTGAAATATCCGCATATTGAGCGGGATGGAACCAAGCCGGATTATTTGGGCGAGATTATGCATGCGCAGGCGCAGTAACGGGATTTTGGCGATGAGATTTCATCCAATTGCGTTGGTGGGAGTGTTTGCTGGTGGCGGGCGGAGTGGTGGCGTTGATCTGGCCGCAGTGGAGCCTGCCGGCGCGGAAGGAAGAAGTGCAGATTGGGGAAGGTAAGGCGATTATTGAGACGCGCAGGATTATTACTTTTCCGAAGGCGTTTAGTGGATTGTTGATTTTGGCGGGGTTGGGGCAGGTGTTTTTTACGTGTCGGCAGCCGGTGAAGAGTTAGGTCGTTTGTAGTTCCCTCCTGTTTGGTTCCCATTTTTGAGTTGCGTAGACGGATTTGGCCTGGGCTCGCGTGGAGGGGTGTGTCGCACCTCCGGCGCTGGTTCTGGGACCGTTGGTAGAAGTCTCGGTACTGGCTAAATCTAAACCCGCACCCTTCGCTGAGAAACGCGAAGAGTGCGGCACCCGGAAAGGATTGGTGCGTAGTTTTGCGCATTGACTGGGGTTGGAGTGGGGTGGCACTGTGCGGGCCTTCCCCCTTGAGGCGTTCATCCATGGACAAGATGCGGTTTGGCGAGTGTCGGCGATTGGTGATTTCTTGCGCGGCGTTTGTGGTGCTGTTGGCGGCGCCGGTTGCTTGCGCGGAAACTTTTTCGGTAACTACTTCACCGGTTGGGGCGGAGGTGGAGATTGATGGGGTGGTGGTGGGGACTACTCCGTTTCAGACGGAGTATCCCGGCGGGTATTTTCATAAGACGCATACGGTGTTTAGCACGCGGTTGGAGCATCGGATGGTTTTGCGGGTTTTGAAGAGTGGGTATGCGGCGCAGCAGATGACGATTACTGAGGGGCCTTTTGATTGGATTGGGCTCACTGGGAAACATCATGGGAAATATTTTATTTTGCGGGCGGATCATTTTGCTTTGAATTTGGAGCCGGTGGTGGTGGCGCGGGAAGCTGGCGGGGAACATGCGGGGCCTTTGCGGCCGCGTGCGGATGCTGGGTATTTGGATGCGAGCGGGGTTGGTGGAGGGACGGGGATGGTGGCGATTTCGTCGGAGCCGGTGGGGGCGGAGATTTATGTGGATGGAAAATTTGTGGGGCAGACGCCGTCTACCGTTCCGTTGCCTGCTGGGGCGCATCATGTGGAGGTGAAGGCGACGGGGAGGATGCATTGGGAGCGGGATTTGACGGTGGTGAAGGATGGGGAGATTAGTTTGAAGGCGGTTTTGGAAGCGAGGTGAGGCGGGCGGCGTTTTCGGCGCGAAGTGATTGAGATCGAATGCGAGAGTCACGGCAAGGTTCGAGAACCAACGCACGCGGATCCGGTTGTGGCGTGGTCACGACGGCGTGTCGCACCTCCGGTGCTGGAGTGTGCTGCGGTGAAGGTTTATTACGGCGCTTCGCGCTGGATCGTTTCGGTGGCGCGGGCGTCGGGTGAAAAGCGGTGGCAGAGCCACCGCACTCCAAAAGTTCTTGCCGGAGCGGGGAGTGCTGGGGTTAGTTTGGGTGGCGATGGAGAGATCAAAGAGGGATCCCTCGTCGGTCAAAATGCGCGCCCGGCCGGTACGTCGCGGCAGGCTTCGTCGTGGTGATCTGGGCGCTGAAGCATGGATGAGATTCTTCGTCGCGAAAAGCGCTCCTCAGAATGACGGGATTAGGCGGTTGGTCGATGGTTAGGAGCGGGTGGCGAATTTTAGGGCGCGGTTTAGGTAGAGGTCGAGTTCGGGGACGCGGAGGATTTTCAGGATGGCGATCAGGAGCAGGATGCCAGCGGTGGAGACTATGGTCAGGAGCGCTACGGCGCCAAATAAATTTTGTTGCGGGATGAAATTCTCCAGGTACGTGGCTAGTTTGTAGCAGGCTGCGCCCACCACGATCGACGCGGCGGAAACTTTCAGGAAAAAAGTGAAGACGCTTAGGGTTTCGGGGTTACGGGTGCGTTTATTGAGGAGGACGAAAAGAACGATGGTGTAGACGATGATGCCGGCAGTGCTGGCCAAGGCTAAGCCGAGATAGTCGAGGCGTTTTACGAGTAGCCAGTAGAGCGGAAGGCTCAGGACCGTCGTGAGGGTGCCGACGACGGCGGGGGTGATGGTGTCGCGGGTGGCGTAGAAGCCGCGGGCGAAAATATTTTGAGCTCCCCAGGCGAACATGCCGATGGAGAAGACGGCGAGAGCGGCGGCGGTAGAAGCGAGATCCGGGCCGCGAAGGCGGGTATGGGAAAAAGCAAGATGGGTGAGGGGCAGGCTCTGGGCGATGGTGAGGGCGGAGATGGGGATCAGAATAAAAATAAGGGCGCGAAAGGTGGAGTTCAGGATTTTGTTGAGTTCGTCGAATTTTTTTTCGGAATAGAGCTGGGCGAGGATTGGAAACGAGGCCACGCCGATGGCCTGGCCGACCAGGCCAAGCGGGACGCGCATCAGCGTCTTGCCCCAGGTGAGCCAGGTGATGGAACCGGCGCGAAGGTAAGAGCCGAAAGCGCGGATGATCCAATCGTCGACGAAGGAAAGCGAGAGAGCGAGCATGATGGGGACGGAAAGTTTTAGGAACATCCAGAAGCCAGGATGGCGGACATTGAAGGCGGGGGAAAATTTGGCTCCGGCGCGGTGCGCGCCATAAATCTGCAGGAGAAAATTTCCGAGGATGGCGCCGCCGAGGACGCCGACGGCGAATCCAGTGATGCCGATACGCGGGGCGAGCAGGACGCCGCCCAGGATGATGCCGATGTTGTAGATGATGGGCGCGAGCGAGGGGATGACGAACTGGCCTTTGGCGTACTGGACGGCGCTGAGGATGCTGCCTTCGTAAAAGCAAATTTGGGCGGGGAGCATGATGCGGGTGAGGAAGATGACGCGCTGGCGTTCGGCGGGATCGAAGCCGGGGGCAATGAGTTTGACGAGCGCGGGCGCGAAGATTTCGGCGATGGTGACCAGGGCGACGAGGACGAGGCCCATGACGGACATGACGGTGGAGAAGGCGCGCCAGCCTTCGTCTTCATTTTTTTCGGCGACGTACATGGCGAAGACGGGGATGAAGGTGACGCTGAGGGAGCCGCCGGCGATCAGGTAATTCAGGAAATCAGGGAGAGTGAAGGCGGCGTAGTAAGCGTCGGTGATCGAATTGGAACCGATTTGATGGGCGACGGTCCATTCGCGAAAAAGGCCGAGGATGCGGCTGAGCAGGACGCTGGCCATGACGATGCCGGTGGCGGCGGCGATGCGCCGGTGGAGGTGGTCGGTCGTGGACACGTTGGGAATATGGTAGATGTTTTGGGGAGGCGGGACTAGGGCGATGCGCGGCGGAGTTTCGGTGCAGCCGGAATTGGCCGGACTTGGGCGATTATCGCGGAGGATCTTTGCGGGTAAAGGTATAGGCGTCGCGGAAGAGAAATTCGGCGCCGGCCAGGCGAGTTTCTTTCCGGTAGGTATAAAGGTTGCGAGCGACGGTGATGGTGATGCGCACGTCGACCGGCTTGTCGTTTTCGGTTCCGGTACCGGTAAGAGTGAGCGAGCCGCGGCCTTTGGCGGAGAATTCGGAGAGGCCGGCGAGTTTGTAGACGTCGGAACTGTGGTCGCGGTTGGAGGTGACGGTAAAGGTGCCGGCGGCGAGATCCATGGTGACGAGACTAGTTTCTTTTACAGTTTTGGTGGGGCCGTCGTCGTAGGTGTAGTCGAATTGCAGAGACCGGCCGTCAGCGGTGCGGGAGATGCGCAGCCAAGTGGGCAGGAATACCCGCGAATCGTTGCCGAAATCGCGATATTGCAGTTGGCCCACCCAGTCGCCTTCAAATCCCGAATAAATTTGATCGAGGTTGGAGAGGGATGGCGGTGGAGTCTGCCCGGTCGCGGGTTGTCCTTGCGCGGAAGCGCCCATTGCGAATAGGAAAAATGTGAAAGCGCAGATGAGCAAAGTGGTGATTGCAGTCCGGAGCTTCGATGAGGACGTCATGGTCTGAGGTACGCAGTGGAAGGCTGGAAAGTTCACGAGCCTAGGTCGTATGCGGGGCTTGTTTCGGCGCGGGAGCGCGAGGGTTTAGCACGTGCTCCGGTGAGTTTGACATGGCTTTGACGATGCCTTTGAGCATGCCGGCGAAGACGAATTGGTGGATGGGGAAGAGGATGTACCAGTAGAGCTGGCCGAGGAGGCCGACGGGATCGTAGATGGCGGTTTGGCGGAGGGAGGAGCCGGTGCCGACCGGCTCGATTTCGAATTGGAGCCAGGCGCGGCCGGGGAGGCGCATCTCCGCGGCAAGGCGGAGGAGGCGGTTGGGTTGAATGTCTTCGACGCGCCAGAAATCGACGGTACTGCCGACGTAGAGATGATCGGGATCGCGGCGGCCGCGACGCATGCCAGCGCCGCCAAAAAATAAATCGAGCAGACCACGCAGGTTCCAGAGCCAATCCCCGTAATACCAGCCGTTCTTCCCTCCCAGACGTTCGATGGCTTTGAAGGCGATTTCCGGAGGAACCGGCGCGCGCGCGGAACGAGAATCGATGATGCGTCGGCCGTATTTCGGGGCGCCGGTGGCGGCGGTGGAGCGCAGAGAAGAGAATGCGTCGGACCAGCGGGTTTCGGCGAACTGGCGATCTTCGTTAGCGAGGGCACGGGTGAGCGCGGGACGAAAACCCAGGGGTTTCACGGCGAAAATTTCGGCGGCGGGATCGTTGACGATGGTTTCGTTGCGCAGGCTATCGACGAGTTCGCGGCCGACACGGGCGTAGACCGGGGTGACCAAGCCGAGCCAAAGACTGGAGAGGCGCGGCGAAAGAATCGGGACAGGAATCATGAAGCGTTTGAGATGGCGTTGGCGGGCGTATTCGCGCATAAGTTCGAGGTAGCTGACTTGATCGGGGCCGCCGATTTCAAAAACGCGGCTGCCAATGAGAGGCAAAGTCAGGGCTTGGAGGAGGTAGGCGATGACGTCTTCGATGGCGATGGGTTGGGTGCGAGTGTTGACCCAGCGGGGAGTGACCATCACCGGAAGTTTTTCGACCAGAGAGCGAATCATTTCGAAGGAAGCGCTGCCGGAACCGA
The DNA here is from genome assembly GCA_963847695.1 of uncultured Acidobacteriota bacterium. Lineage (GTDB taxonomy): Bacteria > Acidobacteriota > Terriglobia > Acidiferrales > UBA7541 > Palsa-295. The sequence goes on along the minus strand of CAWKAX010000026.1, from coordinate 389,955 downwards.
TGACGATGGAAGCGCGAAGTTCGATGGTCAGCACGCCGAATTCACGGAGGATGCTGCCAACTTCCTGACGGCTGCGGAGATGCGCGGAGAGATTTTCTCCGGCACCGAGGCCGCCGAGGTAGATGACGCGTTTTACGCCGGCTTGGCGAGCGGCGGCGGCGAAACCGTGGGCGGCGCGGCGGTCTTCGGCTTCGAAAGAATTTTCGGAGCCCATGGAGTGGACCAGGTAATAGGCGGTGTCGACTCCGGCGAGGTGGGCGGGGAGCGAATCGGATTCGAGGACGTCGCCCAGGACGATTTCGGAGTTGGGGCCCAGGCGATGGCGCAGAGCTTCGGGATGGCGGGTGAGACAGCGGACGCGATGCCCGGCGGATTCGAGGATGGGCAGAAGACGTCCGCCAACGTAGCCGGTGGCGCCGGTGAGGAGAATTCGTTTTGCGTCAGGAGAATTTGTCACGATTCAGTTCTCAATTTTGTTTGGAGACAAAAAGAAAAGAGGGCGCTGGTTTTTATGAGGAGCCAGCGCCCTTTTTGATTTAGTCGGCTGGTTCGCGCCGATGGCGGTTATGGGTTAGTTGGGAATGAGAACGGTGTCGATGACGTGGATCACGCCGTTGGAGCACTGGATATCGGCTTTGGTGACGGTGGCATCATTGATCATGACTTTGCCGCCGTCGGCGTGAATGGTAAGGGACTTGCCGTTGACGGTTTTGGCTTCGGTCATTTTGGAGACTTGGGCAGCGGTGATGCGTCCGGGAACGACGTGATAGGTGAGGATGGCGACGAGTTTCTGTTTGTTTTCGGGCTTGAGCAGGCTGTCGACGGTGCCGGCGGGGAGCTTGGCGAAAGCATCGTCGGTGGGCGCGAAAACGGTAAAGGGGCCAGCGCCTTTGAGCGTGTCGGTTAGGCCGGCGGCTTGAATGGCGGCGGTGAGAGTTTTGAATTGGCCGGCGGCAACGGCGGTGTCGACGATGTCTTTTTTGGCGGCCGGGGCTGCGGTTGAGATCTGGGCTACTCCGAAACTGATGGCGGCAATGATGGCTACGGCCAGCAGAGAGCTTTTCCACCTGCGAATCATTTTTAATTCCTCCGAGAGAATTTTGGTTAAGAGTTGGTCGATCAGCACGAGATTGTTCACGTTGCCGTTACGTCGATTTCAAATATGAAACGCCTGGCGCCTAACGCGCGGGAGACGTGACGGGCTGGTGCCAGCGCTGCTGGATGGCCTTGAAGCTAACGGCTTGATAGAGACCAGCGAGTCCGACGAGGCCGTAGACGATCGCGGAGAGGGTGGAGACTTCGCCGAACTTCATACCGAAGATGGCGGCGACGAGGTCGAAACGGGCCACGGCGACGAGACCCCAATTCAAAGCACCGACTACGACTAGGACGGCTGCGAGTACGTCGAGTTTCTTCATGATGTTTTCTCCAATAATGTAAAAAACTGCTTGTAACGTGTTTAACTATAGAGATAATCAATTTAACCGCAAGGCAAATACGAGAGAAACTGAAAGTCGAGTGAATGGCAGTCAAAGGCGGGCGACATTTTTGCTTGCAGGTTAAAACCTGGGGGATTTCGATGCTTTCCGAGACTTTGAGCAAGGGACTGAATGATTACGCGATCGGCGGGAAGGTACGGGCCTTGCGACTGAAAAAAAAGATGGGGCTGGTGGAACTGGGGCGGCATACCGGGCTTTCGGCGGCGATGCTGTCGAAACTGGAGCGCGGAAAGCTGTTCCCTACCCTGCCGACTTTGCTGCGGATCGCGATCGTTTTCAGCGTGGGGCTGGAATATTTTTTTGCGGACGATCAGAAGCGGCATGTGGTGGCCATTGTGCGGCGGGGGGAGCGGAAGAGGTTTCCGGAGCGGACGGATGGGAAGGATGTGTCGTTTTATTTTGAGTCGCTGGATTTCGCGGCGGTGGAGCGCAAGTTCAATACCTACTATGCGGAGTTTCAGGCGTTGAAGCCGGGCAAGGCACGGCCGCACGCACATGCGGGGACGGAGTTTTTGTCGGTGCTGCGGGGGAAATTGGAATTGCAGATTGCGGGAGTGGGGCATCGATTGGGGAGTGGGGATTCGATTTATTTTGATTCGTCGATTGCGCATGCGTACCGGAGGGTGAGTAAAGGGGGGTGTAGCGCGATTGTGGTTACGGCGGGGTGAGGGGTGAGGCGGGGGCTGGGCGCGGGCAGCGAAAGGCGTTTTGCTTCGGTGCGGGACTGGGCAAGAAGGAGATCCTTCGTCGCTTCGCTCCTCTGGATGACGGCCAAGGGCGGGTGGTCGGTAGAGTTGGGAGGCTAGGAGAAGCGGATGGTCTAAACCCGCACCCTTTGCGTGAAGCAACGGCGCAAAGAGTGCGGCACCCGGAACAACAAAGGCAAAAGCAAAGGCTCCCACCCGGAAATTTAACCGCGAAAGCGTGTCGCCGATTACTTGGCGTTTGAGTCGTTGGGGAGAGTTATGGGTTGGCGCTCGGGGGAGTTGTGGGGGGCGGCGCGGAGATATTGTTTTGGGTAGCTGGCGGGGAAACCTAGTTCGGCGGCGATGTGTAATGGCAAGTAGGGGTCGCGAAGGAATTGGCGGGCGATGAAGACCAGGTCGGCTTTTTGTTCGGAGAGGATGGCGCTGGCTTGGGCGGCGGTGGTGATGAGGCCGACGGCGCCGGTCATGATGCCGGTTTCGCGGCGGATGCGTTCGGCAAAGGTGACTTGATAGCCGGGGGCGACGGGGATTTTGGCGTCGGGCACGTTGCCGCCGGAGGAACAATCGATGAGATCGACGCCTAGCGGGACGAGTTGATTGACGAGCGCGATGGATTGATCGAGGTCCCAGGCGCCTTCGACCCAGTCGGTGGAAGAGATACGGACGAAGAGCGGATATTTTTCGGGCCAGACTTTGCGGACGGCGGTGACGACTTCGCGAAGGAGGCGGGTGCGATTGTCGAACGAGCCGCCGTAGGAATCGGTGCGGTGATTGGAGAGCGGCGAGAGAAATTCGTGGAGCAGATAGCCGTGGGCGGAATGAATTTCGACGACGCCGAAACCGGCGTGTAGGGCGCGGACGGCAGCGGCAGAAAAATCGGCGATCACTTTTTCAATTCCCTGCTGGTCGAGTGCCGCGGGCGGGGCGTAATCGGGCGCGAAAGAAATGGCGCTGGGGGCAAGCGGTTGCCAGCCGCCTTCGGCGGGAGTGACGTAGGGGCCCTTATCCCAAGGCGGACGCGTGCTGGCTTTGCGTCCAGCGTGGGCGAGCTGCGTGCCGGGGACGGCGCCCTGAGCGCGGAGAAATTTGGTGATGCGCGAAAGAAATTCGATGTGATCGTCCTTCCAGATGCCGAGATCTTGGGGGGAGATGCGGCCTTCGGGGGAAACGGCGGCGGCTTCGGTGAGGATGAGCGAGGCGCCGCCGACGGCGCGGGAGCCGAGATGGACGAGATGCCAATCGTTGGCGAAGCCGTCAGTGGAGGAATATTCGCACATGGGCGAGACGGCGATGCGGTTGCGCAGGTGGATGTCGCGAATTTGCAGGTCGTCGAACAAATTCATTTTTTTAGGTACTCCTATCGCAATGCGAAAAATATTTTAGCAGAGGTGGATTGGATGAGAGGTGGAGGAGAAAGACGCGGGGTTTTTCGGGATCGCAGGCGGCTGGCGCGGACAGCGTTGGTGAGGGGGGGAGGAGCTTCGCGGAGAAAGTGTGCTTGGCTTTTACGAAGGCTCGCGCGAGAAAGCCGCGCGAGCGGTAGGGCGGGCTTCGCCGATTTTTTATGCCGGAGCTGAAGCTCCGACTCCCTAAAAGGCGGTGCCACAATTTGGAATCGGGGCAAGAAGGAGATCCTTCGTCGCGGAAGGCGCTCCTCTGGATGACGGCCAAATACGGTTTGGGTGGTAGGACTTGAGGGCTAGGAGAACAGGATCATTGAGGTGGATGGGATGGTCTAAACCCGCACCCTTTGCCTGAGACAACGGCACAAAGAGTGCGGCACCCGAAAAATCAAAGGCGCAGGACGAGCCTGCGACTGTGGCAATTGCTCGAAGTTAGAATTTGAAGACGACGCCGACGGAGGCTTTGGGGCTCCATTGGTGCGTGCCGAAATATTGGGAGCCGACGGCATCGGCGCCTACGCGCAAGGACCAGCGGGGCTTGAAGGGCAGGTCGACGCCGCCGCCGAAGGTGTAGGCCAGGGCGTGTTGATTGCCGAAGGCGGTTTGCGGAGTGAAGTGGGAATAGCCGACCAGGGCGTGAGCCCAGAGTTCGATGCCGCGACGGGCGGACCAACGGAAGCGCGGACCGCCGCCACCGAAGGCGAACCAGGAACTTTCGTCGTTCTGGGTTGCGTGCGTAGCGGAAAGATCGCCTTCGGCGCCGACCCAGTTCTTGAAGTAATAAACCATGTTGATATCGAAACCGTTCATGTTCAGGGCGTAGCTCGGAGCACCATTGACGTTCGGCAATTCATAAAAGCGGAAAAAGGTGTAGCCGAGATAGGCCTGCCAGGCATAGGTCTGGAAAACGCTGGTAACGTCCTGCGGTGCCGGCGCAGGAGCGAGCGAAAGCGAGAGCGGGGTGGAGGAAGCGGCCGCGGAAGCGACGACTGAGGAGGCCGGGAGCGGGAGGTCGGGAGCGGGAGCAAAGGGAGTCAGGCGAATGCCGGAGGAAGCGGCGGGCGTGGAATCGAGACTGAAGGAGGGAGCCAGCGGCAGTACGGATTGAGCGTTGGCGCCTAAGGCCGTGAAAAGTACGAGTATGAAAAGGACGGCAATATGTCGCATCGAAAATTTCCCCCAGACGGCGTTTCGAGCCCGTTCTGTGCACCCTTAATTTGACCGAGATGGGGTGCCTGTGTCCACCCTAAAGTCAAAAAAGCCGAAGAGAAGTCACGTGCGAATTATGTGCCGGGGTGGAGCAGGTGCTTGGTGGCGTCTCCCCTCATGCGCCAAACAAAACCCTGGAATTCAGGATTTGTTGCCGCCATCGCGAACAAATCACGAGCGGACCGGGACTGGTTCTGGAATGTGGGCTGGAATGGTTGAGGGTGGCGGTGTGCGCTGAGCTTCGATTTCGGTTAGGGCTTGGGACAGGGTGATGGCTACGGCTTGATTGGCGGTGAGGCCGAGGCGGGCGTGAAGGCGGTCGGGGTCGCCGCGGTAATCCCAGATGCCGAGGAGGACGTCGACGTTGGGGAGATGCGTTTGGAGTTGAGCGAGAGCGGCGCGGGCGTTGGCCAGCGCGTGCAGCGGGAGGGCGGAGATGCAGACGATGTCGGGCTGCGCTTGCGCGGCTTTGGTCGCCATTTCGGCAAGGCGGCCGTGCGGGATGCATTCGGTGTGGTAGCCGGCGGTCGAGAGTAATTGGCAGAGCATGAGGCCGACGATCTCGTCGGCTTGGTCGCGGGCGGGCAGGACGACGATTTTGGGGAGCGCTGCGGAGGTGTTCGGCAAAGAGGTGGCGGATGAAGAATCGTTGGGTGCGGTCGCTGTGGATGCGGCGGCAAAATTTTCGCCTAAGATCGCGGTGGGAAGTTTGCGGCGTTCTTCGAAAAGTTCGCCGACGATGCGGCGCGTGTTTTCGATGATGAATTTGGCGGAGGTGTGATCGAGGCGATCACGGTGACGGTCGCGTTCGGCGGCGCCCAGGGCGGTGAGCAGAACGCAATCGTACAAATCGGCGAGCGATTTATTCTGGAGATATTTTTCGAGGACGCGTTTGGCTTCTTGGTGGTCCATGGCCAGAAGGCGCTGGTAATAGCGGACGCCGGGAGCGAGCACGGGTTCGTCACCGAGCAAGACGGTGAGAAAGCCGAGGCGCGGAACGTGACGGCCGATGACCACGACGCAAACCGTGAGCGGAGTGCAAAGAACCAGGCCGATGGGGCCCCAGATGGCGGTCCAAAAAATGGCGGCGAGAAGGATGGCCATGGCGGAGATGCCGGTGGACGCGCCGTAGAGCATGGGCTCAAGAAAATTGGAGACGAGGACTTCGGTGACCGCGAAGAGGCCGAGGGTTTCGAGCGGCTTGACCCAGCCGTCGAAAATAGCAATGGAAAGCAGCAAGGGCATAATGCCGCCGAGAGGCGGTCCGATGTAGGGAAGAAAACGCAGGACGCCGACCAACACGCCCCAGAGCAAACCTCCCGGAATACCGATGAAGTGCAAGCAGGTGCCGATGAGCGCGCCGTAGCAAATGTTGACGACGAGTTGGAGGCGGAGATAGCGGCTGACGCGGGCGGTGGCGTCGTCGATGGCCTGGGTCATGACGTGCAGGCTGCGTTGGCCGGCGAGGGAGATGAGGCGATTGCGAAGATTCTCGCGGCGGATGAGCATAAAAAAAGTAAGGACGACGACGATGCCGAAAGTGGCGAGCAGGCCAAGAATATTCTCGAGGGATTCGAGGGGCAGCGTGGGCGACTGAACGATTTCGACGGGCATGGGCTTGAGGCGAGTAGGAGTGGTGTTGCGCGAAGCGACCGGGGCCGACCCGTCGGGATGGACGGGAGGGGCGGCGAGATCTTTGCTGATCTCGTTCATGGTGTCGGAGGCGTTGTTGAGGGCGGTGCTTTTGGTCCAGGGGAGGGATTCGGCTTTATGACGGATATTGGATTTGTAGTTGGGGAGCTGATTCATGACTTCGGAGAATTGCTGGGTGACGGTATAGCCGACGGCGCCGACGATCAGGAAAGAAAGGGCGACGACCAAGACGGTGGAGAGCAGGCGTCCGAAGTGGAGACGCTCGAGAAATTTGGCGACTGGGGTAAGGACGAAGGTGATAAGTACGGCGAGAGTGAAAGGAATCAGGACTACGCGGGCGAAATAGAGGGTGGCCACCAGGGCGACGGCGATCAGAACGCCGAAGATGCGGCCGAGGTTTTTGTCGCGAGTATAGCGTGGCATGTTTTGCGCTGTAGTGCGTTTGGGACTATAGGGTTACGCCGCGATTACGTGGTTTAGGGTAGCGGAGTGGTTCAGGGCGGACCATACAGGGATGCACTGATTAATGGATGGGAGAAAATGAGTTAGTACGGAGGCGAAACGCGAAAGGGCTGGGCAAGAAGGAGATCCTTCGTCGCTTCGCTCCTCTGGATGACGGCCAAAAACGGTTTGAGTGGAAGAACGAAGCGGCTAGGAGAACAGGATCGAGTTGCGGCGGTGGGGAGTCTAAACCCGCACCCTTTGCTTGAAGCAACGGCGCAAAGAGTGCGGCACCCGGAAAGGCGAAGGCGGAGGCGCGGTATGGGAAATTATTCGGTGGCGGGGATTTTGCGGGCGGGGACTACGGAGGAATAGACAGCGGCCAGGGCTACGATTACGTTAGCGACTACTACGGGCATGGCGTGGATTAGAACGCCGTAGGTGACCCACATCAGGGCGGCTGCAGCTTGGACCAGACGCAGGGATTTCGGCGTCTTGCAGAAGTAGGAGACGGCGAAGACGGCGGTGGCGATCCAGCCGATCCAGGAAATCAACGCGACTTCCCTACTACTAGAGGTTCCTCGGGAGCTTCGGATTTCACGGCGCGCAGGGTGAGCCAGTCGGTACGGACTTTGTCCCACTCCTGGATCAGGAATCCGTGGGACTCAATGAATTTTCGGATTTGGGTTCGGTGCATGCCGACAATTTTTTCAAGAATCGGGACGAGGACGCCGAGCGCGTTGGGGCTGAGCACGGTGCGCTGAGCGATCTGGGTGACGTGTTCGGTTTCGGAAACGGCGATAGTGAAACCGTCGCGAGCGTTGACGTGGAGCATGACGTGAATGTCGGAGCTGCCATCGCCGGCGTAAACGACGTGATCCGGGCCGATTTCCTTGCTGGCCTGAAGTTCATCGAGGAACGCGACTTTGCCGTAACCGGCGGTGGCGCGGACGATGGTGTCGATTTCGCCGGTGGGCTTGTAGATGAATTCGGTGCCGTGGATGTGGTCGGCGGGCAGCAAGCCTTCGAGGGCGCTGCGAACGACTTCGACGGGAGCGGCGGAAAGAACGTAGAAATCGAAATGATAGCCTTCGATGCCGTGGTCGAGGATTTGATTGAGCAGGCCGATGTTCGATTTCAGACGGATCTGCTTACCGACTTGGATTAAGTGTTCTTTGCGTACGCGGGAACGCAGGTCGGGATCGTGCAGGAGTAAATAAGCGAGTTCGGCGCCCTGCTGAACGAGATTGAGTTTGGCCATGCCCTGGGCTTTGCGCTCGAATTCTTCGGTGGGAATGCCGACGATTTCGGAGAGAACGTAGCCGGAATCATTAAAGGTTAGGGTTTGGTCGAAGTCGCTGACGAATAAGTAGGATTTCAGGGCGCTGGCGTTCATCGCTGGATCACTCCTCGGACTGCGGAACATCTATATAAGGACCGTGGTCGATTAGGGCCCGTAGTCGCGGCTCGTGGAGAGCTGGGCCGCGGACGGGGGTGACTCTTTAATAATGATAATGATAGCACCGGGGCCGAGGGGGCTTCGGACGGAAAAGGCGATGTGTTGCATCGATATTATGGAAGATCGAGCGGGCGGGAGCGGAATTTGCGGAAGTGGGACTAAGCGGAAAGGGCGACGCTCCGGCAGCGTTGCGCGTGGGCAACCTGCCGAAGCGTAGCTAAGGGCTTATTCGAGGGCGACAACCGCGAGCGGAGCGATGGCCTGGGTGCGAGAAAACTCCGGCGCCGTGGCGGGCTTGCGCGCGGGGTGGAGTTTGCTCCAGCTGCTGTAATTGTCGCGCATCTGCTCGATGTGATGCGGGATGTGGCGTTCCTGAATGGTCATCCAACGCTTGAGAGTGATGGTGCCGAGGCGCGGATGAGTGACGTTATTTTCCCAAGTGTGCTCGGGCAGAGCGCACAACAATTTATGAGTGGCTTTGCGCAGGTGAATGATGATGTCGAGAGCTTCGCGGACACTTTGATTGAAATAGCCGAGGGACTGGCGCCAGCGGCCGCTGTCAAATTCCGGGACAGCGTTGGATGGCTCGGCAATAAAACCACGGCAACGGATGTACGCGTTGGCTTCGGCGTCAGCAAGATGGATGACGATATCGTGAATGCTCCAGCGATCGGAACGGGGCTGGTAGCACCACATTTTTTTGGGGAGCTGACGCAGAGCGGCCTGCAAAAGCGTGGGGCCAAATCCGAAGAGTTCCAATTCCTTTCGAATTTCCTCTCTCATTAGAACAAAAACCCCCTGTCATAACTTAGACGCATGGAACCCGAATTTTGTTTGCTCATGATCCGAAAATATTTTCATTGGAATGAGCAGGTTTGTGACCAAAAAGGGCGTGCGTTGCAGGACAGTGTTCACGAGCGAGCAAACGCGACAGGGAGAACTCGAAAACGAAAATTTGCGAAATCGAAAATACCGAAATTCGGATATTGCCTAACGGAAGACGGTGAAAAATTGTAGGCGAGCTCAGTCCTCCTGAAATTCGGATATGGCGACAAAAGTTGACTACCAGAACTCGTAGCGACCAATTCCGGCCATTCGGCTAAAACCCCACCGTTGATACAGATGCGGATTTTCAGAATGTGGCGAAGCAGATGCATAGGTGTGTTCGGCCGAGGATGGCCTTTGCGGGCGAGAAAATCTGAAAGCCAACTGAAGAATCTCTTCTTATTCAAACTGCAGAACGGAGAAACGAATGAAATTGAAGCACAGTTTCATGATCGCAGCGGTACTGGCGTTATTCATGATGCTGGTGCCGGGAAATGCCGCGGCGCAAAGCATCGTGACAGGAGCGGTGGGAGGCGTGGTAACCGACGCTTCAGGCGCAGTAATCGCCGGAGCTTCGGTGACCTTGACCAACACGGATAACGGCTCGGCACTGACATCGACGACCGGATCATCGGGAACGTACGAATTCACGCTGCTGAAACCGGGCACGTACACGGTGGTGGTAGCGAAGGCCGGATTCAAGCAAGAAGTGCAGCCGACAACGATTCTGCTGGGGCAAACGACGCAGGCCAACATCAAGATGGAAGTTGGCGCGGCGTCAGAAACGGTGACGGTGACGGAGCAGGGCGCGTTGCTGCAGACGGAAGACGCGAACATTGCTTCGAACTTCGACACCAAAGTGATTAACGAAGTACCGAATCCGGGCGGCGACATTACTTACATTGCGCAGTCCGCACCGGGTGTAACGATGAACAATTCGACGGGCGGCGGATACGGAAACTTCAGCGCGTTCGGATTGCCGGGAACGGCGAATTTGTTCACGGTGAACGGCAACGACTATAACGATGCGTTTTTGAACCTGAACAATTCCGGCGCGAGCAACCTGCTGCTGGGCGGAAACGAACTGCAGGAAGTGGCGGTGGTGAGCAACGGCTACACCGGGCAGTACGGACGGCAAGCCGGCGCGCAGGTGGACTACACGACGAAAGTCAGGCGGCAATTCGTTCCACGGCGACGCGGTGTACAACTGGACGGGACGCGAATTGACAGCGAACGATCCGGTGAATAAGGCGTTCGGCCAGACGCGGCCCTTTGAAAACAACAACCAGTGGGCGGCATCGATTGGCGGGCCGATCAAGAAGGATAAGGCGTATTTCTTCGTGAATACCGAAGGGATTCGCTACATCTTCGGATCGATTCACACGCCGAGCGCGCCAACCTCGGCGTTCGAATCCTTCGTTCAAGGCAATGTGCCAGGGGACGCGGCGACGCAGGCTTTTTATCAAAATGCATTCAACCTTTACAACGGAGCTCCGGGAATTGGGACTGCGGTGGCGAACGGCTTCAATCCAGTATTCAGCGCCACGAACCCTCAGGGTCCAGGCAGTTGCGCGGGATTCCCGTTCACCAGCGATGCGAATGGAAAGACGCTCAGCATCATCGGGCTGCCGGCGACGTTCCAGCCGGGAGGAGCTACCCCGGGCGAATGCACCCAGAGTTGGACACAATCCGTGTCGAGCGGAAACAAGGAGTGGTTGCTCAGCGGACGGGTGGACTACAACTTCAACGAAAACAACAAACTGTTTGGCCGGGTGAAGTTCGATCGCGGAACGCAGCCGACCTATACGGACTCGATCAACCCAACGTTCAACGACAGCAGCATTCAGCCGCAGAACGAAGGGCAATTGAACTACACGCACATCTTCACGCCGAACGTAGTGAACAACTTCATCTTCTCCAACCTGTGGTATTCGGCGATCTTCGGCAGCACGAACCCCGGACCGTCGCTGGCGCTCTTCCCCGGCAACCTGGCGTTTCCGATCGATGGATCGCTGACGGCGCTGGGCACCGGTTCAGGAAACCCGGGCGGATTCGCGCAAGGGTTTCTGTATCCGCAAGGCCGGCGGGTCGATCAGTGGCAGTTGGTCGACGACTTGTCAGTGGCGAAGGGAGATCACACGTTCAAGATGGGCGTGAATTTCCGTCGCGACGACATTACCGACTTGGCCGCCGCGTCGCAGACGTTGTACCCGGCATTGAACGTGACGCTGTTCGGCTTCGCCAACGACCAGATCGCTCCGGCAGGATGCGCGTTGGCTGGAACGTGCGGCAGCGCGGTGTATAACTTCGCCACCAGCCACGAGGATCCGGTCGCGATCTACAGCGTGGGTTTTTACTTCCAGGATGAATATCGCGTTAACTCGAAACTCAAACTCACCTTGACCATGCGGGCGGACCGGAACTCGGGCGGCGCGTGCCAATCGAATTGCGCCGGCTTGCCAGCGGCTCCGTTCAACGAATTGCCGCACGGTTCGACGATCCCTTACAACGAATCATTCCTGACGGGATCACACACGATCATTCCCGGAATCGAGAAGGTGGTCTTCGAGCCGAGAATCGGATTCGCGTGGACTCCGGTGGGGCAGAATACGGTTATCCGCGGCGGAGTCGGGCTGTTCCCGGATCTTTACCCCGGAACGATTCTGAGCGCGTATGACACGAACTTCCCGCAAGTGAATAAGTTCAATGTGCCGATCGGGACGGTGGCCTTCGATGGATTGCCGCCAGGATCGACGGCGTTCCCGACGAGCGGAGTGAATCTGGTGACGCAGTGCAACACGGCGTTCGCCTCGAACTACGCGACGGGCGGCAGCTTGACGACGGGCGGATCGAGCGGCGGCGGTTATGCCGGCGCAGCAGCACCGATCGGCGGATGTCTCGATGCGTTGGGCAATCTTTCAGTGCCGACGATCAGCGACGTTTCGCGCAATTTGAAGAACCCGAAGTACGTTGAATGGAACTTCGAAATTCAGCGGACGTTCGGATCGCACACGGTGATCTCGGCGAACTATGTAGGAAACCACGGGTACGACGGGCTGATCTTCAACAACGACGGGAACGGCTTCGGATTCGGAGCATTGCCGACGACGGCGCCGGACCCGCGGGTTGGGCAAGTGAACTTCCTGACGAACGGCGGCGTTTCGAATTACAACGGTTTGACGCTGTCGGCGCAGGAAAACAACTGGCACGGAATCACGGCGCGATTGAACTACACCTACTCGCACGAGCTCGATGATCTCTCGAATGGCGGCGTACTGCCGTTCAGCGTGATCACGACGATTCCGGCGCAGATCAATCCATTCAACCTGCATGACAACTACGCATCAGGCGACAACGATGCGCGGCACCAGATTTCCGCGAGCTACATCTACGAATTCCCGTTCAAGAGCGAGAACCGGATGTTGAACGCGGCAATTGGTGGATGGCAGCTTTCGGGCACCATGTTCTACCGCACCGGCTTCCCCTTCAGCTTCCTCGATGGAGGGACCACGGGCGGGCTGGCCGGGAACAACCTGGGCGGCTCGGTCGTTTTGCTGCAACCGACGGCGGCTTTCACGCAGAGGAATTTCTCTAACGTGGCAGGCTGCGTAGTCGCGGCTTGCGTGACGGCAGGCGACTTCCAGACGAGCACGGATTTCACGGGAGATGTGGTGGGACGCAACGCATTCCGTGGACCGGGCTTCCTGGGCGGCGACATGAGCATCCGCAAGAACTTTCGATTGACGGAGCGAGTCGGATTCCAGTTGGGGTTGAATGCGTATAACTTCCTCAACCACGCGAACTACGGCGCACCGTACCCGAACAACAATGCGAGCATCTTTGGCCAGTCCGTAATTACCCAGACGCCACCGACGTCGCCCTACGGCGCGTTTGCGGCGGCGGCCACGGACCAGAGAATCGCACAGATCACGGGCAAGCTGATTTTCTAACTTGCCAGTGTGTACGCCCCCCGAAAAAGGGGCAGCCCGTGAGGGCTGCCCCTTTTTTTTGCGTTCGCTCGTTGAGTTATCGGGATCAGCGGCTGACGGCTAAATTATTTTTCGTCGAGCCAAGGTTCGAGGATTTGGGCGGCGACGGCGTTTCCGTGAGCGGACCAGTGGCCGTCACATTTCAGGAAGTAGGACATGAAGCCGGCTTTATCGCGAGCGTCCATTTCGGGTAGGAGATCTTTCACCGGGATTCCGACCTGGCTGCCCCAGGCTTCCATGATGGGTCCGAGGCGGTTGGTGCCGGCGCTGTGGAGGCGCTGGAAATCATTGGCGCGCGGGATAAGGAAGACGGCGACGCGGGCGTGGTGAGCGTCAGCGGTGGCTTTAATGTCTTCCAGAGCGTGTTTGAGGCGCGCGAGATCTACGTCGTTGAAATCATTGTAGCCGGAGTAAGGGCTGCGATCGTGCCAGTAGAACTGGGAGATCAGAAACTGGCCGACGTGGTAGGAAGCGAGATAGGCGCGGAGGACGGCTTCGACGTGGGCCCAAAAGCCTTCACCGGAGTTGGGATCGAAATGGCCGGTATAGAAGACGGAATAATCGGCGGCGTAGTAGGGACGGTAGCGATTGCCTTCGCCGATCTGCTTCCAGTAATCGAGATCCATGTCGTGGAAGTCGTTATCGGGGAGGACGCCGACGATAACGAGGTTGTGGTCGAATTTGGCGGCCATACTTTTATAGAGCAGCGCGTATTGCAGGGGCCCGAAGTTGCCTCCGGTAGCGAAATTGAGATGTTCCCTGCCGGTGTCTTTTTCCAGAACGTTGGAGAGGCGGTCTTCGGTGGGGACGCCGAGGCCTTCCATGAAGGAATCGCCAAGAACGATGGTGCGAGGGGCGGAGGAATGAAGGGAGCGCTCGGAATCGCGAGCGCCGTAGCTATTGGTCTGGTACTCGACGGTGAAGCAGCCCTCTTTATGGATGAAGGTGCCGCTGGGGCGATGCCAGACGCCGAAGTCGGGATTGATGTCGGCCCAGAAGGAATTGTAATTGACGTGATAACTGGGCTTGCTGGACGGCCACTTTTTGAAATTGACGACGATGAGTGAGGCGAGTTCGGCGAGGACCACGAAAACCAGGAAATTGATGAGGATGAGTTTGGGAATTTCAATCCAGCGCGAACGGCGCTTGTGGGGCGCGAGAGTGGCGGGCATTTTCGGAGCTGGGTCGACCATGCCGATCCTTGGAGTGCAGGCGGTGCCGGGACCGAAGGTCCGAGACGCGCGTTCAAAAGTTTAGCAAGACTTGGACCGGGACGGTTTGAAACGTTGGAGGCGAGAACATCTTCGCAGGCGAGATGGACGTAACTGATTCGTGGCGATTCTGGCGCTGGGCTTGACTTGCGGAGCTGGTGAGTCAGAATTGAGTTCCCTTCCAAAAAGCTGTGCAGTTTTGATACTTCCCCTCTCAAGTTGAAAAACTGGTTTTTGTTGACGGCGGATGCGCGCGCGTTGGTGCGTCCAGGCCAGTCACCGGTGTTTGCCACCGGGAGGAAACCATGGATTCGTCCGAAATTTTCTTACGCGGTTCTTACAACGGCTGGCTGGTGGCGCTGTCGGTGGTGATCGCGATATTTGCGGCGTACGCGGCGCTGGACCTGGGAGGACGGGTGACGTCCGCGCAGGGGTCGGCACGGCGATGGTGGCTGGGGGGCGGGGCGGTGGCCATGGGCATCGGCATCTGGTCGATGCACTACGTGGGGATGCTGGCGTTCCGGTTGCCGGAGCAGGTGGAATATGACTGGCCCACGGTGCTGCTATCGATGGTGGCGGCGATCGTGGCATCGGCGATTGCGCTGTTCGTGGTGAGCCGGAAGACGATGAGCGTGGCGCGGGCGGCGGCCGGAAGCATTTTCATGGGGTCGGCGATCGCGGGGATGCATTACATCGGGATGGAGGCGATGCGGCTGCGGGGGATGTGCATTTACTCCAAGCCGGTGGTGGCGGCGTCGGTGATTCTGGCGATCGTGATTTCGTTCGTAGCGTTGGAACTGACCTTCCGGTTGCGGGGCGAAACGCAGAAAAGCAGCTGGCGCAAGGTGGCGGCCGCAGTGGTGATGGGCGCAGCGATCCCGACGATGCATTACACGGGGATGGCGGCGGTGCATTTCCGGGCGATGCCGGGGATGAATGGAGGGTTGGAACATGCGGTGAGCATAACGGAGCTGGGGCTGACGGGGATTACCAGCGTCACGTTCGTGATTTTGACGCTGACCCTGGCGACGGCATTTGTGGATCGACGTTTCACGCTGAAGGAGCTGGAGCTGGAAACGAGCGAGAAACGATACCGGCAGATCGTGGAGGCGGCGCTGGACGCGTTTGTGGGGATGGATATGCGGCGAACGGTCGTGGATTGGAACAAGCAGGCGGAACGAATGTTTGGATGGACGAGAGAAGAAGCGCTGGGGCGCCAGCTGGACGCCATGATCGTGCCGGAGAAATTTCGCAAAGTGTATGAGAGAGGATTGCGACAATTTCTGACCTCTGGGCGGAGCCGGCTATTGAACAAGCGGATTGAAATGTCGGCGCTGCACCGTGAGGGGCACGAATTTCCGGTGGAACTATCGATTACGGCGACGAGTTCGGGGCGGGAGCAAATCTTTGCCGCGTTTCTGCGGGACATTACGGAGCGGAAACGGGCGCAGGACGAGCTGAAGAAAGCGAAAGAAGCAGCGGAGACGGCGAGCGCGGCGAAGAGCACGTTTCTGGCGACGATGAGCCACGAAATCCGCACGCCGATGAATGGAATTCTGGGGATGACCGAGCTGGTGCTGGATACGAGCTTGACGGCGGAGCAACGGGACAATCTGGGGCTGGTGCGATTGTCGGCGGAGTCGTTGCTGACCATCATCAACGACATTCTGGATTTTTCGAAAATCGAGGCGGGCAAACTGGACATGGAGGTTCTGCCGTTCCAACTGCGAGATAGCCTGGACGAATCGATGCGGCTGTTGAGTTTTCGCGCGCACCAGAAGGGACTGGAACTGGTCTACGAGGTGGGGCCGGAGGTTCCGGATGCGCTGATGGGAGACGCGGGGAGAATCCGACAGATTTTAATCAACCTGGTGGGAAATTCGATCAAGTTCACGCAAAGCGGGGAGATCTACGTCAAGGTGGAGCAGAAAACACGGGACGACGGGACGGTGGGACTGCACTTCGCAGTGAAGGACACCGGTGTGGGCATCCCGAGGGATAAACAGGAAAAAATCTTTGAAGCGTTTTCGCAGGCAGACGGTTCGATGGCCCGCAAGTATGGCGGGACGGGATTGGGGCTGGCCATTTGCACCCGGCTGGTGAGTTTGATGGACGGGGCGATTTGGGTGGAGAGCGAACTGAATCGAGGCAGCACGTTTCATTTTACGCTGCGGCTGGAGACGCAAGCCGAGGGCGAACGAGAAGCGATGCAGCCGGAACAGCTGCGAGATATCCGGGTGCTGGTGGTGGACGACAATTCGACGAATCGCAGGATTCTGACGGGATTGCTGGGACGGTGGGGGATGAAGGTGGTGGACGTGGAGGGGGGGAAGGCGGCGTTGGAGGCGCTGGAAGAAGCGAAATTGGGAGGCGAGCCGTTTCGCTTGGTGCTGGTCGACGGGCAGATGCCGGAGATGGACGGTTTCATGCTGGCGGAAAAGATCAAGGCTCATCCGGGGCTAGCGGCTTCGACGATCATGATGCTGAGTTCGTCGGGACAATTGGGTGATTCGGCACGATGCCGGGAGATTGGAGTGGCGGCATATCTGGTGAAGCCGACGCGGACGAAGGAACTGCTGGAATCCATGTGTGGAGCGCTGAAGAGCGGGTCGCGAGTGACGGCGGTCGGCGAGGTGATCGGCGAAACTTCAGGAGCTTCCGGCAGGGGTTCGCACGTGCTGCTGGCCGAGGATAACAAAGTAAATCAGACACTGGCGGTGCGGCTGCTGGAAAAGCGGGGGTACCGGATTTCGGTAGTGGATAACGGACGCGCGGCGGTGGAGGCGCTGCAGCGGGATACGTTCGACCTGGTGTTGATGGATATTCAGATGCCGGAAATGAACGGGTTTGAGGCTACGGCGAAGATTCGAGCGAAAGAAAAATTATCGGGAGCGCACATACCGATTGTGGCGATGACGGCGAACGCGATGAAGGGCGATCAGGAGGCGTGTCTGGCGGCGGGGATGGATGGATACGTGTCGAAGCCGATTCGCAGCGTGGAATTATTTGCGACGATTGAGAATGTGCTGGCGCAATTTGGGGCGAGGCAATCGTCAGCGGAGAAGCTGCCGCTGCTCGGATGAGCCGTGTGGCCGGCAAAAGGAGGCCGCGTAGACTCCGAGTACTTATCGCACGAGACGACTCGGCGCGAAAGATTTGCGTCGTGGGCGGCGAGATGAATGAACGAATTCCAGTCATGAACGAAAAATCGGCACACAAAGGCATCCGGATGCACCTTGGCCCCAATTGCCGCTAGCAGTGGAAAGGTTGAGGGATCTTCATTCAACGCATTGAATTGAATTCTTCTTCGAGCAAATTCTGCATGGTGGTCGTCGGGCGGATCAATCGACACATAGCAAAACGTGGTTATGCGCAGTATGGCTTCGGAGTATACCTCCGCGTCCGGGCTACTCGCAGGGTTGCGACGAAGTCGAAACTCTGCGGATCGATTTTCGTAGTCGATGGAAATCTTACTGATTTCCGCGTCGACTAAACCGTTTTCGTATAGAGCGTCCAATTCCTCGAAGGTCATGCTGCTCAACTCAATCAGGCAACTGCCGTTTGCTCGCCGATTACGCGGTTCCCTGACCTATGGTTAGTTCGCGGTGCATGCGAAATGCGCAGAGGATGGCGAGTGCTACCAGGACTGCGCCCAGGGGGTAGACGTGGAAGAGGAGTTTGCCTACGCCGAAGAGGGCGCTGTAGACCATTACTGTGCCGAGGAGCCAGCACCAGAGGTTGCGGGCCAGGTCGCGGGTGGCGGGGAGGTCGGGAGTGAGCGCGGCAATGGGACGCCAGCCGGTTACGTCGGGTTGAACTTTGCGGTAGAAGGAAACGAGGATGCTTTCCGGTTCCGGGGCGGTGAGGAAAGTGACGGCGACCCAGACGGCGGTGGTGAGGGCGGTGGTGGCTAGAACATTTTTGGCGAAGAGGACGGTGTCCGAGCCGGTGAATAAGGTGGGGCGGGCGACCAGCGATAGGGCGAGAGTTTGAGAGTTGAAGACGATGGTGGCGAGGAGCGCGGTGACCATGGCGGAAATTTCGCTCCAGGCGTTGATGCGCCACCAATACCAGCGAAGCATGTAAACGCTGCCGGTGCCGGCGCCGACTTGCAGTACGACTTGCCAGCCGGAACGGATGGAGGCGAGCTGGGCGGAAACGTATCCGGTGGCGAAGACGAGCAGGATGGTGACGATTTGGGAGACGCGTACGTAGTGGCGTTCGGTGGCGTGGCGCACCAGGAAGCGGCGGTAAAAATCTTCGACGATATAGGAAGAGCCCCAATTTAATTGCGTGGCGATGGTGGACATGAAGGCGGCGAGGAAGCCGGCCATGATGATGCCGCGAAAGGCGTGCGGGACGTGTTCATTGACGATGAGCATGTAACTGGATTCGGGATGCTGCAGGCCGGGATAAAGAATGATGGCGGCGAGAGCGGTGAGAATCCAGGGCCAGGGGCGCAGGGCGAAGTGGGCGATGTTGAACCAGAGGACGGAGAGCAGGCCCTGGCGTTCGTCACGGGCGCTGAAAATTCTTTGGGCGACGTAGCCGCCGCCTCCGGGTTCGGAGCCGGGATACCAGAAGGCCCACCACTGCACGCCTAAATAAACCGCGAAGGTGATCACTGGAAGAGTCCAGAGAGTGTCGCTGGCGAAGCCTTTGGAGAAGTCGGGAAGAAAAGCGAGCGGGTCGGAAGCGCCATTCGCGGCGCGGAGCGCGGTGATCTGGGTGAGCATGTGGTCCATGCCGCCGGCGGCGTGGACGGCGTAAAAAGCGATGACGATGACAATGCTCATTTTTAGAACGAATTGGAAGAGGTCGGTCCAGAGCACGCCGGAGAGTCCGCCCAGAGAAACGTAAATTCCGGTGAAAGGGATGAGGAAGAAGATGCAGACGATCAGCGCGTAGCCATCGGTGCCGGAAAATGCGGGACCGAAGATTCCGGCGAGGAAATTGGAGAAGGTGACGAGGAAGTGCCAAGTCTGCATGGTCGGGCCGAGTGTGGTGCCGACGATATTGATCATGGCTTTGGTGACCCAGCCCAGGATCAGGCAATTGATGAGCAGGCCGAGGTAGACGGCGCGAAATCCGCGGAGGAAAGCGGCGGGCTTGCCGGAGTAACGCATTTCGGCGAACTGGACGTCGGTCATCAGGCCGGAGCGGCGCCAGAGACGGGCGAAAAGAAAAACGGTCATCATGCCGGAAGGAAGGAAAGCCCACCAGATCCAGTTCCCTGCGATGCCCTGGGTGTAGACCAGGCCGGCGACGAGCAGCGGAGTATCGGCGGCGAAAGTGGTGGCGACCATGGAAGTGCCGGCGAGCCACCAGGCGGCGCTGCGGCTGGAGACGAAGTAGGCTTCAGAATTTTTGGTGGCGCTGCGCCGGAAATAGACACCGAGCAGAAGGGTGATGGCGAGGTAGGCGAGAATCGCGGACCAATCGAGAAGAGTGAAAATCACTGGGCGAGTTTATTGCACAGCGCGGAGGAGGGCGCAATGTGAATCGCGGCGATGCGGGCGTGGAGCGAGATCTAGGCGTTCTTTTGGGGAACGTGCGGTTGCGGGATGCGTTCGACTTCGTGGAGTTTGCCAGTTTTTACGTCGTAGATGAAGCCGCGAATCGGGACCTGGAGAACTAGGGATGGTGCCTGATGCGGGCGACCTGGCGGCGGACGTTGTCTTCCAGATTTTTGAAGGCGTGAAAGTCGATGGGGGCAACGGCGGCCGAGCCGGTTTTCGCTTCGAGGTGATTGAGGAGCAGATCGTCGTCTTCGAAGGTCAGCATGCCGCAATCGGTGTGATTGATGACGATGAATTCCCGGGTACCGAGCAGGTGATGGGAAATGATCAGGGAGCGGAGGGCGTCTTCGGTGGCGATGCCGCCGGCATTGCGAATGATGTGAGCGGCGCCGTTTGCAGGCCCAGGATTTCGTCGACGGTGATGCGGGCGTCCATGCAGGCCAGAACGGCCAGTTTTTTGGCGGGAGCGGCAGCCAAGATCAGCGCGATCGAAGGGGAAGCGTATTTTTCGTTGGCCTTCAGGGCTTCGTCAGTGGCGCTCATTGGCTAAGAGACTCCTTTGGAGTGGCGGGTTATTTTAGCGAAAGGAGGGAGGGGAAAGCAAAAGCGCGGGCTTCGCGGTAGTGCAGCAGTTTCCGGTAACGCGACTTATCAGGACCTAGCCAATCGAATCGGTGAGTTCACGCTGGAAGACGCGATCCAGAACACGGCCGAGTTGATCGACAGTGTCGGGTTTGAGAATCAGATCGCGAAGCCCCATGCGTGAGGCCCGTTCCTTATCTTCGGGACGGACGAAGCCCGAGGTCATCACGATAGGCAGTTCGGGCCGAATCGCCAGCATTTGACTGGACAGATCAAAACCGGAGAGCAGCGGCATGGAGAGGTCGGTGACCACCGCGTCGAAGGCAGCGGGATTGGAGCGGAACAATTCGACCGCACGAATGGGATCAGTTTGCCCTGTTACTTTGTAGCCCAGGCGTCCGAGCGTCCGAGTGATGAGGACGACCAGCGGTTCTTCGTCGTCCACATAGAGAATATTTTCCTTTCTTTCGCACCCAACAAGCTTTGGCGCCTCTTCCGGTGTGACGGTGGTAACGCTTCCGAGAACGGCCGGAAAGAACAGCCGGAAGGTGGTCCCGCGGCGCGGTTCGCTGTACACGGCGACGTCGCCATCGTGGTTTTTCATGATGCCGTGGACGACGGAGAGGCCGAGACCAGTACCTTCGCCGGGACCTTTGGTGGTGAAAAAGGGATCAAAGATACGGTCGACAGTGGCGCGGTCCATACCACAGCCGTTGTCATTGACGCAGAGGCGCACGTAGGACCCTGCACGCAAATCGCGCGCCGGACTCACGTCTTCTGCAGCGAGTCTGGCGAAGTCTAGCTGGATACCGATTATGCCGTCGTTTTTGGAGCCGATGGCATGGGCGGCGTTGGTTGCGAGATTTACGATAATCTGGTGAATTTGCGTGGAGTCAGCTAGAACGCCGGGAAGATTAGGAGCGAACACCGTACGGAATTCGATCGAAGCGGGAAGAGTCGCGCGAACGAGCTTAAGTGCTTCTTCGACGATGGGCTGAAGCGCGCAGACTTCGCGCTTTTGTTCACCCGGACGGCTAAAGGTCAGGATTCTGCGAACCAGATCGGTGGCGCGCGAGCCGGCCTTGGCGATTTCCGTGAGGCTTTGCTGAACGGGGTGATCGGGCGGAAGGTCTGCGATAGCGAGTTTAGTATTTCCGGTGATGGCCAGGAGAATGTTGTTGAAATCGTGAGCGATTCCGCCAGCAAGGGTACCCAAACCCTCCAGCTTCTGCGAGCGGAGACGCAACTCGTCGGCTCGTTTACGCTCGGTGATTTCCGCGACTGTCCCCATCACGTGGGTTGATTTGCCGGTTTCGTCCTTGTAGTGGCCGCCGCAAGCCCAAATCCAGTGAATCGATTGATCCGGCCACAGGATGCGGCACTCGAAATCCCATTTTCTTTGTTCATCGAGACCCTCCTTGAAGGCCTGCGCGATTCTTGCACGGTCGTCCGGGTGCACATGTTTCATGAAGATTTCGAAATTCCACTCCGGTTGCTCTTCGCTGTAGCCGAAGATCTCGTCGTGCAATAAGGAACGCGCGGCCAAGCCGGTTTGCAGGTCGAGTTGCCAGTCGCCTAGGCGGGCGGAATCGAGCGCCATCATGCGCGTAACGTCACTGCGGCGCAGCGCGTCTTGGGCTCGCCGGCGCTCGGTGACGTCGAACACGATGCCGCCAATCCGGATTGGTTCTCCGGCGTCATCTCGATAAGCACGGCCTTTAGCGGTAATCCAACGCTCCGTTTTATCCGGCCAGATACAACGGTACTCCACGTCGTATTCAACCTGCTCGGCGACTGTGCGCTTCATGGCTTCCTGCACCATGCCCCGATCATCCGGATGAAGTGTGGAGAGAAATATCTCAAAATCGAATTTCGTGTCCGCAGGCAGGCCGAACAATGCGAAGGCTAGTGGCGATCCCAGCAGTTCCCCGGTTTTGAGGTCCCAGTTCCAGATTCCCAGCCGCGCTCCCTCCACGGCCAGCCGCAATTTTTCCTCGCTGTCGTGAAGCGCACCCTCGACTTGTTTGCGCGCCGTGATCTCTTCCGCGAAGAGCACAATGCCCCCGATTCCGCCCGTCCGGTCGTACCATGGCCGCGCCTCCCACCGCATCCATTGCACGCTTCCGTCGGTCCGGACGAAGTGGTCATCTTCACCCCTCAGCACTTCGCCCGCCAGCGCACGGCGATGAACGTCCTTCCAGCGCTCGGGAATTTCGGGCATAACCTCGTAGATCGACAGGCCGCGCAGCTCGCCCTCACCCAGACCATAGTCGGTGCGCCAGCGGCGGCTCGTGTGCAGGTGGCGCATCTCGCGGTCAAACATTGCCAGGGCCGCCGGTGCGTACTCTGCAAATAACCGGAAGCGGTCTTCGCTCTCGAGCAGAGCGGCTTGCGCACGCTTTATGGCGTCAATGTCCGTGCAGGTCCCAAGCCATTTCAGAATGTTGCCGTCGCTGCCGCGCACCGGTTGTCCGCGCATCAGAAACCAGCGATAGCTGCCATCAGCGGCCCGCAGACGGCTTTCCACGCTGTACAAATCCCCACTTGTGGTGGCTCGGTTCCAGGCATCCCATGCTGCTTGCTTGTCTTCTGGGTGAAAAGGTGTATTCCAGCCGCGTCCGGAACCTTCCTCCAAGGTAAGGCCGGTGTATTCAACCCAGCGTTCGTTGAAGTAGGTATTCAGACCTTCGGGGCTGCAGGTCCATACAAATTGCGGTACCTGATTCACCAGCATGGCGAAACTTGTTTCGCTGATCTGCCGCGCTTCTTCTGCCTTCAGCCTTTCGGTGATGTCGCGGAGGATCACGGAGAAGATTTTTTGACCGTTGGTTTGAGCTTGGGAAATGGAAGCCTCGATGGCAAATTCCTCACCGTCCGAACGCAATCCATAGATGGCCGTTAGATCGCCCATTTTGCGGCGGGTGGCGTTGGTTTTGGCAAAGCTGTGAATGTGCGAGGTATGGGAGCCGCGAAAGCGTGTGGGAATCAAGCGTTCGAGCGGAGTGCCCAGCACGGCCTCGGCCTGATAGCCAAACATTTTTTCGGCGGCGGGATTGAAGAGGTTGATCAAGTGCTGTTCGTCCACGGTGATGACCGCGTCCATGGCCGAGCCGATCACGGCGGCCAGCCGAGCTTCCTCGTGTTTCATGGCTAGCTCGATGCGGTGCTGCTCGCTGGTATCGTGCGTGACCTTGGAGAAACCCAGCAAGAGCCCCTCGTCACTCCTGATGGGAGAGATGACCACGGTGGCCCAGAAACGCGAGCCGTCTTTACGAAAACGCCAGCCCTCGCCGGAGAATTCTCCTTCGGCTTTGGCTATTTCCAATTCGCGCGCGGGCAGCCCTTCGGCAATTTCTTCGCGCGAATAGAATTTGGAAAAATGCTGGCCGACGATTTCGTGGGCGGCCCAGCCTTTGAGGCGTTGCAGACCGGGATTCCAGGTAGCGACACGTCCGTCCGGATCCAGCATAAAAATGGCATAGTCCTTCACCCCGGAGATCATCAGGCGCAGTTGCAATTCGCTTTTACGTAATTGTTCACTGGCATCGGCGAGTGCCAGGGTCCGCGCCACCACGCGTTCTTCTAACTCGGCGTGCGCTTCCGCGAGTTTGGCTTCCAGGCGACGTTTTGTGGAGAAATCCCCGCTGATCAGGAACAGACTGACGAAAACGATAAGTAACGTCGCGAGGCTGCTGATGAGAATGACGATTTTGGTGATGAAGCTGCTTTGCTGCGCGCGAGCCTCGCGATCTTTGAGCAGAACGGTCTCAACACCTACCATCTGCGCGATGAGCGCTCGAATACGGTCGTGCACCTTCTTGCCTTGTTGCGTGGCAATATCAGCTTCCGCAGCCGCAAATCCCTGGGTCCCGCGTAACTCAACAGTCTGGCGCAGCAGTGAGACTCGTTCCACCAACAATGCATCGAGCGCGTCAAGGTTATGCTGTTGCTCAGGATTGTCCGAGGTCAACGCGCGTAGTTCGTGTTGCGTGGCCGCGATTCCGGTCACCGCCGAGTTGTAGGGCTCCAGAAAGTTCTCGTCTCCGGTGATGACGTAACCGCGACTGCCGGTTTCGCCGTCGGTGATGGTGGAAAGCAGTTTGTTTAAGGACGCGACAACTTGATGAGTGTGATCCACCCATTCTTCAGTCACGCGCAGAGCGTTGACAGCGCGATAGGAAATTGCACCAATCAGAACCAGGCTAATCGCGGCGAAACCGAAGGTGAAACGAATCTTGCGTTCGAGCGGAAACCAGCCACTCGTTTCGCTTTGAGATTGCAGAACGCTCTTCGCGCGGTGAAGTGATTCAGTCACGACACTTATGAGGACCCCAATGACGAGCACGTTCCCTAGCCGGAGGTAATCAACGGGGTTCGCGACACGGAAACTGTAGTAGGGCGGCGTCAGGAAATAGTCGGCACAAACTACGCCGAGCAAAGTGGCAACGAGGCCAGGTCCTAGGCCGCCGAGGTATGCGCTAATTATCACCGGGATCAGAAAGATGATCGGTGCAGGCTGATTGTTAAAATGGTTTGAGGTAAGCAAAAAGACCAGGAGCGCTGCCGCAGTCAGTAACACACTTAAACAGTATTGTAGCCAGCGGCGCTGTCCGATGAACGGGCGACGGGCGGACGATTGGGGAAGGTGAGAACTGTCGACGGATGCTGGCGGAGTTCGCCCGCTGTTCTTACTGTGGGACATCGGCCCTCCCTTGGGCTAAGCGTGAACTTTGTTTGAGAGGATACGTTCCCAAGCGGACACAACACGTGCAATTCATTTGAAAAACGAAACTGGAGGGGTAATTCAAACTAACGCCTGATCGGTCAGGCGTCAAGGTTGTGTTGCCCATAAGCTACTGGGGCGAGGTAGGGATTTGCTTGGAAGGGACGGATTCGAATTCAATCCGTCAGTAAGTCCTGGTTAACGCCGTTACCGGACATGTGCCGACCGGTGATTTCATGTTCGATCACGCGAGGCATCAGGCGCAGGATTCCGCGCTCGTTCACGCCACGCTCGACGCCACTGCCTCGCGCCTTGCTGGCAGGAGCGCTAATAGGACGGCTCCGATCACAGCGAATAAGACCACATCGGTAAACTCCCGGTGGACGCCGTGCATCCGGGCCTCCATCGATTGAATCGCCATCACCGCGGCATGGCAGATGTTCCACCAAGCTGCCAGAGCAAGCATCGAGCGATACTCAGCGGGTCTCCTGGCGGCCAAGAGTAGAAAAACCCCGACCGGAATAAAGAAGCTCAGAAACATCGGCTCGCATTCGTTGTTCTGCTCCAAAAGCCAGCTGGAGTGCCGCAGATCCAGATACAAAAAATAAATCATGGCCAGATTGAACAGCCCCACGATTACTAAGACGATTTGGGTCACTCGTTCTTTTTTCACCTGGACCTCCTTCGCGCGAATGGTTTTGCGCGCCAACCGTAGGATAGTCCCGCGCCGAGAGACGGTCTGCACCCGAAGTGCTATAGGCTGTTGAGTTCTTGGACGGTTTGGGCGTCGAGGGTGATGGCTGCGGCGGCGACGTTTTCTTCGAGATGGGAGACGCGAGAGGTGCCGGGGATGGGCAGCATTACTTTGGAGCGGTGGAGCAGCCAGGCCAGGGCGAGTTGCGATGGAGTAGATGTTGAGGCGCGCGGCGATTTTTTCGAGTTTGTTGCCGGCGGCGGAAATTTTCCCGGCGGCGAGGGGAAACCAGGGGATGAAGCCGATATTTTCGCGCTGGCAGTAGTCGAGGACGTCTTCGGCGGCGCGATCGACGACGCTGTATTTGTTCTGGACGGTGACGATGGGAACGATTTTGCGGGAGTCAGCGATTTGAGTTGTAGCAGACTTCGCTGAGGCCGATGTGTTTGATTTTTCCCTGCTGCTGGAGATCTTTGAGCGCGCCGAGCTGATCGGCGGCAGGAAACTTGGAATCGATGCGGTGAAGCTGGAACAAATCGATGCTTTCGAGGCGCAGGCGCTTGAGGCTGGCTTCGCAGGCTTCGCGCAAGTGGTGGGGATCGCCGTTCATGACCCATTTGTCGGGGCCGGTGCGATCGAAGCCCGCTTTGGTGGCGATGACGAGACCCGTCGGATAAGGGTAGAGAGCTTCGGCGATGATTTCTTCGCTGACACCGGGGCCGTAGGAATCGGCGGTGTCGATGAAATTGATGCCGAGGGCGACCGCGCGGCGAAGAACTTTGATGGCTTCCGGGCGGTCTTTGGGCTCACCCCAAATCCCCTTCCCGGTGATGCGCATGGCGCCGTAGCCGAGGCGATAGATGGGGAGATCGCCGGCGATTTGGAAGGTGCCGGATTTGGCGGCGGGAGAATTGGCGGAATTTTGTTTGGCGGGCGTGGCGCTCATTCTGTTCCTCCTACAATTTTGTGCGAGATGCGCGATCGTTACTCGGCGGCTTTGGCGGCGAGAGCATCGACGACTGCGATATTGGGCAGCAAATCCTGTGGCAGATTGTGGCGTTGGGCCAGATATTCGGCGGAGTTGTAACAGATCCAGACCGCGCCGTCTTTATCCTGGTAGACGAGAATTTTTAGTGGCAGATCGATGGCGGCACTGGGAGAAGCGAGCATGAGCGGCGTGCCAGCTTTGGGGTTGCCAAAGATGAGGAGCTTGGTCGGCGGCATGGAGAGGCCGGCTTTTTGGGCTTCGCCGGAATGGTCGACCACGGCGAAGAGTTTTACGCCTTTGGCGGCGAGGATGGATTCGAGTTTGCTGACTGTTTCGTCGACGGAATGATTGCTTCTTTTGCTGACGAGGCCATTGGCCGGATTGGAAGACATATTCGCTCCGTAAATATTTTTAGCGTGCGCGGAACCGTGGGCGGAAAACAAGTACATGGCGATTGCAAAAACGAGCGCGACGACGAAGAGTGGCGCGCGGAGAACGAGTTCGCTGGACCGGCGGCGCAGTTCCCTTTCGCTGATCCATCTGCCGTAGGAATCGAACATAAGGATTGGACTGCTGGGAGCGGCGGAGGTTTCAGGATTTCTTGGGGAGGAGCGATTTTACTTACGCGGGAGACGGTGGTTGAGGGCCGGGCAAGAAGGAGCTCCTTCGTCGCGTTGCTCCTCTGGATGACGGCCAAAGGCGGTTTGAGTGGAGGGACATGGGGCTAGGAGAAGCGGATTGCGTTGGGGACTGGGCAAGAAGGAGATTCTTTGTGGCTTCGTTGTTGGCCGCTGCGAAAGGCACACCCCGCTGAGAGCGGGGCGCAGACAGGCTGAGAGCCTATCCTACTGTGGGCGGGTGCTGAGAGCGTATCGAACTATGAGCGGGTGATTTTATTTTTGGACAGGAAGGCTTGGATGCGTTCGGAAATTTCCTGGCCGTGGGTCTCGAGGGCGAAGTGGCCGGTATCGAGGAGATGGGTGTCGACATTTTTCAGGTCGCGGTTGTAGGGGGCGGCGCCTTCGGGCGGGAAGATGAAATCATTTTTGCCCCAGACGATCAGGGCGGGCGGTTGATATTTGCGGAAGAAGGCCTGGAAATCGGGATAGAGCGGTACGTTGGTGCCGTAGTCGAGGAACAAGTCGAGCTGAATATCTTGGTTGCCCGGACGGTCCATGCCGTACTGATCGACGAGCCAAGTGGTGGGATCGAGCAGAGTCAGATCGCTGACGCCGTGTTCGTACTGCCAGCGGGTGGATTTGGCGTCGAGCAGGCCGCGCATTTTTTCGCGATTTTCCGGAGTGGGGCTGGTCCAGTAGGCGCGGAACTGATCCCAAAATTTCAGGAGGCCTTCGGTGTAAGCGTTTCCGTTTTGAATGATCAGGGCCTGGACGCGTTCGGGATGCTTGAGAGCGAGGCGGTAGCCGGTGGGCGCGCCATAATCCATGACGTACATGGAATATTTCGGAAGGTTGAGCTGGATGAGGAGCTGGTCGACGACAGTCGCGAAGTTGGCGAAGGTGTACGCGTAAGTTTTGTGGTCCGGCATGCTGCTCTGGCCGTAGCCGGGATAATCGGGCGCGATGACGTGGTAAGAGCCGGCGAGACGCGGGATCAGATTGCGGAACATGTTGGAGGAAGTGGGAAAGCCGTGGAGCAGCAGGATGACCGGCGCGTCCTGCGGGCCGGCTTCGCGATAGAAAATATCGAGGTCGTTGATGCGGGCGGTTTTGTAGTGGACGACGGTGGAGGAATCGGCGGCGGGCGATGCGAGAGTCTCAAGGTGCAAGCCTTCACCAGCCATGAGGGTGGGAGCGAGAAGTCCTGCAGTGGCGGCAGTTCCGGCGACGGCAAGAAAATTGCGACGAGTGTTCGATGCGGTCTTGGCTTTGGGTGTGAGCATGTGCGGTGCCTCCAATTGGAACGTCAGCTAGAACGTTTGCGATGCTTGCGCCGGGAAAATTCAGAGAAGCTTGAGCGGCGAGGTAATCCGTCGATTGCCTCGCCGCTGTTGGTGACCGCGCTTTGGTGGTGCAACCTTTTGCCGCAACTTCTGTGCGACTACGCCGATGCGGTTGTGGTAGCGCCTTTGAAAAAGGCCAGAAGGTCGGCGTTGATTTTGTCTTTCAGGGTGGAGCACATGCCGTGGGGCGCGCCGGGATAGACCTTGAAGACGGCATTTTTGACGATTTTGGAGGAAAGATTTCCGGCGGCGACGATGGGAACGATTTGATCAGCGTCGCCATGGAGAATCAGGGTGGGCTTGTCGAATTTTTTCAGGTCTTCGGTGAAATCGGTTTCGGAGAAGGCCTTGATGCAGTCGTAAGAGGCTTTGATCGAAGACAACATGCCCTGGGCCCAGAAGGAATCGCGCAAGCCTTGCGTGACGGTGTTGCCGGGTCGATTGGCACCGTAGAAAGGCGAGCTGAGATCTTTGAAAAATTGCGCGCGATCGGCTTGGACGGCGGAGCGAAGCTGATCGAAGGTGGAGAGGGGCAGGCCTAGAGGATTTGTCGCGCTCTGGACCATGATTGGCGGAACGGCGCTGATGAGAACGGCTTTGGCCACGCGGGCGGATCCGTGGCGGCCGATGTAGCGCGCGACTTCGCCGCCGCCGGTGGAGTGGCCGACGTGGATCGCGTCCTTGAGATCGAGAGCTTTGGTTAGGGCGGCGAGATCATCGGCGTAGGCGTTCATTTCATTGCCTTCCCAGGTCTGGCTCGAGCGGCCGTGACCGCGGCGATCGTGCGCGATGCAGCGATAACCTTGGGCGGAGAGAAAAAGCATCTGGTCTTCGAACGCGTCTGAATCGAGCGGCCAGCCGTGGCTGAAAACTACGGGTTGTCCCGTGCCCCAATCTTTGTAATAGATTTCGATGTTGGCGCCATTTTCTTTTCCGACTGTTACGTAGGGCATGATGTCTCCTTTTATTTCTCGATGCGGTCAGGACGCGTGGGCGCGGTTTATAGGTACGTCGCCCAGCGACGAAGGCTAGGGCAGATCGAAGGAGCGGGTTTTGCGATAGGCAGCGGCTCCGTCGAGGTAGCGTGGTTGGGAGCGCAGAACTGGGGCGCCACCGATAGTTTTGCGCTTCATGGATTTCCGAATGGACGCTTTAGCGTGAAACAGGCGTGATTTCGCGGCGCAGACGGAGATACCGACTTTTTTGGCGGTTTCCTTCATGGCGCAATCGCGGACCAGTTGGAGTTCGACAACTTTACGAATGGAAGGACGCAAGGTGCTGACGGCTTGCCAGAGAAGACGATCGCGTTCCTGCTGGGCGAAGCGGGATTCGGGACCGGGCGCGGCGTCGGGAATCTGAAAGGCGAGGCCGGGTTCGTTGGGGTCGGTGTAGGCGTCATAGGAGACTTCGCGACTCAAGCGCTTTTTGCGAAGCAGCATTAGTGATGAATTGATGGCGATGCGGGTGAGCCAGGTGGAAAAGGCGGAGCGGCCGTCGAAATCTTTCATATGCATGAACGCTTTCAGGAAAGTATCTTGCACGGCATCTTCGGCGTCTTCGCGATTGCGGGTAATGCGATAGGTGGTGCGAAAAATGCGCTGCGAGGATTGTGAGCATAGAGCATCGAAGGCTGCGCGCTGTCCTCGTTTTGCTGCCGCTACTAAGTTTGCGTCGCTCATTGTTTAGCTCCCCAGGATAAATTTCGCGGTGATTGTGAATCCGGTGAAGGTTAGGAACCACCCTCAATGGAAGTGGTCGTGAAGTACCAAAACGGTATAGGCAGCTACTCCCCTTTCGAGGGATGCCGAAGTCTCTAGAGGCCCGGGATGTCGATCCGGCGGCGGCCGAAAAGACGCGCGTCGACGGAGCGGACCCCGGGGCCGAGCATGGCCAGCGCGGCACCCAGGGCAGCGAGCAAAATTACGCCACGAATGTGGTCGGTCCCGACGACGATGGCCCACAGCTCAAGAACGGTGACGACCGCACCGGCGACCGGAGTCCAAAGGCCGACGATGAGCAACACGCCGGCGATGATGGCGATGGCCTGCTGAACAATGACGTCGATGCGGGGCTGAGCCAGCAGGCCGCGGATGCCGTCGGAAATCAAGATGGCGCCAGCGACGAAGCGCAAGAGAAGCAGAGCGCGCCCGGGCCAGCCGTTGGGAAACATGGAAAACAAACGTTGCAAGGAAAGCGACCTCGGAGTGGAGAGTACGTAATTCGGCGGAGGGGTGAATCCCTAATACTGAGGCTGGGGGTCTACCCCTTTCGAGTAGGGAGCCTTTCGGGGGTTTTGGGGGCTATAACTCGATAATTCCGCGTTTGAGGGCGATGGTGACGGCGTGGGTGCGGTCGTTGGCGCCGAGCTTGGAGAGAATATTTTTGACGTGAGCCTTGACGGTTTCCTCGGTAATGGAGAGGCGGTCGGCGACGATTTTGTTGGCACTGCCTTCGGCGATGTGGCGCAGGACTTCGATTTCGCGGGGGGTAAGCGAATCATCCGCGGCGTGGTCGGCGAGCTGGGCGGCGATTTCGGGAGGAATGCGTTTTTGTCCGGCGTGGACGGCGCGAATGGTATCGAGCAGTTCGCGGTGGAGCAGGCTTTTGAGCAGGTAGGCGCGGGCTCCGGCTTTGAGGGCGCGGACAATTTGGACGTCGCCGGCGTAGGTGGTGAGGACGATGAAACGCGCCTCGGGAAATTCGCCGCGAATCGCGATCATGGCGTCGATGCCGTTCATGCCGGGCATTTGCAAGTCCATGAGCATGAGATCGGGGCGATGGGTGCGAAAAATTTCGATGGCTTCTAGACCGGTGGCGGCCTGGGCGACGATTTGCATGTCGGGTTGATCGGCGAGCAGGGCGGCGATTCCCTGGCGGAGCAGCGGGTGGTCGTCGGCGATGGTGATGCGGATCGGATTGGGCGTGGTGGTCATTTTCCTTTTAGCGCTGTGAGTTCGCTGACTGAGTCGAAGACGATTTGTAGGCGGCGGAGGCTGGAACGGTTAATTCGACTTCGGTACCGGCGCCGAGTTCGCTCCAAACGTCGAGGTGACCGCCGATTTGTTGGGCGCGTTCCCGCATGCCGGGCAAACCCCAATGGCCGGCGCGATCGCCGCTGGCGAGGACGTGAGGGTCGATGCCCGCGCCATCGTCTCTGATGCGGACGCGAAGAAGTTTCTCACCATAGGCGATTTCCGCTTCGATATTTTTGGCCTGGGCGTGGGAGAAGGCGTTGCGCAGGGCTTCGCGGACGATGCGATAAATTTCGTCGCGCACGACGGGGTCGAGCGGGCGGGAGGCTCCCTCTTCGACCACGTTCAAATCGGGGGAAGGCGCGCCGGCATCGGAGACGGAGAGTTCGCGGCCGAGGGCGGTCATGGCCTGGGCGAGGTCTTCATTGACCAGCGCGGTGGAGCGAATGTCATGAATGGCGTTGCGGCCTTCGACGATAGCTTGCTCGGCGCCGGCGAGAGCGCTATCGAGATGTTGACCGGCCTGGAGCGGATCGGTGGGAAGCAAATTTCGGGCGCGCTGGAAATGAAGCATGAGTCCCTGAAAACTTTGCAGCAGAGTGTCGTGAAGTTCGCGGGCGATGCGCGTGCGTTCGGAGAGGCGCTCCTTGTATTGCAGGTCGAGGCGCGCGGTGACTTGTTGGAGGTGACGTTGATAGGCGAGCCAGACGATGACGCCGGCGAGAGCGGCGGCGAGCATGAAGAACCATTTGGTCTGATAAAACTGCGGAACGATGTCGATGGGTAAAGCGGTGCCGTCTTCGGTCCAGACGCCATCGCTGTTGGAAGCGATGACGCGGAAAGTGTAGGAGCCGGGACTCAGGTTGGTGTAGATGGCGTCGCGCGCGGCGGCCGGTTCGCTCCAATTGCGATCGAAACCATCGAGACGGTAGCGGTAGCGGACGCGTTCGGGAACGGAGAGGCTAAGCCCCGAGAAAGCGAAGGCGAGACGGTGGCGCGAGGACGGAATGCGCACTGGGCCGGCAATATCGAGAGGATTGCCATCGGCGGAAACCGAATCGATTTTGATCAGGATGGGCGGAGAGTTGTGAGCGAGGCGGGCGGGATCGACGACGCTAAGACCGCGGTTCATCGAAAACCAGATGCGGCCCATCTGGTCGGTGACCACGGATTTTTGGCGTTTGACGCCTTCGGTGCCGCTGAGGCCGTCGTCGAGGCCGAATTGGCGCAGGTCGGTGGGGGCCAGCGAACCCGCCAGAAGTTTTTCGCGATTGACGCGCAAGACACGATTGGAAGTGGAGATCCAGAGCCAGCCATGGTGATCTTCGGCGATGCCGAAGACCGGGTCACGCAGAGCATCGGGAAGATTTTGCGGAACCTGGACGCGGCCGGAAGCGAGAAAGGAAATTCCAGTGGCGCTGCCGATCCAGAGACTGTGGCCGGAGCCTTCGAGCAGGCAGTTCACTTCAGCGGAATTGGTGCCGTTCTGAATCGAATAGGTCTGCCACTTCCCTGGCGAAAATGAGCTTATGCCGTTGGGTGTGCCGAACCACAGGGTGCCGTCGGAGGTTTGATCGATGGCGCTGACGGTGTTGGAGGCGAGGCCGTCGGCGCTGGTGAAGGAAGTGAATTTTCCATCCTGGAAACGGCTGAGGCCGCCATTGAGAGTGCCGGCCCAGACGGAACCATCGCGACTTTCGAAAACGGAGTAGACATTATTTTGGGCGAGGCCGTCGCGGGTGGTGAAAGTTTTGGCGGAGACGGCGTCGCCGTTGAAACGGAGTTGAGTGAGACCGCCTTGCTGGCGTCCGACCCAGACTTCGTTGGGACCACCGGTGATGGAATAGACGACGTCTTTACTCAATCCGTCGTCGGAGATGGATCCGACTTGCCCGCCCTTCAGCCAGTAAAGGCCGCCTGCGAGCGGAGCGAACCAGGTGCGGCCCCGGGAATCGACGTAGACCGGGCCATTACTTTCGGACGTGCCGGTTTTGGAAATGCTGTAGGCGACGAAGGGGCTGTCGCGGAGACGTTCGAGACCGAGCGAAGTGCCGAGCCAGATATTTCCTTCGCGATCTTGAAAGATGGCGCTGACGGAAGTGGGGTCTGAAGATTCGCTGGGGTCGACGGGAAAGACGCCTTCGGAGTTGAAGCGGAAAACGCCGCGGCGGGTGCCGATCCAGATGTTGGAGTCGCGGTCGCGCGCGAGGGCGAGGATCGATTGGTGCGCGAGGGAAGCGGGAACGTCCGCGGAAGCAATGATCGAACCATTCCAGCGAAGCAAGCCGCCTTCGGTGCCGATCCAGAGGGCGCCGTTATCGCCAGGCAGGATGCAATTGATCTTTTCGTTTTTGGAGAGCGACGGGACCGAGGAGATGCGGCCGTCCTTGAAGAAAAATAATCCTTTGTCCTGGGTGCCGAGCCAGAGACGGCCGTCGGGGGTTTCGACCATGGCGAGGACGGCGGAGTTGGGTTCGGCGAGGCGATGGGCGGTGATGCCGGTGGCCCAACTGCGGCGGGTGGTGAGTTCGTCGTTGGCGGGCGAAGGCGAGGCGGCGTAGTTGGTGGGACCGTTCTGAGCGGAGAGAATTTCAAATTTTCCGGAATGGTAGGTGAGCGGGCCGAGGGCGAGCGAGGCGAAGAGCACGGCTCCAGTCGGTGGTGTTGGCGGCGGAAGTGATGCCGGCTTCGACTTCGTCGCGGCCGAGTTCAAATTTTCCGTCGCGGTAGCGGAGAATTTTAGTGCTCTGGAGAATGATCCAGAGATTGCCCTGGGCGTCGGTGGTGAGACCTTCGACCGGGCCAATGGGAAAAGAGGACGGAACGGCCTGGGGAAAGGCGTGAAATGTTAAGCCATCGAAACGGAAGAGGCCGTGTTCGGAGCCGATCCAGAGGTAGCCGTCGGGGGTCTGGGCGATGGCAGTGACCGAGCCGCCGGCAAATCCACGGGCCACGCCCCAACTGTCGCGAATATATTGGGAGGCCATGCGATTGGGATCGATGGCGCGAGCGGAGAAAGCAAAGACCGCGAGAAGAAATGCGGCGAGGGCTACGGTGAAACGGCGACGGGTTTTCATGCTCGGATCACGGCAGGTACTCGAATTTGTCGATGACCACTTCGTTCTCATGCTGCAGCGGGCTGTGGTCGCTGGCGACGACGTAGAACATGAACAGGATTTTTTCCTGGCCGGGCGCGGGTACGCCAGTGGTGAAGACGTGTTCGAAGATCAGCGCCACAGGGCTTGCGGGCGTGGCGGAGGAGCCGCGAACGGCGCGGAAGGTGGCCTTGCCTGATTCCCAATGGAGCGAATAGGTGACGGGGCCGGCGGGGGTGGCGAAGGGAGAAACGTTGCCGGGAACGTAGAAGGGTTGAATGGCGAACTGGGCGTTGTATTTGTTGGCGGCATCGCCCCACTGGCTGGTCTCAATGTCCATTTCGCGATAGTGCTCGACCGCGCCCCAATCGTCGAAGGTGGTGAGGCTGAGGACGGCGGCGGGTTCGAGGTGAGCGGTGTCGCGTACGTGAAAGATATAAGTGCCGTAGCCGAGGCTGCGGGAGAGAGTGAGGTGGGCGCAGGACCACCGGTCGTTTTTCTTGTGGATGCGGAGATGAAGCGCGCCGGAGGAATCGGTCCAGGCGTTATCGGGATCGAAAAGATTATTTACGCCGCCGATATCCGCGGCGATGGTGCGGACCAGCCAGTCATATCCGCTGAAATGAAGCGGGACGGTGGGAGCGATTTGCGCGGGGCCGACGCCCGGGACAATTTTTACGGCGAGAATTGCGTTCGTTTGGGAAGGATCGAGATCCATGGTGGAGGGTGGATGGTAGCTGGGGTCAACGAGCAAGGCGGCATATTTGAAACCAAGATGAGTGCTGGTGGTGAAGGTGCCGTCGGGTTGGATGGGAAGGAGAGCCTGGTCGGGCCAGGGTTGAACCCACCAGGGACCGCTTTGGGCGAAGACTACGATTTTTTGACCGGGGCGGGAGTTGGTGACGCGGCCGGAAATGGTGTCGGTACGTTCACGGCCGCCCTGGGCCGCAGGGGGAACCTTAGTGAATTCGATGGTGGGCTGGGAAGTCTGGCGAAGAGAACGGCAGGAAGTCAGTTGTACGGCGAGGAAAAGCGTCAGAAGAATCGGGACGGAGAGGACGATGGCGCGAGCATGGTTTTCTGAGGTCATGGCCGATCATCACGGACTGAAACCTTGGGAATTTGGCCATCCTATACAAAGGAGGCCACAAACTCTAGAGCAAGTCGTTTTCAGGCGGCCTAGGGCAGATACTCGAATTTTTCGATGACGACTTCACTTTCATGCTGCATGGGATTCTTGTCGCTGGCGACCACGTAAAACAGAAACTGGAATGTTTCGGTAGCGGCGTTGGGAACGCCGGAGGTGAAGACGTGTTCGGAGACGACGGCGCCGGGGTGAGCGGATGAGCCGCGCACGGTACGGAAAGCGGCTTTGCCCGATTCCCAATGGAGCGAAGTGGTGAGGGTGCCGGCGGGCGCGACGAAGGGCGCGACGTTCCCCGGGACATAGAAAGGCTGAATGGCGAATTGGGCGTTGTTGGGATTGGAGGCGTCGCCCCAGCGGCCCATCTCAATATCCATTTCGCGGTAGTGCTGGTCGCCGCCCCAATCGTCGAAGGTATTCATGCTAAGGACGGCGGCGGGATCAAGGCGGGAGGTGTCACCGACGGTGACATTGTAGGTGCCATAACCGAGGCTGCGGGTGAGGACGACTTCGGCGCAGGACCATTTTTCGTCCGTCTTTCTGATGCGGAGATGCATGGCGCCAGCGGCGTCGGTCCAGGCGTTGTTGGGGTCGTATAGGTTGTTTAGGCCGCCGCGGTCGCTGGAGATGGTGCGAACTTTCCAATCGTAGCCGCTGAAACGCAGCGGGACAGTGGGAGCGACTTGAATGGGGCCGGAACCTTTGGCTTGCAGCTCGGCAACGACCGCGCCGCCGACGGGGGCGAGAACGTCCATGGTGGACGGCGGGTGATAGCTGGGATCGACGAGCAGGACGGCGTATTCGAAACCGAGGTGAGTGGTGGTGGACCAAGTCCCGTCGGGCTTGATGGGGAGCAGGGCTTGATCGGGCCAAGGCTGGACCCACCAGGGGCCACTGCGGGCGTAAACGACGATTTGCTGGCCGGGACGAGAGCCGGTGACGCGGCCGGAGATGGTGTCGACGCGTTCACGACCGCCTTGGGCGGCGGGCGGGATTTTTGCGAATTCGAGGGTAGGACGTTGATTCGTGGTGTGGGAATGGCAGCCGCTGGGTACGGCGCAGGCAAGCAGGACCAGAAAAAATAGCAGGGCGAAGGCGAAGCGCGGACGTTTGGCGGCGGAGCGTGTGGTTGGCACGACTGCTGAAGCGGACACCCGTAGCACTGCTACCTCCGATGGCGTTGCAGCATCCTATACAACGCGGCTAGAAAATTCCAAGTGAAAACGGATGTGAGGCGGGTGGAACGGGTTGCGGCAGGGCAGCTATTCAGGTTCGTCACGTTTGATGACCGCAGCGAATTGGGGCGCGAGCGCCAAGGAGACAAAACGATGAGCAGCGGAACAGAAGCAGTGAAGGGAGAGAGCCGGCCGCCATTTCCGCCGTTTACGCATGAGACGGCGATTTTGAAAGTGCGCGGGGCGGAAGATGGATGGAATTCGCGGGCGCCGGAAAAGGTGTGTCTAGCGTATACCGTGGATTCGCGATGGAGGAACCGGTCGGAGTTTATTAATGGGCGGGAGGAGATCATCGCGTTCCTGGCGCGGAAGTGGGCGCAGGAATTGGAATACCGGCTGATCAAGGAATTGTGGGCATATGAGGGGAACCGGATCGCGGTGCGGTTTGCTTATGAATCGAGGGACGCGGCGGGAAAGTGGTGGCGGTCGTATGGGAATGAGAATTGGGAATTTGCGGAAAATGGGTTGATGCGGGTGCGGCATGCGTGCATTAACGATTTGGCGATTGCGGAATCGGAGCGGAAGTTTCATTGGCCGTTGGGACGCCGGCCGGATGGGCATCCGGGGCTTAGCGATTTTGGATTTTAGGTTTCTGGATTTGGTTTTTAGGGACGGCCGGACGCGAGATTGAGCGCGGCGGCGTTTGCGGGCTGGAGCGGCTGGACGGCGTGGTCGCTTTGGCCCGGTGGTGCGGGCGCAGGGATGAGAGATTCGCGGATCAGTGATTCGATACGAGACCAGAGAGTGGGATCGCATTCGATGGCGATGTGGGTTTTGATGAATTTGCGCTCGTACCAGGGGTAAGGGCTGCATTCTTCGGGTATTTCTTGGTAGGCGATGCGAAAATTTCCGAGGATTTGAGTTTGCGCGGGATCGGCTGCGCGAATTTCCTGGCGGCCGTGGAGCAGGCCGTCGGGTTGGTAGAAGTTGACGGCGCGAGCGACGTTGGCGGGGATGACGGAGTCCTGCTGGCCTTTTTTCTGAATGCTATCGACTTGGATGGTTAGGGTGACGGGGATTCCGTCGCGTTGGAGTTCGTCGGCGAGGGTGACTACAGCGGAAGCCCCCCAGCTGTGGCCGTATAGGATGATTTTGGTGTTTTGGTTTTTGGTTTTCGATTGTTGCGGCGCGGCTTCGCCGGGTTCGACGGCGAGGATCTGCAGAATTTTCTGGTGGGCGTCTTCGACGCGGCGATTTTCGAATATTTCGAAATGGGTGTTGGTAGGGAAAGATGCGCGCAGGCGATTGGCGACGATCAGTTCGTTGCGGGTGGGATCGTCGGGGGCAACATTACCTCCCATGAAGCCGATTACGATGGCTTGAGGCGTCTCAGTGGAACGGCGCGTGGTGGCGGCCAGAGATGAATCTTGGGCGTGAGCGGGGCTTGCTGAAAACACCAGGAGCGAAGCGAGAAGAAGCGACAGCCTGCGCGACCGAGGAGAAACAAAATCAAACATAGGAGCTGATGGCCTGTGATGCTCGTTCTGCGAATCCCGGCGGGCATTATACTCGCCGGCGTCTAAAAGTCAGAGGTTCGCTTTTTGCTTGGCCGGGCCCGCGGATGGTTTCCCTGCCGGCAGTTCCCTCCCCCGTTTTCAATCCAGCTTTGTAGTGCTATCTTCTGCGCATGCGAAAACTTCTCTTACTTTTCTTCCTTTGCGTTTCGGCGGTTGCGGCTCAACAAAAGGCGGCGCAGCCGGCTCCGGCGGTCCCCGATCTGGCGGAATTGAAAACGATGACGGCGCGGTTTGCGCCGACGCCTTTGCGGGTGGATCTGTCCGGACTTTCGGCGGGCGACCAGAAGGCGATCGCGAAGCTGGTGGAGGCCGCGAAAATCGTGAACACGATTTTCATGAAGCAGTTCTGGAGCGGCGACATCGCGATGTATCAGAAGCTGCAGGGCGAGACGACTCCGCTGGGGAAGGCGCGGCTGGATTATTTCTGGATCAACAAGGGGCCGTGGTCGGAGATCGATCAGTACGCGGCGTTTCTGCCGGACGTGCCGGCGCGGAAATTGCCGGGGGCGAATTTTTATCCAGAGAATATGACGAAGGATGAATTTGAAGGCTGGGTGAAGACTTTGTCGCCGGAAGCGAAGGAGCAGGCCGAAGGATTCTTCACGGTGATCCGGCGCGGGGCGGACGGAAAGCTGAAGGCAATTCCCTACAGCGAAGAATACAAGAGCGAGCTGGACCGCGCGGGAAAGTTGCTGCGTGAAGCGGCGGCAGCGACGGACAACGCCAGCTTGAAAAGCTTTTTGACGACGCGGGCGGATGCTTTTGCTTCGAACAATTATTACGAGAGCGATATGGCGTGGATGGATCTGGACGCACCGGTGGATGTGACCTACGGACCGTACGAGACTTATCAGGATGAAATTTTTGGGTACAAGGCGGCGTTTGAGGCCTACATCAATGTTCGGGATGACAAAGAATCGGCGCGGCTGGGATTTTTAGGAAGCCACTTGCAGGACATCGAAAACAATTTGCCGGAGGATGCGCAGTACCGCGTGGCAAAACTGGGAGCGGCGGCGCCGATCCGAGTGGTGAACGAGGTTTTCAGCGCGGGCGACGGCGCGCACGGGGTGCAGACGGCGGCTTACAATTTGCCGAACGACGACAAGGTGGTGGAACTGAAAGGCAGCAAGCGGGTGATGCTGAAGAACGTGCAGGAAGCGAAATTCAAGGCCATTTTGACGCCGATTTCGAAAATCGTGCTGACTCCAGCGGAGCAGAAGGATTTGAGTTTTGAATTATTTTTTACGCATATCGTGGCGCATGAGTTGTGCCATGGACTCGGGCCACACCAGATCAAGATCGACGGGCGTGCGACGAATCCGCGGATGGAATTGAAGGAGCAATATTCGGCGGTGGAAGAAGCGAAGGCGGATGTGACGGGTTTATTTGCGCTGCAATTTTTGATGACGCAGGCGGACGCGGGGAAACTGGATGCGCCGATGGCTCATGGGCCGGAGGCGGAGCGGCAGCTGTATACGACGTATTTGGCTTCGGCGTTTCGGACCATGCGATTTGGGTTGCAGGATGCTCACGCGCGAGGGCAGGCGATGCAGTTCAATTATTTTCTGCAGCAGGGAGCGTTCACGGCCAATGCGGATGGGACGTTCAGCGTGGATGTGGCGAAGATGAAGGACGCAGTGCGGTCGCTGGACAACAAGTTGCTGACGCTGGAGGCTACGGGCGATTACTCGGGGACGAAGGCGTGGATGGCGCAGATGGCGGTTTTGGGACCGGAGGTGCAGAAGGCTTTGACGCGGTTGAAGAGGTGCCTACGGATATTGCGCCGATTTTTGAGACGGAGGGGATTGGGATTCGGTAGGGTGGGTGATTTGGTGCGGGTTGTTGGGGAAAAGCAGATCCCTCACCCGCAAACGGGTTCGGGATGACATGTTTTTGTGGGTTCGGGAATTAGTTAGTTCCGCGATATAACGCTACGTTTTTGCACGCCTCTTTACACACTACTCGTTTCTTCTTCGGGTTGACTTAGGTTTTGGCTGCGCCGCTTAGGCGGAGGCGGCGCGGTGGTTTTCTTTTTCTTCTTGTTCTTCTCCGGCGTGGTGCGGCTTGTGGGCGGCAATTACTTTATCGGCGATTTCGTTGGGGACGTAATCGTAGTGGGAATGTTCCATGGCGTAGCTGCCGCGGCCCTGGGTTAGCGAGGTGAGTTCGTTGGCGTAGCTGAGCATTTCGGAGAACGGCACCAGCGCTTTGATAACCACGTTGCCGGCGCGCGCTTCGCTCCCATTGATTTTGCCGCGGCGACCGCTGAGGTGGCCCATAAGGTCGCCGGAATATTTGTCGGGGGCGTAGACCTCGACCTGCATGATGGGCTCCAGCAGCGCGGGCCGGGCCTGTTTCATGGCTTCTTTAAAGGCAAGAGAGCCGGCGATTTTGAAGGCCATGTCGCTGGAGTCGACGTCGTGATATTTGCCGTCGTAGAGGATGGCGCGGAAATCAACGACGGGAAATCCGGCGAGGTAGCCGCGTTCGGCGGAATCGCGAATGCCTTTTTCGACGGAAGGAATCCAGTTGCGGGGGATGGCGCCGCCGAAGACGTCGTCAACGAACTCAATTCCCTTCCCGCGCGGCAGCGGTTCGAGTTTGATGCGGCAGAGGCCGAACTGGCCGTGGCCGCCGGTTTGTTTTTTGTGTTTGCCTTCGGCGTCGGCTTTAGCGCGAATGGTTTCGCGATAGGCGACCTTGGGCGGATGCATGAGCAACTCGACGTGATAGCGTTTGCGGAGTTTGGCGACGACGACTTCGATGTGCTGCTGTCCGGCGCCACTGAGCAGAAATTCTTTGGTCTGCGGATCGCGGCCGAAGCGCAGGGCCAGATCTTCTTCCAGGATTTTGTGGATGGCGACGCCGATGCGGTCTTCGTCCGCGCGGGTTTTGGGTTCGACGGCGAAGGTGATGGAGGGTTCGGGAATGCGGGCGGGCGGATGGAAGATCGGAGCAGCGCGGTCGCCGAGAGTTTCGCCGGTGGTGGTGTCTTTGAGTTTGGCGATGCAACCGATATCCCCGGCGTGCAGCTCGGGAACTTCGTAGGTCGACTTGCCCTGCATGGCCTGAATGTGCTGGAAGCGTTCGGCCGAGCCGCGATGGAAATTGGTGAGGGTGGCGTCGTTCTTGAGCACGCCGGAGATAACTTTGAAATAGTTGATGCGGCCGGCAAAGGGATCGGCGACGGTTTTGAAAACGAAAACGGCAAGAGGTTCGGCCGCGGAGATATTGCGTTCGACAATTTCACCGTGGTGGTCCGGAGTAGCGTGGCACTGGGTTTTGGCGCGGACCGCGGGCGAGGGAAAAATCGCGACCATCAGGTTGAGGATGGCGTCGCTGCCGATATTGTGGAGCGCGGAGCTAAGCATCACCGGGAAAAGGCGCTTGGCGAGGACGGCTTCGCGCAGCCCGATGACCAGATCGTGAACCGGTAGGGTGCCCTGATCGAAAAATTCCTGCATCAGCTGGTCGTTGCCTTCAGCGACCATTTCTACCAGCGTTTCGTGGGCCTGCTTGGCGTCGGCGGCAAGGGCTTGCGGAATTTCTTCAATTTTGGCGATACCGTTGCCGTCGGGCGTGTAGATCAGCGCTTTCATGGTGATGAGGTCGACGACGCCGCGAAAACCGCGTTCCCAGCCGATGGGCAATTGAATGGGGACGACGCCGCGGCCGAAGACCTGCTGGACGGAATCGAGGGCGCGTTCAAAGCTGGCCAGGTCGCGGTCCATCCAATTCAGCAGGAAGGCGCGGGGCAGGTCGTATTCGGCGGCGTAATCCCAAACTTTTTCGGTGACGACTTGAACGCCGGCGGCAGCGTCGACCAGGATGAGCGCGGCATCGGCGGCAATGAGGGAGGATTTCGTTTCGTTGATGAAGGTTGCGTAGCCGGGGGTATCGAGGAGATTGATTTTTGTTTTTTGGGGCTGGGCCGGGGCCTGCCATTCGGCGTGGGCGATTCCGGTGTTGATGGAAATTTTGCGGGCGATTTCTTCTTCGTCCCAGTCGGTGAGGGCGGAGCCTTCGGCGACTTTTCCCAACCGCGGCGTCATGCCGGCCGCAAAGAGCAACGACGAGACCAGTTGGGTTTTACCGGTGTCGCCGTGGCCGACAATGCCGACGTTGCGAATCCAATCTGTGGTGTAGGGTTTCATTTTTCTGGACCTCCGAGGAGTATAAGCGGATGGAAAGAAAAGCGGATGCGCGCCGGGAAACGCGCGAGGCGGAACCCGCTGCCGCCGAAATAGGCATTTCGCAACTGTTTGGAATGTTGGGGAAATTCGAGATGTGGGAGACAAACATCACGGCGCCGCCCTCCGGCGGTTGCGCACATGACCCTGCGGAAAGCCGGATGCTAGCACCGAAAGGGGTGGGATTCAACGGTACCGGCGCGACAGGCAGGGGGCCGGCGTCGCGGCGTTCTTAGCGGCCCCAGTGTTCCTGGATCTGTTCCAAGGTGCGGCCGCGGGTTTCGGGGACGATGCGCCAGACATAGATGAGGCAGACGAAACAGAGCGCGGCGTAAATGGCGAAGGTGCCGCCGATGCCGAGAGTTTTCACCAGCGAGAGGAAAGTGAAGGTGACGACGAGAGTGCCAGCCCAGAGAGTCGAGGTGGTAAGTGCGGCGGCTCGGCCGCGAACTTTAGTGGGGAAAATTTCGGACATGTAGAGCCAGACGCCGGGTCCCATGCCGAACGCGAAGGACGCGACGTAAAACATGATGCAGGACAGCATGACGATCGGAGAGACGGCGGGAAGCGAAAGGCAAATGACGAGAGCGGCGAGCGAGA
Source organism: uncultured Acidobacteriota bacterium (assembly GCA_963847695.1). Taxonomy (GTDB): domain Bacteria; phylum Acidobacteriota; class Terriglobia; order Acidiferrales; family UBA7541; genus Palsa-295. Next base: position 346,337 of record CAWKAX010000026.1, on the reverse strand, counting down.
TGCCCATGCCTCCGCTGGCGATCATTAATATTGCGCGGCGGCCGATGCGGTCGAGGAAGGCCATGGCCACGAGAGTGAAGACGAGATTGACGCCGCCGATGAGGACGTTGGCAGCGAGGGCCGTGCTGGTGCTCTGACCTTTGAAATGTTCGCTGATGATGATGGAGCCATAATAAAGGACCGTATTGATGCCGGTGACTTGCGAAAAAATGGCGAGAGCGATGGCCACGCCGAGGCGTTTGCGCATGTCCGGCTCGAAAACTTCGGCCCAGGAGCCGGCTTCGCCTTTGACAGCGTGCTCGATATCGGCGACCTGAATTTTGGCTTCGGCGGGACCGAAGATGCGGGTGAGGACGCGTTCGCCTTCGTCTTTGCGGCCGCGGGCGATAAGCCAGCGCGGGCTTTCAGGAATGACGAGCAGGCCAATAAAAAATACGATGGACGGAACGGCGGCGACGGCGAGCATCCAACGCCAACTGGCGTCGCCAAGCTTGGCGAGCTGCCAGTTGATGAGGTAAGCGGAAAGAATTCCGACGACGATGGCGAGCTGATTCAAAGAGACGAGGACGCCGCGATTTTTGGAGGGCGCAATTTCGGCGATGTAAACGGGAGTGAGGGCGGAGGCGAGACCGATGGCGAGGCCACCGGCGAAGCGCGCGACGGAAAAGACGTTGACGCTATTAGCCATCGCCGAACCGACGGCGGAGGCGGAGAACAAGAGCGCGGCGAAGATCAGAGATTTTTTGCGGCCGTAACGATCGCTGAGCAGGCTGGCCCCGGCGGCGCCGATGAGGCAACCGAGCAGGAGCGCGCTGGCGGCGACTTCGGTTTCGAGATTGGAGAGGGAGAGCTGTTTGCGCAGAAAGAAGAGGACGCCATTGATGACGGCGGTGTCATAGCCGAAAAGAAAGCCGGAGATGGCGGCGATGGTAGCCAGAAGGATTACGTAGGCTGAGGAGTGGGCTGCGGCGGCATTACTGGAACCTGAAGAATCAGTGGGACCCGGGACGTGCACTCAACCTCCGCTGCGAATGGCCTGAATGGAATCAGGCGTGACAGTTATATAGCAAAGCGGGGCGGGGCGGAAGGAGCATCGTGAGTCAGGCGAGGGCTCTTACGCTTCGGTGGGAGCGGCGCGTCCGGAGAGATTCGAAGCTTGGACTCTCTGATAGAATGCAGGAAGGACCCCGTAGCTCAACTGGATAGAGCGCCAGCCTTCTAAGCTGGATGTTGTCGGTTCGATTCCGACCGGGGTCACCATCCCTTCCCCGAACGACCTCCTTTTATTGCTGACTCTCGTATCCCATTGGGCTTTGCGCGTTCGGATGGAGGTCGGGCGTTCTCCCGATACTTTGGTCTGATTGTTTGGGGTGCGGTGTTTTGGTGGAATCGAGGTGCGGGAAGGAAAGTTTGAGGCTTACCACAGAGGACACAGAGAAAGGCTAGGAGTGAGGGCACGGAGAATTTTGGGTTGGCGAGGAGCTGAACGTGGAAACGGTGATGCGCAAATGACTTTTCTAAATTCGTTCATTGGTCGATGGGCGATCGCTGGGCCGGTTTTGCTAGTGGGGTTGTTGGTGATTTCGCCGGGCGCTGGGGCCCAGACTCAGACGAAGGAGGCGGTGGTGGAACGTCACACTGCGTATCGGACGATTCAGGTGGATGGGCTTTCGATTTTTTATCGCGAGGCTGGGCCGAAAAACGCGCCGACGATTTTGCTGCTGCACGGGCTGCCCTCTTCGTCGCGCATGTTTGAGCCTTTGTTCGAGCGGCTCTCGGATCGCTATCACCTGGTGGCGCCGGATTATCCCGGGTTCGGGCACAGCGACTGGCCGGACGCGAAGAAATTCGCGTACACGTTCGACCATATTGCGGAGGTGATGAACCATTTCACCGAGGCGGTGGGGCTGACGCACTACAACATCTATATGCAGGACTACGGCGGGCCGGTGGGTTTTCGGATGATTCTGGCGCATCCGGAGCGGGTGCAGCGGATCATCGTGCAGGACGCAGTGGCGCACAATACGGGGTTGGGACCGAAGTGGGATACGCGGCGCGCGTTTTGGGCTGACCGGGCCGCGAACGAAGATGCCTTGCGTACGAATTTGCTTTCGCTGGCTGCGGCGCGGGCGCGGCATGCCGGCGGCGATCCGGATGTCGAACGGCACGATCCCGATTTGTGGACTGACGAATTTTATTTTACAAGCCAGCCGGGGCAGGGCGACATTCAGGTTGATCTTTTCTACGACTATCGGACGAATGTGGAGAATGTATCCGAAGTGGCAAGCGTGGATGCAGAAGAATCAACCGAAGCTGCTGGTGATCTGGGGGAAATACGAATCGTCTTTCGATCCGTCGGAGCCGGAAGCTTACCGGCGCGATGTGCCGACCGCCGAGGTGCATATTGTCGACGGCGGACATTTCGCGCTGGACACGGCGGCGGATGAGATCGCGCAGCTGGTGAGCAATTTTCTGAAGTAGCGTCGTTAACTAACTTCCGAAAATAAGGTCTCGAGTAACGCGACTTCAGGCTTTTATAACGGCTTTGGCGGCGGCGTATCCGGTTTGCACCGCGCCTTCCATGAAGCCCTGCCAGTCAGCGATGTGTTCGCCGGCGAAGAACACGCGACCGAATCGCTTGCGCAGCGCGTTTCTTACGGTGAACCACTGGCCTGGGCGATAGAAGGCGTAGGCACCGCGAGTGAACGGGTCGGCCTGCCAAGCCTGCTGCTGCATGTCGAGGGCGACGGTCTTGCTGTAGTTGGCACTCCAGTTCAGGCCGTTGGCGTTGGCGACGTCTTCGACGATCCAATATTTGAGTTTGTCTTGAGGCGATGAGGCGATGTCGACCGCTTTGTCGCCGACCGCGTAACTGCAGAGAATGCCCTTCTTGCCCTTTTGTCCAAAGGTGCTGTCGAAGCAGAAATCAGAGGCGAGGTTGGTGCAAACGGAATAGCCGCCGGATTCTGGTTCGGGCCAAAAACGTTGTGCACATAAGACCGCGGTCTTGGTGATGCGGGCGTATTGCAGTTGGGCGGCCGCGGCCAAGTGACTTTTTGGGCGGATTCTTTTTGCCCCAATCGATATCGATCATGCAGTGCGCGGGGATGGCGCAAATGCAGTAGTCAGCGATGATCGGAGCGCCGGAGCCCTCCACTTGCACGTAGACGCGCTGATTGATCTCGCGAATGGCGACGACGATCTTCTCGGTGAGAATGTTTTGCTGGCCCGATCTTTTTGGCCAGGGCCATGACCAGGCGAGAATTCCCTCCCCGGACTTTCAAATCCATTTCGTCGGTATCGTCCACGTCTTTGAGTGGGGCTGTTCAGGTATTCGGTGGCGGCGGTGTACGCGGAGTTCATGCGGATGGTTTCGCCGAAGTCGGTGCTGTCCATCATGTCGCGGCGAAGCAGGTCTTCGGGTTGAAAGCCGAGTTGTTTAAGTTGGGTCCACCAGTCGATCGAATCCAGTTCCTTCAGGCGCTTGGGTCCGAAGTCATTGAAATCGGTCTGAAACTTTTCCCAGATCGCCAGCGCCTCGGCGGACATGCACCACTGGCCGGGCGGGATCAGGTTCGCCGGGGTCAACTGATTCCAGAATGAATTGGCGTACTCGTGTTTCTGCAGGCCGAGCTCCAGCTCCTTGCACAGGGCCTGCATGGTGGCGTGATCGTTGCCGATCCATTCGCCGCCCAATTCGCAATTGAGTTCGGGGGCTCCGACAAAATGATGAGTCAAGACTCGTCCGCCCAAGACGATCGCGGGCCTCGAGGACGGTCACTTTGCAGTGGCGTTCGGTGAGGCGGTAGGCGGCGGCCAGGCCGGCGAGGCCGGCGCCGATCACCACACATTCTTTATGTCGCCGCATCCGTGCTCCTTTCGAAGAAATCCGGCTTTGGACTAATTCCCGATGGCGTAGTTGACGAAATCCTTAAGACCGAAACACGGGTTCTTGGGTGTCCACGTAGGATTCGCGCTGAGCATGGAGTGGTTATCGCCGAACATCAGGCCGAGGAACACTTCGGCGACGATGCGGCCGCCGACCGGCCCGAGTTGAGGCGTGGTGATGGCGAGCGGACTTTGCACCGGGATTTGCACTTTGACCTGGTGATTCATCGCTTCGGCCAGGATGTAGGTCCACAGCGGGCAGTTGTTGACGAAGACCGGGGAGATTTTGTCGATGCTGACAATTTTGGGATCGCCGGGGTCCTGCTTGTCCACGCCTTTTCCGACGCGAATGTCTTTGTCGGCCATGGGAGGGACGCCCATGGCGTGCGCGACGTGCTGTCCGCTGGGCAGACCCAGGCGCCAGCCGCGAATGAGATTACGGACGGGCAGCGATATCGGCGGCGCGGAGACGACCGGCATGGGAAGGTGGCCGAGGGCGAAGACCACCGAGGTATCGATGCGATAGGCAAACTGAAGGCGCTTCTTGTTGTCCGGATTATTTTTGGCATTCAGCACGCCGTAAGGGCGAGTATCGATGTCGATGAAGCGGCCCCAGTCGATGGCGCGGCCCGGGACGACTTTGCGGAAGCCGTGGAGGTCGTCGGTGAAGCCGCGCTTTTTCGATTCGGGTGTGCTGAAGATGGGAAGCAGGTTGCTGTCATTGAGACGATAGCCGGGGCGAACCATGGAATGGCCGATGCGGTACGCAGCCACCGAAAATTCCACGGGCATGAACGGTCCGTTCTTCCAGTGAAAGAATTTGAGTTTCTTCTGGTCGAAGACGCCGTTGGTCTTCAGGTCATTGAGCACATCGGCATGGATCAGGCGCGGAAGAAAATCGTGCAGGAGTACGTACTGATAGTGAAAGCGAACGAGCTTCTGGACGTGGGCGAAGGAGATCGTCGGGTGGTCCTTCACGATGCGATTGTGAAAGCGGTGGAAGAGACCTTGCAGCTGGGAGACGATGGTGTTTTCGTCGTTGCGCGGATCGCCGATGAGTGCCCGCGGAGGACGGGCGGAATTACGCGGCAAATCGGTGGCGTGGAATTTGTTGCCGTGGAGCGGATCGCCGAGGAGAAAGGTTTTGCCGTCAGTATCGTACATGTAGGGCTGATCGTCGGGACCGCGGCCGTAGATGTTGTCGAGATCGAAAGCGGGAGTGCGGAAGTCGGTGAGCGCGTCGGGATCGTCCTGGGCCTGGAGGCTGCTGGCGGGATCGAAAGTGATGTCGTGATCGATGAATTGGGCGAGATAGGTGAAGAGAGCGGGGATGCCGCTTTCTTCGGGATCCGGACCATCGGTGGGCGGGTCGAAAAGCGCTGACATTCGGCTGTTCTTATCGTCGCTTGCGCCCCCGAGCGCAGTGAGATTTTGTATGTTTTCGTGTTCCGAATTTCCGAAGGTCGCCGGAACCAGCGAGCGGAACATGCGTCCGAAGCGCCCCTGGAACTGCGGGGACCTGGGGGTGGACATCAAGCCGCGAATGGGTGTGCTGTGACGCTGAGGCATATAATTCCTCCGAGTCCTGTTGGATCTTGGTGAGGGTTAGAAGTAAGCCGGGGAATCAGCCCGACACGCGTAACGAATCCTCAGCACGAAACGTCTTCACGAAACTCCGTCACGAAACCCGTCTTGAAACTCCGTCACGAACCGCGTCACGAAGCTTTACATCAACAAACGAGGGGAACCCGGGGGCCGAGGGCCGGAATGATGGACAACTGGGCCGAATCACGAAAGTGATTGGCCTGAGCCTATTCAAAATAAAATAAAAGTCAATTCAAATTGAAGTAATTCCCACAGCATCGAAATGCTGTTCCCTCTCGAGTCCCGGAAGCGCGGTGTTGGCGACAACATATATAGGTTTCCTTGTAATATCCAGAGGTTTGAGGTAGCTTCGCCACAAATTCAAGCGTAGCCGCGCGAACGAGTTGGATTGGGAATTCTCGCGACGGCGAGGAATCGCACATGGCGCCGCTTATCCTGCGTCTGAGGGTTTCGGACTTCGCGTTCTACATCGTAGTTCTGCTGATCGCGATGGTGACATGGCAGGGCCAGCGGTACATGTATGCGGCGGGCGAGAGGCAAATCGTAACCGAGAACAACGGGATCGCCGGCAACGTGGTCAGCGACTGCAATGGAGTGGAGACGAAGCAAATCAATGCGTACCTGGACGTCAACCAGTTGCTGACCACGCTGGGGACCACGTTGTTAGGCGCGATGTTCTTTCTGTTCTTCAACGGCGGTAAATCTCCGAACTGGAAGCGCAAGCAATGGGCGGCGATGGCGGGGGCGGTGTTCGTGGCGGTTTCGATCTTTTTCGGTTACGTGGCCTATCTTTTTATTATCTCGATTTTACAGAACGGGAGCTGCGATATCAGCAGATCCTATCCACATTGGGCGCAGCAGACGCATTTCTATACTTTTCTTCTGGGAGTGGTGTTCTTCGCGGACTTTACCTACAGCAATCTGAGATCGGAGGAAAAACGTGCGAGCTAGACTGACGATTCGTGCATCTGGCATTTTGGCGTGCTGCATATTTCTATTCCCCATCTCGCTGCTTCCGCAGATGCCGGCGCCGCTGGGCCGTTTACACATCACCGCCGGCAAGGACCAGAAAGCCACGGAAACCATCACGATTAATAATGCGACGTGGAACAAACCCACGCCGGTTCTTCTGGCCGTGGTTCCCAACACGTATACGATCGTAATCGGAAGCTGCCCCGCTCAGAAGGTGTCGGTCGCCTCAGGGCAGACACAAGAGGTTACGTGTAGCCAGTAGGCACCACTGGTAACCCATTCGTTAAATAATGAAACTGATTACTCAGGAGCCGCGTCAATCTCAGTAGGATGACTTTAGGAGGGACGACGATGAGGCTCCCAGCGTACTCGGTCGTGAAGTGGTTGGGTTTGGCAGCGGTTATTTTGGTGTGGCAGGTGACGGCGCAGGCGCAGACCGCTCCAGATACGGCGGCGGCTCCAGCTATGGATGCGGCACCGGCTCCCGTTGCGGCGGCGCCCACTGCGGTGACTCCTGCTGCTGCGCCGATGGCGGCGACTTCCCCGGCTGCCCCGTTCACTCTGAAGGAAGGCACCGAAGTTCCTTTGGTGTTTGCCGAGGATTTGAATTCGAAGACCGCGGTCGATGACGACAAAGTGAACATGACTTTGGCGGAAGATATTAAGGTAGGCGACGTGGTGGTGGTTAGGAAGGGCGCAGTGGCGTTGGGGACGGTTACGAACGCGCACAAATCGGGGATGTTGGGAAAACCGGGCGAGTTGAGTATCCGGCTGGAATATTTGAAGACTGACGATCGGCGGATCCGTTTGCGCGGGAGCAAAGGGAAAGAAGGCGAAGGGAAAGTGGGAGCGACGGTGGCGTTGACAGTTTTGTTTGGGCCGATTGGATTGATCAAGCACGGAAAGAACGTGGAGATTAAGGAAGGAACGCCGCTGACGGCGTTCGTGGACGAGGATTACCCGATTCAGCCGGCGAAGTGAATTGGCGCGCGCGGGCACGCCGCGCGGCCAGCGGGCTGATGGCGAGGGACGTCTTGCATCGAGTAAATTTGATGAGGTACGATGCCTGCGTTGCTTCGGAGGCTCTGGTGCGAATTCGCGCGACAGTTCTGGTATTGCTGGCTTTGACTCTCGCGGGCTCAACGGCGAGAACGGCATTGATGGCGCAGGCAGCGGCGCAAAAACAAGACACGGTTTTGAAGGCTGCTGAAATTACGCCGGCCCTTTTGCCGGATCGAGTATTTTTCCGGGGGAAAACCGCGGCGACGCAGGCGCGCAACGCGGGCGGCGTTCATTTTGCGGACGGCATGTATTTCGTGACGGCGCTGGTCGATAATTCCGGATATTCGACGGCGATCCGCGAGAAGTATCAGGCGTACATCATCAGCGAAGTCCCCTTGGAGATTAACGGCGCGAAGTTGCCGGCAGGAGCTTACGGGGCCGGCTGGCTGAAAGATGGCAAGTTCGTGGTCATGGACCTTGGAGCGCATGACATTTTCACGGTGGACTCCAAGCATGACGATGGCATGAAGCACGCGGTTCCACTGCAAGTGGTGGCGGGCGCAACGCCGGGGAGTTATATGCTGTACGCCGGGCGCGAGGCTGTCGAAGTGAAGCGCGCGAATTAATTGCGGCGCGCCGGCATCGCCCGTAAATGCTGTGTGGTGAGATTCAGGTCCGGGCTGGGTGCGATTGGTAAATCGCGCTTCGGCCCGGAACCGGTTGTGACGAAGAATTTCCTCCGTGCGATCTCCTTGCTGATTTTGTTGTGTGCTCTTCCCTTTTTAGCGCAGGCGCAAGCTCCGGCGGCGACGACGCAGCCGCCAAAAGCGGCTTCGGGGCCGCTGGTGAATTTCACAGACATCGCGAAAAAAGCCGGGATCACGATGCAGAACGTCTTCGGCGGCGTCGACAACAAGAAATACATCATTGAGACCACCGGGAACGGGGTGGCAGTTTTCGATTACGACAACGACGGCTGGCCGGACATTTTCTTGGTGAACGGCACTACGCTTGAAGGATTTCCTCGCGGTAAGAGGCCCACGAATCATCTGTATCACAACAATCACGATGGAACTTTTACGGACGTGACGGAGATCGCCGGGTTGGCGGCTGGCGGGTGGGGCCAAGGTGTGTGCGTGGGCGATTACGACAATGATGGCTGGGAAGATTTGTACGTTACGTACTACGGGAAGAACCGGCTGTACCACAACGATCACGGAAAATTTCGAGAAGTGGGCGAAACGGCGGGCGTCGCGGGCAGCGGTAAGGCGTGGGGGACAGGTTGCGCGTTCATCGATTACAAACGCGACGGCAAATTGGATTTGATGGTGGCGAATTATGTGGATTTTAATCCGGCGACGGCGCAGGAACCGGGGTCGGGTTCGAATTGCATGTGGAAAGGGGCGCCGGTGATGTGCGGGCCGCGGGGACTGGTCGGCGCGGATAATATTTTGTATGAAAATCTTGGAGGCGGAAAATTTCGGAATGCGACCAAGGCGGCGCACATTGACCGCACGAACGGGAAATTCTGTTTCAGCGTGGCGACGCTGGATTACGACGGCGATGGTTGGCCGGACATGTATGTGGCTTGCGACAGCCAGCCGAGCATTCTGTATCACAACAATCGCGATGGGACGTTTACCGATCAGGCGCTGGAGGCGGGAGTCGCGTTCAATGAAGACGGGCGCGAGCAGGCGGGGATGGGCGTGACGGTTGGCGATTATAACGGTGACGGTCGGCTGGATATTTTTAAAACGAATTTTTCGGAAGATACGCCGACGTTGTATCGCAACGACGGCGACGGGCAGTTCAGCGATGTGACGCGGGCGGCGGGCCTGGGGAAGCATATGCAGTATCTTGGCTGGGGCACGATGTTTTTTGATTTTGATAACGATGGGTGGCCGGATTTAATTCTGGTGAACGGGCACGTGTATCCGGAGGTGGATAAGTTTCATCTGGGCAGCGATTACAACGAGACGCGTTTGCTGTATCACAACAACGGCGATGCGAGCTTTACGGAAGTGACGGCGGATGCGGGAGCGGGGATTACGACGCCGGCGGCTTCGCGCGGGATGGCGGTGGGAGATTTGTGGAACGACGGGCGGATTTCGGTGGTCATTAATAATATGAATCAGACACCGAGTTTACTGGTGAATGGCGTGCGCAATGGGAATCATTGGGTGGCCATTCGGCTGGTTGGGACCAAATCGAATCGCGATGGGATCGGGGCTCGGATTGCGGTGCATGTTGGCGGGCGTGAGCTGGTGGATGAGGTGCGGAGCGGGTCGAGTTATATATCGCAGAATGATTTGCGGGTGCATTTTGGGTTGGGGGCGGCGACGCGGATTGATTACGTGGAAGTGCGCTGGCTCAGCGGGTTGGTGGAACGGTTTGCGAATGTGCAGGTTGATGGGATTCGGACTCTGACTGAGGGTGGCGGGGCGGCGGTTGCGCCTGCGGTACCCCCGACGCATTAGCGCGAACGACGTGATTTTGTTTTGTCTTCTTTTGGCTGAGCCCGCGTGCCGCACCTCCGGTGCTCCGAGACTTCCCTCGCAAATCTATACCGGCCCTTACGGACCGGCCTAACCTCTGTCGTGCCCCCGGGGCGCTCACCAAAATACGGCGGGTGTGGACTGACCCACCACCTACCAGCGTGTTATCATGCATCGCTTTCGTGCGAAAGCACGCCGCCGAGCCGGCAAGGAGGGCCATCGATGCGCAGAGTTCTTACCCATGCGCTCCCCATCCAGTTGATACACCACCCCAAAATTCTAATAACGCAATCCGCGATTAGAAATCGACCTAACCCATTGAAAACACGAGGTCGAGATGATTTCTAATCGGCCGGTAAACGGTAACTTTTTCACCCCATTTTCCCCCAGTTGATACAGCTCCTGCTGCAGGCAGAAATTTGTCTGTTTCGGCTGGGGTCGAACGTCATAAGGTTGGCAGTAACAATTCCAGTGGAGGCAACTACGATGAGCCAATATTTGTATTTGTATCGCAATGACGCGCAGGCGGACCGGGCGTGGCAGCAATCGCCGGAAGCGATTCAGAAGAGCATGGAGAAGTGGGGGGCGTGGATGAAGTCCTTGGGCGAGAAGGGCCATATGAAGGATATCGGGAACCCCTTGGAGCCGGGTGGCAAACTGGTGAAGGGCAAGGACAAAGCCGTGACGGACGGGCCGTTTGCCGAGGCCAAGGACATCGTGGGCGGATACACGATCGTCGAAGCCAAGGATCTGGCGCAGGCGGCGGAGCTTTCGAAGGGCTGCCCGATTTTCGACGCGGGCGGCTGGGTGGAAGTGCGGCCGATCATGAAAATGGACATGTAATGCAGCTGGACGAACACCTTTTCCGGCGCGAGGCCGGGCGCATGGTTGGCACGTTGACGCATATTTTCGGCGTGCACAACCTTGCGTTGGCCGAGGACGTGGTGCAGGACGCATTCTGCCGCGCGCTGGAGGTGTGGAAATTCCGGGGCGTGCCGGAAAATCCTTCGGCCTGGTTGATGAAGACGGCGAAGAATCGGGCCTTGGATATTCTGCGGAGGGAGCGGACGGCGACGACGTTTGCTCCGGAATTGGGGAGGCTGCTGCAGAGCGAGTGGACGCTGGCTCCCGTGGTGGAGGAAATTTTCGGGCCGCAGGCGATCAAGGACGATCAGCTGCGGATGATGTTCTCGTGTTGCCAGCCTCGGCTGCCGGAAGAGGCGCAGGTCGCGTTGATTTTGAATATTTTGTGCGGATTCAGCGTGGAGGAAGTGGCGCAGGCTTTTGTGAGCGGGCGCGCGGCGATGGAGAAACGGATTCTACGGGCGAAGAAAGTTTTGAAAGGCTCGAAGAAATTGTTCGAGATGAGCAGTGCGGAGGATTTTCCGGCGCGGTTATCGGCGGTGCAACGGGCTTTGTATTTGTTGTTCAACGAGGGTTATCACGGGGCCTCGGCGGAATCGGCCGTGCGGGCGGATTTGTGCCAAGAGGCGATGCGGCTGACCCGGCTTTTGCTCGAATGCGAGGCTGCGGCGGTGCCGGAGACGTTCGCATTGCTGGCGTTGATGTGTTTGCATGCGGCGCGATTGCCGGCGCGTTTGAATGATGCGGGAAATTTGGCGACGTTTGCGGAGCAGGATCGTTCGCGATGGGATGCGAAGCTGGCGAGCGAGGGGCAGGCGCTGCTCGATCATTCCGCGACGGGCGAGAAACTGACCGAATATCACGTCGAGGCGGCGATAGCGGCGACGCATGCGAAGGCCGCTCGGGCGGAGGACACGGACTGGGGCAAGATCGTGTGGTTGTATGACAACTTGGTGCGGATACGTCCGTCGCCGATTGTGGCGTTGAACCGGGCGATCGCGATTGCGCAGGTTTCAGGGCCGGAGCGCGGGTTGGAGGAGATTCGGTCGATCGCGGATGGGGAGCGGCTGGAGAAGTATCCTTTTTACGCAGCGGCGATGGGTGAGATGGAATTTCGGTTGGGGCGATTCGCCGAGGCGGAGAAATATTTTCGCGAGGCGTTGGAGCTCGCGCGTAGCCCGATGGAACGGAAATTTTTGGAGAAACGAACGAAAGACTGCGAGCAACGAACCACGACCGTTGGTTAGTATCCCGAAGCTATTCTGGGGTCCAGTGTGGATGGGCGGTGAGGATGCCGTTCACGTAACCCATTTTGTAGACGATGAAAATTCCAAAGGCGACGCTGAGCAGGCCGGAAGCAATGGCCAGGCTGCGGTTGAGCCGCGCGAAACGAGTTTGCGAATATTTGAAAGGGAGCGCGATGGCGGCGGTGATGAGCATCATGCCGGCGATGGTGCCAATGCCGAAGACGAGAAGATAGACGATGGCCCAGCGGGCGTCGCGAATGGTGGTGAGGACCAGCAGCGCGACGGCGGCGGAGCCGGCGAGTCCATGCACCAGGCCGACGGCGAGCGGGCGGATGGCTTGATACATGCCGAGCTGGCCGAAGGTGCGATCCATCCAGCCGACGGGCGTCGCGTTTTCGGCGTGGCCGTGGGATTCGGGTTCATGGTGATGCGGATGGGAGTGGATGTAATCGCCGTGTTGATGCAGATGCGTGTGCTGCAGCTGGCCTGAACTACCGAACGCGGCGGGCGTGAAAGTTTCGGTAAGCCAGCGAGTGAAGCCAGTGAGATTCAAGACGCCGAGCAGGATGAGCATGAGGCCGACGGACAATTCCATGGTGAGGCCGAGGCGCGGAGGAATAACTACGCCGAAAAGAATTATGGCGGAGCCGACCAGGAAAATGGTGATGGTGTGGCCGAAGCCCCAGAGGATGCCGATCAGCGCGGCGTGACGAATGCTGCGCTGGCGGCTGACGATGGTGGTGACAGCGATGACGTGGTCGGGATCGGTGGCGTGGCGCATGCCGAGAAAAAATCCGAGGGCGATGATGGAGATGAGGGTGATCATTTTATTTCGCGCAGACGCAGCGTAGCGCCGGGCCGTTAGATGTTCTGCCAGGCGACGAAGGCGGCGCCGAGAAGCGGGCACTCTTCATTCAAGACCACGCGAATGGGAATGTTGGAGAGAAACGCTTCCAGCTTTTCCTTGTGACGCACGGCGGCGGTGAATTTTCCATTACGAATCTTGGGCAGGACTTTTACGGCGATACCGCCGGCGACGTAAATGCCACCACGGGCGACGCTGCGCAGAGCCATGTTGCCGGCTTCGGAGCCGTAGATTTCGACCCAGAGGTCGAGAGTGGCGGCGCAGGTGGGACATTCGCCGGAGAGCCCCATGCGGGTAATTTCGGGCGCGGGATCGGGATTGCCGGACTCAAAGCCGGGATGCTTGAGCGACGGGTTCAGGAATTCGTGAATGCGCTGGAAGCCTCCGCCGGACAAAATGATTTCGACGCTGACGAATTCGTTGCGGGTCTTCAGAAACTTCCAGAGTTCGGCCTGCTGTTCGGTATTGGGCGCGAAGTCGGCGTGGCCGGCTTCGGTGGCCATGGGAGCGTGACGTTGGCCATCCCAAAATAAAATTCCTTCGCCGAGGCCGGTGCCGGCGGCGATGACGACCTGAGTTGATTTCGGGACGTCGATACCGGGGTGGATAACTTCGAGTTCGTGCGGTTCGAGAACGCCGACGCCGTAAGCAGTGGCTTCGAGGTCGTTGAGCAGATGGACGCGATTGAGATGAAGATGGCGGGCCACGCTGGAACCATCGATGACCCAAGGAAAGTTCGTGGCTTGGACATTGTTGTCGACTACAGGGCCGGCAACGCCGAACGAAGCGGCGGTGATTTTGCCCTTCGAGCCATTCAGAAAATCGCTGGCGATTTCCTCGAGACCGGCGTGGTCGCGGGTGGCGTAGCGCTTGTCGGCGACGCGAACGAGCTTCCCTGCTTGTACATCGAAGAGACCGAGGTTGGCCTTAGTCCCGCCGAGATCACCGGCCAGAATCATCGAATCCTCCGAGAGCCACAGTGGCGCGCTGAGAGTTTGGCGGTCTGGGCGCGATGATGATGCCGAGACCACGTCTTCAAAGCGCTGAGCGTGAGAGAAATATTTTTGCGCAAGCGGTTACTGCCTCGTTTTCCGCGCCAGCGAGCGCGCGCTAACACTGTTTGTCAGTTGAACCGATCGACGTTCGGGTGTGTTCGATGCTCCGTCCGGCGAAAACGCGTTCTGAACCTGAAACTTTTAGAGCGGGCGCCACTGGCGGCCGTCGGAAGCGGTTAGATCGTCCGCGGCGCGCGGGCCCGCGCTTCCCGCCGGATAATTCGGGAACGGCGGCGCGGAAGCGGACTCCCAAGCTTTCAGAATCGGGTCGACTAAGGCCCAGGCGGCTTCGACGCTGTCAGCGCGGTCGAACAAGGTGGCGTCACCACGGATGCAATCGTTGATCAGCGTGGCGTAGGCCGGGCGGGTGCTGCCACCAAAAGTATTTTTGTATTCGAAATCCATGGTGACCGGACGAATGTGCATCTGGGCGCCGGGAGTTTTGGCGCCGAAGGAAAGTGAGATGCCTTCTTCGGGCTGGATATTAAGGACCAGCGAGTTGGTCTCGGAATCTTCACCGCGGAAAACCATGTGCGGGGCGCGTTTGAAGAGGATGGCGACTTCGGTGTGCGGATGAGCGAGACGCTTGCCGGAGCGCAGGTAGAACGGGACGCCGTTCCAGCGCCAGTTATCGACGTGCAGTTTCAGCGCGGCGAAAGTGTCCGTTGAGGAATCGGGTTTGACGCCGGGTTCCTGGCGGTAGCCGGGGACCGGTTTGCCATCAATCTGGCCGGGACCGTATTGGCCGCGCACGACATCCTTCCAGACGGATTCGGTGGTGAAGGCGCGCATGGACTGCAGGACTTTGATTTTTTCGTTGCGCACGGAGGTGGCGTCGAAGCGGGCGGGAGCTTCCATGGCGACGAGGGAGGTGAGCTGGAGCACATGGCTCTGAATCATGTCGCGCATGGCGCCGGCGGTTTCGTAGAAGGCGGCACGGCGTTCGACGCCGAGGGATTCGGCGGCGGTAATTTGAACGCTGTCGATGTAATTGCGATTCCAGAGCGGCTCGAAGATGCCGTTACCGAAACGAAAGACCAACATGTTCTGCACGGTTTCTTTGCCGAGGTAGTGATCGATGCGGTAGACCTGCGATTCGTCGAAGGCATCGAGAACGGCTTTATTTAGTTCGCGGGCGGAGGCGAGATCGCGGCCGAAAGGTTTTTCGATGATGATGCGGGTCCAGGATTTTTCGTTCTTGGGCTTGGTGAGATTAGCCTTTTTCAACTGCTCGATCACGTGCCGGTAAACTTCCGGGGGCGTGGCCAAGTAGAAGAGGCGGTTGCCGCCGAGGTTGCCTTCGGCATCGAGTTCGTCGAGGCGCTGGGCTAATTTCTGGAACGAATCGGGATCGTTGTAATCGCCGCTGAAATATTGCAGGGCTTTGAGGAATTCGGCTTTGCGACCTTCGTCGGCGCCTTCCTGATTGCCTTTAGGGAGGTCTTCGCCGGCGCTCTTGCGAAAATCGTCATCGGTCATTTTGGTGCGGGCAAAACCGAGCAAACGAAAACTGGGAGCGAGGCAGGAATGAAAGGCCAAATCGTAGAGCGCCGGCATGAGCTTGCGGCGGGCCAAGTCACCGGAAGCGCCAAACATAATGATGGCGCAGGGGTCGGAGGGCATTTCGCAGAAGTACGGCCCGGATTGGGGGGCGGCGGCAGGTGAAGAGACTTCTGCGCTCATGATGGATCTCCGTAATCAGGCCGGTGAGGGCTGGGTATGTTTTATTAAAACTTTCGGGCTACCGCAAGAGACTACCACAACTATAAAGAATATCGGGTGAACAGGAAAGCGCTGGAGGGTGAAGCAAAATAGCCCGGAACGGGGCGTTTGGCGGGCTGGCTAACTGGAAATTGGGGCGGGGTTGAAGTATCTTAAAATGACGACGAGATCGAGAGGAGAGCTGGATGGCTGACGAAACGAATGCAGGAAACGCGGGAGCTGCTCCGGTGCGCATGGTGAAATGCGTGAAGTTCGGCCGCGAGATGCCGGGCCTGGACCGGATTCCCTGGAAGGGCGAAGTGGGGAAGAAAGTTTATGACAACGTCTCGAAGGAAGCGTGGAAGCTGTGGGTGGAACATTCCAAGATGGTGATGAATGAGTTCCGGCTGAACCCGCTGGACCCCAAAGCGCAGCAGATCATGGAAGAACAGCTGAACAATTATTTTTTTGGCGACGGCGCAAAGTTGCCGGACAGCTACGTCCCACCCAAGCACGAGCACTAGGGCGATCCCTCGGAAGACGATTATTTTTTGTTAGGACGGCCGCAACCTACGGCGAAAACGCGAGAGCGTAGGCGTGGTACTGCGCTAAAATTGGCAAGCTGCTCGGGAGGATTAACTCTGGCATGAGCCCCGCATCGAAGAATTCTTTCGCAACCAAGACGGCATTGAAATCCGGCGCCGATTCATTTGAGATTTATCGCCTGGCGGAACTGGAAAAGGCGGGCGTTGGGAACGTCACGCGACTTCCCTTCTCTTTGAAAGTGCTGCTGGAAAATCTGCTGCGGCATGAGGATGGGCGATTTGTGTTTGCGGAAGATATTAAGGCGCTGGCGGGATGGGATCCGACGGGCGTAGGCGGGGCGAGCGAGAAAGAAATATCGTTCATGCCGGCGCGGGTGCTGCTGCAGGATTTTACCGGCGTGCCGGCGGTGGTTGATTTGGCGGCGATGCGGGATGCGATGCGGGCTTTGGGCGGAGATCCGAAAAAAATTAATCCGCTGCTGCCGGCGGAATTGGTGATCGATCATTCGGTGCAGGTGGATCAGTTTGGGACGGCGGATTCGTTCAGCATCAATGCCGATTTGGAAATGCAGCGGAACATTGAGCGCTACGGATTTTTGCGCTGGGGGCAGAAGGGATTCGACAATTTCAAAGTGGTGCCACCGGACACCGGAATTTGCCATCAGGTGAATCTGGAATATCTGGCGAGGGTGGTATTCAGCGCGAAGAAAGACGGAGTGTGGACGGCATTTCCGGATTCGCTGGTGGGGACCGATTCGCACACCACGATGGTGAATGGCCTCGGCGTTTTCGGATGGGGCGTGGGAGGAATTGAAGCGGAAGCAGCGATGCTGGGGCAGCCGCTCTCGATGCTGATTCCGGCGGTGGTGGGGTTCAAGTTGTACGGCGCGCTGCCGGAGGGCGCGACGGCGACGGACCTGGTGCTGACCGTGACGCACATGCTGCGGAAGAAGGGCGTGGTCGGAAAGTTCGTGGAGTTTTACGGGACGGGTTTGTCGAGCTTGTCGCTGCCGGACCGGGCCACGATTGCAAACATGGCACCGGAGTATGGGGCGACGATGGGATTTTTCCCGGTGGATCGGGAGACGCTGGCGTATTTGCGATTCACGGCGCGAAACGAAGAGCAGGTGAAGTTGGTGGAGGCGTATTCGAAAGAGCAGGGGCTCTTTCGTACGGACCATACTCCGGATCCGATTTTTTCGGACACGCTATCGCTAGACCTGGGCAGCGTGGTGCCGACGATGGCGGGGCCGAAGCGTCCGCAGGACAGCGTGCCGCTGACGATGGCCAAGGCGTCGTTTGAAAAGACGCTGACCGAGACGCCGAAGCACGTGAAGATGCAGAACAACGGATCGAGCTATGAGCTGGCAGATGGGTCGGTGGTGATTGCGGCGATTACGAGCTGCACGAATACTTCGAATCCTTCGCTGATGCTAGGCGCGGGGCTGCTGGCGAAGAAAGCGGTGGAACGCGGACTAACGACCAAGCCTTGGGTGAAGACGAGTTTTGCGCCGGGTTCGAAAGTGGTGACGGATTACATCGAGAAGGCGGGGTTGTGGCCGTATCTCAATTCGCTGCGATTTAATCTGGTGGGCTACGGATGCACGACGTGCATCGGGAACAGCGGGCCTTTGCCGGAAGCGATTGGAAAAGCGATCAAGGAAAATAATTTGGTGGCGGTTTCGGTATTGAGCGGAAACCGGAATTTTGAAGGGCGCATTAATCCACTTTGCCGGGCGAATTATCTGGCGTCGCCGCCGCTGGTGGTGGCGTACGCGCTGGCTGGGCGGATGGATGTGGACATCGTGAACGATTCGCTGGGGAATGATAAAGCGGGCGAGCCGGTGTATCTGCGGGACATCTGGCCGACGCCGCAGGAAGTCGAGAAGACGATGCGGGAATCGGTTTCGAGCGAGATGTTTCGGAATCAGTACGCGGATGTATTCGCGGGAGACAAGCACTGGCAGGCGCTGCCGATTGCGGAAGGCGATCTGTATGCATGGGACGACAAATCGACGTACATCAAGAACCCTCCGTATTTTGAAGGGATGGCGCTGAGGCCTTCGGCGCTGGGCGATTTGAAGGGCATGCGGGCGCTGGCGGTTTTGGGGGACAGCGTTACGACGGATCATATTTCTCCGGCGGGGACGATTCCGGCGGATTCGCCGGCGGGGAAATATTTGATTGCGAATGGCGTGCCGCCGAAGGATTTCAATTCCTATGGAGCGCGGCGCGGAAATCATGAAGTGATGATGCGCGGGACGTTTGCGAATATCCGGTTGCGGAATTTGCTGGCTCCGGGGACCGAGGGTGGGTGGGCGATACACCAGCCGAGCGGCGAGAAGATGTCGATTTACGACGCGGCGATGAAGTATCGAGACGAGAAGGTGCCGCTGATTATTCTTGCGGGCAAGGAGTATGGGTCGGGATCGTCGCGAGACTGGGCGGCGAAAGGGACGATTCTGCTGGGCGTGCGCGCGGTGCTGGCGGAAAGTTTTGAGAGAATTCATCGCAGCAATCTGGTGGGGATGGGCGTGCTGCCTTTGGAATTTTTGGCGGGTGAGACTCCGGCTTCATTGGGATTGACCGGGCAGGAGATATTCGAGATCGATGGGCTGGCGCAGAATTTTGAACCGCGCAAGAAAATTAAAGTGAGGGCGAAGGACGCGCAGGGCAAGGTGAAAGAATTTACGGTGCTGGCGCGGGTGGATACGCCGTTTGAAGTGGCGTATTACCAGAACGGCGGGATTTTGCATTATGTGCTGCGGCAGATGGTCTGAGGCCGCGAGTTAGCGGCTGATCGCGGCACGACCTACATGACGTGGCATCTAAACCCGCACCCTTTGCTGTGAAGCAAAACGCAAAGAGTGCGGCACCCGGAAAATCAAAGACAGCGGCTAGGCGTCAGGCGATGTGGTGTGCGCCGGACCCTGGCGCGGCGTGATCTTTCAGGCGCATTTGTAGAATCAGCGGAGCGGCCAAGGCGAAGACGGCCGCGGCTACGAAGAAGAATCCTACGAAGGCTAGCAGTAACCCCGCACCATTTCTACGCAGCAAAATCAGGGCGAGATCTCCCAAACCAAGCGAGAGAACGAAGAGCAGCAAGGCGGTCAGGGGTTTGGGCGCCAAGCTGGCGTTGCAGCCTGGGCAGGTCACGCCGGCAAAGCCGGAAGTGGTCCACAGGGATTTTGCGGGGATAGCTTGATTGCACTGAGGGCAGGTCATGGCGGTGTACCTCCCAAGATTTACATCTCGTGTCGAAAGGCGTGTGCGAGGCCAGGTCGCCTAAACAGGCCTAATCTACCACGACTTGAGCGCTGGTCAAGTGCTGGAAGGTTTGGGAAACGCCCTGGATGGAGATGGTGTAGGTGCGGGGTGTGACCTTGCCGCCACCGCCGCTTCCCCCACCGCATGCGGCCAGCAAGACGAGGACGAAGATTGTGGCAGCGCAGGAAAGTGCGGCGCGAAGGCGAAATGGCGCGGATTTTTTGTGTGTGGCGATGAAGATCTGGAGTGCGGCAAAGATCGCGAGACAGCAGATGAAGGTGAACGCGACGAATCGAGCCGGCGCGGTGGCGCTTGCCGGCGGAAGCGTTGGTCGCGGCGCTGGGTTGGGCGGAAGGGCGGCGGTGGTCGGGACGCTGATGGTGAGCATGACGGTGGTGCCGCCTTGAACGGGCGTGACCGGATTGACGCTGAACTGGCAGGAGAAGCCGGAGGGAGCGGTGGGACACGACAACTGAACCGGGCTGGTGGTGGTGCCGGTGGTATTGACGATGAGATTGTAGGTCGCGGTAGCGCCCGGAGTGACGGTTTGAGTTGCGGGGGCGGTGGCGCCGAAGGAAAAATCGCAGCCGCCTCCGACGGTGAAGCGCAGAGGATTGGTGGAGCCTTCGACGGGATCAGTAACGCTGACAAAGAGCGGACCGGCGCAAGAAACGGCCGAAGTCGGTACGGTGGCGGTGAGGCTGGTGGGGTTCACGAAAGTGGTGGTGAGCGGGTTGCCGTTGAAATTGATGGCCGATTGCGAAGTGAAATTAGTTCCGGTGGCGGTGAGCAGGAATGCGGCGGCGCCAGCGTTGGCCGAAACCGGGCTGAGCGAAGTGAGGGTGATGGTTTTCGATACGGTGGGGAGTTTGATGTTCCACGCTCCGCGGCCGTGGGTTCCGGCGACGAGAGTGCGGGAAGCGCCGTTGAGTTTAAGCGAGAGAACCTGCACGTTGGGCAAGCCGGTTTGGAGAACGGACCAGGAGGCGGAGGAGCCGGCGGTGGCGTTGTTGCTGGCGTAGACGCCGGAATCGGTGGCGACGTAAACGGTGCCGTCGGTTGTGTCTTCGGGGTCGATGGCGATGTCGTTCACTGGAACGTCGGGGAGATTGCCATCGACTTTGGTCCAGGCTGCGCCGGAATTACTGGTGAAAAAAAGATGACCGAGGCCGTCGCAGCCGGAAACGCCGGGGCAGGAAAATCCGGAATAGGCGACGAAGGCGGAGGCGGGCACGAGCGAGTCGATGGCCACGGCGGAAACCTGGCGGCTGGGTTGGCTCGGCTGCTTTACATTGTGAATGTCGGTGGCGCCGCTTAGAGCTTGCGAGGTATGCCAGATCAGACCGTCGGAAGTGCCGACGTAGAGCGTGTTGGAATCGCTGGGCGAGACGGCGATGGTGGTGAGGTAGTTAGTGCTGCCATTGGTGGTGAGGTCGCTGGTAATCGCGGACCACGAGCCACCGGCATTGAGCGTTTGATAGAGGCGGAAGGTGCCGAAGTAAAGATTCTGACTGTTGACGTAGTCGATGACGAAGGGCGGGATGAAATCGGCGTTGTCGGAGAAGTCGATTCCGTTTTGGAAGTCGATGGCGGCCCAATTGATCCCATCATTTCCTGGGGCGCCGTTCATCGTGTTTTTGTTCAAGGTGCCGGGGCCGCCGAGGTAGGCGCAGGAGGCATAGACGGTGCTGGGGACTTGCTGATCGATGGCGGTGTAGCCGCCGTCGTAGGGGCAGGCTTCGGCGCCGGACCAGGAAAGCGAGCCGCTGAATTCCTGAACGTCGTTGCCCTGGGTGCCACCGTAAATGATTTGGTCGGTGGTGGGGTGGAGCGCGATACCGGGATAGAACTGGGTGATGTTCAGCGAAGTGTTGGCGCTGGCGGTGATGGTGTTGAGATCGGCCCAGTGCTGGTTGCCGGTGGTGGTGGCGGGATTTATCACGTCGGTGGAGGCCCAGACGCCGCCGTCGTTGGCGTCGATCATGGCGAGAACCTGAGAGCTGGAGCCGCGAGCGAAGTCGAAGGCGTGAACGTCGACGTGAATGAAGGTGCTATTGCCGCTGCCGTCTGCGCTGAAATCCTGCCAGGTGGCGCCGCCGTCGGAAGAGCGATACACCGAGGCGGTGCCGAAGGCCGCGCCGGTGAAGTGCGGTTGGGCGGAGCCTCCAGCGAAGATGACTGAACCGGAAGTGCCGGGGACTGCAGCGAGCTTCATGGAGTAGTAGCAAAGCGGCTCGCAGAAATCGGGAAGATTGGACGCGGGAAAGATCGAATCGAACGCGGGGCCGGAGCCGGTGGGCGTGATGCTGGTGCCGGAAAGGACGGCGAGTAAATTCTGGGACGAGGTGGTGGCGTCGGCGATGGCGACGTAAAGTTCAGAAGCGGCGGGTAAGGCTCCGGGTGCGAGCGCTAGCGAGATGCGGCCGAACGAAGATGGCGTTGTAGCGTTGTCGAGGCCGGCGACGCGTTTCCAGGATTGGCCCGCGTTATTTGAAATGTAGACGCCGTTACAAGGTGCGGTGGCGCAGGACGATTTCGGATCTGTATCACCTTTCGGATCGCCGAGTGCGGCGTAGGCAGTTTTTCCGGTGGGATCGCTGGAATCGAAGATAACGTCGGTGGCGGGATTGAAGGGAGCGCCGTTTGCGGTATTGCTGCCGGGTTGGACGCGGGTCCAGTGAGCGCCGGCGTCGGAAGAACTGTAGACGCCAGAGTGGAGCGCGCCGGCGGCGGAGAAATCAGTTCCCTGCACGGCGGCGAGAATGATGGGGCTGGCGACATTGGGTTGGACGGCGAGTGCGGCGATGTAGGGGCCGGAAGCGACGGCGCTTTGCGAAGCGGCGGTGGTGAACGTCGAATCCTGGGACCAAGTCTGGCCGCCGTTGATGGAACGCAAGACTCCGGCGCCGTAGATATTGTCCTGGGCGAAATTGGATTCGCCGGTGCCGACGAGAATCAGGTTGCTCTGGGCGTGGCCGTTGAACGTGCCGCAGGAAGCGGGATTGATGGCGAGGGCGCCGGTGGAGAGGGACGGTTCGCTATCGGTGAGCGGCTGCCAGGTGACGGGGTTGCCAGTCAGCGCGTTGAAGCTGACCCACACACCTCCGCCGGCGGCACCGGCGTAGACGGTGTTGCCAGTTGTGTCGCAAGTATCGGCAGCGAGCGCGGTGACGCGGCCAGAAACGTTTCCATAGAATTCGGTGGAGGCGGTGGGCTGGGGACCGAGAGGCGTCCAGACATTTGATTGGGAAGTGATGCCTGCGGGCGAGATTTCCGCAGATGAAAAGCGGGCGGAGAGGAAGGTGCCGCGGTCTTGAATCATCTGACGATTGTGGGCGAAGGCGTCAAGGAGCAACTGGCCGGGGATATGGCCATTTTGCGTGGCGCGCGGGCGGAAGAACCATTCGGCGCGTTTGCGGATGAGCTCAGCGGGTTGGGGCACGGCGGACTTGCGGGAAAAAGAATTGAAGCGTTGGGCGAGAAGCGGCGCGATAGCGAGCGCGAGGATGAACAAAGGGAGAAGGAGACGCAGCGCAATTCGCCGTGAGCGCCGCGACAAGTCCCAGGAGTCTTTACAGCGGCCCGCCCGGCCACTTAAATCAAACAAACCGCACCACCCTTAAGTGCAAGAATTGTACCAAACACCGGATGGGTGCAGGAGTTTCATCCAGGCATAAAAAATGAGATTGGCTGGTTAACGACTCTTGGGGCTGGGCCGGCGCGCTGTTGACTGCCGATTGGGGCAGGGTTATCGTGCCAAGATTCAGGCAAAGCTCCGGGGAAGGACGGTGTTTCAGTGAATTGGTGGAAATGGACTGCGATTATTCTGGCTGTTGTGCTGGTCGGCGGGTACGGGGCGCTGAGCTACATGATGGGCGGCCCGAAGGACGTGTACGGGTTTTTGCGTTACGCGCTGCCGCAGTGGCGCGACGGGAATCTGAAGGTTGGGGACAAGGCTCCGAACGTGAAGTTGCTGGCGCTGGACGGGCAGACCACTTTTCATTTGAGCGATCGAGTGGGACAGCGGCCTTTGGTGCTGGTATTTGGCAGCTACACGTGACCGCCGTTTCGGCGCGAGGTCGGGTACCTCGTCACGCTGTATAACGATTACAAAGACCGGGCAGACTTTTTGACGGTTTATATTCGGGAAGCGCATCCGCTGGACGAGTGGCAGATGAAGTCGAACGTGGATCAAGGCGTGTGTTACGCACAGCCACATTCGACCGAGCAGCGGGTGGCGATCGCCAACGATTTCATCCAGCGTTTCCATTTTCCGGTGCCGTTCGCGGTGGATGATATGCATGACATCGCGGACCACGCGTATTCGGCTTGGCCGGAGAGGATTTACATCATCGACGAACAGGGGAAGATTGCGTATCGCGGCGGGATTGGGCCGTTTAACTATCATCCGCCGGAGGCGCGGGCCTGGCTGGAGAAGCGGTTTGGCGTGACGCCGTCTACACCTCCTGCAACCACCGCGCAGACGGTGAATGCCGGTGCCGCCAGCGCGACGCGGTGACGAGCGGTGGTCAGGCGTCGATTAGAAATGATATGGTAGGCGGCAATTGCGGGTAAGGCAGAGCGGATTTACTTCCGCCCGGTTGAAAGCTGAAATTGACGCAGCAAAAGGAGAGTGTCCATGAATCGTAAACTTAGCATTTCCTATCTGGTGATGACTTTGGCGTTGCTGTTCGGGCTGGCCATGCCGGCAGTCGCGCACAATCAGTCGGCGGCGGGAAGCAAGGCAGCGGCGGCTCCAGCGGCTGGGGATTTGGTGGATTTGAACACGGCGACCAAGGCGCAGCTCGACGCGCTACCGGGAATCGGCGCGGCGTATTCGCAGAAGATTATCGACGGTCGGCCGTATCACGCGAAGACGGAACTGGTGAAGAAGAAGATCATTCCGCAGGCGACGTACAACAAAATCAAGGATCTGGTGATCGCGAAGCAAGCGGCCAAGTAAGCTTAGTTTTTTGATTTTGAATCTCATCCGGCGGGCGCGGCTCGCCGGATGAGAAAATTCCCGCCATGAACTTCTCTTCCCTTTCTCCGATGATTCCTACGGGCGCCGAACTTTCCGCGCTGCTGGTGGTGATCAGTTTTTCCGCCGGCCTGAACGTGTATGCCACGGTGGGGATGCTTGGAATTCTGGCGCGGTTTAACGTGTTGCTGCTGCCGGCGGCTTTGCACGCGGTGCAGGACTGGAAAGTGATCGTGGCCTGCGGAGTACTCTTCCTGCTGGAATTCGTGGGCGACAAAATTCCGGTGTTCGATTTGCTGTGGAATGCGGCGCACACGTTTGTGCGGGTGCCAGTGGCGGCATATCTGGCGTTCGCGGCGACATCGCAGCTGCCGGGATGGGAGCAGATGGCGGCGACGTTCGCCGGCGGTTTGATCGCGCTGGCGGCGCACGGAGGAAAGACGGCAGCGCGGGCGGCGGTGACAAATTCTCCCGAGCCGGTGACGAATTTCGCGTTGAGTTTAGGCGAGGACGCGCTCGTGGTTTTCCTGGTGTATTTCGCGACCAAGCATCCGTACGCCGCTTCGGCGATCGTGTTCGTCGCGTTGTGCGTGATTGTGCTGCTGATTCACTACGTGATTAGGGCGCTGCGTGCGTTATTCAGCGGGGCGGAAAACGTACTGACGCACGAGCATGGAAATACGGTTTTTTAATTTTCAAAGCTGCGCCGGCCTGGCGCGGCGAAGTTCCCTCCCAGGGCCAGACCGGCTGAACCAATTCCTACGGTTTTTTGTGACCTAGCAATCCGCCGAGCGCGCCGGTTGCGGCTCCGGCTGCTCCGCCCTTGCCGATTCCGGTTGGAACCACGCCTTTGGCGATGCCGCCAGCGAGCCCTGCAACATCTGGAACTACTACTGGCGCGGAAGTGGTGCCGGTGATCATGAAGGGGATACCGCCGCTGGTTCCACCTCCGGAATTGCGCGCGCTGCCTCCGGTGAGGGCGCCGAGCGCGCCACCCAATTGGTTGGTGGCTCCGCCGGCGAGGCCGGTGACCGCGCCCATTCCTTTTCCGAGTCCGCCGGCGAGGCTCGCGACCATTTTCAAATTCAACTGGCCGGACGCGCTGACGGTTCCCTTGCCGGTGACGGTGCCGATTGCGGGGAGAACCAAGTTCAAGCTGTCGAAATTGGTGCCGGATGGATCGTTTTTGATATTGGCGCTGAGAGTTTGAATTTCGGTGTCGTTGCCACCGCCACCGCCGCCCAAGCCGGCGAAGGAGCCGAGCGCGCCGAGTTTCTGTTTCAAACTGAATCCGGCGAGCTTGGTGTTAGAGAAATTGACGGGGCCGGCGATGGTGGGCTTATCGACGGGACCGGTGATGGAGAGATTCACGGCGAGCGTGCCGCCCTCGAGTTTGGAGCCGGAAGGAAGCACGACGCCGACGGCGGGCAAAAAGCCTTCGAGGTCGCCGAGCGGCATGCCATCGGCGTTGAGCTTCATGCTGACTTTGGTGGGTTCGCTGGCCAGATTGTAGGTGCCAGTGAGGTGTTGGACGGCGTTGCCGATTTTGATGTCGCCCTGGCTCAAGACGCCCGACTGCGATTCGAGAGTGTAGACGGTGGTGTACTCGAGATTCACCGGAACGGTGGACGGGCTGCCGGCGGCGGAGGCTTTCAGCTTGGTGACTTTGATGGTGCCTTTGGAATTCATCTGCTTGCCGTCGGAGTTGAGGTCGCCTTTGAAATCCAAAATGCCGGCGATTCCGGAAGCGGGATCGATGAAGCCGGTGGTGGCGAGGTCGAGGTGCTGCAGGTCGACGGTGGCGCTGAGCGGAGTATTCGCTGAGTCGGTGGCGTTGATCGGTCCGGCTTTGCCTTCGACTTTAAAGTCGGCGTTTCCGGGACCCTTGGCGGTGAGCTTGAAAGGAAATTGAGTGGTGTAAGAAAGATCGGACGCTTCGAGATTCACTTCGGAGTAGGTGCTGGGTTTCTGGCTGGAACCGACGGAGCTGACGACGATTTTTCCGTTCTTGATTTCGAGCTTCTTGACGCTGAGTGCGCCGGGAGATGAGTTGCTGGAACTTGCGGGAGCGCTGGAGGAGCCGCCGAGGCTCGAATAGTTCCATTTGCCGCCGGGGCCGTGAATCAGGCTGACGTCCGGGCTATCGATGGTGATGGATTCGACGTTGACCTGTTTGTGAAAGATGAGCGGCATGAGTTCGACGCCTACGGTGAGGGATTTGGCGGTGAGGAAAGGCGATTTGCTGAATTTGGGATCGTCGGCGATGGCGATGTCAGAAACGGTGACGCCACCGGAAAAAATGGCGAGCTTGATATCGCCGATGGTGACCTGGCGTCCGAGGGCGGTGGTCAATTTAGATTCGAGAGTCGGCTTAAATTGGTTGGCGTTGATGAAGAGCGGCAGGCACAGCAGGATGATCAAGAGCAGAAGGACGATGCCGCCGATGACGAGAAGGGGTTTTTTCATGGTAAGCCTCCGAAGACAAACGTGCGAGGGTCGCGCCCTGCCGAATGGGTTCGGGCATCATACCTCCATCGGGGTAGCGCTCCAAGAAATCCGTGGAGAAGATCGAGCGCGGGAATTTTCTTAAGACGGCGTCAGTGTTTGACGGTGAATTCGGCGTGCAGCGTGGCGGTCGAGTCCTGGCCGGCCCAAACATCGAAGGTGGCGGGTTCGACGGCCCAAGCTTTCGTTTGCGGACTCCAGAAGCGGAGTTGGGCTGGGCCGAGCTGAAATTTCAGAGTGCGCGATTCGCCGGCAGCCAGCGCGACGCGCTGAAAACCTTTGAGCTCGCGCACGGGTCGTGAGGCGGAGCCGGAGCGCTGGTGGATGTAAATTTGAGCGACGGCGTCACCAGCGATCTTGCTGGTGTTGGTGACTTCGACTGAGACTTCGACGTTTCCATCCGGGGTGATCTGCGATTGACTGAGGTGAAGGTCGCCGAAGCGAAAGGTTGAGTAGCTGAGGCCGTAGCCGAAAGGATAGAGCGGCTTGGTGGAGAGATCCCAGTAGCGCGAAGTGAAGCCGGGGGCGTCTTCGGGCTGGTGGGTGAGATTGTGATTGTAGTAGATCGGCTCCTGGCCGACGGAGCGGGGCCAAGTGACCGGCAGTTTGCCGCCGGGATTGACGTCACCGAACAGAATATCGGCAACAGCATCGCCGCCGACTGTTCCGGGATACCAGGCTTCTAAAATCGCGGGGACGTGTTCGGAGGCCCAGCGAATATCGAGGGGCCGGCCGTTGAGCAGAACGAGGACGACGGGTTTTCCGGTGGCGGCGACCGCTTCCAAGATTTGTTCTTGGGCCCCCGGAAGATCGAGAGTGGCGCGAGAAGCGCCTTCGCCGCTTTGGTCGGAGGCTTCGCCCATGACGGCGATGACGACGTCGGAATTTTGCGCAGCGGCCACGGCTGCGTCCACCGCCTGCTTCATTTCGGCTGGCGTGGGCGCAGGAGGAAGCTGTTTGCCGAGCAATTGATCGATCAGCGATGGATACGTGCGGGTCAGGACCGGGCCGCTGACGAGATTGACCTGCACGGATGAGCCGAGTTTGTTCTTAATTCCCTCCGCGACGCTGACGACGTGGGTCTTGGATGCGCCGCCAAAAAGACCTTCGACCGACCAGCCGCCTTCGATGTCCTTGGCGCTGTCGGCCAGCGGACCGATCAGCGCGACGCTTTTGATGGTCTTGGCCAGCGGCAGCGCCTGATTTTCGTTGCGCAGCAAGACCATCGAACGGGCAGCGAGTTTGCGTTCGAGGTCGCGGCTGGACTGGCGATTCAGCGTGGCGTCGACCGCTGATTCATCGACGTAGGGATGTTCAAAAAGGCCCATGCGAATTTTGGTTTCGAGGATGGGGCGGACGGCGTCGTCGAGTTGGGCTTGGGAGATTTTTCCGGACTTCACGAGATTCGGGACATTAGCGATGAAGGTGTAGCTAGCCATGTCCATATTGAGGCCGGCGTTAAGAGCGAGGTAGGCGGCGTCGGATTTGTCGGAAGCGTAGCCGTGAGTGACGAGATTTTCTACGGTCTGGGCGTCGGAGACGACGAAGCCTTTGAAGCCCCAATCTTCACGCAGGACATCGTGGAGCAGCCAGCGATTGCCGCTCGCTGGAACATCGTTGAGATCCATGTAGGCGGCCATCAGGCTGCCTACGCCTTGATCGACGGCGGCGTGGAACGGCGGGAAGTAAACATTGCGTAGCAAAACTTCGGGGATGTAGGAGGAATCGTAATCGCGGCCGCCTTCGGCGGCGCCGTAGCCGGCGAAATGTTTGGCGCAGGCGAGCAGGCTGGAGGGACTGAGTTCGGCGCCCTGGAATCCGCGGACCTGGGCGCGAGCCATGGCCGCGCCGAGATACGGATCCTCACCGGCACCTTCGACGATGCGGCCCCAGCGCGCGTCACGCGCGATATCGAGCATGGGCGCGAAGGTCCAGTCGATACCGGCGGCGCGCGAGTCTTCGGCGGCGACGTGTTGAGCCTGTTCTTCGACGGACGGATCCCAGGACGAAGCCATGGCCAGCGGAACCGGGAAAGTGGTGCGGTAGCCGTGAATTACGTCATAACCGAAGAGCATGGGAATGTGCAGGCGAGATTTTTCGACGGCGACGTGCTGCATGCGGTTGATTTCTTTCACATCGATGATCCAGAGAATGGAGCCGACTTCGCCTTTGGCGATGGAATCGTCGGAAGCTTTTTTGATGACATCGGCAAAACCGACACCGGCGCCCTGGTTGAGCTGGCCGGCTTTTTCATCGACGGTCATCTGAGCCAGGAGTTGATTGGCGCGATCGCGGACTGAATCGGCGGCAGCCGGCGGGGTAGATAGGCGAGGGCCCTGAGACGAGCCGGTCAAAGGAAAGAGCAGGAGACCCGCAGTCAATGCGATCAAAGCGTTCGCTAAAGTTTTTTTGTGCACCGGCGGAAGCCTCCTGGCCTGAGTTCTTGGCCGACACTCACTACTTCGAGGGCAAAAGAGTGCGAAGTATACACCCACCGGGAAGGCGCGACGTTCGAGCGCGTTACAGTGGATTCCCAAAATCGCGCAGGATTGCCGGTGCGGTGCGGGGATCGGGCGGCAAGTCCTTATTCTTCCTACGCTGGTTCGTTTGGCGGGCGGCAGTTCCCTTGCGGTGGGTCACGGTGGGATATTTCGCTTGGCGGGAATCCAGGAGGCGCTGGTGGGAAAGTTGATGCAGGATGTCCGCTTCGCTTTTCGCACGTTCCGGGGCAATCCGGGCTTCACGCTGCTGGCGGTGTTGACGCTGGCGCTGGGAATTGGCGCGAACACGGCGATCTTCACGGTGGTTGATGCGGTTTTGCTGCGGTCGTTGCCGGTGGCGCAACCGAGGCAGCTGGTGGTACTGACGAATCCGGATGCGCATGGGATGAGCAACGGCGCGGAGAGCGGCGACCGAGGATTGTTGGCGTACTCCGAATTTGAGTATCTGCGCGATCATCAGGAAGTTTTTTCCGGAATTTTCGCGTCGGACAGCACGCTGGCGCAGCTTAACGTCACGATTTCCGACTCGTCGGGAGGCTCGGGCGCTGGGTCGAGCGTTAAGACCGGCGCGACGCAGGATGCCGTGCGAATCCGCATGGTCTCCGGAGATTATTTTTCGACGCTCGGGGTTCGACCGATTATCGGCCGGGCGTTCGGTCCGGAAGTGGACCGTACGCGCGATTCGAATCCGATGGCGGTGATCAGTCACGCATTCTGGCGGCAACGGTTCGGCGCCGATCCGCAAGTGCTGGGACGCAAGATCCAAATGCATCAGACGGCTTTCGAGATCATCGGGGTGGCGCCGGCCGGATTTTTTGGCGAGACGGTTGGCGAGGCGCCGGACATCTGGGTTCCGTTGACGATGCAACAAGCTATTTACCCCGGGGACGACCTGCTAACTGCATTTCCTACCGGCACAATCGATCAGCGAATCTGGCTACAGGTGATGGCGCGACTCAAGCCGGGCGTAACACCGGCGCAGGCGAGTGCGAACGTAAATGTAGTTTTTCCGGGTTACGTTTCGGAGGCAGCCAAACGCAACAAGCTTTCGGGCGATGAAGCGAAGGAGTTTTCGGATCAAAAGATCAAGGTGCAAGCCGGAGGGCGCGGCGCGTCGACGTTAAACAACGGGTTCGGCGAACCGCTAAAACTGCTGATGGCGCTGGTCGCGCTGGTTCTGCTGATTGCTTGCGCGAATCTGGCGAATCTGTTGCTGGCGCGCGGCGCCGCGCGGCAGCGGGAGTTTGCGGTGCGGCTCTCGATCGGCGCGGGACGCGGGCGATTAATCCGACAACTGCTCACCGAAAGTTTTCTGCTGGCGATTCTAGGGGCCGGGCTTGGGGTAGTCCTGGCGCAATGGGCCGATAGCGTGCTGCTGCGCATGGTTTCTCCAGGGGGGAGCAGTCTGGGGCAAGAAGCGATTCAGCTATCGCTGCGACCGGACGCGCGGGTGCTGGCGTTCACGTTTGCAGTGGCGATTTTGACCGCGCTATTGTTTGGGCTGATTCCGGCGCTGCGGGCTACGCGGCTGGATCTTTCGCCGATGCTGAAATCGGGTACTTCGGGGGCGACGGTTGAAGGCCATGGCCGGCGATTCCCTGCTGGGAAAATTTTGGTGGTGGTGCAGGTTTCGGTTTCGCTGGTGCTGCTGGTCGCAGCGGGGCTTTTCGCGCACAGCCTGGCGAAGTTAAGCGAAGTGCAACTGGGATACAAAACCGAACGGCTGATGCTTTTCCGGGTGCGTCCGGTTGCAGCAGGTTACAAGGACGCGGCCATCCCGCGGCTGTTTCAGGATCTGCTGGATAAATTCAAGGCGGTCCCTGGTGTGTCCGCTGCGTCGCTCTCGGTGAACGGGCTTTTCAGCCATTCCGAATCCGGTGATCCGATTTCGGTAGAGGGCTATACGGCTCAGCCCGGCGAGCTGATCCATTCGAGGATGGACGAGGTCGGTCCAGATTATTTCTCGGTGATGGGAATGCCGATACTTTCCGGAAGAGGAATTACCGCGCAAGACAGCGGGAACGGCCCGCGCGTGGCGGTCATCAATCAGACGTTTGCCAAGCAATTCTTCCCGAACACCGATCCCATCGGCAAACGCGTGACGGATACATATCCGGGCAATCCGGCGTCGGCGGAGATCGTGGGCGTGGTGGCCGACGCAAAATACAACAACGTGAGGGAAGAAGCGCAGCCACGACTCTATACGCCGTTGTTCAATCCGTTGTGGCCCGAGCAGTCGGTGATCTTCGAGATTCGGACGGCGGCAGACCCGGCGGCGGTTTCAGCGGCACTGCGCGCCGTGGTGCACGATACGAATTCGGCGATTCCGGAGATTGAAATTCACACCATGTCCGGATTGGTTGACGACTCGTTGCAAACCGATCATTTCGTGGCGCAACTGTCGGCGGCGTTTGGGATGCTGGCGATTGTGCTGGCGAGCGTCGGGCTGTACGGGATTATGGCGTTCACGGTGGCGCGGCGCACGCGGGACATCGGGATACGAATGGCGCTGGGGGCGGGGCGCGGGACTATCGTTGGACAGGTTCTGGGCGAAACGCTTTTGCTGATGCTGATCGGAATCGCGGTGGGTGTGCCGCTGGCGCTGGCCGGCGCACGATTGATCAAGTCGATGTTCTTTGGGCTCGGAGCCACCGACCCCTGGGCCATACCGGAGCGGCTTGCGCGATTCTGGCGGTGATCGCGGCTCTGGCGGGCTACATTCCGGCAGACGCGCGTCCCAGGTGGACCCGATGGTGGCGCTGCGCTACGAATAGCCAACTTGAGCGAAGCTCACTTTGACTGTGTGGCCGAGTCGGAAGGAGTTCGACTGGCTGCGGCTGACTGGGCGGCCTGAATTTCGCGGGCGCGGGCGGTGAGCTTTTTGATTTTCCCCTCGATGGAAGCGTCACCTATGTGCTCTTCCTGCACCACGCCGTCGGCATCAATGGTGAAGGTGTGTGGGATGGCGTTGACGTTGAACATTCTGGCTAGAGGCGACGTAAAACCGCCGTCGCGATATTGCGGCCAAGTCATATCGTTCTTGGCGACGAATTCTTTCCACTTCGCTTCGTCGGAATCGAGACTGACACTAAGGATCACGACCGGCTGGCCTTGAAATTTTTTGGCCATGTCGCGGACATGGGGCAGGGCTTCGCGACATGGTCCGCACCAGGTGGCCCAAAAATCCAGTAATACGACTTTGCCTTGCAGCGCGTCCATCGAAATATGCTGGCCGTCTAGAGTGGTGACGTCAAAGGCGGGGGCAAGGCGGGCGCGGGCCAACTCCGGATTATCGATATAACGCAGAACCCGCTGGCGCTCGGCATCATCCGCAGCGTGCATTTGGACGTATTGCGAGAAGCGGGCTTTGGCTGCATCGTCCTGCTTGAGATGCGCGAGGATTCGGCCGTCGAGGAGAACAGCGCTGGGGAAATTGGCGAAGGCGGCGATTGCTTTCGAGGCTTCGTCATGAGCGCGAGAAAATATTTCGTCTTTGTGCTTTTCCTGGCCTTCGTCCATGAGAATTACGGCGAGTTGGTAATGGGCGAGCGCAGTCGCGCGGTCGCCTTGCGCTTCGGACACTTGCTCATCGCCGGCCAATTCGGCGGCTTTCCAGTCTCCTAATTCGGCGCCATACTTGATGATTTTGGTTTGGCAGGCTCGGCAATGGCCGTCGTCCTGCTTGTCGGCTTTTTTGAAACTATCGAGGGCGGCGCGATCGTCGCGTTCGTGGAGATACTGTTCGGCTTGCTTGTAGCTTTTTTGAGCCTTGTCGTTTTTGGGCCCGTCGTCCGGGGTTTGGGCAAACAGCGGGGTGCCGAGGCCGGCACACACCAAGATGGCGATTACGAATCGCATTTCAGTACTCCCCGGTAAACTAACATGTAGATTATCGCAGTTGATATCACCCGCCCGCATCTGCGGTCAAGCGAAGAACTCGACGCCCAGATTGGGTCAAGCTGTAATAACTGTAATAAGAGTTCTCGAAAAAGGTGAGAATGAAGCGCGAGGATTTCGCGGGGAGTGAAATCGCTAGGGTAGCGGGCGTAAACGTGTTATATTTGTCTTGCGTTTGTTGCTCTTGTAACACCTTTGGAATCGTTTGAAGGGGCTGCAAGTAACACTTGCGGCCTCTTTTGCATTACGGCTGGAGGCGGTCGAGAAGTAGCAAATAGCTCAAAAAGAAGGAAGTACATCAGTGAGAGAACAAGGAACAGTAAAGTGGTTCAATGCCAGCAAGGGTTTCGGATTCATCCAGCGCCAGTCCGGCGAGGACGTTTTCGTCCACTTTTCGGCAATTCAAGCGGAAGGTTATAAGTCGCTGAACGAAGGCCAAGCGGTTGAGTTCGAAGTAACCCGTGGACCGAAGGGTCTGCAGGCAGCGAACGTCACCAGCCTCTAGTCGAATGGGGCGAGTCGGCTTAGGCCGATTCGCCCTTTTTTTTCGCAGTAAAAGCACTCCGAGCATTTTCCCGGCCATAGTTCGACCGTACTTATCGCTTTGCACTGAGGAGCTCCCCGTTGAAAGCACTTGCCGAAGGGCAATACATCAAGCACTTTCAGTATGGTTTGGGCGTAGTGACGGAATCGGATAATGACCGGACCTCGATCGATTTTGATCTGCACGGACCGAAGAAATTCGTGACCAGCATCATGGTGGTCGAACATGCGGAAGGAACACCGCCGAAGCGCAAGCGCGCCAAGCGGGTGAAGAAGACTGCGGCAGCGATTGTGGCGGCGGAACCGGTAACCGCGGGCAAATGAGCGTAAACACCAACAACGTAATCGTGCAGTTCGTGGGATTCGAGGCCAAGGAACGCGGCCGGGAATATACATTTACGGTGCGCGAAACGGCGACCGAGCCTCGGGAATTTACTTTGTCGATCCCGAATGAAGCGTTTAATTCGCGCCGGGTTCGATTTCAGGATGCTCCGGACATTTGTTCGCACCGTTTGCGGCTGGAACTGGCGGCGACGGAGAATCATCCGGTGCACACGCATTTTGATTTAACGGATGCGGAGCTGGAAGCCTATCGGACGTCCCACATGCAGAAGCCCCCGAAGTATCCTTACGCGCCGAAGAAGGAAGAAGAGCAGGACGCGTAGGTTCGCAGGACATTCATAACGACAATTGAATAGGTATTTGCGCGGGTTGAGGAATTCGCGCGCCTGGCCCGCGTTCTATTTCGCGCGCCAAGGCGCTGAGTTCTCGCGCGGAAGTCGGCGGTTACGCGATTTTGGTGGTGACGGCGCGACGGGCGGCCAGCGAAATCATCAGGCGTGAAACTCCGCTGAAGAAGATGCTGATGCCGATCAGGGTGCCGATGGCCCATTCGGCGCTGGAAGGCCAAGTCTTGGCAATCATGGCGCCGAGAATGATGGTGATGATGCCGTTCATCAGAAACCAGGGAGAACCGTTGGCGGCGCGATGTTGGAAGTACAAAACGATCTCGGCGACCCCTTCGATAGCAGGTAGAAGGCGAGGGCCAGAGTGAGGGTGGCCAGACCGCGCGCGGGATGATCGAGCAGGTAAATCGCGACGGCGAGATACAGCACGCCGAGCAGCACTTTGATCAGCACGTTTCCGGTGCGGCGGGTGTACCAGGCAAAAACGAAGTGGGCGATGCCGGCGAAGATGAGCATCCAGGCCAGGAATAAATTAACGGCGATGCCCGCTTCGAGCGGCAGGGCGATGGCGAGCAAGCCGGCGACGATCATCACGACGCTGACAAAGATGGACCAGCCTACAGCTTTTTTGGCGACGTCTGAGATGGTTGATTCGGCCATGAGTGCCCCCGTGAATTTGAGGTTGTCACGGAGTTATATCATTCTTGGAGGCTGGATGCATAGGCTGGGTATGCGGTAGGAGAGGAGTCCTGCGGCAGAATTGAGTCGTGGTATGTTACAGACATTCCGGCGCGACGGGCCGGCACATACGGTCCCGGCAGGAGAGGCGCATTTCTTGATCGACCGCGAAGATGAAGGCGAAACTCTTCCTCGTAATACTCCTCAGACCGATGCAAGTCACAGTACGGCAACAGGTCGGAGGCTTCCGCGAATTTAGAACCTTTGTTCGGACATTTCCTGCGCGAATTCTCGGCGTTTCCATGCTGGTCTTGGTGCCCTGTTTTTGGCATCGGACGATCGTTGCGGGCGATCTGGGGAGCCATCTGTATAACGTTTGGCTGGCGCACTGTTCGCGCCGGGCAGGCCCCGGGGTTGTGGCTGGCATCGCGGTGGAATAATGTGCTGTTCGACTACCTGCTGCTCTTTTTCGGGCGGTTTGCTTCGCTGGCTTCGGCGGAAAAGATTGTGGTTTCGATTTCGGTGCTGGTGTTTTTCTGGGGGGCGTTTGCGTTGGTGGCAGCGGCGGCGCAGCGGGCTCCATGGTTTTTGGTTCCCTGTCTGGCGATGATCTCTTACGGATTCACATTTCACATGGGATTTTCGAATTACTACCTTTCGTTGGGGCTGAGTTTCTGGGGGCTGGCGATTTTCTGGCGCGGAGTGGGATGGGAACGATTCATTCCCGTTTTGCTGGCGCCGCTGATCGTTCTGGCGAATCCGCTGGGGCTCGCTTGGATGGCGGGAGCGGCAGCTTATATTTTTGTGGCGAAGAGAATTCCGCAGCGTTTTCAGATTTTACTGGTCGGGCTGGCGATTGGCGCGCTGGCGGCCGCGCACTGGTTCTTCTGGCGTTCGTATGTGATCGAGACGCAGAAGAGGCCTGAATATTTTTTCAATGGCACGGACCAGTTGTGGCTCTTTGGGCCGCGATATCAGATCCCGCAATTTTATTTGGAGTGATCGCGGTGATCGCGCTGGCTTGGATTATGTGCGGCGAAGAAAGAACGGAGAGTCGTTGGCGGCGTATTGGATTCCGCTGCAGTTTTATGTGATTTTGATTTTTGCGGCGGGCTTTGCCGGAAGGGATGCGCTTTCCGGGCGAGCCGGTAGCTTTGGCGATCTTGACCGAGCGTTTGAGTTCGGTTACGGCGGTGGTTCTGTGTTGTTTGCTGGGCGTGATGATTCCGCGGCGATGGCATGTTTTTGCCTTCGGGGCGACGGCGGTTATGTTTTTTGCGTTCCTGTATCAAGACACGGCCCGAATGAATCGGATGGAAGCGGCGGTGGAGAAACTGGTGCGGACAATTCCGCGGGACTCGCGGGTGCTGGGAACGATTCAGCCTTTTCCGGAATCGCGAATTTTGATTCAACATATGCTGGATCGGGCGTGCATTGGTTATTGCTTCAGCTACGGAAATTACGAAGCGGCCTCGCAACAGTTTCTGGTACGGGCGAACGAGGGGAATCCGTATCTGACGACTTATTTTGGAGACACGTCGGATATGGAGGACGGAGCTACGAAGTGCCCGAGGAAATTTTGCCGGCCTGGCAGGTGTATCAGTGCGACGAGAGCGGTGAAAACTTGTGCATCGCGGCGGTGCGGGCCGGGCAGATGAACGATGAACTTGGCCAGCATCCGGAGTAAGGCTCGAGGCGGGGCGACCGGGTGGCGGCACATTGCGGCAGGCTCAGGAGGGCGGTATCCTCGTCAGCGCGACTGAATTAAAACGATTACGACGGGTGAGGATGAGGATGGAGACTTCCGGACGCAAGAGTTCACAGAACTTTTTCTAGGATCGGTGATTCTGATTATGAGCGCTTCCCTATTCGCAGCTGCGAGCATTTACCATTTTACGTTGCCTTCGATCGACGGAAAACCGGCGCCGCTGGTATTTACAAGGCCAAGGTGGGTTTGCTGGTTGACGTGGCCAGCCGTTGCGGATTCACGCCGCAGTACACGGCGGCGAATCACCTACGAGAAATACAAGGATCAAGGATTTGTGATTCTGGGATTTCCGGTGAACAATTTTGGAAATCAGGAACCGGGCAAAACGCGGAGATCAAGACGTTCTGCCAGTCAAATACAGCGTTACTTTTCCGATCTAATTAAAAGTTTCGGTCTAAGGCGAGGACCAGACGCCGCTTTACGGGTATTTGACCAAGGACGCAAATCCGGCGCCGAAAGGCGACATCAATGGAATTTCACCCCATTCTGGTCGATCGAAACGGCAAAGTGGTGGCCCAGTTTGAAGAGGATGTGACGCCGGACTCGCCGCAGCTTACCGCGGACTTCGGAAGCTGCTGAAGCAGTAAGATCAAATGCCAGCAGATTTCGAGGCCGGTGCGTTCCGCACTGGCCTTTTTTTTGTTTCCGTTTCGCCCGGAATTCGCCGCCGTGGTAAAACTGGCTCTTCCCCACTTTCGCCACCAACAACTTTTTAAGGTCCAGAGTGCTTCACCTAATAAGCTGGTGTTCAGGCAAAATCGTGACGCCGAGACAAATAATAAATCAAGACATCTACGGAGGTTTACGATCATGAACGCACGTACAGTCCTACTCAGCGCAGGCTTGTTTTTGGCTTTGGGAGCGGTACCGGAATTCGAGAATTCCACGGCGACTCCTTCGTCGGCGCAAATTCAGCCGTGAAGGCGACCACCAGCAATACCCGGATCGCCAATGGCGTAGAGCGGGCAGTCAACGCCGCGCAAATAGCGCCAATAACCTGGGTTGCCAGGAAGCCGGAAAAACCAATCAAGCAAGAGCGGGATAGTGCGCGCGCAGGATAAAGGGCATCAGACTGTGGCGGATAAGGCCAAAATCAACCGGCACAGCAGAACGATGTGTCGATGGATATTTACGTTACAACAAGCATAATGCACGGAATGTGGCTGCATTTATGGCTTGCAGTGAACAATCAAGAAGGAAAAAGCCCCGCGCGAAATGGCTGGCTCTTTTGTCGTGGGGCTTTTATCTAGACGCAGAACTTCACTTACCGATGGGACGCTATTTTGCGCCGAGCTCCGCGCGCAGCAAGGTGGGACAACCGCAATTGCCGTCGAAGATCGACTTGCCACCGTGAAGTGCTCCGAGTACAAAACGTGTCATGGCGGTTTGACCTTCGGTTCTGATTAAGGCGATATCGATGTGGCAATTGTGTTCGGCGAATTTCGAGCTGATGCGATGCAAAGCAATACCGGAAGCTGTATGGCAGTGATATTTTTCACCTCAACGCGCTGTGGTCGGAGCAACCGGCGTCGAAATCGATGACAGTGGTGACTTTCACTTTTGGCGGGACCGGTTTGTGGGAACGCAAGCGGTCGCGCAAGATCCTTTGCAGGTCGGCTTTTCCGGTGATCACGTCTGGACGCTCCGCTTAAGCGTTCCCATTCCGGCAGATTCAATTCCAGCACGCGAAATTGGTCGGTGAAATAAAAAGTATCGACGACCACCCCGGCGTGATTCGAAAATGCGGTGGCTTTGACGATGTTCATGCCCCAGGCGGCGAGGACGCCGGTCATATTGGCGAAAAGAAATGGACGGTCGGTGGTGACGAGCGAAAGGTCGAACCAATGGCGTCCGCGTTTGAGGGCGACCTGCACCGGATCTTTGGCCAGGGCGTTGGCCATATTCATGTGGGTCAAACGTCTTCGACCGGATGGGTGCGGAGATAGCGCTCGGGCAAACCTTCGAGGAAGACTTCCAGTTTTCTTCCGGCGCCGGTGCCAGGGTACGGAGATGCGCAAGCGTGTCCTCGTCAGTATCGACGTGCAGGCGCTGGTCGACATTGCGCAGCAGATAATTTGCCGTGCCGATGTAGAGCTGCCAGATATTTTCAGCTTTCCAGGGAGT
Organism: uncultured Acidobacteriota bacterium; assembly: GCA_963847695.1. GTDB lineage: Bacteria > Acidobacteriota > Terriglobia > Acidiferrales > UBA7541 > Palsa-295. The sequence continues at coordinate 307,148 of CAWKAX010000026.1, read as the reverse complement.
GAGCGCTTCGGGATTAATGGCTTTGATGTCGGCGTAGGTGAGCAGGCAAAGCATCTTGAGGCGTTCGGGCGTTTCGAGTTTTTCGCCGAGGGCTTTCACGGTATCGGGATCGAAAATATCGCGGCGCAGAGTCATGCTTAGTTCGAGATGGCGGCCGACCAAAAATAAAACCGTTTCGCGGTCGGGCGGATCGACGTCGAGACGTTCGAGGCAGGCCTCGGCGAGGGAGACGCTGGCCTGCACGTGATTTTCGTTTTTGCGGGCTTTGCCGGCGTCGTGCAGCAGGATGGCGAGATAGAGCAGCTCGGGCTGCTCGAGTTCGTCGAGAAGTTCAGCATAGCGCTGATCCCATTTGACTGGGATTGGCGCAGACGGTGCAGATTTTCGATGGCGACGAAAGTGTGTTCATCGACGGTGTAGCGTGGGAGTAATCGCGAACCACCAACGAATCGATCCCCTGCAACTCAGGAAGAACCAGAGACAAGAAACCCATGGAATGCATGGCGCGCAGAGTTTCGGAAGCGTGCGGGGCGAGGAGAATTTCCTGCAAGTGATGCCAGACTTCGACGCCGCAAGGCGGATCCTGGGCGATGGACGGAAGAGCCTGCTCGATTTGCATTTCGGCTGCGGGGCTGAAGGTGAGGCCGTGGCGAGCCTGAAGCGGAAGGAGCGCATTAAGAGATCGGAATCGCCGACGGCGTCGGGCTGCTGCAGGGAGATCAAGCCATTCTCGACCAGGAACTCGGGATTGGCGAAACGCGATTGCAGATTCTGAAATTCGCCGTGAAGCGAGGAAGGCGCGGCGGGAAAAGCATAGAGAGATTGCAGACAAACGCGATTGATGGCGCGGGCGTGACCGAAATAAATGCGCATCCAGTCGGAGGCGGTCAGCTGCTCGGCGGTGGTGGATGCGCCGATTTTTTGCGCGGCGGCCTGGTCCTGAGCCTCCCAGGCAAGGACATTGTTGTCGCGCTTGTGCAGGTAATGCAGAAAGCAGCGGGCGGACATCAGAAAATCGAGCGCTTGATTGGAGCGTTGGCGGGCGGATGGCAGCGCACCCGGTGTTTCCTTCGCGGAGCCGCGTGCGTGGCCGTTAGGTGAAATAAAGTTGAGCCAAGAGGCGACGTTGTATCGCGCAAACCGCCGGGGCCGTCTTTGATGTTGGGCTCAAGATGGAAAACGGTTTCACCAAATTTTGCGTGGCGGGTGCGAGTTAGGTCGGCGAGGCGCTGGGAGAAACCTTTGCCGTCGCGAGCGAGAAGTTTGGGGATCGCCGCATCCTGCAACTGGGCGAAGAGTCTGGGATCGCCGGCCAGATAACGCGCGTCGAGCAGCGAGACGGTGAATTCGAGATTTTCAGGATCGAAACGGTCACATTCGGAAATCTTGCGTGTCGCGGGACTCAACTTCATGCGCAAGTCCCAAATTTCCTGGGAGAACTGGCGGATGCGGGCGCTGAATTCCTTTTCGGTGCGTTCATTTTCATGCAGGAACAGGAGATCGATATCGGAATGCGGGAAAAGCCATTTGCGTCCGAAACCGCCGAGGGCGACGAGCGCGACTCCGGCGGGACCATTTTTCTCCGGGAAATGTACTGGTTCCAAAGACGCAGCAGGATGGATTCGACGACCGTGGTGCGGCTGAGAACGGCGGCGCGACCGTCACCGTGAAGGGCGAAATCGTCTTGAATCCGCGCCGATTCCTCGGCGTAAAAGGCGCGCAGCTCACTGCCTAGTGTGGGCATCAAGGGCATGGGCGGAGCTTTCAATCACCAGAGTGTAACTCCGGCAGGGCGCGGCGGCGTGAAACTTATTAACGGCGGACAATTCAACTTTTGAATTGAGTCAATTGGCAAAGGTTATGTAAAGAGGATGTGTCGGAGCAACACAAACGGGGCGCGGAGCTAGTGTTTGCGGGCGGCGTCTTTTTCGTTGCGGCTTTCGACTTGCTGACGCAGCAGAGTGACAAACGCAGCGGCGGCGCGCGGCAAAGTGCGGTCGCGACGGTAAACGAGGCCGAGCTCGCGGGTGAGGTCGGCGTCAGAAATTGGGACTAGCTTGGCTTCGCCGTTGCGGACTTCGTCTTTGGCGAAACTTTCACTGATGATGGAAACGCCCAGACCGGCGGCGACGAAACGCTTGATCATACCGACGCTGGCCAGCTCCATAGTGATGCGCAGCTTGGCGCGATAGGGGCGGAAATGCTTGTCGAATAGTTGTCGGGTGTATCCGGTCTTGGGAACGATCTGCGGCTGGTCGGCAACTTCACTGAGGGTGACCGATTTCGATTTGGCCAGCGGATTGGACGCCGCGACCATCAGCATCAGGCGGTCGTGGAAAATGGGGTGAATGCGGAGGCTGGGCGATTTTACCGGCAAGGTGACGATGCCGATATCGACCGAGCCGTCTTCGATTTTCTCGATCACTTTGCGGCTGAAATTCCGGTAGATATTGATTTGCACGCCGGGATAGCGGCGGTGATATTCGGCAAACAGATCAGGCAGCAGGTAAAGGCAGGTGGCTTCATTCGCCCCGATATTCAGAGTGCCCTGGGGTGAGATCGAGAGATCGGCGACGGCGCGCAGCGATTCTTCTTTCAGGGTCAGCAGGCGTTTGGCGTAGCCTACCAAAGCTTCGCCAGCGGCGGTGAGCTTCACGGACTTGCCGACGCGGTCGAACAGCTTCTGGCCGTAGGCTTGTTCTAACTGGCGAATCTGGGCGCTGACGGCGGGCTGCGAACGAAACAGTTTCTGGCCCGCGCGCGAAAAACTCCCTAACTTCACAATCTCAAGAAATGTTGTTAGGTAGTCGAAATCCATAGTTTTGGATGCCCGGATTATAGCAGAAGAAGGCCGAAGGGCGCAGTTCGAGGCTGGTTCTCGCGACTTTCCCGATCCCACGGCATGAAATCGTTTGGCTCGAGAATCTGCGGCGCAAAAAGAGGGCGACCGCAGAAAAACAGTCGCCCCTGAGTTTTTGTGATGAAGCGAGTGCGTTAGCCAGGCATCAAGACGGAATCAATGACTTGAATTACGCCGTTGGACTGGTAGACGTTGGCGATGGTGATGGTCGCGGTGCCGCCTTTTTCGTCGGTGAGGACGAACTTCCCGCCGGACGGTTACGGTGAGGGTTCCGCCGCTGACGGTCTTGAGCGTGGCCTTGCCATTCCCTTCCTTGATGAGTTTCTCAGGTCGTTGGTGCCGAGGGTCCGGCGACAACGTGATAGGTGAGAATTTTGGTCAGCGTGTCTTTGTTTTCCGGCTTGACGAGGGTTCGACGGTGCCTGCCGGGAGTTTGGCAAACGCTTCGTTGGTCGGAGCAAAACGGTGAAGGGGCCGGGGCCCTTCAAGGTGTCAACCAGACCGGCGGCCTTTACCGCGGCGACGAGCGTAGTGTGGTCCTGAGAATTTACGGCGTTGTCGATGATGTCTTTGGTGGGATACATGGCCGCGCCGCCGACCATGGGATCTTTCTGGGCGGAGGCCACCGCGGCGGTGAGCAGAACTGCAGTAGATGCCGAGCGATGCGTGATTTCATTATTTCCTTTTGGGTTTGAGTGCCGTACCGTGTGGTACGCTGGGCAGCTGGAGTTGGATGCGAATAGGCCGCGATTGAAGAGCTTTTGGCGCGCGGGGGAAAGTGGCGTTTTACAGGCGGTGGTGATAGCGTCTAGCTTCGTTTCTTCGTTGAGCAAAGTTCAGCAAATCCAGCCAAGGTGGTTCGAATGACCTGGGGAAAGCGCCGCGCGATCGTGATTGCTGTGTTGTTAATTGGGTTGATCCTGCTGGTGTGGGCGGCGTCGAAACCGGCGGCGATGCGCATTCCGACCAACGGCGTGCTGGTGATCAACGCCTCGGGCGAGATTGAGGAGCAGCGGGAGCCGGATATTTTCAGCGCGTTGAATGGAACCACGCCACTGGTGCTGCACGATTATCTGGACGCGATGGACACGGCGGCAGCGGATTCGCACATCACTGGACTGGTAGTGAGGATCGGTCCGCTGGAAACCGGCTGGGCCAAGCTGGAAGAGATGCGTACGCATCTGCTGAATTTCCGCAAGAGCGGCAAACCCAGCGTGTGCTACCTGGGCTACGACGGAATTCAGAATCCCGAGTATTACCTGGCCAGCGCGTGCAAAGAGATTTGGCTGGTGCCGACGGCTCCGGTGAACATTCGCGGAATGATGGCCGAAGCGCTTTTCCTGCGCGGCACGCTGGATAAACTGAAGATCGTTCCAGAGTTCTATCACGTCGCGGAATTCAAGACGGCCGGCAATACGTTCACGGAGAAGAAATTTACTCCGGCGCATCGTGAAGAAGTGGAAGGCCTGCTGCACAGCATCTACAACCAATACTTGGACGACGCTTCGACGGGCCGCGGCATGGAGCGCGGGCAATTCGAGGCGCTGGTGAATCGCGGGCCGTTTTCATCGAGCGATGCGGTGACGAACAAAGTTGTGGACCGGCTGGGATACTGGGATCAGGTGCAAGATTATTTCAAGCAGCGCGATGGGAAATGGAGCCCGATTTCGCTGGGCACGTATCGCGCGCAGGTGAAGAACGACGGCACGACGCGCATCGCGGTGATTCACGCTTCGGGGCTGATTGTTTCGGGCGACTCGGGCTCGACGCCGGGCGGCGGTTCGGTGATGGGCGGAGATTCGGTGGCGAGCGATATCCGCAAGGCGCGCAAGGATTCCGGGATCAAGGCAATTGTATTGCGCGTGGATTCGGGCGGCGGGTCGGTGGTGGGTAGCGAAGTGATTCGCCGCGAAGTGGAACTGGCGAACGCGGTGAAGCCGGTGGTGGTGTCGATGTCCGACGTGGCGGCTTCTGGCGGATATTGGATCGCGGCTCCGGCGCGGGCGATTGTGGCGGACCGAAATACGATTACCGGATCGATCGGTGTATTGATCGGGAAGATGAACATTTCAGGGCTGTACAGTTTGTTGGGCCTGAGCACGGATTCGGTGCAGACCAGTGACAACGCTTCGCTGTTTTCGGCGCAGCAGAATTTCACTCCGACGCAACGTGCATACATTGAGAAATCGCTGAACGAAACTTACGCTGATTTCACCAAGGGCGTGGCGGCGGGGCGCAAGATGACGGTCGAAGCGGTGGACAAGGTGGGCAAAGGGCGGGTGTGGTCCGGCGCACAGGCCAAAGAAATCGGGTTGGTGGATCAATTGGGCGGACTCGATCGCGCGGTGGAAGTGGCCAAGCAGTTGGCGAATATTCCGGCGGGCGAATCGGTGCGGCTGGTGCGGTATCCGGAAGAGAGAAGTTTTTTCCAGCAGTTGATGCAGCGCGAACGGGACACGATGAATGAGTCGCAGTCGCTGGATTCGATGCTTCGGCATATCGTGAGCCAGATGGAACCGGTGCAGGCGCGGGTTCCTTTCGAGCTGCACATTCGCTGATTCATTCGCGGATGCGAGTGCACGGGCGCAGAAGTTCCGGGCTGAAACGGGCCTGAAGTTTCGTTATACTTGTGGTTCTGGTCGAGGCGCGGTACCCAAGTGGTAAGGGAGAGGTCTGCAAAACCTTTATACGTGGGTTCGATTCCCACCCGCGCCTCCAGTTTTCCCTTCCCGAGCTGATCGCTCCGAAACCTCACTACATGCTATTCACGCTGCGGCGATCCCACCGTCGTAATTCTTGTAGTGTTAGAATTCGTGTTGGGCGCCTGAATCGATGACCTCTCAACCCAGGATTTTCTGGATCGGACTGACCATTTACACCGCTAGCTTCTTCGTTCCGGCCGTCGGTGGCGAGGCCATTCACTCCGGTCCTGCGCTCGGTTACCACTGCGCTTTCTATTCGCTTTTGGCCGTAACGGAAATCTTGCGAATGATCCAGGGCAGCGCCACTTTAATGGGGCCGATTGGAACTCTCTCTTGGGTAGCGAGCGGCCTGATTAACGTTCTATTCGTCGCCTCCACCTTAATGTCCTTAGTTCGGCGGTTAACACGGACGACCCAAATTGTTTGGAGTTGTTTGATTGTGGCGCTCTTCCCTTTTTGCTGGGTCGTTTTTCGAGAGATGAAGCTTTATCCGCTCGCTGGATACTTTTTTTGGACAATCGGGATGGCGGTCGTACTAGTTTCGACGAAATCACCGAACAGCGAAAATGCCAAGCGACTCATAGTTAGCCGCTAGCCGTCAGCGACCTGCTTACCTGCAATATTTCCTGAAATCTATTTTGAGCTTCCCGCCTTATAACTTTGCCAAAAACTGAGATAACGTAGGCGCGATGAGACGATTGCGCGGGCGGAACTTTGGGTGAATTCAGGAGGAGCAACGATGCAGATTGAGCCTTTGTTGGCGATTGGGGTGTTTGTGTCGACGGCGGCGACGGATGCGGTGTACGTGATGTTTAATGCGGCGGTTTCGGCGCAGCGGCGGGTGCCGGCGGCCAGCTGGAGCAGCGTGTGGTATTTGCTTTCGGCTTTCGCGGTGATCAGCTACACGAAGAACTGGATGTATGTGGGGTTCGCGGCGGCGGGGTCGTGGATTGGGGCGTACATCTCGATGACGTTGCTGAAGAAACCGAAGCTGGGTGTGGTCGATATTCATGGATGAGGCCGAGCCTAGGCTGTTGCGAGAGCTAACGCCTGCTCATCGATTGTTCAGCCCCAGACTATCGCGTCACATCCTCATTTTTGACAAAAGCGCGGCCTAGCGCTTTTTCGATTTGTGTTTGGGCTGGTCGGGCTTCTTGCCGGCGTCTTCGGCTTGGTGGTATTTCTCGCGAATCCGCGCAAGGTCTACGGTCGGTTTGGGCATTTCCATTCCTAGATCTTCCATAGTGGCGGTCAGAATTTGGGAGACGGCCAGGTTCCTGAACCATTTGTGGTTGGAGGGAATGATGTACCATGGCGAATTTTTCTTGCTGGTCTTGGCAAACATTTCCTCATAGGCGGCCATGTAGGCGTCCCAGTATTCCCGTTCCTTATAATCGCTTTCGCTAATTTTCCAATTGCGGGCGGGATCGTCGAAGCGCTCACTGAACCGGCGGAGTTGCTCTTCGGGGCTGATATGCAGAAAGAATTTCACGATGTGAGTGTTGTTCTGCCGGCGCAGGTGACGCTCGAAATCATTGATGCTTTCGTAGCGTTCCGCTAGTTCGTCGCGAGGCACGAGCTTGTGGACGCGCGCGACCAGGACATCTTCGTAGTGCGAGCGATTGAAAATTCCGATCCAACCTTTGGCCGGGGCGTGGGGGTGAATGCGCCAGAGAAAATCGTGGGCCAGATCTTCGGCGCCGGGCTGTTTGAAACTGGTGACGCTGGTGCCCTGGGGATTGAGCACGCCCATCACATGATTGATGGTGCCGTCCTTGCCGCCGGCATCGAGAGCCTGAACCACGACGAGCAGGGCTCGTTTCTTTTCGGCGTAGAGCGTCTGCTGGAGCTTTTCGAGCTGCCGGCAATACTTCTCGAGGGCCGGAATGGCTTCTTTCTTCGAAACTTGCTTCCCGGTGTAATTCGGATCGACTTTGTGCAGCTTGATGCGTTGGCCTGGTTCGGCCAGGAATTTTTTGCGGTAATCCATGCGATGTTCTTCCTCGAAATAACGGCCTAGCTTAACAAATCAGGACGGGACACGCGCGAGCGAAAGGAGCATTTGCGGCGTGCGCGCGGCGGACGGCCGCGCTGCAACGACAATTCTCGCTGTGATAGACTTTGCGGCCAACGCCACCTATCGCCGTAACCGCAAGGAGGAATCGCAATGTTTCGAGCCGCTCATTTCTTACTGACATCCGCTTGTCTGGTGCTGTGCGCGGCTTTGCCCGTTATGGCGCAGAGTGGCGCGGCCGATCTACCCGGTTATTTCCAGGGCAAGCAGGTGCAAACGAAGATCGACATGCCGGGAACGCAGCAGGGCGTCGATTTGCGATTCGATCGGGGTACGCCGATGGATTGGAAACAGTATTCATCGCGGCTGAAACAATTCGGCGTCGCGATTCCCAAGGAAGCGCGCGCGACGGTGACCAGCGTGGTGGTGAAGAAAGACATGATCGAGTTTCAACTCGATGGCGGAGGCTTTGGAACTGCCGGCGACGACACCAAGACGACGGTGGACGCGACTACCGTAGAAAAAAGCAGTTATGAGAAGCAGCTGGAGCGGGACATCGCGAATACCGACGACCCGGATCAAAAGCGCGATTTGCAGCGGCAACTCGATCGGGAGCGAGACCGGCGCGAGCGACAGGACGCGGCGAACCGACGGGCGGCGCAGGTGGCGAGCCAGATTAAGTCGCAGCAAGTCGCGGACAATCGGTTGCGCGGCGGTTCGCGTTTCAATTTGCGGTGGAAGGGATCGATTCCGGTGGAATATCAGACGCCGGAGGGAGTAATGCACGCGCTCGAGCCCTACCTAAATTTTGAAACTGCGCCAAGTGCGGACGCGGGAGGTCCACCGCCGAACAACGCGGTCGATGGCGGACCAGCGTCAGCTCCGCCAGAGCCCGCGGCGAATGGTGATGCCGGTGCGGCGACGGCACAATTGAAACGTGGAATGTCGATGAATGATGTGAATTCCCTGCTGGGGCAAGGGCGACAGCTTTCCGAATCGGTTTCGAATGACGGATTCAAGACGCAGGTTTTCGAATACCTTCCCGGAGACCGACGGGTCGAAGTGACCTATGTGGACGGGCTGGTGATTCGGTTCTCGATCAGCTCACGCTAACCGGGGATCGACGAGTCTATTTCGTGACTGTTTACGGACGCTGACCCGGGGTTTTGCCGGTGGCAGCGCGGTTAGCCGTGGCGCAATTCGCGGTGACGCCAGACGCAGCGGCGGTCGGAGTAGGGTTGCCGCAGGTCGGCGTCTTGCTGACCGAACGGACGACGATGGTGGCGACGGTGACGGCGATGGCAGCGCCCACGCCGATGGCAATTCCACCCGCGGCGCCGATTCCACCCGCGGCACCGCCAGCAGCTCCGCTGGGCGCGGTGGAGTTCACCGCTTCGGTTACATCCACAGTGGTTGCAGGCGATGGCGGAGTGGGCGAGGAATTATTCTGCACGGAAGACTCCTGGCCGCCGTGAAGCGTCAGGCAGTTCCCGCCGAGATCGCAGACCTGGCAGGTTCCTTCGAGGCAGATCACTTTCATCTGAGCGCCGGTGGTATCGAAGATGACTACCATTTCGGTGCCGACGACGCCGGCAACTCCAACCGGGGTGCGTACGCGGAAGTGCGAATCGGGCTTGACCAGCGCGGCGGCTTTGGCGCGAACGCGGCCGTAGTTGAGATCAAGATCAGTCTGCTGGGCGGCGGGATCGTGCTTGCCGATCATCAAATTGGAATCGGAGCCGACGCTGAGGATCGAGCCGTCATCAAGGCTGACGCGGGCGCGGGCCAAGTGCCCGGTATTGATGGTGTCGCCCCAAAAGATCTGCTCATTCACGCTGGCGGCCGATTGCTGCTGGCCGCGGATGACGTTTACAACCGGCAGCACCGTGGTGATTTTGCCGGCACTGGGCTGCGCGTTCTGGGCGCCGAGATTGGCGGGCATGACCAGCAAAGCCGAAACAATCAGAGCGGTTAACGAGACAGCAGGATGGCGGGTCTTCATTCGTAGTATTCCTTCCCTCAGGTACTCAGCAATCCAAGGAGTCGCAAAGGCTCGCGGGGTATGAAAAAACTAGCACAGGTATAGCGGTGAGCATAGGGAAATTCTGGCGGCGGGGAGACGGAATGGTCATCCGATGCAGGGTGAAAAGGATGCTGGTTTTTGAGGCGGAATTGGGGCACGGCGCGAAAATCTTAGGCCTTGACAGTCTTTGACTGCGGGTTGTAACTAGCCTGACGGCCCAAGCATACAGTGGATGAGGAGAGAATATGGCGCCCAAAAATCGATTCTTTGGAAAGAAATCCCCCAGTTGGCAGGCTCTAGGACCGGGAGCTTGGGTGCTGAAGCTGTGGAGCGCCGATCAGGACCCGCAAGTGGCGATCCTGCAGTTCACGGCCGAAGCGTACGCTAAAATTCGAGAGGATATTTCCGGGTTCCTCAACAAAGCGCAAATCTTTGGAAAGGGCGTCAAGGTGCAGGACCACAGCGGGCCGGGAGTGGTTTTGAACGACGGGCGCAAACAGCACAGCCGGCTGTATCTGATCGTTTCGCACGGGAAGCCGAGCCGGTCGCCGTTTGTGATCCTTCCGGGGGATCCGGCGCCGGAAGATCCGCGGTGGGATATTCACCCGCGAGGCCCGGCGCTTCCGCTGCTGTAGGGTTGCCGCGGCACCGCGCTATTGCGGCAATCCGACGCGACGCTGGAGATCCTGAAAGGCCGGCTGATCGCGCAGTGGGTCGAGCGCGGGTTCGACTTTCAGCCAGGTGAGATAGGCATCGCGTTCGGCGTAGCCCTTTTCCAGTAGCGCGATGGCTTTATCTTTTTGCCCCAAGCCAAGGCAAACCGTGGCCAGGAAGTAGGGCGGCACGTATTGCAATTTTGACTTCAGCTGCAGCTCGGCGAAAACTTTTTGCGCTTCCGCTTTGTTCCCCGCAAGACCGTAAGCGAGTCCCAAGCCCGCCATGCGCAGCGGCTCGTTGTGCGATAGTTCCGCTGCTTTCTTACACTCGGCAAGAGCGCGTACGTAATCCTTCTTGGCGATGTAGGCATAGCCCAGGCAGGAGTGGGCGCCGACGTCGTTTGGTTCCAGCTCTAGAGTTTTGCGGCACTGCTCGAGGGCGCGATCAAAGTTGCGCGCGAAGTACTGGGCCCATCCGGAAGAGGAACTGGCAAAAAGCGAAACCGGGTCGAGGCTTTGGGCGATGCGAACTTCGACCAGGGCTTCGTCCGCGCGATTCATGGCGGAAAGAAAAACGGAATACATGCGATGAGCTTCGGCGTCATTGGGATTAAGTTCGATGGCGCGCTTGTATTCGCGCTCGGCGCCGAGCCAGTCCCAGTCGGCGTAGAATTTCACGTCGCCAAGCGTGGTGTGGGCGGAGGAAAGCGAATCGTCGAGTTCGAGCGCCTTCTGGGCGTATTGCTTGGCTTTGGGCATGGCGATTTGCGGGGCGAGTTCGTCGGTGGCCCAGTAGTAATCGGCGAGTCCAGAATATCCCGGGGCGTAATTGGGATCGATGTCGATAGCTTGCTGGAAAAATTTCTCGGCTTGGCGATATTGCTCGCCGGTTTCCTTGTTCCAGTGGTAACGGCCGCGCAGGTAGGCGTCATGCGCCTTGGGACTGACGCGGGCGTAGCTGGATAGGCGGGACTGTTCTTGGGGAGTTAGCTCGATGCGAACTTCCTGGGCGATGTCGCGCGCGACTTCTGCTTGCAGATTCAACACGTCGGTTAAATCGCGATCATAGCCTTTGGCCCAAAGGCTTTGGTCGGTCGAGGCCTGAATTAATTTGGCGTTGATGCGCACGCGATCGCCGGAGCGCATTACGGAGCCTTCGACCACGGCATCGACGCCGAGTTCCTTGGCGATTTGGGAGAGCGGTTTTCGGGAACCTTGATAAGGGACGACTGAAGTTCGGGAGATGACGCGGAGCGCGCCGATCTGGGCGAGTTGGGTGATGAGTTCTTCGGTCATGCCTTGCGCGAAATAATCCTGTTCGGGATCGTGGGACAGATTTTCGAGCGGCAGGACGGCGACGGACTGAATCTGAGGCGGGGCGGGCGGAGCGATCGCTTGGTAGTGCCGCCGAATGCCGAGCCAAACCGCAGCGATAAGAATTGCAGCGCAACACGCGATGGCGATCAGGTTCCAGGGTGCTGGGAATTTTCGCGGCGGATGGTCGAAAAGCATCGCGCTGGAACTGGGCATCTGCATGCGGCGCAAATCGACGTCCAATTCTTTCGCGGACTGATAGCGGTTTTCGGGTTCTTTCTCGAGACATTTCAGAATGATGCGTTCGAGCTCCGGCGAAATCGTGGGATTCAAGCTGCGCACCGGCGCAGGTGGCTTGTGCAGGATGGCATCGGTGAGGCGCGCGGAGATTTCGTCACGGAAAGGGCGCTGGCCGGTGGCAAGCTGATACAGCAGGGCGCCCAAGCCGTAGATATCGGTGCGCGCGTCCATCTGATCGCCGACCAATTGTTCGGGAGCCATGTAGGGCTCGGTGCCAGCGACCATGCGCGGTTCCGATTCGCCATCGATGGTGGTGGTTTCGCTGACTGGGCGGCAGTGCCCCGCGAGACCGAAATCCAAGACTTTCGCGAGGCCTTTGGGCGTGATCATCACGTTGCCGGGTTTCAGGTCGCGATGAATTACGCCGCGTTCGTGGGCTTCCTGCAGAGCCTGGGCGACCTGCGAGGCGACCACGATCAATTGTTTTTCGGGCCACGCTTCCCCGCCGCGCTCCTGGGCCAGCGATTTTCCGGCAAGAAATTCCATGACTAGAAATTCGGTGCCGTCCTGAGTGACGAATTCGTGGATGGTGGCGATGTTGGGATGATTGAGCTTGGCGAGGATTAGCGCTTCGGTGCGGAAGCGCTTGCGGGCGTCTTCGTCGCCGAGCGCGCCGGCGGGCAGAAACTTCAGGGCGACGTCGCGGTCGAGGTGTTCGTCGTGAGCGCGGTAGACGACGCCCATGCCACCGGCGCCGATCACTTCGATGATCCGGTAATGGGAGATGGTGCGGCCGAGAATCGAGGGGGAGTCGATCACCGCTGAAGATGTTACGCCCGCCGATGCAAGCGAGGCAATCGCGGCGCAACGGGTGGAACTTATTGTAAGGGGCGAAGGCGAAAGCGATGAGCGGACGTTGCTAGACTTTCTTGATGATCACGGCGGTGAGGTCGTCTTTTTGCGCGGTTCCGGCGGAGAAGGCGATGACGGCGGCGTAGAGTTCGGAAATGATTTCGGCGGCAGGCTTGTGGTGCGTGGCACGAATGACCGCTTCCAAGCGTTCGACGCCGAATTGCTGTCCTGCGGCGTTCTCCCATTCGAAAAATCCATCGGTGGCCAGCACGACGAGGTCGCCCGAGCTGAGGGTAAGAACCTGCGGCGGGTCCGAAACCAGGCTCGACATGATCCCGAGGGGCATGCCGTGGGCGTTCATGGCGTCAAAACGGTCTTCACCGGGAGTGAAGAAAAACAGCGGGCCGTGACCGGCGGAAAGCAATTCGACTGCGGCACTTCCGGGCGAGCAGATGGCGGCGACGAAGGTGATGAAGCGACCCTCTTTCAAGTCGGCGGAAAGCGAAGAATTGATCCGGGACATGGCGTTGAACAAACCGTTATCCGCGTTGAAATTCGTGCGGGCGTAGGCACGGCAGACGGCGGCGAGCAAAGCCGGGCCGATTCCGTGGCCGGTGACATCGGCGAGGGCGACCAGGATTTTGCCGTCGGGCAGCGGTTGCCAATCGTAATAATCGCCGCCGGTTTGATCCGCGGGTTGATTCCAGGCGGCGATGTCGAAGCCTTGCATTTCGGGCATCGAAGTGGGCAGCAGAGACTGCTGAATGTTGCGTGCGACATCTAAGTCGTGTTCGAGGCGTTCGACCTGGCGGTGGGTCTCAGCTTCGCGCAAGGCGGCGTCGACGTGCTTGCGGATTTCTCCGGCGACCGCGCCGGCGATGATTCCGCCAAAGAAAAGCGTGAGGGCATACATGAAGACAAGCTTTTGGGGGGTGAGTAGTGTCGTCCTGGCCGCACCGATCGGCGTCCAACCGATGTAGACTGCCGCGGCAAGGTAAGTGAGAGCCGCGACGAATCCGGACAGCCGGCAGAGCACCGGCTCCAGGCGCAGAGTAGACAAAATAATAAAAAAGAAAAACAGCAGGAACGAGGGATTCGTCAGCGGCTTATATTCCGTGGGAATGGACGAACTGGAGAGAAGCGCTACGGCAAACGCGGCTACGGAACTTTCCACGACGGTGCTTACGAGCCACGCCGTTTTTGGCAAGTCGCGGCCGTTCGCGATCGCCGAGTTGACCGCACGCACCACGAAGGCCTCATAGGCAATGAAACAGACGACAAGCGCAGTGCCAATCACCCAAAGATGGAAATTCTCGGGGCTGGGGAAAATTGCGGTGATGGTGCTGCGGAGAATGAGAACCAGGAACGCGACGCCGATCAGGATCAGGATTCGCACACGTTCGCTGCGGAGACGAGCGTCGCGTAGCGCAGTCGACTGCGGCTCTCGGCGGGATTTCACGAACGGGCCTCGAGTTGAAGGTCAGTCATGCGGGGAGGGTGCGCCGCTGGTAACGGAAACTTTGTGAGGCTGGTCGGGCATGTCGGATCGTTCGAAGGCCAGCTTGATGCGGCGGCGCAATTCGCGGGCGACATCGTCCTTGCGATTGAGAACAGTGCGGACCTGCAGGCGGATGACGGTGCCGTCCAAGGTAAGTGATTCGACGCCGAGCACGCGCGGACCATCGACCAGGGCGGGCGACCAATCGGCATCGTCGCGAAATTCGGCGGCGGCTTTATCCAGAATAGCGATGGCTTGGGCGACCAACTCGTCAGCGCGGATGGTGATGTCGACGAAGGTCTGGGACCAATCGCGGCTGAGATTGGAAACTTGACCGATCAGGCTGTTGGGAATGGAGACGATGGCTCCGGAGTTGTTGCGCAATACGGTGCGGCGCAAGGTGAGATGTTCGACGCGGCCAGTTTCCCCATTCACCTGCAGGACATCGCCTAGAGAATATTGGTCCTCGAAGACGATGAAGAAACCATTGATCAGGTCTTTGAGCAGACTTTGCGCGCCGAAGGCCAGCGCAACGCTGAGTAGGCCGGCGGTGGCCAGGGCCGGGGTAATGTCAAAGCCCAGGGCGCGCATGGCCATCAGCACGGCGACGACAATGATTACAGTGGTGCCGACGCTATGAAGCAGGTCGGCCATGGTTCGGGTCTGCTGCTCGCGCAGTTGTCCGGAGCGGGTGGGAGACTTGGTAGTGTGGACCAATTGCGCAGTGACGGCGCGCAGCACGCGAATCAGCACGACCGCGAGAATCGCGATGACGACGAGCCGGATGCCGATGCGGCCCGCGCTTTCCGATAATTGAGAGAAGGACTCAGTCATAAATGGCAAACGCCGAAGTATACCACTCGGACGCTGGGGCGAAAGATGCGTCGAAAGCGTCGCGGGTAATTTTTGGCGCAAGGTGTGGCGGAGTTAGAATGGGGGGCGGGAGCGAGATGATGAACGGACAAAAGCGCGTGTTTCTGACGGGGCTGTCGGCGGTGGCTGCGGGAGCGGTGGCGGGGCTGATCGTGCCGCGTGCATGGGGGCAAGCGGTACGGCAGACGACACCTTCGATTCCGCCACCCGAGGATCCGGAACAGAATTCTCCGCGGGCGCCTTACCCGGGGCCGAATATCGATCCGCGGACTAACACCAAGCAAATGCTGGAGCACAACGACTCGCAGATTCATGACAGCGTCGAGAAGCTTTATTATTTGGCCGCAGAATTGAAGGCAGAAGTAGAGAAGACGGATTCGCAGAACGTGCTGTCGCTGGCCATGGTGCAGAAGTGCGACCAGATCGAAAAATATGCAAAACAGATCAGAGGCTTGGCGAAGGGTTAGGAGCGCGGCGGAACTCAGCGGCAGGATTAGAGCTGGATTACTTTTGCCGGCGCGGAAAAAGAGTTAGACTTACGTCTGCTTCATGGCGATGCGCCTGTAGCTCAGTTGGATAGAGCGTTGGTTTCCGAAACCAAAGGTCGCAGGTTCGACCCCTGCCAGGCGCGCCACTTCCCTACCGTAAGAATCCCCCAATTTGAGGTTGTGCGTTCAGGATGCGGGACAGCTGTAGGTGGTCACTTGAATGCGCCAATCCCGCTGTCCGGTGATCGGCTGGTACTGGCGTTTCCATTTCGCGCCGGAATCGTAGACCAGGCGCTGCTCGCCCATATTTTTGCAGCGCGCCTCCAGTATGGTTTGCAGGTCCTCGATGGTGGCGCCGGGCACCTCGTAACTGAGGCCGTTGACCAGCATCACCGTGCGAGCCATGGGCCGGCCGGCGTCGATCCATTGTTGCGGAAAATAAACGCCAGGAGCGCGCACGGTGACGGGCAAGTAGCCGGAAAAACGGCCTTGGGCGACTGGGTTCGTCGCGGGCAGTAGATAGGTCAGATAAAAGAAAAACGAGGGATTGTTGCCAACGATGACGCCGCCGGTGGCCGCCGACTGTGCCGCCTGACGGGCGATCTGCTGCCAAGGCTCGACCCAGTGCGGAGCGGAGTAAAGAGTGCGGGCAAAAATTCCATACCAGCCGATGGCCGCGACGAGCACGAGGGATGCGGCGAGTAATCGCCGCGCGGAGGGCCAGGTGGCGATGGCGAGTGCTACGCCAACGGGCAAAATCAGCCAGGGACTGATCATCAGCAAGCGCCTGGTATTTCCGATCTGTACGAAAGTCATGGCGCCCAGCAGCGCGAAGAAATAGATAAAAAATCTGCGGGCGGCGGGCGGAGTGTAGATCAGGGTGAGCAGAAGCGCGCAGGCGATAGCCAGCCCGGCGGCAACGCCGGGAAACCAAAACCAAGGCGCGACCGATTCGCTGACCCAGAGGGAATAAAGATTGAACGTTCCGGTGGCGATGGGGGCCGGGCCGAGTGCTGTCGGGTGTGCCCAGTCACGAATCTCGCCAACGAGTGCGTAGAAGATGGGCAGGTTGGCCACGAAGAGCAGAGCCGCAGTAGCGATGAAGACGGTCCATTTGCGAGTGTCCCGCCAGAATCTCGAGATTAGATCGAGACCCAGGCAACCGAGCACGGCCCACGCGAAATAATTGGTGTAAACCAGCGCCAGCGCGCAGAGAACGATAGGCACCCATTTTTTCAGTGTCGGATCTTCGATGTAACGCAGGTAAAAAAAGGTGAGGATCGAGATCAGCATGAAGGTGAACGAGTACCAGCCGGCGATTCGACCGAAATGAAATCCGTAGGGCCAGAGCAGCATGATGGCCAGCGTGCAATAGCCGGCGCGGTCGGCGCCGATGCGGCGCGCGGCCTGAACCAGAAACCAGACACCCAACAAATAAAAAATGACGGAGGGAAGCCGTAGCCAGTGCAAATTTCCGTCGGTCAGCCGGAGCCAGGCGTGGAGGATGAAGTCGGAGAGCGGCGGGTGTTCATGCTGGCCCTTGCCGCCGAAAAATACTTTTACGGTTTGCAAGATGGGCTCGTGGGCGACGTCGGTGATGACGATTTCGTCGTCGACGGCGGTGAACCAGGGGTTGGTGGCCATGAGCACGGCGCCATAAATCGCCAGGGCGATAGCCATGCGGGATTCAAATCGAATGGGATATGGAACTTTGGAATCCGGCGAAGCGGAAACGATCTGGTTTGGATTGCGGGTCAATCTAAAAAAAGGTTAACGAGAAACGGATGCGCGGTCAAGCCGACCGCGCATCCGTGGGAACAGAAGCAAGTCGTTTGAAGCTGCGACGACTAGGCGTCGTCGTAGTCTTCGGTGAGAGACGCGAGAAACGCAGCGACTGCGGCGACATCTGAATCGCTGAGCGACATGTTTTGAAACTCCGGAGGTGCGTTGCGTAGCAGCCCGGCGCGGGCGAGAGCCGAACTGTTCACGTAGAACTGCACGACGTCCGGGAATTTGAGTTTGCTGCCGTTGTGAAAATACGGCGCGGAATCTTCCAGGTCGCGAAGGGTGGGCGTCTTGAACTGGGCGATGGTGGTGGCCAGTCCTTGATCGACGCTACAGTTTGCTTGGGTGGCGCAAACGATGGGAGACAACTGCGCCTGCGGATTCGGGATATCCGGATTCAGATACACGTTCCACAAACCGAGATCCGCGAACTGCGGCTGCCCAGGGACGGCGAGATGCCGGAAGGCCTCGGAGGCATTAGGATGCGCGGGCGAAACCGGCATGTACTGGTCGAAATTCGCGGTGCGCTGCGCGAGCGTGGGGACGGGGAGATTGAAGAAGGCTCCGGAGCCGTGGGCCGCGTCGTATTCTTCCTGGGAAACTCCGGTGTTGTGAAATTTGAAGTCGGAGAAATTCGGAGCCGTGTGGCAGGCCGCGCAATTCCCGGCGTGCTGGGAGGAATCCACTGCGTTGTTCGCGGCGGTGAGGAAAATTTTCAGGCCGGCCAGTTCGGTGGCCCCGAATTGGAATGGCTGGGCGTGGTATTGGAATTGCCCGTAGGTGCCATTCACAAACTTAGGACTGCTCAGCGAATTGACCATCGAGAGCAGGCGCTGATTGTATTGCGGAATCGATTCGCCGGCTTTCGGCTGCACCGGCAACTGATTGATGCGAAGAAAAACGTCGTAGGGTGAGGCGTAGTAACGGCCGAATTGATCCTGTTTGAACAGCAGACCGGCCATGTACTGGGCGATCAGTTGCGAAATGAGATCGACGATCTGATCGTCGCTCGCGGTGGTCACGTCCAGCCGGAACTGCGGGGAAAGCAGCACGTCGCTGGGAATGCCCGGCTGGGTGCCAAGAAAAATCGTGGAGTAGGGGAGATTCTCGCCGTATTCCTGGGCGGGAATGTTCATGCCGTTGTCTTCGCGGATAATCTGAGCGATGTGCGCGATGGCTTGCTGGGTTTGGGTCGGGCCCCAGCCGAAGTTGCGTCCGGTCAGCGTGGTTTTCACCAGGTCGGCGGGGTCGCTGAATTGGCCGTCGAAGTGGAGGAATGTCGGGCCAGTCCGAGACTGCAGAGAGCCAACCATCTGCATCGAATTGCGCGGCGTGTTAGTGAAATTGCCCATGGGCAGGGGCAGCGGGCTACGCGTGGTGAAATCGGCGTACGTGCGATTCCCTGCTCCGGGGACGCCCTGGAATTCCACGACGAAGTGGCACGAGCGGCAGTTGATCGATTGGCCCGCGAAGGGGCCGGGAAGCGTTCCGCTGGTGGTCTGCACCTGGCTGACTACTGGGTCGCCGACGGCGAGAGGATCGTTCACGCCGGTCATATGGGCGGCGAAATATTCGGCGAAGCGGGTCTCGACGAAAAGGCGTTCGCCCACCTGCTGTTCGGAGGCGTTGTGTGAATCATTTTCGACCGGGAAGGACGGCGCCTTGCCGGATCCGCATCCGGAAAGAATCATAAGCGCGGACAGCACAACAGAAATGACTGCGGAGCTGACTGGGTTCGAGCGAATCATTCGTTTTCCTTGGGCACATAGTGATTGGAACTGTTATCGACGGAGCTGACTCCGAGGCTTTTCACGTAGGCGATGAGCTGCCAGCGGGAAGGCTCGGGAATAGCACTCCAGTTGGGCATCCCGCGGCCCAGACTGCCATTCTTGAGCAGCCAGAAAAGGTCACCGTCCGTGGCTTGCTTCTGCACGCGCGCGCTGCGCAGGCTAGGGTGCTTGCCGCGGCCGAGCGCGTCCTTGCCGTGGCATTTGGCGCAATGATCGGAAAAGAGATAGGCACCTCCGGCGATGGCGTCCGACTGGGCACTGAGAGGATTTACTTTCGCGTGATAATCCGCCGGGACGTTCTTCATCCAGGAGCCGTCGGCCATGGCCACGCATAGAACTACGGCGCAGAGACTGAGCGCGGCGGAGACAAAAGGTCGCCGGACTTGGCGAGAAGCGGGAAGCTTTAGGAGCGAGTCGTGAATCATTGGCCCTTCCGGTGAAAGAGGCTGGCGACTTGCTGGATTTCGTAAGAGATTCCGAAACGGTAGAGGACGCCAGCGCTGTTGTCGTTCAAGCCGAATTGCGGCGAAAAGAAAATCGTTGGGCCGTTATGGGGAGTGCCGAAACTCACCGTCGGTCCTAGATATTGTGAAGTCTGTTTCCAACCAAAACCATCGGTAGTGCCCAGCCCACCGTAAAGTTCCAGGCCTGCCGCAAAATTTTGACGGCAGAAAAAACAATACTTTCCTTTTGAAACCAAGCTCAGCGGGCGGCTGGCTCCCAGCGCGTAACCAAATTCCCAGGGCTCGCTCTCGTTGATGTCTTTCTCGCTGATGAAATTCTCGGAGAAATTCCAGCCTTTGTAATTGCTGGAGAGGATCAGCTTGAGTTCCATCTCGCGCTCGATCTCGGAGCGGGCCAGGGCGTTGGGGATGGCCAAATCGGCAATGCTGTCGTGCCCGACGACTTCCAACAGGGCGCGATCGGCTCGATTGGTGTTTTCGTATTCCACGTAGAGGACTGGATTGATCCAGTGTTCGCGCTGCAACGGACGGAAGCGATTTTCCCAACGGAAGCCGGTGAGGATGGTGCTGTCGTGCAGCGTGGCCTGCCCATCGAGATAGAATTCAGTGGTCCACCAGCCTTTCACTCCATATTCGAGTTCCATGGCGGTGCCCAGAAACGGGTTGGCGTTGCGCGGCGCGGCCTGGGTGTTCTTGAACGAGACTTCGAGGTTGCCGGGTTCTTCGAGTGCAGCGGAATAGGTGACGAAGTAGGGCGGCTCCTGGGCCGCAGCGCGCGGGGCAAAGAACGCTAGAAACGCCAGGGGAAGGATAACCAACCTGACGAGAGTGGGCGCGAATGGATGGGGGAAGTGAGATGGACGATGCATTAAAGCTCCTCGATAAAGATTGAAAGCCAGTTGCAACTCTGTAACAACTAGGGAGCAAGCAAAAGGAGTCGCCGACCAGTAATCCTAGTTGCGAAACGATTGACCCCTGAGGGCGGGCAAAAACGGGTGCGTACCCGCGATTTCTAGTTGTAAATCGGTATCAACTGGAGAACGATTAGAATTCAAGTCATGCGGCTTGTCAAGCGGTGTCATCAAACTTTAAACTTCGCTGCAAAAGGGAGTATCTTGCGGAAGTGGTAAGGCGCTTGGGCTGGGGGAATAGCTTCGGCTACAGCGATTCAGCTTTCGCGGTACAGGTTTCCGTTGATACGTGCGATTGAAGCTGGATGTATAGTGAGTGGCTGTTCCCTCGGAATTCCGGGAAGTTCCTAGGCATGCGTTTTTAAGGAGAAGTTTATGTCAATTTTGGCGTGGATCGTCTTGGGTTTGCTGGCGGGTTTTATCGGCAGCAAGATCGTGAACAAGTCCGGCGAAGGCGTGGTGATGGACATCGTGCTGGGAATCGTCGGAGCGATGCTGGGCGGCTGGCTCTTCAACCGCTTTGGAGCGACGGGCGTGACCGGCTTCAACATTTACAGCTTGTTCGTAGCGGTGGTCGGCGCCGTGGTGCTGCTGGTGGTGTATCACATGATCCGACGAGCAGCGTAAATGTGGGCTGGAGCAGCTCCGGCGAGAGATACGGCGAAGTCTCCGGAGAGCAACGCGCCGGCTGCAGCGATAGCCAAGCCCATCTGCCCTCACTGCGGATGTGACGAGACACATCGTTCACATCGCAGCGGCTTATTCGATTACGTGTGCCAAGCTTTGGGAATGCGGCCCTACCGGTGCGACGACTGCGAGAGGCGTTTCCACAAGTTCCAGAAATAATCCAGCAAGTACAGCTTGATTCTGAATTCCTAGGCCGCCGTACCGCGAACCGGAACGGCGGCCTTTTCCTTTTTAGCGTTCCGTATGGCCCTTGCATCCCGGGTGCGGGCAGGTGCAATCAATGTCTGGAGTTTCCTCCATCGCTTCGCATTGGGTGCTGCAGTACTTGCCGGAGGTGACGGTACAGGAACAAATGGGGTGAGCGCACTTTTTTCCGTCTTGGGTGCTGGCCATGTCGAATC
Source organism: uncultured Acidobacteriota bacterium (assembly GCA_963847695.1). Taxonomy (GTDB): domain Bacteria; phylum Acidobacteriota; class Terriglobia; order Acidiferrales; family UBA7541; genus Palsa-295. Next base: position 285,590 of record CAWKAX010000026.1, on the reverse strand, counting down.
TCCTTGTGAACTTGTCTTCGGTTTCTTGAAAAGCAGCGGTCAGTCTAGCTCTGGCGGCGGGTTGAAGCCATACGGGAATCCCATTATTTGAAGGCCGGAACGTCATCCAACATTCACATGTAAAGACGTACCATTTTTTGGTTAAAGGCCTTACTCTGTGCGGCCAAGCCGTTGGTGACCGTTTTTGATGTCTTTGCGGAGCAATGAACTTGACGATTCGAGACATCTTGTTTGGAAAGCCGCTGCCGACGTGGGATGAGCGCGCGGAGCAACTGAATGTAGCGGCGGGAATTCCTATCTTCGGGCTAGACGCGCTGAGTTCAGCGGCTTATGGGCCGGAAGCGGCCCTGACGCTGCTGCTGCCGCTGGGCGCGGCGGGCGTGGCATACATCGTGCCGATTAACGCCTGCGTGATCGCGCTACTGGTAATCGTCTATTTTTCGTATCAGCAAACGATCGCGGCGTATCCGGGCGGCGGCGGGTCGTACACGGTCGCATCGGAAAATCTGGGGCCATTCGCGGGATTGCTGGCGGCTTCGGCGCTGATGATCGATTACATCCTGACGGTGGCGGTGGGAATATCGGCGGGGGTGGGCGCGCTGGTATCCGCGCTGCCTTCCCTGCTGCCGCACACGTTGGGGCTTTGTCTGCTGATTTTGGTGTTCATCGCTGTAATTAATTTGCGCGGTTTGCGGCAGGCCGGCGTGGTGTTCATGGTACCGACTTATCTTTTTATCGGGACGCTGCTGGGCGCGATTGCAGTGGGGCTATTCAAAGCGATCGCTTCCGGGGGGCATCCGGTTGCGGTGGTGGCGCCGCCAGCGGCGTTGCCTGCGGCGGCAGGACTAAGTGTGTGGCTGCTGCTGCAATCGTTTGCCAGCGGTTGCACGGCGATGACCGGGGTGGAAGCGGTGAGCAACGGAGTGATGGCTTTTCGCGAGCCGGCGTCCAAGACCGCGCAGCGCACGTTGACGATTATTATCGTGCTGCTGATTCTGATGCTGGGCGGGATTGCGCGGCTGGTGCGTTTCTATCACATCTCGGCCACCGACCCGGGAGCGCCGGGATATCAAAGCGTCATCTCGATGGTGATTGCGGCGGTGATGGGACGCGGTGCCTTTTATTACGTGGCCATCGCGTCGGTATTGCTGGTGCTGGCGTTGTCGGCAAATACGGCGTTTGCTGATTTTCCGCGGTTGTGCCGGGCGATCGCGATGAACGGCTATCTGCCGGATACGTTTAGCCTACGCGGCCGACGCTTGGTGTATTCGAAGGGTGTGTACGTACTGACTATTTTGTCGGCATTGCTGCTGATTTTGTTCGGAGGCGTGACCAACCGGCTGATTCCCTTGTACGCCGTGGGCGCGTTTTTGGCGTTCACGCTTTCGCAGGCCGGGATGGTGGCGCACTGGCGACGAGTTAAAGGCAAAGGCTATCGACGGTTCATGGTGGTGAATGGAATCGGCGCGGTGGCTACCGGCGCTACGGTCCTGGTCGTGCTGGTTGCAAAGTTTGTGGAAGGCGCGTGGGTTACGGCACTGCTGATTCCCACACTGCTGGTTTTGATGATGGCGGTGAAACGGTATTTCCTTCGCGTGGAAAAAGAACTGGAATGCACCGATCCTTTCGATGTGGCCGGCTTGCACGAGCCGATTGTAATCATGCCAGTGCAGTATTGGGGCAAGCTGACCAACAAAGCGTTGCAGGTCGCCTACAGCATGTCGAAGGAAGTCGAGGCGGTCCACGTACGGGCGGAAGGCGAGAAATACGACATCTCGGCGCAGTGGAACCAATATGTCACTTTGCCGGCCCGTGGGGCGGGGCTGCCCGAGCCGAAACTCACCTTGCTCGATTCACCTTATCGCCTGGTGATCACGCCGATCGTGAATTACGTGCTCGAAATGCAGCAGGCGCACCCTACCCGGCGCATCGCGGTGATGATTCCGGAAATGATCGAGCATCACTGGTGGCATTATTTTCTGGAAAACAACCGGGCTGAGCTGTTGAAGGCTCTGCTGCTATTGCGCGGGAACCAGCGAATTATTTTGGTGAACGTTCCGTGGTACTTGAAGAGCTAAAAATTTCGGCAGCGCGTGAAGACTACTGCGCTTCGCGCAGGAACCTGGCCGCCTCTTCGGGCGGCGTCGGGTTGATGTAAAAGCCAGTTCCCCACTCGAATCCAGCGACTTTGGTCAGCTTGGGCATCATTTCGATGTGCCAATGATAGTGGTCGTTAATTTCTTCGCCGATGGGCGAAGTGTGAATGACGAAGTTGTAGGACGGCAAAGCCAGGACCGAATCGAGCCGCTTCAGGAAATCCTGCATGATCCGCGAAAGACTTTTGTAGTAGGGCGTGGGCATGTTCTCGAATGCCGAACTATGCTGGCGCGGAAGAATCCAGGTTTCGAAGGGAAAACGCGGAGCGTAGGGTTCGAGCGCGATGAAATGGTCGTTTTCGAGGACCATGCGCGATTTGGTTTCCATTTCCTGGCGGATCATGTCGCAAAAAATACAGCGTTCTTTTTCGTTGTAATAGCGCTTGGCGCTGTCGACTTCTTCGCGGACTTGTTTCGGCACGATAGGCAGGGCGATCAATTGCGAATGGGCGTGCTCGAGAGTGGCGCCAGCGGGTTCGCCATGGTTTTTGTAGACGAGCATGTAGCGGAAGCGGCGATCGTTTTTCAGGTCGAGCATGCGATCGCGATAGGCCCAGAAAATTTCTTCCGCGCCTTTTTCGCTGATGGTGGCCAGCGTTAAATTGTGATCAGGAGTTTCGATGATCACTTCGTGGGCGCCGACGCCGTTCATGCGATCGAACAGGCCCTGACCTTCACGGTCGAGACCGCCTTCAATCCCGAGCGCAGGGAATTTGTTGGGAACTACGCGGAGCGACCAGCCGGGAGTGTCCTTGCCGCTGCCATTGCGGCCATAAGCCAAAACTTCGGAGGGCGTTTTGCCTTCGTTGCCGGGGCAGAAAGGACAGTGCGGAGAGCCTTTGATCTTCACGCTTTCGCGCACGAAATCCATCGGACGATTGGCGCGATCGGTGGAGATGATGACCCAACGGCCGGTGATGGGATCTTTGCGAAGCTCAGGCAATGCTTAGGTCTCCTCGCAGCGCGACGTGGCGCCGGAAGTTGGCATTCGAAACTTTGATTCTACTACGGCGATGAGAGGCTGGAAGTCCTGAAGCATTTCGAATTCCAAGCCGTGCTAGTACTCCGACGGGCGGTACTCGCCGGCATTGAACGCGCCTTTGTGCAGCCTAGCAACCGGTTTTTGACCCGTTCGCGTTTCGATGGCCAGAACGTCGAAGCGGCATTCGGCGGATTCGATATGGCGCGCGCGTAAAAATTGCCGGGCAACACGCGAAATGTTCCGGCGCTTATCGAGATTCACGGCGGATTCGGGAGTGGCTTGCAGGGCTTCCGGCGTTTTCGCGGAGGCCGCGTCACGAGTGCGAGTTTTTACTTCGACGAAGGCTAGAACATTTCCATCGTAGCCGACCATGTCGATTTCGCCTTTCAGTCCGGGCGAAGTGAAATTGCGAGCGACGAGAACGTATCCGTGGCGGCGGAGATACCAGTAGGCGTAAGTTTCGCCGCGAATTCCGGTGCGCAGGGCGCGCTGCTTTGGGTTGGCTTCCGTTTCCGTGGCGGCGGACGCCGGCGGGCTGAAGCCTTTGCGGGCGTTGAAGTCGACCATCGCGAAGATTAGGCGTGCGAACATCGGCGCTGCTCCCAGCGTGACACTTTCTTCGGCTGCTATTTCTTGCGGCCGCCCATCCACATCATGGTCGTCCCTTCGCCATCGGTATCGAGGATTTCGAGCCCCAGCGACTCGAGCTGTGCCCTGGCTTCGCCGGGGCGGATCGAGCGGCCCTGCCAGGTATCCAGGTACCGCAGGCGAACGAAAGGAATTCCGAAGCGCGGAATTTCGTAGAGGCGGTTGCGCCCGGGGAATCCGGCTTCGATTACGTAGCGGCCCAGCGGTAGAGTCCACAGTCCCTTCATGTGCAGGCGAAAAATTCCGCCCGGCCGCAGAACGCGCGCAGCTTCTTTGAAATAATTGAAAATCGCGCGCTTGTCTGGAACGTGCTGAAAGACGGCGAAGGACCAAACGAAATCGACGCTGCGATCGGCGACTCCTTCGAGGTCTCCACCGGAGACGGCGTGGAAGGAAGTTCGCAGAAAATTAAACGAGGAAGCCTGGCGAATCATTTCCGGAGAGACATCGACCCCGATGTATTGCGAAAAATCCTGCGACATCCATTTCGCGATGCGGCCTATGCCACAGCCGATTTCAAGGGCGACCTTGTCGCGCGGATCGAAATTCATTTTCTTCAGAAAGGGAGTGACGTAGCGCTGGTAGTCGGCTTGGCCGGAGGCGAAGAAGGCATCTTCCTCGTTGGCTATGTCTGGCCAATTGATATAGGCGCGGGGATTTTCGCGGGCGCGAGTGTCCCAGTCGCGCCGGATGGCGTCGAGCCAAGTCTTTTCCGGCGTTGAGGATTCGGTGGTCACGATTATTCGTTCGATTCCTGGTTCAATTCTATTTCACGACTTCCAAAGTGAATTCGACGATTTTGCCCCGCACGACGAAACTTAGATATTGTTCCCAAAAACGGCGGAAGGTGCGGCTATGGTTCACCAGAAACTCGAAGCCGAGAAAGCGCCAGATGCGCAACAGCTTGACGTGAATCCTAAGCGGCCGCATGCGTACCTTGGTGTACCACATGTCGCGCCCGTGCACGCCACCCGGGAAAAAATAATTAAACGAGTAGGTGTTCAGGTGCCAGCGATGGGTGGGGTCGCTGAAAGAATTGACGTCGGTATAGTGCGGCGTGAGGAGATAGATCGTTCCGCCCGGTTTGGCGACGCGATGAAACTCTTCCATGGTGGCGATGATGTCGCCGACGTGTTCGATCAGATGCTCGCCGCGGACCTGGTCGAAGGAGCTGTCGCGAAACGGGAGGTTGCCGCGGTCAAGATGGCAAATCACGTCCGCGCTGGTCGAAGCATTCATGTCGATGCCAATCGACCCGGGATATTTGTTGGGACCACAGCCTACGTCAAGAATGCGCGGCAGATCGCCCTCCGGCGTAAAATTCTAGCGCGGAACGATGGTTTCATTTGCGTTATTTGCATCGATGGGCGCTTGCAACTGAAATGCACAGGCTTCACTTGGTGCGGAAGGGGCCGAAATGCACCGGGTAACCGGCGTGATAGGCGGGCAGCAGGAAATAGCGGGCAGGCTCGTAATGATTTTCTGAAGTGAACGGGCGGCAAAAAAGGGCTTCGGTGGCTAGATCTTTGCGGACGAAAAATGCGTTGGTGCCGAGGAGATTGCAGCCGACCAGCGCGTAACGTTTGGAGGCGAGTAATGTTTCCAGGGATTTCAAGGATGCGCCGAAGTAATCGGTCGCATCCCAGCGATGCGATTCGTTGTATTCGATGATCCAGGGAACGTCGGCGGGAAATTTGGAATTGTATTCGGCGACGATCACGCGCGGTGAGATGGATTGTATGGCTTCGAGGATGTAGTAGTCGTTGCCATCGAGGTCGATGGAAAGCAGATCGATCTCGCGATTGGCGGCCACGGTCGCAATCTTTTGGTCGATTGTCGCCGCGGTTATGAATTCCTGATGGATCTCCAGGCGACGCGAGGCAATCAGTGCGGCGAGATTCTTCCTGGCCGCGGAAGTTTTCTTTTCGGAGCCTTCCAACCAGATGCCGCTCCAGCCCTGAATCAGCAGAAACAAGGTGTTGTTCTCGAGACCGTTGCCGACGCCGAGTTCCAGGAACGTTCGGTTCCCTTCTCCAATGCGCCTGAAGATTTCGTGGAGGATGCCGTCTTCATCGGCCTGGGAATAGACGCGGTAGCCAGACTTCAGCAGGCGGCGTTCGTCGGCGTGACGGGGATCGTCCAGGATCCTTGCGATGTAGGCGTGAAGCTGGGCGATTTCGCCAGCGCGAACTACTTTCTGGGTGCGCGCGCTGGAAGTGAGGAAATTTTCAAGCTTCGAAGTCATATCGGTCGCACGAGAATCAAGTTTCGGAGTGGGAGTATATACCGCAGCGCGGCGAAAATGCGCGGCGGCGTGAAAACAAACGGGGCGCCCGGATCAAAGCCGGGCGCCCCGTTTGGCGATAGCGTGATCGCTTAGAGCGAGCGTTCGACCTCAGTGAGGCAAGCGTCGAGCGTGCGCACGGCGAATTCGGCCTGGTCTTCGTCAATCATCAACGGCGGAGCCAAACGCAAAGCGTTTTCGCCCGCGCCGAGAATGAGCAAACCCTTGTGGAAGGCCATCTCGACGATGCGATTGCGCAGGTCGGGAGCGCGTTCTTTAGTCTTCTGGTCGCGGACCAATTCGATACCGATCATCAAGCCTTTGCCGCGAATGTCGCCCACGATCTTGTGGCGTTCGCGCCAGTCGGCGGTGAGCTTAAAGATCAGGTTGCCCATTTCGGTGGCGTTGGTCATGTACTGATGCTCGAGCAAGTCGATGGTGGCGAGCGAAGCAGCGATAGCGACGGGATTGCCGCCGAAGGTGGAAGCGTGCGCGCCCGGTTTCCAATTCATGACGCTGGCGCGGGAAATGATGGCGCTGAGCGGCATGCCTGAAGCAATTCCCTTGGCGGTAGAGATGATGTCCGGTTCGAGACCGGCGTGATCGCCTGCCCACCATTTTCCGGTGCGGCCCATGCCGGACTGAACTTCGTCGGCGATGAGCATGATGCCGTGACGACGACAGATCGCCTGAAGTCCCAGCAAGAAATCCGCGGGAGCCGGCAGGTAGCCGCCTTCGCCCTGGATAGGTTCGATGATGATTCCGGCGACGTCTTCGGGATCGACAATGCGCTTGAACAAGACGTTCTCGAAATAATCGAGCGCGTCGGCTGAAGCATGCTCGGGATTATTTCCAAATGTGCCGCGATAGGTGTTGGGGTAGTGCGCGTGGAACACGCCGCCGAGCAGCGAGCCAAAACCTTTGCGCTGGACCGCGCGGCTGGCGGTCATGGAGAGCGCTCCCATGGTGCGGCCGTGGAAGCTGGAATAGAACGCGATCAGTTTGTCGCGCTTGGTGTGATAGCGCGCGAGCTTGATGGCGGCTTCGGTGCCTTCGGCGCCGGAGTTTCCGAAGTAGACGCGCTTGGCTTCGGCGCCGGGTGTGATCGACGCGAGCTTTTGAGCGAGTTCGACCAAGTTCGGATAATAAAAATCCGTGCCGGACATGTGAATCAGTTCGGCAGCCTGCTTCTGAATGGCGCGCACGACGTTGGGATGACAGTGGCCGGTGGAAACGACGGCGATACCGGCGGCGAAATCGAGAAAACGATTGCCGTCGACGTCTTCGACCATCGCGCCGTAGCCTCTCTTGGCTACCAGCGGATAATCGCGGGTGTAGGAAGGCGACAGAATGGCGTGGTCGTGTTCGACCAAGGCCTTCGCTTTGGGACCGGGCAGGGGCGTAATCAGATGGGGCAAATTTGCGGCGATTGCGGGATCAACATTTTTTTCAACGACTTGCATAGATTTCTCCCTCGAATGGAATTTGACCTGAACGCATGGACCGGTTTCCGCCGGCATGCGAGCGACTGCATCAAACTGTGTGGGAGGGACTTAATCTACGCCGTAGAGGTTCGGGCGCTGATGGGAGGGCTGGTTATGCAGTGACATTTCGTGTTTGGGTGAAATGATCATTTGTATTTCCAGCGAACCGTGCCGTCTTTCGAATCTTCAAGAATTATACCAGAATCGGCCAATTTTTGGCGGATTTCGTCGGATTTCTTGAAATCGCGGCGTTTTTTCGCGGCGTTGCGCTCTTCGATCAGGGCCTCAACGGCTTCGGCGGCCATGCGCGGTTGTTCGGGCACGAAGCCGACTTTGGAGAGTTTGTCGGCGTCGTCATCATTCAAAATGGCGAGGATGGCGTCGAATTTTTCCATGGAGGCGATAATGCGGGGCGCGTCCTGCTGCAGGAATTCGCCGCGGTCCATGGCGGTGTTGACTTCGCGAACCAGGTCGAAGATAGCAGCCAGCGAAAAAGCGGTGTTTAAGTCGTCGGCCAAGCCGGCGTCGAAATCTTCTTCGGCTTTGCGCGCCAACACTTCGATTTTCGGGTTCGATCCGGTAGCGAAGCGTTCGGACTTCAGGCGCAGCAGAAAATTCCGCAGGCGTTCGACCGAGCTTTCGGCTTGATGCAGGCTATCGCCGGTGAAATTGAGCTGACGCCGATATGGAACGGAGAACAGAAGGTAGCGGATGGCCGAAGGCTTTTGTCCCTTGGCGAAAAGATCGCGCAGGGTGAAGAAATTGCCGAGCGACTTGGACATTTTCTCGCCGTCAATGATCAGATGCTCGGCGTGCAGCCACATATTGGCGAATGGATGGCCGGTGGCGGCTTCGCTTTGGGCGATTTCATTTTCGTGATGCGGAAAGGTCAGATCCACGCCGCCCGTGTGAATGTCCAGCGTTTCGCCGAGGTATTTCATGGCCATGGCCGAACATTCGATATGCCAGCCCGGGCGGCCGGGGCCAATGCGGGTCTCCCAGAAGTGTTCGCCCGGTTTGGGCGCCTTCCACAGCGCGAAATCGCGGGCGTCATCCTTTTCGTAGCGGTCGTTGTCGACGCGCGCGCCGGCCTTCATGCCACCGACGTCGATCTTTGAAAGCTTTCCGTATTCCGGAAATTTGGCGATGCGGTAATAGATGGAGCCTTCGCTGGTGTAGGTCAGACCTTTTTGCTGCAAGCGCTCGATCAGGTTGACCATGTCTCCGACGTGGTCGGTGGCGCGCACAATTTCTTCGGGCGTCTGCAGGTTCAGCGCGGCCATATCCTGCAGAAACGCTTCGATGTACTTCTCGGTGTACTCGCGGATTGAGGTACCGGCTTCGGCCGCTTTCTGGATGATGCGGTCGTCGACGTCGGTGAGGTTCATGACCTGCAAAACGCGCAAACCGCGGGAGAGCAGAAAGCGGCGCAGAATATCTTGAAACACGAAAGTGCGAAAATTGCCGATATGGGCGTAATCGTAGACGGTGGGGCCGCAGGTGTAGATGCGCACTTCGCCGGGATGAAGCGGCGCGAGGGGTTCCAGGCTATTCGTCAGCGTGTTATGAAAACGTATGTCGACCATGTGTCAAAAGGACGTTTGCAACGTACAAAAGGAAGCTAATTCTAGCTGAGAGCTCAGCTTGCGGCAAACGGCAGTCTGAACGAGCGGTGATGAATCGCCAACACGTAGACGCTCGCGCAAAGAAAAGGAGAAGGCACCACAGCAGCCCGAGCGGGTCTTCGAATGCTGCCGGCAACTGGAGCAGTTCCAGTACGTCCAATCGATATGTACCATTTTCATTTTTTGGGGCTGCGCTACTCTACGCTCAGCGCTGGGGGCTGCCGCCGGGATTCGGGGGCGTGGCGCATATGGGGATTCAGATGAAAACTCTATTATTTGCAGGGTTGCTACTTTTTGTTGGGGTTGGAACGGCGCACGCGCAGGCAGACATCGGAAGCACGGGGGGCTCGATCGGAACGAATGGGTCGATCAACAGCGGCGGCTCGATCACCACTGCGTCGGGAATCAACTCGACCTCTCATACCAACAATGCGGGCTCGGTCTCCGGCACTCCTTCGTATAAGAACGTTGAGGGGCAGAACCCGGACGCCTACGTTCCATCGACGTTTGAGAATTACAACGACGCGGTGAGCCAGGGAGACGAGGCGCGAAGAACGCGTCAGCCGTCGCTCGCTGATGCGGCCCGCAAAGCGCAACAGGCTAAGGCGGCGCATCCGGCGAAACCCGGAGTGGTGGTCGAACGGGATGCGACCGGGAAATTAGTCGCAGTTCCGGCAACTCCCGCAACCACGGCGCCCCCTGCCGTCCCTAGCAATTAAGCGAGCGTTGCCGGCTTTGGGGACGCACCTGGTGGACTTTCAGGGCAGGAGTTCGACGTGACGGACGACCACGGTACGGTCTCCATCTTGGAAAGGGGTGGCCGGAAACGGCCGCGATTTCAGCAAGAACATTCCTTCCAGCGGTAAAGCGAACGTAGTGTCGACCGCGTCCACCTGAACCGCCTTCCCAGCCGGTAGCGTGAAACGGATTTCAACGCCCTTGGCCGGAATTGTCTCGCACGAATAGACGAACCATCCGTTCAGTTCTCGCCTGATGCTGGCCGACTCGGGTACGACGTTCTGCCCTTCGACCTGCACCGCATCCACACCAGAATCCGGCGGAAAATACACCAGAGCGCGCGGCGCGCCCCGTTCGGATCGCAGAAGCGTGCGGTAGCTTCTCTTCCCTGGCAACTCGGTCGATTCCAAAATTGTGAACGTCGGCGGAGGCAGGTCCAGGTGCGGCGCGTTGGTCACGTAAGCCGTTTCTGGGATCCATGGGTAGGGACCCGCGTTCTGGCGCACGGCGTTGGTCGCCAGACGAATGGGCTCGGGCAACTTGCCGGAAGCGGGATACACAACCCATTGCGATTTGCCCGTGTCGCTATCCTGAATGTATTCGAAGTTCACGTGTTCCGGTGATTTTGCGGAGAACGCCGGAACAACCACCGCCATGAAGGCGGCTCCCAAAGTGAGCACGATAGCCAAGCCGGGCAAAGCCAGACGCGAAAAGCCCTGGACCTGGCGCAGGTCGCCGCACAGCGGAGCGATGGGAGTCAGCAAGAAGACCAGCAGAACCGACGCAACCGGCAGGATCGGATTGCCGAAACCGGGATACAGCATCAACACGGTGCCAAACGCGACCACCGCAACGGCAGCTGCGGGTAGCATCGACGCAAGCGTAAATCCCGAATGCCGGGCATCCTCGCGACGAAAAACAAAACCGAGGGCGGCGAGGGAAGCGACCACGGTCGCGACCTGGAGAATGTAGCTAGCCGACGGAGCCCGCGACGCCAGCAAAATTCCAACGACTGCCCAGCAAGTCCATACGCCGGACCAGAATCCGAGCGCACCGGCTCGGCGCGCGAACCGAATCGAAAAAATGCAGACCGTCGCAACCGCGAGCGACCAGAAAGCGAGCTGGACAGCAAGTGGGTGCGCAACCCAGTCGGCAGGCTCGGCTCCCAGTCTGCGCAACACAAATTGCAAAATCCAGGCAAGGACGCCGGTAACGACGAGCGCCACCAGCCAGAAAAAACAACCCCACAACCACGCGGCTACCGTCAGATGTTTTCGGTACATCAGCCAAACCACCTCGAGGAACAAAAGGAACGTCGAAGCCAGCGCGATCTGCAGTCCGGCGCGGGCCGGCCAGGAGATCGTCCAGCGCTCGAACAGATCGAAGTACGCAGACGAACCTTTCGGAGGATCGGTGATTTGCGCTACGGCGAAGGCTCGCACTGAAGCGAGTGCGTTGTCGCCGTGATGCTGCAGCGTGGCGGAATTGGCGTTGCCAAAATTATCCAGCGGCGTGTGGTACTCCACGACGTCGCCGACGGCGGCGAAATTCACTCCCTGATATCCGGCCTGCTTGAAGACCGTGAAATCGGTATCGGCGGGAAGATTTTTGTAAGCGAAATACAGCAGCGAATTCGTGGCAGGACGCGAAGCGTTGCGAACGTACTCTTGCACAGCCCAGCTGTTCGCGTCGCCGGTCTCGTACATCATGCTCGGCCCGGAGGTGCCGCGGTTGTCGAGGTTCACGACCGCGCGGACTTCTTTGGCCCAGGGATGCTCGTTAACGAAGACGCGGGCGCCGAGCAAACCGGCTTCCTCGCCGTCGTCGATCAGAAATATGATGGAATTTTTCGGCGTCGGAAGTGATTTGAAGGCCCGCGCGATTTCGAGCACGCTTGCGGCGCCCATACCGTCGTCCGAAGCGCCCGGACCGGCCGGAACAGAATCGTAGTGCGCGGCCAGCAGCACGGACGGGCCCGGCACTGTGCCATCGATGCGCGCGAGAACATTCTGCACCGTGGCGCAGGTGCCGTATTCGTCGCAGGAGAAGCCAGTTTGAATTTGCGGGGTGTATCCAAGGCGAGTGAATTCATCCATGACGCGCCCGCGGACGACTTCATCGTGCGCACTGCCGGTAGGATGCGGCACGCCATCACCGACCAGGCGATTCAAAATATCGCGCGCGCGTTCGGCTGAAAATTCCTGAGGCGGGGCGGAGGCCGGCTTGGGAGCAGGCGGGCGAAGGCTCGCGTAGGAGAGTAAAAGTATCAGGCCCAGCAGCAGGAACGTGAACGCAATTCGACCGGGACGGTCAGCGGTATCGGGCGACAATCACATCTCCTTGCTGCGCATCCTAGGCCGAGCTTTTCGGCAAGTCAATGTGGAACGGGGATTTACCTGCGGAATTTCGTGTGGATAACCGGCGATATCGCGGCGAACCTGCCGGTTCCTCGAAAGAGAAAGAACTCGTATGAATTTTATTTGGCTCGCCGGTGCGCGCAGGTAAAATTACACCGTTTTCAAACTATTCAATCCTGAGGAGGATGCATGTTGGTACGTTCCGCTCACACTGTTGTTCGCGCATTACTGGTCCTGATCGCTTTCGCTTTCTTGGGTACGGCAGTTGCGCAGGCTGGAAATGTGGTCACCGGCTCCATCGACAAGATTGATACCACCTCGAAAACGATTACGGTCAAGACGGCTGACGGCACCGTACACGTGGTGAAATACACCGGCGACGCCGCGGTTTCGGGCGTTAAGGGCGTGGCACACGCGTCTGAGCTGGCCGGGAAGGAAACGGGCCAGGTGATCGTGCACACCGTCGGCGCCGGCGCGGACGAAACGGCGAAATCCATTGTCTGGGTAGGAGACAAGACGGTAAAGACCACCGACGGCGTGGTGGAGGATACCGGCAAGGGGGTGAAGATCATGTCGATCAAGACCGCTGACGGTACCAAGGAAACCTTCATCGTCGCCGACCATGCGACGATCGATACTGGTAAGGACATTGGGAAGTATTCGGCCGTGGGCGCAGAGAAAGGCGCGCATGTGACGGTGTATTACACCGAATCGGCGGGCAAGAAAGTCGCGCACGCGTTCGAACATCTATAGTTCGGTGCATCTTGGAGGACGCGTTGCCCCGCGGGTGGCGCGTCCTCCCTAGGATTGCCGTTAAGCCGCGGTTCCCAAGTTGGCAAGGCCCGTACCGCCCGCTGGATGCCCTTCCCTCCCTGACACCACAGATTGTAGAAAAAGCGCAAAACCGCCCTTTACACTGGATATGGCCCGTGCTATTTTCTTTTGCGTCACCGCCGTCCTATCGCGCCAGACGGAAGGGCTATTGAATATCCTTGTCCCTCCAGAGTTTTTGTCTCGAAATACCTCCGACGTTAGATCGATAAATTGAGCCTTCTTCAGCCGAATTGGCGGAGAGAGCGAAGTGTGCGAGGAGTCTGGTGCTAAAACTGCGCAAAGTTGAGTTGTTGGGATTTAAGTCGTTCTGCGAGAAGACCCCGATCACGTTCAGCGGGACGGGCATTACCTGCATCGTGGGCCCGAACGGCTGCGGAAAATCGAACGTGGTGGACGCGATCTCCTGGGTTTTGGGCGAGCAGAGCCACAAAATGCTGCGCGCCGAGCGCATGTCTGACTGCATCTTCAACGGCACCGCCAAGCGCCCGCCGATGGGCCTTTCCGAAGTTACCCTTACACTGATCGACCCCGAACTCACCGACGCCATGGCCAAAATCGCGGATGCGCCGGAAGTTACCGTCCAAATTACCGACATGGCCGAATTTCCAGAGGGCGGCGGACCGATGATCGTGGCGGATGCACCTGAGCCGACCACTGAAATCATCGACGGCTTCGTGGAAATGACCGACGGATCGACTCACCGACTGGAAACGACGATCGATCTGGAAGAATCTCCTGCTGCAGCGGCTGCGGTTCCGGTTGAGACAGCGGACGACAAAGGAAAGCGATTCAAGAAGCGCGGAGGTTCTGAGAAGCCAGCCACTGCCTTGAAACCGGGAGAAATTGTGGTGGGCCGGCGGCTGTATCGTTCGGGCCAGAGCGAATACCTGATCAACGGCCGAGTGGCGCGCCTGCGTGATGTACAAGAACTTTTCATGGGCATGGGACTGGGCCCAGACAGTTACGCCATCATCGAACAGGGCCGCATCGGGCAGATTCTGAATTCGAAGCCGATGGATCGCCGGGCGATTATCGAAGAAGCCGCGGGCATCACGATGTACAAGACCAAGCGGCGGCTGGCGGAAGCGAAGCTCGAGGCCTCCAAGGTTAACCTGTCGCGAGTTCACGACATTTTGGTCGAAGTGGAAAAGCAACTTGCGTCGCTGAAGCGCCAAGCCTCAAAGGCCCGTCGCTACGCCGAATTGCGGGAACAGATGCGCGAGCTGCTGCGCAGCATGCTGGCCAGCAAGGCCGAACATCTGGATATCGAGGCGGCGCGAATCGAGACTCTGCTGCGCGAAATGGATTTGGCCGAAGGCCGCGAAGCGGCTTCGTTGCACGAGATGGAATCCGAGCAGGAGCGGCTGAACGTTCGCAGTTATGAGTTGGATGCGGAACTTCGCCAGACCCAGAACCTGCTGGGACAGACGGCGCTGGATCTGGACCGCGCTGAAAACCGCATTACGTTCAACCGCGAGCAAGCTGCGCAGATTCAATCGCGTTCCACGCGGCTCGCCGTGGAGATTGAAATCGCAGAGCGGCAGCTGACTGAATTATCAGCGCGCATGAACGCGCATCGCGAAGCAGTGATGGCGCTGCACGAGCAGACCACCGCACTCGAAGCGGGATTGCGCGATACCACCGAACAGGCCTCCGCGAGCGTGGCGGCCCAGCAGGAATTAGAAACCCGCATCGGACAATTGCGCCAGATTTCCCAGCGCTTGGTGGAAGAATCCGCGCGGCAACAGGCTGAATCGCAGCAGGCCGATGAAGCCGCCGCCCGCCACGCCGCGGCGGAAGAACAGCGCATGGCTTCGTTGCAATCGATCGAAACGGAAGTATCCGCGCTGACCGAGCGCGTGTCCGCCACCGAAGCGACTTTTACGCAGTCGGCCGGCGCAGCGGAGCAGCTCGGGCTGGCGGTGCGCAACGCGCAAGGACGCATGGTCGAACTGCGGCGCGGCCAACAGGAAACCGGGCAGCAGCTGGAACGCCTGCGCGAGAATCTTTCCGCCGAGCGCGCGCGGCACGCTTCGATCGAACAAATTCTCAGCGAACGCGCCTACACTGCCGATGCGGTGCAAAAGCTTTTCAACACCTCGCACGAAGGCGGCACGGACAAT
Source organism: uncultured Acidobacteriota bacterium (assembly GCA_963847695.1). GTDB lineage: Bacteria > Acidobacteriota > Terriglobia > Acidiferrales > UBA7541 > Palsa-295. The sequence continues at coordinate 270,359 of CAWKAX010000026.1, read as the reverse complement.
TCTTCGTCCGGCTTCCGCGCAGTGGGCTTGCTCGCGGACTACGCCGAGGTTCAGGAAAAATACGAAGGCGCCATCGAGCAGTTTCTGCGAGACGAACTTGAATACGTGGTGGTCGAATCGTTCGACCACGCTCGCGCCGGGATTTCTTTGCTGCGCGATGAGATGGGCGGACGTGCGACCTTTTTCGTAGACTCCCTGAATAAATTGAATCTGGCGGCGCCCGAAGCCGATGGTTCCCTGCCACTGGCTCCCGGCGTATTGGGCCGCCTGGATCGCCTGGTCGATTTCCGCGATCCGCTGGGTCCCGCGGCAAAGCATTTTCTGACGCGGCTGCGGACGGCGTACGTCGTGGAATCGGCCGAAGTGGCCGAATCCATGGCCAGCGAAAATCCCCACAGCTATTTCCTGACGCCCGAAGGCACCTGCTATCACGGCCGCATGGTTTCCGGCGGTCGCGCGGGCGACGCTGGTCCCTTGGCACTCAAGCGCGAATTGCGCCAGCACGAATCGGAAGCGGCGAAGCTGGAAGAAGCCGCGAACGCGATGCAGGCGCAGATGACCTACATCGAAGGCGAAATTGCGGCGGGCGAACAGCACGTGACCATGGCCATCGCACAGCAAATGGAAGCGGAGAAGGCGCTGGTAGCGGCGACGCACCAACGCGATCAATCGCGCGGTGAACTGCGCCGCATCGAAGCGCAATTCTCTTCCGAGCGCGAAGAAATTTCGCGTCTGCGCACCCAGGCGGAGGCCGCGCGGCAGCGCGCGGAGACAGCGCGAGCGGAACATTCCGAAGCTTTGCGTTCGCGCGAAGCGGCCGAAACCGAGAGCGTGGCCGCGGCGGCGAGTCTGGCTCAGCTGCGCAACGATTTCCAGGCCATGCAGGAAAACGTGGTTGCGCGCCGTGAAGAGCTAGCGACGATGTCCGAGCGGCTGGCCAGCGCAGAATCTGCTGAAAAACACTTAATCGAAGAAATAGGATTGGCCTCCGAACGCACGCTGTCTCTGAAGGAGCAGCACTCCGGGATGGTTGTGGAACTTAGCGGCCTCGAAGGCTCCTGCGCACAGCTGGCGGTGCAAGCCGAAGAACTGCGCAAAGAAAAATCACGGCTGGAAGAAAACAAGGCCGCGCTCGACGCCGAATGGGAAATCGCGCGTTCACGAACGGCGCACCTGGATGAAGACCTGCGCGGCAAGCGCACTTCACTGGAAGAATTGCGCTCGGCACGAAACCAGCACCAGATCGAGAAGGCCCGCAACGACGCCGACCGCGATTATCTGCGCCAGACCTGCGTCACTGAACTCAACGCCCAGCCGGAAGAATTGATTGCGCTACAAGGCCAACTGTTGGTCGGAGAGGAATTGATCGCGGCGGAAACCGGCTACAACGAAATGAAGGCTCGGGTGGATGCGATGGGCCCGGTCAACATGATGGCGCTCGAAGAATTCAAGGAATGCGAGGAGCGCGACACGTTCCTGCGCCGCGAACGCGACGACCTGGTAACTTCGATTCAAAATACGCAGCTGACCATCAACGAGCTGGATACGGTTTCCAAACAAAAGTTTGAAGAAGCCTTCCACTTCATCAACACGCACTTCACCATCGCCTTTCAATCGCTCTTCGGCGGGGGCCACGGCGAAATGCGCCTGGGCGAGCCGGACAGCTCGGGCGAAATGGGAATCGACATCGTGGCGCAGCCACCGGGCAAGCGGCTGCAGAACATCCTGTTGCTCTCCGGCGGCGAAAAGGCGCTGACCGCGCTGGCGCTGCTCATCGCGGTGTTCAAATATTCTCCGAGCCCGTTCTGCATCCTGGACGAAGTAGACGCGCCGCTGGACGAAGCGAACGTTGGCCGCTTCAACCGCATGCTCGCGGATATGTGCGCGCAGACTCAGTTCATCGTGGTCACCCACAACCGCCGGACCATGGAAATGGGCTCGGTGCTGTACGGCGTGACCATGCAGGAGCCCGGCGTTTCCAAGCTGGTCTCGGTGAAATGGGAAGAGGCGCCGGCCATGGCCGCGCCGAAGGCGGCCAGCAACGCGGCGTAAGAAAATCGAAATCAGCTGATCGTGGATTCACCGAGACTGGAAAGGCGGCTGCCAAAACTGGCAACCGCCTTTTTTCCTTAAAGGGTTGACAACCCGCCTCGCGGCGCTAGAATACCGTCTCTCTGTAGCGAAACTAATTCGAGGAATAATCCCTTGGCTTCCCCACAAATGAATACTGTAATTTCACAAACCGATTTTCCGGGACTCACTCTTCGCGGCCGCGGAAAAGTCCGCGACATCTACGATCTTGGCGACAAGCTGCTGATCGTCGCCACCGACCGGCTCTCCGCCTTCGACGTGGTGTTGCCCACGCCCATACCGGACAAGGGTAAGGTTCTTACCCAAATCTCGCTGTACTGGTTTGAAACGCTGAAGAACCTCGTGCCGAACCACGTGATCTCCGGCACTGAATTTAGTGGAGCACTGGCGCCGTACGCGGCGTCACTGCGTGGCCGCGGCATGGTGGTGAAGAAGACGGAACCACTACCAGTCGAGTGCGTGGTCCGCGGCTACATCTCCGGTTCGGGCTGGAAGGATTATCAGAAGACAGGCGCGATTTGCGGAATTTCGCTGCCGCAGGGCCTTCGCGAATCAGACAAGCTACCCGAAGCGATCTTCACGCCTTCGACCAAAGCGACGACCGGGCACGACGAAAACATCTCGTTCGAAGAAACGGTGGCTCAGATTGGCCGACCGTTGGCGGAGAAGATTCGCGATACCAGCCTGACGATCTATCGTGAAGCTTCCGAACGCGCCGCGAAGCGCGGGATCATTATCGCCGACACGAAATTCGAGTTTGGCACGATCGGCGACGAGCTGATCTGGATCGACGAAGCTCTCACACCAGATTCTTCGCGTTTCTGGCCTGCGGATCAGTACGTGTCCGGAAAAGCACAACCTTCTTTCGACAAGCAGTACGTTCGCGATTACCTGGAACGCATCGGCTGGAACAAGCAACCGCCGGGCCCGGCACTGCCCGAAGACGTGGTCAAAGCCACCACGGCGAAATACCGCGAAGCCTACGAGAAAGTTACCGGGCATCCGCTCGACTAACGAGCCGAGCCGCAAATCCTGTTCGCAAAATTCTTGACTGGTAATTTCAAGGCGGTGCGGTTATCTTACGCCGCAATATCCTGGCTCATCCGTAAGCGACAGCCGTCGCCGGCCCTTTCTCCCCACAACGCGTGGAGCGCGCAACGTGAAAGATCAATTGGAATCTTTGGTCGGGTTCATGGTCGAGCGCGGAATTCTGCTGGACGAAGCAGTCACGGAATTCGAGAAGAAGTTCATCCGCCGCGTTCTGGAGAAATTGAACGGCAACCAATCACGCGCCGCGAAAGTTTTGGGAATGCATCGCAACACCCTTAGTCGCAAAATCGAGGAATACAAGCTGGATCAGGTGGGGCGTCGGCGGCACTAGAAGCAGCCGCAGTATCTATTAGCAAAGTGTGGCGCAAAAAAAAGGCCGTCCTCGCGAGAGGACGGCCTTTTCATTTAGAGTCACGACCTTACTGCTTAGCCGGAACCTTCTTGTGGGTCTTCCCTGCTTCGGCCTTTTCCGGAATGATGGTCGGGTCGACCTTGACCTGATCCCAATGCAGCAGGAAGGGCGTGGGGTCGTAGCTGAGGATCGCGCCGGAGAAGCGCAAGCCGTCGTCCTTGGCCAAGCGCAGAACATCCGGTTGCGCCGTATTCTGCGCGGCACCTGCAGCGCCAGCCGGCGGAGCGGCGGTCCAGACTTTCACGTCCATGTTCGGCGTGGTCGCGGCTTGCAACGCGGCATCATCCGCGCCGGTAGCCACCAGGAAATCCACAAATCCGTCGCCCGGCTTGACCTCAATGATCTTCCCTACGACGCCAGGAAATTGCGCGCCGCAGATGGCGAGCCAAGTCTCTTTGGCTTTATCGCCGCCCGCGCCCAAGTCGGTAATCACGGTCAAGATGGTGCTGGCCTGGGCTACCTTCTGCAGATCTGCCGCAGCAGGGATCGTGTAGGTGGCCGGACGGTCGCCGGAAGTGCCGGCCAGAGTCAGCAATTCTTTCAGCTGATCGTCAACCGAGCTATCGCATCCGGGCTGTTCGTAGTTGTAAATGGCTTTGCGCAGATAATCTCTAATTTTATCAGCGTCTGGAACTTTCAAGTTGATGGCGCGCGCCAGATACCAGAAACCGTCGATCGATTGCGGCGGAGTCGAGTTCAGGTACGCGAGACCGAGACGATAGTTGTTGACTGGGTCGGCCGGGGAGTTGGTGTTCGCTTGTTTGAACGCATCGATCGCCGCGGGGTAATCCTTCAGCTGCAAATCCGCGAACCCTGCCGCCGCGTAGAAAAACGCAATGCCGGGCTTTTTCTGTGCCGCGAAATCAGCATCGGACACGGTAGAGCCAGCCGGCTTGGGATAGCCGGTCAACAGGGTTGCACCCTGAATCGCTGCGTCACGTTCCTTCACCAACTGGTCGTGCGCATCCGGCGCCTTCGGGTTAAAGCCGCTGGAGAAGGCCTGCACCCGGGTCTGCAAGGCTTGCAAGCGGACGCCCGCGTCTACTTTGTCGCCCATGGCCGAGATCTTGTCGGCCGTTTCAATAACCTTGGGGTAGTCCTTGAGTTCGCCGTAGGTGGACATATAAAGCTGCGAGATGTACGGCATTAAAGTGGAAGCGGGAAACTTCGAAACGAAATCATCGAGAAGCTTGATGCGATTCGCGGGGTTGGTTTCCGCCCGCGCGGCTTGAAACGCGTTGTATTCCGGAATCGTGTACGGGGCCGGCTTGTTATCTTGCTGCTGCGGAGCAAATGCGGCAACCGGCCTGGCGGGCGCGCAGAATAATACGAGTGCGATAATCACAATTCCCTTCAGAGTCGGGCGCATTTGCTTCATCTTCTTACGAGCCTCCTGGGCCAGTTTTTCCACGATTGACGGTCACGCTTAGGGCCGTGACCCCTGCAGGGAGTAAAGAAAAATATACGGGATTATAGGGAAAGCAACCAACCCACGCAAGGTGAATCCCACTCCGCAGTTGATTGTAGGCTACTTGCGCTGTAAGAACCAATTTGCTGTCAAATGTTATGATGATTAATAGAGGCGAATTGCTGCCTCAGCCATTTCCTCAAATACACACGGAGTTAACCGCATGTCTTCCGCAAAGCCGCTGGACGGAAAAGTTGCCGTTGTCACCGGAGCCAACCGCGGTATCGGCCTGGCGATCGCCCGGAAACTCGGCGAGATGGGCGCTAGGTTAAGCATTTGCGCCCGCGATCCGCAGAAACTCGAATCGGCCAAAAATGAACTGTCGGCCATCGCGCCGAAGGTGTTTGCGGCGCCGGTGGACGTCACGCGCGCCGATCAAATCTCGACGTTTGTTCAGTACACCCAGAAAAACCTTGGGCCGATTCACATCCTGGTGAACAACGCCGGAATTGGCTGGTTCGGTCCGGCACATGAAGCTACCGAACAAATCTGGGACTCAATATTAGACACCAATTTGAAATCCGTGTTTCTGGTGAGCAAGGCGGTCGCCCCGGGAATGATCGAACAGAAGACTGGGCACATCATCAATATCGCTTCGCTGGCCGGGAAGAACGCCTTCAAGAATGGCGCGGTTTATTGCGCTTCGAAGTGGGGACTGATGGGTTTCACCGAAAGCATGGCCGAAGACCTCCGTCAGTATGGCATCCGGGTAAGCGCCATTTGCCCCGGCAGCGTGGCCACCGAATTTAGCCATTCCAATACCAAGGACCCCTCCAAGATTCTGCAATCAGAGGACATAGCCCACGCTGTGGCCATGATCGTCACGCAGGCTCCGCAGAGCTTCATTAGTGAGATTTTGATCCGGCCGACCGCCAAGCCCTGATTCCATAGTTCCTTGAATCCTTCCAGCCTTGGCGCCATCCAATCGTTTGAGCTTGAATGATTAGAGCTTAAACAATATGCCGACCCACTACAAAGGCCGTGAAAACATCGAACGCGCCCTCAGCGCCTACATCAACCTGATCCGCGCGACCGATTCGGTTTCTTCCAAGTCGACCGAGCAGCTTGAATCCTCGGGCATGACGGTGGGCCAGTTCGCGGTGATGGAAGCGCTGCACCATCTGGGTCCGATGTGCCAGCACACGCTCGCCAAGAAATTGCTGCGCAGCGGCGGGAACATAACGCTGGTGATCGACAACCTGGAAAAGCGCGGATGGGCACGTCGCGTACGGCAGGAGAAAGACCGGCGCATGGTGATGATCCACCTGACGCCGAAAGGCGCGCGCTTGATCGCCAAGGTGTTTCCGGAGCACGCCGCCTTCGTGGCAAAAATCATGGGCGAATTAACCGCCGCGGAGCAGGAAGAGCTGCGCCGCATCGCCGGGAAGTTGGGGCATGGCGCGGAAGGATTCTGCCTGGAACGATTCAAAAGGGAGAAACAAAATGATTCAAGTGAGAGCAAGTGAAGAACGCGGGCACAACCAGCTCGATTGGCTCGATACCCGCTTTTCTTTTTCATTCGATCAATATTTCGACCCGGAGCACATTCAGTTCCGCTCGCTGCGCGTCCTGAACGAGGACATCGTCGCGCCCGGAAAAGGTTTCGGCATGCATCCGCATCGGGATATGGAAATCCTGACCTGGATTCTGGATGGCTCGCTGGAACATCGCGACAGTATGGGAACCGGCGCGGTGATCCGGCCCGGCGAACTGCAACATATGACCGCCGGATCGGGCATCCTGCACAGCGAATTCAATCCTTCGCCGAAGGATCCTGCGCATCTGCTGCAAATCTGGATCGTTCCGGAGAAGAAGAACCTGAAACCGGAATACGAGCAGCTTTCCTTTCCGGATAAGGACCTGCGCGGAAAGTTTCATCATGTCGCGGGACCTGAGGCACCGATCACCATTCGTCAGGATGCCGATCTCTTCATCACGCGCCTCGACAAAGATGACGAAACCAAGCACGAATTGAAATCCGGCCGACATGCCTGGGTCCAAGTTGCGCGCGGATCGGTGCAGCTGAATGGGGTGGAATTGAAACAGGGTGACGGCGCGGCCGTGACCAAGGAACAGGAAGTCCGCGTGTTGGCTAAAGAGCCGTCCGAAGTTTTGTTGTTCGATCTCGCATAACAGGCCCAAATTCAAACTCAAAAGGAGAAAGTAAAATCATGTCCGATACAACTGCAAGCTCAAGCGTGGTGCCGTTAGCCGGCCGGCTTCTAATCAGTGCCGTTTTCCTTTTCAGCGGCTTGGGCAAGATTGCCGCGCATGCCGCAATGGTTGGATTTGCCACCGCAAAAGGGCTACCAGCTCCAGACTTGGCGATTTGGCTGGCCGCCGTAGTTGAAATCGGAGGCGGATTGGCGATCCTCAGCGGATTCCAGACGCGCCTTACCGCCTGGGTGCTGTTTCTATACCTGATTCCCACCACGCTGATTTTTCATAACTTCTGGGCCTTGCAAGGCATGGAGCGAATGGACAATCAGATCCATCTTTTGAAGAACGTGGCGATCATGGGCGGCTTGCTGTTTGTCGCCACGTTTGGCGCCGGGGCGTATTCGGTCGATGCAGCGCGACTGAAGAAGGCCTAAGAGCTGCGACTGTTTTCCACGGGCCGCGGTTTCCTGCCGCGGCCTGAGCTTTACTACGAACGATTCTTAGGAACGAACGAGCCGAACGAAACATCTAAACCGAGACGATTCACGGAGGAAAAATATGGCAAAAACCAAGAGACCAGCAACAACTAGCACTCCGATTCACGACTTGATTACGCACCGTTGGAGCCCGCGGGCTTTCGAAAATCGCCCGGTAGAGCACGAAAAGCTGCGTGCGCTGTTCGAAGCTGCGCGCTGGGCGGCTTCTTCCTACAATGCGCAACCGTGGTCTTTCATCGTCGCGAGCAAAGACGATCCTACGGATTATCAGCACATCCTCGATTCTTTTGTGGAGTTCAACGCTGGATGGGCGAAAGCGGCCCCGGTCGTGGGACTAAGCGTGGCTCAGCAGAAATTCGCTCACAATGGCCAACCTAATAGCCACGCATTTCACGACGTCGGGCAGGCCATGGCCACCCTGCAGATACAGGCCGAAGCGCTAGGGCTCTCCGTGCATCAGATGGCCGGAATTATTCCGGACAAGGCGCGAGAGATTTTCAAAATCCCGGAAGGCTATGACGCAGTGGCGGGTTTCGCGATTGGCTACGAAGGCGATCCTTCGACCTTGCCCGATCACCTGCGCAAGACCGAGACCGCGCCGCGCGAGCGCAAGCCTCTCGATTCTTTCGTGTTCACCGGCGCGTGGGGCAAAGTGTCGCCGCTCGTCGCCAAAAAATAACGGATCTGGAAATCGTGGACGTGCGAAGTCTGGGGGTTAAAGCTTCGGCAGCACGATTCCTTGCTGCGACTGATACTTTCCTTTTTTATCTTTGTAGGAGACTTCGCACTGCTCGTCTGATTCGAAGAAGATGACCTGGCAGAGTCCTTCGTTGGCGTAAATCTTCGCGGGCAGGGGAGTGGTATTGCTGATTTCAAGGGTGACGAAGCCTTCCCATTCCGGCTCGAACGGCGTTACGTTCACAATGATGCCGCAGCGCGCGTAGGTCGATTTGCCTACGCAGATCGTAAGGCAATTGCGCGGGATGCGGAAATATTCCACCGAACGCGCCAAGGCGAACGAATTCGGCGGCACGATGCAGACGTCGCCTTTGAACTCCACGAAAGATTTCGGGTCAAAATGCTTGGGGTCCACAATCGATGAATTCACGTTGGTGAAAATCTTGAATTCATCGGCCACGCGCATGTCATATCCGTAGGACGAAACTCCGTAGCTGATGACTCCGTCGCGCACCTGACGGCCTTCGAACGGCTCGATCATGCCGTGTTCCCTGGCCATCTTGGTAATCCACTTGTCAGACTTCACCGACATCGAATCCTCCGCGGGACAGCCGCAATGGCGGCAATTGCTGGATGCAGCACCCTACGCCGGGCGCTTTCGCACATTTACGAACGTGGCAGTGTATTACGCGGCGTCAGGCTTGACAACCTGCAACCCCCTGTCTAGCATAGGTTTCCGCCTAGCGGGAGGCACTTTGTGATCAAGCTCGACATCGTCAACGCGATCGTATCGAAAACTAACATCACCCGAACCAAGGCCGAGCAGGCCGTCGAGACGGTTTTCGAAGCCATGAAGAACGCCCTGGGCCGCGGCGAGCGCATCGAACTGCGCAGGTTCGGCGTTTTCAATGTGAAACCGCGCAAGACCGGCATCGGCCGCAATCCGCGCACCGGCCAGCAAGTCAGCATCCCTCCCGGTAAAGCCGTTCGTTTCAAGCCCGGAAAAGAATTGCAGACGCTGCCGGCTCCCACGGCGGCGGAACCCAAGGCGTAACTGACGCGCGGCTTCATCGAGCGCGAGATTTTCAGCGATCCTCTTTTGCACCATTCGCGTAACAGCTCGACCGAAGGCCCTCGCCGAAATCGCAACTCCCGCGAGCGCATCCAAACCAGATGAGCACCGGCAACGGCCAAAATCGGTACCCTCTCGAAGTCCTCGATGCGCAATTCCAGGATGTGATTGATCTTCCGCCGGCGACGCCTCCGCGTCGTAGTCCGCGATGGTGGCCACCGCTTCTACTCTTTTTGCTCACCATGATTTCGACGATGGCCATGGGCGCGGAGTTTGCGCAATCTTACGCGCACAATGTGGAACCGTTTTCCGGCGACGGTACGCTAGTCGGAACCATGCTGGCGCCGCTTCAGCATCCGCATTTGCTGCTGCTCGGCATTCCCTTTTCGTTTTCGCTGCTCGCTTTCTTTTTGGCTCACGAGTTCGGGCATTTTTTCGCCTGCAAGTATTACCGGATTGAAGTCAGCTACCCGTTTTTCATTCCGTTTCCCACTTTGTTCGGAACGCTCGGAGCTGTGCTGCGAATTCGTGCGCCGATTACGACCCGGCGGGCGCTTTTTGATATTGGCGTCGCCGGGCCCATCGCCGGCTTCTTGGTCGCTGTGCCGTTGATGGCTTACGCCATCGCGACGTCGAAAATTGTTCCGGATGCGCAGACCAACGCGTCGATCACTTTCGGTATTCCGCCGTTGATGCGCGGATTCATCGCCCTGTTTCATCCGGGCGCAGACCCTGCGTCCCTTTTGCTTTCGCCAGTGGGACGAGCTGCGTGGGTGGGTCTGTTGGCCACGGCACTCAATTTGATTCCCTCCTGGCAACTCGACGGCGGGCACATCCTTTATAGCTTGACCCCGCAACGTCATCAGCGGGTTTCGCTGCTGGTGGCGATTCTCTTGATTGGCATTGGAGTCGTTTTGCAGGAGTGGCCGGGGTGGGGATTCTGGGGCATCGGCTTACTGCTTCTTTCCTTCCGCTTTCCACACCCTCCATTGTTCGACCGTTGGACTCCGCTTGATCCCTCGCGAAAGCTGGTGGCGTTGGTGGCCCTGGGAATTTTTCTGCTGTGCTTTATGTTGGTTCCAGCGCGGTAGGTTCTGGTTTTTTTAGAACAAGCTGGCTGGATCGACGTCCACGATCACTGCTGTTTCCGGGATTTCTTTTTTCTCGCAAAAATCTAGAGCGCCGCTTAAAGCCTTGGCCAGCGCAGAACGCTTCGGCGCTTTGAGCAGAAACTGAAACCGGTATTCCTTTTTTAGTCGGGCCAACGGTGCCGCAGCCGGTCCTAGCACCTTGACGCCATGGTTTTCGAAGGGCGCGAAATATTCCCCGAGCGCACGCGACCAGCGGATTGCATTCTCGATTTTGCGGTCGCGCACCAGGATGCTGGCTAGTGCGGTGAACGGTGGGTAGTGCAGCATGCGCCGGAAATGCGCCTCTTTTTCGTAGAATGACAGGTAATCCTGTTTGGCCGCGTGTTGGATCGCATAATGCTCCGGATAATGCGTCTCGACCAGCACCTCGCCGGAAAGTTCGCCGCGTCCGGCGCGTCCGGCAACCTGAGTCAGTAGCTGAAAGGTTTTTTCCGCGGCGCGGAAGTCAGGGCGGCCCAACGCCAGATCCGCGGCCACCACTCCTACCAGCGTCACGCGCTGAAAATCGTGGCCTTTGGCCACCATTTGCGTGCCGACCAATACGTCTACCTCGCCCTTCGCGAAACTTCCTAACACTTTCTGGAACTCGCGCTTGGTGCGTACGGTATCGCGGTCGAGCCGGGCAATCTGCGCTTTGGTGAACGTCTCGCGCAGATACTCTTCCACGCGCTCGGCGCCATCTCCAACGAAATACATGTACTCCGACTGGCATTTCGCGCACTGGCGCGAAGGCTTGATCGAATAGTTGCAGTAGTGGCATTCGAGGCGCTGGCGGTTCTTGTGGTAGGTCAACGCGATGCTGCAATTTACACACTGCACGAATGCTCCGCAGTTGCGGCAGAGCGACGACCAGGAATAGCCGCGGCGATTGATGAGCACCATCGCCTGCGTTTTTTCTTCCAGCCTCAGGGCAATCGCCGCGCGCAGCGATTCCGAAACCGGCCCGGCTTTGTGTGCGCGCTTGAACTCTTCCCGCAAGTCCACGATCCGCACGTCTGCCAACGGACGGTTCGCGACCCGCGAAGACAATTCCAGGAGGTGGTATTTTCCGGCGCGAGCGTTGTGATAGGTCTCGAGTGACGGTGTCGCCGAGCCTAGTAGCGCCACCGCGTCTTCTAACTGCGCCCGGTATACGGCGGTGTCACGACCGTGATATCGCGGCGTTTCTTCCTGCTTGTAACTGGTCTCCTGCTCTTCGTCGACGATGATCAGGCCCAGATTTTTCAACGGCGCAAAAACGGCGGAGCGGGTGCCCACCACTATGGTTGCTTCGCCGCGGCGCACGCGCCACCATTCGCGGGCGCGTTCTACATCGGGCAGGCCGCTGTGCAGCACGGCTACTTTTTCGCCAAAGCGCGCGCGCACCAGCCGGCCGACCCAAAGCGTCAGGGCAATCTCCGGCACTAGTATGATTGCGGTCTTCCCGCGCGAGAGGGCCGCATCGATCGCGCCCAGATACACTTCGGTTTTGCCGCTGCCGGTTACACCGTGCAACAGCGCCGGTTCGAATTTTCCACTGACCAGCCAGCGCCAGATTTCTTCCAGCGCAGCTTTCTGCTCGGCATTCAGTATGTTGGCCGGCGGGGTAAAATCCGTGTCCCACGGATCTTCGTCGGCGGTGATCGGCTCTTCCCACGTTTGTAGGCATCCGTCTTTTTCCAGACGCTGTACCGCCCCGCGCGAAACGCCGGGCTGCGCCAGCAGCAGATTTAGAGGCATCGGCCCGCGGTCGGCCGTCAGCACTTCGCGAACTTTTTCTTCGGCGGCGTTCGAGCGCGCCTCGGTGGCTTCCAAATTCCACGCCACAATTTTTTGCAGGCGCTCTTTGCGGCGTCGCGCCATTTCCCGCGCGGCGAGGTAGCCATGCTGCACCATTTTTTCCGCAGCCGATTCCCCGCCCTTGATTCGCTTCAGACGCGCCGAAGGAATCGCGGTTTCGGCCGAGTCTGAGTCAGTGAAGCGCCGCAGAAAATCAAGTTCCGCCGCTTCCACGTCGGTTTTTTCTTCGCTGCTGGCCAGATCGTCAAGATACGCGCGGCCGACTGGCGTGAGCCAATATTCCCGGTCATGTCGCAGTTCGATTTCAGGCGGCAGCATGGCGCGGAATGCTTCGCCCACCGGAGCAAGGTAGTAGCGGCTGATCCAGTGGCCCAATTCGATCAGCTTCTCCGGTAGAGCAGGAATGGGATCGAGTAATTCGGCGATCTGCCGAATCCGTTTCACTTCGGGCGGTTTCTGCGTCTCCGCGAGAATCACCCCAACCATAGGCCGGTTGCGAAATGGCACCAACACGCGCCGCCCCACCAGCTGCTCGTCGGCAAACGCCTCCGGCACCGCGTACGTAAATACCGAACGCAGCGGCACCGGCAGCGCAACTTCGCAGAATCGTTGAGTCATCGGAATTCAATAGTGTAACAGCGCGGGAGCGCAGCAGACATCGGCGGAACAATAGCAAAACTAGATTCGCTCAGAGACTAACCAGCACGATCCCCACAAAAATTAGGGCGATGCCGAACCATTGGTTGATCTCCAGCCGTTCGCGGAGGAAGATCCAGGCTAGCAGCACGGTGAAGGCGCCGTACAACGAGGCGAGCACGCTGACCACCGAGACCAGTCCTAGCTGCATCCCCGCGTTGTTGGCTAGAAACGCTGCGGTATCCAGCACGCCCGCGGCAAACAGCGCCCACCATACCATCCCGCGCGGAAGCGCCAGACTCTTGCCTGCTGGCGCGGCAACCAGACCCAACGCAACAATCGATGTCAGACGCATGACCCACACCGAAATCGGGGCGCCAACTGCAGGAAGAACATGAAATCCGAGGAACCAGAACATTACGCCGAAGCCTAACGCTGCGGCTATCGCCGAGCCGACACCTTTCGACAAATGAGGCGCGGGCAATGCTGCGCCGCCTTCGACATTTCCTTTTCTTCGCAGCGAGGAAAACGACGTCGAAGCCAGAATCACACCCGCCAGCGTGATGGCGAGGCCCATGCCCCTCCGCAGATGAATGTGCTCGCCGCTGAGCACCGACAAGACCACGGTCAGCGCGGGATAGCAGCTCGACACCGGTCCGACGATGCTGAGCGTGCCCACCTCAAACGAGTGATAGAGCGCTAGCGACGCCGCAACGTTCAATACCCCCGCGGCGGCGGCCATGGCCCACGGTTGCCAGCCCGGCGCGACCCCGCGCGAAAAGCCGCCGGTCCATTTCAAATAAGCGCTGAGCAGGATCAAGCCGAAGAACTGCATGAAGAAAAGTGCGCGGAAGGCGCCGAGGCGGCGCGAGGAAAATCGAGCGGCGAAATCCGCGCTGCCCCAGCAGAACGCACCCATCAGGCCGAGAGCGACTCCGGTGGACGTATGCATGGGAAAAGCGCGGTCAGCGCTTCTTGGGTGCCTGCAGCCCCAGAACGCCCATCACTTTCTGCAAGTCTTTCCAGACTTCAGTTTTCGCGGCAGGATTGCGCAACAAATAGGCGGGATGATACGTCGGCATCAATTTCGAATCGCGAAAATCAAACCACTCGCCGCGCAGCTTGGAAATTCCCTGGGTGGTCTGCAGCAGCATCTGCGCCGAGCAGCTGCCTAGCGTGCAGATTACCTTGGGCTTGATCACGTCGATTTGGCGCATCAGAAAAGGCGAGCAGGCAGTGATCTCATCTTTCTCCGGCAGCCGATTTTCCGGCGGACGGCACTTGACCACGTTCGCGATGTACACGTCCTCGCGCTGCAAGCCCATGGCCTTGATCATGTCGGTGAGCAATTTTCCGGCGCGGCCGACAAACGGCTCTCCGCTCAAGTCTTCATCGCGCCCCGGGCCTTCCCCGACGAACATCAGATCCGCGTTAGGGTTCCCGGTGCCGAAGACGATTTTCGTACGGGTCTTGGATAGCTTGCAGCGGGTGCAGTCGCCGATAAATTCGCGGATTTTCGGCAGTGAATCATCGGGCACTCGGAATGGATCGCCGAATAAAGTCTCGGCATGGGCCGGAGAAATCACAGTGGGCGCAGCGGACTTCAAAACTGACTTGGTTGGCATGGGTGTTTGGTTTGGTGTGAACTGCCGGGTCTCTGCGGTCGTGGTGTCGAGTTCGGTGTGAGCAATGAGCGCCGGTTCTTCGCTGGACAGGAAATCCGAATCGTTAGGCACGGCGCTTGCTGCGGCGCTCGCCGGACGGTCGTGGTAATAAGGCGCGAGGCCCAGCTCTTCGCCGTACTGCAGCCAGTCTCGCACTTGTTGCTGCAGGACGGGTTCCGTCCGAACAGGCTTCGCCGGATCCATCTTTTCTCCCGCGAAGAATTTACTTGGAATTTCTGCGAATGGAAAGGGCTTGATCGAAGATTCGATTGGCCACATCGAACTTGTTCAGCTTCGGCAGCGAGATTTCTGGGGCGTTCGCCAAGTAGATGGTCACGATGTTGGTGTCGGTATCGAAGCCGGCACCTTCCTGGGTCACATCGTTCGCAACGATCATGTCGGCGGACTTGCGCTGAAGCTTGCCACGAGCGTTCTCCGCTACGTTGTCGGTTTCCGCCGCGAAACCGATGACGATCCGATGCCCTTTGTCTTGGCCGAGTTCGGCGAGAATATCTGGAGTAGGCTCGAGCGTCAGCGTGATGCCGCCATCGCCGCGTTTCATTTTCGTTTCATGAGTTGAAGCCGGGCGATAGTCGGAAACGGCGGCAGCCATCACCACGACGGTGGCATCTTTGGCGCGCTCACGGACCGCATTGCGCATCTGCTCGGTGGTGCGCACCGGCACCCAGTCGACGCCTTCGCGGTATTTTTAAATCCGTGGGGCCGCTGATCAAAATCACGCGCGCACCGCGCCGCTGGGCCGCGTCGGCTAGCGCGTAACCCATCTTCCCTGACGAGCGATTGGTGAGGAAACGCACGGGATCGATGTCTTCGCAAGTCGGACCGGCCGTGATCAAAACTGTCTGCCCGTCCAAATCGTGCCGCAGTCCCAGCACATCGCGGACTTTCAGCACGATCGCATCGGTCGAAGCTAACCGTCCCGCGCCAACCATTCCGCAAGCCAGATAGCCTTCGTCGGGCGCGACCACATGCACTCCACGCTTGCGCAAAAGCGCCAGATTTTCCTGAGTCGCGGTGTGCTCCCACATATTCACGTTCATCGCCGGAGCCACAACCACGGGAGCCTTGGTCGCGAGATACAGAGTGGAGAGAAAATCACCAGCCAGGCCCTGCGCGAATTTCGCCAAACTATCCGCGGTGGCCGGAGCGACCAGCAGCATATCGATGCGCTGCGCGACCGCAATATGTTCGATGGCGCTTTCGACGTTGGCCGGCGCGGCATTCTCCGTGCCAAAAATTTCGGTGATTACTTTCTGCCCGGTGAGTGCGGCAAAGGTGAGCGGGGTGATAAATTCCTGGGCCGCGCGGGTCATCACGACTTGCACGTCCAGTTTTTCCTGCTGCAGGCGCCGCACCAGTTCGGCGGCTTTATAAGCCGCTACTCCTCCGGTTACCCCCAGCGCGATTTTCATGACAGCCTCGCGGCGGCTTACGCCTTCCGCTTCTTCTCGTCCTTATCTTCGGCCTGCTCGTTCAGATGCGGCGCGTCGTATTCCAGAAGGCCCTTCTGCAGCTCTTCTTCGGCGATGCGCGTGGTTTTTCGGGATTTCGGATTGTCGACCATGGCCCGCCCGCCAATCAGCAACTGGCGTGCGCGGCGCGCCACGACGACGACGTATGCGAACTGGCTCTCGGGTGCGTCCTTGAGATGCGCCATTTGTAAATCAGCCTCCAAAAGACTTTAGTATTTCTCGAATGCGTTCTTCTTTTCGGGTCACCCGGCAGCGCGACCCGGTCGCGATCGCCTGGATTTCCCGTCCCGCCCGTTCAAGGTTATCGTTTATTACCGCGAAATCATAACTGCTGTAGCTCAGCATTTCCTCACGCGCACGATCTAGGCGACGCTCGATTTCGTCTTCCGAATCCTGGCCCCGCGCCCGGATGCGGCGCTCCAAGTCCTGCCGCGATGGCGGCAACACAAAGATTGCAACCGAGCCCGGAAGTTTGCGCCGAACCTGCAAGGCTCCCTGTACGTCAATTTCCAGTACCAGGTCAAGTCCCTGCTGTGTCGCCGCGTCCAGCCATTTCTTCGGCGTGCCGTACCAATTCTTGCCGAAGACTTGCGCGTACTCCAAAAACTGGCCGGTCTCCACCATTTGCTGGAAGTCGTTCTCGGAGACAAAATTGTACCACTTGCCGTCGCTCTCCGTCTTGCGCGGGGCCCGGGTGGTGCACGAGACCGATAACATGGTGCCGGGCAGCTCCAGAATTTTTTCCACCAGCGTGGATTTTCCGGAGCCGGAAGGACCGGAAACGATCATCACCAGCGGGCCGAGATCGCTCATTCGATGTTCTGCACCTGTTCGCGCAATTTTTCGATTTCAGATTTGATCTCGAGACCCAGTCGGGTGATTTCGAGACCTTCCGCTTCGTTGCCCGGCGTTTTTGAAAGCAAAGTATTCGATTCGCGCTGCATTTCCTGCAGCAGGAAATCTAATTTTTTCCCGGCGTCGGACCCGGTTGAAATCAACGTGCCGAATTGTTGCACATGGCTGGCCAGCCGCGCCAATTCCTCGGAGACGTCGCTGCGCTCGGCGGCGATGGCTACTTCTTGCGCCAAACGCGCGGGATCGAGCGGCTCTTCGCCCAGCAGCTCTTTGAGCCGCAGCTCTAATCGTTTCGCGAACGCAGGACGCGCTCGCTCGGCGAGCTTGGCAACTTCAGCCGTCTGCTTCGTAATCGTCGTCAGGCGCGCGTTCATGTCATTGAACAGATGCACGCCTTCTTCGCCGCGCATGCGGTCGAGCCGATCCAGCGCTTCGTGCAGCACTTTCACCACGACGGCTTCAATGCGTTCCAAGCCGTTGTCCAGCGAGCCGGTTGCTGCGCCGATCACTCCCGGCAGGCGCAGGATCGCCGCCAAATCCGGCTCCGTTTGAATTGAGAATTTCTTGCGCAGAGAATTCACCGCGACCAGGTAGGCAGCTGCGACTTCTTCATTCACGCCCACCGCCGCTGGCCCAGCTAGTTCGTAATGCAGCGTCACATCCAGATGCCCACGCCGCACCCGTTCGCGAATAATTTTGCGTACTTGTGGTTCAACCGGCTCAAAGCCTTCTGGCATCCGCAAATGCAAATCGAGAAAGCGATGATTGACGCTGCGAATCGTGATGCGCAGATTCCAATCATTCTCGACCGCGCGCGCCTGGGCGTAGCCGGTCATCGACTTCAAGCCGGTGGTGCGCGGCTTTGCGCCGTCGACTGCTGCAGAGTGCGATGCTTTGGTGGCCATAGTTAAACGGTGCCCGTAGCTCGTACCGGTTCGGCGTCCCGGAATTGCATCTCGTAGAGTCTGGCGTACGATCCGCGGCGCGCCAGTAATTCATCGTGCGTTCCGCGCTCGCGAATTGTGCCTGCTTCAATCACCGCAATCAAGTCGGCGCGCCGAATGGTCGAAAGCCGGTGAGCAATGACAAAGACGGTGCGGCCGGTCATCAGATTATTCAAGGCGCCCTGCACTAGCATTTCAGATTCAGAGTCGAGCTCGGAGGTCGCCTCATCGAGAATTAAGATTGGCGCGTCTTTTAGAAGCGCGCGGGCGATTGCCAGCCGCTGCCGCTGGCCGCCGGAAAGCCGCTGGCCGCGGTCGCCAATCTCGGTCTGGTAGCCTTTAGGCATCTGCATGATGAAATCGTGCGCCAGGGCCGCTTTGGCCGCTGCGATCACCTTTGATTCGGAAATATTCGGTTGGCCGTAACACAGGTTGTTCCAGATCGTATCGTTGAACAGAATGGTTTCCTGCGTGACGATCGCCATCTGTTCGCGCAATGACCGCAGCGTGACGTTCTGCAAATCGATGCCATCGATGCGTACCGCACCCGTCGAAGCTGAATAGAAGCGCGGCAAGATATTTAACAGCGTGGTCTTCCCCGCCCCACTCGAACCCACAATCGCGACCACCGAGCCCGCCGCAACATTCAGATTCACGTTCGTCAGTGTCGGCGTATCGGAATCGGCATAAGTGAACGAGACATCGTCAAACTCCACCGACTGCGAAAAGCGCGGCAAAACCTTGGCGCCCTCGGCATCCAGCTTTTCTTCCGGCAGGTCCAACAAGGTGAAAACCTGCGACGAGATCCCTAGCGCCTGCACGAAAAGCTGATAGATGCTGCCGATGCGCTTGATGGGCTCGTAGGCCTTGAACAGCGCGAAAGTGAAAGCGCCGAACGACCCGATGGTCATACGGCCGGTTTTGATTTCGCCGCGCGCAAAGAGAAGAATCATGGCGATAACCACGGCGCCCAGCATGTCCATGATCGGTGCGGTCGCCGCCAACGCGCGAATCCAGCGCATGTTCTCGCGCAGCAAGTTACGCGAAGCGTCGCGGAAACGCCGAATCTCAAAACCTTCCATACCGAAAGCTTTGACCACCCGATTCCCGCTGATCGTTTCCTGCAGGATTTGGCTCAGATCAGCCAGCCGCGAACGGCTTTTTTCCGTGGATCCGCGAATTCGCCGGGCCAGCTTTCCTACCGGCCACACCACCAGCGGCACCAGCACCGCCGAACCAACCGCCATGCGCCAATCAATCACCAACAACACGGCGACGAATGCAACCAGGCTGAAGATTTGCCGGAAAAAGTCTGCGAGATATTCCGAGAACGCCGAGCGCAATTGCTCGATATCGGTGATGACCGCGGACATCACGCGCCCAACAGGGTTATCGTGAAAAAACCCCACGGGCTGCTGGACGATTTTCGAGTACGCCTTATTGCGCAGGTTGGTGATGCCGGCGAGTCCGACATATTGAATCACCGTGCTACCGAAATACTCGGCGACAGCCTTAACCAGGAAGATAAAAAACAGAGCCAGCGCAAAAACCGACCAAACGTGATGCACCCGGGCCGGAACGAATGAATTCAGGTAAACGATTTTCTGCGACCATGGAACCTGGAATAACACCAGTTTCTGCATAGTCGACTGCGGGTTCAGCACTACATCCAGGGCGGGCTTGATGGCGAAGGCGATCAGGCCGTCCGCCGCACCCATGATGGCCATCAGGACCACGCCCGCGGCCAGCAGGCCGGTATACGGGATCAGGTAACTGAGCAGGCGGCGAATCTCTTCGCCTTCGGTCATGCTGAGCGCCGGACGCGCGGTCGAATTAGAAGTTATCGATGCCAATGCGAATCTTCCTCGGAGTCTTTCTGCCTGCACGAATCAGGAAATGCTTTTCTCGATGTCTCGATGAACAACCTTCGCCGAATACTTTTTCTTCTGTAGGTACCGGCGAATGACTTCAGCCAACGCCACCGAACGATGCCGTCCACCCGTGCATCCCAACGCCACGGTCAAATAGCTTTTCCCTTCGCGAATGTAGAGCGGGATCAAATAGGAAAGCAGGCTTTCGATGCGCCGTAGGAATTCGCCGGTTTGCGGGAACGAGCGAATGTAACGCGCGACTTTCGGGTCTTTGCCGCTGAAGGGACGCAGCTTCGGCACGAAATGCGGGTTCGGCAAAAAGCGCACATCGAAAACCAGATCCGCATCAGAAGGAATTCCGTAACGGAATCCGAAACTGACCACCGACACCAGCAGCGGGCGGCTGCCCGGACGCTGGAACTTATCAATGATGAATTGCCGCAATTCGTGAACGTTGAATTTCGAGGTATCGATGACTACATCGGCCATCCGTCGGATGGGCGCCATGCGATGCCGCTCGGCCGCGATGCCTTCGGAAATGCTGCCCCCGTTGCTGAGCGGGTGCGGCCGCCGAGTTTCGCTGAAGCGGCGCTTCAGCACTTCGTCGCTGGCTTCCACAAAGACCAGTGTGGCCGGCTGTTCGGCGGCAAGCTTACGATAAATGGCCGGCAGCCTGGCGATCTGCTCGCCTTCGCGCGCGTCCACCAACAACGCAGCGCGCTCGATCTCGACGCCCTCTACGTAGAGTTCGCTAAAAGTCGGAATCAGCGCGACTGGAAGGTTATCGACGCAGTAGAAACCTAGGTCTTCGAAGGTGTTGAGGACCGAGCCTTTGCCCGAGCCGGAAAGGCCCGTAAGAATTACCAGTTGCCGTGCGCTGTGGTCGGAGGTTCTTGCTTTCGGTCGGCGGCGCTTCACGGGAGGGCGGTTAAGCCTTCACTCTTCGTCGGTGAGTGCTCGGGATGCGTAAATCTTCGCGGTATTTTGCCACGGTGCGGCGAGTCACCTGAATTCCCTCTTCGCTCAGGCGCTTGGTAATCTGCTCGTCGGTCAAGGGATGCGCGGTGTCTTCGTCTTCAATCATCTTCTTCACACGGCGCTTCAATGAAAGCAAAGACATTTCACTGCCCTGAGGACCGTTCACCGATTCGCTGAAAAAATAGCGCAATTCCAGGACGCCCTGCGGCGTATGCACGTATTTATTCGCAACCGCGCGACTTACGGTCGAAGGATGCACGCCCACTTCTTCGGCGACTTCCTTGATCATCATCGGCTTCAGGTGATCAGCGCCATAATCGAGAAAATCTTCCTGGCGGCGCAAAATCGAATGGCACACGCGCTGGATAGTGTGTTTGCGCTGTTCGATATTTTTCATCAGCTGGATCGCGGCGGTGAAGCGTTCCTTCACGTAGTTGCGCACGTCGCGATCGGCCGCGTCGCGAGCCAACAGCCGACGGTACATGGGATTCAGACGCAACTGCGGAAGGTCGTCTTCATTCATCAGCGCCTGCCACTCGCCATCGACTTTGCGAAACTGCACATCCGGCTCGACCAGCCGCGGTTCGGTGTGGTTATAGCGCAAGCCGGGTTTGGGATCGAGATGCTTGATCACGTCTACCGCGCGCTTGACCAATTCGATGGGCCGGTTCAAAGCGCGCGCCACTTCCTTCAACTGATTGTTCTGTAAAAGTTTCAAATGCTCGGTGATGATCTGCTGTGCCAAAGTATTTTGCGGATCGATCAGTTTCAGCTGCATCAGCAGACATTCGTTAAGGTCGCGCGCTGCGGTCCCGGGCGGATCGAATTCCTGGACCATGGCCAGCGCTTCTTCCACATCGTCCATGGTGTAATTGCCGGAAGCGGCCAGCTCTTCGAGCGTCGCGGTCAGATACCCGTTCTCATCCAGATTGCCGATGATTCCATCCGCAATCTTGCGCACCGTCTCGGTGCAGATGCTCATGCTGAGCTGCCAGGTCAAATGATCGGCCAGATTCGCGGCGGAAGATAAAAACTTGTCGAAGGACGGGCGCTCGATGTCTTCGCGCTCGGTTCCGGCCGATCGTTCCGCGCCGGCATCCAGGTACTGCCCAAAAAACGAACTGAAATCGAATTCGTCGAAGGGGTTAGCGGCTTCTACTTCCGGAACTTTCTCGGTCTCTTTTTTGAGGAACGCTTCGTCCTGGTAGCTGTCGGTTGCGGCAGCGGTTTCTTCGGTGATTTCATCCAGGACCGGATTGGCCATGATTTCCTGGTTGATCATCTCGCGCAGCTCCAGGCGGTTCAGCGCCAGCACGCTGACCATCTGCACAAGCCCCGGCGTCAGAATCTGCTTCTGCGCTACGCGGAGGCTAAGTTTTGGTGCGAGCCAATTCATGGCAACCTGTTCAAAATTTCAAACCGAAAATCAGTTCAGCCGGAAACCTTCCCCCAAATACACCCGGCGAACTTCTGGATCGTCCGAAAGCTCTCGCGGTGTCCCGGCTCGGAAGATCTTCCCATCATTGATGATATAGGCCCGGTTCGTCACTGCTAGCGTGTCACGAACATTGTGATCCGTCACTAGTACGCCGATGCCCGATGCGCTCAAATCCGCAATAATCTTCTGAATATCCACTACAGTGAGTGGATCGATGCCCGCAAAAGGCTCGTCCAGCAGTACGAACGAGGGTGCCAGCACCAGGGATCTGGCTATCTCCAGGCGCCGCCGCTCTCCCCCAGAGAGCACGTAAGCCTGGCTGTAACGAACCCCCTCCAGCCCCATCTGGGCCAGAAGCTCTTCTACTCGGTCGCGGCGCTGTTCAGAGGCCAGCGGCAGCGTCTCGAGAACCGCCATTAAGTTCTCTTCTACGGTCAATTTGCGAAAGACAGACGGCTCTTGAGGGAGGTAGCTGATGCCGCTGCGAGCCCGGAGGTACATGGGTAGGTCGGTAATGTCCTCGCCATCCAGCAAAACACGCCCGTAATCGGGACGCGCGAGACCTACCAAAATGTAAAACGTCGTGGTCTTGCCTGCGCCGTTCGGCCCCAGCAACCCAACCACTTCACCCTGCTGAATCTCCAGACTGATGTTGTCGACGACCTTGCGGCCCCTATACGACTTGCTGAGATCGGCAGCTTGGAGTTTCAGCATTACGGTTCATTTCTCAACTCGATGCCTGGTGAGCGTGCGCGAACCTTCTTGCGAATCGATCAAAATCGTATCATTCGCTACAAAGAAGGTCAACGAATGGCCAGTCGTCGTGTCACTGGAAGCATCGGTAATTGTGGGATTTCCGCCGGAAAGTACGAATCGCCCGTCTGCTGCGGTGTATTCCGCTTGATCGGCGACACCGGTCCGGTCGCCTTGGCGAACCTTGACGCCGCCCAGCGCGAGCGCCCGATCCAATTGGCGGCCTCCGGTAGCGGCTGTTTTGGTGGGTGCGGTTGATGCCGGCGTATTGGTTGGCGGGGCCTGCGTCAGGAACACGTCGAGCGTCTTCGAATCCATCGCGCCTTCCTGCGAATGCGCCGTGACGCCGCCCTCCAGATGCGCCTTTCCCGTATCGCTCCAGTAGGTCAGCATCGGCGCATGGATTTCCCAAAGCGTCGGCCCGTGCGGCGCATTCGAATTCGCTGTAGGCTGCGCGGGTTTGGCCCCCGGCAAGGACGGTCCGGGCACCTTCAAATCCGTACCGGCCGCCTGCGGAAACACAGCTACGACGTTTCCGGTTGCCACCAGCTTTTTGTCGTCGCGCCAAACTTCGATCTGTTCGGCCTGTAAGACGGAGTCGCCCTGCCAGAGGCGCGCGTGTCCGGTGTAAATCACGTGCCCTGAAGTCGTCGAGCCGGTCATGGTCTGCGCCGAGACGTGGCCGGCACCGGGGCCTAACGTCATCGCACCACTACCCTGCGCGGTGGGGTTGTAGGTGGAGAGCACATTTCCCGTTGCGCGAATGTCGCCGGATTTTTGATTGATCGTGACGCTGGATGCCGTCGTGCGGCTCTGCGCGTCCGCCAGCATCGGCGATCCATCCATGGTGATGGTGTCGGTTGACCGTACCACCTGCGCGCGAGCCGCGCTAGCTTGGCGATCGGCCTGCTGGAATCTCACATTGCCCTTCTCGTCCAGCGTGTCCCATTCGCCGTCCGGGGCAAAAGTAGCAACCAGCTCCTTGGCCGAACTGATTTGCGGGGCCTGCGAGCCAATCTGGCGACGAATCTGCACGCCGGAGTAGCCCAGCAATTTTGTCAGCTGCCCCGCATCGTTGAACTCGGTTACAAATTTCTTGGCGCTCAACTCGGTCGAATCGGTCGCGGTCTTGGTGACAATCGTTCCGGGCGCCAAGGTTTCCGCCGTCGCTACGCGAGTTTTGCCGGGTTGCTTTCCGTCGCCAAACTTCACCAGCAGAGACTGCGTTTGCAGGCTGCGCGAATCGGCGCCCGCCGCAGAATCAAAAGCTACGTCGCCGGTGGCCGCCATGGTGCGCAGCACATTTTGTTTTCCTTGTAGCATAAATTCCACGTGCTGCATGGCGAAGGTGTCGGTGCCGGACTTGGTGCGATTTGTGCCCTTGACTCCGCCCTCTCCGACGATGCGGTCGATCGAACCCGACGCATTCAGGAAACCTTCGAACCGCGCGGCCGACGCGGCGAATTCGCCGTGCGCATCCGTTCCGCGCACCGCGGGCTGATTCTCCGCCAGCACGTGTTGAGCGTGAAAATTCGCGTCCAGCTCGATCGAAATTTTTCCAGCCGTCAGCTGGCGCGACCCCTGTTGCACCACGGCCGGAGCCGCGGCCGTGCCAATTAAGTTAACGATGCGTTCGTTGCGCCGAATCTCCATGCTGGCGCCGCGCGCGGTCACCGGCAATCCGTTGGTTTTTTCCGTCGGCGCCAAATTAATTTCTACGTCGTGATCGAGCCGGATCGTGGCGTTCTGCGAATCGTAGTCCACTCCGACCGCGCGGCCCTGCCCCTCCGGAAATTTAAACTGCACTGGTTCGGGCGTCGAAGCCTGCCCGCTTTCGCGGTTGAACGAGAGATTTTTTGTGGTTACCTGGATCGGATGGTCGACATTTTTTCCGTCGCTCGGAGCTTTGCCCGCCGCGACGCTGCCGGGCGCCGTCGCGGCCACGCTGGAGAGGTCGATCTGCACGTCTCCCTGACAATTCACGTTGCCGGATTTCGGCTCGTAGTTACACTCGCGCGTATGAATGTTGTCGTTGCGGGTTCCTTCGCGGCCGTAAATCGTGATCCAGACGTCTTCCAGCACCGCGCGATTTTCCTCTTTGTATTGCGTCGCTCGCGCGGCTCGAATGGTGAAAATCGTCCGGTCGTTCTCCACCTTCGACGACGAAAATTCGTTGGATTGCTGCTCGACGGTAACCGCCACGGCCGCCGGCTGCCGGGCCTTGGCGCGGGCTTGCCGAATAATGCGCTGGAGGTAGGTTCCTCCGGCCACCAGCGCCACGGCGAACGCGGCATACGCCGCCCATCGTGCATATCGCGCCGCTTCCTGGTTTCGCAGAGGACTACTCCCGGAATTGCCGAACTGAAACAGTCGCCCAAACGGGCGGCTTAAAAATACTTAGAAACTGAGTATAGGTGAGCGGGTTGCGGGGAACAACCAGGGTGGAATACTGAATTACGCTTCGACTTTCTTGGCGGGAACGGCGTTGGTGCCGCAAGCAGCTACGCTGTCGCGCGTGGTGTTCTTGACCATGTACATCGCTTCATCGGCCAGGTGCAGCAATTCTGCTTTGGTGCGCGAATCGCTGGGATATGCGGCCACGCCCACGCTGGCGGTCACGTGCGCGTTAATTCCGGACTCCTGCAGCCACACTGCTTCGCGAATTAATTTATGCAAGCGGCGCGCAACTCCCATCGCATTTTCCTTGGAAGTTTGCGGAAGCAGAACGACGAATTCATCGCCGCCATAGCGGAACGCCAAATCGATCAACCGGCACTTGTCTTTGATCGCTTGCCCGATTTCCGCCAGTAGCTTCGAACCCATCAAATGCCCATGGGTGTCGTTAATGTTCTTGAAATGATCCAAGTCGATAAAAATTAGCGAAAACTCGAAGGCATACCGGTGCGAGCGGTAGATCTCGGTATCCAGCATGAAATTCAAATGGCGCGCATTGTACAGGCTGGTGCAGTCGTCGGTGATGGTCAGTTCGTGAATGCGCTGCACGTGCCGCGCGTTTTCAATCGCAATCGCCGCGTAGTCCGCCAGCGCTTCCAGCAGCGCCATATCCCGGTCGCTGAATCCTTCCGGGCCAATAATATTGATCAGCTCGATTACGCCCAGGCACTGTTCGCGGAAACGCACCGGCACAGCGACGATCGATTGCGTTTCCATCTTGGTCTTGGCATCGACCTGGCCGAAGAATCGCGAATCCTTGGAAGTGTCCGGCACCACTACAGTTTTGCCGGTCTGCGCTACCCAACCTGCCAATCCCTGCCCTACCTTGATTCGAACGTCCTTCAACGACTCCGCGCCCTTGCCGGTCGCGATCTGGAAATACAATTCGTTGCGATCCACGTCCATCAACAGCAGCGACCAGGTATCCGGCCGCAGAACCTCATTAATCTTGTCCATGATCGTGCGCAGCACTTGGTCCAGCTGCAGCGACGACGTCAGGGCCTTGCCAAGCTCATGAAACACCGAGACTTCGTTCGGCGATTCCGGCATTGGCGGCTCGATCGGAAACGGGATGCTGTTGTTGGTATTGTTGGGGTTTCGGCGACGTTCTACGCCATCGAACGGACGTCCGTCCGGATTGCGGCGCGTTGCGCCCGGCGGGATTAAGCTCTTACGGTCTGGGATGTCAGTGCTCAACACTACTATTATAGAGCGCGTTTACCGCACTGCAACGTCCCTTCGCGCTTCGATGACGAATCGCCAACTGTCCTTATTCTCCAGTTTTGCCCAGTTTGTTTCGCCGCATTGACACACCCTCGCCCGACGCCTATATTTTTCGTGGGGCTTTAGCTTCGGCACGCATGTCTTCGACACCTTTCGGCGAACATCTAAAACGCGAACGCGAAATGCGCGGGGTTTCTCTTGAAGAAATCTCGCTGGCGACGCGCATCGCGCCGCGATTCTTGGCTGCGCTGGAAAGCGAGCAATGGGAGAAGCTGCCCGGCGGCGTTTTCAACCGGGGTTTCATCCGCTCCATCGCGCACTATCTCGGCCTCGATGAAGACAGCATGGTCGCCGAGTACGCTCTGCATACTCGCGGACGGCCGGAGCCAGGAGTTGTCGCGGATCCTCCTGATGAAGTGGAAACTCCCTGGCGCCAGATTCTGGTGCTGGTGATTTTCGCGGCTGTGGTGATCGCCGCCGGGTGGTTCGCCGTTCAGTATTTGGTGCCGCGCGCCACAGCTTATCTTCACAAACGTTCTGCGACAGCTGCTGTGTTGACTCAAGGTTCGCCCAAAGCTGAATCAGTCGCTGAACCAGTCACCGCCGCGAGTCCCGCAACTGCCGGTACAGCCGCGGCAGCGACTGCGCCGGTTTCACTGACGCTGAAACTACAAGCCGCGCACGAGGCCGATGTATCCATCGTCGCCGACGGCAAACCCACTTTCAGTGGTCATCTTAACCTTGGAGAAGTGAAAGAATTCACCGCGATCGATACGATCGATGTCTCCTCCAGTGACGCGTCCGCAATTTTGCTCGACCTGAATGGCCAGATGGTTTTGCTGCCCGGTCAACCGGGCCAAGCCGGTTCGATCACTCTGACGCAGAAAGACCTCAAGTCTCCGCCGGTGTCCGCCCATTAGCGCCGAACTTCGTGCCGCCGTTCGCGCCGGCCAAGCGACGACGGAACAAAAAATTGACATCGTTTCCGGCGGATTGCCCCTGGCTCCAACGGATCTCGCCGAAATCCTGGCCATCCTCACTACCGACTCCGACTTCTCGATCTCTGAAGCGGCGCACCATGCCATAGTGACCCTGCCTCTGAGTGCGTTCATCGCAGCAATCTCCCGCTCGGACGCAGACCCGCGCTGTTTTACCTACTGCGCTGAACAACTAAGGGAGCAACCGGGAATCGCCGATGCCTTGGCAAAAAATATCGCGTGCCCGCCTGAATTGGTTACCCAGGCCAGCCCGACACTCACCAGCGACGGCATCCAAGCTTTGCTCGACAACCTCGATCGACTCAGTTCCGATCCAGACCTGGGCCCAGCGGTTTCCGAGCTTCCCACCGCAACAGCCGAGCAGCGCGATCTGCTCTCCGAAATTCAGACCAACACGCTGATCAAGGAAGAAGAGCTTGAGGAAACAGCGGCCGAAGCGGTTCCCGATGTAAAACGCCGCAAGACTCTGCTGCAGCGCCTGGCCGGCATGAACGTCGTTCAGCGGATTCAGCTCGCAGTGAAAGGCGGCCGCGAAGAACGCATGCTGCTGATTCGCGATCCCAATAAGATTGTGCAACGCGCCGTGTTGCAATCTCCGCGCCTCACCGATCTTGAAGTAGAAAATTTTGCCGGAATGGCAAATGTGTCGCAGGAAGTGCTGCGGAATATCGCGAAGAACCGCGCGTTCATGAAAAGCTACATAGTAGTGAAAAATCTGGCCAAGAATCCAAAAGCCCCAATCGACGTTACCTTGCACCTGCTGCCACGCTTGATTCCCGGCGATCTGAAACAGCTTTCCGGAAACAAAAACGTCCCGGAAACTCTGCGCTCGTCCGCGCAAAAGCTTCAGCGCCAGCGGAACATGGCTAAATCTGGGGAATAGCTTCCGAACTTCCTATTGGGCTGCAGGCGCCGCCAACGATTTCTGAATTTGCGCTTTGTATTCATTGGCCTTGGCCAGTATTGCTGGCTCGTCCAGCGTGGTCATGCGCCGGTCGTCCATCACGATTTTTCCGCCGATGATCACCGTTTTTACGTCCGAGGCTTTAAGTGCGAACACAAGCTCTGAGTACACGTTGTACATCGGCGTCGCATGGGGAGCGGTGGTATCCACCAGAATCAGATCAGCCTTCTTCCCCGCTTCGAGTGAGCCAATCAGCTTTTCCTGATGAATCGCCCTCGCTCCGCCGATCGTGGCCATTTCCACCACTTGCTCGGCTGGCAACGCCCGCGAATCCATCCGGGTAATTTTCTGCAGCTTGGCCGCCAGATCCATTTCCTCGAAGAGGTCCTGGTTGTTGTTGCTGGCCGCGCCATCGGTGGCGAGGCCAATCGCCTGCCCGGCCGCCAGCATATCCACCACCGGCGAGACGCCGGCAGCGGTCTTCATGTTGCTGGATGGATTGTTGGTGCAGCCGACGCCGAACTTCACTAGTAGCGCGATGTCCGCCTGGTCCACCCACACGCAGTGTGCCGCAATGACGTCCGGCCCCAGTATTCCTTCGCGCGCCAGATAACCGACCGGCGTGATTCCATATTTTTCGCGGCTTTCCTGCAATTCGAAAGGCGCCTCCGCCACGTGAATCAGAATCGGCGCATGGTTTTTTCGCGCCAGCGCCGCCGCATCCTGGAGCGTTTTCGCCGAACAGGTGTACATCGAATGTGGTGCCGGTGCCGCGACGATTAGCGGATCGCCTTTCCAATGATCCAGAAATTTTTGTGTGTATTCCAGGGCCTGCGCCACCGTTTTATTGTCTGGCGCGGGAAAATCGATGATGGTCTCGCCCAGCACTCCGCGCATGCCCGCTTCTTTGGTTACGCGAGCCACGGCGTCTTCGAAATAATACATATCGGCGTAGGTGGTAATACCGCCGCGGATCATTTCCAACATTCCCAGGCGCGTGCCCCAGACCACGAATTCTTCGGTCACGTTGCGCGCTTCAGCCGGAAAAATATATTTCTTCAGCCAGTCGTCGAGCGATAGATCGTCGGCCACGCCGCGGAACAGGCTCATCGCCGCGTGTGCGTGGCCGTTGATCAGTCCCGGCATCACGATGGCGCCGTGAGCATCGATCGTCTTCGCCGCGTCATATTGCGCGCTGATTTCAGCGCTCGGCCCAACCGCCACGATCGAATCGCCGCGCACCGCTACTGCCCCGTTTTCGATCACCCGCCGCTGCGCATCCATGGTGATCACCGTGCCGTTCGTTACTACCAGATCGACGTTATCTTTGGCCAGGGTAGGAGACGCCAAGATCAAGGCAAACCAATCCGCAGAGAAACAGCTGGCATTACGGAAGAAAATCGTGACATTTAGAATTGGCTCCCGACTACAGAAATGAACCGTCAAACTGCCGCGGCAATAATCCTGCTGAAGTTTCTTTTTCTACTTTGCCATGCAGATTGGCTAAGAACACCGGAATGTCGCCGCAAAATTCCCAGATGATCTGCCGGCAAGCTCCGCAAGGCGGCGTCAGCCGCTCCACGTCCGTCACCACCGCGATCGCATTGAAGTCCCGCTCGCCTTCGGACATCGCCTTGAAAATCGCCACACGCTCGGCGCAGCAGGTCAGCCCCAGCGTCGCGTTTTCGATATTACAGCCGGTGTAGATGCGCCCCGAGCCGGCGCGCAGCGCGGCGCCTACTCGAAAATCCGAGAAAGGCGCGTGCGCGTTTTCGCGCGCCTGGCGTGCCGCCGAAATCAAAACGTCAAATTCAGCCATCTTTGCCTGCCGTCCTCTCTAGTTCAGCCCCGCCGCGATTCGCGGAATCACGGCGCGCAACAGCGCCACAAAATGCCCGCGCACTCGCTCTCCCGTTTCCAGCACTTCCTGGTGATTGATCTCCTGATCCACAATCCCCGCAGCCATGTTGGTGACGCAAGAAATTCCCAAAACCTCAATTCCCATGTGCCGGGCCACAATCACTTCCGGCACGGTGGACATGCCCACCAGATCCGCTCCAATCGTGCGCAGATATCGAATCTCCGCCGGCGTTTCGTAATTCGGCCCAGATAGCGCCGCGTAAACTCCTTCCTGCACGTTCATCTTCACTCGCCGCAACTCTTCTGCAGCAATCGCGCGAAAGGCCGGCGAGTAAGCTTTCGACAAATCCGGAAATCGTGGTCCGAATCGCTCGTCATTCGGTCCCACCAGCGGATTGGTATTCTGCAGGTTGATATGGTCGCGAATCACCACCAGCGCGCCTTGGTTATACCCGGTGTTGATGCCGCCCGCGGCGTTGGTCAGGATCGCCGCTTTGATTCCCAGGCGCCCGAACACGCGCATCGGGAACGTAACTTCCTTCGCAGAATAACCCTCGTATCCGTGGAAGCGCCCCTGCATCGCCACTACCGGCACGCCTTCTGTTTTTCCGATCACCAGCCGCCCAGCGTGACCGACCGCCGTCGATTGCTGAAAGCCGGGGATCTTCGCGTAAGGAATTTGCGTCGCGTCCGACAATTCATCGGCAAACGCGCCCAGCCCAGAGCCCAGCACCAGTGCGATTTTCGGCCGCAGCTTCGTCTTTGAAAATATAAATTTCGCGGCTTTGTTCGCCGCCTCATAGTCGCTGATGCGTGAGCCGACCTTTTTGCCGCGCGCGCTCATCGCAGCATGATCCCCACGATCGAAGCGGACATTAAATTGGCCATGGTTCCGGCCATCATCGCCCGAATGCCCAGTCGCGCCAGATCGGCCTTCTTGTTCGGGGCCAGCGCACCGATTCCTCCAATCTGAATGCCAATCGAACTCAGATTTGCGAAACCGCACAAAGCGAAGGTCGCAATCGTAAACGAACGCGGATCGAGCGATGCCTTTAACGGCGCCAGCCGCTGAAACGCGATCAGTTCGTTGGTCACCATGCGCAAGC
Source organism: uncultured Acidobacteriota bacterium (assembly GCA_963847695.1). GTDB lineage: Bacteria > Acidobacteriota > Terriglobia > Acidiferrales > UBA7541 > Palsa-295. Next base: position 238,823 of record CAWKAX010000026.1, on the reverse strand, counting down.
CCAGTAAATTCCCCATGGTGTGACAGTCCTTCCACGGAATTCCAATAACCCAGGCCACCGGCGAGAACAAGTAACCAAAAATTTGTTCAATGCTCGAAGGAAACCATGGAATCCCGTGCGCAAACAGAAAATCGTGCGTGGCTCCGAATAGTCCGTCGACCAGATAGATCAGCGCAATAAAAGTGATCAGCATCGCGCCCACGTTGAGCGCCAGATTCAAGCCGTCTACAGTCCCGCGTGAAATCGCAGCCAACGCATTTGCATCCCGCTCCAGTGTCGGCAGCTTCACCAGTCCGGAAGTGACTGGCGTCTCCGTCTCCGGCACGAACATTTTTGAAAGCATGATCGTTCCGGGAGCCGTCATGATCACCGCTGCAAGTAAATGCTTGGCCTCGATTCCATACAGAATGTAGGCGCCCATCATTCCGCCCGAAACGTGCGCCATGCCGCTGGTCATGATGGTCATCAATTCCGACTTGGTGACTTCCGGCAGATACGGACGAATGGTCAGCGGAGCTTCGGTCTGCCCCATGAAAATGCTGGCCGCCACGTTGAGCGATTCGGCTCCGCTCACGCCCATCAGGTACGTCATGATCTTCGCTGCCACCCAGATGATCAGCTGCATGACGCGCAGGTAATACAGCAGCGCGAAAACCGCGGCGATAAAAATAATGGTAGGCAGCACCTGAAACGCGAAGAAGAAACCCATCGAGGAATGTTGCTCGCCCAGCTTGCCGAAAAGAAAGTCCGACCCGGCGTAGGAAAAATCGAGAAACCAGTTCACGCCGCTTCCGGCGCGGGCCAGAATGTCCTGCCCGAACGTCCAACGCAGTACCAGGAACGCAAAAACAATTTGCAGCCCTAGCCCCCAGCCGATCGTTTTCAGCCGAATTGCGCGGCGGTTGGTCGAAAGCAGCCACGCCACTCCCATCATGGTCGCCAGTCCCAACACCCCAACTAGACGATGCATCCGCAGCACTCTCCTCGAAATCCGGACGATTTGGCCATCACTGCTCTAGGAATACTCACCCGCCCCGATGATCTTCCGTACCAAAGGTAGTGCGGGCCGGCGCGCTGTCGCCAATTTCAAAACTTTCCGAAAGGAGTCGCACTGCCGGCACCAGCTTCACGTCCTGGTTGTAGTGAATGGTGCAAAGGTTCTCACCGGCCTCGACTTTGTCGCCGATTTTTTTCTCCAGCACCAGTCCCACCGCCGGATCGACCGAATCTTCTTTCTTCTCGCGCCCGCCGCCGAGCGTCATGCTGGCGATTCCCACCTTCTCGCAACGAATTCCGGTCACGTAACCGGAGCGCTTCGCTGGAAAGTGTGCCGTGTGCTTTGCTTTCGGCAACAAGCCCGCATCATCAACCACTCGCGCGTCCCCACCTTGCAGCGCGATCACTTGCCGGAATGTATCACGCGCCTGTCCCGATGCAATCATTTCCGCCGCCAGCTCGCGCCCTTCTTTCACCGTTTTCGTCCGTCCGCCCAGAACGAACATCCACGCCGAAAGCTCCAGCGACAGCTCGCGCAAATCCGCTGGCCCGCCGCCGTGCAGCACTTCAATACATTCTTCTACTTCCAGGGCGTTACCGATTTTCCGCCCCAGCGGCTGCTCCATATCCGTGATCAACGCCACCATCTTCTTGCCCATTCGCGTGCCGGTTTCCACCATCAACTGCGCCAGATACTCGGCGTCGGCTTGTTTTTTCATGAACGCGCCGTCGCCGGCCTTCACGTCCAGCACCAAGGCGTCGATACCTTCCGCCATTTTCTTGCTCATGATCGACGCCGTAATCAAGTAGGGGCTCTCGACCGTCGCAGTCACATCGCGCAACGCGTATAGCTTCTTGTCCGCCGGCGCGATTTCTGGGGTTTGGCCAATCAAACCGCATCGCGTCTGCTGCAGCACGCGTCGAAACTCATCGATTTTCAGATGAACATTAAATCCGGGAATCGCTTCAAGCTTGTCGAGCGTTCCGCCCGTGTGTCCCAGCCCGCGCCCGCTGATCATCGGGACATATAGCCCGGCCGCCGCCACAATCGGCGCCAAAATCAGCGAAGTCTTATCGCCCACCCCACCGGTCGAGTGTTTATCCACTTTCGGCGCCGGCAAATCCGACCAATCCAGCACCGAACCTGAAAGCAACATCGCTTCGGTCAGCGCCGCCAGCTCCGCGCGACTCATCCCGCGCCACACCACGGCCATCAGGAACGCCGCCATTTGATAATCAGGAATGTGTTCGTGGGTCGCGCCGGAAATCAGAAATTCGATTTCTTCGCGGGACAATTCCCCGCCGTCACGTTTCTTGCGGATGAGGTCAACTGCGCGCATTCAGGAGGTGGAGGCCAAGCTAGCACCGCGCTACATCGGAGTCAACGCAGGCCCGGCGGGGAGGGTTTACGGCTTAGCGTTCTGTCGCTCGATTTCCGCGACCGTCGCCTGCATCTCGGCGTGAACGAGCCCGTTGGTAACCAAAACATCGGGGCCGCCGGCGCGATACGGGCCACCCGCCAGGCTCGTCACCTTTCCGCCGGCTTCCTGGACCAGCAAAATTCCCGCCGCCGTATCCCAGGATTTCAGTCCAAATTCCCAAAAACCTTCGAAGCGCCCGCAGGCCACCGAACAGAGGTCGAGCGCCGCCGATCCATCCCGGCGCACTCCATGCGACCGCAAAGTAAACTCCCAGTAATAATGAATGTTGCCGGTGTCTCCGCGCTTGTGTACCGGAAATCCGGTGGCCACCAAACTGGTCGAGAGTTTTTCGATCTTCGACACCTGAATCGGTTTGCCGTTCAAGAATGCGCCGCCGCCACGCGTCGCCGAGAACAGTTCGTTACTCACCGGATTGAAAACGATGCCCACCAAAGGCTCGCCGTTGTGTAGCAAGCCAATCGAAATCGCGAAACACGGGTAGCCGTGCGCGAAATTCGTGGTGCCGTCCAGCGGGTCTACGTGCCATTCATACTGCGAAGCGCCGGCCGCGCCGCCCGACCCCTCTTCCGCCACGATTCGATGGTCGGGAAATTCCCGACGCAGTCGGCCGACAATCAAGGCCTCACTACGCTTGTCGGTTTCCGTCACGAGGTCTACATCGCCCTTGTAACTGATTTTTTGGGGGCGGCTGTGTTCGGCCAGCAACACAGCGCCAGCCTCCCGCGCCGCTTCCAGTGCCACGTTTAGAAATTGATCCATGTTGTTAGCAGTTTTCGAAACTTACTTCGGCGCAGCCGCGGTGAAATATTCCTTGCGATACCGTACCGTGTCGCCCGAACTCACTTTGACCATAACATGTCGCGTGCTGCCCGCCGGCGGCGTCGGCGTTGGATAATAGCTCAGCAAATATTGGGTACGGAGTTCGCGATTGATCTGGTCGAAGATCCCGTTTAACTCTGCGACTTCGGTCGGATAGTACATCGCGCCGCCGGTGCCGTCGGTGATGGTCACCATGGCATGTTCGCCCGCCGTGTTCCAGCCGGCGTCCGATTTCATCGGCCGCATCACGACGGTATACAGCAGGGCGTCGGAAGCGATTGCCGCCTTGCGGGTCGCGTCGAATTTCGAAACGCTGGTGGTCTCGCCCGCGTCGGTGATAATCACCAAGGCCCGGCGGCGGTCCGGCCCTTGCCGCTTTACCGCCTGCGATCCCAACACCACCGCGTCGTACAACGAAGTTCCCATATCCGCGGCTGGGTCCACGCGCTGCACCGCGTTTTCCAGCACTTTTGGGTCGTCAGAAAAATTGCACAGCTGCACCACGTCACTGGTGAAGGAGAACACGGCCAGCCGGTCTCCCGGCCGCACCACTTCCTTCACGAAACGCGCCGCCGCTTCTTTTTCGATTTTCAATTCGATGTTCGCCGAACCGCTAGCATCGACCAGCAAAACCAAATCGAGCGGCCGGTTCGTTTGCGGCTCGAAGCGCACGATCTTTTGTTCTACGTTTTCTTCGAATAGCTGGAAGGCGCTCTGCGGCAGGCCGACGATCGGCTCGCCATTCGCGTCGATCACGCTCGCCAGAATATTTACCAAGTCGGTCTGAATGCGAATCGGCGGGCGCTGTTTCTGCGCCGCTGCTTGGCGAGTGACCGATTCGCCAGTCAGGCGGACGACCGACACGCAAATTCCAGCGAGGGCTACGGCTAACGCGCAGATTCTTGCGGAGGTTGGCTTCATCTACGAGGTAGATTCGCTTCGACGGGAAATGGCTTCCTGACCGGCTTTTTCGCCCTCGGCCCAGACCGCCCCGCCCACCAAGTATTCCTTCTTCCATATCGGCACGACGCGCTTCAACGTGTCGATGGCATAGCGGCAAGCATCGAACGCTGCCGCTCGGTGAGCGGACGCAACCACAATCGCAACGCTGGTCTCTCCGATTTCGAGCCGCCCAAGCCGGTGGACGATTCCCACCCGATGAATCGAAAATTTCTGGTGCATTTCGCCGCTAATTTCGTGAATTTTGGCGTAAGCCATCGGTTCGTAGGATTCGTATTCGAGATACAAGGTTCGCTGGCCTTTGAAATTATCCCGGACGAAACCGTCGAAAACCACCACCGCGCCATCTTGCGGTGTTTTCAACTTCTCAACCAGTGCGGGCGTGTCGATCTTTTCGCGCACCAATTGAATAATGTCGTCCGCCGCTGGCATCGCCTAGCCTCCGCTCACCGGCGGGAGAAACGCTACCTCATCGCCCGCGGCGAGCGCTTTGCGTCCATCGGCATATTCCTGGTTCACCGCGGTTGCGATCGACGCGCGGAAATCCGCCAACTTCGGAAATTTCCGCCCGTAGCGCTCGAATAGGTCGTCAACGCGCGCGCCATCGGAAAGCTCCGCCTCGTCCTGCGCGATGCCGGTTATATCTTTAAGTTGTCCGAAGAAAAGCACGCGGATTCGCATCTGCTCTATTCTACCGCGTCGGAGCCGCTAGCCGCGCAATCTCCTCGAGTCGCGCGCTGGCCCGTTGCAACGCCGCGGCTAGCGCCTGCGCTTCGCGATCGATCGCCGGCCGGTCCATGTCGTCCAGAGCTTCGGTAATTCCCGGCAGTATCTCCGCGGCGTATCCCGCGTAACTACCCGGCGCGTAGATGGTGTGCCTGTACCACGGGCGGTTCGTCAGTCCGGCCGGCTCAAGCAGACTCTGCTCCACCTTCGCCAGTTCTCGGTTGATTCTGGCTTCCACCGCCGGAGACATCGTTCCGTGCGCCCTCTGTAGCACCGCGGAAACGTGACTCGCCGAATTGGTCAGTTGCGTGGACGCATCAACAACCGTCTTCATTTTCTCGCCAGCGATACCCGCTTCCTGCGCCCGCGTAACCACCCCATTCGTGGCTCGCGAAATTTCCCAGGCGTAGGTCGGATAGTCGAACGGCAGCAAGTCCGCTTCATCCAGTCGCAAGGTTGCCGTCCCCAGCATTTTCGCCAGCGTCGCGTGGTAAGCAAACGTGGGATCGCCGAATGTCTTCATCCAAAAAAAATCATCATAGGTCGAATGGTAGACGCCGTAGTCGCCGATGAATCCCATATCCATCGAAGCGATTCCCGCGTGATCAAAGAACGCGCAGAAATCCGAGCCTGCGCCCAGGTCCCCGACCGGCGGGTCTGCGGTGGGTTCGGTCTTCGACGTCAACCGCGAAGCCCCGGTGAACTGGTTATCCGAATTGGCGGAATGTTCCAGCCACGCCTCGTAAACGCTGCGTGACCCGGAAGGATCCGGAACGTCGCGCGCTACGTCCCGAATCAATTCCTTCAGTGAAGGCGTTCCGGAACTGCTGAAGTTCGGTCCGGCCACGCCGACGTCCGTATTAATGTAGGCCACGGCTTTGGCTTGCAGCTCCGCCAGGTTTGCTTCTACAAATTCGGTGGAACCGATCAGCCCAGGCTCTTCCGCATCCCATTCGCACATCACGATCGTTCGCCGCGGTTTCCACCCATCCTTCGCCATCTCACCCAGAGCCCGCGCCGTTTCCAGCATCGTCGCGGTGCCGCTTCCCGGATCCACCGCGCCGAAGACCCAGGCGTCGTGATGATTCCCCAGCATGACCCACTCGTCATCGTCGGTTCCATGCAGCTTGGCGATCACGTCATAAATCGGCCGCTGCGCATACTCCACCTGCAACTTCATGTGCAGCTTCGCCTGGCCCGCTCCCACGTGATAGGTGAACGGCAATCCGCCCTGCCAGTTTCGCGGCACGTGCGCGCCGTCCATATTTTCCAGAATCACCGCCGCGTCCTGCGCATTAATCGGCATGGTGGGAATGCGCGGCAAATTTTTGGCCTGCGCCGGAGCGACGCGCTTGGCCTCGCCGTTCGCGCCCACACCCGCGGTCAGCGGATCACCCGGATAAAATTCGGTGTATTCGACCGAGCCGCGCTGGATGCCGCTCATCGGTCGCCAAGGGCCTTTGGGAAATACATCGCCCTGCGTATATCCGTCGTCGCCCGGATCGGAATAAATCACCAGGCCGATGGCATGGTGTTCTTCGGCAAGTTTCGCCTTGATGCCGCGGTAGCAACGCCCGTAGCGTGCCAGCGCGATTTTGCCCTCCACGCTGACACCCATCGCGGCCAGCGCGCGATAGTCTTCCTGCGTCCCGTAGTTCACATAAACGACTGAGCCGGTCACATCTCCGGAAGGAGAGAAAGCATTGAACGCGCCCACCGCATTCGGATTGAACGTATCCTTGTCGACTTCGTATCCCTGCTCCGGCGTGGCCAGTTTCTTTTTTTCTGGAGCCACCAGTTCCAGCACCGTTTCCCGCGGCATGCCCAGCCAAGCGCTGTACGTCACAATTTCAGCGTCGAATCCGTAACTCCGGTATTGATCGCGCAGCCACTCCGCGAGGCGATGGCTCGCCTCGGTTCCGGCCATGTGTGGCTCACTGGTGATGCGTCGCAAATTTCGCTCGGCGTGCGCCGCGTCCGGGATCGAGCGGAATTTATGTTCGAGTTGGCGTTCCGCATCGACGCGGTTCGGCGCAAATCCGCGCAGCGTATGCGCGTCCTGCGCCCCCAGCGGGAATGAAACTGCCAGCACGCATCCCAGCACGGCCAGAACCGACTTGCGACTTCGCAACCATAAAGTCTCCATTCACACCCCGCGCTGATTTCGCTGCACAAAAATTCTAACTCAGTTCTGAATCGGGCCCCGCATCGGATTCTCGGCCGCAAGCGTACCTTCGCACTGAATAATCTTTCGACCCAACCCAGCTATTGTTCAAGTGTTGCGCGCCATCGACCGTAATTCCCCCGCTATAGGGTAAAATCCACTGTGAAAAAATGGTGACCGGTAGGATGACGTTCGAATGCGAGTCTTGATCTCAGGCGGTACCGGCTTGGTCGGTACTGCTCTCACTCAGTCCTTGCGCGCGGATGGCGCGACCGTGAATCACTTGGTCCGAACCAAACAGCCTTCGCAGCAGGCGGTAAATCCGGGGGACGTCAAATGGAATCCCACCTCCGCCATCGTCGACATGGCCGCGCTGGAAGGCTTTGACGCCGTCGTGCACCTGAGCGGCGCCGGCATCGCCCAAAGCCGCTGGACCAGAGCCCGCAAGCAAGTCTTGCGTAACAGCCGCGTCGATACCACCCGCGTGCTGGTCGATGCCCTCGCGCGCCTGACCCACAAACCCTCCGTCTTCGTCTGCGCTTCTGCCATCGGCTTCTACGGCAGCCGCGGCGATGAAGTTTTGACGGAATCCAGCGGCAACGGCAACGATTTCCTGGGTCTGCTCTGCCGCTCGTGGGAAGCGGAAGCCACTCGCGCCTCGCTGAACGGTATCCGCACAGTCATCGCACGCTTTGGCGTGGTTCTCTCGCCACACGGCGGAGCTTTGCCCACTATGGCTGCACCGTTTCGCTATGGATTAGGCGGCCGTTTGGGCTCGGGAAAGCAATGGATGTCCTGGATCGCACTGGAAGATGTTGTCGACGTTTTCAAGAGCGCCATCTCCGAAACGTCCTGGGCCGGTCCCTTCAACCTGGTTTCTCCTTCGCCAATTCGGAACGCCGACTTCACTCGCGTTCTCGCCAGTGTCCTGCATCGCCCGGCATTCTTCGCCGCACCGCGCATCGCGCTGCGCATCGCGCTCGGCGAAATGGCAGATGCTCTGCTCTTGGCTAGCCAGCGCGCAGAACCCGCCAAGCTCCTCGCCGCCGGCTATCGCTTCCGCCAAGAAATACTCGAGGCGGTTTTGTTCGACGTACTAGGACAGAAATAACCAGCCCGTCTGGCGGGGTCGGCCCGAAGTTCAAATCGGGATTTGCGGGCGGATTCTGTTCCATCGCGGGACACCCTCGATTTGTTCTTCGCGCTCCGCAAACTGCGTCCCGGCATCGAATCAGCGTTAAACCCTTTCGATCTCGTCATCCCACTTATCACGCACGCGCCAGCACACACAAAACTTCGATGAACCGCTGTGGCACACCGCTTGCCTTAACCGCTGTGAATGAATCTTTTTCGCAATTCGAGAAGCTCCATCACCCCGGCGAGCTGCGCGGCAAACTTTCACCGCGAGTTCGTCTGCGGCGGCCAGAGCATTTGTCTTTTTGTTCTCATGGGTGCCGCGCTTTTTGGCTGCGGTTACGCCGGCACGCCGCCGGTGAAAGAAGTCGTCGTGGTTATCAGTCCCGTCTCCGCATCGGTCGCGCTCGGACAAACTCAGCAATTCGTCGCCAGCGTCACCGGCGCAACCAACTCGGCGGTCAACTGGAGCGTGAACAGCGTCAGTGGCGGCAATCGTTCCGTCGGCACCATATCCGCCGCCGGCTTATACACCGCGCCCGCCAGTTTGCCCAGTCCCGCAAACGTCACCATCACCGCTGCCAGCGCTTCATCCCCGCAAAGCAGCGCATCAGCGGTCGTCACCGTTACGGACGGCTTGCAAGTCAGCGTCGCGCCCGCCGCCGCCTCGGTTCCCGCCGGAGGCGCACAGACTTTCACCGCGACGGTTTCCGGCGCAGGCAGCTTGGCCACCACTGTCACTTGGTCCGTGAACGGGATCGGCGGCGGCAATTCCGCCGTCGGCACTGTCGTCGCCAACAGCAACAATTCCGCCGTCTACACCGCGCCTTCCACCATTCCGAATCCACCGACCGTCACCGTCTCCGCTACCAGCACCGCAGACGCTTCCAAATCCGGCTCGGCCACCGTCACGATCGTCTGCGCCGGCAGCAACTCGATCTCGCCGGTCACCGCCAACGTAGCTGTCTGGTCAAACGCAGCCATTCACCGCATCACTGTGCGTTTCATCGGGCGCCGTAATTTCCTGGGACGTGAACGGTATTGCCGGAGGCAATTCCACCTTCGGCACCATCGTCGTCACCGGAGCCGCAGCCGCCATTTACGCCGCGCCGCAAAATCTTCCTTCTCCCAGCAGCTTCCCGATTCACGCCGTTTCTGGATCGGCCAGCGCCGTTGCTACCGTGACGCTCTCCGGCAGCGTTTCGGTCGCGCTATCGCCGCTCTCCGCCACGCTGAACTTCAATCAGCGCCAGACCTTCACGCCCACTGTGAGCAACACCACCAACACCGCGCTCTCCTGGACCGTAAACGGAATTCCCAACGGCAACTCCGCCGTCGGCCAAGTGTGCCTCCAAAATTCGAATCCCTGCCAATCGCCCGTGGTTCCTTTTACCGGAAGTGTCGATTACCTCGCACCGCCTGCTCTGCCGGCGACCAACCCAGTCACGATTACCGCCACCAGCGCCGCCGACGCAACCCGCAGCGCCAGCGCGACGATCACCATCGCCGGATCAATGGGAAATGTCGCGGTCTCTATCTCCCCACTCTACGCATTCGTCCCGCCCTCGAGTTCATCCAGCAGCACCGCGCAATTTTTCGCTAGTGTTACCGGCGGCTCCAATTCAAGCGTCACCTGGACCGCGCAATCGGCCGTCGCAGGTCAGGGCTGTTCCGCGCTCGCATGCGGCTCTATCAGCGCCACTGGTTTGTACAGCGCGCCGACCACCGCGCCGTCGCCTAATGCCATTTCAATCATCGCGACCAGCGTGGCTGATTCCACGCAAACGGCGTCAGCCACGGTCGCGATCACCAGCGGCCCAGTCATCGAAGTCGAATTGCCCTCCAGTGTTTTCTCTGGAGCCGTCGAAAGTTTTCCGCTCGCGGTGCAGGGACTGAATTTCGTACCTGGCACCGGCCCCACCGCCTCAACCATTTTGATCAATGGCGTCGCCCGCGGCACCACCTGCGCAACCTCTACCGGTTGCGCCACCGCGCTGAATCTCGCCGACGTGCAATCACCTGGATCCCTGACCATTCAGGTTCGAAATCCTGCGCCGCTCTCGGCGCTTTCGAATCCCGTGCCATTCGTCGTCGTACCGCTCGATATCAGCACTGCTGCGATCTCGCTCACAGCCGCGGCGCCGTCCGCCACGCCGTTCGACCTGCTCGTGCCCGAGCCCACTACCGCAGCCGAGTCCGCGCCGCTCAACGTCGATTCAATTGGCTTGCTCACCGCGGGAAATTGCGAAATCGCCGGCTCGCCCGTAAGCGTCACGCGCCCGGTTTCCGGCACGGTGACTGCTAGTTTGTGCATCGCCGGCAATGGCCTGGACCCTACATTCTTTTATTCATTCTCGGGAGCCGGCGGCATTCCGAGCAATGACATTCCCGTTACCGCCACAGCCATCACCGGTCTTTTCCCGAATCTCATCGAGCTCGACCTGCAAATTTCTAGCAGTACGCTTCCCGGCGTCCGCACGCTGCTGATCACTACGTTGAATAATGACCGCGCCGCCGCCACCGGAATGCTGGAGGTAAAATGAACTTAAAAATTAAGTTGATCGTTTCACTGCTGCTTTGCCTCGCGGCTCTCTTACTCGGATCGGTCCCGGCGAATTCCACCACGCTGGTCCGCATGTCCGTCGCCCAGATGACCCGCGTCGCACAAATTGTCGTCCGCGCCCGCTGCGTTGCCAACTCCGCGGCGTGGGATCACGGTGAAATCTGGACCTTCACCTCTTTCATGGTGGAGGAAACCTGGAAGCACGACGCTCCGGCCGGTGTGGCGAATTCCAATGCCTACCTCACTGTTCGCCTTCTCGGCGGCACGGTAGGCAATCTCAGCTCCGTAGTCGCCGGAGTTCCGCGTTTCGCTCCCGGTGAGGACGTCGTCCTCTTCCTTGAGCACCTGCCTAACCGCGACTCCTCGGTTGTCAGTTGGGTTCAAGGCACATTCAGAATCCGAGAGGAGCCGCGCACTCACCGGCAAATCGCCGAACAAGATACGGCATCCTTCGAAATCTACGATCCGGCGACGCGCTCCTTTCGTTCCGCCGGGCTCCGCGGCGTCGCCATCGAAGAACTTCACGCTATGGTGCAAGCGGGCCTCTGTACCAGGGCCAACTGCGCTGAAGGAAAAAACTAAAATGACTCGTCTGACCGCCGTTCTCACCATCGCGCTTCTGATTCTCGCGACCGCCGGTGACGCTTACGCTCGGCCTTACACTTACGACTCCACCATCCCGCTCGCCGGCGGCTGCCCCCAACCCAACCATTTCAGCCTAACGCTTTCTTCGCCCATGAACCGCCGTTGGAGCACGTCCCTGCCTTCGCTCCTGCAGCCCACCGTCCTCACCGTTGCCCCGGCGAACACTCCCGCGCAACTGAATGAAATCGAGCAGGCCATCGACGATTCCTTCGGCGCATGGTCCGGTGTCTCTGGCGTAATTTTCAACGCCACCGAAAATCCGGGCCTGGTCGCGCCGCTCGCGCGCGTCGCTATCGCAAATTCCTGCTCGAACGATGCCGAAAATAACGTCGACGGCCTCAACACGGTCTGCTTCAATCAATCCAGCACCGGCTTCACCAGCGGCGTGCTGGCCTTCACTCGCACCATCACCGCCAACGCTACGGGCATCACCATCGGTCCCACCGGACCATCGCTCTTCGCCGGACAAATTCTCGATTCCGATACGCTCTTTCGCAACGATGGCCAGGCCACCTACGCCACGCCTGCAGCCCTCGCCACGCCGCACGGCCAGGGCGCCTACGATCTCGAATCGCTGCTGACCCACGAACTCGGCCATTGGATCGGCCTCGATCATTCCGCCGTCATTCGCGCCATCATGTTTCCCTTTGCTCCGCCGCCCGGCCAGTTCATCGGCGCTCGGCCCACGGCACAAGTGCCCGACGGCCCGCTCGCCGACGACGATCGCACCGGCGCACGCTTCCTCTATCCCGATCCCACGGACAACGTAAACGTCGGCTCGATTCACGGCCGAATCCTTCCCGCCAATCCTTTCGCCCTCGCCACTTTTTCCGCATCTTCTCCCGGCGCTTCCGTCACCGGAATGGTCGGCGCCCACGTAGTCGCCATCGACGCCTCCACCGGCGCAGTAATCGCCGGCGCGCTGGCCGGCTGGAGTTGTTCAGCCTCCAACCCGCCCTCCCGATTCGACGGCACGTTCGACATTGAGCGCCTGCCTGTCAACCATTCCTACAATCTTTACGCCGAACCTCTCGTGGGCCTCGCGCTGCCGTCCGACTTCAGCTTCGCGCTGGCCAGCCAGTGCTCCGCGTCCATCGCTCCCACCTGCGTCACACCGCCGGCGAATACCAACTTCAACATCCGCATCTTTTCCGGGTCGCCATGATCCCCGCGTCCCCGGCCCCCGCACAAAAAAAAGGCTCCCTGTTTCAAGGGAGCCTTTTCGTGTTTCTGCAGTTCGCTACGCGACTGGGTTACTGCGTCGACAGATCCAGCTGCGTCATGCTGATCGTATTCAAGCTGCGCAACATGGGCGTCTGCGGCGGCAGATTGATCGGCGTCAAGAATTGCGTATCGAACGTGTATTGACGGACCGGCGGGTTGTACACCGTAGCGCAGCACTTGTAGAGCCCCACCGCCTGATGGTTGTAATAGAGGCTGACGATCGAACCGGTGTACCACAGGTTCTGCCCGCTCCAGTTTTCGATGTAACGCAGGAAATTGTGCGCTCCACCGTCCGTTCCGTAGTCCGCCGCAGTTGTGCCGGTAACTCCCGCCAGCGGAAACGGTACACCTTTGCCCCCGATGATGGCCACGCGGTACGTCGTCGTCACCGCGTTCCGCGAGCCCAGCGTGTACGGAAACGCAAACGAGTTCACGTCGTTGAAGTTGTCAGAAAGCAGCGTCACCGCGTCAGCAATCACCGCAGTTCCCACGTAAGTTGCATTCAGCGTCCCGTTGGCTTGCGCGTTGTAATCTCCCTGGATATACGCCGGGTTTTCCGACGCAACGGTCAGCCCGCATTGCACCGTGTCGCAGATTCCCGCACTGATCGTGCTGCCGTTCACGAGCTTTAAGGCCCGGCGGAAGACCATTGGAGGATTTTCCCGCGCGTCCTGCACGTTGTTGTAGACATATCCCGGCCAATTCGAAGTCGTGGTGCAGTTTGGGTTTTTGTTCAACGCCACCGTTGCGGAGGTGGGGATCGCCGCCAAACCAGTGATGGGCACGCCGACCGTGGGATTCGGAAACGCTGGGGTTCCTCCGTACGTTCGAAGGATGGGTGTGGAGTCCGTTCCCGCAGTGTAATCCCCTTCCACGTCTTCTCCCTGATCCAGCGAGTTGCTCGGGCAGGCGTTCGCCGAAGTCGGATTGACGAAGTCCTCGAATCCGAACGCACCGGTTTTTCCTGAAGCACTGCCGGTGAGCGAGGTAGGAGGACCGCCCGCAGTGTTATCGGTCCGGTCGCCGCGACGGTCGGAGAAGTAAACCGTATAACCGGTGACTTTGATGGCGTTGCCGCCGCTCGCACCGATCGTTCCGGAAAACCAGCGAGCCAGATTGTTCACGTCGAGTTCGACGTAGTTCATCACGCCGCTCAGCACGATCTGGTTTCCGGCCAAAGTGTTGTCTCGGGCAGTACCTTCCCGCGTGTCATAAAGGGCATTCGGCCAAAAATCGGAACCGTATGTGGTCGTATTTGGTGGGTTGGTCACCAGGCACAAAACCGGGCTGAACGATGGATTGTCTCGCACCCGCGCCAGCCGAATCACCGCATTGGGGCTTGGGTCGATGCAGTTGTGCGACGATGCCACTGTCACCACGCCCGCATTGATCGTCGGTCCGGACGCGACCTGCTCTGCGCCAGGAAGCCCCGGCCGCAATGGGGGCAGTACGCTTGTGCCCTGTGGGTTGATGTTCCGGCCGGTTAGTCCCAGCTTCAAAATTTCCTGGGTTACGTCCACCCAGGTGTTGCCGGTATTTTGATAGTCGATCTTGATGCAGCCGGTGATGATCGGATAGTGCGGCTGAATCCAATATCCATCGGACGACGTGTAGTTGGCCGCGCTGCCCGCTGCCGACATCGGCAGCGAATATCCGCCTGCCGCTTGATACCACGCCGCAACTGCCGGCAGGCTGCCCGGCCGCGCCGCGCTGTCCCAAGCCAGAGATGCCAGGTCCACCGGGTTAAGCGCCGAAATATTCGGCATGGTCATGATGTCACTGGTGGAACCACACCCACCAAACGAATCGTAATCGGACAGCATGATGCGCAGGCTGGCCAAGCTGTAATACCGTTCGGAGAGCTTGGCCGGGTTGGAGGTCAGTTCGCCCACCACCGGCATGCGAATCAGGTCAATCGCCTGTCCGCCGATCGAAGGCGTCGCGATACCCACGTTCAGCGGCGCGATACCCGTCTCCTTCACGCCCACGTTTCCGTTGTAGGTGCTGGTCGAAAGCGCGGTGAACGGAGTCCAGTAAGTTCCGCTCAAGGCGTTGATCACATTCGGCCCACTCTCGCTACCCTGGCCCGTGGTCAAGTTTACGAAAGGTCCAGACCCCGGGTTGGTGGTGATATTTACCGTGGTGTTGTAACTCGACGAGGTCGACGTTCCGTTTTCCAGGTTCGACCGGATGATTTCTCCCGCCGCCGTCACTTTATCGGACAAGGTCAGCGTGCCGCCGTTTTCCGCCAGCCAAAGATTTCCGTTGGTGTGAACGCGCCCGCCGAAACTGAAGTCCGGGCCGGCGAAGAAGTCCAGGTCGGTCTGCGAGAACATTCCAAATTGAAAGATGGGAATCGCGGCGGTCTGCACCACGCGTTGCAATTTCACTTCCGAGCCTTGCGGCGTCTCCGCCGTTACCTGCAACGTATACGGGGTCAGCAAGCCTACCAGTCCCGCGTTCTGGCCGGTCAAAATCGTGTGCGTCGTCGCCAGCGGGTTGCCGTTCGCATCCGGCGTGAAGGTAATGCAATATCCATTGGTTCCGCATGGCGCATTCGCCGCGTGCGAAATGTACGAAATGTAATTCCCGGTCATGTCCGCCGGCACGGTGGTGGTCATGATGTTGCTGATGTCGGTCGAGCTCAGCACCGGGCTCGCGTTGAAATCCGCAGCGAGCGCCGCCGTCATCGACTCCATCCCGGCTTCGGCCGCGTAGAAGGCCTTCTGCCGGTCGGAGTTGTTGCCGGCCAGCTTCTGGTCAGTCATGACCATCCAGGCCAGTCCCACGATCATCGAGGACACCAGCATCAGCACCAGCAGTGCCGTAATCAGCGCCATCCCTTGTTCACGATGCTTCTTCACGGACATTCTCCTTGAATACTTCAGCCGCCTTACTGGTATTGGCTGAAGAACGACAAACTCTGAATGCTGACTTCGGTCTGCAAGTTATTGCGGAAGTAACCGTGCGTCTGGTTCGACGCCGTTTCCGAACGTGCCGCGAGCAGCAGGTTCACCTTGCGAATCTGCGCCGGTGTATCGGGCAAAATGATTTGCGGCGCGTTCACCGCCGGAGCGGTCACCTGCGCGTTGACGATGTCGTAGGTCACATTCAAGTTCTCGATGACTTCGGCCACCGCCACCGCCGGATTGAAGTTCACCTGGCGCATCAGTACCGGACGCTGCGGGTTGGTGTTGCTGTCGATGTAATAGCTGACCATCCAGATCCGCGTCGCCGTCGTCGGCGGATACTTTCCGCTATTGGCCGGCGAAGCAGTCACCGGCAAAGTGCTGTTCGGCAGAGCGGTTTGATTCAACTTGAAGGCGTCGCCCGCAGCAAACGTGACCGTTTGGCCCGCGACCGCGGTAATGCACTGCAACGTCACGCCGCCGCCGTTCTGGAACATGATCAAGTCACCGGCGTGTAACCCGGTATTCCCGGTGTTGATGTTGATGCAGGTCACATCGAAAGTTACCGTGCTGCCGTTGGCCGCGATGGCGCCGGCCGGGCATCCCGGGTTACCACCCGAAGCGGCCAGGTAAATCGGAAATTCACTCAGCGTGTGCGGGCTGGCCGGAATGGTGTTATCGATCAGCGAGTTGTCCGCAAAGATCATGGTGATCATGTCCGTGTTGTTGGGTCCAAACAGCGTGGTCCCGTTATTCGCCGGGTTGGGCGTCGCGGTCGGCAATCCCTGTCCAAATCCCGGCGTGATCGCCTGCAAGGTGGTCGACGCCGTCGGAAACTTGTAGGCCAGTGTGGGAGGGCTGGGCTTGTTGACGTTGACCACTCCGTTGTTGTTCGGCAGTGGTATTCCGCCCACCGGAATCGCTTCGCCCGCCTGCACCAAGTCGCGCACCATGTAGTTCAGGCCGGCCCGCAGATTTTCCTGGGTGTCCGCCATCAGCGTCACGTTCTGGGTGGTCTGCACCGCCTGGTTCAGTGAAGCCAGCGTGGTGCCCACGATGATGATCAGGATCGCCACCGTCACCATCAATTCGATCAAGCTGAATCCGTCTTCGCGCTTCATGCCGTCTCCCCTCGAATCTCTACGAGTACTGCGAAATGTTCGTCACCAACACGTATGTGCGCTTGAATTTCGCCGCCTGGTACGCAATCGTGATGGTGATCTCGCGCAAATCCGCACGGCCCGGCACCGCTTGAATCAGAATCGTCCGTGTAAAACTGCTCAGCGGAATCTTCACGTCGTCCGCCGTACCCAGCAGCCCGTCCGGTCCCGGCGACCAGATCGCATCCGGCTTGGTGCAATCGTCATCGGCTGTTCCCACAATCCCGTCCGGCCCCGGATCGCAAAGCTGCGTGGGCCCGTCGATGAAGATGCCGCCATTCGACGCGTTGTTGATGTTGACCCAGCTGGTCTGGGTTACGTCTCGCGCGGTATAAATTGATTCAATCGTTTCCGAAGCCTTCTGTTCCGCGATGTATTCATCCTGGGCCATGCCCATGTACGCCAGGCCGTCGCCCAGAATCGCTCCCAGCGCCAGCACGCCCACCGCCAGGATCAAGACGGCAATCATCGTCTCCATCAGCGTGAAGCCCGCTTCGCCCTTGCGTTGCACTTTGCTGCTCATTCCTGTTCTCCTCGCGACCGCCCTGCCCAGTTTTCGCGCGCGCAAATCAATACACCCACGTTCCGCTCGGATTCCGGTATGCATGTACCCGTCCCGTGCCGCCCAGAATGGTTACCGCACACGCCGATGACTTGATATTGTTCACGCCCATAAAAATTGACCCGTTGATCGGGTTGCCGTTTCCGTCCGTAAAGCTTCCGTCGCTTTGAAAAGTCATGGTCGGCGGTCCGTTCACCACGCCACCGAAAACGATGGGGCCGGCGTTGCCGAACGCGTCCGGAGTGTCTGGCAGGCCCGCAAACGTCTGATATTGAACTGAACCCTCGACCGGCAGTGTCAGGATCACCGTCGGCACGTTTCCGGGAGGATCGAGACGGGTCAAAACCACGCAAGCCGCGTTGGCCAAACACGGTGCTCCGGTGAAAAATTGCACCTGCACCGTGCGCCGCGCGGAAATCGCCGTTTCGCGTCCCTGGCGCAAGGCGTTTCGCACCTGCGTCAATCCCGCATAGGCCCGGTTCTGCTGCAGTGTCGGTTGCAACGCAACGATGGTCATGCCCGCGATGATCATGATGATGGTCACTACGATCATCAGTTCCAGCATCGAGAATCCGCGCTGGCTGCGTCCGTTCTGCATTCCGCAATCTCGCTTTCGCCGCTCTCTCACGCTTACACCCTCGAATCGCCCCTGTTATGGCGGGCGTCACCATCTCTGGCCCTGCGTAGTGCATTCCACGCGCCAGCCTCGCATCACTCTAAGCAGTTCATTTTCAATACGTTAGAATAGATGCGGTGAGGGCACACCAATAGGCCATTCTAATTCGGGGTAGAAACGTTACATAACCGGCGGGCTACTACTTAGGCAGGTTTTGGCAATCTTGCCCGGGGCTGAGGGATTCCCAGGCAATATGCTGAATGTTTAGTCGCGGCTGCGGAGCTTTGAAAGCAGCCGGAGAATCTCAAGATACAGCCAGATCAGCGTGACCATTAAGCCGAACGCGCCGTACCACTCCATATACTTCGGAGCGCCGGCCCGCACCGCGCTTTCAATGAAATCAAAATCCAGCACCAGATTCAGCGCCGCAATAATTACCACAAACACGCTAAAGGCGATGCCGATCGGCCCCGATCCATTGATCGTCGTGAAGTGGATTCCAAAAAATCCCAACACAATTTGCGCGATGTAAAACAGCGCGATCCCGCCCGTCGCCGCCACAATTCCCAGCTTGAAGTTCTGCGTCACCGGAATCAATCCCGACCGGTATGCCAGCAGCAGGGCGAACATCGTCCCGAACGTCAAACTCACCGCCTGAATCGCGATCCCGTGGTAACGCACTTCGAACATCGCCGAAATGCCGCCCAAGACCATTCCTTCCAGTAGCGCGTACACCGGCGCGGTCACCGGCGACCAGGTTTTCTTGAAGATGGTGATCAGCGCGAAAATAAATCCGCCAATCCCGCCGATCAGCAGCATCGGCATCACCGCCTGCGGATTGCCCGACTTCATGAAAACGTTCCAGGTCCACGCCGCCGTCGCCACCACGCACAGCAAAAGCAGCCCAGTCTTGTTGACGGTGCCTTGCACCGTCATCGCTTCGCCAATACCGACCCCTTCGCCTTGAAACGCTTGCGGAGTCAAAGCCGGGTTCGATGTCCTCATCAAATCAGCCACGCCAGTTCTCCTTTTCAATGCCGCCGGCACATCGCACAACCGCGGCCCGCGCAAACACAACCGTTATATACGAACAGCTACAATCCTACCCGACCACCACCCAATTGTCTCGCCCACGCAAAATCAGTAGGCGCTGCGAATCTAGGCGAGGTTTGGAACACAATTAACGGAAGGATCTACAGATTTGGTAGCGCTAACGGGAATCGAACCCGTATTTCAGCCTTGAAAGGGCCGCGTGCTAACCGTTGCACCATAGCGCCAAGGGAGATACCGCAAGGACGAACTAAGATTATCCGAGATAACGCCCAGTTTCGCCAGAACATTTCTTGCGCCAGCACTGCTTTGGCCTTCACTCGCACCGCGAATGCTTTGCGCACAAACATCCGTATGAATCATTGTGGTCCCCAGAGTCATGTAGACTAACGCCGGGCTGGGAAATCGGGAGTTCTCTCGGCTTGAGCTTTTCATGCGGGCCACGTCGGAGTTCAATTCATTGTTCAAGTTCAAGACGTTCGTTCAAATTATTCCTGTGCTGTCGATTGTCGCGTTGTCTGGTTGCATCGGCGCCGACGTGAGCAACCTGTTCATCACCGGAGTCAAGCTGACTCCGGCGAATCCCACGATTGCGGTTGGCGCAACCCAGCAGTTCAGGCTGACAGCGACATATCTCGACGGCCAGACCTCGAACGTAACGAACGACTCCACGTATTTATCGGATAACGAGATGGTGGCGACCGTTGATAAATCGGCCTTAGCCACCCCGGTTGCGGTCGGAACGGCCAATATTTTGGCTAGCTATCACGGTAACAATGCTAAGACCGTCTTGACTGTCGCTGCCGCCGCGAACGTCCCCATTGCCGTGCAAGGCGATTCACGGGTGCTGCATGTTACGAATCTACGCACAGGTCAGCGGATGACTTTCGCCGCGAATGGCTTGGGAGATGCGGTGACGGTCTCGCGCGACGGAGAAAGTATGGCCGCCACTGAAATATCCGTTCTTCCGGAACGCGGCCCCGGTTGGCTAGCCATCGATCCCTCTGGTAACTATCTATACGTGGTGAATCAAACTGCGGAGAGTATTTCGGCTTTCGCGATCAATTGGAAAACTGGCGAGTTGAGTCCCATTGTCTCTTCACCATTTCGAACCGACGCAAGACCCTCCAGCGTCGAAGTGGATGCGGATGGTGCAGGCCTCTCCCTGGGGCACTTTCCAGATTCCACAATTTCCCGCTTCCGCATTGACCCCGCGACTGGGTCCCTCACGCCCGACCCGCAATGACACGAACCAGCGTCATTCTCACAGCCAGCCTTCTCGCGCTCGCAAATTCGTGATGTGCGCCACATGGTGCTTTGAATGCCACGCATACAAGGCCAGCGTGTCATCCAGCGCCATCGGCTTCGACCAGTCCGGATGCACCATGGTCCGCGCAAACTGCGCCGGAGTCATGGCCCGCAATACGGTTACCCAGCGCTGGTGCAAATTATCGAGGAGCTGTAACGATACCGGTACGCCCATCTTTGAATCTGGCAGCTCCGCCCACTTCGCTTCCAGATACGGTTTGATCTGCGGCGCGTCCTCGGTCAACGCCAGCTTGAACCGCACGTACGCGTTCATATGGCTATCCGCCACGTGATGCACCACCTGGCGCACCGTCCAGCCGCCCGGCCGGTAGGGAGTATCCAGCTGCCGGTCGTTCAAGTCATTCACCGCGCCGCGCATACGCTCCGGCAAGCGTTCCACGTGCTCGATGTAGCCGTGGCGCAGCTCGTCAGTCAGCTCGCCGTGCCGGTGAAATTTTCCGATGGGATACTGCAGGTCTGTTTCGGTTTGCATCGCCGAATCACCTCTCGCGAACATCATTCAGGAGAAAGTCTATTCGACGCACGGGAGGGCCGTCTAGCTCTGCGCGTCTAAATATTCTTCGTGCCAGGCCATCTGAATGCCTTCCAGCTTCCCTTCGTTCGAAAGCTTCGGGTCGCCGGTAAATCCGGGAAGTTGGAGTACGTATTTGTGCAGATCCGTAAATCGGACAGTCAGCGGATCCAGTTCGGGATGCGCCTCCGCCAGTTGAATTCCAATTTCTTCCGCGTTGTCCCAATCAAAGGTGTTCGGCATGTTCTAGTGCTCCGCTTCCTTCGCGTAATTCTTATTCCAGTCTGGAATTTCCACCACCAGGTCTTTGGTCCCGTCCGGCACAAGTTGGCAGCCGAGCCGTGACTTTGGCGTTACGCCCGGCGCTTCGTCCAACTGATCCAGCTCCGCATCGGTCGCTTCGTTGCACGATTCCAAACCCTGGTGCACGATCACGTGGCAGGTTGAACAAGCGCAAACCCCTCCGCACGCATGATCCAAGCCCTTATGGAATCCCTGCGAAATATCCAGAATGCTGCCCGGCAGGCCATCATGGCTGTACGGAATCTTCGCCGGATCAACTTCCACCGGCTCGCCATTCTTCACGAACGTAACCTTGAACTTCTTGGTCGCCGGTGTAAATTTTGTTTCTTCAATATATGGATTCTGCCCACCCATTCTCGCCTGCTCCTCTTGAACTCGCTCGGCAACTAAAATTCGTCGAGCGATTTCCCTTCCAGCGCCGTCGATAGCGCTCCATTCATCAAAACTTCCGCCAGATGCTCGGTGGCCGCATTCAACGCGTCGATCTTCACTCGCATCGTTTTGTAATCTTCGCCTGCCGTCGCCTCGCGCAACTCCGCGACAGCCTCAACGATTGCTCTGCGCTCGTCGGCCGGCAATACGCCTTCACTCGCGTTCCGCAGCGCTTTCTCCGTCGCTACCACAATCGAATCCGCTTCGGTTCGCGCTTCAATCACCTGCCGCTGCGCGAAATCCTGTTCCGCGAAATCGATCGATTCCTCGAGCATCCTTTCGATTTCCGTGTCGTTCAGTCCGTAGCTCGGCTGTACTTCCACCGTGTGCTGCTCGTTGGTGCGCAAATCCTTGGCCGCCACCTGCAGAATTCCATTCGCGTCGATCAAGAACTTCAGTTCGATGCGCGCCAGACCCGCCGGCCCCGGAGGCGTCTTCAACTGAAATCGCGCCAGCGACCGGCAATCCTTGGCCAGCTCGCGCTCGCCTTGCAGAACGTGCACATCGATCGCGGTTTGATTGTCTACACCGGTGGTAAACATTTCCTGCGCGCTCGCCGGAATTGTCGAATTCCGCGGAATGATTTTCGCGATCACTCCGCCCATGGTTTCAATACCCAGCGATAGCGGCGTCACGTCTAGCAGCAGCATGGTCTTGACGCCCGATTCCAAAATGTCCGCCTGCACCGCCGCGCCCAGCGCCACTACTTCGTCCGGATCCAGTTCGCTGTGCGGCGTGCGCTCGAAAAATTCTCCCACCGTTTTGCGTACCAGCGGAATCCGCGTCGAACCGCCCACCAGCACCACTTCTTCGATTTCTTTCGGCGTGAGCTTCGCATCCGCCAGCGCCAACTTCGCCGGAACCATGGTCCGCGCCACAATCGGCGCGATCAGTTTTTCAAATTCCGGGCGGGTCAAAATCCGCCGAAACATGCCCTTCGCTCCAAGCGGATACTCCACCAGCGTCTCATTCGCACCGGACAATTCGTGCTTCGCGCGAATCAAGCTTTTGCGCAGCGTCTGCACGTCTTCGCCGCGACGATCGAATTCCACTCCGTACGTGGCCAGAATTTCTCGCTGGGTCAAAGCCAGCAGCGCGTTGTCGATGTCGTCGCCGCCCAAGTGAGTATCGCCATTGGTAGCCAGCACCTGATAAATATCGCCTTCTGTAGTGCTGATCAATTTCAAAATCGAAATGTCGAACGTCCCGCCGCCAAAATCATAGACCGCAACGTGCCCGCGCTTCTGCTTATGCAGCCCGTAAGCCAGCGCCGCCGCCGTCGGCTCGTTCACCAGCCGCAACACTTCCAGTCCCGCCAGACGTCCGGCATCCTTGGTCGCTTGTCGCTGCGCATCGTTGAAATAGGCCGGAACCGTAATCACCGCGCGATCCACTGGCTCCTTGAAATGAGCCTCGGCCCACGATTTCAGCTCGCGCAAAATGAACGCCGAAATTTCCGGCGCCGTAAAAGACTTCTCGCCCAGCACCACTCGAATCACGTTGTCGCTCTTGGCGTCGATGCGGAAAGGAAAAATCTTCAGTTCGTCCTGAATATCCGCCACGCCCCGGCCCATCAAACGTTTTACCGAATAGATTGTCCGGTCCGGATGGGTCAGCAAACGCTCCCGCGCCGCCTCGCCAACAAAAACTTTGCCTTTCTCGCCGACGCTGACCACCGACGGGCACAGCGCGGAGCCGTAAGGTCCCACGATGGTTTTCGGCGCGCCAGCTTGCGCGTCCATGTAAGCCACCAGGCTGTACGTCGTCCCCAGATCGATTCCGACTACCCGTCCCATTCTTTCTAGTCCTCTCAAATAAAATCTACGCCGCTGCGATTTCCTTCTGTACCCCATCAACCAAGTTGCGAATGTAGCTTCGCCGGTTCAGCACTTCGCTCATGCGCGTCAGCAAAGCCGTTTTCTTGGCCTCATCCGCGCCCGCATCGAGCGCCGCATCCCACTGCGTTCTCAAAGCCGTCAGCTCCGCATCCACTTCCGTCAACTTCGCCTGAAAATTCCCTGCCGCCGCGTCCAGTTTCCCGCGCAGCGCTGCTACATCGCCGCCAGCCGAACGCGCTTCGCGCAACTCGTCCAGAGATTCATTCAAGTCAAAAACTTCTTCGAGCAATTCCGGCGGCGCCTGCTGCTTGGTCGTGCCTTCCTTGCGCACGTTCAGAAATTCCAGCAGGTATTCGACTCGCGTCAGCGGCTCGCGCAAAGTCCGGTAGGCGTCATTCAATTCCGACGACCGCTGCAGCGACAAATTTCTCTCGAACTCACTGGCTCGCACAAAATTGTCCGGATGCAGTTTCCAGCTGAGCATGTGAAACTGCCCTTCCAGCGCCGCCGGCTCGATGTTGAGCTTCCGGGGCAGACCAAAGAACGCGAAATAATCCATCCCCGCCGGCAGCGGCTGAATTTTCCCGCAAGCTCCGCAGAAATGCGTCCCCGAAACCGCGCCCTTGCAGTTCCAGCAACTGGTTACCGGCACGCCTTCCGCTCGTTTTGTTTGTGGCTGTGAAAGAGGCATCTCGTTACGTTCCGCAATCCGTCAACACAACGCCCCGGCGCATCGTGGTCATCTGCCGCCCGGAGGTTATTTCTGATTCAGTCCCGCGGAAAATTCGGTTGAGGTTAGATCGTAATGGTACGCGGCCGGCCTAGGCCGTGAATGAACTTCCGCATCCGCAACTGCGCGTCGCCTGCGGATTCTGAAACACGAAGCCTTGCTTCATCAGATCTTCCTGATAGTGCAGCGTCGTGTCGTGCAGGTACAAATAGCTCTTGGGGTCCACGAAAATCCGCGCCCCGTTTTCCTCGAAAACTTTGTCCCGGTTCCGCGCTTCGGTATCGAGCCGCATCGCGTAGCTCAATCCCGAACATCCGCCACCCTGCACGCCCACGCGAAGACCGCCCGATTCCGCCGGCACGCCTTCTTTGGTCAGCAGTTCGCGAATTTTCTCCGCCGCTCTTTCTGATACGTGAATCATTCCTGCAGTTCTCCCGAAGCATTTCCAGCCACTCGGCACTGGCGACTAGCCAGTGCCGTTAATCCGAACCGCCTCTAACCCAGCGATCCGGAGACGCAATCTGCAGCGCTACTACACCAAATTTAATTAATGCGCCGAAACCGCTTCCGCGGACTTCGCCGCTTCCGGCTCGCCCTGCTTCTTCTTCCAGTCGCCCAAGGCTGCCTTGATCGCATCTTCCGCCAGCACCGAGCAGTGAATCTTCACTGGAGGCAAAGCCAACTCGCGCACGATATCCGTGTTCTTGATCGCCAAGGCTTCTTCGACCGTCTTGCCCTTGACCCACTCAGTCGCGAGCGAAGAACTCGCAATCGCCGAGCCGCAGCCAAAGGTCTTGAACTTCGCTTCCTCAATAACGCGGGTAGTCGGGTTGACCTTCATCTGCAACTTCATCACGTCGCCGCATTCCGGCGCGCCGACGAGGCCCGTTCCCACGTTCGGATCGGCCTTGTCCAACGAGCCGACGTTACGGGGATGGTTGTAGTGTTCGATTACCTTTTCGCTGTAAGCCATTAGTTCATTCTCCTGTTCATCGTTACGGTGCTTTCCAATCCTTCGCCCAAAATTACTTCTTCCGATAAAGTTACATGCTCGATCGATGCCGATCGTCCGGCGCAAACTTCCTGCAACGCCTTGGCCACCGCGTCTTCACTCAACTTCAACGTCTCCAAAAACCCGGCAAGTTCTCCCAGCTCACGAAACCGGCGCGAATTGCATGCGCCGCCATCCACATTAGGGGCAAAAAACACATCAAAAACCGGTGTGCGTCCGCTGAACGTTCGATGTACGCCGACTGTGCCTTCGTAGATCACGTTCCCCCCGTGTTTTAGTTGGATTTTATTCCGCTGCCACCTGCCATTTCATCTTGCTGACGTCCACTCCCTCTTTAGCCATTTCGTACAAAGGTGAAAGCTCGCGCAGCCGCGATACCGTTTCCACCACGCGATTCGCCACGTAATCTACTTCTTCGTCCGTATTGAAGCGCCCCAATCCGAACCGGATCGAGGTGTGCGCCAGATCTTCTCCCACTCCCAGCGCCTTCAACACGTAACTCGGTTCCAGCGTCGCCGAAGTGCAGGCCGATCCGCTCGAAACCGCGATGTCGTTGATCCCCATCAGCAGCGACTCGCCTTCCACATAAGCGAAGCTGATGTTGATGTTGTGCGGCAAACGATGCTCCATCGAACCGTTGATGAAAGTCTCATCGAGGCGCGACATGATCGATTCCCGCAGCCGCTCGCGCATCTTGAATAGCTTGGCGCTTTCTGCCGCCATTTCCTGTCCGGCGAGTTCGCAGGCCTTACCCAGCCCCACGATGCCAGTCACGTTCAAAGTCCCCGAACGCATGCCGCGCTCGTGGCCGCCGCCATCAATCTGCGCCGATAGCTGCACGCGCGGATTCTTGCGGCGCACGTACAAAGCGCCTACGCCCTTGGGGCCGTAAATCTTATGCGCCGAAATCGACATCAGATCGATCCCGTCTTTCTGCACGTCCACCGGAATCTTCCCAATCGCCTGCACTCCATCCACGTGAAAGAAAACGCCCTTTTCCTTGGCGATCTTCCCGATTTCCGAGATCGGCTGGACTGTCCCGATCTCGTTGTTCGCGTACATGATCGAAATCAGAATCGTCTTCGGCGTAATCGCCTTGCGCAGCTCGTCCAGATTCACCCGCCCGTCCTTCTCCACCGGCAGGTAGGTCACTTCGTAACCGTTCTTTTCGAGACGCTTGCAGGTATCCAGCGTCGCCTTGTGCTCGGTCACTTCCGTAATAATGTGGTTGCCCTTCTCGCGGTACATTTCCGCGACGCCTTTGATCGCCAGGTTCGTGGATTCGGTTGCGCCGCTAGTGAACACAATTTCCTTCGGCGTCGCATTGATCAGTTTCGCGATCTGCGCTCGCGAATTCTCCACCGCTTCTTCCGCCACCCAGCCGAATTCGTGGTTGCGGCTCGCCGCATTGCCGAATTTCTCGCTGAAGTAGGGCAGCATCGCTTCGACTACTCGCGGATCCGTCGGCGTCGTCGCGTGATTATCAAAATAGATCGGAAGCTTAATCGCCATTCTCTGTCTCCTCACCCCAATTCAAATCGTCCTGCTCTCAAGTTTGTTGCAACTGCGTCCTCGCACTCAAACCCTCAGTTCCACCATCTCCGACGAATGAATCTCGTCGGTCATCTGCGAAATCGTGACCTTTCCCAACACGTCTAGAATGCTGTCGTTCACCCGCTTCAACGGCTCGCGAATTGAACACGTCGTCGTCACATCGCAAGCCCCGCGCGAAGTCACGCACGAAGTAATGAACAGCGGCCCCTCGATCGCCCGAATCACATCCAGCGCCGTAATCATCGAAGCGTCCCGCGCCAAGGTGTATCCGCCGCTCGATCCATGCCGCGCCGCCACCAGCCCGGCCTTCGCCAGCTTCTGCAGCACTTTCGCCATCAGCGGCGTGGACATCTTATAGATGTCCGCAATGTCCCCCGCGCTACAGGATTCCTCGCGCCGGTGCATCGCCAGATGTTTCAACGCGATCAAACCGTAGTCCGCTTTCTTCGACAGCTTCATCATAGGATTAAGTGCGACTGATTCGGTCGCATTTAAATTCTAAATCCGCAAGCCCTAGGAAGTCAACCAAGATTCACGCCGCAACCCTAACCTACACAGCACCTTAAACTGCGACCAGTATAGTCGTATTGATCAAGATTAGTGCAGCGAACGGCGTCTCGAGGCAGGTGAATGGCGAATTCCCAAGTTGATCGGATCCGGAGACGCGTCGGCCCGGCAGAGATAACTCCGCGTCTCTCGACCGATACCGGCGCGGTGTTCCGAATGCGCCGGCCATTCCTAAGCTTATCGGCCAAGAGTCCTGCAAGTTTCGGTCCGCCTCGATTTCACGCGAACTGCCGTTAGAAATCCCTTAGATTCTGGCGATCCTTCACTGCCATTTTGTCGGCGTTTCATTTCATTTCTAGGTTAGAATCTCTAAGTCCAATGGATTCCAGCGCGTCCAGACCCGTCACTGCCATCTATCCCGGCTCGTTCGACCCGGTCACGAACGGCCATCTGGATCTGATCACCCGCGCATCCAATATTTTTGGCAAGCTGATCGTCGCCGTCGCCCACAACCTCGAAAAAGATCCGCTGTTCACCGAAAAAGAACGCGTCGAGATGCTCGAAACCGCCACATTCAAGTGGGATAACGTCCAGATCGACGTCTTCGATGGCCTGCTGATGGATTACGCCCGCGCCAAAGGAGCTTCGGTCATCGTGCGCGGCATTCGTGCCGTTTCCGACTACGAATACGAACTTCAAATGGCCATGATGAATCGCAAAATCGAGCCGGATATCGAAACAGTTTTTATGCTGCCGGCCGAACAATATAGTTACCTAAGCTCGCGCCTGGTCAAAGAACTCGCGCGTCTCGGCGGTCCGACCAAGGATTTCGTTCCCGCCGTGGTTCATGAACGCCTCAGCGCAAAATTCAAGTAGCGCCGTCTCGCTGTTTACAGGTTGGATTTCTGTTCAGGGTCTAAATTGAAGGAGCGCAATGGAACAAGCCACCGCGCCACAAACAGCACAAACAATTCAGCTTTCGGATAGCGTCAATCGGATCAATGTCTCGCCGACCATGGCCGTCCTGCAGGCCGCTGAAAAATTGAAAGCCGAAGGCATCGACGTCGCCGATTTCGGACCTGGCGAACCTGATTTCCCGACGCCCGAACACATCAAGCAAGCCGTCATCAAAGCGCTCAACGAAAATAAAACAAAATACACTCCGGTCGCCGGAATCGCCGCGCTGCGCCAAGCTATTTGCGACTGGCACCGAGCCCAACTCGAATCCTCCTACGCGCCCTCCGAATGTGTCGTCAACGTCGGCGGCAAGCATGCCATTTTCAACGCCGTCTGCGCCCTCATTAATCCCGGCGACGAAGTCATTATCGGCGCCCCCTACTGGGTCAGCTATCCCGACATGGTCAAGTACGCCGGCGGCGTCCCGGTTTTTGCTGAAACTCGGGAAGCAGACGTTTTCATCCTGCGCGCCTCTGAGATCGAAAAGGTCATGACGCCGAAAACCAAACTCGTCATCGCCAATTCGCCCTGTAATCCCACCGGTGCGGTCATTCCGCCTAACGAATTCGCCCGCATCGAAGATCTCTGCAAGCGTCGCGGCGTGTGGCTGCTCGCCGACGAATGTTATTCGCACTTCGTCTACAAGGACGCCAAACCCTTTTCCGTCGCCAGCGTCCCTGGTTCGAAAGATCGCCTGGTCATCGCCGGCTCGTTTTCCAAGACTTTTGCCATGACCGGCCTGCGGTTGGGCTATCTTCTCGCTCCCAAACCGCTGATCGACGCCGTCGCCAAATTGCAAAGCCAGTCCACTTCCAATCCCACTTCGATCATTCAATACGCGGGACTCGCCGCCATGAAAGGCTCGATGGATTCCGTGAAAGAAATGCTCGCCGAATACGCCAAACGCCGCGATCACATTCTCGCCGGTCTGCGCGCCATTCCCGGAATCAGCTGCGTCGCGCCCATGGGCGCTTTCTACGTTTTTCCCAACGTGTCTTCGCACTTCAATCCGAAAATGCCGGACACCACTGCGGCCGCGAAACAGTTGCTCGAACGCGAACATGTCGCGGTCACTCCCGGCGAAGCCTTCGGCGCTCCCGGCTATCTGCGCCTTTCCTACGCCACTTCCATGGACCGCATCGACGAAGGCCTTCGCCGCCTCGCGCGCTTTTTTGGTAACGCCGCGTGAGCGTAAGCCGGGCACCTCTGTGCCCTGCTCGCCTCGCGCCGGTTTTCAACGCTCGGCCGTGGGGAGCACGCTCGCTCGCACCTTGGTTCCCGGAAAAATCGAATCTCGCTGAACCGATCGGCGAAGCCTGGCTCACGGGAAACGACTGCGCCTTCGTGTCCGGGCCGTTCGAAAGAACCAAACTCGGCGAAGCCTGGCCGCAAATGCCGCCCGAATGGTCCGGCACTCGCATCGATCCTGCATCCGGAATTTTCCCGCTTCTGGTTAAATTTATTTTCGCGCAGGAAAAGCTTTCGGTGCAGGTTCATCCAGACGACGCCTACGCTTTACAGCATGAAAAAAGCAAAGGCGGCCGCGGTAAAACCGAAATGTGGTACGACATCGATGCTGATCCCGGTGCAGAAGTCCTGGTCGGCCTAAAACCCGAAGTCACCGCGCAGCAATTCAAGCGATCCATCGACGGACCTTCCGTCGAGGATTTTTTCCAGCACATTCCGCTGGCTCCCGGCGAAGTCATGTTCGTTCCCGCCGGAACGGCCCACACCATCGGAGCCGGACTGGTCCTCTGCGAAATCCAGCAGAATTCCGACCTCACCTATCGCGTTTACGATTACGGCCGCCGCGACGCCACGGGTAAGCCGCGCGAACTACATCTCGAAAAAGCTTTCGCGGTCACCCGTTTCGGCCCGCAACGCGGAGGAAAAATTTCCCCCGCCATCATCGACAACCACGGCATCACCAAGACCTTTTTCGTCGCCTGCCCCTATTTCGCGACCGAGCGCTGGCAATTCGCCGCGCCCGTCGCCTCGCAATCTTCGCCCGAGCATTTCGAACTCTGGATCATCCTCGAAGGCTCCGGCTCGATCCACTGGTCCGGCGAATCCGCCGCCTTCGCACCCGCCCAGGTCTGGCTGATCCCTGCCGGTCTCGGCCGCTTCGAATTTTCTCCCGAATCGAGAGCCACCATTTTGCGCACCTACGTTCCCTCTGACCTCGCGGCACTCACCGCTGATTGGACCAGCCAGGGCGTTTCTAAATCTGACGCAGCGCGCCTGGTGTTCCCGTGACCCGCAAGAAAAAAAGTAAATCGCTCCCAGCTTGCGCCGTTCTCCTCGCCGGAGGCCGCGGCACTCGCTTCTGGCCCCGCAGCCGCGCCCGCACTCCCAAGCAGCTGCTCAACATCACCGGTGGCGATACTTTGCTTCGCGAAACTGTCGCGCGGCTTACGCCCGTTTTTTCTCCGCGCAATTGCTGGGTCGTCACCAATTCCGAACAAGCCACCGCCGTGCGGCGCGAAATTCCCCGCGTCCCCGCCGCGCACATTCTCGCTGAGCCCGTCGGACGCAATACCGCCGCGGCCATCGGTCTCGCCGCCATTCATCTCGCCCACGAACATGGCGACGCCTTGATGGCCGTACTCTCCTCTGACGCACACATCGCCAACGTCGCGCACTATCGCGTCCTGCTTCGTGCTGCGCTGAAACATGCCGGAACGCCCGGCCAACTCGTAGTCATGGGCATTCCGCCCACCCGACCCGAAACCGGCTACGGCTACATCGAGCGCGGTGAAAAAGACAGCACCGCCTCCTCCGCCGGAATTTTTGCCGTTCACCGCTTCACCGAAAAACCCGCCCTGCAAGTCGCCCAGGAATACGCCGCCTCCGGAAAATATTTCTGGAACGCCGGAATGTTTTTCTGGCGCGTCTCCACCTTCCTCGACTTGCTAAAATCTTTTCTCCCCGTGACTCACGCGGCCCTCAGCGAGCTTGCCGCCACCATCGGCACAAAAAAATACCCGGCCGCCCTGAAGCGCATCTACCCCTGTCTCGAAAACATAAGCGTCGATTACGCCATCGTCGAACCTGCTGCAAAATCCTCGGGCTGGCAGAACGCACCTGCCGGCGCGCCGGCGCGCGTCTCCGTTATCCCCGCCGACATCGGCTGGAGCGACATCGGCTCCTGGGACGCCGTCTACCAGCTCCTCGCCAGACCTGGAGACAACTTCTCTGCCGGACCCTCGCTCGCTCTCGACGCCCACGGAAATTTCCTCTGGGCCCCCAAAAAATTCGTAGCCGCGCTCGGCGTCCATGACCTCGTGCTGGTCGAAACCGAAGACGCCATCCTGATCTGCCCCCGCGATCGCTCCCAGGACGTCGCCCAAATCGTCAAAGCGCTCGAAGCCGAAAAACGAAAATCCCTGCTGTAAGCGGCCGCAGCCGCGCCCACTCACCATCACCGCACCAATTTGGCATTGCCACCTCTCACCGTTCGCGAACCCACCTTTCCCCACCCGCACCGCATCGCTTATACTTTTCCTCGATGAACCAAATCATATTTGGCACCGACGGCTGGCGCGCCATCATCGCCGAGGATTTCACGTTCGAGAATGTGCGCACCGTGGCCCATGCCATCGCGCGCTACGTCGTGCGCGCCGAAAAACCCGGCGCCGAAGTTCTGGTCGGCTATGACACCCGTTTCGGTTCCGACCGTTTCGCCCTCGCCGCGGCCGAAGCCCTCGCCGCCGCCGGCATTCCGGTCTGCCTCGCCGCCGCAGCCGCGCCCACGCCCGCGCTCTCCTTGCTCGTCACTCTGCGCAAAGCCGCCGGAGGCATTCAAATCACCGCCAGTCACAATCCATTCCAATGGAATGGCATCAAGTACAAAGCCAGCTACGGCAGCTCCGCCTCGCCCGCCATCGTCGCCCAAATTGAAACCGAACTGGCCCGCGTCGAGCGTGAAGGCGTTCCCACTCTTCCACCGCAGCCCAATCGCATCCAGTCACTCGATCTTCGCGCGCCGTATCTCGAAGCCCTCACCGGCCTCGTCGATTGGGATCGCATTCGCGCCGCGAATTTTCGCTTTGTCGTCGACCCGATGCACGGCGCGGGAAGCGGTCTCCTCTCCGGTCTTTTCCGGCGCCACGGCATAGCCTGCGAAGAAATTCGCGCCGATCGTGATCCGCTCTTCGGCGGAGTGAATCCTGAACCGATCGAGCCGCACATCGCCGCGCTGCGCGACGCAGTCGTCAAAGGAAAATACGACGCCGGTTTTTGCCTAGATGGCGACGCCGATCGTATCGGCGCCATTGATCGCGACGGCTCCTTCATCAACCCGCACCAAATTTTCTCCATCCTTCTCTGGCACTTGGCCGGTACTCGCCAGCTCTCCGGAGAAGTCGCCAAAACTTTCTCCACCACCAAAATGATCGACAAGATCGCCGCGAAATTCGGCCGCAAAGTCTGGGAAACACCGATCGGCTTCAAATACATTTGCGACCGCATGCTCGAAAGCGACATCCTCCTCGGCGGCGAAGAAAGCGGCGGCATCGGCACCAAGCTCTACCTGCCCGAACGCGACGCTTCGGTAAACGCCCTGCTGCTCGCCGAAGTCATGGCCTGGCACGGCAAACGCCTCGGAGAACTTGTCGCCATGCTCCAAAAAGAGTTCGGCGAACATCATTACGGCCGCATCGACCTCATCACCAAGAATGGCCAGAAGGAAAAGGCCCTCAGCTACTTCGCTGATCCAAAAGTCACCTCCGTCCTCGACTGGCCCGTGACCCGTCGCGAAAATATGGACGGCATCAAGCTCTTCATCTCCGACATCGGCTGGGTTATGGTTCGCGCCTCCGGCACCGAAAACATGCTGCGCATTTATTCCGAGACCAACCGGCCGGAAATCACGCGCCGCGCTCTCGAGGCCATCTCCACACTCGTCCAGAAAATGTAACGGTGCCAGACGGGCGCAAGCCCATGAATCGGCCGCCGAAGGAGTGAAAACGTTATGGAAACCGTAAACCTGAAAGAAAAACTCTCCCACGTCCCGGACTACTGGAATCCGCGCATCGTCGGCGAACTTAACGATTCCTACGTGAAGGTCGTCAAACTCCAGGGCGAATTCATCTGGCATCACCACGATAACGAAGACGAAATGTTCCTGGTCGTCTCCGGCAACCTGCGCATGCGTTTCCGCGACAGCGAGCAGCTCATCCGGCCCGGCGAATTCATCATCGTTCCCAAAGGTGTCGAACATCTGCCCGTCGCCGATGAAGAAGTCCATCTCGTACTGCTCGAACCCAAAACAACTCTCAATACCGGAAACGTCACCAGCGATCGAACTCGCAAAGAATTGAAGCGCATTTGAAATCCCCAGCCCGTACCGCCTGCGGAGCCAAACGATGAAACGCCGTCTCTACACTCTCGATGTTTTCACCACCAAGCCCTTCGCCGGCAATCCGCTCGCGGTCGTCACTGACGGCGACGGCCTGTCCACCAAAAAGATGCAGGCCATTGCCCGGGAAATGAATTTGTCCGAAACGGTTTTCATCCAGCGTCCGACCAACAACCGTGCTCTGGCCCGCCTCCGCATCTTCACCACCACTCAGGAGCTGCCCCTCGCTGGCCATCCCGTCATCGGCACTTGGTTTCTTCTCGCTGAACTCGGCGTGGTCCCCGCTTCCGAAGGCCGCATCCACATCCTGCAGCAGACCGGCGCCGGGATTCTCCCCGTCGAATTCACGTTCCACAATGGCCGCCCAGTCCTCGTTACCATGACTCAGAAGCCCGCGCGTTTTTCCCGCGCGCCTTTTAGCCGCGCCGCCCTCGCCGCCACTCTCGGCCTCAAACCCAGCGATCTCGTGCCCTCCCTGCCGATCGAATTCGTTTCCACTGGCATATCCAATCTCATGGTCCCCATCACCCGCCGCGCCGTGCTGGCCAAAATTCAAATGAATATGCGTGCCCTCGCCCAGCTCATTGCTCCACACGGAACGATGGCTTATTGCTTCACCCTGGAAGGACGCGGCCGCGTTCGTTCCCGCGGCATGCTGCCCTGGGGCATCATGGAAGACCCTGCCACCGGTTCCGCCGCCGGCTCGCTCGGGGCTTACCTCGTCCATCACCACCAGCTCAAGCCCTCCGAGCCTCTGCTGATAACGCAGGGAGTTGAAATGGGTCGCCCCAGCGAAATTCATGTCGAAGTCACCACGGAAAAAGACAAACTCGTCTCCAAAGTCAGCGGCTCCGCCGTCCGCATCTTCGAAGGCGAAATCGACGCCTGATTTAATTATCGTTGGAAATTCGTACCGGAAGGAATCTACGAAGTTAGACCGAAGCTTTCACTTCAAACAAAACCCACAAAAACTGTCATCCCGAACCCGTTTACGGGTGAGGGATCTGCTTTTTACGCTGAGACAAGAATCCCAATCGTGAAGACAATTCGAACCAACGCCATCCGCCCTAATTCTCCATGCCCTTGTAAGCCGCGTCCAAAATTCCATTCAGAAACGAAGGCGCATCCGCAGAGGAAAATTTCTTAGCCAGTTCCAGCGCCTCATCCATCACTACCTTCGGAGGCGCTGTCCCGAATTTCAATTCATAAATCGCCAGGCGCAAAATGCTGCGGTCCACCGCCGCCAGCCGGTCCAGCTTCCAGTTCTCCGCCAGCTTCTCGATCACCTTGTCGCTGGCCTCGGCGTGCGCAATTGCGCCCTCGAACAATTGATCTGCGAATTGCTGGGTGGTGTCCGAAGCGCTGGCCTGCTTCCAGAAATTTTCTTCCACCTGCGCCGGCTTGCGCCGCGTCATATCCCACTCGAACAGCATTTGCAGCGCGAATTCGCGTGACTTCCTGCGCAGAGTCGCCAAATTACCCGCGCCTCGACTTGCGCCGAGCAGCGCCAGCCGTCGCCTTCGTAGCGCTCGCGGTACCCGCAGAATTTTTCCCCAGCTTGCGCATCAACTGCGCCATCTCCATCGCGCCCAACCCCGCCTCGTATCCCTTATTCCCACTCTTCAATCCCGCCCGATCGATGGCCTGCTCCAGCGTGTCGCAAGTCAAAACGCAAAAGATCAGCGGCACGCCGGTGTCCAGCTGCGCCAGTTGCACGCCCCGAGCCGTCTCCGACACCACCACGTCGTAGTGCGAAGTTTCGCCGCGCAAAATACATCCGATGCAAATAATCGCGTCGTACTTGCCGCTCACCGCCATTTTCTTAGCCGCCAGCGGTAATTCAAAGGACCCCGGCACATGCACCACTTCGATCTGCTTTTCTTTCGCGCCGCCCCGCTCCAGCGCCGCCAGCGCCCCGGCCAACAGCCGGTCGGTAATGAACGCGTTGAACTGGCTCACCACCACGCCGATGCTCAGTCCCGCTGCACTTAATCCGCCCACCGTTTTCACCGGTTTGAATTTTTCCGCAGCCATCATCAGCGCCCTTCGAACTTCGCCGGCCGCTTCTCTACAAATGCGCCGGTCCCTTCCCGCATGTCTTGCGTCGCGCAACACAAACCAAACAACGTCGCCTCCAGATACAGCCCCTCTTCCTGAGGCATTTCGATTCCGCGCTCCACCGCTTCCATCGCATACTGCACCGCAATCGGCGCGTTCGCGATAATTTTCTTGGCTAGCGCTTCCGCCGTAGCCAGTAGTTCGCCCGGCTCGACCACTTTGTTCACCAAGCCAATCCGTAACGCTTCTTCCGCCGAAATCATCTCGCCGGTCAAAATCAATTCGTGCGCCAGCCCCTTGCCCACCAATCGCGGCAAACGCTGCGATCCACCATATCCCGGAATAATTCCCAGCTTCACTTCCGGCTGCCCCAAGCGCGCTGTACGGCTCGCAATCCGCATCGAACAAGCTAGCGCCACTTCGCACCCACCGCCGAGCGCAAAACCGTTGATCGCCGCGATCGAAGGCTTGCCCATCGTTTCCAGCCGGTGAATAATCGCTTGCCCCGCCAGCGTATATTCGCGGCCGCCCACCGGAGTCTGCTGCGCCAGCTCAGTAATGTCCGCGCCCGCGATAAACGCCTTCTCGCCGGCCCCAGTCAGAATCAGTACGCGTACCGCGGAATCCTCGCGTACCACGTTGAGAATTTCACCCAGCTCTTCCATCGTCTTGCGGTTCAAAGCGTTCAACACGTTCGGCCGATTGAACGTAATCCGCGCAATCTGGTCCTTCACATCCAGCAGCAAATTTTCGTAAGCCATAGTTTCCCTGTGGGAATTGTGTCAAGGATTTTACCATTGCTACGCCATCACATGGCGCTTCGTTTCACCCCTGCGCCGCCGCGTTTAGCCGGTATTATGCAGCCCCGCCGCGATTCCATTAATCGTCGCCCCCAACGCATAATCCAATTCATCGGTCGGCCCGCCAGAACGTTTTCGCCGCAGCAATTCCACCTGAATCAGACTCATCGGGTCCACGTAAGGATTCCGCAACCGGATCGATTGCGCCAAAACCGTATTGCCCTCCAGCAAATTTTCCTGTCCCGTCACCCGCAAAAGCATCCCCCGAGTCCGCTCGAACTCCTCCGCCAATATCCCAAATACTTTCTCCCGCAGACCCCGATCTTCCACCAACTCCGCAGCGTACATCTGCGCAATCTCCATGTCCGCCTTGGCCATGGCAATCTCCACATTCCGCACCAGATCCGAAAACAGCGTGAACGACTTCATCATCTCGCGCAGGCGGTCCAGGTTTTCCCCACTCTTCGCCGCGAATTTTTCCAGCGCATAGCCCACTCCAAACCACGCGGGCACCGCATGGCGGCTTTGCATCCACCCGAATACCCAAGGAATTGCCCGCAAATCCGTCAAGTCGTGACTTTGCGATCTCCGCGCCGGCCGCGAACCCATCCGCGCATGCACCAGTTCGTTCACCGGCGTTGCTACCTCGAAATATTCCAGAACCTCGCGATTCTCCGCGATGCTCTTCCGGTAGAACGCAAACGCGTCCGCCGAAAGCTCGTCCATCGTCTCGTCCCACTTGGTATCGTCAACTGGCTTGCGTCCGCTCGGCCGCGTCAATGCCTCGAGCGACGCCGCCACCATTAATTCCAAATTCCACTCCGCCAGCACCGGATCGGAATATTTCCAGTTCAACACTTCGCCCTGCTCGGTGATGCGAATCTCCCCGGAAAAATCTCCTACTGGCTGCGCCAGAATTGCCCGGTGCGTCGGCCCGCCGCCGCGGCCCACCGTTCCCCCGCGGCCGTGAAACAGCCGCAGCTTCACCCCGCACTCCTTCGCCGCCCGATGCAGCTCGCGATGCGCTTTCTGCAATTCCCACGTACTGGTGATCATTCCTCCGTCTTTGTTTGAATCTGAATATCCCAGCATCACTTCCTGCTCGCGATTCCAGGAATCGAGCAGCGGCCCATATTCCGCCGAACGCCACACCTTGCGCATGATCTGTGCCGCCCCACGCAGCGATTCGATCGATTCGAAAAGTGGAACCGGCATAATCCCCGGATCGTCTGCCGAGCCGGCCGCCTGCACCCCGCAAATCTTGGCCAGCGCGAGCCAATCAAAAATATCGCGCTCCGATTCCGTCCCGCTGATCACGTAATAGCGGATCGCTTCCGCCGGATACAATTTCTTCAGCTTCGCCGCCATCTGAAACGTCTCGATCACATCTCGCGCTCGTTCCGACTTCACCTCCAGTCCGCTTCCCTTCTTCGCGCCCTCCACCGCCGAGATTTCTTCCAGCGTCGCCGCATGCACCTTGGCGTGTTGCCGCAAATCAAGCGTGTGCAAATGAAACCCAAATGTCCGCACCGTGCGCATCAATGGATCGACTAGCAACTCCGCCAGCCGCTCCCCGCTGTTCTCCGCCAAACTGTCCCGGACCAGCTCCAGATCCCGCTCCAGCTCTGCCGGCGCCTGGTAGGCTCGCGAATTCCGCGACTCATCCCGGCTGCACTGCAGCCGGATCTTCACCAAATCCAGAAACTGCCGCGTTCGTTCTGTTTCCGATATCCACTTCGCTCGCGAGCCCTCATCGCCGATCATCGCCTCGTAGCGCTCCAACGCGCCGCGCAGCGCCTCCGAACATTTCGCCTGCCGCTCGGAAGAACTCAATTCCTCGATCAGCCTCCCAATTTGCTGCAAATAAAAATCGAGCGCCACCCGCTGCGCCATTTCCAGCGCTTCCGCCGACGTCTGCGCCGTCACCCGCGGATTCCCGTCGCGGTCGCCCCCGATCCACGAACCGAAATGAACAACCTCGCCGACCGCATCGTGCCTCAGTCTTTTCCCGTACACCGCCGCAAACGAATCCGTAATCTCCGCGTACACTTTCGGAATCGTCTCGAACAACGTCATCGGATAGTAGTCCAGTCCCATCCGCACCTCATCAATCACTCCCGGCCGCTTCATGCGCACTTCATCCGTCTGCCACAGCAACGTAATTTCGGCCAAGATCAGTGTTTCCAATTCCTCTGCGTCCGCCTCCGGCAAAGGCAGCCGGTCCAAATCCTCCAGATGCTTTGCGATTCTCCGCCGCGTCATCAACACCGTACGCCGCGCCACCTCCGTCGGATGCGCCGTAAACACCGGCACGATTTTCACTTTTTGCAGCGCTGCTAAAGCCTCTTCCGCAGAAATCCCTGCGTCCCGCATGCGCAGCAGCGTCCCACGGAACGAGCCCGCCAGAGGAGCCTGCTCGCCGTGCAGCTTCGCCGCGCGCCTGCGTCTCTTGCGATGGTTCGTCTCCGCCAGGTTGGTGAGCTCAAAATAAATCGCGAACGCCTTGGTTACCCGGTGCGCATCTTCCAAATTCATCGCGTTGACGATCGCTCGCGCTTCAGCCATCAATCGATTGCCGCCGCCCGCTGTGGTCGTCTCCTCGCGCTGCTGAATCAAGATCCGCCGCAACTGTTCCACGCTTTCCAGAAGCTTCTCACCGCCCTGCTCCACCAACACTCGCCCCAGCAATACGCCCAGCGAACGCACGTCCCGCCGAAGCGGCGTTTCCTTTTCTGGATTCGCCGTCCGGGCCGTCAGTTCAGCCAGCCGCTTCGCTTGATCGTTCGCAATCCACAGCGGTTCCATGCCACTCATAATGAAGGTAGGTGCGCAGCCCCCGCAAGCGGAAGCTCCATCATCAATCGGTTGGTGAGTGATTCAGAATTTCAATGAGGAAGGACGAAACAAGGTAGGCAAGAACGGAAGGAATCTCAGCGAGGAAAAACTCGCGGCGCGAGCGAGTGAAGCATCAGCCAGCGCCGCGCAAATTCTCATATAACTACGCCGCCAAATTTTCCACGATCACCGCGATCCCCTGACCGCCGCCGATGCACGCGCTGGCCACGCCGTAACGTCCATTTCTCCGACGCAGCTCGTAGAGCAAAGTCAGCACCAAACGCGTGCCGCTTGCCGCCAACGGATGCCCCAACGCAATCGCTCCGCCGTTCACATTCGTTTTGTCGCGATTTAATCCCAACACTTTCTCCACCGCCAAATATTGCGCCGCGAACGCTTCATTCACTTCGATCAGATCGATGTCCCCCAATTTTAATCCCGCCACCGCCAGCGCCTTCTGAATCGCGGGCACCGGACCAATCCCCATGATCTTCGGCGGCACCCCCGCCGTCGCATAACCCACGATCCGGCCGAGCGGTTTCAATCCGCGTTCCCGCGCGATTTTTGCGTGAGTCACCACCACCGCCGCCGCGCCATCCACAATTCCGCTAGCATTTCCCGCCGTCACAATCCCGTCCTTGCGAAACGCTGGCTTCAACCCTTCCAGAACTTCCAAAGTCGTATCCGGCCGCCGGTGATCGTCTTCACTCACCGTAATCGTTTTCTTTCCCTTCTTTACTTCCACCGGAACAATCTCTTTCGTCAGATAGCACGCCTTGAACGCTGCATCCGCTGCCTGCTGGCTACGCAGCGCATACTCGTCCGAAGCTTTCCGCGTAATCCCATGTTCGCTCGCCAGATTTTCCGCCGTCTCCGACATGCTGAATCCGCAATAGGTGTCATACAGCCCAGACATCAGCGAATCTTCCAGCTTCCCTTCGCCCAGCCGGAATCCCGCCCGCGCTCCGCGAATCACATGCGGGCACTGCGACATATTTTCCATCCCGCCCGCCAGCACCATCTTCGCTTCGCCCAGTAGAATCCTCTGCGCCGCCTGGGTGATCGATTCCATTCCCGACCCGCACAGCCGGTTCACTGTCACCGCCGGAGTTTCAATCGGCAATCCCGCCTTTAATCCCACATGCCGCGCTCCGTACAATGCGTCCGCGCTGGTCTGCATCACGTTTCCGAAAATCACGTGATCGAATTCTTCCGCCGCCACGCCCGCGCGACGAATCGCTTCCTTCCCCGCCACCGCTCCCAGTTCCAAGGCGTTCGTATCTTCGAACGCACCCATATACCGGATCATCGGCGTGCGCGCGCCTTCCAGAATCACCGCATCAGTCACAAACATTTTCCCTCTCGATTGTTTACCGCAGGAATCCCGCAGCTACGTGAAGCTCAGATCAATCTCGTCAGCAACTACCTAGTTTCGCACGCTCCGCCATCACCAACCAAATCGCTCCGCATCAAGAAAAGGACGTCGCGCCAAACTCATTCCTAAGGCGTCAACAAAGCCACCAAAGTATCTCCGCCCCGATGCCGCGCCTCTTCCAATCCCGATTCCGCCCGGTTGATCCATTCCGTCACCCGGTCTTCCGATTCATCGCCAGGCCGCGCCGACGCCTCCGCCACCACCGCGCTGATCGTCAAGTCCGGCGTGCCCCAAGAGGGCCGCACCGTCGCCGCCGTCTGCCGCAACTTATCCGCCAAGGTCAGTGCACTGTCGATTCCCGTGTCCGGCAAAATGAAAACCAGCGACCACGCCGTGTACTTCACCGCAATATCGGTCTGCCGCACCGAAGACGACAAGGCCCGCGCCAACTGCTCGATGTATTGATCCACAGAACTGTCACCGTGCTGCCGCAACAGTTCCCCGCCCCTATCCACGTGCAGCACGATCAGCGATATCGGCGTGCCCTGCGCCCGCGCCCGGTTCGATTCCACTAGCAAGCAATCGATATATGCTCCGCGGCTGAGCAGTCCGGTCTTTTCATCCGCCACCGCCAGCGACCGCACCAGCGACCTCAGCCGCGTGTGGTTTACCGACAGCACCAGCTGGTCGCCCACCGCTTGCAAAAAGAAACTCTCGTTCGCTTTCCACTTCCGCGCCTTCGAATCTCCAATCAGCAGCGCTCCGGACTGCGCCTGCGTTTCCTTGTCGGTCAGCATCACGCCTAACGCCGATTCGAGCCCCACATCCCGCAAGCTCGCCATGCTGGAAGCGTGCAGTTCAAATCCGCCTAACGAATCCGGCGTCACCTGCGAAATCAAACCGACCACATCCGAAATTTTTCCCGCGCCCACCGTCGGCACGCCCGGCGAAGAATATTCCGAAGTCAGCTGCATTCCGTCGCCCGCCGCTCCCACCGCAATCAGGCAGCGCGTCGCCA
Source organism: uncultured Acidobacteriota bacterium (assembly GCA_963847695.1). GTDB lineage: Bacteria > Acidobacteriota > Terriglobia > Acidiferrales > UBA7541 > Palsa-295. The sequence goes on along the minus strand of CAWKAX010000026.1, from coordinate 197,235 downwards.
TCAGATGCTTGCCCACGCCCGAGGCCGTCGTCGACAGCACTTCCCGCGGCGTGGCTTGCCGGTACATCAGCCGGTTGATCTCCGCGATCGCCGCCAAGTCCCGGTGCGTTTCGGCCGGCGAAGGCACCGCCGCCACCATTTCCTGTGCATCGTGTCTCGACTGTGGCGCCTGCGGCCGCGGAGCCGATTCCGCCGCTGGCCCGGCCCCCGCCGGAGTCGCCGGCGCTTTGCGCGGCGCTCCTTTCGGCCACCAGTTCGCGCGCTCGTACAACGCGCGCAACCGTTCGTTCTTATCTTCCTCGCCCGGAAAAAGTTCCGCGATGCGTTCCAGCCGCTCTACCGCTTTGCTCTGCAGCGAATACTGCAAAAAAATTTCCACCTGCACGATTAAATCTTCCAGCGCTTGCTGTGCGCGCACTTCCTCTGGCACCGCGGCCGGATTCGCATTCGGCTCCCGCCCCGCGCCGGTGAATCCGTCCGTCCGCGTCGAAAACGAAGCCGCTTTCGCCGCCCGCGCCATAATATTTTGCAGGAACGCCGGATCCGCCTTCCCTTCCAGCTTCGCAATCCTCTCCTGATTCCGGTAATCGTAGGGATCGATATCCACCAGCCGGTCCAGCGATTCGCACGCCGCCTTCAATTGGCCCGCCACCAAGTACAAATCGAACAGCCGCACCAGCGCGTCGAAATATTTCGTCTCCCGGTTCAGTTCTTCATACAGTTTCGAAACCACTTCTGCCAGCGGCAGCGAATCCGGATACGTTGTCGCCAGCCGGTCCACCTGCGTCGCAAAATCGTTCTCCTTGCGCAGCGCCCGCATCGTTTCTTTGGTCTGGATCATCAACGCCGCAGCCTTGGCATCCTCTTTGATCCGAATGTACGCCGCCGCCAGCTCAAAATATTTGGTGAACCCTTCCGGCTTCAGCTTGTAATACGCGTCGAACTCGTCCCTGGCCAGGTCCAGCCGCCCGGTTCGCAACAGCGCCTCGCCGTACAGCGCGTGAAACGAATAATCCGTTTCCGTTGCCGCCATCGGCTCCAAGAGCCGCGTCGCGCTTTCTGCGTCGCCCTTGCGCAGTTTTGCTTCGGCAAAAAGCAATGTGGCGATTTTATCCTGAGGAGAAAGCTGGTAGGCCCGCCCGAAACATTCCACCGCCGCGTCCAGCGCGTTCGAGCCCAGCAGTAGTTGCCCGGCGCGCAGGAAACTTCGCGTGGCCAAATCGGTCACGTGCATCGATTCAGCCGCTTCGCCCAACACCACGTGCCGCTGGGGATTTTCCGGATCCAGCACTGCCATGCTTTCGTAGCAGGCCAGCGCTTCGATCCCACGATGCTCTTCGCGAAACAGAGTCGCCGCGCTGGAAAATTGCTCGATCGCTTCCGACGCCCGATTCTGCTTTTGCAGCAGAGTTCCATAACGCATCAATCGGTCGGGAGGTTGGGGAAATTGCCGCAGGAACCGCAGAAAAATCGCCGACGCCTTCGCGCCATCGCCGCCTTCCACCAGGCGATCGAACTGGATACCGTAATATTGCGCCGCCACCGCCGGCTCGTTCAGCCGCGTGTAAATATCCGCCAGCGCCTGCAACGCCTCGCTATTCGCCGGCGCTTCTTCCAATACGGACTGGTACTCCGTCACCGCTTCGCGGAGTTTGTTTTTCTCCAGGCTTTTTCGCGCCCGGTCGAGATGTTTATTGATGTCCTGAGCCATGGGGTGCTTCGAAAAAAACCGCTTCGAAAACGCGTGTTTCGTTTAAGGGCACTTCGTAATCGCCGCGTCTACCCTTCGCGAACAATTCGCATCCATCGGGTCGCACGGGCTTGCTGGGAAAGTCCGGCCAGGATTTCGCCGCGCACCAACCACGGCTCCCGATTTTCGTTCGCGGCTTGAATATCCACTATATACCGGACCACAAGTCGACCCTCAAAAATCAAGTCGCGATGATTCTCAAGATATACGGAGTCTTTTTAAAGGAAGGTTGATTCTGAGTAATTCGCCTAATCTGCGCCCGCTGCCGTCCGCCCCCGGGCCTCGTTTGGCAAGGACTTCACCGTCGACCTGATGGTCCGCAGCGACAGTCCGCTTCGCACCAGCCCTAGAAATCCCAAAAAGATGAAAGGAATAGTCAGCGCCAAAAACGCGAAAATCGAGAAGCTGGTCGCCGTGGTCTTCTCTACCTGAAAGACACTCAAACCCAGCACGCAGAAAAACTGGTACGACCCCACGTTTGCCGGAGCATTCGGCAGCGATACGCCCAAATTGATCACCAGCAGCACCACAATCGCTGCCAAGAATGGCAGCTTCAACCCGTAAGCCATCATCATGGCCCACAAACCCAAAACCTGGCAAAACGGTAAAAATAGCGACGCCAGCACTGCCGGATAAAAACTAACGGCCGTCCCCATCGAATGCAATCCTAGCAGTGCCCGCATCAAGGGGCTCGGCAGTCGTCGCGGCCCCTGCCCAAAATCCGGATCCTGCGCCAGCTTCACTTCCAGGTAGTAAATTACGATCACCACGATGGCCAGCAGCACCAGAGTCACGATGCCCAGCGTGTCCGCTACTTTTCGGAATCGATTCGGCAACGGCACCAGTAACGACACCACGCCGAGCGACGCCGTTGCGATCACCAGATCTACCAGCCGCTCGACTCCCACCGACCCGAAAACTTTTCCTAGCGTAATATCTTCCGAATTGGACAGCAGATAACTCCGCAGCAATTCTCCGGGCCGCAGTGGAAAAATCAGGTTCGCGAACAAGCCCGCGTACACCGCACGCACCGCGTGCGAAAGTTTCACTTTTCCAAACGGATGCAGCAGCCACTTCCATCGCAACGCCTGCACTCCGTAACTCAGCACATCGAATCCCATCCCCACCAGAACCCATTTCCAATCTACGCGCGCCAACTCGCGCAACGCCTGCACGATATGAAAATCGTGCAGCACCCAACCCAGCGCCAGCGTCGCCAGCACGTAGCCCACGATGCGCAAAATTTGCGATTTTCTTTCCGGAGCGACGCTGATCGGCACACTCGTACCGCGATCCGCAGCCGGACCTTTTGCACCTACTGCTTGAGAATCAGGTTCAGGTTTGGAGATATTGTCCAAGAATTCGTTTCCTGTAGATAATTCCCTACCGGCCGCAACACACCGGCCAGTCCTACCAAGCCTCACTCACCTCGACCCAGAATCGAGAGTGACGGTATGCAGCAGGCTGCATTTCGCCTGATTTCCGCCCCAACACCCGCAAACCCGGTACAGCCTACGACATCCCCCCTCCCCATTCAATAAATGACTAACGGTATCCGCCTCCAAGTCACCAACTGCATATCATCGCGTCGCCACGCAAATAACGCTCGGGTCGTGGGGATTTCGCGCGCTCGATGACAACACTCGCAAATCCCGTTTCCCTTTTCCAATTTCGATTTTCCGCCCTTGTATGTCAAACTCAGAAGTTCGAAATGCATGCTCGGCGCGCGCAAACGGGCTCTTTCTCCCTTCGCTGCCGCCGCGCAGACCAAAACACAGATCATGGACCCCCGTTACATTCGCAATTTCTGCATCATTGCGCACATTGACCACGGCAAATCGACCCTGGCCGATCGCCTGCTCGAACTGACCGGCGCACTCAGTCAGCGCGAGATGCAGTCCCAGGTTCTCGACTCCATGGACCTCGAGCGGGAACGCGGCATCACCATCAAAGCCAAAAGTATTCGACTGCACTACAAAGCAAAAGACGGCCACGAGTATCGCCTGAATCTCATCGACACTCCCGGCCACGTCGATTTTTCATATGAAGTTTCGCGCGCCCTTTCCGCCTGCGAAGGGGCGCTGCTCGTCGTCGATGCGAGCCAAGGCGTCGAAGCCCAAACCGTCGCCAATGCTTTCCTTGCATCCAAACACAATCTCGAAATCATTCCAGTTATCAACAAGATCGATCTTCCCGCCGCTCGTATCGATTTCGCCAAGGAGCAAATCGAGAGTGTTCTCGCCATTCCCGCCGACGATGCTCTGCCCATCAGCGCCAAATCCGGCCTCGGCGTCGAAGACGTTCTCGAAGCTATCGTCCGCCTCGTTCCGCCGCCCAAAGGTTCGGCCGATTCCCCGCTGCGGGCCCTGATTTTCGATTCCTGGTTCGATTCCTATCGCGGCGCTGTCGTCCTCGCGCGCGTCATGGAGGGCCGCATTACGCCCAACATGAAAATTCGCCTCTCCTCCAACAATGAAGTCTACGAAGTTGAAACGCTCGGCGTGCTCACTCCCAAACCCGTAGCTCTGCAGGAACTCGCCGCCGGTGACGTCGGCTTCATCGTCGCCAATATCAAGCGCGTGGCCGATGCCCGCGTCGGTGACACCATCGTCGAAGACGGCCATCCCGCCCCGCCTCTCGAAGGCTTCGAAGCCATCAAGCCCATGGTTTTCGCCGGGCTTTTTCCGGTTAACGCCAGCGATTACGAAATGCTGCGCGACGCGCTAGGTAAATTGCAGCTCAACGACGCCGCATTTTTCTACGAACCTGAAAATTCCGTTGCGCTGGGTTTCGGTTTTCGTTGCGGCTTTCTCGGCCTGCTGCACATGGAAATCGTGCAAGAACGCCTCGAACGCGAATTCAACATCGGCCTGATCACCACCGCGCCCAGCGTTGCCTTCGTCATCACCACCGTCACTGGAGACGTCATCGAAGTCGACAATCCCACCAAATTCCCGTCGCCCAGCTCGATCGAAAAAATCGAAGAGCCCATCCTGACCGCCATGATCATCACTTCGGAAGAATCCGTCGGCGGCGTCTTGCAACTCTGCGAGGAAAAGCGCGGCGTGCAGAAGAAATTCGAATATCTCTCGCCCACGCGCATCATGCTGACCTACGAATTGCCGCTCAATGAAATCGTGCTCGATTTCTATGACCGCCTCAAGAGCGTTTCGCGCGGATACGCTTCGCTCGACTACCACCTTTCCGGCTATCGCGAATCGGACTTGGTGAAACTTGACGTCCTTGTCGGCGGCGAACCTGTCGACGCGCTCACCGTCATCTGCCACCGCGACCAATCCTACGAACGCGGGCACGACCTCGTCAGCCGCCTGCGCAAATTAATCCCGCGGCAAATGTTTGAAATCGCCATCCAGGCCGCCATCGGCAGCCGCATCATTTCCCGCGAAACCATCAGCGCCATCCGCAAAAACGTAATCGCCAAATGCTACGGCGGAGACATCAGCCGTAAACGCAAACTCCTCGAAAAACAAAAAGAAGGCAAAAAACGCATGAAGCGCGTCGGCCGCGTCGACATACCCCAGGAAGCTTTCCTGGCCGTCCTGAAAGTCGCCGGCGGCTCCGTCGACGACGAGGACTAGCGCCGTACCCCCTAACCGCAGACACACCACCCCGCTCGCGAAATGCTTCACGGTACAAACTCGTCCCACTAAAATATTTATTTGTCTTTTTGTTTTTTGGAAACAGTCGCGCCGATTTCGCCATCCGCAAGGCGTAGAGAAATTCCGTCTCCAATCACAACTTGATCGGTTGAACGCAAAACCTTCCCCGCCGAATCATAAGCGATGGAATATCCGCGTTTCAGAATCTTGAAGGGGCTTCGTTCCTCGAGCTGCATCTTGGCCGATTCCAGTCGACGCTGCTTCGCCACAACCAGCCGGTCGGCGCTAACCTGCAAGTCGTTCGCGGCGCGCTCCCAGCTATGCCGCAAAGCCGCCACCCTCGCCCGCAGGTCCAGGGCTGCAAATCGCATCTGCGCCAGATTCAGCGCTCGATGCTTCCGCGTCACCGTCCGGTCCAGTGCGCTGCGCAGGTTGCCGCGCTGCAGCTCGATGTGTCGCCGCAACACCGCCGCCCGGCCGCGCAGATCGAACGACGACACATGCGCGTTCGCTTCGGTCACCCGCTGCCGCGCCACCGCCAGCCGCAGCCGCAAACCAATCGTCAGCGAATTCGAATAATCGTCCACCAGCTGCCGGCGACCGCGCAGCAGAAAATCCAGCCGCCGGAACCCGCGGTGCGTCTGTAGATCGCGCACGTGATGCTTCCACTGCGACAAATGAAACCGCATTTGCTGCGAAATCCGTCGCGCGTGCTCCGCGATGTGCCGCTCAAATTCGTCCCGCGAGCGCACCACAATTTCCGCCGCCGCCGAAGGCGTCGGCGCCCGCATATCCGAAACGAAATCCGCGATCGTGAAATCCGTTTCGTGCCCGATCCCGGTAATCACCGGAATCACCGACTCAAAAATCGCCCGCGCCACGGTCTCTTCATTGAACGTCCACAAATCTTCCAGCGATCCGCCGCCGCGCGCCAGAATCAGCACATCGATCGTCTTCACCCGGTTGAAATACCGCAGCGCCTGCACCACCTCTACTGCCGAGCCCGCGCCCTGCACCTTCACCGGAAACAGCGTCACATGCGCGTTCGGAAATCTCCTCTTCAACACCCGCAGAATGTCGCGAATCGCCGCGCCCGTCGGCGAAGTAACCACCCCAATGCAACGCGGCAGCACCGGCAACGGCTTCTTCTTCGCCGCCTCAAACAATCCTTCTTCCAGTAACCGCTTTTTCAGCTGCTCAAAAGCCAGCTGCAGCGCGCCCAGCCCAACAGGATCGATATTCGTGACATAAATCTGATATTCGCCGCGCGCGTCATAAACGCTCAGCGAACCGCGTACCGTAATATGCAAACCGTCTTCCGGTTTGCATTTGATCCCGCGCATCTGATCGCGAAAACAAACGCAGCGAATCTGCGACCGCGCATCCTTCAAAGTGAAATAGTAATGTCCCGATTGCGCCGCCCGGCAATTTGAAACTTCGCCCTCCACCGAAATGTCCGGCAGATTGCCTTCCAGCAGCTCCCGAATGCGCGTGGTCAGCTCGCTGACCTTCCAGGTCTTGCGCTCCGGCATTAGATTGAAAAGCGAGGCTTGGTTCATCGCGACCTTACCGGCGGAAATAATTCACAATCCACATCACCAGCGTCAATCCAGCACTCAGCAAAATACAAGTCACCAACGGAAAATAAAAACTGGAATTTTCGCCCTTGTACGAAATGTCGCCGGGCAGGCGACCTAACCGGAAAGGCAATTTCCCCGCGAACGCCAGGAACCCCCCGGCCACCACTAAGACCAGGCCGCAGACCAACAGCAATTTCCCAAGTTCGCGCATAGAGTCCATTTCAAGGAATCTGCGCACATTCTACCTGAAGTCGACGAAACACGATGGGTACGCGGACGGAACGATGGGGAACCACCAGCTACAAAAACGAAAGCCCGGCACCGGAACACTCCGGTGCCGGGCTTTCAGAAAACGCTACGCCAGTTCCGCGCCGGAAAAGAAATAGCCGATTTCAAACGCCGCCGTCTCTGCCGCGTCCGAACCGTGCGTGCAGTTGTACTGAATGCTTTCGCCCAGCTCTTTGCGAATCGTCCCAGGAGCAGCCTTCGCCGGATCCGTCGCGCCCATGGTGTCCCGCCACTTGGCAATCGCGTTTTCCGCTTCGAGTACCATCACCACCGCTTTACCCGCGCTCATAAAGGCGGTCAGCTCGCCGAAAAACGGCCGCTCGCGATGCACCGCATAAAATCCTTCCGCCTGCTTCTTGCCCAAACGCAGCGACTTAATCGCCACAATCTGAAACTTCGCCGCGTGAATGCGCGCGATAATATCCGCGGTGAGTCCGCGGCCCACAGCGTCCGGCTTAATTATTGCGAGAGTTCTTTCCACTGCCATTCGAGTAATCTCCTGAGTTTTGAAATAGGTTTACTAGCCCCGGCCTCCGGCGAAACTACTTCCGCTTGCTCGAAGATTTCTTCGCGGACTTTTTCGCTTTCGCCTTCACCACCGGCTTCTTTCCCGACGTCTTCGACTTGCCCTTGTGCAGATAACTCGCCAAAGTGCTACCGATATCCGCCGGGCTCTGCACCGTATGAATCCCCGCCGCCCTCATCGCCTTATACTTCTCAGCCGCCGTCCCCTGCCCCCCACTGATGATCGCTCCGGCGTGCCCCATTCGACGCCCCGGAGGCGCCGTCTGCCCACAAATAAATCCCACCACCGGCTTGCGCACATGCTTCTTGATGTATTCAGCCGCAGCTTCCTCGGCGTTGCCGCCAATTTCACCGATCATCACAATCGCGTGCGTATCCGGATCCTCATTGAACATCCGAATTGCATCCAAAAACGTAGTACCAATAATCGGATCTCCGCCAATTCCGATACAAGTCGACTGCCCAATCCCCAGACGCGTCAGCTGATCCACCGCCTCGTACGTCAAAGTTCCGCTGCGGCTCACCACTCCCACATTTCCCTGCTTGTGAATCGAAGCGGGCATGATCCCGATCTTGCACTTCCCCGGCGAAATAATTCCCGGGCAGTTCGGCCCAATCAAACGCGACTTCGAATTCTTCAGCGCCGCGTTCACTCGCACCATATCCAGCGTCGGCACGCCTTCGGTAATGCAAATCACCAACGGCAACTGCGCGCTCATCGCTTCCAGAATCGCGTCCGCCGCAAACGGCGGCGGCACAAAAATTACCGTTGCATTCGCTTTGGTTGCCTTCACCGCATCGGCCACGGTGTTGAACACCGGCACGCCCAGATGCTCGCTCCCGCCTTTTCCCGGCGTCACTCCCGCCACGACTTTCGTTCCGTAGTCCAGCATCTGCTGCGCGTGGAAACTTCCTTCCCTTCCCGTAATCCCCTGCACGATCAGCCGCGTATTCTTATCTACCAGCACGCTCATCGAGCACCCCCGGCCAGCGCAACTGCCTTTTGCGCGCCGTCCTTCATGCCCTCGGCCACCGTGAAGTTCAGTCCGGAATTTTTCAGGATTTCCTTGCCCTGTTTCACGTTGGTTCCTTCCATCCGCACCACCACCGGCACCTTAAATTTCAACTCCTTCGCCGCATTCACCACGCCACTGGCCAGCACATCGCAACGCAAAATCCCGCCGAAAATGTTTACGAAGACAGCCTTCACGTTTGGATCGCTCAGCAAAATGCGGAACGCATTCTTAACCTGGTCTTCCGAAGCGCCGCCCCCCACATCCAAGAAGTTTGCCGGGCTTCCGCCGCTCAGCTTAATGATGTCCATCGTGGCCATCGCCAGTCCCGCGCCATTCACCATGCAGGCGATGTCGCCATCCAGCTTGATGTAATTCAATTTAAATTTCGAAGCCTCCACTTCCAGGGGAGTCTCCTCGTCCAGGTCGCGCAGCTCCTTAAATTCCGGATGCCGGTACAGCGCGTTATCATCGAAAGTGACCTTCGCGTCCAGCGCGAACATTTTCCCGTCGCCGGTCACCACGCACGGATTAATCTCGATCATCGACGCATCCGTCTCGACGAACGCCCGATACAGCGACTGAAAAAATGGCACGGCAGTCGAAACCTGCTCCGCCGTCAAACCCAGCCCAAACGCTAGCTTGCGCGCCTGAAATGCCTGGAACCCCACCGTCGGATCGATCACTTCCTTCAGAATCGCTTCCGGATGGTCTTTAGCCACTTCCTCGATTTCCATCCCGCCCGCCGCGCTAGCCATAAAAATCGGCGCGCCAAGTTCGCGGTCGACCAACACGCCCACATACAATTCGCGTTTAATATCCAATCCTTCTTCGATCAGCAGCCGCCGCACCACCCGGCCTTCTTCACCGGTCTGCGGGGTCACCAAAGTCATGCCCAGAATCGCCTCGGCATGATTCGAGGCTTCATCGGGAGACTTACCCAACTTGACTCCTCCCGCTTTGCCCCGTCCGCCGGCGTGAATCTGCGCCTTCACCACCACTACATTCGTGCCCAGCCGCTGCGCCGCGGCTCGCGCCTCGTCCTTCTTGACTACCACCTCGCCGCGCGGCACCGGCACTCCAAACTTCGCCAAAATCGCTTTGGCCTGATACTCATGAATCTTCATGCTCGCTCCGTGGCTTTCTGAGGCTCGCCGTAACAGTGCTAGAATTTTGCAGGCTATTGAAGCGATACAGTTTAACCGGAAGGCTAAAGTCGGGCAAGGAGCGCCGTGGCGCATCCAAACCGCGATTCTGCGGTGCAGCAAGCAACTGAAAAAATCGCCGCAGGCGCGCATTTGTCGCGCTCTGAAGCCGAACTCGTGATGGAAGCGATCCTCGCCGGCCACTCCGCCACCGAAGAAATCGCCGAACTCCTGCTGGCCCTGCGCGCCAACGGCGAAAGCGTCGACGAAGTCACTGGCTTCGCCAGCGCCATGCGCCGTCACGCCACCACAATTTTTCCCGTCGGCCATAAAATTCTCGACGAGCCGCTCATCGATACCTGCGGCACTGGCGGCGACGCCCGCGGCACCTTCAACATCTCCACCGTCGTCGCCTTCGTGGTCGCCGGAGCCGGCGTGCGCGTCGCCAAACACGGCAACCGTTCCACCGGCGGCCGGTCCGGCTCTGCCGACGTTCTCGAAGCCGTCGGCGTCCGCATCGATCTTCCTCCATCGAAAATCGCCCAGGCCATCGAAGAAATCGGCATCGGTTTTCTTTTTGCCCCGGCCATGCACGCAGCCACCCGCCACGCCACCGCGGCTCGCCAGCAACTGAAAGTCCGCACCGTCTTCAACCTCCTCGGCCCGCTAACCAATCCCGCCAACGCCTCTGCCCAAATCGTCGGCGTCTACGACGCCACGCTAACCGAAGTGGTGGCCAAAGCACTCGGCGGATTGGGAGTCGGTCGAGCATCAGTCGTTCACGGCGCGGACGGTCTCGACGAAATTTCGCTAAGCGGCGAAACCTTCGTCTCCGAATTGCGCGACGGCAAAGTAAGAAATTTCACGGTCACGCCGGAAGACTTCGGCTTAACACGCGCGCCGATAGAAGCCATCCGTGGCGGCGATGCGAAATTCAACGCGGAAATTATGCACAAAGTTTTGGGCCGCTCTCTGCTGTATCGAGAACACAACGCAGCGCGAGACATCGTGCTGATCAATGCGGCCGCAGCGCTAGTCACCGCCGGCCGAGCGGCCGATTTCCTGGAAGGGGTGCGAATAGCGCGCGAATCCATCGATTCGGGAGCTGCACGAGAAAAGCTAGAAGCCTTAGTAGCCTTCAGCTAAACCCGAAAAACCGCGAAAAGCGATCCGAAGTGAAGAACCCGCCAAAACTAATAAATGACGTGGTTTCCCAAATGCGAAGGATCGGACGACACCGATGAATCAAGGTCCACCTCGATTCGACTCCCAACGCCGCCCGGCGGATAACAATTCCCATCCGCGGAGTAGGTCGCGGCGCAACGACTCGTAAGATTCCGCCGCCGCGGCGATTGCGCAAATTGCCAAACTCGCGCATAAGAAATTCCGCTCTTCGAAGGGTCCGGCGGGTATCGTTTGTAAACGCAGCCGCTGGATGGCGGGCACGCGTCGTTGTAAATGAAATAAGCCTGGATATTGGAATCGTGGTCGTGAATATCTTCGGCTGTAGTAATGGTTTGCCCCTTGCCTTCACGAACCTCGATTCCCGAGCAATACACCCCGGCGAAAAATCCTTTCGCCTGAACTGCCCCCGCCCAACCCTCGATGTACCGAAGTTGCTCCGGGAGCATCCGGCCGCCCTCTTCAATATCCAGAAAAATCACGATCCCCGCCGCGGCCTGGAATCCCTCCTTCAGCGCAGTACTGCCGGCGAATTCGCCGTCTCGTTCACCCAATGCGCCGGCGTTAGCAGGCGGCTTTAGCTCTTTGGAGAGTTTGCCGTTAAACAAAATCAAAAATCCGAAGCCGTTTTTGTGAAGTATTTCCCGCTTCCCGGTCCAGCTATTGCTCTTAGATCCCGGCGGAACATTCAGCCAAAACCCCGAAAACGCAAAGGTCTTCCTCAGCGCCACCAACGAATCATCACCAGGATAATCGTTCGCGTCAAAGCCGAGGAACCTTGGAGGTCCGTCGGCCCCTATCACCTGCGACGGGGCCAAATTGTGTGGAAATGAAAGGAATAAGAAAAGAGAAAGCAAAAGCAGCAGGCCGGCGCGCGCTTTCAAAAACAGAATCCTGCTCATCGAAAGCTCCGAATCTGAACGCTTCAACGCCCGCCCGCTCGATCTCAAATTTTCAGAAAATTCCTCAGCAGGTCGAAGCCGGAGGTCGTCAGCACCGATTCCGGATGAAACTGTACGCCTTCCACCCGAAGTTTGCGGTGCCGCAGGCCCATAATCACGCCATCATCCGTTTCCGCCGAAATCTCAAGCTCTGCTGGAAGCGTCTCGCGTTCTACAATCAGCGAATGATAACGCGTCGCCGTAAACGGCTTCGGCAGATTCTCAAACACGCCGCGTCCATCGTGTTCGATCTCGCTGGTCTTGCCGTGCATCAATTTCCTCGCGCGAATCACCCGCCCGCCAAACGCCGCTCCAATCGCCTGATGCCCCAAACACACGCCGAGGATCGGAATCTTTCCCGCGAAGCGCTGAATTAACGGAATGCTGATTCCCGCTTCCTGCGGCGTGCACGGACCAGGCGAAATAAGAATGCGCTCCGGCCGCAGCTCCGCGATCTCGTCCAAAGTAATCTGATCGTTCCGCCGCACCGCAAGCTCTTGCCCCATCTGCCCAAGGTACTGCGCCAGGTTGTAGGTAAACGAATCGTAATTATCGAGCAGCAGAATCACGATTTTTTCCCAGCGTGATGCGCGATTTCCAGCGCCGACACAATCGCCCGCGCCTTATTCACCGTCTCCTGATATTCGCGCTCCGGCACCGAATCTGCCACCACCCCGCCGCCCGCCTGAATGTAAGCTCGGCCGTTTTTCGCCACCAAAGTCCGCAGCGCGATGCACGAATCCAAATTCCCCGAAAAATCCAGATACAAGATCGCCCCGGCGTAAATCCCGCGCCGCGTAGGTTCCAGTTCGTCAATGATCTGCATCGCTCGAATTTTCGGCGCGCCCGAAACCGTGCCGGCCGGAAAGCACGCCATCAACGCATCAAAACAATCCAGCCCGTCCCGCAATTTTCCCGAAAGGCTAGAAACCAGATGCATCACATGCGAATAGCGCTCGACGAACATTAGCCGCTCGACCGTCACCGACCCATATTCGCAAACTCGCCCCAGATCGTTTCGCCCAAGATCCACCAACATGATGTGCTCGGCGCGTTCCTTAGGATCCGCCAAAAGACTCTTCTCGAAAGCATCGTCTTCCGATTCCGATTTCCCGCGTGGCACCGTTCCAGCGATGGGCCGGTACGAAACTCTGCCGTTTTGCACCTTCACCAGCATTTCGGGCGAACTGCCCACCACTGAAACGTCATCGAGCTTCAGGTAATAAAGGTACGGCGAAGGATTCACCACCCGCAGCGCACGGTAGATTTCAAATGGGTCAGAATCGATTGCTGCCGAAAAACGCTGGCTCGGCACTACCTGAAAAATATCCCCGGCGCGAATGTAAGACTTCGCCTTGCGCACCGCGGCCAAATATTCGGGCCGCGCAAAATTGGATTTCACCCGCAAAGGCTTACCCTTTTTTGCAGCTCGCGCCTTCGGCAGAGGGCCTTCCAGCCTCCGGCGCGTTCGGTGGATCTCCCGCGCAGCCGCGTCGTATTTCTGGCGCAGCGTCCCCGGGTCTCCGGTGAAAACATTCTGGATCACCCATACGCGATGCCGCACATGATCGAACGCCACCAGACCGCGATAAAACATCATTACGCAATCGTCGAGGCCCAAATCATCCACAGCGGTAGCCGGGATATTCTCGATCAGCCGAACCATGTCGTAGGCGAAGTAGCCGATGCCTCCGCCAATTAGTGGTGGCAGCCCCGGCACGCGTACGGGCTTGTACCGCGAAGAAAACTGCCGCAGCACTTCGATGGGATTTTGCGAAGACCGCCGAATCCGTCCACCGGATTCAACCGCACAATTATTTCCCCGCGAACGAAACACTTCTTCCGGATTCGCCCCGGCAAACGTATACCGCGCGATGTTCTCGCCGCCTTCCACGCTTTCCAGCAGAAACGAATACTTCGCTCCATCAGCGATGCGCAAGTGCGCACCCACGGGGGTAAGCAGATCCGCGGTGAACGTGTCGTACACTGGCACCAGGTTTCCCTCGCGCGCCAGCCGCGAAAATGTTTTGAAGTCCGGTTGAATCATCGGCCCCGCCGCTTCGTGCCTGCGGCTGGCGCGGAATGAACCAACTTCTCCTGAGACTTCAGCGCGCGCAGCACCGCACCGCGCATCGGCCCCACCGGCGCCCGCTGCCCCAGCCAAATCTCGAATTGTGCGATTCCCTGCGCGATAAACATTTCAAGCCCCGAAACCGTTTCGATGCCGCGACGCTCGGCGAGTTGCATCAACCTCGTAACTCGCGGCCGATAAATCAAATCGAACAGTAGTTCGCAATTCAATTCCCGCGCCTCGAGCGGCGACTTACCCGCGTGCGGATACATTCCCACCGGCGTCGTATTCACGATCGCATCGAAAGATTCAGTTCGCAGCTTCGGACGCGGGATAAATTCGCCGCCCACCGCCCGCGCCAATTCCCGTCCCTGCCCCGCGCGCCGCGCGCAAACAAAGACAGCATCGCACCGGCATATCGCAAAGCGAAAGCCACCGCCCGCGCCGATCCTCCCGCCCCAAAAATCAGCACCCGGCTCCCGCGCAACGGAATCTTCCGCTCCAGCGCGCGCAGCACCCCCACGTAATCCGTGTTGTATCCGTGCAATTTCCCATTGCCGCGAACCACCACGGTGTTCACCGCCCCAATATCCGCCGCCACCGGATCGCATTCGTCCAGATAACGCAGAATGTTCTGCTTGTGCGGCAACGTCACTGCAAAACCGGAAATCTTGAAATCCGAAATCCGGCCCACAAAATCCCGCAGCTCCGGCACCAGAAAAGGAAGAAACACCGCATTCACCTTCGCCGCCTGAAATCCTGCGTTATGTAGATGCGGCGAAAGCGAATGTCCAATCGGCTCGCCAATCACTCCATAGACTTCCGTCTTGGCATCAATCCGGTCCGCGCGGTACAAACCTTTCAGTTCTCGCAACGAAACTTGCCCCGGAGCCGTCGCCCCCGCCACCGGCGCATATCCAAATCCATTCCGCCCGCGCAACGCCAAAATTCGCGTCGGAACACTCAATTCCCCCATCGGAATCGCAATCACTTTGGAATGCACCCGCGTCAGCGAAAGCAACTTGGCGCACTGCGCATACGAATCGCACCGCGCCGCAATCTTGATCGCGTCCGCCCCGGAGCCCGAAAGCAGTCCGATCACCGGTTCAAAATCCGAAGGGCTGCGCCGAAAATAATGCACCGACGCGATCCGCCGCGCCCCGCCCAGCATCACTTCCAGCAATTCCGGCGGGCTGGCCGATGAAGTTTCAATGTCCAGGTCGTACCACTGGCAGCCCGCGCGAATCGCTTCCGCCAAATGCAGCAGTTGCTTCGCCACCGTCCCGCGATACAGCCCACCGGCCGGCCGACGCCTGCAGGTCGCGATCATCGTCGCGCGAATCTTCGAGGCCACGCGCAACTTGCCCAGAAATCGAACAATTTCCTGGTCATCGCGTAGCCAGTCCAAACGCAATTCAATCGTGCGCGTTTCCTTCAGCGCCTGCTGAAACTGCCTCCACATCGACCCAGCGTTCGGCGCCGCCACCACCGCGCAGATTTTGTCTTTGCCAATCATCGAAGTGGGTAATGCTATCTCTTTTCCTCCGGCTCGTCAGGCAAAACGTGCTACTCGCAGCACGACCTTAACCGCTCCCCAATCACTTCACGAACATTCGACATTTTCCCGAATAATGGTATTTTCTAGCCCAAGACCATCGGTATATTCGGCCGATCCACAGCTCTGAGGAGATTCACAAATGTCAAATGACCCGCGCAATCTGCCCGCTCTCGGCCGTAGAGAATTTCTAGGTGGAACTCTCGCCGCCGGCATCGGTGCCGCCGCTGGATTCGAGTTCGCCTCCCCAGCGGCCGCAGCCGCCGCCACCATGCAAAGCAATATCACTCCCGACGAAGCTCTCAAGCAGCTCATGGCCGGCAACGAACGTTTCGCCGCCAACAAACTCACCTCGATCGAACACGACCTCTCGATGCTGAAAGACCGCAACGTCGATAAGCAGGAACCTTTCGCCGCGGTCCTGGCCTGCGCTGATTCGCGCGTCCCGGTCGAACTCGTTTTCGACCAGACCATCGGCCAAATTTTCGTAGCGCGAGTGGCCGGCAACATGGTCACGCCGGAAATCATCGCCAGCCTCGAATACGGCGTCGCGGTCCTCGGTGTCGAAGTTCTGCTGGTCCTCGGCCACTCCGGTTGCGGCGCGCTAAAAGCCGCCATGAAAGCCGATGCCGTCCCCGGCCAGATCAGCGCCCTGTATCCTTATCTACGTCCGTCGGTAGAACGGTCCGGCGGCGATTTGAACAAGGCCATCTCCGTCAACGCCAAGATTCAAGCGGATTTGCTGCGCACTTCTTCACCCGTGATTCGGGACGCAATCAAAGCCGGAAAACTGCGCGTCGAATCCGGCGTCTACGATCTTGCTACCGGTAAAGTCACCCTAATCTAAATTTGGCGCGGATCTCGCGACCGAAGGCACCATTCCTTGAAGTCTCACCGCATCCCCGGGATCCTCGACGTGATTCACGTCGCCGATCCCGCCGAAATCATCGAAGTTAATCGCGACCCGCGATTCGATCGCCAATTCAATTTGCATTGGCCGTTTCTGAATTGGCTCATCGTCCGCCGCCTTCTCGCCGTCCTCTCCGTCGCCGGGCATCGTTTCCCCACGATCACTCCGCGCGGTAACGCCTCCCGCGCCACAGGCCAAACCAAACTCGGCCAGGCCCTGGACGCCCAAGCCGACGCCATACGCCAAGGCCCACCCGAACTATCCGCCCTGGCTTCCTGGCTGCAAGACGCCACCTCAGTCCCCGACGAACAACTGGGCATCGCCATTCAACAAGTAGTCGGCCAATTATTCTCTCCCACTTTCAAAGCCACACCCGAAAGCTGGCGCGCCGCGAAAATCCTGGTCACCGCCCCGCGCTCGCCGAACATCCTTCGCACCCTCTGGTGGTTCGTTTCCGGAAAGCTGCATCGCTCGAAAAGCCTGCTCGCCGACATGGTCAATGGCGACCTCTCCGCAGTAAACGGCATCGGCATCGCCGCCCACAATATCGTCAACACCATGATCCAAATGAAGCGCCTCTATTCCGACCTTTCCCAAACAAATTCACTCACTCCCGCAGAAGCCGTCCGCCGCAGCCTCGCCGCTCCGGTCAGCCTGCTTCGCCAATCTTCCACGGAAGGGGCCATCCGCGGCTGCCCCTTTTCCAAAGCTACTTTATTTGTCTTGGAGGTCGGCCAAGCCAGCAAACTGCCCGGCGGCAGCTCCCTCGTTTTCATGGACAACAGCTGGAGCGGTTGCCCCGCGGCGATCTGGACCCCAGCCATGCTCGAAGGTGTTTGGAAACGCGCGACCCAATCTACGTAACACTCCCAAAACCTGTCCCAAAGGACAGGCCCACCAGTGTTTGCAAGCGCGGTACCCAATGTGTAAAGCAGCCGGAACCATTGTCTTGACGGGTTCCAGTACGCCTATTACAGTCGCTTTATCGGCTACTGCTACGGGGTGCGCTTGTCTTCACAGCGCAGCGATCTAAAGGAGCGAGCATCATGCGTGGGAAACTTGTCCTGGCCAGTCTGATTTTGAGCGTTTCGGGGGTGGCGGCCTCAGCGCAGACCAACGCGTCTACGCCCATCGCGAAAGACCTCTACTGCACCGGCACCATCACCACCGAAGCCGTGCCCAAGGATTCGTACGTCATCACCGGCGAAGGCTCCAACTACAAGATCACTTTCTCCGAAGGCGACTACGTGTACCTCAACAAGGGCGCCAGCGCTGGAGTCAAGGTCGGCGACGAATTCTCGGTCATCCGCAAGGTTGTGGACCCGACCGAAGAAGAATGGACCAAGTGGCAGAACGAAATCATCCGTAAGCTCGGCACCTGGTGGGAAGACGAAGGCCGCGTGCGCGTGGTCGTCGCCCAGCCTGACACTTCCATCGCCCAGGTCGAAAATGTCTGCAACTGGGTTCAGCGCGGCGACGTTATTCTCCCGTTCAAAGAACGCCCGGCGCCTCCGCTGAAGCCGGCAGCCAGCTTTGACCGTTTTGCTCCGACCAGCGGAAAAGCCACCGCCATGGTCATGATTGGCAAGGCCTTCCAGGTCGAACTCGGCACCAACGACGTCTTCTTCGTCAACCTCGGCGCCGAACAGGGCGTCCGTGTCGGCGATTACTTCCGCATCTTCCGCTACACCGGGACTGAACACGAAACCGCTTACCAGACCCGCCGGTTCGCTTTTGACGCGGAATCGGGTGACGATTTCTACGGTCGCATCTACGGCTTCGGAGCTTCGCCGAAGAAGTGGAAATGGGATAACACCCCGCGCGAAGTCGTTGGCGAAGGCGTCGTGTTGCGCACCGGCCCGAACTCAGCCACCGTGCTCACCACCTTCTCCCTGCGTGAGTTCTTCGTCGGCGATTACGTCGAACTCGAATAACGCGAACTACGGAAGCAACCAAAACTTTACAGCGCCCGGATCGAATAGATTCGGGCGTTTTTATTTTGTGAGGGCTTTTATTTCGGGTAAGAAACGTCTAACGGGAAAGAATATCTTGCGGCTTTTCTTCCTGGCTCACCAACAGCACTGCTCGGCGTCGTTGTTGCACCCGGAAATTAATCTGGCTCCAGAACATGTGAAAGTAATGCGCCGCCGAAGCCACCGCACTGATTACCACCAGCCACAGCAGCGTCGTTCCCAGCGGCTTTAGCGCCGGATGATTCGCAGTAAGAATTACCGCGCAGCCCGCCGCCACCTGCAGGATCATTTTCACTTTGCCCAGAGGCGACGCCGGAATAATCAGACCTTCTACCGACGCGATTTCCCGTAGGCCCATCACCATGAATTCGCGGCCGATGATGATCACCACCATCCAGGCCTGCATCAATCCCATTTCAACCAGCGAAATAAACGCGGCCGAAATTAGCAGCTTGTCCGCGATCGGATCCAGCAGAATTCCCAGCGTGGTGATTTCTTTGCGTCGCCGCGCCAGATAACCGTCCATCATGTCGGTGGACGCCGCCACCAACAGAATCAGCACGCCCCAAATTTCAAAATGGATGGGAAGACCCAGAAAATCAAAATTCGGTTGGCGCGTCAGCAGGACAACCACCAGCAGAGGAACAAAAAAGATGCGCAGGGTCGTCAGACTGTTAGGCAGGTTCATTGATTTCTCGGAGAACGTCGCGACGCGCTGGGCCAGCGAATGAGACAAGGCCACTATAGCCCTCGCTGGAATCCCAGTCAACGATGCGATTCGCCTGCGACTTATCCGATAACGGGAAGAAAAAGGGAGAATGCCGAAAGCGGCAAATGCCTGTGCCAGTAACGCTTAGCGCATCAGATCGCTGCAAATCTGTGCAAAAGCCCCGCCTCCACTTCGGTACGTAAATCCCGCAAACCGGACTGTGCTCCCGATAGCACCGAACCCATAAATACCCTCTTATGTGTTGGTTAGACGGTGCCTAAACATCGGACGTTGCGAAATATGCGATTTCATAAGGGTTTTCGAGGCCCTTTTTGACCGGTCCTTTTCCACAATGATTTCCACAGTTTGGATTTATTTCAAGGAACCATCGGAAGGGATTAAAGCTGAGATTTTCCTAGAACTTGGCAGCCGCCCCATGCTGCGCGCCTCTGCTCGGCGATCCTGGCGGCGTGGGGATCAGGAACTCGTCCAGTCGACGCGCGAGTGATTCCGGAAGCTCGGCCTCCAGGTCCATGTGGTTATCGATGATCTGCGAATTCACCACCCGGCCGCAGGCATGCACCAAAGACAAATGCCGCCCGTCGGAAATCGGAATCCGCAGATGCACGTGCACCAGCGGATCTACCGGCAACTCGGCATCCATGCGCGCTAGCAAGTCTTCCAGGCCGTACCCGGTGACTCCCGAAGTAAAAACTTTATTCGCGCTTCGTCCATTCGCTTTGATCAGCGCCGCCAAATCTTCCGGCGACAGCAGATCCGCCTTATTGAAAACTTGCAGCCGCGGACGATCTTGTACGCCCAAATCAGTCAGCACTTTCATCACGTCGGCGTCCTGCCCGGCATGATTCGGATTCGAAATGTCGGTCACCTGCACGATTAGCGCCGCTTCCTGCACTTCCTCCAGCGTCGCGCGAAACGCCGCAATTAAATCCGGCGGCAAATCTCGCAGAAATCCCACCGTATCGGAAAGCAACGCGCGCCGTCGCGATGGCAGCCGCACCGCGCGCACCGTCGGATCGAGCGTCGCGAACATTTTGGACGACGTCAGCACTTCCGAATGGGTCAGTGCGTTGAACAGCGTCGATTTCCCGGCGTTGGTATATCCGACCAGCGCAATCATCCCCAGCGGGACCGCCTGCCTTGCCCGCCGCCGCGTGGTCCGCTGCCTCCGAACCGTCTCGATCGCCTGATTGATTTTGCTCACCCGGTCGCGAATCCGCCGGCGATCGGTTTCCAATTTCTGTTCGCCCGGCCCGCGCGTCCCGATGCCGCCTCCCAGTCGCGAAAGCGATTCGCTGCGACCAGTCAATCGCGGCAACAAATAATTCAGTTGCGCCAGCTCCACCTGCAACTGGCCTTCGCGCGTCCGCGCGTGCATCGCAAAAATGTCCAGAATCAATTGCGTCCGGTCGATCACCCGGGTACCGATGATCTTTTCCATGTTGCGTAGCTGCACCGGCGTCAAATTGTGATCGACGATTATCAGCGGCACATGCTGCGCTTCCGCTTCCACCCGAATTTCGTCCAGCTTGCCGCGCCCGACCAGCGTCGCCGGATCCAGCGCGTCCCGCACCTGCATCATGCTTCCCGCGATATTCGCGCCCGCGCTTTCGGCCAGCTCCGCCAATTCCGCCAGCGAATCGCGGCCCGTCGCCCCCGTGGTCGAAGGCTCACCGCCCGCCGATACACGCGAATGTTTTTTCAGGCTGACGCCGACCAGCAGTACGCGTTCGCGCGGGTCGACAGTTTGCGGGTTTTTCATGGTCTAAGGGGCAGAGGAGTTTTGTTCATTTCTACCGCGATTATACGCCGAAAGCGTGCATTGCAAATGGTAGTGCGATGAACGGCATCTTACGGCCGGAAGACCACGGGCGCCGGCGGCTAGACTGTGTGATCAGCCGAGCGGGCCGAGGCCGCCAGAATCAAATCCGAGAAAAATTCATCGAGCGTACGTCCCGAAACTTGGAATTCCAGATCCCGCGTAATCCGGTCCAGCCAGCCCAAATAAACCAGCAGCGTAATCTCCGCCCACGATTCTGCCGCTGCCGCTGCAAAACCAATAGCCCGCAGCACCGAAGAAATATGTGCGATGCGCTTTTTTTCGATCGCGCTGATCCGCGTCGCAATTCGCTCGTCACGCCGCGCCCAGTTGCGCATCGCCGATTCCAGCCGCGCCAGTTGCGGGTCAGTGCAGTGCCGCACGAAGCGGGCCCAGCGCGCTGCGGCTTTCGGCGTAATCACCGTCTCATCCAACCAGGAAATTTCTTCGTTCTCCCAGCGGTCGAACATTCGCCCCAGCAGCTCTTCGCGATCCTGAAAATGCCAGTAGAAACTTCCCTTGCTCACGCCCAAGTCCCGCGCCAGCAATTCGATGCGTACCGCATCGATCCCTTCGCTCGAAAGCCGCGTGAACGCAGCTCGAATCCAATCTTCGGGTTGTAACGGAGAAGCTTTCAGAGCGGTTGCGGAAGCCATGTGCATCACCTGTGAGACGCGGCAAATACCCGACCGCGAAACGCACGTCAAGTTTGCGGCAAAATTCCTAGGAATTCTCGTCGAATTTATTATTTTTTCGGCAGCCGAAATTATTTTTGCAGACCTCGCCGAATCCGGCCAGCCAATTGACGTCGCGCTCGCGACGGAACCACGTCCCCTGCCGTTTCGCAAATCTGCCGCGTCGCTTGCTGAATTTTCTTCACCGCTTCGTCTCGCGAAACCTTGCCGTCGAGATACTCGCGCCAATCCGCATACCCAATGAATTGAAACGGCTTCGCCTCCGGCGCAATGCCGCGCTGCACCAATCCCGCCACTTCTTCGATCCATCCAGCGCGAACCATCCCGTCGATGCGCGACTGAATCCGCGCGTAAAGCTCTTCACGCTCCGGCGCCAGTCCGATTTTCACCGGCGCAAATCCTTCCAGCGGCGCTCGCCCCGCGCTGAACATCTCATCGCGCGTCTTCCCCGCCAGCAGTCTCATTTCGATCGCGCGAATGGTCTTTTGCTCATCACCCGGATCGATCCGCGCCGCCGATTGCGGATCGAGCCGCTGAGAATCGCATGCAAATGTTTCGGCCTGTGCTTTTCCGCGCTCGCTCGCAACCGCGCCCGTATGGTTTCAGAACGCTCCGGCACATCAGCCAAGCCTTCCAGCAGCGCCCGCAGATAAAGTCCGGTGCCAGCCGTGACAATCGGAAGCTTTCCGCGACCTCGCAAATCCGCCAGCACTCCCTCGGCCCGCCGTCGATACTCTCCCGCAGTAAAAATCTCGTCAGGCTCGATCAAGTCCACCAAATGGTGGCGAATTCCCTGCTGCTCCGCCGCGGGAATCTTGCCAGTCCCAATATCAAAGTGTTTGTAAATCTGCGTGGAATCGCAAACCAGAATCTCGCCGTCAAACCGTTTCGCCAGTTCAATACCCAACGCCGATTTTCCCGACGCGGTGGGCCCCAGGATTACCACCAGCGGCGCAAGGCCGCTCATCCCGAAAATTTCCAGTAGCGAATCAGCAGTGCGAGCAGCACCAGACCAGCCAGCAGCAGCACTCCGAGGATTTGCGTTTGATTCAACTTCATGGCGTGCTTGAAGTTACCCGAATACGGGCTGGGATATCAATTCCGCGCGAATTGCAGCGATGCCGCTACTGCGCGGAGCCTACCGGAATATTGTAGAAGTACGTAAACCGCAATTCGATGTAAGGGCCCTTTGAATTGTGGCGGCAAAGGCTCAAACGGATTCGACGTCCGAATCGACGAAAGCGCCGCCGTATCGAGCGGATCTTTCCCCGAAGTCCGTTCCAGATTCAAATGGTCGCCGGGAAAGCTTCCATCGCGATTGATCCGAAACGTAATCGAAACAATCCCCTTGTCCCCGAGATACACCGATTCCGGCATCACCGCGTACCAATTCTGTTTCACCTTCGCGATCAACCGGTTGATGTAGCTGTTGAAGTCGACGCCCTCCGTCGGCGTCAGAATCGTCACCGCGTTCCCTGCCGCTGGACCACCGCGCCCGTGCCCGCCGTTCTGCCCGGCGCCGCCCGGAATGCTGCCGGACGAACTGTAATCCCCGTGCCCGGCCTTGCCGATCGCGTCCTGCATCTGCTGATTCAGCGCCTTCTCCGGCGAACCGCCGGGCAATCCAAGATTCAAATGCGAAGTCGTCGGCTGCGGCTCCGCCGGCAGCAAAATCGATTTTGGCGGCGGCGGAATGGTCTCGGTGGGCAGCTACCGACTTCCGAGTTGCACATTCGGCTGCGGCGTCGGCGCCGCCGGTAAATCCGAAGGCGGACGCTCCGGGTTCGGCGTCCTCTCGCATCACCTGATGCTGCTCCGGCCGCGGCGGCGCCACCTTATTCAAAGTTTTGTTATCGATCTTCACTTTCGGCGCCGGCGGAGGCCCAGGCGCCTTGGAAAGCTCGCCCGCGTCAGGCGGCAGATAGACGACGCCGAGCGACTTGCTGGCCAGTTCAATTTCATCCCGCGTCGGCATGTGCGGCGGAAAAATCTTTGGCAGGAAAATCAGAAAAATAACGAAACGCGATGTGCCCCGCCACCGAAGCGGCGCGGGTAATCGCATCCCATTTCGCGTCGCGCTTGTCTTCCGGCTCGACCAGCAGGTTCGCTTCGCCGGTGGTAAAAATGTCCGGCTGAATCAACTCGCGAAGCTCGGGCAGTCATCTCCTGCGGCTGGTCGAACCGTCGATTTCTGCGCTGCTCGGGCGGCTCCACGAATTGCCGGGACCACCACGCGCGAATCCAGAATCGCGATCGGCACATGCTCGGTGATCGGAGCAAATTCGCCGAAGGGCTTCGCTTCCATCCCGCGCCCTACCAGCGTGCGATCGACCAGGACGCCGAGCGGAAGGTGCTGGGGAATATTTGTCTTTCCGGTTAGCGGCGGAGCATCGGAAAGCTCGGAAGGAACGACCGTGCGGTCGTCCATGTACGTGGACTTGCGGGTCGGCTTGCTCTTGTCGCCGTTGTCCGTGTACGGGCGCACGTCCCGCGGAACGAGAATTCTGTCAATCATCGGGCTTCCTGATGGCTCAAGGCGCCCAGCTTGACGCGCTTCGCATGTTCCAGGATGCTTGCATTCACTCGGTCCGCAAGTTCCAACGCCCGCAATCCCGCCGCGCCATCCACCAGCGGAGCCCTCCGCGTGCGAATCGCGTGCAAGAACGCGCGCAACTCGGACTTCAGCGGCTCTTCCGGCGTGGTAGCCACCTTCTGAAAATTGATGGGCTGCTGCGGATTCTTCGGATCGACGCTCACCCGCAACACATCCTGCCGCGAGAAATCGATCGAAATATATTCGTGGTGCTGGAAGAACCGCATCTTGCGCACCTTTTCGGTCGAAACCCGGCTCGCCGTCAAGTTCGCCACCGTGCCCGTTTCGAATTCGATGCGCGCCTGCGCGATATCGTTTTTATCGGTGATCACCGGCACCCCAACTGCCTTGATATCCACGACCGGCGCGTTCACCAGCGACAAAAGAATATCCAGGTCGTGAATCATCACGTCGTAAACCACATCCACGTCCAGACTCCGCGGCGTAAACACTCCCAGCCGGTGTATTTCGAAGAACATCGGCCGCGAGACAATCTTGCGCACGGCCACCACCGCCGAATTGTAGCGTTCCAGATGCCCAATCTGCAGAATGCGTTTCCCGCGCTGCGCCGACGCAATCAGTCCGTTCGCTTCGCCGACGGTTGATGCCATCGGCTTCTCCACCAGCACGTCGATTCCCGCATCCAGCAAAGCGCAACCCACCCGCGAATGCTCGGCGGTCGGAATTGCCAGGCTCACCGCATCAATTTTTTCGGTAGCCAGCGCGTACACGTCCCGAATCACTCGCGTCTTGAATTCCGCGGCAACGGCAACGGCGCGTTCGGCGTTCGCGTCCACCACGCCGACTAATTCCGCTCCTTCCATCTCGCTCCACACGCGCGCGTGGTTGCGCCCAAACTCGCCCACCCCAACCACCGCTACCCGTATGGTGTTCTCGTTCACGATTTCCTTTTGCCCGTTGCTGTATCTTTAGACGCGCCCCTCGCCGCGGAGTTCTGCGCAACGGCAACTTCCGGCGCGAAAGCCTGAATCGCAATGCCCGCCTCATCCGCCGCTCGAATCAAAGCTTCGCGGTCAAACAGCAGCGTCTTCCGCGCATCAATGGCCAACGCGCTCACCTGCGCCGCACGCATCACTTCGATCGTCTTCAACCCAATCACCGGCACATCAAAACGCATATCCTGCCGCGGCTTCGCTACCTTCACAACCACCAGCCGCTGCCCTCCGGCAATCCGCGCCGCGCGTTCGATGGTTTCGTCGGTGCCTTCCATAGCCTCAATCGCCACGCACGCCCGATCTCGCACCACCACCATCTGCCCTAAATCCATGGCCGCAATTTCCCGCGCTACACTGTGTCCGTAAGCGATGTCTGCCAACTCTGATGCGTCCGGAGCCCGCTGCGTCAGCACTCCCGCTTCCGGCAACAAATTTCCCAAAAATTTCGTCGAGTCCACCAGCTCGATGCCCTCGTCCTGCAACACCTTGGCCACAGCCCCAATCAGCGAATCCGTATTTTTCGAGGGCAACGAAAAAAGCAGCTTGGCCAGTCGCCAATCCGGCCGAATCGAACTGAAGATTTTATTGTGCTTTACTTGCCCAGCCATCACCGCCTGCTTCACGCCTTCGGTATGCAATAGCTCAATGGTCTTGCTCAAGTCTCCCAGGCTGACCCAATGAATTCGTTTGGCCACGCGGTCCAGATGAGTAGAAGCTTCTTCGCGGATGGCGATCACCGCCATTTCGATGCCGCGGCTACGCGCGCCCTCCAGAACCAGGAAAGGAAAATCGCCGTTGCCGGCGATCAATCCCCAATTTGCATCGGACAGTTTCGAATCTGCAGGCGGCGCGTTCATCCTATTTCGTCAGCCCGCGCTCGGCGGATTCAACGAAGCGGATGAGTGCTTGGACGTCTTCCGAGTGCGCGAGGGTACCACGCATTTTTTCCAGGGCCTGTGAAGTGTTCAACTTCGAGCGCAGTAGTAGCCGGTAAGCCTTCTCGATCGCTTCCACCCGCGCGCCGGAAAAACCCGCGCGTTCCAGCCCCACGCTGTTCACCCCGTAGCAACGCGTCCCGCGCGGCGCCACAATTTTCGAAAACGGCGGAACGTCCTGCGTGATCACCGTATGCGCCGCGATGTACGCATACTTCCCAATGCGGCAAAACTGATGCACCGGACAAAACGCCCCAACTTGCGCGTAATCCTCAACGGTCACATGCCCCGCCAGGGTAGCCCCGTTCACAAAAATGGTGTGGTCCCCGACCACGCAGTCATGCGCGATGTGCGCATAGGACATAATCAAGTTGCGGCTACCGAGCTTCGTCACTCCGCCGCCTTTCACGGTCCCCCGATTCACCGACGAAAATTCCCGAAACTCGTTTTCGTCGCCGATTTCCAGAGAAACCCGCTCGCCTTTGTAAGTCAGGTCCTGAGGATCGCCGCCCACCACCGCAAACGCATACACATGATTTTTCTTGCCCAGCCGCGCCGGCCCCTGCACCACCGCGTGATGATCTACCCGGCAATCATCGCCAAGTTCGACGTCATCCCCGACCACCGCGTATGCGCCCACAAAAACATCCGCGCCCAATTTCGCAGACGGAGAGACAATCGCGCGTGGATCGATCTGGCTCATGAACGTGAACTCATCGGGACGCGCTCATCGCGTTGGACTCATCGATCGTTCCGGCGTGCCATCCGGTTTCAAATCCACCATCGCGCACATGATCGTCGCTTCCACCGCCACTTCGCCGTTCACCTTGGCCACGCCCGCCACTTTACAAAAAGGCCCGCGGAAGGTGACCACGTTCACTTCAATCCGCAGCTGATCTCCCGGCACCACCGGACGCCGGAACCGCGCGTTATCCACCGCTGCCATGTACATCAGCTTGTTGTCGCGGTCCTTCACTTCACTCAGCAGCAACAGGCCGCCTATTTGTGCGATGGATTCGATAATCAGGACGCCGGGCATCACCGGCTTGCCGGGAAAATGACCCTGAAAAAAATATTCGTTCACCGAGACGTTCTTGATTCCCACGATGCGCTTCTTTGGTTCCATTTCTTCGATGGCATCCACCAGCAGAAAGGGATAGCGATGCGGCAGAATTTTCTGGATCCCAATGCTATCGAGAATCATTGTGCGCCCTCTATTTCGCGGTCGAGTTTGGTTTGCAGCGGTCCGCGCGGTCAACAGCGGCCCATTTCGCCGCTGCGCAATCCCACAATTCTATACGAAACGTTGGCGAGTGGGAATCGCGGTCGAGGGACAACATTGATAGACCACGCGCACGGCTGTTAGCATCATCCTCGATGAGCAAGAAAACTGAGCTAAAAGGTGTGGTTCTCAAATCCCGCAAGTCGAAGCGCGATCCCTTCCAGCGCACTCTCGATTATTTGCGCCGCCAGAAACCCGCCATGCTCCGCCTGCTCGAAGATCTCGTAACCGCGGAATCACCCAGCCACAACAAACGCGCCGTCGACCACTGCGGCGAAATCGTCGCCCGCGAATGGAAGTGGCGCAAAGCCGACGTCCGCATCCTCGACCAAAAAGAACGCGGCAATCACATTCGCGCCGAACTCCCCTGTGGCCATCCACCCTCGGCCCCGCAAATTCTAGTCCTGGGCCACATCGACACGGTTTATCCGCTCCACACGCTGAAACAAATGCCGTTTCGCATCGCGCAAGGCAAAGCCTTCGGGCCCGGCACCTTCGATATGAAAG
Organism: uncultured Acidobacteriota bacterium; assembly: GCA_963847695.1. Classification (GTDB taxonomy): domain Bacteria; phylum Acidobacteriota; class Terriglobia; order Acidiferrales; family UBA7541; genus Palsa-295. The sequence goes on along the minus strand of CAWKAX010000026.1, from coordinate 169,165 downwards.
CCGGCCTGATGCTCGCCCTTTTCGCCGTCGACGCTCTCCGCGAAATGGGCGCCTGGCCCGAAAAGCGCCTTGTCTTTCTCTGGACCTCCGACGAAGAAATCGGCAGCGCCAGCTCCCGCCTCGCCATCGAACGCGAAGCCCGCAAGAGCGACGCCGTCCTGGTCCTCGAACCCTCGCTTGGCCCACAAGGAAAATTAAAAACAGCCCGCAAAGGCATCGGCGGCGCCGAAATTATCGTCCGCGGCCGCGCCGCCCACGCCGGCATCGAACCCGAAAAAGGAATCAACGCCGTCCACGAACTCGCCCTGCAAATCCGGCGTCTGATGCAGCTCAACAATCCCGCTCGCGGCATCACCGTTCAGGCCACCGTAATCTCCGGCGGCACCGTTTCTAACGTGGTCCCCGCCGAAGCCCGCGCCCAAATCGATATTCGCTTCCAGAAATTAGCCGACGCCAAAAAACTCGACGCCGCCATCCACTCGATCCGCCCCATAACAAAAGGCGCGAAGGTCGAAGTGCGCGGCGGAATCAATCGCCCCCCGCTAGAACGCACCGCCGCCGTCGGAAAATTGTTCCATCACGCCCAGGAAATCATGGCGCTGATGAAACTCAAACTCGACGAAGCCTCAACCGGCGGCGGCTCCGACGGCAATCTCACCGGCGCCTTGGGCATTCCCACACTCGACGGTCTCGGCGCAATCGGCGACGGCGCGCACACCCCCGGCGAACACGTAGTCATCAACGCGCTACCTGAACGTGCAGCCCTTCTCACTTGGCTGTTAATGACGCTGTAAAAAAACGGAAGGAGTTATCGCAGGTCTTCATGACGCAGCAAAGTAATCGTCTGCTGCTGCAAATCGTTATAGTCCGTATGCAAAGCTTCCTTCAACGCCGCCTCGGTCGACGGCGCAGTTGAAATCGCATCAAGTAATTTGCTCACATCCCCAACGCCGCCGCTCTGAATAATCGATTCCACCGCGGCCAGTGACCAGGCGTAAGCCATGCTCGCCGATCCGCCCGAAAGCCCCAACCACGAGCCTTCCAAAGCCGGCAGCGTCGGCACGCCCCCGTTGCTCGCCGCATTCAGCAGCGCACCTGCAGATTCCGTCGAACGTCGCCCTTCCATAAATTGTGCCGTTCCCTCCTGCAGCCAAGTCGGCGCCCGATTATGCGATTTCTGCCCCACGAAACTGTGCGTCAATTCATGTTTCAAAACCCGTGCCAGATCCGGCGTCACGCTGGTCAATCCTTGCACCGGCACTCGAATCCGCCCATCATTAATAGCCCCAGCCCAACTCGGCGCCCGCGTAATATCCGCGAAAGACTGCTCCGTATACAAAATGACCCCAATCGGCTCCGGCGGCGTGAAATCCAGCTGCGACTCCAGATCGCGAAAATCATCCTCCAGCACTCGCAAAATTCCCCGCGCCAAATCCGGCGTCGCGCTCCCGTTATATTTCAAAGCGAAATGCGCCGTCTCGCCTTCGCGATAACTCTCCTCTTCCGCCTTGTCGCGCTGCGCCTTCTCCAGCGCGTGCTCCACGTCCTTGTCCGGCCGCAATTTTTCCGAGCGTGTCCACTCCGCCACCGCTAAATCCATTTTGTTCGCGCCGTAGTACGCCCACCCCATCAGCTTGGCCACGTCCGGAGAATTCGGCTCAATGTGTTTCGCCCGATCCAACGGCTCCAGCGCCGTAGTGAACTGGCTCTGCCGCAAATACAAAACCGCCAGATTCAGCAGCAAAGGAACGCTGTCCGGTTCCAAACTCAGCGCCTGTCGGTAATGATCGATGGCCCCAGGCGTCTCGCCCTTGCTCACCAGAAATTGCGCCGCCACATAATGCGCCGCGGCCGCCTTATCCAAAGCCGCCGCCCCACCACCGCGCGCGCCACTATCCAGCTGTGCGATATAAGCAAAATCGATTGCGTCGTCGTGCACCACCAGCTTCGAAATATCCTCAGTGCCGCGAAGCGGATCAATCTCCGGAGCCGAAACCGGAGGCGCCGAAGTGGCCGGCGAGCCACTCGAGGAGTAGCCAAGATTGTCGCGATCGATGCGTTCCACAATGGACTTCGGAATGGACATCTGCCCGGCAGGAGTTTCGTAGCGCACGTGATCCCCATCTTCGACCACGCTGGACGCAATAATGCGCCGCCCGTTCTTCAAAACGATCGTATCGGCAGCCGCAGCGGAACCCAAAAGCAGAACCAAGGCAGCAGCGAGAGGCGCAGCACGCATCTATCTATAGTAGCGCGGCGCGCCACCGCGTTCTCCGCGCTCCTTGCTGCCCGATGCCCTAAGTTGTACAGTCGGGCCAATCATACGGGGTGGGTTCGGTGTCGAATTCAGCGCCACGTCGCGCCCGATTTTGGCTGCGTCTTCTCCTGTTGCCCTTGCTCGCCGTGGCATTCGCCTCGCAGCAAACGCCACTCCACGCCCAGACCAATCCCGTTACTCCCGCAGCCCCCCTTCAAAGCAACACCGGTTCCGCGCCCGCCGCCGCGCTGCCGGCCGCACCTACCCCAGATTTGTCCGATCCCCGCGCCCTCTACCAGGCGCTGAACGACCTGAAGCTCGACGGCACCCGCGTCTACTCCGTGAAAGATCTCACCTTCCGCCGGGACGCTTTCCGCTTCGGCCTGACCGACGGCTCACTCGCCTTCCTCCAGCCCATCGATGGCCATATCACCGGAGCGGTCTTCGTCGGCAGTGGCCATATTTCCGGAGCGCCACGCGATCCCGGCGAAAGACGCACGCTTTCACGCGCCCTCGGCGTGCCCATCCTCGATCAAACCTTTTACACCGCCTATCTTCGCTTCACTGACGATACCGCCGCCGAATTGCTTCATCAGATTCAAACCGGCGAATCCGAAGTCGAGCCCAACGCCGCCTTTGCTGCCAAATGGGTTCAGCCACTCGCCTCCTTCGCGCCATCACACTCCTTGCGCATCATGGAAGATCTGCTTTCCGCCGATCCCGCCCCCTACTTTTACGCGCTGCTGCGCAATGACTCCGTGGGCAGCTTCGACGTCATCGTCGACGCGCGCCGCGACGAACAGGTCATGGTCGGCCAGCTCCTCCGTGATAATGGCGGCGAATTCTACGACGTCTGGACTTCCTTCAAATCCGAAGACGCCCCGTCCCGGCGCATCGAATATTTCCAGCCTCTTCACTACGATGTCGACGCCGTAATCGGCGACGATCTCGTCCTGTCCGGCAAAACCATCGTCACTCTCAAAGCCACTCGCCCGGGCGAGCGATTCGTCCACTTAGAACTTTCCCGCAACCTCGCCGTCTCCGAAGTCCTTGGAGACGATGGTCACCCGGTTCCCTTTTTTCAGAATCAGGATTTAACGCCGGAGGAAGCCGTCCGCCGCGGCAACGATTTCGTTTTCGTCGTGCTCCCTGCGCCCAAAACCGCTGGAGAAGAATTTCGTCTGGAAATTCACTACCGCGGAAACGTGATTGCCAACGCCGGTAACGGCGTCGAATTCGTCGGCGAACGCGGCACCTGGTTCGCTCACCTCGAAGGCGAGCATTTCGCCATGTTCGATCTAAGCTTCCGCTGGCCCAAACGCTTCACTCTGGTTGCCACCGGCGACAGACTCGAAACGCACGAAGACGCAGACTCCAGGTCCGGGAAATGGAAATCAGAAGTTCCCTTCGCCACCTCCGGCTTCAACCTTGGCGAATATAAAATCGCCACCACCGGCGACGCGCCGAAAGTCCGGATCTACGCCAACAAGGAATTGGAACAGGCCATCGCCAAACGGCTTCAGGATCGCCAGACCACCCGCCTCGAAACGACTACCAGCTTCACCAACCCCCTGAACGGCACCACCAGTAACGTCGTCGCCGCCGTTCCCCTCCCCAGCACCACTGTTTCGCTCAACGACCTCGGCAACCGCGTGCTCGATTCCATCCAGTTTTTCCGCGGCATCAACGGACCTTTTCCGCTCGATCATCTCGATATATCCCAAATCCCCGGCTCGTTTGGCCAAGGTTGGCCCGGGCTCGTCTATCTTTCCACTCTCGCGTTCCTACCCGCTGATACTCAGGAACAGGCCGGAATCGCCGAATGGACCCAGCGTGCGTCCAGCAACCTCATGCCGTTTCATGAAGTCGCGCATCAATGGTGGGGCAACCAAACCATCGCCGCCGATTATCGCGACACCTGGATCGAAGAAGGCCTCGCCCACTACCTCGCCATTCTCTATTCCGACAGCAAAAAACCCAGCGAGCATCGCCTGGCCGGCTGGCTCGAGCACTATCGCGCCGACCTTCTGACCAAAGAGCCGGGCTCGAACGAAGTCACCGAGCAGACCGGCCCGCTCACTCTCGGCACGCGCCTGGCTTCCACCAAAGCGCCCGACGCTTACGCCACCATCACCTACGGCAAGGGCACCTGGGTGATTCACATGCTCCACGAAATGATGCGCGACCCGTCGTCCTCCGATCCCGACGCAAAATTTCGCGAACTTCTGCAATCCATTCTGAAAGACTACAAATACCTGCCCTTCTCCACCGACGACTTCCAGCACGCCATCGAACGCCACATGACTCCCGCCATGGATCTCGAAGGCACCCATCGCATGAACTGGTTTTTCGACGAATGGGTCCGCGGTACCGGCATTCCGCACTACACCGTGAAATACGAAGTAAAGCCCAAAGGCCAGGAGTTCGTTGTCACCGGAATTCTGCTCCAAACGGGCGTCAGCGATATTTTCACCGCGCCAGTTCCCATCTACGCCGCGCACGGCCCCGGTCCGGGCAAACCTGAAAAATTGGGCGTGGTCATCACGACCGGTAGTGAAACCAAATTCCATTTTGGGACGCGCACCCGCCCCAACAAGCTGATCATCGACCCGCAACTCACCGTGCTCTGCAGCACCAATTGATTTTTCTCCTCAAAAACCCACGCAGCTCAAGAAAAGTACGCATTGCACCAAAATTCGTTCCACTGCGACACACCTTCCATCCGCTTCAGAAAATTCGAACGAAAAAATTTTTGGCTTTCAACTTGCGTAAGTGCTTCTCTGGTTTTATGCTATGCGCTCTCAGGTTGCCATCCAGCGAAGATGCTGCGAATTTATCCGGCGGTAGCGGGAGCTTCAACCCGTCATCGGTGTGGCGAAATCTGGAACTCTGAGTGGCAGTGGTTGGGGCGGAGAAGTCGAACATCGTATTTTGTGTTTGGTCTTTTTAGCGAATTGCCTTCGTCACGGTAGGGTTTTACACGGTACCTGAGGACCGCGCGTGGATTCTGACGTAAGGAAGTCTGGCTCAGCACTCTCGGCTCCGCCTATCATCGAGCCCGGGCACTCCTTTTCATCCGTCACCGATAAAATCAGCGGAATCGTCCTCGCCAAGGGCTTCCGTCCCGGCTGGCTATTCGGCCTCGCCATCGCACTTTCCCTTTTCATGCTGTTGAACCTGACGATCGGCTTGCTCCTCACTAAGGGTGTCGGCATTTGGGGCATCAACATCCCCATCGGCTGGGGCTTCGCCATCGTCAATTTCGTCTGGTGGATCGGTATCGGCCACGCCGGCACCCTGATCTCCGCCATTCTCTTGCTCTTGCGCCAGCAGTGGCGCACTTCCATCAACCGCTTTGCCGAAGCGATGACCCTTTTTGCCGTCGCTTGCGCCGGCATGTTCCCCCTCCTCCACATGGGCCGCCCCTGGCTGTTCTACTGGCTCACCCCCTACCCCAACGCCATGTGGCTCTGGCCCCAGTTCCGCAGCCCCCTGGTTTGGGACGTTTTCGCCGTCTCCACCTACGCCACTGTCTCTTTACTCTTTTGGTTTGTTGGACTTGTGCCGGACCTCGCGACCCTCCGCGATAAAGCCACCAACAAGATTGCCAAGACAATCTATGGCGCGTTGGCTCTCGGCTGGCGCGGTTCCGCCGTGCACTGGTCCCGATACGAAACCGCCTCGATCCTGCTGGCCGGCCTCGCGACGCCCCTCGTCGTCTCCGTCCACACCGTCGTCAGCTTCGACTTCTCGGTCGGCCAGGTTGCCGGCTGGCATACCACCATCTTCCCGCCATACTTCGTCGCTGGCGCCATCTATTCCGGCTTCGCCATGGTCCTTACTCTGGCCATACCCATCCGTAAGTTCTACCATCTAGAAGACTTCATCACCATGCGCCATCTGAACGTGATGGCCAAGGTCATGCTCGCCACCGGCATCATCGTGGCCTACGGTTACGCCGTAGAATTCTTCATGGGCTTCTACAGCGGCAACAAATTCGACCACTTCCTCATCATGAACCGCCTGTTCGGCCCGTACCGCTACGTCTACTTCATGCTGCTCATGTGCAACATCGTCATCCCCCAGCTCTTGTGGATCCGCAAAGTTCGCTTTAACGTCCCTCTTTTGTTCGTCATATCGCTCATCGTCAACGTCGGCATGTGGCTCGAGCGCTTCGTCATCGTCGTCATCAGCTTGCATCGCGATTTCCTGCCCTCGTCTTGGGGCATGTATTATCCGACCAAGTGGGACTGGGCCACCTACACCGGCACCATCGGTCTGTTCTTAACATTGTTGTTCCTGTTTATTCGGTTCCTACCCGCGATTTCGATTTCCGAAATGCGGCAGCTGGTGGAAGAAACGTCCGGCAAGAAGTCGGCACACTAAGGAAGGTTCAAGAGTTCGATGGCGCAGCTATTTCCACCAACGTCCAACATCATCGCCCGCGCCACCATCTTTGGTGCGTTGATCGTGGTCGGTCTATTGGGCGGCGTCCTCTACGAACTCGGCATGTCGCCGTACTACACCAACGTGAATGTCACCCGCGAGCAGCCCGTTCCCTTCAGCCACAAGCATCACGCCGGAGAACTCGGAATCGATTGCCGCTACTGTCACACCACCGTCGAGAAGTCTTCTTTCGCCGGCGTGCCGCCGACCCAGACCTGCATGACCTGCCACTCCCAGATCTGGACCAATTCCTCCATGCTTGAGCCGGTGCGCTTCAGCTATCGCACTGATAAATCGATTGCCTGGACCCGCGTCAACGCGCTCCCGCAATTCGTTTATTTCGACCACAGCATTCACGTCAATAAAGGCGTCGGCTGCACCACCTGCCATGGCCAAGTCGCGCAGATGCCCTTGATGTATCGCGCGCAAACTTTGTACATGTCGTTCTGTCTCGATTGCCATCGCCAGCCCGAAAAATACGTTCGCCCGCGTTCGGAAGTTTTCAACCCGAACTGGGTCGCGCCGCCTGATCAGCTTGAACAGGGCAAAAAACTTGTCGCCGAATACAAAATTCAGAGCCCGCGCAACATTCAAACGTGCTCGACGTGCCATCGGTAAAATTTGAATTAACGGGATATATAAAAGCAGCGAACTGACCAAAATGAGTTCTGACCTCAATCCGAAATTGCCGAATCCGCTGGAGCTGGACGCCGTGCGCGCCAAACTTGCCCGCGAGAACGGCAAGCGCTTTTGGCAAAGTATCGATCAGCTCTCCGAGACTCAGGAATATCGCGAGTTCCTAGAGAACGAATTCCCGCACGACCCGGCCAAAGACGCTGAAAAAGATCCCGACGGCATCAACCGCCGCGACGTCCTCAAATTCGCCGCTGCCTCTGCTGCGCTCGCTGGACTTAGCGCCTGCACCAAGCTGCCCACTCAAAAAATCGTTCCGTACGTCAAGCCGCCCGAAGAAATCATTCCCGGCCGCCCGCTGTTTTACGCTACGTCCATGACTCTCGCGGGCGTCGCTTCCGGACTGCTCGTCGAAAGCCACATGGGCCGCCCCACTAAGATTGAAGGCAATCGCGAACATCCCGGCAGCCTCGGTGGCACCGACGTTTTCGCCCAAGCCGCAACTCTAGGCCTGTACGATCCGGATCGCTCGAAAACCGTCATCCACGATGGCCGCATCACCGACTGGCCCGCTTTCCAAAGCGCCATCGGCAACGCCCGCACCGGCCTGCTTTCCAGCGGCTCCGGCCTGCGCCTGCTCACCGAGACCGTAACGTCGCCATCGCTTGCCGCGCAGATTCAAAGCATCTTGAAACAGTATCCCGGCTCGCAATGGCATCAGTACGAACCCTGCGGACGCGACAATGTCCGCGAAGGCGCGCGCCTCGCCTTCGGCAAGCCGGTCAACACCGTCTACAAGATCGATCAGGCCGACATTATCGTCTCGCTCGATGCTGACTTCCTTACCTGCGGCCCCGGTCACGTTCGTTACGCGCGCGAATTTTCTTCCCGCCGTGTCGTTGACAATCCCGAATCGAAATTGAACCGCCTCTACGTGGTCGAAAGCATGACCACCAGCACCGGCGCCGTAGCCGATCATCGCAAGGCGCTGCGCTCCACGGACGTCGAAGCTTTCGCCCGCGAACTTGCCGCGGCGGCTGGCGTCAGCGGCGCCGGCTCAGCATCCGCGAAAAGCGGCATCGCCGCCGAGTGGACCGCAGCCGTAGGAAAAGATCTCGCCACGCATCGCGGCACGTCACTCGTTCTCGTCGGCGAAGAACAACCGCCCGCCGTTCACGCTCTGGCTCACGCCATCAACGCCGCGCTCGGCAACGTCGGCAAAACCGTGTACTACACGGAGCCGATCGAAGCCAATCCCTTATCCGGAATCGATTCTCTCCGCCAGCTCGTCGCGGACATGAACGCGAGCAAAGTTCAGCTGCTCTTCATTCTCGGCGGCAACCCGATTTACGATGCGCCCGCCGACCTGAAATTCGGCGACGCCCTCGGCCGCGTTCCCATGCGCGTCCACTCCGGCCTCTACTTCGACGAAACCGCGGAATATTCGCAGTGGCACGTTCCGGCGGCGCACTTCCTCGAAGCCTGGGGCGACGCCCGGGCCTTCGACGGGACCGCCAGCATCATCCAGCCCTTAATTCAGCCGCTCTACGAGGGCCGCTCATCGCACGAAGTTCTCGCCACTCTCAGCAGCAACCCGGATAAGAGCGGGCACGACATCGTTCGCGATTACTGGGCGACCCAGCGTCCCGAAAAAGACAAAGCTTACGAAGCCTACTGGGAAACTTCTCTGCACGATGGTCTGCTAGCCGGCACCGCCTTCCCGGCCATCTCCGTTACCGCGCGCACCGAAGTCCCCGCGACGCAAAATTCCAGTGCCGGCGCCGACGATCTCGAAATCGTTTTCAAGCCCGATCCATCCGTTTTCGACGGACGCTTCGCCAATAGCGGCTGGCTCCAGGAGCTTCCCAAGCCCAACACCAAACTCACTTGGGATAACGCCGCCATGGTCAGCCCGCAGACCGCCCAGCGCCTCGGCGTTATCGATCGCGATTACGTGAAACTCCAGCTCGGCGGCCGCGAAGTCAAAGCCGGAATCATGCTGGTTCCCGGCCACGCCAATAATTCCATTACCCTTCATCTCGGCTACGGACGTTACAAAGCCGGTCAAGTCGGCAGCGGTCCCGGTTTCAACGCCAATTTGATTCGCACCAGCGGCGCTCCTTGGATCGCCAATGGCTTGCGCGTAGAAAAAACCGGCGAGAAATATTATTTCGCGGTCACACAGCATCAATACGCCATCGATCGCGATGGCCATCAGACGACTTCCGAAGAAGGCGACGAGGCCGCCCATCGCGAGCTGCTTCGCGTAGCCACTCTCGACGAGTACCGCAAAGATCCCGATTTCGCCATTAACCCGGAAGAAAAAAAGACCAAGGGCCTGTCGTTGTATCCGGGCTTTAAATACGACGGCTACGCCTGGGGCATGGCCATCGATCTGAATAAATGCGTCGGCTGCAACGCCTGCGTCGTCGCCTGCCAGTCCGAAAACAACATCCCGGTCGTCGGTAAAGAGCAAGTCATGCGCGGCCGGGCCATGCAGTGGATTCGCGTGGACACTTACTTCCGCGGCGATCTCGACGCACCCGAAACTTATTACGAGCCGGTCCTGTGTATGCACTGCGAAAACGCGCCGTGCGAAGTTGTCTGCCCGGTCGGCGCCACCGTTCACAGCCCCGAAGGTTTGAACGAAATGGTCTACAACCGCTGCGTCGGCACCCGCTACTGCTCCAACAACTGCCCTTACAAAGTCCGCCGCTTCAATTTCTTTTTGTACTCCGACTACACCACGCCCAGCCTCTATGGCATGCGCAATCCGAACGTCACCGTGCGCAGCCGCGGCGTCATGGAAAAATGCACCTACTGCGTGCAACGCATCAACGCCGCTAAAATTTTGTCCGAAGAACAAGACCGCCAGGTAAAAGACGGCGAGATCGTCACCGCCTGCCAGGGTGCTTGCCCGGCCAACGCCATCGAATTCGGCAACATCAACGACAAAAATAGCCGCGTCGCCAAACAGAAAGCCAATTCGCGCAACTACAGCTTGCTCGACGATCTGAACACCCGCCCGCGCACCACCTATCTCGCGCGCGTGCTCAATCCAAATCCGGAGATTCGCGGCTAGTCATGAAACTCAAGCCCATTTACGGATTGCTCGCGGAATTCGAGACGCCGCAGCAGCTTCTCGAAGCAGCGCAGCGCACCTACGACGCCGGCTTCCGCAAGATCGACGCCTACTCGCCGCTGCCCATTCACGGGCTCGATGAAGCCGTCGGCTTCCACGGCACCATCCTCCCGGCCATCGTTTTCACCGGTGGCTTGCTCGGCGGCCTCACCGGTTTCGGCATGCAGTGGTACGCCAACGTCATCAGCTACCCGCTGAACGTCGGCGGCAAGCCCTACAACAGCTGGCCGCATTTCATTCCTATCACTTTCGAGCTAACCGTCTTGGGCGCCGCGTTGTGCGCCGTATTTGGGATGTTTGCGCTGAATGGATTGCCCCGGCCCTATCATCCGGTGTTCAACGTCCCCCGTTTCGCGCTCGCTTCTGACGACCGCTTCTTCCTGGTCGTCAAAGCCAAAGACAAGAATTTCGACTTGGACAAGACTAAAGTCTTCCTCGATACCCTGAGGCCGTTTGGAATTTATGAAGTTGAAGAATAATTCGCAGTCGCCAAACTCGAACGCCAACCGCGCCACGCGCGCGCGTGCGCTCCTCTGTGTGGCTGCGCTGGCCATCTTCGCCGGCGGTTGCCGTCAGGACATGCACATTCAGCCGAAATATCTTCCCTATCAGGAAACGACATTCTTCGCCGATGGGCGCGACGAGCGCCCCGTCGTCCCCGGCACCGTAGCCCGCGGCCACCTGCGCCTCGATGATTTGCTCTACACCGGCAAAGAAGACGGCGAAGTCGCTGACAAGTTCCCATTTCCCATGACCCGCGCCGATATAGAGCGCGGCCGCCAGCGCTACAACATCTATTGCACTCCGTGCCACGCCTACACCGGCAGCGGTAACGGCATGATCGTGCAGCGCGGATTCCCTGCTCCGCCTTCCTTCCACATCGATCGTCTGCGCCAGGCGCCGGCTGGTCATTTCTACCAAGTCATGACCGATGGCTACGGTTCCATGTACAGCTACGCGGCGCGCGTCGAACCCGAAGATCGCTGGAGAATCGCTGCGTACATCCGCGTTCTGCAGCTAAGCCAGCACGCCACCATTGACGACGTTCCGGAAGCCGAGCGTCAAAAGCTAAACGCCGCAGGTGGATCGCGATGAACTTCACGCTCCAATCCATCCTGCGCGCCTACCTCGTGGGCTATATCTATTGGTTCATCATTCCCATGGGCTGCACCGCAATCTTGATGCTCCACCATCTTGTCGGCGGCCCTTGGGGCTTTCCCATCCGCCGCATGCTCGAAGCCGGCTCCCGCATGTTCGGATTCATGGCCCTGCTTTTCGTCCCAGTGCTTTACGGAATGTGGACCAAGGTCCTTTATCCCTGGACCTTCGACGAACATCGCGCCGAAATGCTGGCCAATCCGAACTACGAATTCAAAATGCGCTGGCTCACTCAGCAGGGCTTCACCGTCCGCGCCATCATCTATTTCGTCGTCTTGCTGGGCTTGGCCTTCCTGCTGAATTCCTGGTCGCGCCGGCAGGATGCCGCCACCGATTCCGCCACTGAACTCGCCATGAAGCATCGCTTCGAAGCGCTCAGCGGTCCCGGCATCATCATCTGGGCCGTGGTGCTGACCTTCGCCATGATCGATTGGGTCATGTCCCTCGAGCCCGAATGGTTCTCCACCATCTACGGCATGATTTTCATGGTCGTGGGCATGCTCACCGCCATGTCCTTCATGATCGTGGTGCTGCGCAGCCGTGCCAGCCAGGCGCCTTACAACGACACTGTTACCCCGCAGCAGTACAACGATCTCGGCAACTTGATGCTGGCCTTCACCATGCTCTGGGCCTACTTGAACTTCTCTCAGTTCCTGATCATCTGGGCCGGCGATATCAAAGACGAAATTCCCTGGTACATGTCGCGCTCCCTCGCGCCGTGGTCCCAGGTCGCCTTGATCCTGATCGTCCTGCACTTCGCGTTGCCTTTCCTGCTGCTCTTGCAGCGCAACGTCAAGCGCCGCGTCGAACGCCTCGCCCGCGTGGCCGGCATGATGCTGGTGCTCAGCATGGTCGACGTCTACTGGCTCATCCAACCGGCCTTCGACCCGGACAAAATTCTCTTCGGTCCCCTGCTGCTGGACCTGGTCTTTATCGTGCTAATTGGCGCAATCTGGCTCGCCATTTATTTCTGGCAATTGAAACGCATGCCGCTGCTGCCGCTGCACGATCCGCGATTTGAAGGAGTGCTCCATCATGAGCATGGAGACTAACAAGGCGGGGCACGGCGCCCCCAACGACACCGGCAACGACGGCTACGAGAAGACCGACGTCGACGTCCGTGGCGTCGTAAAGTCCGGCGTATACCTCGCCATCATTTTGATCGTGGTCTTTGTCGCCATGCGCTTCACTTTCAACGAAATGAGCGTCATGACGCCCATGGGCGAAGCCGCTTCGCCGCTCGTCGACGCGCGCCAGATGCCGCCCGCGCCGCGCCTGCAGGTCGAGCCGCAGAGCGAGCTGAGCGATTACTGTAACGGCCAGATGAAAAGCCTGGAAGGCTACAGCTGGCGTGATTCGAAAGCCGGGATCGTACAAATTCCCGTCGATCGCGCCATCGACCTGATGGTCGAGCATCCGCTACCGGCGCGCGCCGCAGGCGAAGTGCCCAGCGGCCCCGACGCGAAAGTTCCGGTAACTCCCGCAGCCGCCGATGTCAGCGGCCAGTGCGGCTACACCTTCGCGCGCGACGAAGCGCAAAAGAAAGCCGCTGAAGAGGGCGGAGAAGAAACCGGGAAGTAGCCGCGCGCCAAACAAACCGGCGGCGCAACGAATTTTTGGAATTTAGTTTTTCATCAGTAAGAGTGAGGGACTGCAGCAAGTGTCATGCTTCGGAAAATTCGGCGTAGTTCGCATCGCGCTCGGTGCGGCGGCGCTGGCATCCATCGTCGCCTGTGCCGCGCTACCCGCGCGCGCCCAGCTTTCCGATCCGATGCAAACTGTCGGCGTGCGCCCCGACCTGCTCAAAGACGTCGGCATCGACCAAAAATTGAATCAGCAGGTTCCGCTGAACCTCACCTTCAAAGACGAGAACGGAAACGCCGTGCAGCTCGGCCAATTCTTCGGCCAGAAGCCCGTCATTCTCTCCCTGGTCTATTTCAATTGCCCGATGCTCTGCACTCAAGTCCTCAACGGCCAGGAAGCCAGCATGAAAGGTCTTCCCATGGACGCCGGCAATCAGTTCGAAGCGGTCACCGTCAGCATCGACCCCAGCGACAAGCCGGTCATGGCCTCGGTAAAAAAACAAATGTATGTCGGCATGTACGGCCGACCCAACGCCGCCCAGGGCTGGCATTTTCTTACCGGCGACGCGCCGCAGATTAAAGCCCTCGCCGATTCCGTCGGCTTCCGTTACGCCTACGATGCGGATTCCAAGCAGTTCGCCCACGCCAGCGCCATCATGGTGCTCACGCCCCAAGGCAAAATTTCAAAGTATTTCTACGGGATCGAATATTCGCCGCGCGATCTGCGCCTCGGCTTGGTCGAAGCCTCGAACGAAAAAATCGGCACGCCCGTCGATTCCGTCTTGCTGTTTTGCTATCACTACGATCCTTCAACCGGCAAATACGGTTTGATCATCAACCGGTTGATTCAGGCCGGCGGTCTCATCACCGTTCTGGCCATCGGCATCACCATGCTGGTTCTTTTCCGGCGCGAGCGGTATCAGTTGCCGGCGCAGAAAGCGTAACGCGAACGCGGCGGAACAATCGCCGGCGCGCTGAGGTTTTTTTAATTGCTTATGACTGGTTTCGCTCAATTCGGGCTGGGTTCTCTCGCCGCCATCGCCGCGCGGATTCCATTGCATCCGCCGACAGCTTCGTCCATCGCCGAGAACGTCGACCTGCTCTATTACTTCCTCACCGTCTTGACTCTGTTCTTCACCGCGCTGATCTTCGGCACCATTTTCGTCTTCATGGTCAAGTTCCGCCGCCAGTCGCCGGACGAAATTCCTCCCGACACCCGTACCCACCTCATCCTGGAATTGACCTGGACCATCATTCCGACCCTGATCACCGTGGTGATCTTCGTCTGGGCCTCACTGCTCTACGTGCAGAATTCGCGCCCGCCGGCCTCCTCCACCGAAATGTTCGTGGTCGGCAAGCAGTGGATGTGGCACGTGCAGCACCCCGAAGGCATCCGCGAAATCAACGAAATGCACGTTCCGGTCGGCCAGCCGATTAAGCTGACCATGACCTCCGAAGATGTCATTCACGATTTCTACATTCCGGCGTTCCGCGTCAAGAAGGACGTGACGCCCGGCCGTTATAGCTCGCTCTGGTTCCAGGCCACCGAAGAGGGTACCTACCACCTCTTCTGCGCTCAATACTGCGGCACCGACCATTCCAAAATGATCGGCTGGGTTTATGTGATGTCGCCCACCGATTACGCTGCCTGGCTCGCCGGTGGCTCCAAAAACGAATCCATGGCCCAGATGGGTGGCCGCCTTTTCTCTCAACTCGGCTGCCAGTCTTGCCATTCGAGCGATAATTCAGGGCGCGGCCCGTCCCTCGCCGGAATTTACGGCTCTACCGAAAAAATGCGGGATGGCAGTTCCAAAACCGTGGACGATGTCTTGATCCGCCAGGCCATCGTGAATCCCAATTCGATTGCGCTGCCCAATTATCCGCCGATCATGCCCACCTTCCAGGGCCAGGTCAACGAGGAGCAGGTGCTGCAATTGATCGCTTATATTAAATCGCTGGGTCCGGAAGAAAGGAACGTAACCAGCAAATGAGCTCCACACTGATCGCCGAGATGCCCGGCCACGAGCGTCCGGCCGAAGAGCGCTTGAATTACCTCAACGTGGATCACAGCGTGAAGTCCTGGCTGCTGACCGTGGACCACAAGCGCATCGCTATCCTTTACCTCATCTCCATCACCTTGATGTTTTTCGTCGGCGGCTTTTTCGCCGTCTTGATGCGCCTCAATCTCATCGAGCCGCAGGGGCTGGTCGCGCCCGAAACCTACAACAAGCTCTTCACCATGCACGGCGTCATCATGGTCTTTTTCTTCCTGGTGCCGTCCATCCCCGCCACCCTCGGCAATTTCCTGGTGCCCCTGATGGTCGGCGCGCGCGACCTCGCCTTCCCCCGCATCAACCTGATCAGCTGGTACATTTACATCATCGGCGCGGCCTTCACCCTCTACGCCGTAATTTCCGGCGGCGTCGATACTGGCTGGACTTTCTACACGCCTTACAGCAGCACTTTCTCGCACTCCCAGGTCATCCCCACGGCTCTCGGCGTTTTCATTACCGGATTCTCTTCCATCCTCACCGGACTCAATTTCATCGTCACCATTCACAAGATGCGCGCCCCCGGCCTCACCTGGTTCCGTCTCCCGCTCTTCATCTGGGCTATCTACGCCACCAGCATAATCTTCATCCTCGGCACTCCGGTCATCGCCATCACCATTTTCCTGCTGGGCCTCGAACGCCTCCTGCACATCGGCATCTTCGATCCGGCTATCGGCGGCGATCCCATCCTGTTCCAGCATATGTTCTGGTTCTACTCGCACCCTGCCGTCTACATCATGATTCTTCCCGGCATGGGCGTGATGAGCGAACTCATCACCGCCTTCTCCCGCAAACGCATTTTCGGCTACACCTTCGTAGCGTTTTCCAGCTTCGCCATCGCCATCATCAGCTTTCTGGTCTGGGGCCACCACATGTTCGTCACCGGCCAATCTGTTTATGCCGGGCTGATTTTCTCGGTCCTGAGCTTCCTGGTCGCCATTCCTTCGGCCATCAAAGTTTTCAACTGGACCGCGACCCTCTACAAGGGTTCCATTTCGTACGAAGCCCCCATGCTCTACGCTCTCGGCTTCATCGGCTTGTTCACCATGGGCGGCCTCACCGGATTGTTCCTGGCCTCTCTCGCCACTGACGTCCACTTGAACGGCACTTATTTCATCGTCGCCCACTTCCACTACATCATGGTCGGCGGCGCGGTCATGGCCTACCTCGGCGGCCTGCATTTCTGGTGGCCCAAAATTACCGGTCGCCTCTATCCCGACGCTTGGGCGCGCTTCGCCGCTCTGGTCATCTTCGTCGGATTTAACCTGACCTTCTTCCCCCAATTCGTTTTGGGCTACCTCGGCATGCCTCGCCGCTACGCGGTCTATCCCGGCGAATTCCAGGTGCTCAACGTCATGTCTTCCGCCGGAGCTTCCATCCTCGGCGTCGGCTACCTGATCCCTCTGATCTACTTCATCTGGTCTTTCAAATACGGTCCCATCGCCGGACCCAATCCGTGGGGCGCCAAAGGTCTCGAATGGACCACGCCTTCGCCGCCGCCCACTGAAAATTTTACGGAAATTCCAATCGTGACCGAAGACGCTTACGACTACGCCGGAACAACGGGGAGCCGCACTCATGGCTGATATGGCCGTTCATAACCCGCATCCACCCGGGTTCCAACATCAATTCGAGACCATGGACCAGCAGCGCGATGCCGGCACCTTCGGCATGTGGGTGTTCCTCGCGCAGGAAATCATGTTCTTCGGCGGGATCTTCGGCGCCTACATCGTCTATCGCGCGCTCTACCACGACGCCTTTGAAATCGGCAGCAACCTGCTCAACGTAAAGTTCGGCGCCGCCAACACCGTCGTGCTCATCGCCAGCAGCTTGACCATGGCTCTGGCAATTCACTCCGCGCAAGTCGGGAAGAAGGGCAAAACGCAGGTGATGTACCTGCTCCTCACCGTTCTGCTCGGCACCATCTTCTTGGCCGTCAAATTCACTTTCGAATGGCGCACCGATTACGCTGAACACCTGATCCCCGGCTTCGGCTTCGTGGTTCGTGACGCTTGGGGCGCGCCCGGCTACCACGTGCCGCTGTTCTTCTGCTTTTACTTTTTCATGACCGGCCTGCACGCCTTGCACATGATCATCGGCATCCCGATCATTCTGGTCATCGCCCACATGGCTTGGAAGAATCGATTCAACGAGGAATATTACGCGCCGCTGGAAATGGTCGGCTTGTACTGGCACTTCGTCGACATCGTCTGGATTTTCTTGTTCCCGCTGCTCTATCTGGTCGGTGGCCGCTATCTTTCCACCGGAGGCCACTAATGCCCGATCAATCGTCCGGCCAATCTTCCGGCCACCACGTCGTCCCAGTCAGCACTTATGTCGGAATCTTTCTGATCCTCATGGTCCTCACCGGACTCACCACCGGCGTCGCCTTCATCGACCTGCACGCCTGGAATACGCCCGTAGCCCTGACCATCGCCGTAGTCAAAATGCTCTTGGTCCTCTTGTTCTTCATGCACGTCAAGTACAGCCCCAAGCTCACCAAACTTGTCGTCGCCATCGGCTTCTTTTTCCTGGCGATTCTCGTCGCCATGACCCTCGCCGACGAATTGACTCGCGGCTGGTCGCCGAAGGCCTTGCCCTGGAGCATGCTGCTCCCCAACCTAAGCCGTTTCCTCTTTTAGCCGACCGGAACTTCCACTCAAAAATTAGCCTGAGGCAAGCCTGTCATCCCGAACCCGTTCACGGGTAAGGGATCGGCCTCCCCATCTACCCCTCCAACGCAAACGTCATAAACAACGCCACCGCCGCCGTCAACCCCAGCGAAACCAGAAAAGTCACATCCGCAAAACGCGAAAGCTTCAACCGCGCCCGGCTGTCCCGCGTCCGCAGCGCCATGTAAGCAATCACCGTCGCCGCTAGATACCCCAGTGAAATAAACGCCAGAAAATTATCCGCCAAGGTCGTAATCTTCTCGAATCGCGTGTAAATCTTGATCAGCCCGATCACCGTCAGGCAAAGCACCAGCATGTTCGGGCCATTCGCAAACACCTTTTCCGATACGTCGATTTCAGCGCGGTCCTCCATGTTCGCAATGTCCCGCGAACGGCGTTCCTCGCCCTCAGGTTCATTCAAGACTTCCTCCACGGAAACCTCCCGACTGCATGACTAACCACGGCCGCAGTCTAGCGCATCAACGATGGGGTTCGAACGATTTTGCAGGTAACAATTTGCGGTAAAAAGACGAACGGAGGGAAAATCGCGAACTATCCAGGATAAGCGCGAAACGCAATAACCGCGTTCAACCCGCCGAACGCAAACGAATTCGACAGCGCCGCTTCCACCCGCTGCGCCCGCGGCTTATTCGGAATGTAGTCCAAGTCGCATTCCGGATCAGGCTCGTTGTAGTTCGCCGTCGGCGGCAATATGCCGTGATGCAAAGCCAGCACCGTAGCAATCGCCTCGAGCGCTCCCGCAGCCCCCAGCGCGTGCCCGTGCATGGATTTCGTCGAACTCACTCCAATCTTGTCCGCGTGCGCCCCAAAGACTTCCCGAATCGCGCTGCTTTCCACTGGATCGTTGCCACTGGTTCCCGTGCCGTGGGCGTTCACGTACCCCACCGATTCCGGCGCGATTCCGCCTTCTTTCAGAGCCCCACGCATCGCTCTCGCCGGACCGTGTACCGTCGGCTGCGTCAAATGGTGCGCATCCGCGGTCATTCCAAATCCGCAAATCTCCGCATAAATTTTCGCGCCGCGCGCCTTGGCCGCTTCCATCGGCTCCAAAATCATCATCGCGCCGCCTTCGCCCAAAATCAGTCCCCGGCGGTCCTTGCTGAACGGCCGGCAAGTGTCCGGCGCCACCACGCGCATCGCTTCCCAAGCCTTCAACATGCCAATGGTAAACATCGCTTCGCTACCGCCGGTCATCGCCAGCTCCGCATAGCCATCGCGTACCAATCGAAATGCCTGCCCAATCGCATGATTCGCCGATGAGCAAGCCGTCGAAACCGTATACGTCGGACCACTCAGCCCCAATTCCATCGCGATGTGGCTAGCCCCGGCGTTACCCATCGTCTTCGCAATCGTCAGCGGATGCACCCGCCCGCGCCCCTGAACCCACAAGTCCTCGAATCCCGCCTCAATCGTCGCCTGCCCGCCCACCGACGACCCGCAAACAATCGCAGCGTTTTCTCTCAGGTCGGGCGTCAACTCCACGCCGGAACTGGCCAGCGCTTCTCGCGCCGCAATCACCGAAAATTGTGCGAACCGGTCGAGATACGCATCCTTACCGCCGGCAAAATATTTTAGGGGATCGTACCCGCGCACTTCCGCGCCATTTTTAAATCGGAGGGTAGAACAATCGGCGGTTTGAATCGGGCCAATCGCCGGACGGCCTTCGCTCAGCGACGCCCAGGATGACGCCACATCCAGTCCCAGCGGGGAAATGATTCCTAGTCCAGTAATAGCGACGCGGCGCGGGGCCATTCGTCAGTTCGCCGGCGTCGCGGAATCAAGCGGAGGAGCCGGGGGCGTGGCGGCAATAATCTTCTTCATCCCGTCGACGATATCGTTCACCGTCTTCAGCGACCGCACATCGTCATCCGGAATCGAAATCTTGAACGCGTTTTCCAGCTCGAACAGCAGCGTAAAGACGTCCAGCGAATCGATGCCCAGGTCCTGCAGGCTGGTGTCCAGCTTGATCGAGTCGGCAGGAATCCGCTTCACCGAAGCGAGCGTGGAAATCACCTTCTCTGCGACTTCATCAGCCATCGAAAATATCCTCCGTCCTTATGATTGCTATCCATACTCGGCCCGGTCGCCCCGCTATCAGGCGAACCAAATCCGCAAATCGTCGAATTACGCGATACCAGAAGCGTATAACACCCCGCCCCGAACTTCAAATTCCAGAAACCCTACCATCCAATCGCGGTTGAGTTGAGCAGCGCCACTAGCCACTGTATCTTCCAATCCCAACGTTTTGTAGCAGCTTCACCACCGCCCCACCATCACCCTATGGCGTCACCGTCGTAGGCTGAATCTCCAATTTCTTCATCGCCGCCGGAGGCAATTTCTGCACACTCCCCAGAAAAGTCACCAGCTGCCAAATCTGCGTATCGTTCAACGCCGGACTCCAGGCCGGCATCCCGCTCCACCGAATCCCATGCTGAATGATGTAGAAATTCTGGTTTTCCGCCATGTCCGGCGCTTCCTTGAAAAACACCGGCACCGGAGGATTGAATGCCTTCGCGAACGCGCTGTCCGGATTCGACGGCACCCCGTGGCACCCCGCGCAATGATTCATGTATAGGTCCGCGCCACTCACCAGTGTCGCTTCGTCAGCCGCCAGCGGATTCTTAACCTCCGGCGCATGCCGGTCCGTCGAAGCATCCACCGCAGCCATAGCCATGTGCGTTTCCGTATCGCTCGGCTTTTGATCCGCGCTGAAATTCACCCGCCCGGTCTTCATCACAAACATCGCAATTCCAACCAAAACCAGCAGTGTCGATATGATTCCCAGCAGAAAGCCTTTCATGTCCAAAACTCCTCATCCTTACGAAGGCAGCATCGCAGCAAAATCCGTAGCAGGCATCAGTAGTGCGTCTCAGTAGCCCATCAATGTTACTTCACGTCGGCCAGCCGGTTGTATTTTTTCAGTACTTCACGAAGCTGGTCGTGTGGTAGCGCTTCCACCGTGTGTCCGTTCGCCCCGGTCATGGTCTTCGCCGCCACCAAAGCGTTCACCACCGCTTCCTCAGTAGCCTGCACCGTAGCTTCGAACAGCGCGTCCATCTCCGCGTTAGGCAGCCGCTGCACCGCAACCGGCTTGTCCTGCTCCATTCCCGCTCCAGCATTCGCCGTCGAAAAAGCGATAAAGATATCTCCGGACCCATCGCCAGAAATGCTGCCAAGCCGCCCCAATCCCAGCGTCACGCGCTTCGCGATCCGCTTCATCTGCCCCGGCAGCAGCGGCGCATCTGTAGCCACCACCACAATGATCGACCCCGTATCGTCGTCCCAAACTTTCTTTCCCGGCAGCGCGTAACCCACCGGCGCTCCCGCAATCCGCAGCAAATGATGCACGCCAAAATTGCACTGCACCAAAACGCCCACCGTGTATCCGCCGTTTTTTTCCGGCAGCTTGCGCGAAGCAGTCCCGGTCCCACCCTTCCACTCAAAACAAATCATCCCGGTCCCGCCTCCAACATTCCCTTCTTCAATCGCCCCGCCATGCGCCCCAGCCATCGCCGCATCCGCATCCGCCGGGGTCACATGAAATCCATTGATGTCGTTCAAATATCCATCCCAAGTCTCCGCCACCACCGGCAACGACCACCAATCCGCCAGCGGCAAAGAAGTCCCATGCTTCAACTGCCAAGCAATCACCTCGTCCCGCACCACCCCCACGCTATGCGTATTCGTGATCATTACCGGCCCATACAAAAATCCCGACTCCTCCACCCACGAGGTCCCAGTCATCTCCCCATTTCCATTCTCCGTAAACCACCCAGCAAACACCGGATCAACAGACGCCTTCCCACGCGGAAACACAGCAGTCACTCCAGTCCGCACCGGCCCCTTACCCACCTCCAACTTCCCCTCACCCGAAATAATCGTCCGGTAGCCCACTTCCACGCCTTTCACATCCGTAATCGAATTCAAAGGCCCCGGCACGCCTTCGAATGGAACTCCCAAATCCCGCGCGCGCATCGCAGTCTGCGAATAGGTGGGCAACGCCGCCACAAAAACCAGCACAAGCGCAAAAACCAGCGCCGCACCTAAACGATCCGCTTCTCCTAGCCGTCCAGTCCAACCACCCAAGCCGCACTTGGCCGTCATCCGGAGGAGCACCTTCTGCGACGAAGGATCTCCTTCTTGCCCGGCCCCCGCTCCGCCCCGACCCGCGAATCGCATCCGCTCATCGCCCAGCATTGATCTCCTCATTAATCATCTTCAAGAGCGCCGTATTCTTCGCCAGCTGCGCTTCCAGAATCTTCTCCTGCTCCCCAGCCCGCTTCCAATCCCCAGCCTCCGCCGCCTCCGTCAACCCCGGCAATTCCAAATGCGCGTACGTATATCGCGCCGCATACAAAGAATGTTTAAACCACGGCCTCCCAGGAATCCCCTCTGGATTGCACCAATTCCGCTCCACCGACATCAACTGCTCATTCACCCGCCGCGCCTCAGCCGCGTCCAGCTTCCCCGAATCCGTAGCCCGCGCCAAAGACTGATTCAACTCCCTACCCGCTTCCTGAAAATCCGCGATCCCCCGCTGCAACCCAGGCAAATCAATATGTCCCGCCACGCGATTCGCCAAATTCAAATCCGCCACGAACTGCCGAATATTCTCCCCATACGATTCAAAATCAAACGGCAGCAACTCTGCATTCGCCAAACGCAAAGCCAACATGCCCCACAGCTGACTCATCAACGCGTGATAGCGATACCCCGGATCCCCAAAATAATTCATCCAGAAATAATCGTCGTACAGCGAATGGTAAACGCCGTAAGGCCCCACAAACGTCAGCCCCATCGTCGGCACGCCCAGAAAATTCAAAAAAACCGTATGGTCCGACCCACTCCCAATCCGCGTATTCGCCAAACGCGCGTCCGGCACCGCCTGCGACTCCCCCAAATCCGCCTGCCGCGAAACCTTCCACTCGTCGTAAAGCGTCTTCCCCGAAGGCGCCGGCAAAGTTCGGCTCACCTCGACCAGCAAAGGCGCCAAAGATCCCACGGCATCACCCTGAAAATTCGCCCCCGAAGTCGCTTCGTCCACATTCAAATACGCCACCGCCTTCTTCTTCAACTCGTCCGCGTACTGCTCGCCCCACTCCGTCGAACCCGTCAACGCGTACTCTTCTCCATCCCAACTGCAAATAACCAGTGTGCGTTTCGGCCGGATTCCCTGTTTCAGCATCGCGCCCAAATTCCGCGTCAGCTCCAGCATCGCCGCCGTGCCGCTCGAAGGATCCACGCCGCCATAGACCCACGCGTCGCGGTGATTCCCCAGAATCACCCACTCGTCCGGCGCCTCGCTCCCGCGAATCCGCGCTTCGGTCACAAAATACGGACGCGTGCTGTTGTCCATATCGACCTTCAAATGCACCACCACGCGCTTCCCACCCAATTTGTATTTCAAGGGCAACCCGCCCTGCCACTCATCCGGAGCTACCGGCCCATCCATTTTTTCCAGCAAAGGTTTCGCGTCCCGCCAGGACAGCGGCACGCCCATAATTTTCGGCAAGGACACCGCATCTTCCGGCCGGATTCTTTTCGCACCCGGCACCGAAGCCCATCCCGGCGTCAATGGATCCCCGGGCTGAATAAAATCGTAAGTGATCGCCCCGCGCTGGATGTGACTCTCCGGCCCCCACGGTCCATTCGGATACACCGCGCCCTTCTTGTAGCCGTCCTCCGCCGGATCCGAATAAATCAAAATCCCCGCCGCACCCAGCCGCTCCGCCGTCAGCGCCTTGAATCCGCGATAGCTGTACGGATTCGAATACCGTACCAGCGCGATTTTTCCGCGAATGTCGATCCCGTGTTGCCGCAGGTAGTCGTAATCTTCAGGATTTCCGCTATGCGCGTAAACCACCGGCGCGGTTACTTCGCCCGAAGCCGAGTACCCTAAATAAGCCCCATCGGCCTTCGGATTCTTCGTATCCGGATCAACCTCGTAAGGATCTTCTCGCAGCCCCGCCACATAATGCTTCGGCTTCACCATCTCCAAGGAAATTTGCCGCGGCGCCGAATGCAAAACGTCGTACTCATGCACCGTCACGTCTTCCAAACCCTGCTCGCGCCACTGCTCCGCCACCCACTGCGCCAATTCATTATTCCGCGCCGATCCCGCCGGGTGCGGCTCCGCCGTCAGATACCGATGAAATTTCGAAATCGATTCCGCCGAAGCCATCCCCCGAAATTGCGATTCAACCGCCGCCTCCACAGCTGCACCAGACGGAGAAAATCCTGTCATCCTAGCTACTTCAACAGCCACGCGAGCCCCAGCAGCTGAAACGCCACCGCAAGCGTTCGTGATCAGCGCCACCGACGCAACCGCGCCAGCAGCAATCAGCGCCGCGCCCACGCCAAATCCGCGCAACCAAACAAAACGCCTAATTACGCCCAGAACCGCCCCCCAGTCCCGCCAGATGCGTTTTCTCCAAATCCCCAATCGCCGTTTCCAAAGCCTGCGCAATCATCCCAATCATCTGCGAAGTAATCGTAAACGGCGGCGCAATCAAAATATGATCGCCGCGCTCGCCGTCCGCGCATCCTTGCGTCGGATAAGTCATCACTCCCGCTTCCAACGCATCGGCCTGAATCCGCGAGCTAATCCGCGCATCCGCCGGAAAAGGTTCCCGCGTCTTCGCGTCGCGCACCAATTCAATTCCCCAAAGCAATCCTTGCCCGCGCACATCCCCCACCACCGAAAATTTCTTCAGCTTCTCCAACTCCTCGCACAATTCCGCCCCCGCAGGCGCCACCCGCGCAAATAATTTTTCGCGCTCGATAAAATCCAGCACCGCATTCCCCGCCGCGGCCGCCACCGGATGCCCGCTGTAAGTAAATCCATGCAAAAACGTTCCGCTACCGTGCGCGAAAGCCTCCACCACATTCCCCGCCACAATCACCGCGCCCAGCGGCGCATACCCGCTCGCAATTCCTTTCCCCACCAAAATCATGTCCGGCGCGACGCCCCAATGTTCCACGCAAAAGGCTTCCCGGTGCGCCCCATGCCCGACATAATTTCGTCCGCGATCAGCAAAATTCCATGCCGATGGCAAATTTCCGCGATGCGCTCCACATATCCCGCTGGAGGAACCACCGCTCCCAGCGTCGCCCCCACCACCGGCTCAAAAATAAACGCCGCCACGTCCGCCGATCCTTCCTTCGCCAAAAATCGATCCAGATCGTCCGCGCAATCCACGTTGCACTCCGGATAGCGCAGACCAAACGGACAGCGATAACAATAACACGGCGCCACGTGTCCCCACTCCGCCAGCATCGGCGCAAACGGCTCCCGCCGCCGCACATTTCCGGAAACCGCCAGCGCGCCCAGCGTGCTCCCGTGATAACTCTGCCTCCGCGAAATCATCCGAAACCGCTTCTTCTCCCCACGCTCCAGCCAATATTGCCGCGCCAGTTTCAGCGCCGTCTCCGTCGCTTCCGACCCTCCCGACGTAAAATACACGCGCCCGCCCGCCCGCATTCCCTGCGGCGCGAGCTTCAGCACGCGTTCCGCGAGCTTCTCCGTCACCGCCGTCTCGAATTGTGAAGAATGAACGTAAGCCAGCCGCCCGATGCCTGCGCCGCCATCGCCTCCCCGATCTCCGCCACTCCGTGCCCAATCGTCACCACCGCAGCTCCGCCCGCCGCGTCCAAAAATCTTTGTCCTTCCGATGTGTACAGAAAACAACCGTCGCCGCGTACCGCCTGCGGATATGCTTTGAGGAAATTTCGAGGGAAAACTGCGTCGTCGCTCATGGCCCGCCGGATGACCAAAGTCGAGCGATTCTAGCAGAATCGCAAGCCGAAACAGCGAAACACAATCTCCACCACGGCCAGCACCAGAGCGCCAACGAATCGCGCCAACGCCATCGCCTCATTCGCCGTGTAACACATTTTTCATATTCGATTCGCAGTTCCGAGATATCATTACCCGCCTGCATTCACTACCGGAGAGCATGCCAACCGCAACGCATCACAAGCCCAACGCCGAACCAGCCGCTGCACCCGCGCCCGCACCAAGGAAACGCGAATACCCCGGCGCCCTGGTCGTCGTCGAAGGCATCGACGGCTCCGGCAAAAGTACTCAGCTCTACCTGCTCAAACGTTGGCTCGAAATCGGCGGCTACCGCATCCATTTCACCGAATGGAATTCTTCGCCACTGGTGAAATCCGCCACCCGCCGCGGCAAACAACGCCGCCTGCTGACGCCCACTACATTCTCGCTGCTCCACGCCGCCGACTTCGCCGATCGCTGCGAACGCCAGATCATGCCCCTGCTTCACGGTGGCTATCTCGTCCTCGCCGACCGCTACATTTACACCGCCTTCGCTCGCGATGCCGCCCGCGGCTGCTCCCCGCACTGGCTGCGCAATCTCTACAGCTTCGCGCCTACGCCGGACATCACGTTTTATTTTCGTGCCCCGCTCGACGTCGCCGTCAATCGCATCGTCGCCGGCCGCCCCAAACTCAAATATTACGAAGCCGGTATGGACCTCGGCATCTCGCTCGATCGCGCCGAAAGTTTTCGCATCTTCCAGGAACGCATCCTCAACAATTACGACGCCATGGTCGATAGCGACAACTTCGTGCTGATGGATGGCACCGTGCGCGTCAACAAACTCCAAAAGCTCATGCGCCAGATTGTCGGCGAACGCATCTCGCTCGCACAATTCGCCCCGAAAAAACAACGATGACGCCCAACGAAAAATCGCCGGCCAAAGTAAAAAAACCGAAACCAGCGGCAACCAGACAGACGTCCGCGAAATCTCCCAAAGCCCAGAAAGCCGCGCCCGCCGAACCGCTCTCGCGCTTCTACGGCTCACCCCTCCCCGGTGTAAAACCCGAAGAACTCAGCGGCACTCTAGTAGTCATCGAAGGCACCGACGGCTCCGGCCGCTCCACTCAAATTTCCCTGCTCACCGAATGGCTCGAATCCGAAGGTTTCGCCGTCCAAACCATGGGCCTCCGCCGCTCCTACCTCGTCGGCGAAGACATCGACGGCCTTCTCGCCGAGAACACCGTCACCCGCATGACCCTCGCGCTGATGTACAGCACCGACTTTTTCGACCAGCTCGAGCGCCGCATCTTGCCCGCGCTGCGCTCCGGTCTCATTGTCTTAGCCGACCGCTACATCTTCACCCTCATCGCCCGCGCCGCCGTCCGCGGCATCGGCCGCGATTACCTCCACGGCATCTACGAAACCTCGCTGCGACCCGACCTCACCTTCTGGCTCAACGTCCGCCCCGAAGTCGCCTTCGATCGTGAATTCAAAAAATCGCAGACCATCAGCTATTGGGAATCCGGCCGAGATATGTCCCTTTCCAACGACCTCTTCCAGTCCTTTATCCGCTATCAGTCGATGATCAAGCGCGAATTTGAATATCTCTCCAAGCGCCACAACTTTATCGAGCTGGACGGCGAAACCAGCGTCGCAGACGTAAATCAGGTTCTGCGCAAGCGCATCGCTTCGCATCTCGGCATCCGCAGCACCCATTACTCGCCGTCCCACGCCCTGTCCCACCTCTGGCGCTAACTCATGGCCGCCCCCGTCCAACTGGCAGCGATTGACGCCGGCTCCAACGCCATCCGCCTGGTCATCGCCCGTGCCACCTCTCCCAAGCACATCGAAATTCTCGATAACGAGCGCGCCTCCGTGCGCCTCGGCCACAACGCTTTCACCCGCCACATCATCGGCAGCGATACCATCGCCCGCGCCACCCGCGCTTTCCGCCAGTTTCGTGATCGCATGGATCATCACAACGTCGGCGCTTACCGCGCCGTCGCTACCGCCGCCGCCCGCGAAGCCCGCAATCACCGCCGCCTCATGGATCGCGTCCGCCGCAAATCCGGCATCGAACTCGAAGTCATCAGCGGCGAAGAAGAAGCCCGCCTCGTCTGCCAAGCCGTGCAGTGGGCGCTGGGCGATCGCATTCAGCCTCGCGTAATTTTCGATCTCGGCGGCGGCAGCCTCGAACTGAATTTCTATCAGCGCGGCGTTCTTGAACGCCGCATCGGCCTGCCCCTTGGAACCATTCGCTTGATGGAAACTTTTTCGCTCGAGGGCGCCATCGACGAAGACCAAGCCGAGCGCCTGCGCCATCACATCCTCGCGCTTCTGCGCAGCGCCATGCCCGCGCCACCGAAACTCACGCGCGCCGTCTCCGTCGCCTGCGGAGGCAACGCCGAAGCTCTCGTCCGTCTCGCCGCCGGCCCGCTCACCGAAGGCATTCCCTCCATCAACTCCAGCCTCCTCCGCGATCAAACCTGGCGCATGCTCGCTCTCGACGTTCCCGGCCGCATGCGCGCCTATCGCGTCCGCAAAGATCGCGCCGAAGTCATGGGTATCGCCGCTATCATCTTCACCACCCTCGCCAAATGGCTCGACCTGCGTTCCATGCTCGTCCCCGGTGTCGGCGTTCGCGAAGGCATCCTGCTCGATCTCGTTGCCGAACAATATTCCGTCCGCATCGCCGATGAAGAAGAGCGCGGCCGCGCCGACGAGCTTCTTGCCAGCACCCGATGGTTTGCCCGTCGTCTCGATTACAGCCCGCACCACGCCGACCAGGTGGCTAAGCTCGCGCTGTCCCTCTTCGACCAGCTGCGGCCAATACACGAAATGGGCGCCGATCTCCGCCTGGTTCTCGAAATCGCCGCCCTGCTGCACGACGTCGGCCATTTCGTCCATCGCAAAGCCCATCACCGCCATGGCGAATATTTGATCCGCAACGGCGAAATCCCCGGCTTGCAAGGTTGGCGACGCGACATGGTCGCCGCCCTGGTCCGCTATCACAATTCCAAATCCGAGCCAGCCCTCGATCACTCTTCCTACGCCGCTCTCGATAACGAACGCCGCCGCCAGACCCGCGTTCTCACCAGCCTGCTGCGCATTGCCGAAAAACTCGAGTCCGAACACGCCGAACGCATCGCCGGCGTCGACGTCCAAATCTCCGGACGCAAAGCCATCTTCGTCATCCGCGCCATCGAAGGCACCCGCCTCGACCTCGCCGGTTTGCAAAGAAAATCTGGTATGTTTGAAAAAGAGTTTCGCCTGAGCGTCGAAGTCCGACGCGCCCAGGGAAAAGAGAAGGTAGCTTAGGATGATTCTTTATCTCGTACGCCACGGCATCGCCGTAGATCCCAACGATCCCAAATCGCCGCCCGAACCGCAAAGGCCACTCACCGCCAAGGGCGTGCAGAAAACCCGCTCCGCCGCGCTCGGCTTGCACGAACTAAAAGTGAAGCCGGACGTGCTGATCACTAGCCCCTACATCCGTGCTGCCCAGACCGCCGAAATTTTCGCTGAAGCTCTCGGCTTCTCCCAGCAAAAAATCCGCACGCATGACGCGCTGAAACCCGCCGGTAGCGCCCCGGAAATGGCCAAAGAAATCATCCGGCTCCACGCCAAAGAAATCATGTGCTTCGGCCACGCCCCGCAGCTCGACCTGATGATCGCGCACCTGGCTGGCGCCCAAAGCGTCTTCACCGCGCTAAAGAAAGCAGGCGTAGCCTGCCTCGAACACAGCGCCTCGCGCGGAAAATGGGATTTGTTGTGGATTCTTACGCCGAAGATGTTGCGTCAGCTCGCCGATTGAACGCGCAAGCTCGACTCTGAAACCGGAACCAGTCGCAAGGTAGGCACCGAGCGGAATCCATCTCTCCACGATTGCCACAAAGAAATCGCACCCGAAACTCGGGTCACAAATTCCGCCAGCCGCCGCTTTCGCCGCACTTCAACCAACGCCAACCAGCGCTCGATGTCCGCCGCGTCTACTCGCGCCCGGTGCCGGAAGATTTGCCGCCGCAGCGTATCGAGATCGTGTACTTCGCCCAAAAGATCCTGCAGCCGCTTCAATTCCTCGAACCAGTGTTCACCGCGCTCCGGCAAAAAATTCTCCAGCGTGTAACGAAATTGCTTCAACCCGATCCTCAGCCGGTGCCACCCCACCCGGCTCCGTCCTTTGCGCGCCCGCTCGTACAAAGCCTCGGCGTCATTCAACCGCGCCAGCGCCAGCCGCTGAAACACCACGCTTTCCTGCGGGAAAAATCGCGACCTCTCCGCCAACTTCTTCGCCAGCTTGCGCCATTCCTTCGCGTCAAACTTGGCCAAACTCCTCTCGCAGGCGACGCGCTGCAAAACCATCTTGGCTTCGAGCGTTGACTTCATATCCTTCCGCAGCGCATCCGCCGCCGGAGCCAGTTTCCTAACCCACTCCAGCTTCACCTGCGTATCCCGCAATTCGCCCAGCGCCCGAAATAGCTTCCGCGTAGCCTTCTTCAACTTCCGCCAACCTGGATCGGGATTCACCTCGCTCAGCGCCTCGGCCATCGTACGGCACCGCCGAATCGCCGTACGCAAGTCATGCACGTTCTCCACGCGCCAGCCGTGCTGGACCTTATCCGCCAGCTCAGCCACCTGCGCCATCCAATCTTGCAAACCTATGCGTAGAGTTTCGGGAGCAGCGGGAAGGGATGCTTTATGCGCCATGTTCCAATGCCGTCAAACAAGAGGCCCAAGGGAACGCCTAGGATACACCTCCGGCAGCCAACATTCCTAGTTTGGGAAAACTCAGGTGTTGTCCTAATTTGGACAGTACCAAAACTCAGGGACGCGCCAGCACGAAGTCGCCGCCTAGCGCGAGGCCGAGGCTCCGGCGTTCAGCGGTTTTCTCAGCAGGAATTTCGCATTACGGGCATGGCCCACGCACAGGCTCAGGGCGCTGTGACCGCGCCGGGATATAATCTCGAATCCCGCAGCCTTCAAGCGTCGCGCCACGTCCGGCTCGAACATCCGGTAGGTATGTGCGATGACCAGCAACTCAGTCTTCTTGCTGTGTTTGGTCCACAAATTCCACTTCACCAGACCAAGCAGCGAAAAGGTATCGACATCGAAGAAAAATAGCCCGCCCGGCTTTAGAATTCGCGCAATTTCAACTAGAAATCTGTCCGCGTCGCGGGCGTGATCGATCACGTTGCAGCAAATCACCAGATCCGCGCTCGCACTCGCGATCGGAATATCCTCGCCCACGCCGACAATGTAATGAAGGGGCTTACGCCAGTCCTCAATCAGCCTTCCCAGAGGTATGGACCTGTCCATCTTGAGTTGTGGATCAGGCTCGACGCATACCCGAACCGGAACGCTCGTGAGGTAACCGCTGATCCCGACGCCGAACGGTCCTGGACCGATTTCTACACTAACTTTTGGCGTTTCTTTGATCTGCTCGAGTAGGGAACGGGCTTTCAGCGAGTTGTGATACAGAATGTCTAGAGTCCCGTCGATTTCGAGCGCCATGCCCGCGTAGAAGTGTGGCTCAGTGGCCTGCGCCTCCCTCCAGCGTTGCGATGTCACCATGCTCGGGTCTTTTCTCTCACGTCAATTTGCACGAATCAGCCCTAAAACACTAACACAGTCGATTCTCACTGTGTGTCTACAGTCTCTGCCCACGCCGACGGACTGCCATCTCCCCTGCTATCAGTCGTCGTAAAGTAGTCCTCTTCCTTTTAGCGTTTCCTTTTAGTGAATCATTCGCGTCTTGCGTAACCGAATGTTAACATTCCATTCACATTCGGACCTTTCCCCAGCCGTTACAGTAATTCTTCGCCGTTCCGCGTGAAGCCCTCATCGTGCTTCTCGGATTTCAGCCGGTCTCCGCTGAAGAATTTGAATAGGGAGTCTGAGTGCGTCGGGCAATTTTCTGGCTATTTTGCGTGTCGGCTGCCATCGCCGGAACCGTTGCGCCATCGCACGCCCAAGCCGCCACCGCTCCCAATGAAGTCTGCCCCCGCCCCGCCGTCGGCAGCGAAGTCCCCGAACCCGCCGACCTCCGCAGCACCAACGGCGTTCTCCAAGTCGAACTTACCTACCGTAATCAGCGAGATTCCCGCACCGGACGCCTCCGTTACTGCTACATCTTCGGCAATGGCGAACTCTCCCCCAACCTTCGCCTAAAACCCGGCGACCTCCTGATCCTCAACCTAAAAAACGAGCTCACCGACCTCGGCTCCACTCCAACCACCGCGGCGACCATGTCCATGGCAGCAATGCCGGATCATAAAATTCCTAAATCCGCCGCGACCAACCAAGATCCTTGCCTGGGCGGCGCAATGTCTCCCACCGCCACCAACCTCCACTTCCACGGCCTAACCATCCCGCCCGTCTGTCACCAAGACGAAGTCCTAAAAACCTCCGTCCCTTCCGGCGCCGCGCCCTTCGAATATCGCTTCCGCATTCCCGCCAACGAACAGCCCGGCCTCTACTGGTATCACCCGCACATGCACGGTTTCAGCAAAGTTCAAGTCCTCGGCGGAGCCTCCGGCGCCCTCATCATCGAAGGCCTCGAGCGCGCCAACACCGCCGCCGCCGGCCTCCCCGAACGCGTCTTCGTCATTCGCGATGAGGACCTGCTCAACCCCAAAGCGCCGCCTTCCAAAAGTGAACCGGTCATCCCCAAAATGATGATCGATAAAGACGGCGACACCGCCAATACCGGAACCGGCTCCGGCACTCCCGCCAAAGATCTCTCCATCAATTTCGTTTCGGTTCCCTACCCCGACTACCCTCCGGCCATCATCAAAATGAAACCGGGCCAGCCCCAGCTCTGGCGCGTCGTCAACGCTTCCGCGATTACTTATCTCAACCTGCAGGTCCTCTTCGATCGCAAAGCCCAAATGATGGACGTCGTCGCTCTCGATGGCGTCGCCATCAATGCCAACGGCGTCGGCTCCGCGCTCACCGTCGCCCGCAATCACATGGGCATCCCACCCGGAGGCCGCGCCGAATTCATCGTCACTCCTCCCGACGCCACCGTGAAATCCGCGCTCCTTGTTTGCCGCACCGTCAACACCGGACCCGGCGGCGAGAACGACCCTAACCGGCCGATAGCTTTCATCGTTCCGACGGACTCCGCCCCCGAACCCCGATCGAAAATGCTCAGCGGCGAAACGCCGATGGCCGCTTCTTCGCTGCCCTGGCTCGGCTCGGTCGCCCCGGTCCGCACTCGTCGCCTCTATTTCTCCGAAACTCTCTCCGATCCCAATGATCCGAATAGTCCCACCACGTTTTTCATTACCGTCGACGGCGCCAAACCAGAAGTTTTCGATCCCGCGTCCAGCACGCCGGCCATCATCGCCCACCAAGGCGACGTCGAAGACTGGATCATCGAAAATCGCTCCACCGAACTCCACGCCTTCCACATCCACCAAATCCACTTCCTGCTAACGGAATGGAATCAAATTCAGGTCAACGAACCTTTCCTCCGTGACACCGTGAACGTCCCGTTCTACGACGGCAAATCCCTGCTCTACCCTGAAATTAAAGTCCGCATGGATTTTCGCGATCCCAATACCGTCGGCACCTTCGTCTTCCACTGTCACCTGCTCGAACATGAAGACAACGGCATGATGGGCTTAATCCGCATCGACCCGCCCGAGCACACCCAAACCAACACCGCTGCCACCGCCAACCCGGCCACCATCCCCGCAATCTCCGCCAAAAAATAATCGACGCCAAGTACCGCCGAGGCCACTGTAGAGTGCGGCGGCTCTGCCGCCGCTTTTCCGCAGCCGCCCGTACCGAAAATGTCCCCAGCGCGCAGCGCGCTCTGGCACTCTCCGCCCGCGCGGTCCTAAATCTTTGATTTCCGGCCATCCCACCATCTACTTTTCACTCATCCGTAATACAACATTAATCCCAACCGCCTAGCCTGTTCGCAAGTTGAGACGGCCCCCATTTACGCCGCTCGATAAAGAGCAATAAATCCCGAACGAAAAGGTGACGAATGATTCGAAAGGCTGCAGCTCTGGGTCTGTCCCTCGCTCTCTTGGCCGCCCCCATGTTTGCTGACGAAGGTGCGGTACCGAAAGGCGTGCCCAAACTGGATCACGTTTTTATCATCATGATGGAAAATCATGCCTACCGGCAGATCCTCAATAATCCGAACGCTCCGTTCATCAATCGCTACGCCAAGCAAAACAATCTGGCCACCAACTATTTCGCGATTGCTCATCCCAGCTTGACCAACTATCTCGAAACCGTCGGCGGCTCTAACTTCGGCGTGCACGCGGATAACGCTCCGGACTGGCATAACGCCAGCTGCAGCACCAACCTTTCCACCGGAACGGTTTCTACCGATACTCCTCCGACCGGCCCTATCTGCCCCATCTACGGCACCGGAACCGACGCCGCCACCCCGGCCATCGACTGCACCAACGAAACAACCTGCGCTGCCGGCAGCAATGACGGCGAACTCAACATCGACGGCAAAAAATCCATCCCGGCCGACACCAAAATTAGCGGAAAGACCATCGCCGACCAGCTCGTCACCGCCGGCCTTTCCTGGAAGAGCTACCAGGAAAGCCTGCCCTTCGCTGGCGCCGACCTCGTCAACACCAGCGACGGCACCTTCACCAACAACACCGACTTCACCAAAATCACTCCGGTCTTGAATCCTCCGCTCACCTCGGCCGACCTGGTTTTCCTCTACGCCGTGAAGCACGATCCCTTCGCGTACTTTCGCAACGTGCAGGAGGGCACCAACCCGGCCAACAGCCTGAACAACATCGTCGCGTTCGATGGCAAATTCGGTCTGTACGCTGACCTCGCCTCCGGCGACGTTCCGTCGTATTCCTTCATCGCTCCCAACCAGTGCAACGACCAACACGGTCGCGGCAACGTGCTGCCCTTCTGCCAGTACGATCCGAACGACGACGGCATGCAGGACGGTTTGAACCCCGCCCTCATCAACGTCGGCGACGTTTCCGCCGAACGCATCGTCAACGCCATCAAGAAGTCCCCGGTCTGGGGTCACGGCCGTAGCGCCATCGTCCTGATGTGGGATGAAGACGACTACAGCGTCGCGCCCACCACCAACCGCGTGGTCTTCATCGTGGATACCAACTACGGCTACCACGAATTGCAGTCCAGCCAGTATTACAACCACTTCTCGCTGCTGAAGACCATCGAGGCCGGCTTCGGCTTGCCTTGCCTGAATCACGCCTGTGACTCAAACGTTCAAGTCATTTCCGACTTGTTCGCCGGCGCCAACGACGGTCAATAATCGCAAGCGACAAACACGCTAAAAAGGACTCGCCCCGAGTATCCACACTCGGGGCGAGTCTTTTTTGTGCCGCCCGAATCCGCAGAGCGCTTGGCCCGCCGCATAAACGCAGCGCAGAGCGTCAGCAGGTGTCGCGTAAGGACCGGAAAAACGTAAGTGTGCAGAATTCGAGCGCCGGAGGTGCGTCACTCCCTTGAGCCTCACCAACGCTCGCCTCCAGCCCTCCCCAACTCACCACCGTACCGCATTTCCCCAAATACCCCGCCCTCCCGCATAATGTCCCAACGGAGGCGTCTACTTGCCCGAAAAGCCACGCAGCGTCAGTCTCACCCGCGTTTCCGAATGGGACGACGGCCACCTCTCCCGCAAAGACGATTACCTCGCCGCCGAAGAACCCCTCGAAATCCGCGTCGGCCAAAATCCACTCAGCGTCACCATGCGCACCCCAGGCCACGACCTCGAATTAGCCGCCGGCTTCCTCTTCACCGAAGGCTTCATCCAAACCCGCGAACAAATCCTCACCCTGGAAAATGTCGAACCCACCACCGAAGACAATGTAAAACGCGGCAACGTAATCGAAGCCACCCTCTCCGCAGAATCAATCCCCGACTTCGACAAAATGCGCCGCCACTTCTTCGCCTCCTCCAGCTGCGGCATCTGTGGCAAAGCCTCCATCGACGCCATCCGCTCGCGCCTGCTCACCACCCCGAATCCAGACTTCAGAATCGATTCCGAATTACTAACCGAATTACCGCAAGCCCTGCGCGAAGCCCAGGACGTCTTCCAACGCACCGGCGGCCTCCACGCCGCCGCCCTCTTCGACGCCGCCGGCCACCTGCTGGTCGTCCGCGAAGACATCGGCCGCCACAACGCCGTCGACAAAGTCATCGGCTGGGCCCTGCTCGATCATCGCGTGCCTCTCGGCAACGCCGTCCTGCTAGTCAGCGGTCGCGGCGGATTCGAAATCGTCCAGAAAGCGCTGGTCGCCGGAATTCCGGTCCTGGCCTCCGTCTCCGCTCCCTCAAGTTTGGCTGTGCAATTGGCCCGCGAACTGCGCATGACGCTGGTAGGTTTTCTGCGAGGAAGGCGCTTCGTAATCTACTCCGGCGAAGAACGCATCGCCGGCGCCACCTAAAGAATCAGTTCACTGCTTTGCGATAAGAAGAAGGCGCAAGTTCCGCCTGCCCATCCAAAATCATCTGGCGAAATACTGAAATCAAATTCCGGTCCCACCATCCGCGCTCGCATTCCTCATCCATTAAATCCAGCGCGACTTCCGGGGCGAACGCCACCTTGTAAGGCCGGTCGGTGGTCAAGGCGTCATAAACATCCGCCAGTTGCAGAATCCGCGCCGTCAGCGGAATCGCATCACCCACCAAGCCATCCGGATATCCCGACCCGTCGTACTTTTCGTGATGGTGCCGGATAATCGGCAGCACCAAACGGAAGGTTTTCAGCGGCGCGCAAATTTTTTCGCCCACCACCGGATGCTTCTGCATGGTCATAACTTCTTCGCTGGTCAGCGGCCCCGGCTTCAGCAAAATCGAATCCGGCACAACGACTTTGCCGATGTCGTGCACCACACCCGCCCGTCGCAGCGCCCGGATCTGATCTTCCGGCACTCCCAATCTCTCGCCCATCCGCGCCGACATTTCCGCCAACCGTTCGCAATGCCCACGTGTATAAGGGTCCCGCGCCTCAATGCTGTAAGCCAAACTGAATAAAACCGCCTCAGCGTTTTCCAGTTCATCCGTAATTTGTTTCAACCGCAGCAACGAACGCGTCCGCGCCAGCAGCTCGTTCAGATCGATCGGCTTGCACAGAAAATCATCCGCACCCGCATTGATGCCCTTAATCCGATCTTCCGTCGCGGTCAGCCCGGTAATCAGTACCACCGGAGTCAGCCGCGTTTCCGGCGCCGCCTTAATGCGCCGGCACACCTCGAACCCGTCCATTCCCGGCATCATGATGTCCAGCAGGATTAAATCCGGTCGGAAGGTCGCGCACTCGGCAATCGCCGATCGCCCGTCGGGAGCGTCGCGCACCTCAAATCCTTCGCGGCGTAACAAAAACTCCAGCGCCGCGCGCGCCCCCATCTCATCGTCAACAATCAGAATTTTTTCACGCATGAACGCGCGTTGCCGCTCCATGGGCCAGCTCGAGCTTCAAATATTCGCTGTCGTACGCGGCTGGGTTGGCCTCGTGGCCTCGGCGGGCAGGCCGCTTGCAATCCAGGATTGCTTGTAGTCTCAAATTCAAGGCCTCTTTAAATGTACCGTGTATGCCTATTTTCAACAACCTTCCCGTGCCCCACCTTTTCCATCTCAATAAGCGATCTTGTCGTTCTTCGCGTGCCACGCGTGGAAAACGGCCAGCGCTTCTTTACGCATCAGCTGCTTCATCGGAATCTTCCGCTCGCCATGTTCGCGCTGAATTTCACTGTAAATCAACGCGTCATCGAACCCTGCCGTAGCCGCGTCCGCCGCCGCGCTCCCGAAATAGACACGCGCCGGCCGCGCCCAGTAAATCGCCCCCAGACACATCGGACACGGCTCGCAACTCGTAAAAATCTCGCAACCATTCAGCTCAAACGTCCCCAGCGCCCGGCACGCCGCCCGAATCGCCACCACTTCCGCGTGCGCCGTAGGATCGTTCTGCGTTGTCACCGAATTCGCGCCCTCCGCCACAATCTTTCCGTCCCGCGCCACCACCGCCCCAAACGGGCCTCCGCCGCTCCTGACGTTCTCAATCGCCAGGTCAATCGCGCGCGCCATGAATATGTTGGACATGAACCTGGTAATTGTAGCGCACAGCCAACGCCGCCAAGCCGCGCCGCGGCAGCCCGTGTGCGCAGCAAGTGATTACACTTAGCCCTGCCGCCCCGGCTCCAGCGCAGCCGCCAAATCGCCATCGCCACTCGCCGGGAACGTCATCGTCGCAAACGATTTTTCCTTCTTCCGCCAGAAATACAGCAGCGCGCTGCCAATCAAAATCAGCGACAAACTCAGCCCGCTCCAAAGTCCCGGCGCTCCCCAACCCATCCTGAAACACAAATACGCACCCAACGGCAATCCCACCAGCCAATAGAACACCAAATGGCACAGCATCGGCGTCCGCGTATCCCCCGCCCCGCGCAAAGCGCCAGTCGCCACCGTCTGCATTCCGTCAAAAAGTTGAAAGAACGCTGCCACAAAAAGCAACGTGCTAGCCGGAGGAATCAATTGCCGGTCTGCCGTATAAACCCGCACGATCGCGCTGGGAAAAAGAAAAAACGAAATCGCCATGCAGGCCATAAATCCAGTTCCCAGAACCATCGCCGTCCAACCCGCGCGGCTCGCCGCCTCTCCATCCTTCCGGCCCAGTGCCTGCCCTACCCGCACCGCCGCTGCCGCGCTAATTCCCAGTGGCACCATATAAGTGCAGCTCACCGTATTCAACGCCACTTGATGGCTCGCCAACGGAATGGCACCCAATCGCGCGATCAGCGCCGTCGCCACCGCAAACACTCCCACCTCCAAACCAAATTGAGTCGCCGCCGGCAATCCCAGCCGCACCAGTTTCCGAAACCGCAGCGAACTCGGCAGCCGCGATGCATTCCGCAATCCCGTTTTGTTCCGGTGGTCGTAATACAGCGCGTAACCCAGCAACACCAACATCATGTAAGTCCGCGCAAAACACGTCGACCAACCCGAACCCACCGTGCCCATCGCCGGCAATCCCAGATGTCCGTAGATCAGCGCCCAATTCCCCAGCAGGTTCACCAGATTCGCCGAAACCAGCGCGAACATCACCGGCTTCGCCAGATTCATCCCCTGCAAATACCGCCGAAAAACAAAAAAGAAAAGCAGCGGCAAAGTTCCCCAGTTTAGCGTTCGCAAATACGGCACCGCCTGCGCCAGCACCGGATCCGGAATTCCCAGATGCCGCAGCAGCGGCTCGAAAAGATAAATCACCCCCATCAAAAATGGCGTGATCGCCAAGCTCAAATACAGCCCGTTGACCATCGAATGGTGGCAGTCCTCGATGTCTCCCGATCCGTACGAATGGGAAACCAGCGTATCGAGCCCGAGCATCAGCCCGGTCCCGAAAATCGCCGCCGAATTAAAAAGAATGCTGCCCAGGCTCACCGCTCCGATCGCGACCGCCGAATTCGCCTGCCGCCCCACCATCATCGTGTCCACCACCGCCATGGTCATCCAGCCCAATTCCGCCAAGACCAGCGGAATCGCCAGCCGCAGCATGGGGCGAGCTTCGGCGGCGATATATTGGGTGAAGAGGCGTTTCAACATGGCGGTGTCAATCGCGCGTGAGGGAAAACAATCACCGGTCGACGCGATCCGATGCCATCAGTTTATACCGCTCACCGCAGCAGAACAGAAAAATTGGACGGGGATCGAGAACTAACGGTAGTAACTCGGGGGTGTAAATTCAGAAATACTATTTTGGTTTTGACGGGCTCTCGCTGATTTCATCAAAAATGGCCCAGCTGCCCAACGCTACGCCACCCAGAAAAATCAGCGCGAATTTCAATCGCCGCCGCTTGGTCGGCACAACTCCGGCATCGCGTCCCGGATCCTGATCGCGCGCCGGCGCAGGCTGCGCCGCCGGCTCCAAATCCATATCCACGCGAAACGACTTCCCCGCCGGAATCGCGTGCATTTCGCCTTCGTTATCCAGCATCAACGTGCCGCGATAACTCGAAATCACCACTTCCAGCGGGCTGATAATCGTCACCTGCCCATAGGCCGATTCGCCTTTCGCCGCCCGCAAAATTCCCTGCGGAATTTCCAATTCCATGTTGCTCGAATCATTGGACGAAAATCCCACCGTCCCGCGACCCACTATCGCCCGGATTATTTCCCCACGCTGCGAAAAAGTGGCCGCGCTCGCGCTCAGCAAATAAACCTGCGTCAACCCGAACTTCAGCCGCAAACTCCCGCCATCCTCAGTCTGAATCGTATCCCCGGGATAAACGGTCGTTCCCACCGCCAAGCTCGAATTATCAATCGACGCTTCGCTAGCCTGCACCACCATCCCCAACGGCTTCGAAGCCGCCGCCCCGGCAAACGCCGGCACATCAAGCAACCCAAGCACAATAAAAAGTGCAATCGCACCACGAAATGAAGTTCGCAGCGAACTACGGAATGAAGCACTTACGGCAGCAGATATAGAAGTACGCAAATTCGGACGCAAAACAGCCTCCCAAGCTCTCTATCGAACCTAGGCCGTGTCCGAATCCAGGTCAACGACCCCCCGCCAACCTGTTCCCAAACCGCTATCGCAATACTGGAACCACCTCAAATTTTTTCTCCACTTTGGCCCCCTTCTTGTCTCCAGTCCGCGGCGGACATGCAATCCGCTTCTCCTAGCCGGTCGGTCCCGTCACCCAAACCGCCTTTGGCCGTCATCCTGAGGAGCGCCTTCCGCGACGAAGGATCTCCTTCTTGCCCAGCCCTCCCCTGGATCCCCGCCTCGCCACTCTTCGGTGTAGCCAACTTTCGAATCAAGCACTCGCCATGCCCCGCCGCACGTGCAACGCCGACCCAATCGGTTAAGATAGCCGGGAAATTTTCGCGGAGGATCTCGATGAATCATCAGCGCCAATTCCATCTGGCCGCTTCCCTGTTCGCGCTGTGCTTGGTTTTCTGCTGCGCGCCGATCCCCGCGCGAGCACAAGCCCAATCCCCAACCCAGCCTCCCCAATTCGATCCGCGCCTCTACCAGGATCTCCGCTGGCGCTGCATCGGTCCCTTTCGCGGCGGTCGCACCGTAACCGCCTCTGGCGTCCCCGGAAAACAAAATCAGTTTTATATCGGTGTCAATAATGGCGGCGTCTGGGAAAGCACCGACTACGGCCGCACCTGGAATCCCATCTTCGACGGTCAGGACACCGGCTCGATCGGCGCTCTCGTCGTCGCCCCGTCGAATCCCGATATCCTTTATGTTGGCAGCGGCGAAGGCCTCCTCCGCCCCGACCTTTCCACCGGCGACGGCATCTACAAATCCCTCGACGCCGGAAAAACATGGAAGCACCTCGGTCTGCGCGACGCCCAGCAAATCACCAACATCATCGTCGACCCCAAAAATCCTGACCGCCTCTTCGTCGCCGTTCTCGGCCATCCGTACGGCCCCAATGTCGATCGCGGCATCTTCCGTTCCCTCGACGGCGGCGAAACCTGGACCAAAGTCCTCTACCAGGACGCCGACACCGGCGCCACCGATCTCGCCTTCGATCCCAAAAATCCGCAAATTCTCTACGCTGATCTCTGGTCCGCGCGCCGCCCGCCCTGGACCACCGGCGGCCCTCTCGAAGGTCATCACGGAGGATTATTTAAATCCATCGACGGCGGCGATACCTGGAAGCCACTTACCACCGGCTTGCCCACCAATGCGCAAGGTCTCGGCCGCATCGGTTTCGGCATCGCGCCCAGCGATCCCAATCGCCTCTACGCACTGGTCGACGCCAATCCCGAAGTCGGCGGTCTCTATCGCTCCGACGATGCCGGTGGTTCCTGGCGCCGCATCAACAACGAAGACCGCATCTGGAGCCGCGGCTTCGATTTCGCTTGGGTCCGCGTGGCTCCCGACAATCGCGACACCATCTACATTTGCAACACTTCCACTTACCGCTCGCTCGACGCCGGCGCCAACTTCACCGCCATCAAAGGCGCTCCCGGCGGTGACGACTATCATTCCGTCTGGCTCAATCCCGAAAATCCGCAAATCATTTTGCTGGCCAGCGATCAAGGCGCCACCATCAGCGTTAACGGCGGCGCAACCTGGAGTTCCTGGTACAACCAGCCCACCGCGCAGTTCTATCACGTCATCACCGACCATCAATTTCCTTACTGGGTTTACGGCGGGCAACAGGAAAGCGGTTCGGCCGGCACCGCCAGCCGCAGCGATTGGGGCGCCATTACTTTTCGCGAGTGGCATCCCGTCGGCACCGAAGAGTATGGCTACGTCGCGCCCGACCCGATTCATCCCAATTTAATTTACGGTGGGAAAGTCGAGCGTTTCGATTCCACCACCAGTCAGACGCAGGACGTTTCACCCGTCATCCTGCGTACCGGAAAATTTCGTTTCAATCGCACCGCGCCGCTAATTTTTTCCCAAGCCGATCCGCACACTCTCTACCTCGGCTCCAACGTCGTCTTCAAAACCACCGATGGCGCCCACACCTGGCAAATCATCAGCCCCGATTTAACTCGCGAAGTTCCCGGCGTCCCGGAAAATCTCAGTAGCCTCATCGCCAGCGATCCGGCCAAAGGCAAACACCGCGGCGTCGTGTATTCGCTCGCGCCGTCACCGATCGACGCCAACCTCATCTGGGCCGGAACCGACGACGGCCTCATCTGGCTGACTCGCGATGCCGGTCACAACTGGCAACAAGTCACGCCGCCAGAACTCACTCCCTGGAGTAAAGTCGCCCAGCTCGATGCCTCGCACTTCGACGGCGACACCGTCTACGCCGCCGTAAACCGTTTGCGCCTCGACGATCTCCACGCCTACGTCTATCGCACCCATGATGGTGGCCGCACTTGGAAAAAAATTACGACCGGCTTGCCCGACGATGCTCCGGTCAACGTCGTTCGTGAAGACCCGTTGCGTCAGGGACTGCTCTTCGCCGGAACCGAACACACCGTCTACGTCTCCTTCAACGACGGCGATTCGTGGCAGTCGCTGCAAATGAATCTGCCCGCAACCTCAATCCGAGACTTGGTGATTCACGACGACGATCTGATCGTCGGCACCCACGGCCGCTCGTTCTGGATCCTCGATGACATCGCCCCGCTGCGCCAGATCAGCGCGCAGATCGCCGCCGCCCCGCAGTTCCTGTTCAAGCCCGCCAGCGCCTATCGCATCCGCCGTAACGTCAACACCGATACGCCACTGCCGCCCGAAGAGCCCGCGGGACAAAATCCTCCCACCGGTGCGCTTCTGGATTACTACTTAGGTTCCGCTTCACACGGGCCAGTCGTTCTGCAGGTTTTTGATCCAAACGGAAAAATGATTCGCGAATTCTCCAGCCAAGACCCTCCCGGGCCATCGTTGGAAGAATTAGGAAAAGAACTCAACGTCCCGCTCTACTGGATTCGTCAGCCGCAGCAAGTCGCCACCGCCGCCGGCATGCATCGCTTCGTTTGGGATCTCCGCACTCCGCCCCCGCAGTCGATTCGCCACGAGTATCCGATTTCAGCCATCGTGCGCGACACTCCGCGCGAACCCGCTGGCGCTCCAGTCCTTCCCGGAATCTACACGCTGAAGTTTCAGGTCAACGGAGAGGTTCTGTCTCAGACCTTCGAAGTAAAAATGGATCCCCGCGTCACCGCCAGCGCCGCCGATCTTGCACTCCAATACCAGCTCGGCGTGCGCATCAGCGACGCCATGAATTCCAGCTATTCCGCGCTGGAAGAAGTCCGCGCGTTGCGCGCGCAACTCAAAACCGTCGCAGCAAAAGCGCCTAAAGGAAGCTCGCTCGCCGCAACAATCGCAG
The DNA here is from genome assembly GCA_963847695.1 of uncultured Acidobacteriota bacterium. Lineage (GTDB taxonomy): Bacteria > Acidobacteriota > Terriglobia > Acidiferrales > UBA7541 > Palsa-295. Next base: position 125,654 of record CAWKAX010000026.1, on the reverse strand, counting down.
CTCTCGAGGAAAAAGCCGCGCCACTCGAAGGTGCCGCACCAGGATTCGGCGCGAGCGCAAAGCTGCCGAGTTTCGCGCAGCTGAATGCCCAGTACGGCCAAGTCCTGAAAGTCGTCGACGACGCCGACGCCCGCCCCACCCAAATCGCCCAGGACGCCCTGGACGAATTCGATCGCTCGCGAGCCGACGCCACCGCCCGCTGGAACGATCTCAAAACCAAAGACATCCCGTCCCTGAATCAGCAACTCAAAGCCGCCCAACTCCCCGCCATTAATCTGTCGATGAAAACAGTAATGCCCGACGACTCCGACGGCGACGACGAGCCGTAGAACCCAGCCAGTCTCGGCCCGACCGATCCGCTTCTCCTAGCCTTCCAATCCGACGCCGAAACCGCCGTTGGCCGTCATCCAGAGGAGCGCCTTTCGCGACGAAGGATCTCCTTCTTGCCCAGCCCTTAAACAGACTCCCCTCTTCTCTGTGTTCTCTCGGTTAAACCCTTGGCGTTGTTCTCAGACTTTGTCAATCTTCGCCGCCAAAATGAAATCGCTCTCCGTCAATCCATTGATCTTGTGCGTCCACGTCGTCACTTCCGCCTTACCCCATGCCAATAAAATATCCGGATGATGCCCCTGCTCTTCCGCAATCGCGCCAACCTTATTCACGAACGCCAATGCCTGCGCAAAATCCGCAAACTTGAACGCTCGCGTGAGGTGATGGCCATCCACCACCTTCCACTGCGGCACCTGCTCCGCCAACGCCTGCAATTCCTTCCCCGCCAACGGCGGTACCCCACCCTTGCAGGGCACGCATGTCTTGCTCGCCAAATCGCTCATCCAGCTTCTCCTCACGCTTCTCCTGAATCCTCTCTCGATAATCTACGTCCCGCTGATCTTACTTCCCGGTTCCATCGCGCACCAGCACGAACCCCGTTCCCAGCCCGCGCAACTCTCTGCTATGCTGCTCCCCAAGTTTTCCGAATTCGCGCAGCGAAAAATAATGGAGGGCAAATGGCCGAAGACATCATGGAACTAAAAGAACACGCCGAACACGGATCGGAAGAGCACAATCTCGCCCCAGTCACTCTCACCATGGCCATCCTAGCCGTCCTGGTCGCCAGCGTCACGCTCCTCGGCCATCGCGCCCACACCGAAGAAGTCCTGCTCCAATCCCGCGCCGCCGATCAGTGGGCCTACTACCAAGCCAAAGAAATCCGCCGCCGCAACTACGAGCTCTTCATCGACGAACTCTCCATCTTTTCCCTACAGGATTCGTCACACGTCGACGCCGTGAAAGAAAAATATTCGAAGGAAGTCGAACGTTACGGCGAAGAACTGAAGGAGATTCAGGCCGAAGCAAAAAAAGCCGAAGACGAAGTAAAGGTCGAAGAAAGGCGCGCCGATCGCTACGACCTCGGCGAAGTCCTGCTCGAAGCCGCCCTGGTGATTTGCTCCATCACCCTGCTAACCCGCAAAAAAATATTCTGGTACTTCGGCATTATTCTGGGCCTGACCGGCATCGTCACCGGAATCCTGGGCTGGATGGTTCACTAAGCTCTTATCGATTGCGAACTGCGGCGCGCTCCGCAATATAGCGCTGCACGTATTCCCCAAACGCTTTTTCCATCTTCAACGTAATCGGCCCCGGCGCCGACGCAATCTTGCGCCCGTTGATCTCGCTCACGCCCAGCATGCTTCGATTCGTCGAAGAAATAAAAACTTCATCTGCCTCGTACAAATCCTCGGGCCGCAAAACCGCTTCCCTAACCTCCACTCCCACCGACGCCCCGATCTCCAGCAAAACCGCCCGCGTAATCCCCGGCAAACACCCCGAACTCAAAGGCGGGGTCGCCACCTTCCCTCCGCGCGCGCAAAAAATATTCGCCGCCGTACATTCCGCCACTTCCCCGCGCTCGTTCAGCAAAACCACTTCGTCAAATCCCGCCTGCGTCGCCTCGTAATAATTCCAAACGTTGTCGAGCCACGACAAAACTTTCACGCCCGCCAGCGGCGCAGCCGCATATCTCCCAAATTCCCGCAATCCCAGCCGCGAAGGCTCCCGGTACGACGGCAAATCCGCCGAACACAGCAGCAGATCGACCTTCGGAAAATTCTCCGCACTCCTCCAGAATCCCACCTGGTTGTAAACCGCATAAATTCGCGCCGCGCCCTCGATCACTTTGTTCGCTTCCAGCAAATCCGCCATCTGCGCTCGCACCGTCTCCAACTCAAACGGAAACGGGCACCGCGTCCGTTCCGCGTCGCGCTCCAATCGGCTCCAGTGCCGCTCAAACGCAAACGGAATCCCTTCATGCACCCGCATGGTCGTGAACAGGCCCCACCCGTTAAACAATCCCGCCTGCCCCGGAGACAGCCGCACCGACTCCACCGGCGAAATTTTGTCGTTATGAAAAACGAAGCGGTGAATCATCCAGCCTCCCAACCATCCCAAACGCCGAGCACCGCGAAGCCGAGAGCATTCTAACGCATCCCGCGCGGCGCCAAACCAGCCGCTTTGGCCCAACACCTGCACAGATTCCATGAGTAGCCGCGGGCAAGCTTCACGCGCTCACGCACTCGCATTTTCAGTCGATTAGCACCTCTTTAGGCCTATTGACACTTCCGCTTTTAGCGCCTAAATTGGTCTTGCAATCTTAGGAGGTTTCAGTGCGCTCCATCTCCAGGACTTTTCTTTCCATCACTTTAGCTGCGTCACTTCTGAACATTCCTGCCTTCGCAGCCAATGAAAAGCCCTTGGGCATGGTCATTCAGGCGCAAGATGCACAAATCGGCACAGCGGTCGTCGCCATCGGCACCACCGTGTACCCCGGCGATACAGTCGAAACTCAGATGAACGGCACTCTCCGCCTCAAAGTCGGCGGCAGCCAAGTCTATCTACTCGCTTCCAGCGCCGCCACTCTCTCGCAGCGCACCGATATGGTTCACGCCCTCGTCAAGAGCGGCACCGTTGGTTTTTCCTCAAACGGAACGGATCAGGTCGGCTTGGAAATTCCAGAAGGCATCGTCAGCGCCGCCAACGGCCAGCCCGCTTACGGGCAGGTCACCATCACCGGTCCCCGCGAAGTCGTCATCTCCGCCTTCCGCGGTACTCTGATTCTCGATAACGACGGCGAGCTCCACTCTATCCCCGCTGGAAAGTCTTATCGCGTCACCATGGATCTCGACCCCGCCGCTCCTGCTGCGCAGCCGCAAGAAGCAGCCGGTGTGGGAGGCAAAGACAACGACATCGTTGCTCCCCGTCACCGCCACTTGGTTTTTGACTTGATCGTCTTGGGCGTCGCCGGCGTCGGCAGCTACTTCATCTTCCGCGAAGTTTCCGAAAGCCCGTCGCGCCCGCATTGAATCTGAATTCGCCCGCTACCCTTAAATGCGGGGAGTCACGATTTCCCTTTTTCTCAAAATATTGCTGTAGGTAGTCCTCTGCCCGGTAGAATTCGCTGGCATAGCGAAGCGTTGATTCCTTCGCGCTGGCCTGGCTCCAGAACTTCAGTCAGCAGCGCTCGCGGCCAATGACTTTTCCATAATCTGCCGCATCATTCCCGGAATTTCAAAAACTGCCCGGTTGTCGAGTGCCTCGGTATTCGCTCGATAGCGCGCCAAAGTCCCCGGCTCGATCATCTTCGTCACCGCCGGCACAATTTCACGGAAACTCCGTAGCACAATCCCCAATTCCTTCTCCAGCACCCAGGTCGTGTTGTACCGCTCCTGCGGTAAAGTCCACGCATTGCACTCCACAATCACCGGCAGCTTCATATGAATTGCTTCGCTCACGCTGCCCGGCCCCGGCTTGCCAATAAAGAAATCCGCCAGATGCATGTAGCTACCGACCTTCACCGTAAACCCTTCCACAAATTGCGGCAGCCGCGTCTTCCGCGCGCGCAACGCCGAAGCCAACTCTTCATTCCGTCCGCAAATAAAAATGAACTGCAATTCCAGATTCGACTCCTCCAACTTCGTCGCGATCTCCATCATCGCCTTCGATCCATAACCGCCAAATAAAACTAGCGCCGTAGGCAAATCCGGACGCAATCCCAGCCGCGCCCTCCCCGCGGCACGATCCTCATGTTGCGGCTCGTAAAATCTCGGATTCAAAATCATCCCCGAAGCGCGAAACGCCGCATCATCGCCGTGCCCCGCACCGCGCGCCTGCGCCACCGCTTTCTCCGAACCGCACACAAAATATTGTTGCTGCCGCGGCTCGATCCAGAAATGCGGCGGATAATCCGCAATGTCCGTTAGTACCGTAAGGAATGGGTGTCCGGGCATCGCATTCGCAAAACTCTCGCACAACGCCCGGTTAAAGTGCGGCACGAAGGACACCAGCAAATCCGGCCGCGACTCCGCCCAATGTCGCGCCAACAACTTCACCGTTGCGTTGTGCCGCGTCCGGATCGCGAATTGCAGCACCTTCATCAGCTGAGTGCTTCCCAGCGTCCAGCCGCTGCGCAGCATCCAGTTGTATTGATCTTCGATCCGTATCCCCGCGTATTTCTTGAGAATGTCCAACTCGTCCATCAATTCCTGCAAGTTGGTTAATTGAACATTCCAGGGAAGCTGCTGCGCTTTAATCGACATATCCAGAGCGGTTGCCGCGGCCCGGTGCCCGCCGCCCGCATCGAAAAAACAAAACTCGAGTTTGTGCATTGCGCGAACATCGCATCGGGCCTGCCAATCATTGCGAATGTTCGGTTAAAAAAGTGTGAACGATATCCAAAGCGTTAAGTAGCAGTCTTTTCAAAACTTTAGCGGCACTGTCACGCCGCGGTAACACTCACCCCGCATATTTGTCCTCGTGAAATGCGACCTGCATGTTCACTCCTACTTCTCCGGACCCTGCACGACCCCCATTGTCCGGAGCTTTTGCCGCGAAAGTTACAGCGATCCCGACAAGGTTTTCGCCGCCCTCAATAGGCGCGGCATGAACCTCTTCACCCTCACCGACCACGATTCCATCGAAGGCTCCGAGCGCCTCCGCCAGCACCCCAATTTCTTCGTCAGCGAAGAGCTGACCTGCAAGCTGCCCAGCGGGACCGAAATCCACGTCGGCGCCTACGACATCACCGAGCGCCAGCACCTCCAGTTGCTCCAGCGCCGCAACGACATCGTGGCCCTGCTCATGTACCTCACTGAAAAGCGCATCTTCTTCAGCATCAATCACGTCTTCTCCAGCGTCACTGGGCGCCGCGAACTCGAAGACTTCCTCTGGTTCAAAGATTATTTCCCGGCCGTCGAAATCAAGAACAGCCACATGCTCGAACGCGCCAACCGGGACGCCGCCAAGCTCGCCCAACAGTGGGGCAAGATCGGCATCGGCGGCAGCGACGCCCACGCGCTCCCTTCCGTCGGCACCGCCTACACCGAGGTTTCCGGCGCGCGAGACAAAAACGAGTTCTTCGAAGGCCTGCGCAACGGCGAGGGCCGCGTCGCGGGTGAATCCGGCAGCTTCCCCAAACTCACCCGCGACGTCTACGTCATCGCTTACGAAATGATGCGCGAAAAAATGTGGACCCGCCTGCTCTCGCCTCTCGCTGTTCTGATTCCCGGTTTCACTTACTGGAATTATTGCAGCGAGCGCATGTTCGCCCGCCAGTGGGGCCCGCAAATTCTGGATCAGCAGGAAACCAAAAAACCGCTTCGCTGGATCTCTGAGCCGCAGTTGATGGTCGAGGAGTTCTTATGACGATGAGGCAAGCTGTCTGGGGCCCGATCCAATCGAACGATCACCGCCTGATGCGCAAGATTCACCGCTGGCGCGCGCCCCGCTGGTTTCGCATTCTGATGATCATGAGCACCCGCATGGGCGATGGCTGGCTCTGGTATTCCATCGGCGCCATCATCCTGATTTTTGGCGGCTCGCAAAAATTCCTGGCCGTCGGCTCGGCCACTCTTGCCTCGGCCATCGGCATCTTCCTGTTTCGTACGCTGAAACACGCCAGCCGGCGCAAGCGGCCCTGCGAGATCGAGCCGCACTGCTGGTCCACGATTCTTCCGCCCGATCGCTATTCGTTCCCTTCCGGGCATTCCATCACTTCGTTTGCCATCGCGCTTTCGGTCGGAATGTTTTATCCCGACCTGCAAATCGTCCTGCTGGTGGTCGCTACGCTCATCGCTGCGTCCCGCATCATTCTCGGCATGCACTTTCTCAGCGACGTTCTGGCCGGCTCCACCATCGGCATCCTGCTGGGCTACTGCAGCTTCCACTTCTTCGTGGCCCTCTAAACGATGCGCCACGACCGTCCCAAACTGCCGCAGACAATGCTGAATCGCCCCGCCCGCGGGACCAAATGGATTCACATTTTAAAACGGATGAAAACTAGGTGGCGGGATTCGGCGCCGCACCTGCGGGGCTTTTGGCCGAATTCAACAAATCCAGCACTGCGCGATACAGCTTAGCCCGAACCTCGTGCCGCTCATTCGCCCGCGTCAAATACCGCACCCGCACGTCCACCCCTGATCCGGTCGGCCGCACGCTCATCGACGGTTCCGCCGAAAAAGATTTCTTGGAATCTCCGGTCGTCACTTTCTGCCACTCCGCTTCCGCCAGCTTTCCGTTCGCCACGGTTTCACCGGCGGCGATTTTCTGAATGTCTTCAGCCACTCGGTAGGGATCCTTGTCTCCTGGGACCTGCACTTGAATTTCGTCCCACATCCATTGCCCAGAAGTGGAGAAATTAAAATAGTGGCCATCGATCGCAAAGCTGTTGACGAACGTCACTTTGCGTCCCGTCGGATGCCCCGCGTCCGCCCAGCTCCCCGTCTCCAGAATCACCGTACGCAGCAATCCCACCGAAAGCACTTCTCCGCCGACGCCGTTAATTTCCACCCAATCCCCTGGCTTCACCCCGTCCGGCCCCATCAAAATGAACCAGCCGAAAAATCCGACGATGAAATCTTTCATCGCCACGGTAATGCCGGCGCCGGCCAACGCTGCAACGGTCGCAAAATTGTCCGGAACACCAAAAACCACCAGCAGGATCAGCACGATGCCAATCACCTGCACCGCAAACAAAATCACCGCGCGAATCGCCTGCACTTGCCGTCGGTCGATCGTCAGATCGGCCACAAACTTCTGCACCCACAAATTCGCAACGAAAATGCAAAGCCCAATGACCACGATCCACATCAGCGAAACGAAAACCGCATGCAAATCCGAATTGCGCCGCGCCCGCCCCAGCGTCGCCCAGTTCCCATATACCGCCGCCAGCGATTGCTCGTCCTGGATTCGCCGGTCGTAGGAAGCCAAATCGCGCTGATCCACTCCCAAATGCTGCAAGAAATTCAGCTGCGAAATCGCCCCGCCCTGGGCATCCACCGGCGTGCCACTCGGTGTCGCCGGAGTTGGAGTCGGCGAACCCGCCGATTTTCCCCCGGCCGCCGCAGGAGCCGCATCGCTACCCGCCTCGCCAAGTTTCGCGTGCGCGTGCGTCCGCTTCCGCACGACTTTCTTTTCCATCTTCTCCTGATCTAAATCCTTCTCCAGCGCTTCATGTGCCGCCGCATCCGTATCCGCCCGATCCAACGCATTCTGCCGCGCCTGATCTAGCAAGCTGATCTTCGTCCGCAAAGACCAGATCGCCCGCACCTTGGTCACCAGCGCTTTCGAAGTGGACGCCTCCGGTGAGCTCGAGGGATCCGCTTGCCCGGCCTTGGCCACGTGGCTTTCCGACGCGTTGTGCTCGTCCAGCTCCTGCTGAATCAACGCCTGGGTGTCGCCGCCCGCGCGAGTCAGATCTCCGTGCGCGTCTTCCACCTCATCCTGATCCAGCGCCAACTGCGCCGTGATTAAATCCAAATCCCCCTTCACCGCCTCTTTCTGGTTCTCCGGAACCTTGGCCAGCTTCGCCGTCAGTTGCGCCACCTGCGCCTGCTCCGCCGCCACCCGCGTCTCTAAAGCTTGTAAACGATCCGTCAGCGCCCGCGTCGCCGCAGTCTCCGCCGGCGGATTGTCCTTCGCATCAGCCAGCGCCATGGCAAACGCCAAATCCACCGACCGGTCCGCCAGCCGCAGCGCTTCCTGCGCGTACTCCTGCTCCCAATGCGTCACTGCCAGCGGAGCCAACTGCTGCGCCGTCTCCAACGCGCGCGTGTCCACCAGCCGGTCCTTCCGCACCGCATGCACCATATCCACATGCAACCGCCGCGGCGAATCCGCCCAATCATGCGTAACCAAAATCGCGCCCAAGGCCACAATCAGCAGCACCAGCAGCGACGTCAGTACAATTTTTTCCGTCCCTTTCATTCGATCACGCCCCACAAATGTCTGATGTTGCGATACACAACCAGTTTAACCGCTGTGTGTCCTTTCGCCGCAACTCCACACCTGTTATCATGCATCGCTTTCGTCCGAAAACACGCCGCTGCGGCGGCCAGGAGGGCGACTCTCTTGCGCCACGCCGTTCACCACGCCCTCCGCATCCCACATAAGATGACTCGCAGTTTTCTAATAACGCAATCCGCGATTAGAAATCGCCTTAACTCACTCAAAACAAAGGACCGACATGATTTCTAATCGGCCGGTATTCGGTAACATTTCTACCCATTTCCCAAAGTGGAATGACTCCCAGTTTTCTAACCGACAATTTTTAGGGCCCCCTCCCCGCCAGTTGCAACTCCGCCCGCCCCCCTCCTCTTGTGTTATTTTGTCTGCTGGCAAGCCGCATCCGCGGAGAAAGATAAGATGAAGATCAAGACCAAAATCAAGAAAACCTCCACCCGCGCCGGACGTAAACTCACCGGCAACGCGAAATCTGAATCGCGGGTCTTCGGCCCCTGCGTCGAAGACCGCATGGCATTGGGAAAGGCGCTGCGCGAAAGAGTGTCGCGCGCGTCCCAAGGCAAATGGATCCCTGGACCCAAACGCCACAACCCCATTGAACTTCTTCGTAAAACCAACGAAGGGCGCATCGAGAGCCTGCTGCCCATTCGTTATGGCCGGATGCGCAAATCGCCATTTGCTTTTTTCCGCGGGGCGGCCGCCATCATGGCCGCCGACCTGGCCACTACTCCCGTCACCAGCCTCGAGGCCCAGCTCTGCGGCGATTGCCACTTGCTGAATTTCGGCGGATACGGATCGCCCGAACGCCGCATCGTTTTCGACATCAATGATTTCGACGAGACGCTGCGCGGCCCCTGGGAATGGGATGTAAAACGATTGGCTGCGAGCGTGGTGCTTTCCGGCCGCGAATCCGGATTGAAAGATCGGCAGTGTACCGACGCCGCGCAGGTCATGGTCGCGTCCTACCGGCTGCACATGCGCGAATACGCGCAGATGCGCGCGCTGGACGCCTGGTACTCGCACATCGACGCCGATCTCCTGATCAAGGAAGCCAGTACTTCCGGCAGCAAAAAATACTGGCAGAAAGTTCTCGAGAGCGCGTCGCAGCAAACGGACCTGCGTGTTTTCCCGAAACTCACCCACGAGACCAATGGAAAACGCCGCTTCGTCGACAATCCGCCGCTGGTCTATCACCCGCACGACATCGGCAAAATTGGCATCCACGTCCGAGAATTATTTCATCGCTACCGGCAGACCCTGCCGGAAGAACGCCGGGTAATCCTCGACCGGTACCATGTAATCGACATCGCTCGAAAAGTGGTGGGGGTCGGCAGCGTCGGCACCCGCTGCGACGTGGCGCTGCTGATGGCCGGCGACAAAGATCCGCTGTTCATCCAACTGAAGCAGGCGCTGCCGTCGGCGCTCGATCCCTACGCCGGAACCACTCGCTACAAAAATCAGGGCGAGCGCGTGGTCACCGGCCAGCGCATGTTGCAGGCCGCCAGCGACGTCTTCCTCGGCTGGGCCCGCGACGATCGCGGACACGATTTCTATTTCCGCCTGCTGCGCGATATGAAGATGAAGCTGGACGTAAGCACCATGACCAAAGAGGAGTGGCTCGAATACATCGAGATTTGCGGTTGGACTCTGGCGCGGGCTCACGCCCGTACGGGAGATTCGGCGAAAATTGGCGGCTACCTGGGCAAAGGAGATTCGTTCGACGAGGCCATTGCCGAATTTGCCGAGGCCTACGCGGACCAGACCGAACGGGATCATGCACTGCTGGTCAAAGCGATTCGCGCCGGCCGGCTGCCCGCGCGAAATTATCCGTGAGGTTGTTACAAATCGAGCGGCAGCGGACTTTTTCCGGTGATCAGGCGCGCCGAACGGTCGTAGGTCAGATACAGCCAGGCCCACTGAGTCATCACCAGCAGCCGGTTCTGAAATTGAATGATGTAGAGCAAGTGAATGAAAATCCAGATGAACCAGGCGGGCCAGCCGGAAATTTGCAGAAAGTTCAAATCGGCCACCGCCGCGAACCGGCCGATCGTCGCCAGATTTCCCTTATCGAAATAGTGAAACGGTTTCGGCTTTTCCCCGCGAAAGCGCTTGCGAATCACGCTGGCCACGTACTCGCCCTGCTGCATCGCCGGTTGCGCCACTCCCGGCAGGGGCTGCCCCGTCTGGTGGCTGAAGTTCGCCAAATCTCCGATGACGAATATCTCCGGATGCCCCGGCACGGTCATGTCCGGCTCGACCACCACGCGGCTGGCCTTATCCAGCGGCGCGCCAACGCCCTGTTCCAGAATTTTTCCCAGCGGCGACGCCAGCACCCCCGCCGCCCAGAGAACCGTGCGCGTCGGGATCTTTTGGGTGTTATCGCCTTCTTTGACCGTGACGCCTTCGGCGTCGACGTCGGTCACCATCGCGCCGGTGCGCACCGTGACTCCAAGATCGGTCAACATCTTCCGCGCCGCTTCGGAAAGCTTCGGCGGATAGGACGGCAGCGGGCGGTCGGTACCCTCGACCAGAATGATTTGGGTCTTCGAAGGATCGATGTCGCGAAAATCGTGCTTCAGCGTGTCGTGCGCGATTTCGCCCAGCGCGCCGGCCAGCTCAGCGCCCGTCGGCCCAGCACCGACGATGACGAAGGTCATCCACGCTTTCAGTTTTTCGGGATCGGTTTCGCGCTCGGCAGCTTCGAAGGCCAGCAGGATGCGGCCGCGCATTGCCGTGGCGTCGTTCAGATTTTTCAGGCCGGGAGCGAACTGCTCCCATTCGTCGTGGCCAAAATATTGATGGGAAGAACCAGTCGCGACGATCAGCGTGTCATACGGAATTTTCCCGTCGCTGAGGATTACCTGGCGATTCGCCGTATCGATGCCGATGGCTTCGCCCAGCAGAACTTTGGTGTTCTGCTGCTTGTGCAGAATCTGACGCAGCGGGCCGGCGACGTTGGCAGGCGAAAGCGAACCGGTGGCGACCTGGTAGAGCAGAGGCTGAAACAGGTGATAATTGCAGCGGTCGATCAGGGTCACCTCGACGGGCGTGTTTTTGAGTTTCAGCGCGGCGGTGAGGCCGCCAAAACCACCACCCAATATGACGACTTTGTGAGGATCAGCCATGGGTCGATTGGTCCCTTTGCCGGGGAAAAATTCTACCCCAAAAGGCTAGCACAACCGGCGCTTCGGCCGGTGGCGCCCGCCGGGAATGCCCGGCGCACTCGATTCATTGGATGTTCTAGCTGAGGCGTTAGGCTTAAAAGAAATGACACGAAAATTCTGGGGTTGGGCCAGTAGCCTACCCGCGGTCATAGCGGTAAGCGTCGTCGCGCGCGTCGCTTTCGCGGTTGATCAGGCGCGTCAAATGCCCGCGAACCTGCGGGGGCTGGTACCGTTCCTGAATGAAGCCGGAAACATCGCGTTTTCGCTGGCCCAGGGACATGGCTACAGTTCGCCGTGGTGGCAGGAAACGGGGCCGACCGCGTGGCTCACGCCGGTGTACCCCTGGATTGTTTCAATTTTGTACCGGGTTTTTGGGATTCATACGGTGCGCGCTTTTGTCGCCGCGGTTGCGCTGAATATTATTTTGTCGGCGGCGACCTGTGTGCCGATTTTTTTTATTGGGAAGAAAATCGCGGGTTCGCGCGTGGGCTATGGCGCGGCTTGGCTGTGGGCTATTTTCCCTAATGCGATTCTTATCCCGTATGAATGGATTTGGGACACTTCGCTATCTGCGTTGCTAATGGCCTTGCTGCTGTGGGCCACGCTCGAGCTGCCTGACGCGTTGCGGTGGCGGCCCTGGATTCTCTACGGCGCGCTATGGGGATTCGCGCTGATGACCAATCCCGCGCTGGGGTCCATGTTGCCGGTGTTGCTGGGCTGGGCGGCCTATCGAGCTTTGCGCAAACATCAAGTTCCGCTAGCCAAGCCGCTGCTGGCCTTGGGAATTGCCGTTTTGTGCTGCGTTCCCTGGAGCGTCCGAAACTACGTCACCTTCCATAAACTGATTCCGCTTCGTTCCAACTTTGCTTTGGAACTATGGGCCGGGAACAACGATAGTTTTGACCCTAATTCGCAGGCCGTTCCGCCGGTCGACCCCCAACGCGAAGAATTGCGGAAATACGTTCGCCTGGGCGAGACGGCCTACATGGCGGAAAAATGGCAGGTCGCGTCCGCATTTATTCGAACGCATCCGCGGCTGGAAGTAGTTTTGTGGTGGCGAAGATTCCTCGCCACCTGGATCGGATCAGAAACTCCAATGCAAGGTTTTCAGGACGCCGAAACAAATCTCGTTCGAGTGGTGCTGGTTACAAATTTGTTGATAGGGCTGGGCACGCTAGCCGGGATCGTGACGCTGATTCGAAAACGCAGCATCTACACCCTGCCGCTCGCGGCATTTCCGGTGGTTTATCCTGTGATTTACTACGCCACTCACCCGTCGTTGCGTTATCGCCACCCCATCGACCCTGTTTTGTTGATTTTGGTGACCATCGCGATCGCTGGAGCGTTGGGCTCGTATCGCAGTTTCCCAGCCGGTGCACCCGAAGCGGCCCCTCCTTCGCAGTAACCCCCGAACAGTTTTTTTTGCCAGTGCTTCTCACGTGGTTCTTCGTAAAGCGTCTTTAGAAAATCCTTATGAATCGCTTACGGGTTCCTGATGGCGGCCAAGTAACCTTCCTCAATTAGTAGCGGCTCTCCGACATTTACGTTCCACGCGCTACAGGTTTTTCACGACCGAAAATGCAGCTAGGAGCTGCGGCCCAGTATCAAAGCGAAAGAGGGAAATTCAAATGACCAGACTAAGACTACGGCCCCTGCGGACTGCAATCGTGGCAGCAGCCGTGTTGATGTTTCCGTGGATGGCGCGCGGCCAAGAAGCAGCGGGAAAGGAAGGCGCTGGAACTCCTGCGGCACAGCAAGCAACAACCACCAGCCAGCAGGTATCCGCCGAGATCGTGAAAGAACTCGATGCCATGCGGAAGCGCATCGATGAACTGGAGACAGAATTGAAGAATGCCAATGCGAGGGAGACTGCGCCCACAGCGGCGACAAGCGCGAACGCAGCAATAAACAGCCCGAACGCAACGGCAGCAGCTGCTCCGCCTGCCCCGGCCGCCGCTGCCGCGGCGACTGCTGCGCCCGGCGCGCAGAGCGCGTCAAATACAATGGGCGAGGTCGCATCCGCGACCATGGCGACCGCCGACACCAAACCGAAAAAAATCGAGCCTTTCTCCGATGCCGATTGGACCTGGCTGAACGGGAACCCCCGCACTAAGGACATATTTTGGGATTCGAAGTTCTTCACTCCGGAAATTCGCGCGGACGTCAATTACACTTCCGATTTCAATCATCCGAGCGATCATACGATCAGCGGATCAAGCGAACTATTTCGATCGAGCGAAGTGCAATTGGAACAGCTTGGCATCGGTGGGGACTTTCATTACGACAATGTTCGGGCGCGCTTCATGACCCAGTTCGGGATGTATTCGGCGACCACGCCGCGAAACGACCCGAGTGTAGCGCACGGTCAATGGGATCTGGTCAGCGCATACCGCTATTTGTCGGAAGCCTACGGCGGGTATCACTTCGACGTGCTGCACGGCGTCAACGTCGATGCGGGAATCTTTTTGTCGTACATCGGCCTTTTCAGCTACTACAACTTCGACAATTGGGCGTACCAGCCGTCGTATGTGTCGTCGAACACGCCGTGGTTCTTCGAGGGCGTGCGGGTGCAAATCTTCCCAACCGCGCATTTGAAAATTGAACCGTGGTTCATCAACGGCTGGCAGTCCTACGCATCGGCTAACCACCGTCCCGGACTTGGCGGGCAGATCAAATGGACTCCCAAGCCGTGGATCAACATCATCTCGAACAACTATGGATTAGGTCAGGATGACTTGTTTGTTCCACACCGCGAACGCATTCACACCGACAACAGCGTCGAGATCAAGTATTTCGACAACCCGGACAAAAATTTGGACAAGATGGCGTTTTCGCTAACCGGAGATCTCGGTTGCGAGTTTGGTGGCGGCGTGAGTTGCACCGGAGATCATCGGGGCGGCCCGAAGCAAAGCTTCGTAGGGTTCATGCTCTATAACCGGATGTGGTTCCACCACGATTTGTTTGGACTGACTTTGGGCGGCGGAAAAATCAACAATCCTGGCCGCTATCTCGTGCTGGTGCCCCCGATTAATGGAGCGACCGCGGTTACGGCCGCATCCAGCGCTCCCTATTTCACCGGAAATCCTGGCGACCCGTTCAAGGCGTGGGACTCATCCATCACGTTCGACTACATGCCCAGGCAATACATCACGTTCCGAGCGGAGTACGACTACCGCCACGCGAACGTTCCGTACTGGTCGGGCCCGGGTGGCATCACGCCTCCTGGCGGAAATAACGGCGCCCCCGGAGATTTCGTCTGCAGCAATGGCTCATCGTCCGGGCAAACCAGCCTGGGGCCGGCGCAAGTTGCGTGCGGCGGAGGCCAAAGTAGCGTCTGGTTTCCCGATCTTCGCAAGGACGAGTCGTTCATCGATTTATCCATCATGGTCAAGTTCTAGATTTTGTTTTGCAATCCGGCAACCGAGATGAGTTGCCGGTTAGGGAGTACGAACGTGTTGATGATCGCAGGATTGATTTTCGGCGCTGCATTGACGCTAGGATTTTATGGGTATGTGTTTTGGCAGCTTTACCGCGAGCAACAGCGCATGCGGAGTGTCGATAAGCTGCTGCGGAAACACCTGATCGCAGAGGATGCGCATACGGAAGGTAAGCCGGAATCGCGGACCAAGGTTTACACGCGGATCCGGCAGGAGAATTTGGTCCAAGTGGGAGTGGCCGTTTGTGGATTGCTCGGCGTGTTTGCGGAAATCGGGCTGTTGAACCGATTCTTCACTTCGATTCATTAAGCAGGATGGCAGGACGGCGAGGGTAAGCGACATGCAGGACATCATGTTTGTGCTGGTGACGGTGGGATTTTTTCTAGTGGCGATGGGGTACGTTCGCGGTTGCGATCGCTTGAAGTAGGGAGACGAAATGCTGGGAAACATGCTCTTGCTGGGAATCTGCGTGCTGATTCTTGGTTATCTGTTCGCGGCGCTGCTCTGGCCGGAAAGGTTCTAGCGACGATGACCGCAAACGGCTGGCTCCAGATTTTTATTTTCTTCGCCGCAGTGTTTCTAGTGACGAAGCCTCTCGGCGTTTTTATGGCGCGGGTTTTTGAACGAAAGCGGACGTTTCTCGATCCGGTACTGCGCCCGATCGAACGATTGATCTACAAGGTCACCGGAGTGGATGAAAAGCGCGAGATGCGCTGGACCGAATACGCATTTGCGATGTTGTGTTTTAGCGTGGTCCCGATGGTGGTGCTCTACGCGATGGAGCGGCTGCAACAGTGGCTGCCGTGGAATCCGCAAAAGCTGGGTGCGGTGGCGGCTGACCTGGCGTTCAACACCGCAGCGTCCTTCACTACCAATACGAACTGGCAAGCCTACGTGCCCGAAACCACGATGAGCTATTTCACCGAGATGGCCGGGCTGGCTTATCACAACTTCACGTCGGCGGCAGTTGGTATCGCCCTGGCGATCGCGGTAATTCGCGGAATCGCGCGGCGGGAGCAGGAGACGATTGGAAATTTCTGGGTGGATATGACGCGGGCAGTCCTTTGGGTGCTGCTGCCGGCCTGTCTGGTGATTTCGCTGTTCTTCGTCTCGCAGGGAATGATTCAGAACCTGAAACCCTACGTCACCACCGAGTTGGTTGACGCCCAAACCGTACAGGTCACCGGAGCCGACGGCAAAACAACGACGCAAGTGGTGAAGGAGCAGGTAATTCCGCAAGGGCCGGTCGCGTCGCAGGAAGCCATCAAGATTTTCGGGACAAATGGCGGCGGATTTTTTAACGCTAACAGCGCGCATCCCTACGAAAACCCAACGCCGCTGACGAACTTCCTGCAAATGATGCTGATTTTTGCGATACCCGCCGGACTCACCTACACGTTGGGACGAATGACCGGGTCGCAGCGGCATGGGTGGGCAGTTTGGGGAGCCATGGCGACGCTATTCGTGGTGGGTGCGGTGTGCTGCTACACGGCGGAAGCGCGCGGCAATCCGTTGCTATCCGGAGTGGATCAGAAAGCGAGCGCACAGCAATCCGGCGGAAACATGGAAGGCAAGGAAGTGCGCTTCGGCATCGCCGATTCCGCGCTGTACGCCACGGTGACCACCGACGCGAGCTGCGGCGCGGTGAACGCGATGCACGATTCGTTCACGCCGCTGGGCGGAATGGTGCCGCTGGTCAACATCATGCTGGGGGAAGTCGTTTTTGGCGGAGTAGGTTCGGGGCTATACGGAATGATTGTGTTCGTCATTCTTTCGGTTTTCATCGCCGGACTGATGGTGGGACGGACACCGGAGTATCTGGGAAAGAAGATCGAAGCGTATGACGTAAAAATGGCCATGCTCTCGGTGCTGATTTTTCCCTTGGTGATTTTGACGTTTACGGCGATCTCGGTGGTGTCGGCGAAATTCGGAACACCCTCGATTTCAAATCCGGGGCCGCACGGGTTGTCACAAGTTCTATATGCATACACGTCGGGCACCGGCAATAACGGCTCGGCCTTCGGCGGCTTCAACGGAAACACCCTCTGGTACAACACGACGATCGGCTTCGCCGCGCTGTTCGGGCGCTTCTTTGCGGTGATCCCAATACTGGCCATCGCGGGCAGCCTGGCGCGCAAGAAATTCGTGCCGGAATCGGCGGGCACTTTCCCGGTGACGACGGCGCTATTCAGTTCCCTGCTGGTCTTCGTGGTGCTGATCGTCAGCGCACTGACGTTTTTCCCGGCGCTCAGCCTCGGCGCCATTCTCGAACATCTGCTGATGCATTCAGGAAAGGTCTTTTAGGAATTTATGCTCACCCAAACGAAAAGCGGCACGCGCGAGAAATCGCGTTGGGGCCAGGAAATCGTGGTGCCGGCGCTGTGGTCTTCGCTGGTGAAGCTGAGCCCGCGAACTTTGGCCAAGAATCCGGTGATGTTCGTGGTCGAAGTCGGAGCGGTGCTGACTAGCGTGGATTTGGCGCGGGGAATGTTTCAGCACAGCCATGGTTTTGGATTCTCACTGCAGATCACGATCTGGTTGTGGTTCACAGTGCTTTTTGCGAATTTCGCCGAGGCGATGGCGGAGGGGCGCGGGAAGGCTCAGGCTGAGGCTTTGCGGCGGGCGCGGTCGGAAACGATTGCACGGCGGGTGCGTGCTGATGGGTCGGTGGAGTCGGTTCCCGGCTCACAACTGCGCCTGGGCGACATCGTAATGGTGGCGGCGACGGAATTCATTCCGGGTGATGGAGAAGTGATCGAAGGCGTCGCGTCGGTAGACGAATCGGCGATCACCGGAGAATCCGCGCCGGTGATTCGAGAGTCGGGCGGCGACCGTTCGGCGGTTACCGGCGGCACGCGGGTGTTGTCCGACGAGATCAAGGTGCGGATCACTTCCAATCCGGGGGAAACGTTTCTGGACCGTATGATCAAGTTGGTCGAAGGTGCGGCGCGACAGAAGACTCCGAACGAAGTGGCGCTGAATATTTTGCTGGCGGGATTGACGATTATTTTCCTGCTGGCGGTGGCTTCGCTGCAACCAATGGCCATTTATTCTGGGGCGCCGCAATCGATATTTGTGCTGGTGGCTTTGCTGGTGTGCTTGATTCCCACGACGATCGGCGGATTACTTTCGGCCATCGGCATCGCGGGCATGGATCGCGTGCTGCAGAAGAACGTGCTGGCGATGTCCGGGCGAGCGGTGGAGGCGGCCGGAGACGTGGATACGTTGCTGCTGGATAAGACGGGCACGATTACGCTGGGCAACCGTCACGCGACGGAATTCATTCCGGCGCCGGGAGTGACCGACGCGGAGCTGGCTGACGCGGCGCAGCTTGCTTCGCTGGCCGATGAAACGCCAGAAGGGCGATCGATCGTGGTGCTGGCCAAGGAAAAGTATGGCTTGCGCGCGCGCGAGTTGGGAGCCGCGGCGGCCACGTTCATTCCGTTTTCAGCGACTACGCGCATGTCTGGAGTGGATATGGACGGCCGCAGAATTCGCAAGGGCGCACCGGACGCGATTATCAAGTACGTGAAGGATGCGGGCGGGACGATTCCCCCGGAGATCAAGGAGGCAATCGAGCGGGTGGCGAATTCCGGAGCCACTCCTCTAGTGGTAGCGGAAGACAATCGGGCGCTGGGAGTCGTGCATTTGAAGGACATCGTCAAAGGCGGGATGCGCGAACGCTTTGAGCATTTGAGAGCGATGGGAATTCGCACGGTGATGATTACCGGAGATAACCCGTTGACGGCGGCTGCCATTGCGCGCGAGGCGGGGCTGGACGATTTTTTGGCGGAAGCGCGGCCAGAAGATAAGCTGGCGCTGATACGCAGCGAGCAGGCCAAGGGCAAATTGGTGGCGATGACTGGCGATGGAACGAACGACGCTCCAGCGCTGGCGCAGGCGGATGTAGGGGTGGCCATGAATGCTGGCACGCAAGCGGCGAAAGAAGCGGGAAACATGGTGGATCTCGATTCGAATCCGACGAAGTTGATTGAGATCGTCGAAATCGGCAAACAATTGCTGATCACCCGCGGGGCGTTGACTACCTTTTCAGTGGCGAATGATGTGGCCAAATATTTCGCGATTATTCCGGCGATGTTCGCGGCTGCTTTGCCTCAACTGGGCGTGCTGAACGTGATGAATCTGAAAACGCCGGAGTCGGCGATTCTTTCGGCGGTTATTTTTAATGCGCTGATCATCATCGCGCTGGTGCCGCTAGCTTTGCGTGGAGTGAAGTATCGGCCGCTGGGCGCCGAGGCTTTGTTGCGGCGGAATTTGCTGGTTTATGGGCTCGGCGGAATTGTGGCGCCGTTTATCGGAATAAAACTTATCGATGTGCTGATCACTCACATCGGGCTGGCTTAAGGATCGAATATGAAGCGGAACTTCCTGATTTCGATTTGGATGACGGTGGCGACGACGGTGCTGCTCGGAATCATTTATCCACTGGCGGTGACCGCACTCGCGCAGTGGATTTTTCCACGGCAGGCGTATGGCGAAATCGTTAGCTCGGGTGGAACCGCGGTGGGTTCGGCTCTGATCGGACAGCCGTTCAGTTCTCCGGGATATTTCCGGCCGCGGCCTTCGGCGGCAGGGCCGGCTGGTTACGACGCAGACGCATCCGGCGGGGGCGGTTCAAATCTAGGGCCGACGAATTCGGCGTTGATGACGCGGGTGAAAGCGGACGTGGAGCACGCGCAGGCCGAAAATCCGGGTGCGGCGATTCCGGCGGACCTGGTAACGACTTCAGGGTCAGGCCTGGACCCGCACATTTCCCCGGCGTCGGCGGAATTTCAAGTTCCGCGGGTGGCCAAAGAGCGCGGGATGACCGAGGCGGAGGTACGCATGATTGTGGCGCGGCATACCGAGGGGCGGCAGCTTGGGTTTCTGGGTGAGCCGCGGGTCAACGTGCTGGAATTGAACTTGGAATTGAACGCCATCCATCCGCTGCATTAGAGCTGCCTGCCACTACTGCACATCTGGTGAGCGACCTCGTTTCCACACAGCGCGGAAGCGCGGACACAGTGGCGCACGGCAGCCGTGTGAGCGGGCGGCCGTAGGCGCGTGAAGCTGCTTACAGTTCAGGCCCAAGTGAGATTCTTGGCGGCAACGTCAACGGCCATTCGAATGCAATAATCCTGGCTGCGAGCCGGGAGGCGCGTACACATGGATGGTGTGAATTCGACGCAGCGAGGCGGTGTGCTGCTGGGAGTACTGCTGGCGGTGGGCCTGATTCTCGGCGGCTGGATTCTGGGCGCCGAAATTAAAGAGACCCGGTTGGGCGACCGGTACGTGACGGTGAAGGGACTGGCCGAGCGCGATGTGAAATCGGATCTGGCGATTTGGCCGATCGGATATAAGGAGGCCGCGGACGATTTGACGGCGGCTTATGCAAAGAGTGAATCCGACAAGAAAACGATTCTGGATTTTCTGAGCAAGCAAGGAATTCAGCCAGGCGAAATCGAATTGGGGGTGGTGCGGGTGATCGATACGCAGGCGAACGAGTACGGTGGAAGCGGCCGCGCGCCGCGCCGGTACATCGTGCAGCAACAGATTACGGTGCGTACGCCGCGGGTGGATCAGGTCGCGGCGGCTTCGCAGAAGACGATGCAACTATTGCAGGCAGGAATCGTGCTGAACAGCGACCCCGGCCAGGGGTTGATTTACAAGTTTACGGGATTGAATTCGATCAAGCCGGACATGATCACCGAAGCGACGCGGAACGCGAGGGCTTCGGCGGACCGATTCGCGGCGGATTCGGGGAGCCGGGTGGGGGCCATTCGCCAAGCGAACCAGGGGGTGTTTTCGATTCTGGCGGCGAATTCGGGAAGCACGAGCGAAGATCAAGCGGGAGCGGACAGCTCTGGTGCCGAGAGCAGTTTGATGAAGACGGTGCGAGTGGTGAGTTCGCTGCAATATTATCTGGAAAAATAAGGGGTTGGGGTCCGGCGCGCCCAATCGCCGGGATTATTTTGTTCCGCGCGGAGCGCGCGGCTTGGCGGCAGGGGCTTCGAAGCGGTAGCCGATCCAGGGTTCGGTGTGGATGTATTGCGGATGCTGCGGGTCGGGTTCGATTTTTTTTCGAAGCTGATTGATGAAGACGCGGAGGTATTCGGTTTCGTCGCCGTAGTCGGGGCCCCAGACGGCTTGCAAGAGGCGGCGATGGGCTTGTGATTTCCCCGAGTGAGAAACTAATTGGCGGAGCAGTTCGAATTCTTTGGGTGTGAGCTTGACGGTGTTGCCTCGCACCGTGACGCAGCGTTTTTCGAAATCGATGTTGAGATCTTCAGAGACGAACGCGGGGGGAGCGTCTCCCGGAGTCGCGCGGCGCAGAGCGGCGCGAATTCTCGCCATCAATTCTTCGACGCCGAAAGGTTTGACTACGTAGTCGTCGGCGCCTGCGTCGAGCGCCTGGACCTTGTCGCGTTCGCTATTGCGCACGGTGAGCATGATGATGGGGATGTCGCTCGAGGCGCGAATTTCACGGCAGGTTTCGAGCCCGGACATGCCGGGAAGATTGACGTCGAGGATGACCAGATCGAACCGCTCGGCGCGAATCAAGTCGAGGGCTTCTTCGCCGGATTTGGCTTCGACAACGGCGTAGTTGTGCGACGAAAGCGTGGTGAGCATCACGCGCCGGATTTGCGGTTCGTCGTCGACGATGAGAATGGTTTGGTCAGACATTTTTTAGGCGTGAGTGCTGCTGCGATCGATTGGAAGCGTAAAAGAAAAGACGGAACCCTGGCCGCGTTGGCTGGTGAGGCTTATGGTTCCGCCGTGGGCTTCGATAATCGCTTTGGCAATGGGCAGGCCCATGCCGGTGCCCTGCACCAGATAGCGCTGATCTTTGCCGCGATAAAATTTTTCGAAGATCAGGGTTTGCTCCAAGGCATCGATGCCATCGCCGCGATCGGCCACGCTGGTGACCATGAAATCCGGAGTGGCTTCGGCAGTGATTGTAATCGGTTGGGCGGTGGGAGAATACCGGTTCGCGTTTTCGATCAGGTGGATCAAGGCTTCGCGGATGCGACCGAGATCGACGCGCACATTGGGAAGGCCTGGCGGGACTTGCAGGCGAATCTCGCGCGCGCCGAGCGAGGCTTTGCATTGGGCGAGCGCGGCGTCGATGACATCGCCGATCGGACGGCTTTCGATGTGCAGTTCGACCTGGCCGGCATCGAGACGGGCCATTTCGCCGGCTTCGCCGACGAGGCGATTGAGGCGGTCGGATTCTTCGTTGATGATCACCAGCATTTCCTGGCGCTGCTGAGCGGTGAGAGCTTGATTCGAAATTAGGTTGGTCACCGACGCTTTGATGGAAGTGAGCGGAGTGCGCAGGGCGTGGGTGACGGAATCGAGAAGCGCGGTGCGGAGGCGTTCGCTTTCGCGAGCGGCTTCGGTGAGGCCGAGTTGTTCGATGGCGCGGGCGCGTTCGATGGCCACGGCGATCAGGGTGCCGACCGCTTCGAGAGTTTGGCGGGAGAGTATGGTGCCGGAAATTCCCAGGCTGCCGATGGGACGCACGCCGAGACGCAGCGGCACGAAGGAGATGCTGTTCGGCACGTCGAGCAGCGGCTCTTCGCGGACGACGATGGCTTTCAGGCTCTCGATGTCGAGCTTTGGGATCACGGGGCCGCTGCGGTAGACCTTTTGTTTTTCGGCCAGCAGCAGCGCGGCGGCACCGACTTCGAAAATATTTACGATTTGGGTGGGGATGCGATTCAGCAGTTGAATGACGTTACCGGATTCCAGCAAGCCCTGGCTGAAGGAATAGAGTTTTTCGATTTCGCGGCGGCGGAGAGAGGCGTCTTCGGCTTTCTGGCGGGCGCGCGAGGACAAGTGGCTGGCCAGGACCGAAACTACGAGGAAGGCGAAGAGCGCGACCCAGTTTTGCGGGTCGGCGACGGTGAAGCGTCCGACGGGCGGCAGGAAGTTGTAATTGAAGGCGAGCATGGCCACCACGGACATGAAAACCGCGACGGCAATGCCCCAGGCAGTGGAAACGGCTAGAATGGCTAAGAGTAAAGTGAGCGCGACGGTGGTGGGATTTACCGGCAACGCGTACCGGTAAAAGGCGGAGATGCCCAACACGATCGCGAGCGCGGCGGCGAACCGGATAAAGCGCATCAGCAAGGAATTCCGCACCTCCATATTCTACCGTAGGCAGAGTTGACTAATTCGCAGAGAATAAATCGAGCATGAAAACTCCTGAACAATGGCTGGCCGAATCGGCGCCGGCCGAAAAAACCAAGGGCAATCTGAAGCTGTTTTTGGGCTATGCACCCGGCGTGGGCAAGACGTTCAGCATGCTGAGCGAAGCGATCCGGCGGCACGGCCGCGGGCAGGACGTGGTGATTGGGGTGGTGGAGACGCACGGACGCAAAGGCATCGGCGAACTTTCCTGCCAACTGGAAACCATTCCGCGCCGGATGATCGATTACAAGGGCACGCTTTTTGCGGAAATGGATCTGGAAGCGATTCTGGAGCGCAAACCGTTGGTGGTTCTGGTGGACGAGCTGGCTCACACCAACATTCCCGGCAGCACGAACCGCAAGCGGTACGAGGATGTACTGCAACTGCTGGACGCGAAGATCAATGTGATCTCCACGGTCAATATTCAGCACATCGAAAGTATCGCGCCGACGGTGCGGGCGATCACCGGCGTTCCAGTACGCGAAACGGTGCCGGATTGGGTGCTGCAAGTTTCGGACGAAACGGTAATGGTTGACCTGACTCCCGAGGCGCTGCAGAACCGGATGCGGCGCGGAGATGTGTACGGTAAAGAAAAGATCGAGCAGGCGCTGAAGAATTTCTTCCGGCGCGGAAACTTGATCGCTTTGCGCGAATTGGCTTTGCGGCAGGTGGCGGAACAGGTCGATCGCAGCCTGGAATCTTACATGGAAGAAAAGGACATCCAGGAAAGCTGGGGAGTGCGCGAAAGAATCGCGGTGTGCATCAGCGCGAATCCGAAGGCGCAATACCTGGTGGCGCGAGCGGCGCGCATGGCGCGACGGATGGATGCGGAATTATTCGCGCTGCACGTGGACCTGGACGGCGATACCGACGAGAACGAGGAGAAGGCGCTGGTGGCCAACTTACAGTTCGCGGAGAATTTGGGCGCGAAGCCGGTGCGGCTGAAGGGCGAAAGCATCGCGGCGGCCAGCGCGCAATTCGTGCGCGAAAAACATATCACTCAGGTGATTTTCGGGCGGTCGCCGACGGAAGGCTGGAAGAAATTGCTGTACATGAACGGGATCAATCGTTTTCTGAGCGAAGCGCCGGCGGTCGACGTCCATATTGTGACCCAGGAGCCGGAGTAACGAAGGCGGAGTTCAAGTCAACGCGACGGCTAACACGGAACTGGTGGAGGTCGCCGGCGCGATCATACGAACGCCACGCCGGCCGGCCACGTCCGCGGGAATGTTCCGCAACCGCTCCAATAGCCCGGCGGTAACTTCCTGGCCGCGCGCCACCAGCAGCACTCCCGCCGCAGATTTCAAATCCTCACCAAAAATCATCCCAATTGCTAGATCCCGCATTTGCAACTCGATCAGGCGCACGCCCTGAGAGTCACCGTGCAGCTTGGCGAATGCTTCCAGTATCTCAGGGTCATAGGATCCGGTTCGACCGCGCATGATCGCAAATGGATGAACCGACGAAGCCTCGTCAGACTGCAGCGAATCGAAATCAAGGGCAATGCGCAGCGCGCGGGCGCCCCAGGGAAGTTCCGAACCGGACGTCGCTCGTGAGTCGTGAGCCGAGCCGGCGAAGCGGCGGGAATACAGGCGCAGAATTTCGCGCACCGGTTCAATGCGGGGAATGTTCGAAAGCCACTGGTCGATGAACACGGGCATTCGATCCAGCATTTCCTGCTCGGAAGGTTTCAAGGAGCCCGACCGCTGAAGTTTCTCCAGGGTATCGGGCGGGACAGTGACATAGCCGATCTGCGAGAGCATGGCGGCGACTTCGACGGGCCAGCGTTCGCGAATTTCGAAGTGGGCCAGGAGCTGTTCGACGGAATGCCGGACGCGGGTCGCGCGGCCAAACGCGGCAGGATTCGCGAGGGACAAAATATCGATCAGGGCCTTGATGCTGCCGCGAAGTGTCTGTTCGAGGAGAATCTTTTCGGCAGCGATTAAACGATATTGTTCCATGCACGCGGCAAGGGCTTTGAGAAGCACGGCGTTAGAACAGGGCTTGGTGAGAAAGCGAAAAATATTCCCTTCATTGACCGCAGCGATGGCGGATTCCATGTCCGCCTGCCCGGTCAATAACACGCGGACAGTACCGGGCGCCAGCGCGCGGATGTGCGACAAAAAAGTGACGCCGTCCATGCCGGGCATACGTTGATCGGAAACAACTACGGCGTAGGGCTCGGCGGTCTTGAGGTTTTCAAGGGCCGCCTTGGCGTCCGCGGCCGTTTCAATTTTGTAGTGGCCGCGCAGGCTGCGGACCAAGCCTTCGAGCAGGTTGACGTCGTCATCAACGCAGAGAATCCGGGGAAGATCCTGTGGCGGCATCTTAAATTCCCTGCAATTCGGGTGAGAGAGAATCGGCGAGCTTCCGCCACTCTTCGAGTTGGTCAGCAACTCCGAGCTTGGCGACCAGGTCTTCATTCAGAGGCGCGGAAACCATTGATTTCAGAGGTGCGTTTTGCGCGTCCAGATCATTGGCAATCCAGTTCGCGAAATACAGGCTGGAAATGAGATCCAGTTTCTCGTGGGGAATCCGTTCCGGATGGTGATGGTGCGCGACAGCCTCGACGATTAAGTGAGGAATTCCCCAAATTCCCAAAAGATAGGCGCCCACCTCGGCGTGAGACACCCCAATCAGCTTTTCCTCCGCGACGTAGAGAGGACACTTGTCGAGATGCGCTCCTTCGATGGAACGCGCGAAATGATCCGAGGCCGTCTCCGCCAGCACCAGCTTGCCAACGTCATGGAGTAATCCGGCAAACAGCCCGATGCCAGGGAGCAGATTATTGCCACCGATTTTCGCGGTCAGGCGAGAGACCAGCAGGGAGTGAGAATTGACCGCCTCCATGGAAAATCCCGGGATGGATTTGGAAGGGTGGAAAGCGCGAAAGATTTCCACGGACAAGACCAGGCTCTGGAGCACGTTCATACCCAGACAACTGATCGCGGTGCGGATATCGGTGACGTTTCGAGCCACGCCAAAAAAGGCGGAATTCACCAGCTGGAGTATTTTGGCGCACATGGCCGGGTCGCGCTCGACGATTTCGGTCACCTTGGCAATCGAGGTGTTCAGATCGTTGAACGCCTCGTGCATTTCAAGAAACGTCCGGGACATGGAAGGCAGTTGCTCTACGGAACCCACCAGGCCGGCCAGCATTTTGCTGTCGAGCACTTCGGCGAGGCTGGTTCCGCGTTCAATCGCCAGGCGCAGGGCGTCCTGCCCGCAGGGTTTGACCAGGAACTGGTGCGCGACCGAAACAGCATTGAAGGCCGCGGCTTGTTCCGAGTAGCCGGAGAGAATAATACGGAGAATGTTGGGATATTTGGTGCGGACGATTTTGAGCAGGGCCGCTCCGTCCATCCCGGGCATGCGCATATCGGAGATAATCACGTCAAAGGGCGCCGCTTCCAGCATGGTGAGTGCGGCGGCTGCGCCGGGGGCGAAGGCCATTTCCCAGCGATGACGTTCCGGGCGCAGTATGCGCTGCAGCCCTTCCAAAATTTTCATCTCATCGTCGACAAAGAGAATTCGTTTCACGCCGGTACCGCCTCTCGATTGGCTGGGACGCCGTTCATGGGAAGACGAACGTAGAAGGTTGTTCCTTTTCCCATCTGGGTTTCAAAGGTCAGGGTGCCGCCGTGCTTATCCACCACGATGGCGCGAGCCAGAGCGAGGCCTTGCCCGGTGCCCTTGCCGACTTCTTTAGTCGTAAAAAAAGGATCGAAAACTTTTCCGCAAACAGCCGGCGGGATACCGGTGCCGGTGTCCTCGATCGAGACAATTACAAAGTCACCATCGCACCGAGTTCGGACGAAGATCCGTCCTTTGGTGTTGGTCCCTGCGGTTGCGTCGGCGATGGCGTGCGCGGCGTTGACCAGCAGATTGAGGAATACCTGGTTCAGGTCGCCGAGGTGGCAAAGTACCGGGGGAAGAACATCGAAACTCGTCTCCACGTCCGCGACATATTTGACTTCGTTTCGGGCGACGATGAGAGTGCTTTCGATGGCCTTGTTCAGATCGGCGGCGGCTTTTTCCGCGCTGCGATCAACGTGAGAAAATTCTTTCATGGCCCGCACGATGGTCGCGACCCGATCTACACCATCCAGAGCTTGTTCCATGGCCTTCGGAATTTCGGTGCACAGATAGCTCCAGTCGATTCTCTCGCGGATCTCACCCAGATCCTTGAGCAATCCGGGCCCGGCCAAAGCACTTTCCGCCGCAGTGCAAATCTGTTCGTACTTGCCGATCATTTCCAGTGTGTCGCGGAAAGCATCCTGGACGAAACGCGTATTGTCCCCGATGAATTGAATCGGGGTGTTGATTTCGTGCGCTATTCCGGCCGCCAGCCGGCCTACGGCCTCGAGCTTCTGGGCGTGGCGCAGTTCCACTTCCATCTCGCGCTTGTCCGAGATGTCAAAAAAACTGATTACGGCTCCCGTAATTCGGTCGTCCTTGAATATGGCTTTGGCGGAGTAGTCGACAGCGATGTGCGAGCCGTCGAGCCTCCAAAAGTATTCCTGGTCTGTGCGATGGCTCTCACCGAGCTCCATCAGGCGGGTAATCGGGCAGGCCGTTTCCGGGTACTCTTTGCCGTCCGGATGGGTGTGATGGAAGAGTTTATGAGCGTTTCGGCCAACAACCTCTCCGGGCGTGTAGCCCAAGGTGCGCTCAGCCGATTTGTTCATAAATGTCACACAGCCGGCGTGATCGATACCGAAAATCCCTTCGGAAGTCGAATCCAGAATGATCAGGCGTTCGGCTCCGAGGCTTTCGCGCTCCTCTTCGGCAACTTTCCTGGCCATGAATTGGCCTAACTGACCGCCGACGCTGGTCAGGAGTTTGGCGAAGTCTTCATCGCGTTTCTGCGTGCCTTCACCAAAGAGAACCAGTGCGCCGAGCGCGTCGGTGCCAGCGCTAAGAGGAATCGCGACGGTGGGCCGCACGACTTCGACGGAGGCGCGGGGAAAGGCCTGGTTTCCGCTGATCTCAGCGGCGCGTTCGGGAATAAACCCCGGACCGCGTAACGTGATCGTGCTGGCGTCGGTCGGTAGCGCGAGGCTATGCCCGTTTTGTGAGTTCGACTGGTGGGGCGGAGGCCAGCAGGTCAACAATTCAAAGTGAGTCTGCGTCGGATTGCTCTGCCACACTTCCCCGCGGTCGAATTTTGCAAATTCGCAGACTGTCGCCAGAATCCCGTCGGCGGCATGACGAACTGTGCCAGCTTCGGCGAGTACACGCGAAACCGAAAATTGCAGGGCGATTCGTTGGTGCGCCAGTCGCCGTTCGATCGAATAAAGAATGACCCGTTCAAAGGCCGCCGAATTCATTCGGCTTCCCACCGTGTAGTCTTCAGCGCCGGCGCGAACGGCCTCGAGAGCTTGGGCTTCGTCGTAGAAGCTGCTGACCACGATAACGGGCGCCTCCGAAGCGGCCAGAATCAGCCGACGAAGGCTGTCGATGCCCTGATAATCCGGAACCGCGGGATTCACCAGGAACACATCGAAAGGGTCTTGATTAAGCAGCAGGAAGGCGTCAGCAAGGCTGTTGGCGGTAGCAACGCTAAACTTCGCCGAGCGGACCTCCGCGAGCTTCTGGCGGACATCGGTCTCCGCCTGAGGATCGGCAATGATGAAGAGAATTTTGAAGATCCTGAGGCTCATAGTGGCGGACCGGCGAGAGACGCAGCGAGGGAGCGACACTCTCACTCTTTGGAACAATCGTCATTCGGTGGGAAAAAGTTTAGGTTGGATGTTGCTAGGCATCCTGGCAGGTCGCTAGGCGGCACGGGGACAATTTTGGCGGGGGCTAGGACTCGTCGGAGGGAATATCAAAATTTACTAATTCGGCTTTGAAACCGCGGGTGCGGATGGCTCCGTAGGTGATGCCGATGATCATCCAGACGGCGCCGAGTTTGAGGGCAGGACCGCTGAGATGGACCCAAATGAAGCCGCAGATCAGGAAGCCGAGTAGAGGCGAAAGAAGATTGAGGATGTTGCGTTTTTCGGCCCGGATGTAATAGCGGACCAGCGCAGCGATGTTGACCCCCATGAAAGCCAGTAGCGCGCCGAAATTGAGCAGGTCGGCGCCTTGGTCGTAGGTGATGATGAACGAGCCGACCAGCGCGATGACGCCAACAAAGATGACGTTGTTGCGCGGGACACGGCTTGTGGGATCGATGGCGCCGAAGAATTTTTTGGGGATCCCGTCGCTGCGGCCCATGCCGTAGAGCAGGCGCGCGGCGCCGAGTTGAGAGCCCAGGCCCGAGCCGATATTGGCGATCAAGATCGTGAAATTGATGAGCTGAAATAAAAAGTAGCCGCCGGCGGTTTGGGCGACGAGCGGAAAGGCGGAAGTAATTTTATCGGCGTCGAACGGGCGATCCTGCCAGACGAGTTGCGCGGCGTAGACTTCGAGCGAGGCGAGCACTCCGGTGATGAGGCAGACCAGGACGGTGGCGAGCATGATATTGCGGCGCGGATTTTCGACTTCTTCGGAGAAGGTGGAGATGGCGTCAAAGCCGATGTAGGTGAGTACCGCGACCGAGGTGCCGTGGAAGACGCTCTTAAAACTGAAGGTGGCGGGATTGTAAAACGGATGAGTGAAAAATCCCGGGCCGTATTCGTGCATGTTCCAGAGGAAGCGGACCACGAAGACGAAGAAGATTACGACGACGATGCTCATGCCGGCGGCCATCACCTCATTGATGCGAGCGGAAGTTTTGATGCCGCGGATGTTGAGAGCCGTGAACGCGCCGGCATAGAAAATTACGAGCGTCCAATACGGCAGGAACGGAAGAATGTTTTGGGTCAGCTGGCTGCAGATGATGGTGCAGATCAGCGGGTTGAGGATGTAATCCATCACGATGGCCCAGCCGGTGATGTAGCCGAGGGCGGGTTTCAATTCCTGGCCGACGTAGGTGTAGGCCGAGCCGGCGGAAGGATAGGCGCGGGCCATTTTGCCGTAGCTGATGGCGGTGAAAAGCATGGCGACCATGGCGATGAGGATGGTAGTGACCACGTGGCCGCGCGCGTCATTGCTGATGACGCCGTAAATGCCCATGGGCGCGATGGGTTGAATGATGACGATGCCGATGATGATCAGGTCGAAGAGACCGAGAACGCGGCGCAGTTGTACTGGATTTCCGGATGGCTGCGTGCTCGCACTGCTCATTCGGTGACGACGGCCTTCGTTAGATTTCGCGGGGAGTCGACGTTGTGGCCGTTCAAGATGGCGAAATGATACGCGAAAAGCTGGAGCGGGACGACCTCCAAGATGGGTAGGAGGAGTTCGGTAGCGGGCGGGACGAAGATTACGTGGCTGGCTATTTGGGCGATGTCTTGATCGCCTTCGGTGGCGATGGCGATGGTTTTGCCGCCGGTGGTTTTGATGTGGTCGATCACGGCGAGAGTTTTGTGATAGCGCAGCATGGAATCTGGATCGGAAATGTCGCGGGTGGCTAGGACGAGGATCGGAAGATTTTCGTCGACTAGGGCGGTGGGGCCGTGACGAAGTTCGCCGGCGGGCATTCCTTCGGCCTGGACGTAGGAAATTTCCTTGAGCTTGAGGGCGCCTTCGCGGGCGATGGCGTAGTGGACGCCGCGGCCGAGGAAAAGGAAGGCTCGGGCATTCTTGAATGCGCGAGCGCATTGGACGGCGCGGGAATCCCACATTTCGAGGGAGGATTCGATGGCGGTGGGAATGGAATCTAGATCGTTCAGGTGGGCGCGCGTGGTTTCGGAAGTGAGGCGGCCGCGTTTGCGCGCGAGAAAGAGCGACAACAGATATAGGATCGTGAGTTGGGTGGTGAAACTTTTGGTGGCCGGAACGGCTTTCTCGAGGCCGGCGCAGGTGTGGAGCTTGGCGCTGGCTTCGCGGGAAATGGTGGAATCGGCGACGTTTGAGATGGCTACGGTTTTCGCGCCGCGGTTAAGGGCTTCGCGCTGGGCGGCGGTGGTATCGGCGGTTTCTCCGGATTGGGTGATGACTACGACGATCGGGTCGGCTCCGGCGTGGGTGGAGCGGTAGCAATATTCGCTGGCGTATTCGACGTCGACGGCGATACCGGCCAGATCTTCCATCATGATTTCGCCGGCCAGGCCAGCGTGACGGCTGGAACCGCTGGCGGCGATGATTATTTTTTTGAAGGCGAAGAGGGCGTTTTCGATGGGCTGCAGCGATTTGCCGAAGATGATGTCGCCGTCGACGTTTTGGCGGATGGTTTCGCGAATGGCGCGGGGCTGCTCGTAGATTTCACTGAGCATCGCGTTCGGAAATTTGGTTACGGGCGTTTTGGAAGAGTCCACGGCGATCAGTGTCCTTGGACGCCGGGTGGTATAGGCGTGCCACGACCCTCTTTCAGGTGAATCGTAGCGGACGGAACGTTCCAGCCGGAGACGGTGAGATCGACGCCGCTAGACACAGCGGTGCCGGCGGGATAGCGAGCGGTCAGCTCGCGCGTTTCGCCGGGCAGGAGTTCGATGTAGTTGTCTTCCCAGAGGACTGGAAGAATTTCGTCGGTCTGGCCGGTTTTGTGGATGCCGAGACGAATCTGGAAGGCCAGATGATCGCTGGGATTTTTGATCTGGACGTGTGCGATGGCGGCGCCATCGGGGTCGGGTTGAATGCTTCCTACGGTTTCTATTGCCGCCTGAGGCAGAGACTGCAAGGCGCTTAGATCTTCGTACGAGGAAACCGGAGTGAAACGGTACGTCGTCTTATTCCATTCGTAAGTGTTTTTCTTGGAGGAGAGCCAATAGAAATTGGTGCTGACGATTTTTCCGTCGCTCGATTTTAGTTCGAGATTGACGAAGTAGGCGGGGGCGGAGGGAGCGAACGCTTCAGTCGGGAGCGTGAATGCTTTTTTCACCCCGTCGGCATCGACGTCTAGCTGCATTTGCTTTGAAAATCTTTCGTGCATGCCGGCGTCGTAGAGTTTGGCGGTCAGGGTGATTCCGTCGAATTTTTCGTACAGGCTGTTGACCACGGCGATGCTGTTGTCGTCGTAAGAATAGAGGACGTGGACGGGTTCGCAGGCCTTTTTGGCGCCGAAGTAACCGCCGGCGGGCTGCAGGTAGTAATCGAAGAGGTGCCAGATGGTGGAGGGCCAAGCGTTATTGAGCATCCACTGAATTACGCCGGTGGCGGTAGTGTATTTGTTGCGGGAGTAGGCTTCGAACATGGCGCGTTCGCCGTCGTAGGCCATGGCTTGCGATTTTAGTTCGTAGTCGTCGAGATTTTTCGGCGAGCCGTAGATGGCGTCCATCGCGGAATTGAAATGACTGAGGTCTTTGAAACCTTCGGAGCCGGCGTGGAAATTCCAGACGGCGTCCTGCGGCCACAGATGATCCGCGGGAAGAAATCTGCGCAGGCAGCTTTCGACCGGCACGGCCGGTCCTGGGCCGGTTTCGGTATTGAATCCGAACGCGCCGCCGTATTTGCTGGTATCGATCATCCAGTATCCGGGCGGGACGTAGTCGTAGGGGCCAGTCATTTTCACACCGGATTTTCCGCTGACGGTGGTGGGCGCTTGAGAAGCCGAAGAGATGAACGGATTCGGCCAGTCGTTGTCCTTCAAGACTTTGATGTAGGCGGTTTCGACGTTGGGCGGCGGAGGCATGTCGCTGCCGTTGAGCCACATCAACATGCTCGGATGGCTGCGCATGCGGAGGATTTGCGAGCGTAGCGAAGCGGTGGCGATTTCGAGATCGCCGGGCTTCCAGTCTTTCCAGAGTTCCCAGTGGTCGCAGCAGCACCAGCCGGCCATGATCAGCACGCCTTGCTGGTCGGCGAGATTGTAGAAATTGTCGGTTTCGAGTTTGCCTTCGAGGCGGATGGTATTGAGATTCATGTCGCGCACGTAGCTGAATTCGGTAAGCAGGCGGTTCATGTCCTGGCGCAGAAGCATGTCCGGCGACCAGCCGCCGCCGCGGATCAGGATTTTTTTGCCGTTGATGTAGAACTGGCGCGCGCCGGTTGCGTTTAGCTCGGAAGTGACCTCGCGGATGCCGAAGGTGAGTTTCTGCGCATCGGATTCTTCGTTGCCCACTTTGAATCGCAGGGCCAGTTCCTGCAGATTCTGGTCGCCCATATGGTAGGGCCACCAGATTCTCGGATTCTTCACCTGCAGTTGAGGAAACTCTTCGGAAGTGAAGCGCACGGTTCTAACTTCGTGCGGTTTCAGGGTGTAGGTCTGATTAAATTTGATTTCGCCGATGCGGCCGTCGAGAACTCCGGTGATCTGCGCGTCAGAAGCGTTGTGCAGTTCGGCTTCGACGGTGAGATTGGCTTGGTCGAGCGCGGCCGAAGGAAAATGAGTGACGACCTGCGGGTAACGGATGGCGACCGAGCCGCTGTCCTGCAAATACACTTCGCGCCAGAGGCCCATGTCTTTGTCAGGAGGCGCGGGATTCCAATCGACCCAATTGATACCGAGATCTTTTTCGGTTTGGGCGATGGTTTCGACCGCCAGAACGTTTGGGCCGCCGCGATTGACGTAGGGCGAGACGTCGTATTCGTAAGTTTGGTAGGCGCCGGCGACATCTTTGGATCCGGCGATTTGATGGCCATTCAGCCAGATGTTGGCGCGATTGTTGATTCCGCCAAAATAGAGCCAGACGTGGCGGCCTTCGAAATTGGGAGCGAGCGCAAATTCGGTGCGATACCACCAAGAACAACGGAACGGGCTGTCTTTAGACATGGAGAGCAGCGAAAAATTCTTGCCGATGGGATAGGTGGTGCCGGGAATGTCGCGGAGGTTCTTAGCGTAGTACGGATCGGGGTAGGTTTTGTCGGCGACTAAGGCCGCGACTACGGTGGAGGGTACGTCGGTGGAGTGCCAGCCATCGGTTTTGAAGCCGGGCTTGGAGAGTTCTTCGCCGCCTGCGGAGACTTTGCAGCCGGATTCGAGCGCCCATCCAGCATGCAGCGGGACTCTCTGACTTTGATTTTCATCAGCGGCACGAAGAGCCAGAGGCATCAGGGCCAGCGTGAGAGCAACCAGGGCGAGCCTGATAGATTTGATCCACATGGTTGAGAACCCTCCTTCCTGGAGATCGAAACGCAGAAAAAGTGATTGAGCTAGCTGCAAGACGGTCTTTTATTAAACTTTATTAAACCTCGGTATTATTTACGCCCGGGCGGCCATGTCAAGCCGAAAAGCACGAATGAACCTGGGGAGGTTCAAATCGCGCGGGTCGATTCGCGGACGACCAGTTCCGGGGCCAGCAGGCGATGAACGGCCAATGATTCGCGCTCTTCGATGCCGGCATTGATGCTTTCCATGACGATTCCGACGGCCGCATTACCAAGTGCTTCCATGGGCTGGCGAACGGTGGTCACGGACGGCACGGAGAGTCCTGCCGGAATGACATCGTCGAAACCAATTACCGAGCAATCCTCAGGAACTTTTATTCCGGCGCGCGCCAGGGCGCGGATGGCGCCGAAAGCAGTCATGTCGTCGAAGGCCATGATCGCGGTGAACTTTTTTTTGTGCTTCAGCAGTTCGTCGGTCAGACGGAAACCGCCTTCGTAGCCGGAATTGATATCGAGCGAATCAGGGAGATCCAGAATTAGCGTGGGATCGATTTCGAGTCCCACGGAACGAGCGAAGGAGCGCACTCCACGCCAGCGAGGCGAGCTATCGGAGAGCATTTTGGGCCCGCGAATGAAGGCGATTTTGCGATGTCCCAGGGAATAGAGATGTTCGATGGCCAGATGGGCGCCGGCTTCGTTATCAACCATCACGGAGCTGATGGCGCCGGAACCGAGGGCGCGGCCGATCATGACCGCGGGAATATTTCTTTTTTCCAGGTCGGCGATCAGGTCGATGTCGACGAAGAGCCAGTTGGCGACGAAGATCAAACCTTCGACGGGACGCGCAAGCAACATTTCCAGATAGCGTTCAAAGCGGCCGCGTTGATTGTGCACGTCGGTGAGGATCGGCAAGTAGGAGGCTTGGTACAGAGAATTTTCGATGCCGCGGAGAATCAGGGTGCAGAACGGGTCGGTGATGTCGAAGACCATTACACCGACGGTTCGATTGCGCTTGGCGCTGAGGTAACGTGAAACGACTTTGGGGCGGTAGGAAAGTTTCTTAGCGGCTTTTTCGATGCGGTCTTTGGTGGAAGGCGGGATGTAGCGCGAGAGCGGCGCATTGTTCAAGACGATGGAGACAGTGGCGGGAGACACGCCGCTTTCGAGGGCCACGTCACGCAGAGTAACGGTCAGGCTTTTGAGTTTACGGCGAGTCAAATTCTCTCCGGACCCAGATTATGATGCGAATTCGCTGGGTCGTGAACGCACATCTTTACCACAGGCGCGGAGAGTAGGCCAGCGCCCGGACGCAGGGCCGTGGACGAGTGAATTTGCGTTGCGCCAATTCGCGCCCCTAGACGTGAGGAATTTGGGTGACGGTCCAGCCGCCGCCGAGGGCTTTGATCAGCAGCACGCTGGCGGCCATGCGGCGGGTGAGCAGATTCACGGCGGTCACTTCGTCGGAGAGGGCAGCGCTTTCCGCGGTAGTGACTTCGAGATAATTCGTGACGCCGCCGCGATAACGGGTTTGTGAAAGCGATAGCGAGTGTTCGGCGGCAGAAACCGCGCGAGCTTGAGTGTTCGCTTCGTCTTCCAGGATGCGCAGAGCGGCGAGATTGTCTTCGACTTCCTGGAACGCTACCAGGATGGTGGCTCGATATTGGTCGACGGATTGTTCGTAGGTCGCCTGAGCCTGCTCCAAATTTCCTTTACGCTTGCCGCCGTCGAAAAGAGTTTGCGCGGCTTGTCCGCCTAGGGCGTAGAGGCCGGATGGACCTTGAATCAGCGTGGTGAAAACGGTGCTTTCAAAACCGCCGGAGCCACTGAGCGTGATCAGCGGGTAGTAGGCGGCTTTGGCCACGCCGATCTGGGCATTTTGTTCCTGCACGCGGCGCTCGGCGGCGGAAATATCCGGGCGGCGTTCGAGCAGATCGGAAGGCATACCGGTGGGGATGGCTGGCGGTTGCGCATCGAGCGGCAAGGCTGGAAGCTCGAATACGGACGCGGGCTTGCCGATTAGAACGGCGATGGCGTGCTGGTAGGCGGAGCGTTGCACGCCGACATCGACGGCCTGGGCGCGGGTGGTTTCGAGAATGGTTTGGGCCTGGGCGACATCGACAGCGGAGGTGAGGCCGCCCAGAAAACGGTTCTGGGTCAGCTGCAAAGCTTTTTCGTAGGATTGCACGGTTACGTCGAGCAGCTGTTTCTCGGCGTCGAGACCACGCAACTGAAAATAATCAGTGGCCAGTTCGGCGTGCAGGCTGAGGCTGACGTTGGCGAGATCGGCGGCGCTGGCCTGCGCTCCGGAGCGACTGGATTCGACCAGGCGACGGACTCGGCCCCACAGATCGACTTCGTAGGAAACGTCCACCGGCAAAACGAAATCGTTGTAATCCTGCTTGAGGGTCTGCGAATTAAACAGCGGACGATTGGCGGAAACTCGATCGTGCGCGGCCGAGGGGCCGACGCCGACGGTCGGATATTTCAGGGAGCGGGTGACCTTTAGCACCGCGCGGGCTTCGGCGAATTGAGCCTGGGCTGCTTTCAACGACTGGTTGGAGACGTCGACCTGGGCTTCGAGATCGTTGAGCTGAGTATCTTGATAAATCTCCCACCACTTCCCTTTAGCGATGGCGTCGCTCGGCTCGGCCTGCTTCCAATTTCCCGGAGTTTCGACGAACGCTGTCGGCACGTCGGCCTTGGGCTTGACGTAGTTGGGGCCCACGGTGCAGCCGGCGGCCATAATGACGACGCAGGAGGCGAGCACGAGCATGCGCGACACCGGCGAATGGGTCGCGGAGGTTTTCTGTTTCATGCTACTGCGAAGGGCGCGATTCACTGCTGGGCCCTCCTTGGGTTTGCTTGTGAGACTGGTCCGCTTGCTGCTGGGCATTCTGTTGGCCATTTTTCGGCTGGGTCGGATTCACTTTTTCGCCGTCGATGACTGAGTCGGGCGGGTTGGTAATCACACGACTGTTCGCGTCGATGCCGGAGAGGACTTCGACTTCGGAGCCGAAGTCACGTCCGAGGGTAATGGCTACCAGCTTGGTTTGATTTTGGGAATCGACGGTGGCGACCTGCAGGCCTTGTGAACGGAAAATCAGGGAGCTGACCGGAAGAATATAAGTAGGCACGTCGTTGGGAAGTTTCAAGTGTACTTCGGTGTAAGCGCCGGGGAGAAGCTCGCCGGTGGAATTATTGACGTCGACTTCGACCAGCAAGGTGCGCGAGGCCAGGTCGATTGAATTTGAAGTACGCACCAGCGTTCCCTGGAAACGACGCCCGGGATATTCGCCGAGAGTGAGGTCCGCGGTAAGGCCGGGCTTGGCGGCGATGGAATATTGCTGCGGCACATTGATGAAGACGCGGAGGGTGCGAATGGCCGCGATGTGAAACAACTCCTTCTGAGTGGCAGCCGAACCGGAGGCGATCAACTGGCCGATGTCGGTATCGCGGGCGGTGATGACGCCGTCGAAAGGCGCGTAGATATTCTGGAAACCTTTGGTGTCTTCCAGGCGCTTGACGTTGGCCGCGGAGGAGTTCTCGGTGGCTTTTTTGGCGGCGTAATCGCCGTTGGCATTGTCCACGTCCTGCTTGGAGACGGAATCGGTGTTCTTCAGATCTTCGTAGCGCTTAGAAGTGATCTGCGAGAGGTTGCTGTTGGCCTTCGCGGTATCCAAATCGGCGCGGGCCGACTGCAATTGCTGGTCGACTTCGGGCGTATCGATTTCGGCGAGAAGCTGTCCGGCTTTCACGCGGGCGCCGATATCGACGTACCACTTTTTCAAATAGCCGTTGGTGCGGGCGTAGATCGGCGCGTCGGTGAAGGCCTGAATATTTCCGGGCAGGATGATTTCCTGGTGAGGCGCCCCCTGCTTGGGCTGGATCACGTCCACCGAGGGTACGGCGGATTTATCGGTTTCTTCTTTTAGCGCGGTTTTGGCACGCATGCGCGGGACCACGCCGGCGACAACCACCACAACTACGACGATGATGGCCACGATGAGAAACAAAAAGCCGCGCCCGGACTTCTGCGGGGGTGGCGTGCCTTCCGGCCGTTGGCGGCCGGAGTGAGCTGGTTGGTTCTGAGTCGATTCAGTCATTGCTACCTCATGCCTCCGTACTGGGAGACTTCTCTAATTTTGCGATTGGGCCGGTGTTAGCTGGCCTCAGCAGTTTTCGATTTTTCTCGTGCGCCGTGAATCAGGCTGAACACCACCGGAACAAAAAACAGAGTGGCGAAAGTGGCGAAACTCAAGCCGCCGATGACGGCGCGGCCGAGCGGCGCGTTCTGCTCGCCGCCTTCGCCGAAGCCAGTAGCCATCGGCAACATGCCGATGATCATGGCCAGCGCGGTCATCAACACCGGACGGAAGCGGGTGAAACCGGATTCGAGAGCGGCTTCGGTCGCGGTCTTTCCTTCTTCGAGGCGCTCTTTCGAGAAGCTGACTACCAGGATGCTGTTCGCGGTAGCCACGCCCATGCACATGATGGCGCCGGTGAGCGCCGGGACGCTCACGGTGGTGTGGGTGATGAACAGGAACCAGACGATGCCGGCTAACGCGCCCGGCAAAGCCATCAAGATGATGAACGGGTCGAGCCAGGATTGGAAATTGACGACGATGAGCAAGTACACCAGCACGATGGAAAACGCCAAGCCCCACAACAGGCCGGAGAACGAAGAATTCATGGTGAGAATTTGCCCGCGCACGATGAGTTGCGAACCGCGCGGCAATTCCTTCTTGCTGTCATTAATGATGGGAGTGATATCGCGCGCCAGGCCACCCAAATCGCGGCCCTGCACCGCGCCAAAAATATCGATGACCGGTTTAATGTCGTAGTGGGAGACGACTGAGGCCTCCGAGCCGCGGCTGAAGGAAGCGACGCTGGCCATGATCGAGTTCGTCTTGGTTCCCGAGCCGGTGACCGGAATATTTTCGAGGTCTTGCAGCGAATCGACGCGGTACTGCGGAGTTTGGGCGGCGATGTTGTAGCTGACGCCGGTTTTGGTATCGAGCCAGTAGGTCGGCGCGGTCTGGAAGCTGCCGCTCAGCGAGATGAGTACGTTCTGGGCGACGTCACGCGCGGTGTAGCCGATCTGCTGGGCCTTAGTGCGATCGACTTCAATGTGCAGCTTGGGCTGGTCGAAGGTCTGCTGAATTCGCAGATCGACGATGCCGGGAACGAACTTCAGCTTGTTCAACAGCTTGTTGGCGAAGTCGCGGTTGCCCTGCAGGTCGCGGCCGACGACTTGAACGTCGATGGGAGCGGGCAAGCCGAAATTCAAGATCTGGCTGACGATGTCGGCGGGCAGGAAATAGAAAGTTACGCCCGGGAACTCACGGTTGAGCTTCAGGCGCAGGTCGTGCTGGTATTCCGCCGTCGGGCGATGGTCTTTGGTCAAGGCTACGAGGATGTCGGCGTCGCCGGGGCCGACCGGGGCGGAGTTGCTGTAAGAAAGATTGATACCGCTGTAGGGCAAGCCAATGTTGTCGATGATTGATTTGAGCTCTCTCTGTGGAATTTCCTGGCGCATGGCGTCTTCCACGTGATCGCAGAGCGCGGCGGTTTCCTCAATACGGGTGCCGGTGGGGGCGCGCATGTGCAGCTTGAATTCGCCGGTATCGACGGCTGGGAAGAAATCCTGCCCGAGCAAAGGAAGCAACGCGAACGACAGAACGCAGACGCCGAGAAAACAAATGGCGAAGAGCCGATTGTGACGAATGCAGACTTCCAGAACGCCGTGATAGCGATCGCGAAGTTTTTCAAAGCCGTGTTCGAACTTCTGCTGCATGCGGGCGAAGATGTGCGGTTTCGTTTCGGCGGCTTCTTCCTCCTCCATGGTTTTATCGGCGAGCAAATAGCGAGCCATGGTGGGAACGATCGTTCGTGAGAGCAAATAGGAAGCGAGCATGGCGAAGGAAACCGCTTCGGCCAACGGAACGAAGAGGTAGCGGGCGACGCCACTCAGGAAAAACATAGGTACGAACACGATGCAAATCGCGAGAGTGGAAACCAGCGCCGGGACGGCGATCTGCGAGGCGCCGTCCAGAATGGCCTGAACGATTTCCTTGCCCTGATCGATGTTGCGGTTGATGTTTTCGATTTCAACGGTGGCGTCGTCAACCAGGATGCCGACGGCGAGGGCGAGGCCGCCGAGAGTCATGATGTTGATGGTTTCGCCCAGTGCGCTCATGACGATGATCGAAGTGAGAATCGAGAGCGGGATGGAGACGGCGATGATTAGCGTGCTGCGCCAACTGCCGAGAAAGACCAGGATCATGAAGCCGGTCAAGCAGGCGGCGATCAGACCTTCGCGAATGACGCCTTCGATCGAGGCCTTCACGAAAATCGACTGGTCGGACAGTGGATCTATTTTCAATGCAGGCGGCAAGCCGGCTTTAATGGTCGGCAACAGTCCTTTGACGCTAGAAATAATGTCCAGAGTCGAAACGTCGCCGGCCTTGAGAATAGTCATCAACGAAGATCGCTGGCCGTTGACGCGGACGATGTTGGTTTGCGGCGGGAAACCGTCGCGGACATTGGCTACATCGTGGATGTATATGGTAGTGGTGCCGACGTCCTTAATCGGCAGATCGTTCAGTTCCGCAACCGTGGCCGGAGCGCCGTTCATATCCACTTGATATTCGTAGTTGCCGATTTTTGCGGTGCCGGCGGGAAGAATGAGGTTCTGCACGCCGATCGCATTCACCACGTCCAAGGGTGAAAGGCCTTTCGCCTGCAGTGCGTTGGTGTCGAGGTCGACCTGAACCTGGCGCTGCTTGCCTCCGTAGGGATACGGAATGGCGGCGCCCGGAACGCTGACCAGGCCGGTACGGACAAAGTTCAGGCCGATGTCTCCCAATTGCGTTTCGGAGAGTCCCTGTCCGGAGAGTGCCAATTGCAAAATTGGAACGCTGGACGCGTTGTACTGAATGACCAGAGGCGGAGTGGTGCCGGCCGGCAAAGTGCGCAGCAGCGTCTGCGAGATAGCGGTGACCTGGGCGACGGCGTTTCCAATCTGCACGCCGGGGTGGAAGAAAATTTTGACGATGCCGATGCCGTTCAAGGATTGCGATTCGGTGTGCTCGATGTCGTTAACCGTGGTGGTCAGCACGCGCTCGTACTGAAAAATGATGCGGTTCGACATTTCTTCGGGAGAAAGACCGGTGTAATTCCAGATGACGCTGATCACCGGAATATCGATGTTGGGAAAAATATCAGTTGGGGTACGAAGAATGGAAACTGGCCCAAGAATCAGCAGCAGAATCGACATGACCACGAAGGTATAAGGCCGATTGAGCGCTAGTCTTACAATCCACATCGATAAATGCTCCCGGAATTACTTGGCCTACGAAACTCGCACTTCGCATGAGGAAGAGTGGTGCGTTCGTAAGGGTGTTTTATGCAGAACTTCGGTTCATAGAATAGACGGCTGCGGCAGCTTTGCGGATTCAACTAAAATTCTGATGGGAAGTATATCGCAGCCTGGGCGTCCGCCGGAGGTTCGTGCGATCACCAGCCAAATTGGCCGAAAATAGTTAGAAACCCTTGGTCCACGGTGAGCGTCATATAGTTGAGTAAGGAAGTCCCGCGCTGAAACAAGCCGCAACTTTCGGTGCTATTCAGGGTTCAATTCGATAAGGCCAGATTCAAGAAATTCCAAAGGCTCCGGACCTCAACGGAGCTCGTACTTACGAAGTTAAGGAACGTTCGATGCCAGCAATCGTGATCGTTCTCTCGTTTCTTGTGCTATTCCTCGTGGCTTTTCTGGTAGTTCTGCTCGGGCCTTTCGTGGGCTTGGGTTTCGCGGTGTGGAAGACCAGCAAGGTGCAAGCCGGAAGCCCAGGCGGGGCGCAGGGAAACACAGCTCGCATTTAAGTGAAATTCAAAAAAGAGTAGGTCTACCGTCTTCGCGCGCTGCAAGTCGGTATAAATACGGTTTTTGCCGTTCCCTCCAAGGTCGGGCTAGAACGACAGTACCACTTGCTGGAAAACTAATTCCCGCGTCGCCTCGCTGCCACCCGTTGCTTCAGTTCCCTCGAAAACGATCCCCCCGGAGCGAATTGTTTTCATTTCATCAACTTGCAGCGCGATTCGTCGCTGCTCAGGGTGATTTGCCAAAGCGTGTTCTTTTGGCACACCTCGTGCGATAGCACCCGTGGGGCAGGGGCTGGCGAAGGGGTTCGCCAGCAAGTAAAGGGGCAATGGGGAAGGTTAGGTTTTCTTGGGGGAGTTTGGCCGCAGGGTTGGATCGCGGCCGCCTGGCAGCGATAGCACTTCTGCTGGTCGAGGCCGTGGGGGTGTCTTCGCTGGTCTGGCCGGCGCAGGTTCAGCCCGCATCCCACTCGATCGCGTCGAGCGCACAGGCATGGTCCTTCGCGCTCGAAACGCCGTCATTTCAATCCGAATCGAGCAATGGCGATTCCTCTTCTTCTAAGCCGAATTTCTATCCTTATTCCGTGATTCCCGGCGGAGCCAGCAGCGCCGTCGAACTTCGCAACGCCATCGCCAACGATCCGACGGTGCGGGCGCACTACGCGGATTTTGCGGTGGCCAGCACGCGGGTCGAGCGGCTGAAAGCGCCGCAGGCTTTCTACGTTTCCTACCGCATCGGCAACCAAATTTTCTGGACCAAGAAGGCGCTCACAATTCCGGCGGGCGAAACGATTCTCAGCGACGGATCGCGCATGGCGCGAACACGCTGCGGAAACCGTCTTTCGGCGGTCCCGGTCGCTCCGGTTGCCAAAGCCGAAGTCGCGCCCGAGGCGATGGAATTGCCGCCGGGCGAAATGCCTCTCGCCACGATCGCCGCGCCAGTTGAATTGCCGGTTACTCCCGCCCCTCTGACGGAAGTTGCATCTGTTCCGCCGGTTCCGGCAACTGTCGCAGGGCCGACGGGCGGAATTTTTCTGCCTCTTCCGCCTTATATTCCGGTGGGGTTGGGCGGCAGCTCAACGCCGGGAACTCCGACTTCGCCTGGCTCGCCAGGAGGACCTTCAGGCACGCCACCAGGAGGAGGGCCTTCGGGCACGCCGCCGGGAACGCCTCCGGTTCCGGCGCCGGAACCTTCGGGTTTGCTGATGCTTGGCGCGGGGCTGGCGGGGATTCTGCTGTGGAGCAAGCTACGCTAATTTCTTCTTTAATTTCTTCGCGGAAAAACTACTAGTCTGATTTGACTCTTTGGGTGAGGCGCATTCCGTGCGGAGCTGCGGCCAGATTACGAACCGTGGCTTTCAAACCTTTTTGCTGAAATCGTGCCGCGATGGTTGTGCCGATTTCGTCGAAGTGCTCGGTGGCCAGCGCGATGACCGTCGGGCCGGAACCGCTGAGCGCTGTCGCGAGCATTCCAGGAGTTCGTGGAGCGGCGAGAATTTCAGCTAGACCTGGAATAAGGCTTTCGCGGAAAGGTTGATGCAGACGATCTTGCATCGCGTCTGCCAGCAGATCGTATCGTCCCGCATCCAAGGCGGCGATGAAGAGCGCCGAACGCTGCTCGTTGAATACCGCGTCTGCATGTGGGACGGATTTCGGCAGCGCCGCACGCGACGAGTCCGTCTTCAGGGAAATTTCCGGAGTGACGGCCACGATTCGAATTTCGGCCGGCCATTTCTTGCGTAACGCGACCACGCTGCCGTCGACGC
Organism: uncultured Acidobacteriota bacterium; assembly: GCA_963847695.1. Taxonomy (GTDB): domain Bacteria; phylum Acidobacteriota; class Terriglobia; order Acidiferrales; family UBA7541; genus Palsa-295. The sequence continues at coordinate 81,890 of CAWKAX010000026.1, read as the reverse complement.
GCACCAGCGAGACGACCAACTGCCCGAGCAGCGCGGCGCCGACATTATCGACGTGGCTTTCGAGTTCAGCGGCGCAACGCAGCGCGGCATCTTCGGTAAAAATTTTTTCGGCGACGGCATAGCCGAGGGCGATGCCGGCTACGATCGCGGCGGCGCTGCTGCCCAGCCCACCGGCGATGGGGATTTCATTTTTTACGGCGAGCCGCACTGGCGGAAGAGTCAGGCCTTCGCGTTTCGTGGCGTGAGCCATTGCGCGCAGGATCAGATTTTCGTGGGGGTTCGAAGGCAGGTTAGCGCTGCCGGCAACGCCGCGGGTCCGCGCGGAACTGTGCAGAGTTTCGGGGCCGAGAACCGTCGCGCGCGCGGTGAGATGAAGATCGAGGGCCAGCCCGAGACAGTCGAATCCCGGACCGAGATTGGCGGTCGAGGCCGGGACGGTGACTTCAAATGACGCGCGATGTGCTAGTGCCATGATTTTTGTGATGGGCGCGAACGGCTGAGTTCAATGGCGCTGCAAAATTTTTACGATTGCCTCTTTGGTTGCGGCCACGCGAATTGGTTCGTTGGAGAACGAGCCGGTGATTGGTTCGGGTGCTTCCCCTGCGTGGCCGGAATTTGTGTCGCGTGGCAGGCTCAGGCTCCCGCGATGGTATCGGCTGACGTAGTCTGGGTCCTTCAACACATGGCCGGTAAGAACCGCGACGACGGAATCGTTCCTGTTGATTGCGCCGGTTGCTACGAGCTTTTTTATCCCGGCGACGGTTGCGGCGGAGGCTGGTTCGCATCCGATGCCTTCGCGTCCGATCACTGCTTTAGCATCGGCGAGTTCCGATTCGCTCACCGAAATAATGCTACCGCCCGATTGGAGCACCGCGCGCAGGGCTTTCTTCCAGGAAACGGGAGCGCCGATTTTGATGGCTGTCGCCAAAGTCCGCGGGTTGGCAATGATTTCGATTTCAGACGGCGGCGAGCCTGGCTTTGCTGCGGTTTTCTCCAATTTGGAAAAAAGCTGCGCCAGCGGCGCCGCGCCGTTCGCCTGAATGATGCTGAGTTTCGGCACGCGGGTGATCAGTCCCATGCGCTTCATCTCGTCGAAGCCCTTGCCGAGCGCGGAGCTGTTGCCCATGTTCCCGCCGGGGACGACCACGTGATCCGGAACCTGCCAGTCGCGCTGCATCATTAGTTCGTAGGCGACGGTTTTTTGGCCTTCGATGCGAAACGGGTTGATGGAATTAGCGATGTAAATCCAGTGAACGTCGGAAAGTTCCTGGGTGAGGCGCATGCAGTCGTCGAAATTGCCGGCGACTTCGAGAATGGTGGCGCCGTAATCCATGCTTTGCGCCAATTTCGCCGGACTGACCTGGCCTTCGGGCAGCAGCACCACGCAGCGGACATTTGCGCGTGCTGCGTAAGCTGCCAGGCTGGCAGCGGTATTGCCGGTGCTGGCACAGACCAAAGCACGCGTACCGAGAATTTTCCCCTGGGTGACGGCGGCGGTCATCCCGGTGTCTTTGAATGATCCGGTTGGATTGCAGCCTTGATGCTTCAGCTCGAGTGCAGCGAGGCCGGCATATTTCGCGCATTTGGGAGCGTCGTAAAGCGGAGTGTTCCCTTCGTAAAGCGTGACAATCGGCGCGTTGAAATCGAACGGGAGAATTTCGCGGTAGCGCCATACTCCGCTGCGGTCGCGGTCATCGCGGGAACTTGCGCGCGATTGCCATTGGTTGACGAGCGATTTCGGATCGGAAATCGTTTCGAGGCTGCAATCGATTTCGAGCGGGCTGCCGCATTTTCGGCAAACGTAAACCTGCTCATTCAGACCGAACACGGCTCCGCAATCCGGCGAAATACACTTCTGAGCCGGTGTTTTCTGGGGCGTTAGAGGCGCAGATTGTTGCGGGACGCTCATTTTGCCGCGGGGGCGGATTCGGCCGCGCCGCGCATATCGAGAGAGAATTCGCGGTGAACGGCGGCGAGCGCTTTGGTCATGTGCTGGCTCGCGACCACGAAGGAAATGTTGGATTCGGAAGAGCCCTGAGCGATGGCGATGATGTTCACCTCTTCACGGCCGAGCGCGCTGAAGGTGCGCCCGGCCACGCCTACGGCACCGCGCATATTTTCGCCGACCACCGCGACGATGGCGATGTTCGGATCCAACGTGACGTGTTCGACCTTGTGATGCGCCAGATCCTGCGCGAATTGCTGACGCAGCGCTTCGACGGTACGTTTCGCGTCGGTCGAAGCGACGATGAAGCAAATGTCATTTTGCGAAGAAGACTGCGAAATCAGCAGGACGTTGGCGCGGACGGCGGCGGTGGTGGAGAAGGTCCGGCCGACCACATCCGGCAAGCCCACGATTCCCGGACCGCCCACGGCGATCAGCGAAACGTCTTTGATGGCGGTGAGAGCTTTGACTCCGACCGTGGTGCCGCTTCCCTGCACCGTGATTTTGGTTCCGGGATTTTTGGGTTCAAATGTGTTTCGGATCCATACCGGAATTTCGGCGGCGACTACTGCGCGCAGGGTTTTCGGATGCAAGACTTTTGCGCCGAAATAGGCCAGCTCGGCCGCTTCGCGATAAGAAATTTCGGGAATGGTGCGGGCTTCGGGGACCAGGCGCGGGTCGGCGCTGAGGACTCCGTTGACGTCAGTCCAGATGATGATTTCGTCGGCGGAGATTGCGGCGCCCAGAATTGTGGCGGAGTAGTCGGAGCCGCCGCGGCCCAGCGTGGTGAGGACGCCTTCCGGCGTGGCGCCGATGAAGCCGGTCACGACCGGCACGATTCCCTGCTTGAGCAACGGTCGCAGTCGAGCTTCCGACTTTTCGCGGGTGCGTTCAATGGCTGGTTCGGCTGCGCCGTGGTAGCCGTCGGTCACGATCAATTCGGTGGCTTCGACTGCTTCGGTTGCAACGCCGTTTTGTTCCAATGCGGCCGCGACCAGTGGGGCGGAGAGACGTTCGCCGAGACTGGAAACAGAATCGAGCGTGCGAGGCGTAAGTTCGCGAATCAAGGCGGTGCCGTCGCAGAGGCGCGTGGCTTCATTCAACAGCTCTTCAATGCGAAGGGTCAGGCGCTTTTTGGTGGCGGCGTCGCGAATCAGGGTGTTCAGAGCCAAGTCATGTTGCTTGCGCAGGCTATCGATCAGCAGCGCGGCGTTTTCGCGCTCACCGGCTTCGGCGCGGGTGGCGGCTTCGATCAGGCGATTGGTTACGCCACTCATAGCGGAGACCACGACGGTGACGGAATTTTCGCGGGCAGCGTCCTTTACGATCTCGCAGACGCGCGCGATGCAGGACGCGTCGCCTACAGAAGTACCCCCGAACTTCATTACCTGCAGTGGTTTTTTCATTGGGAATGCGGTCGGCGGAGCAATTTGAAAGACGCGGATGACGGGCGGCTTCCAGAGTGGCGCCTTAAAAAACTATACACCAGGGGAGCAGGTTCAAAAGGAAGGGCTCGGGCGACAGTTCCAAATCTCACAACAAATTGCGGCTAATGGAGGGCCATAACAGCGTTTATGGCCGGGCGACGAGAGCTTGAATCAACCCTGCGGCACGGGGCGTGCCGAGGCCGGTGACGTAATCGAAACCGGCGCTGGCGTCACACATTTGGCCGCAGGAACCATTGGTGCCTGAATTCACCGCGTTGAAATTCGGTACGCGGCCTTTCGCGGAGGTGTAGAGCGCGCCGTTCGCGCTGCTGAGATTTGTTTTGCGCAGGGTGGCACGCATCGAATTGGCAATCACCACCAGCGCGGCCCATTGCGGAGCCGCGGCGCTGGTGCCGCCGACTTGAAACCAGCCGCTCGCGCCGCTGATGCCGGTCGAATCATAAATCGCGTAACCGGTTCCGGGATTTGCGTTGTAGGCGACGTCCGGCGTGCCGCGCATGCCGCGCGAGTCGTCGGGAATCGGATATTGAGACTGCATCAGCGGTTCGTATTCGTAGACGCTTTGTCCGCCGCCGCTTCCGCTCCAGGCGGTTTCGGAGGAATAGTTGCCGGTCGCATCGAGCTGCAAGGAGGTGCCTCCGACGGCAACGACATCCGGCGAAGTGGCGGGATAGGCCACACCGGAACCGGTGTCGCCCGACGCAGCGACGAACGTGACACCGCTGGATACGAAGTGATTGTCGAGGCTGCGTTCTCCGGAAATTTCGCCGGAGGTCCAGCTCATCGAAACGGCGGAGGCGCCGTGACGGACGGCGACGTCCACGCTGGCTAGAAGGTCGCTGAGATTGTTGGTCGATGCTTCGACCAAAACGATTTTGGCTTGAGGCGCGATGGCGTGGGCCCACTGTACGTCGAGGGAAACTTCGACGGCCCAGTTGGCGTTTGTGGCTGGTTTGCGGCTGGTTTCGTATGTTTTCAGAAAGCAGCCATTGGCGGTGGTGCAGGTCGGGAGACCGAAGCGTTTGCTGAATACTCCCAGGTCTGCTTCGGCGTTCGCGTCGTCGTACGCATCCACGATTCCGATGGTCTGGCCCGCGCCTTGGTTCGTCACTTTATCGAAGCCGTAGGCATGGCGAATTTGGGTTGGAGTAAACGCCGAGGTTGGAGGAGCCGAGAGGCTGGCGGCCGAATCGTGACGAAAAAATTGGGGGCGCATGAAGGCGATGGGGTCCGGACCGCTTTCGCTGGGCGCGAGGTGAAGGAATACAGGCTGTTGGGCCAGAACCGGTTGGCTCACGATCGTCGCTGCGGCGACGAGGAGTATGGAGCGGAGAAAATTTCGCGTTCCCTCAGACTTCATTCGTTCCCCCAGAAGACCTTCGTTCGGCGCCGGTCGAAAGCAGACCGTGGAGCAATTTGCGCTGATGGGAAGGTACCGCCGGGGAGCGATTTCTGGCCATGGGCCAGGGTTCTCAATTCGCTAGTACCAAAGTCCGGCGAAGAAACCCTGGAAAGGGGCTGTTTTATTGGGTTTTTGCGCGATCGCGGGAATCGGGTTTAGGTTTGCGTTAGGTCAGGCTGATCGGCTTCGGTTTGGCTGGGTCGCTGTAATCGTAGAAACCTTTGCCCGCTTTGCGGCCATTCCAGCCCATCAGGACCATGCGCTTCAGCAGCGGAGGAGGGGCGAAGCGCTTTTCCTTGAATTCGTCGAACATGATGTTGGCGATGTAATAGGTGGTGTCGTTGCCGACGAAATCGAGCAGGGTCAGAGGGCCCATGGGATGGCCGCAACCGAGCTTCATCGAATTGTCGATGTCCTCGATGGAGCCGACGCCCTCTTCCAGGGCGCGAATGGCGTCAAGCAGGAACGGGACCAGCAGGCGATTGACGATGAAGCCAGTGCGGTCGGTGGTGCGCACCGGCGTTTTTCCCACGCGCGTCGAAAAAGCGACGGCGGCTTCTTCAACCTGTTTGTCGGTGGCTATCGTGCGAATCACTTCAACCAGCTTCATTATTGGGACGGGGTTGAAAAAATGGAGGCCCAGGAATCGATCGGGTCGCAGGGTGAAGGTGGCCATTTCAGTGATGGAGAGTGACGAAGTGTTGCTGGCGAAGATGGTGTTCTTGCCACAGATCTTATCCAGCGCGTTCCAGAGTTCGCGTTTCGCGGGGAGCTGCTCGATGATGGCCTCGATGATCAGGTCGCAATCTTTTAGGTCTTCGAGGTTGGTGGTGCCACGCAACCGGCCGCGCACTTGATCGCGATCTGCTGCGGGCAGAGTTCCCTTGTCAACCAGGCGCTGGAGATTTTTATCGATCGATCCCAGACCCTTTTCGAGGGCTGCCGCGTTTACTTCGCGGACGGTCACTTGGCATCCGGCCTGCGCGGCGATCTGAGCGATTCCCGAACCCATCAGGCCGCAACCCACCACACCTACTTTTTCAATCGCCATCACTCAAATCCCTCCGGAGGATTAAAACGAATTTCAGGAATTACCGTCGTTCGCGAGGTTTCGACGGTTTCAATGTTACAGCGAAACGGCGTCAGGAAGCAGCGTCAATCTCGGCGAAGACTTCTTGGGCGATGTGAAAGGCGGCGTTGGCCGCCGGAACTCCGCAGTAAATCGCGCACTGCAGTAAGGTCTCCTGAATTTCTTCGCGCGAGACTTTATTGTTCAGCGCGGCGCGCACGTGCATGCGAAATTCGTCGCTTCGGTTGAGGGCTACCATCATCGCCAGCGTAATCAGGCTGCGCGTCGGACGAGGCAAGCCCGGACGCGACCAGATTTCGCCCCAGGCGTAGCGGGTGATCAGATCCTGAAAGGGCTCGGTGAAGGGCGTCTTCGTGGCTTCGGCCTTGTCGACGTGCTTCGCGCCGAGAACTTCGCGACGGACTTTCATGCCCTGTGCGTGCCGTTCGCGATCGTCCATCAGCGAATCTCCTGGTGCGAAAAGAAGCGCAGGACTGTCTCGGTGAATTCCGCGGCATCTTCGATGTTCGAAAGGTGGGAAGCGTTCAGCTCCGCGTATTGCGCGCCCGGAATCCCCACCGCCATAAATTTTGCGTCGGTGGGCGGGGTCACTACGTCATTGGCACCCGCGAGCACCAGCGTGGGAGTCTGAATGTGATTTATGGCTCCGCGGAGATCGTTATCGCGAATGGCTTCGCAGGTGGCGATGTAGCCATCGACCGGCGTGGCTACGAACATTTGTTTCAGCTTCTCGATCACTGCGGGTTGAGTGGCGGTGTATTTTTCGGTGAACCAGCGGCCGATCTGGGCGGAAGCGACCTGTGCGATTCCATCGGCGCGTAATTTCTCAATGCGCTTGTTCCAGAAATCATCGTTGCCGATTTTCGCCGCGGAATTGCTGATGACGATCGCGTTCAGGCGGTCGCGGGCGTGCACGCCCATCCATTGGGCGACGACGCCGCCCAGCGAAAGGCCGCAGAAGAGCACGCGGCGAATCTGCAGAGCATCGAGAAGTCCTAGAACATCGCGACCCAGACCATCGATGGTGTACGGGGCCGGCGTCACTTCGGATTGGCCGTGGCCGCGTGAATCGTAGCGCAGTACGCGAAATTCGCGGGTGAACGCTGGAACTTGTGGGTCCCACATGGCCAGATTCGTACCCAGCGAATTGCACAACAAAACGACCGGCGCGTCCGCTGGGCCATCCCATTCGTATCGCAGCGAAGCGCCGTTGACCTTTACATGCGGCATTTCCCGTTCCTTCCTTTTGTTATGAGCGCGATTTCTTGCTCGGCGTTTACCACGCGACCGGTTGTGGCTTGCGCATTCCCGAGTATAGTTGCCGGGCCGCAATAAGCCGATCAATATCCGTCGCGAGAAAGATACTTGGAGATTTCCTTGTTCTCGGCCAGCACATCACGAAACGATTTTCCCGATTCGATGGCGTGGTGAGCCGCCTGCTCGACCAGCTGGTGCGCTTCCATTCTTCCCATTTTTCGGGCCAAGGCCGTCGAGACGGCTTCGGCCATCAGCAAGCCATTCGATGCCTGCAGATTCCGAGCCATGGTCTTCTCGTGGACCTGCAGGCCCGCAAGAATTTGTTCGAGATGCGCCAGCGCGCCCGCCGCCAACGTACAAATTTCGGGAAGCGTCTCCCATTCCGCCTGCCATCCGCCCAGTCCACGTTCGTGCTCTTGGACCATTGAGCTGAGCATGGTCGAAACCAGACCCGGCACGCGGATTGACGCCGATAGAATCACGCTGCAACCCACGGGATTTCGTTTTTGCGGCAGTGTAGAAGATCCACCACGCCCCGCTACGGAGGGCTCGGCCAGCTCAGCGACTTCCGTCTGGGCCATTAGCGAAATGTCGCGAGCGATTTTGCCGAGCGTCCCAACCAGCAATCCGTAGTTGGTGGCGAGTTCGGCAAAGCGGTCGCGTTGGGTGTGCCAGGAAATTTCGGGAAAGGCCAATTTCAATTCGCCGGCCAGCGCAGCGGCCACCCGCGGACCTCTCTTGCCTAACGCCGCCAGCGTTCCGACCGCCCCGCCAAATTGCAGGACTTCGACCCGCTTGCGCGTCTGCGCCAGGCGTTCGCGATGGCGATCGATGCGCGTCGAGCCATCCGGCGAATTTCAGCCCTAACGTAATCGGAGCAGCCTGCTGCATCCAGGTGCGCCCTGCCAGGACGGTCCCGCGATGCGCGATCACCAGCTTTTCAAGCTGCTTCGACAAACGCAGCAAGCTCGTGTCTGTATCGTCGATGGCTTCGCGCAATTGCAGAACGACGGCGGTATCGATCACGTCCTGGCTGGTCGCGCCGAGATGCACGTATCCGGCGGCGACCTTGTTGGACTTGGCGACCCGACCTGTCAGCTGCTTCACTAGAGGAATCGCAACATTTCCGGCTTGGGCTGCCACTGTGGCCAATTCTGAGAGCGAATAAAGTTTGGCATGGCACTGACGGGCGACCGCGACTGCCGATTTCGTTGGCGCCACGCCGGTTTTCTCTAGCGCGCGGGAGAGCGCGGCTTCGAAATCCAGCATGCGCTGGACCCGAGTTTGATCCGAGAAGATTTCGCGCATGCGTTCAGTAGTGAAAAGTGGATCGAGGAGTGTCATGGTTGTGCCGGCACACCGGCGCGAGCCGTAGCATTCCACGGAAAACGATCAATGTCCAAGCGGAAAGCCGGGCGGCGCTTTTTCGTTAGCTCGCCGGGGCTTGCCGGAAACGCGTGACTTCTTTCACCGCCCGGTAGGCTTGATCGATCGCGGCGTTGGTATAGGCGAAAGCTTCCGCGTCCGAATTCGCAATCGAGATTCGGCCCGAGGGTTGCCGCCCTATTACGCACGGTTGCTGATCTTCGGGCCAATCCGGATCGAAAAGCGAATTGTATTCGTAGGCATAGCCATGCGGCCAACGGTTGACGGTGATGGCTTGAATGTCGCGCGCGGGATCGAAACCACCCGGCCCAAGTATCGCGGCGAGCTGCTCGCGAATGTGCCGTTCGTAGGTTGCAAACGGCGTGGTGTACAGCTCCATCCGTCCTGCGCGTTGCTGATCGCGCGCCGAAAGGCCCGCTTTGCATGGGACGTGTTCGAGATGCAGGAGGCATGGCTCGCTGGGATTGTTCGGAAATTTGTAAGCGCCCATGCTGACCGGAAAATCCAGCGTGACCGAGCCGAAATAACTTCCCGGACAGCGCGCACCGCTGATGCCCAGTTTCTTGAACGATTGCCAATTGGCGATTTGCACGTTGGTATAAACCAACGGAACTTTAACGCCGTAGGCCAAGGCTTGCTTCTGCGCGTCCGGCAACTCCGCGCACATGTACGGAATCACCATATTCCAGCAGGCCAAAATGCAGGTCGCGCCGCGAACCGCGCGCGGTTTTCCGTCGCGGACGTAGGTGACTTCCACTTCGTTGGACGAGCCGGGATCACCCACGTTGCGCGCCTGAATCACAGTGCTGTTCAGCCGGATGCGAACGGGAGACGAGGCGTCGTCGAGCATGGCGTAGTTAAGTTTTGCGGTGACGATGTCTTCCATCGTGCTGCCTGGAGCCGATGCCGGGATGAGCGAACGCACGAGCAGATCGCGCGATGGAAGCGTTACCATCCGGGAAATGATAGATGTACGGCTCGTCGTCAGCTTGCTTGGTGATTTCGACGCCCAAGCCAGGTCCGCGAGGGCCAGACAAATCCATGCCGCCGAATCCCGGATAGCCTAGACCGGCCATGTCACCCGCCGGTACCGCGTCAATACCCACACCATAGAGACCGTAGGTTTCGCTTTGCAGCAGGGGCATCGCGTCGGGAGTAATTTTGGCGTACTTCAGTAGAAAATCTTTATAGCTAGTCTTGGCCAGCAGGACTTTTCGGTCCCATGCGGACATGCCCGGCAAATAATCCTGTCTGTCGGCGTAAAGACGCTTCAGGTCCGCTTTGGCCTCCTTCGATAAAGGCGTTTGATCCAGAAACTCGGCCCGGTCGGACTTTTCTTCCTCCTCCGTCTCCTGGTGCGGCCTGCCGGAGCCGACGACGAGCTTCTCGACGCCAAAAGTCTTTTGATCGAAGAACACTCCGCGCTGCAGGCCATGGGTCTTGTTGAAATCCGCATCGAAATACTTGTCGAACTTCTGGACTTCGATTCCCAATTCCTGCAGCAACCCCTTGGCTTGCGCGCTGTACAGTTTCGGACTCGCGATCGATTGGGTGCCACCATAACCGAGCAACATGCGCCTATCGGTATGAAATTCGTTGCGGCGGGCGTGGCCGCCGAAGTCGTCGTGATTTTCGAGGATGAGGATTTTGGCGTCGGGGCCAACCGTCTTTTTATAAAAATATGCCGCGGATAACCCGCTGATGCCTCCGCCGACGATGATCAGATCGAATTTTTCGGCATCCTGCGTTGGCGCGCCCCAGGTGTTGCCGTCGCGCAGGGCATGGCCCACTTCCATGACGGCGTCGGTGGTTCCACGCAGACCGGTCAGTGCCGGAGGGTAATATTCCCTGCTGGCGGTGGTTTGAGAGGAAAACGGGGAGCGAGGGAGACCTAAAGCTTCGAACCAATTCGTGCCGCCAAGTGCGAGTGAACCTCCGACCGCGATTCCAAATCCATTCAGAAAATCACGACGGGCAATCGGACGATCCATGCCCCACTTCGGTTTGCGCTTTTCACCACCCACAATCTCCCCCAGAGATTTGACCACCGAACGAGCATCGCCGCGCAGCGAAGGTCCGGCTTTAGATTTAGGGCTTCAGAGTACCGCAGGGACGGAGACTACGTATGGGCAAATTTCCGGTTAGCTGCTGTTTCGTACTGATGATGGGGAGTCGCTTCGTGCGGCAGGATCGCCACGCGGATTTTGGTTTCGCCGATGCGAAATTCGGCGGATTGGTCGACGCGTACCGACTGGATGCGCCGCTCGCCCAGGAACGTGCCGTTGGTGGAGCGCAGATCGCGCAGCAGCACGGAATCGTTGGTCACTTCGATGGCGCAATGCAGTCGAGAAACTTTGGCGTCGTCGATCTCGATATCCGCGCCGCCGCGCAGGCGGCCGATGGTTACGAGCGGAACGGTCATGCCTCGTTCGGTTCCCTGCGACGCGCCTTCGATCACCGAAATCATGATCGATTTGTGCTCGGGCAGGTCGAGGGTCGCGCCCCGGGAGCCTGCAGCGCGGGACATACGATGGGTCCCAAGCTCGCGGTCGAAGTCCGGGACGGAGCTCAATTCGATGGTGGAAGAATTCATGTCCGGGGGCGTGAGGTCGACCACCGAACTTTGGGCGCACATCCAGCAGCGGACCTGGGCCATACGCCGTTTGGCGTTGCGGGTGTCGTCGAGTTCCAGCTGGGCCGCACAGTGGGGACATCGGGCGCGCATAGGCTAACTATCTGCGCGGGGGTGGTACGCGGCTATGGTACGGATGGGGGGTTTTTGGTGCAGTACGGTAAAGGCCGCAAGCTTTGCCGGCCCGCACTTTGCTGCAGCATAATACTGCAGTCCGACGTTCGAGCTGCGCCAGAAAATACCATATATGATTCATTAGAGGTCACTTACGTAGAGACACTCGCCCCTGTACTTGACAAAAATGGCCTTGCAGCGGATGTGAGACGTGCATTATAGTGCAAGCCTCGCCTATGCCTTCCGCACCCACTTCCGGCCATCGCCCGCTCGCAGCGTCAGAGTCTGTAGACGATGCCGCGTTTCTCGAATTCGTGGGCCAGAAGGTCCGCGACGCGCGCAGCCGCCGAGGGATGACGCGCAAAATGCTGGCGCATGAGGCGGACGTTTCCGAGAGGCATTTGGCACAGATCGAGCTCGGCGAGGGGAATGTTTCGATCATTCTGCTGAAGCGGATTACCGCGGCTTTGAACATTCCGATGGCGGAAGTGTTTAGCGCAGAAAAGCCGAATGGCGCTGCGGAAGACGCACTGCGCCGGATTCTGGCGCAAATTCCGGAGCGTCAGCTCGACGCAGCCGCGGCGCGACTGCTCGCTGAATTTGGCGCGTCCGATCGGGACCGTTACGGCCGAATTGCCTTGATCGGACTGCGCGGGGCGGGAAAGTCGACTCTGGGTTCAATGCTGGCGGCCGACCTTGGCGTTCCCTTTGTCGAATTGGACAAAGAAATCGAGAAAGACGCAGGGACGGATTTGTCCGAAATTTTTTCTTTGTATGGGCAGACCGGCTACCGGCGAATCGAAAAGAAAGCGCTCGAACGAGTGCTGCGAACGCGGCCGCGTGCGGTGATTTCTATCGGCGGCGGAGTCGTCTCCGAAAAGGAAACCTACGATCAATTGCTGGCCAGTTGTTTCACCGTATGGGTCAAAGCCAAACCCGAAGAGCACATGTCGCGGGTGATGGCGCAGGGAGATTTTCGCGCGATGGCTGACAACACCGAGGCTATGGAAGATCTTCGACGGATTTTGGAAGCGCGCGAACCGCTGTATCGGAAAGCGGACGTGCATCTGGAAACCTCGCGCGAATCGGTCGAGCAGAGTTTCTTGAAACTGAAACAGGCAATTCAACCAGTCTCTCAGTAGGAGGAAACGTGGACGCTGTCGTGACACCCGAAATCAAACAGGAAGTGGTTCCGGTCGATTACCAGACGGATCCTTCGAAATACAAGCACTGGCGCATTGCGTACGAATCTCCGGTCGCCACGCTGACCATGGACGTGAATGAAGATGGCGGCTTGCGTCCGGGCTACAAGCTCAAGCTGAATTCCTACGACCTTGGCGTCGACATCGAGCTGCACGATATTTTGCAGCGGCTGCGTTTTGAACATCCGGAAATTCGAACCGTGGTGCTGACCAGCGCCAAGAACCGGGTGTTTTGTTCTGGAGCTAACATTTACATGCTCGGACTTTCTTCCCACGCGTGGAAAGTGAATTTCTGCAAATTCACCAACGAAACGCGAAACGGGATTGAAGATTCGAGCAGGCATTCCGGATTGAAATTTCTGGCGGCGTTGAATGGAACCACTGCCGGCGGAGGTTACGAGCTGGCCCTTGCCTGCGATGAAATTATTTTGGTCGATGACCGTTCGTCGGCAGTGAGCCTCCCCGAAGTTCCGCTCTTGGGCGTTTTGCCGGGTACCGGCGGATTGACGCGGCTGACGGATAAGCGCCGCGTGCGCCGCGATCACGCCGACATTTTTTGCACCAACGCGGATGGAGTGAAGGGGCAGCGCGCGAAGGACTGGGGCTTGGTCGACGACACGATCAAGACGCAGCAGTTTGCGGAGCACGTGAATCAGCGCGCCGCAAAGCTCGCCGAGCAGAGTGATCGGCCAGCTGACGCGAAGGGCGTGGCTTTGACGCCGCTCGAGCGGAGGATCGACGACGGCGGTTTTCACTACAAGTACGTAAACGCCGAATTGAATCGCGATAGTCGTACCGTAACTCTCACGATCCACGCGCCTGAGGCTGGCGACGCAACGACCGTAGAAGCCGCTCTGGCATCAGCGGCGCAGTGGTGGCCATTGCGCATGGTGCGCGAATTGGACGATGCGATTTTGAACCTGCGCACAAGCGAAGCGGATCTGGGTCTGTGGATATTGAAAACTGCGGGAAGCGCGGACGCGGTTCTGAAAATGGACGAATTCATTTTGGCCAATCAGAACGACTGGTTCGTTCGTGAAGTTCTGGGGATGATGCGCCGGACATTCGCGCGTCTGGATGTTACTTCGCGTTCGATGTTCGCGCTGGTTGAGCCCGGATCGTGTTTCGCTGGAACATTGTTCGAATTCGCGCTGGCTGCGGACCGCGTCTACATGCTCGATACTCCTGAAAGTGAGGCCAAACCTGCGCTGACGCTGTCGAAGATGAACTTTGGCGCGTTGCCGATGGTCAATCATCTCGCCCGGCTCGCTGCACGCTTTTATGGCGATACCAGCAAGCTCGCGACGTTGGATTTGTTGATTGGACAGCCGCTCGCGGGGCAGGAAGCGCTTGAGGCTGGCTTGGTTACCGCGGCGCTCGACGAACTCGACTGGCAAGATGAAGTTCGTCAGGCCATCGAATCGCGAGCCGCGCTTTCACCGGACGCGTTGACTGGACTCGAAGCCAATCTGCGATTTGGGCTGCCGGAAACACTCGAGACTCGAATCTTTGGCCGGCTCTCGGCGTGGCAGAACTGGGTTTTCGTGCGGCCGAATGCGGTCGGTGAGAGCGGCGCGTTGAAAGTCTACGGAACCGGCGCGCCAGTGAAATTTAGATGGGAGCGCGTTTAATCTTCATTCGGTAAGCATTCATATTTTTTAGATTTAGGAGATTGCCATGATCGATTACACCGAAAAAATTCCGAACAACGTGGATTTGGGGCGCGACCGCGTCCTACAGCGCGCGCTGGAGCACTGGCAGCCGGCCTATATGAATTGGTGGTACGACATGGGACCGAGTGAAAGCCATGCGCTCGAAGTGTATTTGCGCACCGCGACCAGCGTGGAACCGGATGGTTGGGCCCAATTTGGGTACGTGCGCATGCCCGAATACCGCTGGGGAATTTTTCTGCAGCCGCGCGAAGCCGATCGCCAGGTGAATTTCGGCACGCACAAGGGCCAGCCGGCCTGGCAGGAGGTTCCGGGCGAATATCGTTCCACGTTGCGCCGCGTGATCGTTACGCAGGGCGATACCGAGCCGGCGTCAGTGGAGCAGCAGCGACTGCTGGGAATGTGCTGCCCGTCGCTTTACGATCTGCGGAATATTTTTCAGGTGAACGTGGAGGAAGGGCGCCATCTTTGGGCCATGGTTTATTTATTGCACCGCTATTTTGGCCGCGACGGGCGCGAAGAAGCGGAAGCGTTGCTCGACCGGCGATCGGGAGACGCGGACAATCCGCGCATTCTTGGCGCGTTCAATGAGCCTACGCCTGACTGGCTGGCCTTCTACATGTTTACTTTTTTTACGGACCGCGACGGAAAGTTTCAGCTCTCCGCGCTGGCTGAATCGGGGTTTGATCCGCTGGCCCGCACTTGCCGGTTCATGCTGACGGAAGAAGCCCATCACATGTTCGTTGGCGAAACCGGCGTGGGACGCATTCTGCAGCGAACCTGCGAGGTAATGAGCGAGCACAAAGTTTCGACCCCTGCCGACACTCGAGCGCTGGGCGTGATCGACCTCGAAACGATGCAGAAATATTTGAATTTTCATTTCAGCGTAACGATCGATCTTTTCGGTTCGGACGCTTCGTCGAACGCGGCCAGCTATTACACCACCGGACTGAAAGGCCGCTACGACGAGACAAAAATCGATGACGACCACGTGCTGACTAATGCCGAATATCCGGTGTTCGAAGTTTCCGGAAACAATGTCGTGTCACGCCAGGTGCCAGCGTTAACCGCATTGAACGAGCGGCTGCGCGACGATTACATCGCCGAAATTCAGGCGGGAGTGGATCGCTGGAACAAAATTATCGAAAGCGCCGGAATTCCCTTCCGCCTGACGCTGCCGCACAAAGGATTTCACCGCGAGATCGGAAATTTTGCTGGAAAGCACGTAAGTCCCGACGGGCAAGTGTTGAGCAAGGAAGCTTGGGAGAACCATCGCAACGAATGGCTGCCCAGTGACGAAGACCAGCAATTCGTCCGTTCGCTGATGCAGGGCCGGGTGATCGAACCGGGTAAATTTGCGAATTGGATCGCGCCGCCGATTCGCGGAATCAATCGCCAGCCGCTAAACTTCGAATACGTTCGCTTCAACTGACGGCTTGATTCATTTTTGCCGACGAGCTTCCGTTTTTCATTCCGGAGATGCCGGCGTGATGAAATTCGACGGAAGCAGCGTCGGCTGTGTGTCACCCTCTCCCGCATCCACATCAGAAGCCACCATCTTGGTCGCGCCAGAGCCCGGGCTGCGCCTATCGGGAATTAGTGTGTCCCTGAAACTCCGCAACTGAACGTTTCGATTTGAATCTGTGCCGCAGTTGCTCGCTTCGGTTTTGTTACGCCGGCGAGTCCTCAAACTACCTCAAGTCACTCACGAAAATCTGGCGCAGGACGATAAGAAAGAGAAATCGCGTCAATCCCGACGGAGGAAATTTCGTGAGATTGCCCACTACAGTGTTCGCGAGCCAGCTTTTTCGTGGAATCTTCAGCTTCCGAGCCGCGGGTCTGATGGGACTCATCGCTCTGTACGCCGCAGCACTCCCGGCGCAGGTGTCTTTCTTGGGCGCGCAGCAGACCGTCCCGGCGACGGGTTTGAGCGGTCCCAACGGCGCCGCCATGGATTCCTCGGGAAACCTCTATATCGTAGACACGGGAAACAACCGCCTGGTGAAGATCGCTCCGACCGGGACGCAGACACCGGTGAGCGTAGCGCCACTAACGCTGAGCTTTCCGCTGGCCGTGACCGTGGACGTTGCGGGCAATCTGTATGTGACCGACAACGGCAACAACCGGGTCGTGAAGATTCCGGCCGGAGGCGGAAACGCGACCGCCTTCGCCAGCGTGGTCACTCCGGATGGCCTGGCGGTGGATGCGAACGGCAACGTGTTCGTCGCCGACAACGAAGACGGGTCCATCATCAAAGTTACCAGCGCCGGCGCGACCAGCACTTTTGAAACAGATTTGAGCGACCCGTTGGACGTAGCCGTCGACACGGCCGGCAACGTCTATCTCGCGGACGGATTGCTTAACAACATCGTGAAATTTCCCGCAGCGGGAGGAAGTGGCACCAATCTGGGATCGTCGCTCTTCAGCATCAGCGGCGTGGCGGTGGATCGTGCGGGCAACGTCTATGTTGCCGAGTCCGGTGAAGGCGCGCTCATCGTGGAAATCACTCCGTCGGGCACTCAAACCACTCTCGCCACCAGCGGACTCTTCGCGGTCACTTACTTTGCGGTGGACTCCAACTACGACCTTTTCATTCCGGACAATATCAACAACAACGTCATCGAATTCAGCACCGTGTCGGTGCCGATGGGTTTTGCCAACGTGTGCCAGGGCGGAGCACCTGCGCCTTGCAGCCAGACGGCCACGCTGCAATTCGCGCTGGGCGAGATATCGATCTCGAGCATTAACGTTGTGACGAGCGGAGATTCGGGTCTGGATTTTTCGCAGTCGGGCGGAACGTGCGAGGGCGAAACCTCACCCTGCACGGTCCAAATAACTTTTCAGCCCACGCAGCCGGGCATGCGCAGCGGCGCAGTCGCGCTCTTCGATAGCTGTCTGGGAGTGAATCTGGCCGTGCCGGTGTACGGCACGGGTAACGGGGCCGATGCCGGTTTCAATCCAGCGCTCACCTCACCACCGTTTGGAACCGACGGATTTCAGGACCCGATCGCCGTGGCGGTTGCCGGGGACGGCATCTTCGAAAATGGCCCGATTTTCATCGCCGATGACGAAGCCTGCGTGATCTGGATCGCGGGCGATAGCGAAGATTTCGAAATATATGCTGGCACCTACGGAACCTGTGGTTTCGCGGGCGACGGAAGTGGGGCGATGACCGCGCAGTTGGGTCACCCGGGGGATGTGGCGCTGGACGGGGCAGGAAATCTGTACATCGCCGACACGGCGAACAATGTCGTCCGCAAAGTGGATCGCAATGGAAACATCAGCACGGTAGCCGGCAACAACGGGCTGGGCGCCGGTTTCTCCGGCGACGGCGGGGCCGCCACGAGCGCCACGCTGAATGCTCCCGCCGGGGTGGCGCTGGACAGCGCAGGCAATCTCTATATCGCGGATGAAAACAACAGCCGCATTCGCAAAGTGGATCTCGCTGGCATCATCACGACCGTAGCAGGGTCGAATCAATCGGGATACAGCGGAGACGGCGGGCCGGCGACGAGCGCGAAATTGCATCGTCCGCTGGGAGTGCGCGCGGACACCGCCGGAAATCTTTTCATCGGGGACAGTTTCAACAATGTAGTCCGCAAGGTGGATCTGACCGGGACAATCACTACGGTGGCCGGCAATTTCGCCGCAGGTGCGGGATACAGCGGAGATGGCGGACCAGCAACCAGCGCACAATTGAACTTTCCCGTCTTTGTGAGTGTGGATGCTGCGGGTCAGCTTTTCATAACTGACGCGAACAACAACGTGATCCGGCGAGTCGACCGGGCCGGCAAGATTACAACCTTCGTGGTTCCTACTGACTCTCCTTCGGATTTTGTGATCGACCCCACGGGAAACGTGGCGATCATCGATCCGGTGGACGAGGCGCTGACCTTGATCGTACGCACCATACCGCTCGGACTCAGCTTCGCCTCCCAAGGCGTCAACATCGCGAGCACCCCGCAGGACGTGATCGTAACGGACATCGGGAACGAGCCACTTAATTTTTCGTCAATCTCAGTGCCGATCGGTTTCAACCTCAGCGGTCCCGACACTTCGTGTTCGACGGACTCTGCGGTGAACCTCGGACTCGACTGCATTCTCGGGGTGGTGTTCGACCCGGCGACCGGCGGCGATTACGAAGACGCTGTGGTATTGACGGACAACAGCCTCGGTCCTGCGGCCACGAGCATGCAACCGGTGCAGGTCAGCGGCACGGCGGTGGCCCCGCTCACGTCGACGACAACGGCGCTGACCGCCTCACCGAATCCCGCAGCGAGCGGACAAACGGTCACACTGACCGCGACGGTCACACCCACCCCAACTGGCGGAACGCTGGGCAGCGTGGATTTCTGCCTGGGCGGAGCAGGGCCCGACGTGGCGAGAGGTGTGCGGCGAACGCGGGTGGGATCGCTGAGGCAATGGAAAACACGAGCGGTCGCGACGCCGGAAGAAACGTCGTGCGGTTCCGGCACGCTCCTGGGAACTGTGGGCGTGATGGCCGGCGGTACGGCGACATTCACGGTCACGAACCTGGCAACAGGCGCAAATGTGATCACTGCGATTTACGACGGCAACGACACACTTGCTGCTTCCACCTCCGATCCGGTGACGGTAACGATCACCACCGCGGCCAACACCACGACGACGCTGGCCATTTCGCCGACTCCGGGTGTAGCGGGACAGGCAGTCACTCTGACCGGAACGGTATCGCCCGTGCCGGCCGGCTCTCCACTTGGCACCGTAACTTTTTGCGACGCGGGCTCCGAGGATTCGGTCATCCGCCGTTCAACTAACGGAAGGTTCGGCGCGACGCATCGAGAAACCTCCACTGCACGTCCCGCGGGCCAGCCCAGTCCGTGTGGCGGGGATGCGCTGCTTGGCAGCATTACAGTGACGACGCAAGGAACGGCGGTGTTCTCGACAACGATGCTCGCCGCGGGTGACCACAATATTTACGCGGTGTATTCGGGCAACTCGGGATCTGTGGGCTCTACCTCCGACACCGTGCTGGAGACCGTAAACACGGCATACACCGTCACCGCTCCGCAGACACCGTTCAACGTGGCCGAAGGAGGGTCGGTGCAGATCACCGTGACCGTGCCACCGCTGGGCGGCGCGTTCAACAGTGTCGTGACACTTTCGGCTAGCGGTCTGCCGCCACGGGCCACCGCGACATTCAATCCACCGATGGTGACGCCCGGAACCCTCGGCGCCACCACGGTCATGACCATTCAACTGGCCACGGCCACGGCTCAACAGCCCACGCCAGTCCACTTCAGACCGTCACGACCGATTCCGCTCACGCCCGTCGTCGGATCGATGCTTGCTCTGCTGATTATGGCGCTGACGATGACTGGGGCCTTCCGCAAGCCGCAGCCACGCCTGGTCAGGATTGTTCTACTCGCGGGAGCTGTTTCGACAGCAGCGCTGGCGCTGAACGCGTGCAACGGCGGATTTGCCGGACTGACCACACCGACCGGCCAGTACACGATCACCGTCCTGGGGACGAGCGGGTCGCTGCATCCTTCGACGACGGTCACGGTGGTGGTGCAATGAGCCAATACTCGGAAGACCAAGGACGAAAACGAATGAACCTTCGCCAATTGCTGCCATCCGTTCTGATCGTGCTGCTGGGAATGTGCGCGAGCAGCCTTTTCGCATCGGCGGTTTGGGCCCAGTCGGGGGGCTCGCCGCTGGAAGCTGGCGTCGATTACAACTACGTCCGCGCCAACGGACCTCCCGGCGGCTGCGCTTGCTTTTCGATGAACGGCGGCAACGCCTGGTTTGGATACGGCTTCAGCAAGAGTTTCAGCGCCGTGGCTGAATTCAGCGCGCAGCGAGCCGGCAACATCAATTCCACGGGCGAGGATCTGACGCTCTTCTCCTATCTTTTTGGACCTCGCTACACGTTGCGAAAATCTGATCGCTGGCTGCCATTCGGGCAAGTTTTGCTTGGCGGCGCACACGCGTCCGGCACGTTTGAACCGTCGCTCGCCGGCGGTTCTGGCTCGTTCAACTCATTCTCGATGGTCGCCGGGGGCGGACTCGATATCAGCCTGAACTCCCATATCGGTTTCCGGGCTTTCGAAGGAGACTACTACCTGACCCGTTTTCCGAACGGAGTAAACGGCCGCCAAAATAATCTGAGAATCTCGACGGGATTGGTTTTTCACTTCTAGCGAAGGCGGCACGCGCATCCTTCGGCGCGCCGAGAAGCAATGGTGGGGCTGGGGAGAGTCGAACTCCCGACCTAAGGTTTAGGAAACCTCCGCTCTATCCATCTGAGCTACAGCCCCGCGACGGCCATTTTAGCAGATGCGAGGAAAACCCTGCGCGGAAGTGTGCGGCCGTTGTTGACGGGCAGCTCTCTTAGTTAGCTTGCCTCGATGTGAACGTAATTTCTGAGAAACCTCGTACTGCCAATTCGCTTCCAGACCGCTTTTCTATACAATCCTCACCTTGCATGATGATGGCCCAGCGCAGCATTCGCCAAGTTAGACCGGGCTAAGTTGTGCCACGGAGGGAACCCATGAAGTTCCGGAAGTTCGGCAGGACTAACGTCGAGGTCAGCGACCTTTCCTACGGCCTTTGGGGCATGGGCGGCTGGAGCGGGTCCGACGATGACGGCTCGCGGCGGTCGCTGCAGGCGTCGGTCGAGCTAGGTTGCAATTTCTTCGATACGGCGTGGGCCTACGGCGACGGCAAGAGCGACGCGCTACTGGGTGAGACGCTGGCGCGCAACTCGGGCAAGCGTTTATATTCTGCGTCCAAAATCCCGCCGATGAATGGGCGTTGGCCGGCCACGCCGTCGTACGCCTATAAAGATGTGTTCCCTGCAGAGCACGTTTTGAAATATGCCAAGAAAATCCGCGCCGCATTGGGCGTGGAATCCATCGACGTATTGCAATTCCACGTCTGGGACGACCACTGGACCAGCGAACCGGAATTTAGCCAGACGGTGGAAGAGCTGAAAAAAACCGGCTTGATCCGCTGGTTCGGTTTGAGCCTGAACCGCTGGGAACCGGCGAACGGAATCGCCGCCATTCGCAACGGTTTAGTGGACGCGGTCCAAGTTATCTACAACATTTTCGATCAGTCGCCGGAGGATGAGCTTTTGCCGGTTTGCCGGGAACTCAACATCGGCGTCATCGCTCGAGTCCCGTTGGATGAAGGCAGCCTCGGCGGGAAATTGACGGCGGATACGAAATTTCCCGCCGGCGATTGGCGCGGCATGTATTTTGGCCCGGAGAATCTACCTGAAACGTTGGTACGGGTGGACGCGCTGAAGAAAATCCTGCCGCCGGGAATGTCGCTGCCAGAGATGGCGCTGCGATTCATTTTGTCGAATCCCGACATCAGCACCACCATCATCGGAATGCGCAACTTGAATCACGTAAAGGAAAACTTCGCGTGCAGCGATCTTGGTGGTCTCGACAAATCGCTGCTGGCCGAATTGAAGAAGCACCGCTGGGACCGCGAACCAAAACCCTGGGCCGATTAGTCGCCCGTTTTGCCGTGCTGACGTTTACTTCGAATGCTTGCCGGCGGGGACAGCTTCGGTCGGTATTAATTCGTAGCGGTGTGGCACCGGTTGAGCATCTTCGCTTTGGCGCGTCACCGCGTGTTCTTTGGCTGCTTGCAGTTGCTTGATGGTCGCGGGCAGCACTTCATCGGGCGGCTTTGCCCCCAGTTCGAACAATTGAGTATCCAAAGTGGTTTTGATTGCGGTGTCCGCACCGAGCCGCCGCGCCTGAGATAGCATCGGGGTTTCCAGCAACGCCAGGTTGATTCCCGTCCCTAATTGCTCGGCTGAGAAAATTCCGACGTCTTTGTCATCGATTCGCAGCTTGTATTTTCCGGGTGCGAGCGACGTGACGCGCAGCGTTTCCATGTCCAGCGCGCTGATCAGATCCGAAGAGGACAGCGCCAATTGCAGCAACGGGTCGGTATCGAGCGGTCCGAGGGGGAGCGGCAACGCCTTGTCCTGTTCGGTCCAACTCAAACGGCCGCCAGTCGCGGCCAGCTCGCTTACTTGCGTATTGGAGACCTGAGCGGTCGGCTTCGCGCCCGCCTCAATTCGAACGAACGTCACTTCCGGTTTCGCGTTCCAGGCCTTCAGGACGCTTTCCGCCATGATCCAGTGAATCGCGGGACCCGGATGAATGCGATCAGGAATCAGCAGCGTGTCCAGAGACGTGTTTTTCTCCTTGGTATTTTGCAAAGCCTCGACGACTGGTGTGTTCAAGTCCGCGACGCTGAGGTGCTTTTCAGTCGCTAATTCGCCGACGAAGCCGCCGAACTGCTGGAGGACCTTGTTGTATCCGCCCGGCAACATGGCGGGCCGGGTCACGTCATCGTACGGAGAAGGTTTTAAGAGCGTGAGGCGCGCGTCCGGCAATTGTTTCAGTATGGCGTCGACAATCGACCGATATCCGGTTTCGTAGCTCGCCAAGATGTCAGGATCGGACGCGCGGTAAAAACCGTCGTTCATGCCCAGCATGATGGTCACCACCGTCGGCTGATGATCGAACACGTCGCGATGCAGGCGCAGATCGATGGGGCCGTACTTTCCGCCGCTGACTCTATCGCCGCCGACGCCCGAATGGAAAAATGTCACGTGGCGGTCCGGGAAGCGGGTCAGCACAAAAACTTCGATGTCCGTGGAGTAGAGCCGCTGCTCGGTGATGCTGTCGCCGTAGAAAACGACGCGATCTCCATCGACAATCTGAAAATCCGCGGGGGCCGCAGCTTGCTGGGCGTGGAGCGGGAACGCTACAAAAAGCAGCAGGGATAAAAGGCTGAGACGCTGAATCATTGATGCTCCTGAAACTTTGAGTCTGCCAGAAAAAAGGAACGCTCTGAACACAAATTCCACCAGAAAAACGGGCTGCGGCTCACCGCACTCACGCCTGGGCCCGTCCGCAGAACCGCCGTCGAATGTGGCATACTTGAGTCAGGCACTTTCGCCTTCTAGATGGCCGCCAAAAAGACAATTCGCAGAAAGCTGCTGGCGATTCACCGCAAAATGCGCGAAGCGCGCATGCTGGTGAAGGGCCTGGCCTCGACGCGGCATCCGGTGCTGGTCCATATCATTCCCATCCGGCGCTGCAATTTGGCGTGCACCTATTGCAATGAGTACGACGACTTCTCGAAGCCGGTGCCGACCGAAGAAATGTTTGCGCGCATCGATCGGCTGGGCGAAATGGGCACCTCGATCGTCACCATCAGCGGCGGCGAACCGCTGCTGCACCCCGACCTCGATGCCATCATCGCGCGTATCCGCAAAAACGGAATCATGGCCGGGATGATTACGAACGGCTATTTATTGGTGGCCGATCGCATCGAACGGCTGAATCGCGCCGGACTCGAATACCTGCAGATCAGCATCGACAACGTAAAGCCGGATGAGGTTTCGAAGAAGAGCCTGAAAGTTTTGGACCAGAAGCTTCAGTTGCTGGCCGAGCACGCGGATTTTCAGGTGAACATCAATTCGGTGTTGGGCAGCGGTGTGGCGGACCCCGAAGATGCTTTGACCGTGGCGCATCGCGCGGTCGAGCTCGGCTTCACCTCCACCGTGGGAATTCTGCACGATCACAATGGCCAGCTCGAACCGCTGGGCCCGCGCGAGCAGGAAATTTTTGAGGAAATTATTTCGCTGGAAAAGAAATCGTTCACGCGCATCAATGGTTTTCAGCGCAACATCGCCAAAGGAATGGAAAACGATTGGCGCTGCCGGGCCGGCGCGCGGTATCTCTACATCTGCGAAGACGGTTTGGTGCACTACTGTTCGCAACAGCGCGGCTATCCCGGAGTTCCGCTTCTTGAATATTCGAGCGAACAGCGCCAGCGCGAATTCCTGACCAAGAAGGGCTGCGCTCCGCGGTGCACCGTTTCCTGCGTGCACCAAACTTCGGCGCTCGATGCCTGGCGCGGCCGCCAGACCATCGATAGCGGCCCGGCAGCCTCGGCGCAGGGCCTGGTGCAGCTGACCGGCTCGACCTCGCGAGACTAACTTTCTATGAATCCCATCGTCTGGATTGCGGTTTCGGCGTTAGCTATTTTGGTCGTCGGCGCGATTGCCTGGACCACCAGCCGACGTTCTGAAGCTCAACTATCTTCCGTGCGTCAGGAAATGCAGCACTCGCTCGCGGCTCAGGCGCAGTCGGTGAACACGCAGATTCATCATCTGGCCAACACGGTTACCGAGCAGCTCGGCCAGGTTCGCCAGGAGTTGACGACCGGTGTGGCCTCCTCTGGAAAACTGGCCAGCGACGCGCAGATCGCCATGGCCCAGCAGCTGCACGCTTCGAACGAAACGATTCGGCGCATGAGCCAGCAGCTGGGAGAGGTGCAGCAGGCCGGGCGCGAAATGTCGCAGTCGGCGCAGACTTTGCAGCACGTGCTGGGCGGGGCAAAAACGCGTGGCACCTTGGGCGAAGTTGCACTCGAACGGCTGCTACAAGACGCGCTCCCGCAAAACGCCTACAACGTGCAGCATCGCTTCGATTCGACCGGCGCGATCGTCGACGCCGTGGTGTACAGCGGCGACCGCATGTTGTGCGTGGATTCGAAATTTCCGCTGGAAGCGTATCGTCGGCTGGTGGAATTCGGCGAAGCCTCGCGCAAAGAATTCTCGCTGGCCGTTCGCAAACATGCCGACAGCATCGCCGAAAAATATATTTTGCCGCACGAACACACCTACGATTTCGCGTCTGATGTTCGTCCCGTCTGAGGGCGTCTATTACGAGCTGATGATGACTGAGGATGCCAAGAGCGGCCAGCTTGACGAATACTGCCGCGCGAAGCATGTGTTCCCCGTCTCGCCCAATACTTTTTACGCCTGCCTCAGCGCCGTGTCATTGAGCCTGAAAGGGCAGAAGATCGAAGAAAATACGCGGCAGATTCTGGCGGGGATGTCCGGACTGAAGAAGCAGTTCGAAATTTTCGACGACGTGTACCAGAAGCTCGGCAAGCATCTGCGCAACGCACAGCAGAGCTACGAAGAGGCGGACAGCCGGCTGAGCCGCACGCGAAATTCTCTGGAACAACTGGCGCAGGGCGCGCTGCCGGAAGCAGAGTCCGAGCAGAAAGTGCTGAATCCCCTAGCAGACGAAAAACTGTTTTAACTTCTCGCGCCGCTGAAAGCCCCTTCCCTGCCGGTTCGATTGTCTACTCCAACGCTGCTCTGGCCGATTCGATCAAGGTTTTGAAATCACCGGGAATTGTCGCCGAAGCAATAGCCTGCAGGTCGCGGCGTATCTTGGCTGCGTCATCGGGATGTTTTTGCAGATCGCGCGCGTACCCGTTGATGCGGGATTTCGAGTCTTTCTGGGCCAAGGCGCTAGCCGCGAGCAGGTATCGGCTGGCCGATTGCGCATCGGGAGCCGGCAGCACTCTTGCGCGAAAAGAAAAATCGCCCGTTCGTATGGCTTCGACCGCAATCTCTGCCGAATTTTCCGACCCGCCTGAGGTGACCAAGTTCTGCGTATCGCCTTTCGCAAACCGCAAGACACCGGGGGTGCGATTCTCGACCTGCACCCGAAGCTGATCGCTCGACCCCTGGACGTGCAAAGCGAGCTTGCTACGTTTTTCCGGAACCAACGCGGGAATGGGCGGATCGAAGTGCAGGCTGACCAGCGTCGTCGTGCTTGCCCAGGCGCCGCTGGAATTTTCGACCGTGATCTTCGCCGGGCCGGGCAGCGCGCGAGGATTGGCCTGCACCGTAATGCATTCCGGCGACGCCGCCAGAATGAAGGCGCGTTCGCCGTTCAGGCTGACGCGGTTGGCGTCAGCGGGCTCGACCAAATTTGCGCCGCACATTGAAAATTGATCTTGCACCGACACCACGGCAGGGATGCTTAATTTTTGCGTCCCGTTTGCAGGCGCATCTGCATCGATCAACGCGGCGGCACTGTTTCCCGAGCCGCTGGCGATCAGTACCGCTGGCCCCACCGGCGTGGTGAACGTGGCTCGCCCGGTCTTGTCCGTTTTCAGATGCAGCGATTCGCCGATAGTGACCGCAACTCCCTCCGCCAAGCGCCCGTCAACTCCCAGCACCGCGAGCGTGGCAGGCTTGCCGGCGACTAATCTTGGAGGAAGAATGATCGTCACCGCCCAGGTGGTCGAGACTCTGGATTGTCCGCGCGCCGGGGCTTCCGCAAAAAGAGCTAGCGAAGCGACGCCAGCGAGCAGCAGTAGCGGCCACCCCGTGGCGGATAGTTTGTTCGGTGATGCCGGTTGAATTTTGGAAGAACGAGAGGGCGAAAAGGGCATCTATTTTTGAACCGGCGCGATCACGCGTTCGTAAACTTTGCATTCGCTGAAAATCCGGAATAATTCACCATCGATCTCATTATTCTTCACCGAGGATTCCAGGATGGCCAGCGCGCGATCCACCGGCACCGCGCGTTTGTATGGCCGGTCGGAAGCGGTGAGTGCGTCGAAAATATCGCAGATGGTCATCATTTTGGTCGGCAGCGGAATCTCATCGCCGTGCATTCTGTAGGGGTATCCGGTTCCATTCAGCTTTTCGTGGTGCGCGCGCGCGATATCCGGGATGCGGCTCAGTTCTTTCGTCCAGGGAATCTGGTTTAGAAAATTAAAGGTGTGGATCACGTGCGATTCAATCTGCAGGCGCTCGGCCGCGTCCAGGCTGCCCTTAGGGATAGAAAGCAAGCGCACCTCGTCGGTATTGATGTAGGGCTTCTCGATGCCTTTGGTGTCGATGTAAGACTGCCGCGCGATGTCCCGCAGCTTTTTGAATTTGTCTTCTTCCAGCAGCGTGGGCTCGTTGGTTTCGACGATGAACTGGAGATAATCCTCCAGCCGCGACAGCCGTTGATCGAAATCTTCGCTTAGCCGCGCCACTTCGGCCATGGCATCGCCGCGATCGCGCTCCAAAAACATCTGCAGCTTGCGCCGCGCCATTCCCGCTTCCAGGTCTTTGCGAATGTATTCGAAGCGCTGCTTCACCACGTCCATCTGCGACGGATATAGCTTCTTGGCTTTTACCAGCACATCTTCGCGCACGCCGACTTTGCCGAAATCATGCAGCAGCGCGGCGTAGCGGATTTCCTTCATTTGTTCGGGGCTGAAATGCGTCCCGGCATATGGGCCGGAGTTCACGGAGTCGAGCGTTTCGGCGAACGCCTGAGTGTACGTCGCCACGCGCAAGGAGTGGCCGGAGGTGGTGGGGTCGCGTTGCTCGATTGCGGTGACCGCCGCCTGCACGAATCCTTCGAAGAGAGTTTCGATCTCTTGGTACAGTTTGCTGTTCTCGTAGGAAACCGCCGCTTGCGAGGCGAGCGAAAGCGCCAGTTGCACCGAGCGCTCCGGAAAGGATTGGACCTGCTCGTCCACGGCCATTCGATTCAGAAGCTCGCGCGGACGAGTCTTTTTTCGAATTGATCAACTGCAAAACGCCCAGCACTTCTCCTTTGGCGTTTCGCATTGGCAGGGTCAGCAGCGATTTCGTCCGGTAGCCGGAATCGCGGTCGTAGCGATCGTTGAAATGAAACGGCAAGCCCGGCGGCAAATGGTAGACGTCGGCAAAATTCAAGACTTCGCCGCGCAGCGCGGTGTAGCCGGCCATGGAATCCTCGGCCAGCGGAAGCGTGAATTCCTGGAACGGAAACTCGACGCTATCGTTTTGAGTGAGCATAAAGCGCAAGCGCCGCTGGCGGTTGTCTTCGGTAACCAAGTACAACGACCCAGCGTCGGCCTTGGTAATCTCGCGGGCTTTTTTCAGGATCAAGGTTAGAAGCGCATTGATGTCGCGCTCCGACGACAGCGCTACGCCGATCTCATTCAGTTGCTGGCGTTCACGCTCGGCCATCTCCAGGGCTTCGCTGGCTGTTCTGGCACGTTCAACCAGTTCGATATTTTCAAAAGCCACCGCGATGGTCTTCTTCACTTCTTTAGCACTGGCCGTCGTGGCGAGGTAGGAAAAAACACTCTGTCCGTCGAAAGCTGAGCTGGCAGGCGCTCCATGCGCCGCATCGATCACGCCCACCGTGCGCGCGTGATGCCCTACTGCGGCGATCTGTCGTAAAAAATCTGGCGATTCCTTTTCGATTCCCAGTAAGAAAACGCGCAGGAAATCATCTGCGCCCGGGGCGAATATCTTTTGCACATCGGCAGGGAGCGTCTGAATGTCGTAGATTTCTTTCAGGGATTCAGCCAGCGTGGCCGCCGCCGAAGACTTGCGATACCAGATTTGTTTTTTTCTCGACATGCGTGCCGCGCCAAGCCAGTTGGTCAGTATAACGGAAGCGGGCCGGACTGGCCGCGATTCTGCACCGGAATGGCCTTGGCCGCAACCGCCGCGCCATGACATCGGTCTCGCACCACGCGCGTCCTAGCGCCTTGAATCGGCACCAGCCGTTTGTTAGCCTTTGCGCAGATTTTGTAACGCCAAATGTGCACCGACGAGATTGACGGCGCACGCGCAAGGCACAATCTCAAACCTCCTGAATGGTCGACGAGAAAAAGCCGGGAACAGTGGCGAGACTGCTGCGTGAATGGTGGGGCCATCGCGGCTCGCTGGCCATCAGTTTCGTCGTCATGCTCGTTGCGCTGGCCGTATATTTCGCCACTTTCGTTGGCGAACGCCCCACGCCGGGATTCGACTCCATCGATCGCCTGGAACTCAACACCCTCGACGCCCGGTTTCAATTCCGCGGCCGGGTCACTCCTGATCCGCGCATCATCATCGTCGATATCGACCAGCGCTCGCAGGAAGTCCTGGGCCGCTGGCCGTTCCCCCGCATTCATTTCGCGCATTTGATGGACGCTCTGCGCGAGGATGGCGCCAAGGTCGTCGCCTTCGACATGACTTTCAGCAAGCCGGATCAAACCGTGCTGCCGCTGCAGGATCTTTCGAAGGATTTGGAGGCGCAGAAGAAACAAGGTCTAGCCGTGAATTCCGCAGTGCAATCCGCGATCGACCGTCGCGAAAAAGAATACAACTACGACGAACAATTCGCGGCGTCCCTCCAGCGCTTCGGCCACGTGGTCCTCGGCAATTACTTTCTCTACACCAAGGCCGACCTCGAAGGCGTTTCCAACGAAGCGCTCGATAGGTACGCGAACCTCTTGGCATTCTTTCCTTTTCCTGAGGTTGTAGCTTTTCCGAAAACGCTGGGCGACGCTGGACGCGTGAAGGTAATTCATCTTT
Organism: uncultured Acidobacteriota bacterium; assembly: GCA_963847695.1. GTDB lineage: Bacteria > Acidobacteriota > Terriglobia > Acidiferrales > UBA7541 > Palsa-295. The sequence continues at coordinate 52,566 of CAWKAX010000026.1, read as the reverse complement.
ACGAAGATCAGGGCCTGAACCTCATTCCCCGTGGTGCCGAAGCCAACGCCGAGATTTTTACCGGCGCCGTCGCATCCGAAAAGGGCGGCGCCGGCTATTTCAACGTGGTCGTGGATGCCGATTCCGTGGTCCGTCGCGTTCCTCTGGCCACTCCCTACGGCCGGGATCCCGACCGAGCGACTTGGGATTTTTACGCGTCGCTCGACGTCCAGGCCATTCGCTTGTATTTAGGTCTAAAAGACGAGCAGACCATCTTGAACTACGGCGAGGCCGGAATCACCACCATCGAGTTCGGGCCAAAACTCATCGTGCATCCCGATGATCTCAGCCGCTTGATGGTGAATTTTCACGGGCCTTCGCAGACCTATCCCTACGTCTCATTCGGCGATGTGGCACTGAATAAATTTCCGCGTGGAACGTTCAAGGACAAAATCGTTCTGATCGGGGCTTCCGCCACCGGCATCGGCGATCTGCGCGCCACGCCATTCGGCGGCATCGATTTCCCCGGGGTTGAAATTCACGCCAATCTCATCGACAACATTCTCAACCAGCAATTCCTGATGAAGCACGGCCCGCAGTTTCTGACCGACATAGGCTTCATTTTTCTTTTCGGGCTTCCGCTGGGGCTCTGGCTGGTCGTGATCCAACCGCGCTGGATGGCGCTGACCCTGCTTTTGCTCGTGCCTTTCGGCGCCATCGTGTATTGGGCGTTTCTGCATGGCTGGTGGCTGAATTTTATTGTCCCGGCGCTTTTCACTTTGGTGCCCAACGTCAGCCTGGTCGCACTCTATCGCGTATTTTTTGAAGAGCAGGAAAAACGCAAAATCCGCGGCGCGTTCCAGCAGTACGTCAGCCCCGAAGTTATCCGCCGTTTGCTGAGCGATCCCGAAAGGGTCAAGCCGCGCAAGACCGAAGTGACCGTCCTCTTCAGCGACATTCGCGGATTCACCACCATTTCGGAAAATTTGGACGCTCAGGAACTCGCCGGCCTATTGAACGGCTACCTGACCGACATGACCAAGATCATTTTCAAATACCAGGGCACCCTCGATAAATATATCGGCGACGCGGTGATGGCCATTTGGGGCGCGCCGTTCGACGCGCCGGACCACGCCGAAAAATGTTGCGCCGCGGCGGTCAGCATGTTGTCCAAACTTTCGGAGATGCAGAAGGACTGGCGCGCGCGGGGCTATCCCGAACTCGACATCGGCATCGGCATCAACACCGGCATCGCTTCGGTGGGCAACATGGGCTCGTCGCTTCGCTACGGATATACCGCGATGGGCGATTCGGTGAACCTCGCCTCGCGGCTCGAAGGCTTGAACAAGGAGTACGGGACACGCATCGTGGTCAGCGAATCCACGCGCAAGGAAATCCACTCCGACGAATTGATCTTTCGCGAACTGGATTTGATTCGGGTGAAGGGCAAGCTGCAGCCGGTGACGATTTACGAGGTGTTGAGTGCCGGAGCTGCGGAGCAGAGCGGGAAGGAACTGGTCGAGCTTTTCGACCGCGGCCGAGAATCTTACAAGCAGCAGGACTGGACTGCCGCGAAGTCACATTTCGAAAATATCCTGCGGCGCTGGCCTGACGATACGCCGTCGAAAATCTTTTTGTCACGCTGCGACGAATATCTGGTCGAAAAGCCGGCGACGGATTGGGACGGCGTTTACGTCATGAAGCACAAGTAATTACTTCGCGCGCATCTTACTCGTCAATGCGCACGACCAACGCCGCCTTCTTCCCATCCGCGCGCAGCTGATCCGCCAGCTTCTGCGCCGCTTCTTCGCTAGGCAATTTGCCAACCCGCACGCGGTAATACGTTCCGTCCGGCGCGTCGTACGACTGAATCGTCGCTGGAGGATATGCCGCGTCCATTTCGGCGCGGAATCGTTCAGCGTTTTCCTGCACTTTGAAAGCTCCGACCTGCACTCCGAAGAATCCCTTGGTCGGATTTGGGCCGGAAAGAATCTCGAGGCGCACGTGCGCCGTTCCCGGTCCCCACATTCCGATCGCCTGCGACGCAGCCAGCGAAAGATCGATCACCCGATTGGCCACAAACGGCCCGCGATCGTTGATACGCACTTCGGTCTGCTTGCCGTTATCGAGATTGGTCACGCGCACCATGCAGTTGAAGGGTAAGGTTCGATGCGCTGCGGTCATTGTATGCATGTCGTAGATTTCGCCGTTCGACGTGCGGCGGCCGTTGAACGGCACGCCGTACCAGGAGGCCACGCCTTCTTCCACGTAGCCGCCGGGAATGGCGGGCTGCCTTTCGCTGGCGGGTGGTGGTCCGGAAGGCCGCGAAGCCGGCGGAGATCCGGATGTTGGCGTGGATGGCACGGGCTCGCCCGCTGAAGTCGAAGGCGTGGGCGTCGCGGCCGGCGTGCGCGATACGACTTTGTGATGCGAACACCCGCCCAGAATCATGGCGGCACAAAAAAGCGGAATCAGCGGGCGCGAAAGCCTGAAAAACTCCGAGAAATTAGAATTGCTGGAAAAGGACGACGCCGAAATCATTCGAGGAAATTGCACACGCATGCGGTCAGGCCGCACCCACATTCCCGATTCGCTGTTTTGTTCTCACGTTCTGTATTATAAGAATGCGACTATCTTCTCGCAAGGAACCCGATTGGACCTTTCACCTCGTCAGCGCTGGAAGCTCGACCGATTTCGCGAACAAATCAGCCGCTTATTCGGCGGAACGCCGCCGGAGCAGCGTCGTCCGCAGTTGTGTCCCGCGTGCAACACGCTGGTGGGCGCAACGGCTACGAAATGCCATCAGTGCGGCGCCAGCCTGACGTTCGGTATGGCCGCAGCGACCCGCTCGCTCAGCCGCATGATGCCGACCGAATCCCCGGTGACCTACGGAATTCTGACGCTGAGTTGTCTCTTGTATGCCGCTACTCTGATCGCCACGATTCGCCAAAACGGCTTGCAGGCTCCCGGTGGCGGAGGGCTTGGCGCGCTGATGGGCCTCGGCGGCATCAGCAACAACGTCTTGATCAATTTTGGCGCTTCGCTGCCGTGGCCGTACGATTTGATGTCGCCGTGGCGCTTGGTCATGGCTACGTTCCTTCACGGCAGCTTGCTGCACATCGCATTCAATATGTGGGTGCTGATGGATATTGGACCACAAATTGAAGAGCTTTACGGATCGGCTCGATATTTATTCCTCTACGTAGCCACCGGGATCGGAGCGTTCTTCGTCAGCGGACTGCTGGGCCGACACGTCAGTATCGGTGGCTCAGGCGCGTTATTGGGACTGATTGGCGTTTTGTTAGCGATGACTATGGGGCACAAGACCGCGGCGATGCAGATGCTGCGCAGCCAATTGATCCGCTGGCTGGTTTACCTCGGGATTTTGGGAATCATGATGAGCGGAACAGATAATTTCGCGCACGCCGGCGGATTGATTACGGGCTTCTTGCTCGGCCGCGTGATGGTCAACCGGCCGCCGATGTCCGATCAGGAAAAAACTCGCGCCACGTTGCTGGGTTGGACCAGCGCGCTCGTAATCGTGATGAGTTTGGGATTTGCTGCCGTGGGAATTATTGCCAACCGCTAGGCGCAAACGATTCCGTAGGGAGCGTTACGCGCCGGAATGCAAACGCCGCGAAACCACAATGCTGTAGTGTAGCCCCGAAATACAGACGAACGCCGCCACGCCATAGGCGCAAACGTCCCTCATCGCTGCTAGCGCCGTATTGCTGCGGATGGCCAAGACCAGCACCAGGAACACCATCAAAATTTCGAAGAACGTCGTCGCCTTGCCGTAAATGCTCGGCGGCAAGGACATGTAGCCCACAGTGATGATGATCACGGCGCTCGCGATCAGCAGCAGCGCGTCGCGCCCGAGCACCAGAATCGCCAGCCACCACTGAATCTTCCCGTGCAAGGCCAGCTCGAAATAAGAAGAGGAAAGCAGCAACTTGTCGGCGATGGGATCGAGATAGGCGCCGAGCGGCGTGCGTTGATTCAGCCCGCGCGCCAAAAGCCCATCGAGCGCGTCGCTGGCTCCGGCCACCACAAAAATCACCAGCGCCCAGCCGTAACGTTCGTAGTGAATCGCCATGATAAAAAATGGCAGAAACATCAGGCGCAGGAAGGTGAGCTGATTAGGGACGGTAAAAATTCGGCTGTTCATGATTTAAATTTTGCGCTGTGGGTGCGTCGCTTAAGCAAACTGCGCCAGATAATCGCCGACGGTGTGTCCAGTCTTGCGCGCGAAAGTTTCGGCCAGCGAGGGAATCGAACCGCGGGCTTCGTCCAGCGCGATTCGCTCAATTCGGGCCATCGGGAAGAACAGTGTCGGCAGGCCCATGCGATCGCCTTCCGGATGCAAAATCTGGCTGACGAAATCGTCGAACGAACTCAGATCGATCCCGCGCACGGTGACGCCCGCGTTCGAAATATCCAGCAATTCTCCCCACAATTTTTCTTTGGGTGTATGCAGACTGATCACCACGATCGAATGCGGTTGCATTGCCTCTCCTGAGAAGACCCCGTACCGCAATGGTATCGCAGATTTATCGTTGCATGGCGCGCGGCAGCAAAAGAGTTAGCGGGCGGCCGCGATCTACAGCGCCATCGTCTTCAAGCTTGGCGAGATTTGCAACGTTGGCTCGGTCGCTCGCTGGACGTCCTCTGCGCTGACGCCGGGGGCGGTTTCCAGCAACACGAGCCCTGCGGGCTTCACTTCAATCACACCCAGTTCGGTGACGATCAGCGAAACCACGCCCACGCCGGTTAGGGGTAGGCTGCACTTTTTCACGATCTTCGCTTCGCCGTCCTTGGTGGTGTGCTCCATGGCGATAATCACGCGCTTGGCCCCGGCTACCAAATCCATCGCGCCGCCCATGCCCTTCAGCATTTTGCCCGGGATAGCCCAGTTCGCCAGATTCCCTTTTTCGTCGACCTGCAGCGCGCCCAGCACGGTGACGTTAATGCGCCCGCTGCGAATCATTCCAAACGAATCCGAGCTCGAAAAATAGCTGCAGCCCGGAATCTCGGTGATCGTTTCTTTCCCGGCGTTGATCAGGTCTGCGTCTTCCTCGCCTTCGAATGGATAAGGACCGATGCCCAGCATTCCATTCTCGGATTGCAGAATCACTTCCATGCCGGACGGCAGAAAATTCGGGACTAGCGTCGGGAGTCCGATTCCCAGGTTCACGTAAAAACCGTCGCGCATTTCCTGCGCTACGCGCCGCGCGATCAATTCACGTTTGTCTTGATCAGAAGGCATCGGTGCTCCGGCGTTTGTTGAGGGTACGGCGTTCGATCCGCTTCTGGTAATCCACGCCCTGGAAAATCGCATCGACGAAAATTCCCGGCGTGTGCACGCAGTCTGGATTCAGTTTTCCCAGATCCACGATTTCTTCAACCTCGGCGATCACGTAATTCGCTGCCGTAGCCATCACCGCGTTGTAATTCCGCGCGGTCTTGCGGTAGACCAAATTTCCCCAGCGATCGCCCTTCCAAGCTTTTACAAACGCGAAATCGCCGCGCAGCGCCGGAACCAGCACGTGCGGGCGGCCGTTGAATTCGCGGATTTCTTTGCCCTCGGCGGCCAAGGTTCCGTATCCCGTCGGCGTGAAGAACGCCGGAATGCCCGCACCGCCGCAGCGAATGCGCTCGGCGAGTGTTCCCTGCGGGTTCAATTCCACTTCGATTTCTTTTTTCAGCGCCAGCTGTTCGAACGTTTTGTTCTCGCCGACGTAGCTGGCGATCATTTTTCGCACTTGCTTGTTCTGCAGCAGGATACCAATTCCGAAGTCGTCGACTCCGGCGTTGTTCGAGGCGACCGTCAAATCCTTCGCGCCTTTGCGGCGCAGCGCTGCGATCAGATTTTCCGGGATACCGCACAGGCCGAAGCCTCCCATCAATATGGTTGCGCCGTCCTGCACGCGGGCTACGGCGGCGTCAGCATTGGCGATGCGCTTGTCCAACGGTGCTCCCCTCTTTTTTCTACGGGAGTTACGATTCGATTTCGTGCGAATTTTACTGCAAACGAATGAAGCTTTGAAAGACTTCGTTCGCCCGGCGCCCGCGGTCTGCGAGGTTAGGGCGCTTCCACGCTGCGCCGGCTCACTCCTGCGCGCGCGGCAGATCTCAGCCCGCGCACCAGCTCGGCTACTGCTTGCGCCGCTGCGTCTCCGTCCCCCGCTTTTTCCACTGCGGCCATGAGCGCAGAACCCACGATCGCCGCATCGGCGATTCCGCCCAGGACGGTGACATGCGTTGGCAATGAGATTCCAAACCCAACCGCGATCGGCAGGCTCGTAAACTTGCGAACACGCCGCACCAGGGCTGGCAATTCAACGGGCAGCGCATCCCGCGTTCCGGTTACTCCTGCGCGCGAAACCAAATACAGAAAACCCGTAGTCGCATCGGATATTTTTGCCAGGCGTGCGTCCGTCGAGGTCGGAGCCGCCAAGAAGATAGTATCGAGATTCCGGCGCTGGAGATGTTCGCGGTATTCGCCGGCTTCTTCCGGAGTCAAATCCGTGACCAGCACTCCGTCCGCGCCCGACTCCGCAGCAGCGCTAGCAAATTTCTCGATTCCCATCTGCAGGATTGGATTGAAATAGCTGAAAAGAACCAAGGGAACCTGCGTGCTGCGCCGCAGCCTCGTCACAAGTTCCAGCACGCCCGCCAGCGTCGCGCCGCCGCGCAGTGCGCGGTCGCTGGCACGCTGGATTACCGGCCCATCCGCCACCGGGTCGCTGAACGGCACGCCCAGCTCGATGACATCGGCGCCGGCTTCCGCGGCCGCCAGCACGATTTTTTCGCTCGCGGCCAGCGATGGGTCTCCCGCCGTGATGTAGGCGACAATTCCCAATTCGCCCGCCGCAGCCAGTTGCGCAAAGCGTTCTGAAACCCGGCGCCCAGCATGTGGCTGCGCGGCCTTTGCGGATGAGCCGAGCGGTTCAGACATAGCGCGAGAGGGTCTCCATGTCTTTATCGCCGCGCCCGGAGACATTCAGAATCACTAGATCGTTTCGTTTCATCTGTGGCGCCCGCCGGATCAACTCCGCAATCGCGTGCGAAGATTCCAGCGCCGGAATAATTCCTTCGAGCCGCGCTAGAGTTTTCGCCGCGGCAATCGCTTCGTCGTCGCCAATCGCGGTGTATTCCGCGCGGCCCTGCTGCGCCAGCCACGCATGCTCCGGCCCCACACCGGGATAATCGAGTCCGGCCGAAATCGAATGCGTCGCGGCAACCTGCCCGTCGAGGTTCTGCAAAATGTAGGTGTAGGTTCCCTGTAGCACTCCAGGCCGCGCGCCATCAAATCCCTGAACCGCAGCCAGCCGCGCCGCGTGCTCGCCAAGAACTTTTCCTCTGCCGCCGGCCTCGACGCCGAGCATCTTCACCGCCGTGTCACCGAGAAAGGCATGAAACAATCCAATCGCATTCGACCCGCCGCCGACGCAGGCCACCAGCAAATCCGGCAACCGGCCTTCGGCTTGCAAAATCTTCGCGCGCGCTTCTTCGCCGATAATTTTCTGAAAATCGCGAACGATCTGCGGATACGGATGCGCGCCCAGAACGGATCCCAGCAGGTAATGTGAGGTCGCCACATTGGTGACCCAGTCCCGCATCGCCTCGTTGATCGCGTCCTTCAGCGTTTTACTGCCGGCGTCGACGCCGACCACTTCCGTGCCCAGCAGCCTCATGCGAAAGACATTCAGCTTCTGCCGCTCCATGTCTTCCGTGCCCATGTAGACGGTGCATTCGAGCCCGAGCCGCGCGGCCACCGTGGCCGAAGCGACGCCGTGCTGTCCTGCGCCGGTTTCGGCGATGATCCGCTTCTTGCCCATGCGCACCGCGAGCAATCCTTGCCCGAGCGCATTATTTATTTTGTGCGCGCCGGTGTGCAGCAGATCTTCGCGCTTCAAATAAACGCGCAGACCCAACTGTTGGCTCAATCGCGAAGCAAATTGCAAAGGCGTCGGGCGCCCGGCAAAATCGCGCAGCAGTGCATCGAGTTCGGCGTGAAATCTTGGATCCGCTTGCGCCGCGGCGTAGGCGCGCTCGAGTTCTTCCAGCGGCGCGACCAGCGTCTCCGGCACGTAGCGACCACCGAACGGACCGTATCGCCCGCGCTCGTCGGGCGTCGCCACCTTCAATGGACTCGCACTCATCCTCGGTTTCCCGCCTTGGCCTTTGAAGCCCGCCGCTTCCCTGCTGCCGTTGGTGTCAATTTCCTTCGCGACTTCGCAGCCTGCACAAATCCCTCCAGCAGCCGCGCGTCCTTTTTTCCTGGCCGCGCTTCGACGCCGCTGCAAGCATCTACCGCGTACGGCTGGCTTACGGCGATAGCTTCCTGCACGTTTCCAACGTTCAAGCCGCCGGCGAGAAAAAGCCGGGTCTGCAGTCCCGCACGTCGCACCAACCGCCAATCGAAGGTCTTTCCGGTGCCGCCATACTGCTTCGCGTCAAATCCATCCAACAAAATCGCGTCGGCCTTCCCAAATTTCTCTAACTGCGAAGCTCGCAGTGGACCCCGCACTCGAATCGCCTTAATCACCGGGAACTCCACGCTCAACCGCTCAACCACGGCCGGCGATTCATCGCCGTGCAATTGCAATTCGTCCAAACCTGCGCGCCGCGCCGTCGCCAAAATCGACTCTTCCGGCTCATTTACAAAAACGCCCACGGTGCGGACCCTCCTGGGCAGGCGGCCGATGATGCGCGCCGCGGTGACCGGCGAAATGTATCGCGGGCTTTTACGGTAAAAATTAAACCCCAGAAGATTCGCGCCCGCCTCCACTGCTGCCTTAGCGTCGGCCCAATTCGTGATTCCGCAGATTTTGACCTTCACCATGGCGCCTTATTTCTTGGCTCCGCCACTGTGCAGCAATTCCCCAAGCGCCGTGCCCGGATCACTACGCTTCATCAGATACTCGCCGATCAGAAATGCGTCAAATCCAGCCTGCCGCAAACGCACCAGATCTTCATGTGAACGCAAACCTGACTCGCTGACCGCGACACACTCTTCCGGAATCGCCTCAAGCAATTCGAGCGAAGTCTCCAGATGCACCTGGAAATCGCGAAGGTCGCGGTTGTTAACGCCCACGATGCGCGCGCCAGCCGCCAGCACCCGATCCAGTTCTGTGCGCGAGTGCACCTCGACCAACGGCTCCATGCCCAGCTGGTGGCCCAATTCGAGCAGTTCGCGCAGATCGTCGTCGTGCAATACGGCAGCAATCAGCAAGAACGAATCCGCACCCGCGGCGCGCGTCTCCCATACCTGCCACGGATCGACAATGAAGTCTTTGCGCAAGATCGGAATTTTCACCGCTTTGCTGGCTTGCTTCAGGTCGCCCAGCGATCCCGAGAAGAAATCCTCTTCGGTCAGCACCGAAAGCGCTGCGGCGCCCGCGTCTTCCAACTCCGTCGCCAACAGGGCCGGCTCGTAATCCGCGCGAATCACGCCCAGGGAAGGCGATGCCTTCTTCAATTCCGAAATTACGTTCAGGCCGCTTGCCGTCAGTGCGCCAGGAAAATCGCGAGGAGGAGGGACTTTCTTTTCGACTGCGATTTTTAACGCCACTTCGGGCAGCACTCGTTTACGATGCGCCACCGAAGCGCGTCGAGCTTCGACAATCGTATCCAGTATGTTTTTCGGCCGCGCGCTGGTTTCCATGTGATCCAGGAATCGCTAGCTTCGGAAGGCACACCCTCGGCGGGATGCCGAGGAAAGTACCGAGAGACAATCGCTGACTCCATGCTAGCCGCCTGACGCGCAGGATGTCAATTTGGACGCGCTGTGCGCGCTGCAGAAAAATCCCGGCCGTTAGCGCAGAAGTGGAAGCGTGAAGCGCACGGGTATTCCGAAGTTCGATCCGCCAAAACCTTTCAAAATCGCCACGGTCACCCCAACCACTTTGCCGTCGCGGTTGAAGAGCGGTCCACCAGAGCCGCCCGAGGTCGTCTGCGCGTCGAACACAATTTTATCCGGCAAAATATCGCCAATGTGGCCCTGCGTGATCAGCGGCCGGATCAGATTCCGCTTCGCCAGTTCTTTCAGCACTGCCGAAACATCGTTACCGCTATCTTTGATGATTTTTTGCGCGGTGTCTTCATCCGTGCGCGCCAGAATCGCCGCCAAACCCGTCGCATATCCCATCAAAATCACCGGCTGCCCGCTCAGCGTCGCGTCTTTTTCCGTATCCACCACCAGCACGGAACGTTTCAAATCCTGCATATCCACGCGCACCGCCGCCAGATCGGTCTCCTGCGAAATGTCGTTGATCTCCGCATGGAATGCCCGCGGATCGCCGGGGAAATATGCGCGTATCGAAGCAATCTGCGGCTGCAGGCCCTGCTTGGTAATCGCTTCGATCTCGTCGTTTTTCCACCACGGTTCGGCGACGTGACGGTTGGTGATCACTCGCCCATTCGGTCCGGCCACGAAGCCGGTGCCGAAAACATCCATCTTCACCTCCGGCCCGGTGCCATCCAGCGTCAGGATCGGATTTCCTTCGCTATCCTGCAGCGGATCGCCATCCTGATTCAGTCCGCCATAGCGCAGCCGCTTGCCGGACGCCTGATCGCTGAACGCAACCGCCACATGCAGCAGACACACTGACTGCACGTCCGCTGGAATAATGGTTTGCGCCGCGCTGCCCTGCGCTTCCAGCTTGTGCAGCCGCGTGTTGGTGTCGGCCAGCTGCTTCTGCAGCGCCGCCGCGTCGTCGGAACTGGCCGTGGCCATTTGCGCCTTCAGGTCGGCGGCTTTCTTCTGCAATTCATCTTTGGCCACAGGAGCCGCGTCGGAATCTTGCGCGCTGCGCAATTTGCGCGCCTGGGTAATCAAGTCCTGTTGGCGAACGTATCCGCCTTCGAGCTTAGTGAGAAACGAATTCGAACGCTGCGTCACCTTCTGCGCGCTGCGTGCAAATCCAAAATAAATTCCAGCCATCACAATCGCCAGTGCCAGCACCGCGCCGAAGCCGACTTTGAGGCTGCGGTCGAGCGTGACGGCGTTGCTGGCCATCGTTTCGGTCACCGCTAAAGCTTCGAATGCCGTATGCGCGATTTGCTGGCCTTCATCGGCGATGCGCATTTTGTCGCGAAGCTGATTTTCGATACGCTGCACCCGCAGGCGCGCCCGGACGTGCGCCAGGACTTCGCGAATGGTATAGGGCCGGGAGATCGCGTCATTCGCGCCCATATCCAGCGCGTCGGCGCGCTCCTCGCCGGTCGGGCCGACCAGCAGCAGTACGCGAAGCGCCTCCGTCGTTACCGAACCGCGAAGAATGGCAATCGCTTCGCGGGCGCCCGGATTTTCCATCCGTGAATCGAGAATCAGGATTGCCGCGCCGGCCTGGTGAATGGCGTCCAAACCTTGCTGCGTCGTTGAAAACACCTGAGCGTCATATCCCGCGCTGTGCAGCGCCTGCTGCAGCTCGGCGCTGGTGACCGGATCCGGATCAGCGATAATTATTTTTTCGGGGGCGATGTCCATTGGCCTTCCATTTTCCCCAAGCAAACGTAGGATCTAATCATCGTAGAAGAAAGCCGCGTAACCTTCAAACTGCGGCCTCTAACCCGTTAGAATAGACGCGCGCGCAAAACACTTCGATTCATTCCATTTTAGGCGCGCAAGACTGCCACATGGATTCGCTCCCGCAGATTAATGAAGAGATCGTCGGCTGCCGAAAATGCCCGCGGCTGGTCCGCTACCGCGAAGCCGTCGCTCGTGAGAAGCGCCGCGCCTTTCGCGATTGGGATTACTGGGGTAAGCCGGTCCCGGGATTTGGAGATCCGAAGGCGCGCCTGATGATTCTGGGCTTGGCTCCCGCGGCGCACGGCGCCAATCGCACCGGACGTATGTTCACCGGCGACCGCTCCGGAGATTTCCTCTACAAGGCGATGTACGACGCCGGCTTCGCGACCCAGCCCACGTCACTGCACATCGGCGACGGACTTGCGTTGAAAGACGCTTATATCTCCGCCACCGCACGCTGTGCTCCGCCCGCGAACAAGCCTCTGCCTTCGGAACTCGCCAACTGCCAGCCGTATTTCGTTCGTGAGATGGAAGTGCTACGGCCCAGAGTCGTTTTGGTTTTAGGCGGTATTGCTTTGCGGTCGTATCTCGAAATCCTGAAGCAGCAGCGGCACATCATCAGCTTCGCAGCTTTTCCCTTCGGTCATGGTGTCGTGCACCAACTGCCGCACCCTTTGCCTCGTCTGGTGGCGTCCTACCATCCGAGCCAGCAAAATACTTTCACCGGAAAGCTGACCGACCGCATGTTGCTAAAGATATTCCGCGACATCCGCAAGTATCTCGATCAATGCGAATAACCGCCTAAGTCTGTGCTCCGCGATTTCGCGGAGTGATCAGCAAATACGTAACGAAAGAAACGCCGAATCCCACGAACCACGCATACGGGTACAACCCGCGCAACGCCCGAACTTCCAATCCAACCAGTGCTACCGCCGCGCCCGCGCAGAGCGCGCCAATCGCCCGCCAGTTGAATCCCCGCGAATATTCATATTCTCCGCCGCGCTCGAACATTGCGTCGGTATCGAGTACTCGTTTCCGTACCAGATAATAGTCCGCGATCATCACGCCCGCGATCGGCCCTAGAAAACTCGAATAGCCCACCAGCCAGCCCATCACATAGCTGCCGTGGTTCGCCAGCCATCTCCACGGCTGCATCAGCAGACCGATGAAGCAGGTAAGCACGCCGCCGATTTTGAAGCTGATCCGCCGCGGATAAAGATTCGAAAAATCGTTTGCGGGCGAGACGACGTTCGCCGCCACATTCACGTTCAGCGTGGCCAGTAGCAGCGCCAGCATCGCCACCACCACCGCGACCGGATTTCCCAGTCGGCTCAGCACCACTACCGGATCCCAAATGGCCGCGCCAAAGACCACCACCGTCGCCGAAGTCACCGCGATGCCGATGAAAGAATAAAACGTCATCGTAGTCGGCAGGCCCAGGGCTTGACCCAACATTTGCTCCCGCTGGCCTTTGGCGTAGCGCGTGAAGTCCGGAATATTCAACGCCACCGTGGCCCAGAACGCCACCACTCCGGTGAGCGACGGCACAAAGAACGCGAAAAATTCTCCGAACGAATGGAATTTCGACGGCGTCGAGAGCATTGGCCCCAGCCCGCCGGCTTTCACGTACGCCCACCCCAGCATCGCAACACCCAGAACCAGGAGCGCCGGTGCGGTGACTCCCTGCAGATAGCGGACGGTTTCAATGCCGCGCAAAATCACCGCGAGATTCAGTAGCCAGAAAAGAATAAAGCACAGCCAGGGATGGCTCCAGCCCGGCCACACCGCCGCCAGCAGCGTGTTGATCGCTTCGCCGCCGATCCAGGTTTGAATCCCGAACCATCCGCAGGCGACCAGCGCTCGCAGAACGGCCGGCACGTTCGCTCCCAGCACCCCAAACGACGACCGGGCAAAAACCGGAAACGGAATTCCGTATTCCGCGCCGGCATGCGCGTTCAACAGCATGGGAATCAGCACGATTACGTTTCCCAGAAACACCGTGGCCAGCGCTTGCTTCCAATTCATTCCGCCCGCGATCATTGCGCTGGCCAGCATGTAGGTCGGGATGTTGACGCTCATCGCCACCCACAGCGCGGCATAGTTGTAAGTTCCCCATGTGCGGCTGTCGCGCGGAATCGGCGCCAGATCCTTGTTCCAGAGTTGTCCGGAGTAACCGGTCGGCAGCGCGGCTGCGGTTTCCGTGCTTGGCTGAGATTCACTCATCGGTTGTGCCGTCCTCCGTGATTTTGCGCCGCGGGAATTGCGCCGCTTATACATCCGGCCCCGTGCGCGAGCAACAAAATTCTGTCCCGCGATTGTTTGACAGCTTGTGCATGCCGTTGCTAGCCTTCGAGCGTCCCAGCCCGAGCGGTCCTCATCCGCATGGCCAACGATCCCACGCCAACGCCAGCCAGCTCTCACGCAACTCAAAATCCATCTGGCCAAACCGCCGCGCCTGCCATCGAAATGCGCGGGGCTTCCTACCAGCTGCCTAACGGCCATTTTCTGCTGCATGGTCTCGACGTCACCGTAGCTCCCGGCGAAACGCTCGTGCTCCTCGGCCGCAGCGGCGCGGGAAAATCCACCGCGCTGAAGCTCATCAACCGCATGTTGGAACTCAGTCAGGGAGAAATTCGGGTCGAAGGAAAATCGATCAAAGATTGGGATCCGATCGTTCTGCGCCGTCACATTGGCTACGCGATTCAGGATATCGGCCTCTTCCCGCATTACACCGTCGAGAAAAATATTTCGTTGGTGCCGCAGCTCGAAGGCTGGTCCGCGGATCGCATTCGCGCCCGCGTCGAAGAATTGATGAAGCTGCTCGGTCTCGACGCTGCCAAATTCTCAAAACGTTATCCGCATGAACTTTCCGGCGGACAGCGCCAACGTGTCGGCCTGGCCCGCGCTCTGGCCGCCGATCCGCCCATTTTGCTGATGGACGAGCCTTTCGGCGCCCTTGACCCGCTCACCCGCGGCGAAGTCCATCGCGAATTTCGCAGCCTCGAGCAGTTAATGCGGAAGACGATCGTGCTGGTCACCCATCATGTCGGCGAAGCGCTGTTGCTCGGCAATCGCATCGGCGTCATCGACGCGGGCGCGCTGGTGGGAATCTATTCGCCCAAGGAATTCTTGGCGGCCACCGAACCGGTCGCGGCCGCGTATGTGGAGAATCTGCGCATGTATAAAGAAGCGGAGGAAGGCCTATGACCTTTATGCAGTTTTTCTCGCGTCACTCGCGCGAAATTTGGCAAGGCACGCTCGAACACATTTGGCTGGTGGGCATCGCCATGCTGCTGGCCGTACTGATTGGCGTTCCGCTGGGCGTCATCGTCGCCAAACGTCCATGGCTTTCGAAACCCATCCTGGGCGGCGCGAATATCGCCGAAACGATTCCCAGTCTTGCGCTGTTCGGATTTTTGCTTCCCGTTCCCTGGCTTGGAGCACGATCGGATCGTTTGGCCATCGCCGCGCTCGCCCTCTACGCGTTGCTGCCCATCATTCGCAATACCGCAGAAGGAATCACCGGCGTGAATCGAGCCGTCCGCGAAGCCGCGCGCGGCATGGGCATGACTGAGCGCCAAATTCTGCTGCAGGTCGAGATGCCTCTGGCTGCCTCGACGATTTTGGCCGGCGTGCGCATCGCCACCGTGCTGACCATCGGCATCGCCACCATCGCCGCGGCCGTCGGCGCTGGAGGCCTCGGCGAATTTATTTTCCGCGGCTTGGCCATGGTCAATAATCCGCTGATTCTCGCTGGGGCAATCCCTGCCGCCCTTCTCGCCTTGGGTGCAGATTTTCTGCTCAGCCTGCTCGAACGCCGCCTGCGGCCCGTGCGCGTCTGATGCGCCGCTTCCGCCACGCTAGTCTGTTCGCGTTGGTCGCGGTCTGCGCGCTCGCTTCCTGCAATCCAGATCGGCATCAAGGCATCGTGGTCGGCTCCAAGAATTTTTCCGAGCAGGCGCTACTCGGAGAAATTCTGGCCCAGCGCATCGAGGCGCGTACACACCAACCGGTGACTCGCCGCTTCTATCTCGCTGGAACCTACATCTGCCAGCAGGCCCTGCTCGCTGGGCGCATCGACGTATACGTCGAATACACCGGGACGGCGCTGACCGCCGTCCTGCACGACCCACTCGAAGCGAATTCTGCTGCCGTCTTCTCCCGCGTTCGCTCCGAATACAAAAACCGCTTCAACCTCGACGTGCTTCCGTCGCTTGGATTCAACAATACGTTCGCTATCGTCGTTCGCGGTGAAGACGCCCGCCGCCTGAATCTGAAAACGATCTCCGACGCCGCGCCGCACGCCCGCGAATGGCGCCCCGGCTTCGGTTTCGAATTCATGGAACGGCCTGATGGCTATCCTGGACTCGCTCGCGTGTACGGACTCAACTTCGCCGAGTCGCCGCGCATCCTCGACCTCGGATTGCTTTATCGCGCGCTGCTCGAAAAGCAGGTCGACCTCGTGGCTGGAAATTCGACAGACGGTTTGCTTTCCGCGCGCGACTTGACCCAACTCGAAGACGACAAACATTATTTCCCGCCTTATGACGCGGTGCCCATCGCGCGCCCCGATTCACTCGCGCGATATCCCGAAGCACGCGCGGCGTTGATGGACTTGGCTGGAAAAATAAATGATCAGGAAATGCGCAAGATGAATTACGCGGTGGATGGCCAACATCGCGATGCCGTGGACGTGGCTCGCGAGTTCCTGCATTCCAAGGGTCTGGATTAAGAAGAGCCTGAAGTTAGGTTGGATTCGAATTGCGGTTGGATATTACTCCGTTTCCTGCAGCACCTTGAAATGAGCCTCGAGTGCCGTGCAATATTGCCGTTGCGCGTCGAGTTCCGCCTGCAATTTCTTGACAAACAATTCCAACCGCCGCACTTCATTGCGCAATTTTTGCGTCTCCAGCGAGTTTACTGCAGATGTCGGAGTAGAAGCGGGCGGCGCAGGTGCGAAACGTGGCGACGGGCTCGCCAACGCAGAGGGCGGCGCGTTCAGGCGCGTCGGAGCCGGTGATGCCGGAGAAACAAAAGGATTCGACCCCCGGTACGACGGAGGCGGCGCCGGATGCTCGGACACGGGAGGCGCGTTAAACAATCCACCCAAAACTCGCGAGGCCTCCGTGGCGTTTGTTTCTTCATCTCGCAAACTGGTCCCGCGCGCGGCAGCCGGATTCAACAGGCTCTTCACTCTCGCAATTAGATCCTGCGGCTGAAAAGGCTTACGCACTAGCTCATCGGCCTTCACGGCCATGGCCTTCTCAGCGACTCCGCGATTCACCACGCCCGACATCAAGATGACCGGAATCTTCCCCAGCTGTTCGTGGCCTTTGATAAATTCGCAGACCTCATAGCCGTCTTTGTCCGGCATGATCACGTCGGTAATCACCGCGTCCGGCGCGTTTTCGCCGAACTGCGCCAGCGCTGACGAAGCATCCGCGCAGGTGATGACCTGAATGTTTTCTTTGCGAAATGCGATCTTGATCACTTCCCGCATCGTCGCGCTGTCGTCGATGAAGTACACAATCGGGACCCGGGCTGCGACCAGCGTTTGAGTTTCGGTCATGACAATTCCTTTTCCGCGTTTTCGTGATGTTCCCCGATGGCGTCTTGCCCTTGTTCCGCGAGCAGTTGTTCTTCGTCGATTTCCCGCATCGCATCCAGCAACAGGTCGGTCGCGGAACGCAGCACGGTCCGCTGCGCTGCAGTGGTTCCGTAGACGAATTTGTAAACGCCCTTTTCCGCGCCCTGGCAGGTGCGAATAATTTGCGTCACCGCTTCGTCACCGAAAAGCGCGTCGCACTCCGCGTGCACGATCTCTCCAGCCTCGAAGAAAATAATTCCATCGGCGTCGGTCGCGTTGATGTGTAGCGCCCCGGTTTGCCGCGCCGGGCCCAGCATCTGAATCACGCCCGCCAGATCGAGATGCGAAAGACTGCCGCTCAAGTCGGTGTCCGCGCTCAGCAGCATCTGCGTCGGCTGAAATCCTTCCTGGCGGCTGATCAGAAAACTCCGGATGTGCGCCGCGATGTCCGATGGCGCTTTGCGCCGGTCCACAAAATCGTCACAACCCGCGCGGTAGGCTTCCAGCAAGGCCTGGTCGCTGCCGCCTCCGCCAATCGCGATCAAAGGAATGTTCATCGTCTTCGGATCGGCGCGAAGAATCGGCGCCATTTCCAGCGCGCCCATCTCGCGTAGGTTCGTCGCGCACAGCACGGCCGAAGGCGCATTCCATTCGAGCATGGTCAAAGCGTAGGACGCCTGTGTGCAGTGCACTACTTCGAAGCCGATTTGCCGCAACGAATCGCCTAGCCGCTTGGAAAAATATACATTGCTGTCGATCAGCAAAATCCGCGGCGATGTGGCGAGCGCGTTCACGGCCGAACCTCGCCCTGCGCGCCGTTGATCTCCGACGCCGCCGTACCCGAAACGAGAGTATCCAGATTCAGCACCTTGATCTCTTCCTCGCCCACCTGCAAAGACCCGGAAAAATACGCGGCCTCATCGCTTCCACCCGGCACCAGCTCCGAATTCGCCAATTCACATTCGCCGTTCACTGGAATTGCGCCTGCTTCGCTGTCTTTCCCAAACTTTCTTCGCGCCACCAAGTAGAACCGATGCACTGAAGATTCTCTGCCGCACAACACGCGCGAAACGTCGTACACCGGAACGATTCTCCCCCGCCGCACGATCACTCCCGCCACCAGCGGGGTCGTGTTGGGGAACTTGTGCAGCTTCACCGGTGGCGCCAATTCCTCCACCAGTTCGGATCGCAGCGCGAACCGGCTGTTCCCTACTCGCAGCAGCACGTAGGAATGTTTCGCGCCGGCCTCGACCGCAGCGTGCGCGCCGTTCACACTCGCCGCCCTCATTACAGTGCCGCTCCTTCGAATTGCGTTACCGCCGCGCTATCCGCGGTTGCCTGATCCAGCCGCGCAAATTCCTCGTTGGTCAAAAATCCGCCGGGATGAATCACCGGAATCACGCGGTCTTCCAGATACGCCAGACCTCGATACCATTTTCGCTCGTCGCCCTCGAATCCCCGCGGCAACGCATGCAGCTTGCCAATCTCCGCCATGCGTTCGATCGAGTCCACCAGAATCGCGGCGCGAATCTGCCGCAAAATCAGCACCAGGGTGGGCCGCGTCAACTTCAAGCCAAAATGTGCGCAGCCGCTGACCACGTAGTACGTCCTCTTCGCCCGCTCCACCAGGTGCCGCACCTTGGGCACCTCCGCCTGCTCGATTTCAATCGCGGCGCCGCCCAGACTGTCCGTACTGCGAATTTCCTGCACCGCGTCGGCCGCAATGGCAAACGTCTGATTCGAAATCGAGAAAAGAATCACCGCTTCGCCGGAACGCGCGCGCCGCGCCTTTCCGCCTTCTGCGGTGGCGAACTTCACCGCGCACCCACCGGCACCAGCCGCGCGATCTGCGCCACCCGCTTTTCGATGGCCCCGCTGATTTCTTCGAGCGGCAACACTTCATCTACGGCCCCGGTCTTGATCGCTTCCGCCGGCATGCCGAAAATCATCGAGCTCGCTTCGTCCTGGGCGATCACGTAACCGCCCGCGGCCTTCGCGAACTTCACGCCCTTCGCTGCATCGTTGCCCATGCCGGTTAGCACCACCGCTACCGTTGCCGCCCGCGTGTGCGCCGCAACAGACTCGATCGCCACATCCGCGCATGGCCGGTAACCGTCGATACGATCTCCCGGGTCCAGATTCAGGCGTCCCGTAAACGACAGCCGCACGTGATGCGATCCCGGACACAAATAAATCGTTCCGGCCTGCATCGTTTCGTTATGCTCGGCTTCTTTTACCGGAAGCTGCGAGACTTCTCCGAGCTGCGTTGTGAAAGGCTGCGTGAATGCCCCTGGCATGTGCAGCACCAGCAGCACCGCCGCCTGCAAGTTTTTCGGTAAGCCGGAAACCACACGCATCACTGCAGCAGGACCGCCGGTCGACGCCGCAATCACCACCACCGGCAATTTGTTTCCGTTTTGATCGAGCCCTGCCAGCCGCCGTCCAACCGCCGGCTCCGCAATCGTCGTCACCGCCGGGTACGACGACCTCACTCGCGCTGCCGGCATTTCGACCTTCGCGCGCGTAGCCGTGCGTACCACATGAACCTTCGCCGCCATCTTCAATTTGCGGGTCAGCTCTTCACGCACGTCACGCATGTCCAGATCGATTCCGCTCGAGGGCTTCGGCACAAAATCGATCGCGCCCAGCTCCAACGCCCGCAAAGTTTCCGCCGCACCTTCGCGCGATTCGGAACTGACGATCACAATCGGTCGCGGATTTTGCGACATGATCAGCTCGGTCGCCTGCAATCCGTCGAGGTGCGGCATATTAATGTCCATGGTGATCACGTCCGGCTTCAACGTGTCAGCCAGTGCCACTGCTTCGCGCCCGTCGCGTGCCTGCCCGGCCACTTCCAGCTGCGGATCGGCGTTGATGATTTCTTTCAGCACTTTGCACATGAAAGAGGAATCATCCGCCACCAGCACCCGAATTTTTTTGATTGGCGGCATGCTAGCTCTGGCGCACCGTCACACCCGAAACCAGGCGCCCCGTCGGCCGTTCCGTCCCAATCAGCCCTTCTACTGTCGCGATTAATTGATCCTCTTGCACCGGCTTGGTCAGAAACGCCGATGCGCCTTCCTTCATGGCCCGGTCGCGATGCTTCGCTCCCGCGCGCGAAGTGACCACCAGCACCGGAATTTGTCGCAGCACTGGATCCTGTCGCAGGTGCGACATCAGTTCGTAGCCATTCATGCGCGGCATTTCCAGGTCGGTCACCACCAAGTGGCATCCCAGCTGCGCCACGATTTCTGCGGCTTCGAGGCCATCCGACGCGAGCTTCACTCGGTATCCAGCCTTTTCCAGCATGCGTCCCACGAATTTCCGTACGCTGATCGAATCGTCCACTACCACCACGACGCGTTCGTCCAGCACTGCGTCGACGGCTTCGGCCGGAATGCTTCCCGCGGCCACCGCTTCCGCTCCCGGAGCAAACACGCGCGCGGCTGGTGAAGAACTCAGCAATGCATTTCGCTCTGCGGTTTCGGCGGACGCCAGCCGGTTCAAATCGATCAGCAGAATCAAGCTGCCATCTGGCGCAATGGTCGTGCCGGGGAACAATTTCACACTGCGCAGATAATCGCCCAGGTTCTTGATGACGATTTCGTCCTTGCCCAGAACTTCTTCCACCACCACGCCAACCTGCCGTCCCGCGACTTTCACGATAACCATGTGGAAGTAGCCGTTGATTTCTTCCAGCGCCGGCAGTCCCAATTGCACGTCGAGCCGAACCACTTCGGTCACTACGTCGCGCACTCGCGTCAGAAGTTTCCCGCCCACGTCCTCGATTTCCGCCGGTTTCAGCCGGCGAATCTCTTCCACGACCGCCAACGGCAACGCAAATGTCGACTTCCCGCAGCGCACAAAGAGCGCCTGCGAAATAATTAGTGTCAGCGGAACCTTTACGGTGAAGCAGGCTCCGCGGCCAGTCTCGCTGCGGACCTCGATTTCGCCGTTCAATGCGTGCACGTTGGCGCGCACCACGTCCAAGCCCACTCCGCGACCGGCCAGCTCGGACATGGACGAAGCCGTGGTGAATCCCGGACGGAACAACCATTCCCGCAGCTCGCGCTCGGATAATTCCGCCGCGGCCACCGGCGACATCGAGCCCATCTCCACCACGCGCCGACGTACACCTTCGTAGTCGATGCCACGTCCGTCGTCTTCCACTTCGATAAAAATGTGGTTCCCGCGGTGATAGGCGCGTACCGAGATGTGCCCCTTCTCGGATTTTCCAGCGCGCTGCCGCGTTCCCGGGTCTTCCACGCCGTGCGCGACTGCGTTGCGCACCAGATGAATCAGCGGATCTGAAACGTGCTGAATAATGTTGTTATCGAGTTCGGTGTTTGAACCTTCCAGCGATAGCTCGATCGGCTTTCCCGTCGCATTCGCCGCGTCGCGCACCGTACGCGATAGGCGCGTGTAAAGATTCCCAATCGGCACCATGCGCGCTGCCGTAATTTCGTCCTGCAGGTGATGCGCGAGCTTGGTGAATTCGTCGATGTCCGAATCCACGCGACCCATGAAGCCTTCCAGCTGCGCCAATACCACGTTCACGTCCGCGGAAATTTCGGTCAGCGAACGGGACAGGATGCTGAAGTCGTCGTACCGATCCATTTCCAGTTCGCTGAATTCCCCCAACATGTCGCCCATGCCCAACGAAGGCATGCTGGTGAACGGCGGTCTGAACGTATCCATCTGCGGTGCGAACGGACCGGACATCAACGACGGCCGCACGCGGCTGAATTCGTGCTTTTCCTGGAACTCTGAAACTTTCCCGGACAATCGGCTCTTCGAGAAATTCAGAACTTCGACTAGCTTGGTTAATTCCGCCAGGCGTCCAACCATGCGCGTGCGGTTGATCACCAGCTCGCCGACCGCGTTCATCATGCGGTCCAGGCGGTCGAGCGAAATGCGCACTGATTTGGCTTGTGGCAACGCCGGCTGGGCCGCGCGTTTGGCGCTGGGCCGAGCGGAGCTCTCGACGGCCGCAGTCCTATCATTTGCATTCCCCGTCGCGCTTTCTGGCGCCGAATCACCCGCGCCTTCCGGCACGTACTCCGCGATTCGCGCCAGCAGTGGATCCACGGCGGCACGCATTTCCAGATCGCCCGCCCACTGGCGATGCAAAAACTTTTTCAGCACATCCACTGATTCGAGGCAAATATCCACGATTTCCGCGCTCGGATGCAGCGCGCCATCGCGAATCTGGCCGATCAGATCCTCCACGCGATGAGCTACCGCCGACAGGCGATGCAATCCCACCTGTGCCGCCGAACCTTTGATGGTGTGCATCGAGCGGAACAAACGATGAATTTCTTCCGGGTTAGGACTGGCCTCGAGCGCCAACAAGCATTCGGTCACCGCCTGCAGATGCTCTTCCGCTTCCGGAACGAAAAACTCGAGTACTTCTTCGCCGACTTCGCCGTCTTCGGGCAAACGGTCGACGTACGAATACGCCGGCGCCGCATCGCGCGCTTGGTCATATTCTTCGGCTGCCTCTGTGGGCTGAGCCGCTTGGCCCTCTGCTGTCGGAGCCGCCGGAAACGCGAAGGAATATCGCTGCTTGAACGCCGCAATATCGCCGGTTGTTTCCTCGCCGTTCGTGCTGATCTGCAGCAAATCGAATTCAAGCACCGAAATTGCGTCAGAAATAAATTCGGTCAGCGGCCCGTGCATATCCGCCGTCAGGGTCGCGTGCATGGCGTAATGGAAAATGTGCGCCATCTTGGCGCCGACTTCCGAAAATTGGGGAAATCCGTAACTCGCAGAAGTTCCGGCCAAGGTATGCGCGGCGATGTACAGCTTTTCCAGGTCGTCCGGGCGAGTTTGTGGCTCCTGCAAAATGCCGGAGTATTCCCGCAGGTATTGCAGGTTCTCCGACGCTTCCTGCAGAAACAGCTCGACCGATTCGGAGCTTGGGCCGTTCACAAGCTACCCCCTGCCAGCGTCGCCGCAATCGGCGTGGCGGATGCCACCGGCTTACGATAGATCCGGCAGTCTCCGCGCACCACGGATTCGAACTTCATTTCCAGATTCGAAAGCGTTTCGGAATGTCCCAGCAGAAAATATCCGCCCGGCTCCAGCGCGTCGTAAAAACGTTGCACGATGCCCCGCCGCCGTTCCGCCGAGAAATACATCAGGACGTTCATGCAAAAAATGCAATCCAGCTTGCCCACGTACACCGGCTCGATCAGATTCATCTGCGCGAAAGAAATCATCTTCCGTATCCGCGGCCGCACCTGATATCCGCTCTTCGATTCCGAGAAATATGCGTCCACTCGCTGCGGCGCCACATTTTGCAGCGTCCGGCTGCGGTACAATCCCCGCTCCGCGTGTCGCAGAGCTTTTCGGCTGATGTCCGTCGCCAGTACTTCCACTTCCCAGGCTTCGCCGAATTTCAGCGCCTCGCAAAGAGTGATCGCGATCGAATACGGTTCTTCGCCGGTCGAACAGCCCGCGCTCCAGATGCGCAGCACGCGCGGATTCTGCCAAAACTTGCGTTCCTCGATCTCCGGAACGATCTGCTTTTCCAGCGCCTCGTACACCGCCGGATAACGAAAAAACGAAGTCTCCTGAGTCAGCAAATTTTCCAGCAGCGATTCGTATTCAATGCTGGAGCTCTTGATCTGCCGCAACAGCTCGGTGCCGCTGCTCAAATGTTTTTCTTCAATGAAGTCGAGCAGCCGCGTGGAAAAAAAACGCTCACGCGAAGCGTCGAACAGAATCGCGGAACGCTGTTCGATCAGCGTGCGAATCTCATCGAGTTCGGACTCGCTGAGCCGTACCGTCGTCGCTGGGTTGGGTGTCATGTTCGGCGCACGTCAGCGGCGGCAGCTTCGCCGCGCGCTGGAGAGAAGCTCGCCTTACCGGTTCGCACCTACCGGAGCCGCGGGCTGCCGGATTTCTTCCACGTTATCCGCGGAGCGTCCCGACCGGAATTGCGCCAGCGCTTCGTTCAACTGCTCGGAGAGCTTGACCATGTTGCCCACCGTGGAAGCCGTCTGCCTCGCGCCCTGGGTGGTCTGCCGCGTGATGCCCGAAATGATCTGCATCGCGTTAGCCACGCCTTCCGTTCCGCGCACCTGTTGTTTCGAAGCGAGTGAAATTTCCTGGACCAGTTCGGCCGACTGCCGCACTACGCTCGAAATCGCTTCCAGCGCTTTACCAGCTTGGTCCGCCAGGCCAGCTCCCACTTCCACTTCGCGGGTGCCGTCTTCCATCACCACCACCGCTTCGTTGGTCTCGGCCTGAATCGCCTTGATCAGCGCCGCGATGTCTTTCGTCGCGCTGCGGGAGTGTTCGGCCAGCTTGCGAACTTCGTCCGCGACCACCGCGAAACCGCGGCCGGCATCTCCGGCGCGGGCCGCTTCGATCGCCGCGTTCAAAGCCAGCAAGTTGGTCTGCTCGGTGATGTCGTTAATCACGTTGATGATTTCCGAAATTTCGAGTGACCGATCGCCCAGTGATTTGATCTTCTTCGCCGTGGCCTGCACCGACGACCGAATGCGCTGCATCCCTTCCAGCGTGTCGCGCACCGCCCGGTTGCCCTGCTCCGCAGCGTCCAGAGCGCGGCGTGCTGCTTCGGCGCTCGCTTCCGCGTTGTTCGAGACCTGCTTCATCGAAACCGTCAGCTCTTCGACGGCTGAAGAAGTGTTGGTGATTTCCTGGTCCTGCTGGGTCGCGCCGGCGGTCATATCGTCCGCCGCATCCAGAATCTGGTTGGCGCTGCCGCTCACGTCCACGGCCGCTTTACGCACGCGCTCCAGAACTTTGGTGAAGTTGTCGAGCATGAAGTTGACCGAGTCGACCACGTTGCCCAGCGCGTCGTTGGTCACTTTTCCGCGGATGGTTAAGTCGCCGCGAGCCACCTGGTTGATCGTGCTCAATAGGTCGGTGATGCTGCGCTGCAAGGATTCCTGGGCCTGCTGGTTGGTCACCGCGTGCGCTACTTTCGCCGCGCTGCGATTGAAGTTTTCGGCGATGAATCCGAATTCGTCGTCCGACTGGATCTCCGCTCGCGCGCGGACGTCCCCGGAAATGATGCGCTCCGAGAATTTCGCCAGCTCTTCCACCGGCGTCAGCACTCGCTTGCTGAGGATCATCACCAGCGAGACCGCGGCGACCAGCGCGAGACCCGCCGCCAGCACCAGCGCGCCGTTGGCGCCGCCCGGGACCGAACCGCCTTCCGCCGCCTGTGCGCCAGAGTGCGCGCCCGCGTAGTACGCGAGCCCAAGCACTCCGAATAGAGCTAGTCCGATAAAGAAGACCAGCATCCAGATCGTGGAACTCAAACGAGATTTCATGACTTCCTCCCAAGAACTTTCCCGCGTTGCCTGTTCATCGGCTACGCCTTGCGTAGCGAGACGCGGCCCCAAGACCTAGCCCGACTGCTAAAAACTCTCCCCGAAAAACGTAAACGTACCGGCTTAAATCACCGGTACGGGAAACACATCCACCAGCCGTCGCAAATCGACCACCAACGCCAAACGGTCTTCGTGCCGCAACATCCCCCGGCAATGCGGCACGTCGGCGGGCGCCTGATCCAGCAGCGCATCCTCCGACGCTGAAAACGTCCCAATCACTTCGTCCGACGCAATCCCCAGCCGCAGGTCTTCGCGCTGCCCGTCCCCCTTCAGCAGCGCCACCACCACATGCTTCGGCAGCAATCCAGGCCTGCGGCCCTCGGTGAAGGCGATATCGATCAGCGGCACAATGGTTCCGCGCAGATTGAACACGCCCATCAGAAAAGCCGGCGTTAGCGGTATTCGTGTTACCGCCGGCCAATCCACCACTTCCTCCACTTCCAGCACCGAAAAACAAAATCGTTCGCGTCCGGCGCGAAAAACGCAGTATTGCCGTTCCGGCGAGCGCTGCTCTGAAAAAATCTCGCCTTCCAGGAACGCGCCGCCATCCAGCTCGGCGGCGAGGCCAGCGTTATCGCGTCCGCTGCTCATTACGCGAACCGCTTCACCGCGTTCAGCAATTCATCGGGAGTAAATGGCTTGGCCACGTAACCGTTCGCGCCCTGCTGTTCGCCCCAATACCGGTCGCTCGGCGCCGTCTTGGACGTCACCAGAATCACCGGAATATTCGAATACCCGCTCTGGCTCTTCAAATCGCGGCAGGCCTGGAATCCATTGCGGCGCGGCATCACCACGTCCAGCAGGATCACGTTGGGCCGCTCGTCTTCGATCGCTTCTTCGATCTTGGTGGAATCGGAAATCCCCACGGAATGAAAACCGCCCTGCTGCAGCATCGACTGCATCAGATGCACTTCAGCTTGCGAATCGTCTACGATCAAAACCTTCTTCGACATCGCGTACCTCCCCATGAGTGGCGTAGTGGACGATTGCAAGTCCACAGCCATGTCGCTAATTGATTCGCTTCCCCGCTTCCATGCCAACGGCGTTTAGAAACAATCAGTTAGCCCTGCCCCAATTCGCCTAACTCTTCGTCGTCACCACGCGCAGCCCGCTTCGCGTCTCAGCGTGAGACTCTTTCTCACCACTCCGCATTTCCGTCGCGATCGATGAGAATCGCTGCATGATTTCGTTGAGACGCAGCGCCATGGTTTGAATCGTGCGAATCTGCTCCTGGCAGTCCGCCGAAACCTTCTCCGGTTCCAGCAGTAAAAGGTCCGCGTTACCCAGCACCGACGTCAGCGCGTTGTTCACGCTCGGGCGCATTTCCAGCATGTAGCGCCCCAGCGACGCATTTCGTTGGCTTTCAATTCCCAGCCGTTCCGCGCGCTGCGCCCGCGCCACCGCTTCGCTGCGCCGCAGCGTTTCAGTCGCCAGCAGCAGCAACGTACTGATCCAGCCTTCTGCCCGAGTCAGGAATAATGCGTGGGGATTTTCGGAGGCCAGAACAGGATTGACGTAGGTGTCGTTTGAAACGTGGATGGCCGCCGTGGTGGATTGCCCGCCGAGCGACGCCAGAATTGCGGAGGGGCTGCCACTCGCCAATGGCCCGACGATGACCAGATTATATTTTGCAGCAGACGACGCGCGCCACAGGTCGCCGGCGGTCACCGTAATTTCCGGAACGCGCCGCTCGGCTTGCCAGCGGCTCACCACTGCACGCGCGAATTCCGTATCGTCCGAAATAATCAGGACGTTGCTGTGACTCAAGACAAGCTCCCAAGTTCGGCCTGTTTACGGCTGAAGTTTTTCAGCTTCTTCGATGAACGACAGCAGCCGCTTCGTGCTGATCCCCAAATTCACCGCGGCTTCCGTGTTCTTTTCACGCTTGGCGGTTTCCACTCGACCCTGGAAGTATGAAACTTCGTCCTTCGCATGGGTCAATGCCGAGCCGAGGCCATTCAAGTCGCCCGAGCGTTTGCGCTGATCCATCGCCACCGCCAGCAGCGCACGCGCTACCACGGCTCGGCGCAAGTCTTCCGCTTCCTGATTGCCTTTATCCACGAACGCCGCCACTTCCCACGAAGACAACAGAACTTTCGTATCGTGCAGCACGACTGTGGACATCGAACGCCCGCGCGATGGCGGCGCCGCGATTAATTGCTCCCAGATCGTCTCCAGGCACTTGATCGTTTCGAGTGAACCGCTAGTTTCCGTAGGCTGCGCGGACGCGGTCTTCGCAGCGTCATTGCTAACTGCGGCCGCAGCTGGCGCGGGCTTATTCGACGGCGACACTTGCACCGCCGCTGCGGGAGGTGGCGCTGTAGTCTTGGCCGTTTCTTTTTGCGCGGCTGCGCCCTCGTGCGCCGGTTTGACTTCGGACGGCTTTGCTTCCGCCGCGTTTTTCGCTGGCGCGCCGTTGCTGTGTACTCGAGCCACAGCCTCTTCCAAGTCGGCTCGCAGCGCCAACAACTGCTCGAAGGCGCGGCTCACCGACGTTTCGGTGTAGTCCTTGTGAAACGGCTGTTTCCAGTTTTCGCAGTAGTAACGGAGCTGAATCGTGGTCTCCGCCGCGGAAAATCCCGCCCGGCGGCAATCCACCGTCTTCACTCCGCCGGCGTCCAGGATTTCCACCGCGTGCCGGACCGCACTCAAATCCGCGTGCAACATGCGAATGAACGCGCGCCGCAGCAGAAAATTGAACCGGCAGAAAGCCACCAGCGCCGCCGGCGCATAGAACGCGTCGCCGACGGATTCCTTCAGCAAACGCCCCTGCTCCAGCAGCCCGTGCTCCATCATGTCCCGCAGACTTTCGCAATCCGCCACCTTCGCCAAAATCTTGTCGAGTGGCGCGGCCCATTCCACGCGCGACACGTCGGTATGGCCCAACACCGGCTCCAGCACTTGGGCCGCGTCTTCCAGGCGAATTTCCTTGCGATACAAATCTTCTGGCGCACAAAGCGCGAAATACTGCACCAGCAGCAAATCGATTTTGTCGCGGTCGGGCGGCGTCTTTTTCTGCTTGCGCAATTGGCGGTGCAGTACCGCGCGCAACGTCTCGTCGCTGGCGTTCAAGACTTCCGACGGCAGCTGGCGAATCTGGTAGGCCTTGACCTTTTCGTCGACATCTTCGAGCCACTTCAAATCGGTGTCGAAGGTCTCCCGCGGCGGACGCACTGGCGGCAGCTCGCCTAGCGGATGCGGTAGTGGCGCGAGATTGAACTGCGTGGCCAGCGCCGCGTACAACGGATAGGCCTGGCGCGCTTCGGTCCACTGCGTGGCAAATTCGACCGGCGCTGGTGCGGATACCGACGGCTTCGATGATGTGAATAGTGATTTTAGGCTCATGGTTTTATGATCCAGTTACTGACTTTCCCCAGAAAACGTGCGGCGACTGCCTTGCGTCCTTCGTGATAGCGCACCGCGACAACGATCGCGCTGGTGTCCAACGATCCGTCGGAATTCATCACTCGTACTCCGTCTTCGAATTCCAGCGGCAAGCCCGACGAAAACAGCACTTCGTTCTCGGTACCAAATTCAATGACCGTTTGTTCCTGTAATGGCCGCGCCGCCGTGGCCAGCGTCATCACCCGCACCGGAATTCGCACCGCGGATGCGTTCGGAAATAACTGTGCCAGCTTCTCCACGCAGGTCGCGCCTGCTACGGCTGCTCTTGCCCCCGTCCATTCCGCATTGCTCACCAAATGGCCCAACCCCTTTTTTCGCCTGCACGCACTTTTCGTTTTTCAGCAAACGAAAAGCAGGCGAACCCCTACACACGGACTTCCCCGGGACAGACTTCCAGTGTCTGAATGTTTTGCACGACGACGGCCAAAGGAAGGAGGTGCTGCTCTATGCCAAACGACTCAGAAGATTCGATTTACGTTACAGCGTCTCAACCAAGAATCTTGGACGTGTATCAAGGTGATACAGATTCGTCTCAATCGCGTTTGCCGCCCGCGACTCAACGCCAACTTGGGAATTTTCTCACCGGCCGCCAAAAGCCGGCGCGCGCGATTACGACGCGATCTGAATATCGTGCCGCTTGTCCGGCGATCGCAACGGAATGTTGTATTGCTTCAGCTTGCGGTACAGAGTCGCGCGGCTGATTCCCAGCATGCGCCCGGTCAAAGCTTTATCGCCGCCCGCTTTTTCGAAGACACGCAATATCGTCATGCGCTCGAGATCAGCCAGCGCCGTAGTCGAAACCGCTGCCGAATCGCTGCCTTCGCTGCCCTTTTCTTGCAGTTCGCTCAACGCCGGTGGCAAATCGCTCGCGTCGATCATGTGATGATCGCCCAGCGCCACCGCCCGCGCGATGCAGTTTTCCAGTTCCCGCACGTTTCCTGGCCAATCGTATTGCAGAAAACTCTTCATCGCCGCCGGCGTAATCTGAATTCCTTCTCCCGGCGCATAACGATCCAAAAAGCAGTGCGCCAGTTGTGGAATATCCGAACGCCGCTCGCGCAAGCTCGGCGCATTAATCGCCACCACGTTCAACCGGAAATACAAATCCTTGCGGAACAATCCCTCGCGGTAGCTCGCTTCCAAATCCCGGTTCGTCGCCGCGATCACCCGCACGTCCACGGGAATTTTGCTGTTGCTGCCCACCGGCCGCACTTCTTTTTCCTGCAGCACGCGCAGCAGCTTGGCCTGCATTTCCAAAGGCAGCTCGCCAATCTCATCTAAGAAAATCGTTCCGCCGTTTGCCGCCTGAAACAGTCCGGCCTTGGTCTTCAGCGCGCCGGTGAAAGAGCCCTTTTCGTGGCCGAAAAGCTCGCTTTCCATCAGCGTCGGAACCAGCGATCCACAGTCGACAGCGATAAACGGCATCGCCGCCAGCGGCCCGCGGTAATGAATCGCGTGCGCCACCAGCTCTTTGCCCGTTCCGCTTTCTCCGGTGATCAACACCGGAGTCCGCGTTTCCTTCAATCGCGAAATCATCCGAATTACGTCTTGAATCTTTGCGGACGTGCCCACAATTCCCTCGAATTGCGTTTCGGTGTTCACCCGCTCGCGCAGGAATTGATTCTCGGTGACCAGCCGCACCTTCTCGGCCATGCGCTGCAGCAGTTGCCGCAAGCGCTCCACTCGGAAGGGCTTTTCGATGTAGTCGTACGCTCCCTGCCGCATCGCCTCCACCGCCGTCTCGATCGAACCGTGTCCGGTCATGATCGCGATTTCCGTACGCGGCAGCAGTTCCTTCGTTTTCCGCAACAAATCTGTCCCGGAGAGACTGGGCAGCTTCAAATCCGTGACGATCAGGTCTGGCGGATTCATCTCCAGCGCTTCCAGCGCAGACTCCGCCGTCTCCGCCTCGGCGCAGAGGTATCCGAGCCCTTGGCCCACCGTCATGCACAGCCGCCGGATGCTCTGCTCGTCGTCCACGATCAAAAATCGCAACTTCAGTTCATCGCTCATGGTTTTCCAATTGTTTTTTCTACCGCTTCCATCAATTGCTGGAGGCGAAATGGTTTTTCCACACAAGGTGTGCCGGCCGCCGCCAGCATCCCAATCGTTTCGTCGCTGGCCGTATCGCCAGTAATAAAAATCACACGCGAAGCCATCTCTGGCCGGTGCCGCCGCAACCAGTCATGCACGTCCGCCCCAGTAATTCCTCCGGGCGTCCGAAAATCGGAAATCACGCCGCGAAAATCCTGCCGCGCCAGCAGCTGCAAGCCCTCCACGCCGGACGTCGACGAAGTCACCGCGTATCCATTGCGTTCCAGGGCCAGCCGCACAAAAGTCGCTACCGACGCTTCATCTTCGATCACCAGAATGCTCAAAGCCGCCGCTGTTGCGGCTTTCGCTCCGCCTGCTGCCCGCTGCGCCGCCAAATTCGTTTCGCTCATTCCGATTTCACAAGTTGATCTGCTTCGCCCGGAGTCGCGAGACTTGTCGAGGCCGTTCCGGCTATGGGCAAGCGCACCACGAACGTAGACCCAAATCCGTCCGTGTTATTTCGCGCCAATATCTCGCCACTGTGCGCCCGGATAATTCCGTAGCAAATGCTCAATCCCAGCCCGGTCCCCTTGCCCACTTCTTTGGTTGTAAAAAATGGATCGAAGATCCGGTCCATCTTCGAGACACCCGGCCCGTTGTCGCGAAAGCTGATCTCCACGTGCCGGTCGCGCTGCGCCGTCGCAATTTTGATTTTTCCCGCTCGCCGCGTTTCCTGCACCGCGTCGTAGGCGTTGTTGATGATGTTCAAAAACACCTGCTGCAGTTGCCCCGGATCGCCAATCACCGCCGGCAGCTCTTCGGTATATTCCTCGGCTAGCTCCACCCCGTGGTTCGAAAAATCGTAAGCCCGCAGCTTCATCGTTTGCCGCAGAACCGAATTCACCTGCAGCGGCTCGCGCTGTGCCGGCATTTGCCGCGCAAAACTCAGCAGGTTCTGCACGATCACTCGCGTGCGGTGCGCTTCCTGCAAAATAATCTTGAGCTCTTCCTTGGCTTCTTCTGGAATCGCCGGATTTTCCAGCAGCAGGTCGGTAAACCCCACAATCGCCGCCAGCGGATTATTCACTTCGTGCGCCACGCCCGAAACCAGCTGCCCCAGCGCCGCCATCTTCTCGGTGTGCATCAATTTCGATTGCAGGTCCGAAGCGTCGGTGACGTCGGTCATCACCACCACGATGCTGTTGATGTCGCCCAGTTCGTCGCGCATCGGGCTGACGCTTACCGAAAATTGTCGCGCTGGCCCGCTGCCGCGAAAAAACGGAATCTCCAGATTGTCCAGCGCCGCGCCTGCCAGCGTTCTTTCCAGCGCCTCGGTCAACAAAGGCTGCCGCGCCGGGGGCACCATCTCCACCAAAGGGCGCCCCAGCAAGTCTTCGGAGCGATATCCCGATTCGAAGCAACGCCGGTTGGCGTAGCTCACCAGGCCCGCCGTATCCAAAACTAAAATCATGCTCTGCGTGTTATTCAGAATGTTCTTGTTGAAATCGCGCTCGCGCCGGTAGCGCCTTTCTGCCACGCGCCGGTCGGTGATGTCCTTCATCACGTGAATCGTGCGCAATTCCTGCTGCTCGGCGCTCTGAATCCGCGAGGAGGACACCACGAACGTGCGTTCGCCGTTCTCGTGTACGAATTCTTCGTGAAATTCCTGCGGGTTGCGGCAGAAAATGCAGCGCCCTTCTTTGCTGGTCGCCGCCAGAATGGTCAGCGCGCTCATTTCCTTGCCCACCAGCTCGGATGGCTTGTGGCCCAGCACGTCCGCCAGCGCCTGATTCATGCGCAGCACGCGATTGTCCGCGTCATGCACCAGGATGAAATCGGAAATCGCGTCGAAATCTTCCACCCACTGCTTGCGCGATTGCTCCACCCGCGAAAACAGCCGAACGTTTTCGAGCGCTACGGCCGCGTGCCCGGCCAGCGCTTCCAGCAACTGTCTTTCTATGTCCGCCAGAGGCCGCGCCAGATCCACCACACACAGCACGCCTAGTAATTGGTTTTCGCCGTAGGACAAACGCACCAGCGTTACTTCTTCCCAGCCCAGCGCATCCGCCAGCCCGCGCCCCAGCAAAATTCCCGCCGAACCTTCGCGCAGCTCGGTCGTTTCCGCGCCGGCGCGTTCCGCCAGCACCTGGGCCAGCCGATGTTGGGTCATCGCGTCCCAGCGATGCGCCGGACCTTTCAGCGCCGCGATCGCCCAGCTCGATTCCGCACGCAAAGCCAGCACCGCCGCGCGCGCGCCCAGCATTTCGGCTACACGCACGGTGAGACGCCGTGAGAATTCCTGGGTTCCCAGCGAAGGATTGAGTTCCAGCGTGGTGGCGGAGAACTGCGCCAGCAGCGCCTCGAATGAACCATCGAGACGCGGCGCAACTTCACGAGTTCGTTTAAGTGCACGCATGGAGGATTAGGGGGCTTGCGCGCGCGATTGCTTGTGCTGCAAAGAACTTACGTTCGCATCTCAAAATGAGCCACTGAATTTGCCGCGGCAGTTGCCCAAACCAGCAATCGAACAACAAACGTAAATCGTCGCAAGCTGAGACGCCCGTCCAGCGTCGCGGCCGCCATTGAGACAAACCAGGCGAAGGAGAAAATCTGCGGAGCACGCGCGGCTCAAGCTAAGCCGCCTGTAATCAGCCACCTACATGCCAGACAAATCTTCCTCACGCTCGCCGAAGATAGCTGTAGCCGTGGCATCCACCGTGCAATTTCCTCGTCGGGGAATTCCATTACTCGGTCTGAGGCCAGAAATGAAATTCAAGTTCACGGCTCTGAAACTCGCAGCTTTTCTTTCTCTCGCATTCGCAGTCGCCGTGGCACTCACCGCCACTGCGCAAGAATCAACGCCGGCCAGTGCCGGGAGCAGCAGGAAAGTTCGCAGCAAGATTTCTCCGGCGTATCCCGGGTTGGCGCGGCAGATGAACGTCGTCGGGCACGTGAAGATCGAAGTGACCATTTCGCCGGACGGCCGCGTGACCAACACCCGCACCGTTGGGGGCAGCCCGTTGTTGGTCGGCGCCGCCACCGACGCGGTGAAGAAATGGCGTTACGAGCCAAGTTCGAAAGAATCCACCGAGATCGTGGAATTCGATTTTTCTGACAAAGACAAAGACTGAAGTCGCTCCCGGTTTCACCGGGTTCGCAGGCCAAGAAGCGGAGGCGCTTTAATGACCATCACCAAAAAGCTCTACGGCGGATTCGGCGCCATTCTGGGCATCATGCTCATTCTGTTCGTCGTCAACCTTTTCACCGTGCGCCGCGAATACACCGCTCGCGCCGTGGTCAAGGATACGCTCGCCAGCGTGCAGACCATCGAGAACGTCCGCCTGCAGATGATGGAAAATCGCCTGTTCCTCGGCAACTATCTCCTCAGCGGCGATTTGCGCGATGAAGACAAGACCGACAAGGGCGTCGCCGACCTGCTCTCCATGCTCAAGGACGCCCAGGCCAGCTTGCCCGATGCCGGTCTGCGCAACGCCCTCGGTCAGGTAGCGGAAAACGAACGCGGCTGGTCTGAAAATTTTGCCAAGCCCATGATGGCCAAGCGCCATCAAGTCGATTCCGGCGACGCCACCGTTTCCGATTTGCAGATCTACTACCTGCAGCACGATCCCGCTTCATGGGTCAACAAATCCTCCGCCGCGCTGGACGATGCGGATAAAGCCGTTCGCAAAGCGCTGGATGATTCGAATTCTTCCGCGCAAAGCGCCACGTCCTGGAGCACCGGCATCACCACCGCTGGCACCCTGGTCGCCATCCTGTTCGGTGGCTTCGTCGCCTTCTTCGTGGCCAAAACGATTCGCGAACCGCTCTATCACTTGATCGAAGTCGCTCAGCGCATCGGCGAAAGCGGCGACTTGGAACAATCCATCGACATTCACCGCAAGGATGAAGTTGGTTTGCTGGCCGCCAACTTCAACAAGATGATCGTGCACTTGAAGGACATGGCCGACGTCTCCGCCGCCATCGCCGAAGGCCAGTTGTCCGTTTCCGTCCAGCCGCGCTCGCAGCAGGACACCATGGCCCGCGCTTTCGCCCAGATGACCCGCGGCTTGCGCGACATGGTCCGCCAGGTTCGCGACAGCGCCGCGCAGGTTGCCAGCGGTTCCGGTCAGATGGCCGGCGCCTCCGATGAATCCGCTAAAGTCAGCGTACAGGCCGCTTCAGCCATCGACGAAGTCACCTCCACCATGCACGAGATGAGCATCAACGTGCAGAACGTGGTTAAGAACACGCAGGTGCAAGCGTCCAGCGTCGCCGAGACTTCCGCGTCCATCGATCAGATGGTCACCTCGATTCAGCGCGTCGCCGACACCGCGAAGTTGCTGGTCGATATCTCCCATCGCTCGCGCGAGGAAGTTCAAACCGGCATGGTCACCATGGATAAGGCAACCGCTGGCCTGAACCGCACCAGCCATGCCATCCAATCGTCATCCGAGATTATCGACGTGCTCGGCCGTCGCGCCGACGACATCGGCAAGATCATCGAAGTCATTGACGATCTCGCCGAACAAACCAATCTGCTGGCTTTGAACGCAGCCATCGAAGCGGCCCGTGCCGGCGAACATGGCCTGGGCTTCGCCGTCGTTGCCGAAGAGGTCCGCAAGCTGGCTGAAAAGTCCACGCAGTCCACCAAAGAAATTTCCGAACTGATTCAGGGCATTCAGAAGGAAGCGCGCGAAGCCGTCGACAACATGGAAAAGAGCACCACCATGGTGCAGGAAGGCTTGCTGCTGAATAAAGATCTGAGCCAGGCGCTGGAAAAAATCTCCAACGTCGTCTCCGAGGTTTACAAATTCTCGCAGGAGATCGGCGCGGCCACCATGGAGCAATCCAGCGGCTCGTCGCAGATCGCCAAAGCCACCAATCGCCTTACTGAAATCACCCAGGAAATTAATTCATCGGTCGAAGAGCAGGCTTCCGGCTCGCAGGCCGTGGTTCGCGCCATGGAAAAAATGCGCGAACTGGTCCAACAATCCACTTCCAGCTCCACCGAACTGGCCGCTACCGCCGAGCAGATGTCCAAGCTCTCGCGGGTGCTGCTTGAATCGATGGACCGCTTCGTTCTGGATGACGTAGTCAGTGACAACCGTCGGGCCAACGCGCGCCGTCCATCCGGCTCGCAGCAATCGGATCGTAACGCAAACGAATACGCCGAACTGGTCAGAGCCTGAGGATCAACGAACCCCATGGATAAGGACATTCAAGTCGTCGGCCTGCGCATCGGCCGCGAGACGTTTGGAATCCCCATCGGCATGGTTCGCGAAATCGTGCGCGTTCCGGACATCACCTCGGTCCCCAATGCGCCTGATTACATCGAGGGCGTCATCAACTTGCGCGGGCGCATCGTGCCGGTGGTCGACCTGCGCAAGCGCTTCCGCGAAAAAATCGCGGAGCCCAACAAGAAAAATCGCATTGTGGTGGTCGAACTCGATGGCCGCCCGATCGGCTTGATCGTCAATTCCGCCTCCGAGGTCATCAAGATTCCGCCTTCGGAGATTGAAGCGCCGCACACCGTCTTTCAGGAAGGCGAATTGAACTACATCACCGGCGTCGGCAAATTCCGCGGCCGGCTGGTGATCCTTCTCGATTTGAGCCGAATTTTGCAACGCGGCGAACTCCGCCGGTTGGATGAAGTCGCGGAGACCGCGGAAACAGCAGAAACAGTACCTGCCGGACCGAGCGCGCGGAAACGCTGACCGTGCTTACTCCGGAATAACTTACGAGGAAGAATGTCGACACTCACAACTCCAGTCCCGCTCACTGAGCCCGAACTCAAGCTGTTGCAGACACTCGTGTACCAGGAATGTGGCATGTACTTCGACGAGCGGCGCACCCATTTCCTGCGCGACCGCCTGCAACGAAGGCTGAAATCCTGCCAGATGGATTCGTTTTATTCCTACTACCGCCTGCTCACCAGCCGCGAAGGCAAGCAGGAACTGGTCGCGCTGCTCGAAAATCTCACGGTCAATGAGACCAGCTTCTTCCGCATTCGCCCGCAGCTCGAACTTTTTCAGAAATTCGTACTCGAAAATATTTTGAAGCGCAAACAAGAACGCCGCGATTTCACTCTGCGGGTCTGGAGCGCCGGATGCTCCACCGGTCAGGAACCTTACACTCTCGCGATTCTCATCAGCGATGCGTTGGCTTACTACTACCTGCGCAATCCGCTGCCCTTTGAAATGCCTTCGCCCAAGCCGCTGATTCCTCCGCCTTGGAAAGTGGAAATCATCGCTTCGGACATTAATTACTCCGCGCTGCTCACCGCGCAGCAGGGCGTTTACACCGAAGCGCAGATGGACACCGTCGACTACACCTGCCGCCTCCGCTATTTCGATAAGGCCGGCGATAAATATGCAGTGAAAGCCGCGCTGAAGAGTCTGGTCCAGTTCGACTTTCACAATCTGAAAGCCGAATACCTGCCGCAGCGCAACGACGTCATCTTCTGCCGCAACGTCATGATCTATTTCGACGAAGCCGAGCAAAAACGCCTGATCGAAAAATTTCATCACTGTTTGAATCCGGATGGCTGCCTGTTCGTTGGCCACGCCGAAAGTCTTTTCGGCCTCACCACCAAGTACCAGATGGTTCACCAGAACAACGCCACCGTGTATCAGAAAATCGAGGCTGCTCAGTGACGCTTTTGCCCGACGATCGCGCCGACGAACTCCGCGACCTTTTCTTTGAGAGCGCCGCGGAAATTCTGCAGGCCATGAACGAAGCCGGACTGACCCTGGAGGGCAAGCCTGGCGACGCCGAAAGTTTGCGCAGCGTGCGCCGCGCCGTACACACCCTGAAAGGCGACTCCGCCGCCTGCGGTTACCGTGAACTCAGCGAGCTGGCTCACGACCTCGAAGACGTCCTGAGCCCCGCGCTGGTACGCGAGAATTCCGGACTCATCGCCGAGGTCGTCCTCACCGCCGCTGACACTTTTCACGAAATGCTCGCCGCCTATCGCAATAACCTTCAGCCTCCCGCGGGCGGCGCGTTGCGCGAATACATCCAGCGCCTGCTGCGCAAGCCGGCCACCGGGCGCCACGAAGAAGTCGCGGCGAACGTCGCCACCTTTGCCTGGACCGAATACGAACGCCTGCTGATTTCCGAGGCCTTCCGCCGCAAGGAAAAAGTTTTTCAAGTCGCGCTGCATCTCGCCAAGGATTCTCTGCTTCCGGCCGCTGCTTTCGAGCTGGCCAAAAAAGCCCTCGAAGGCGCCGGAAAGCTTTTGGCCCTGCGTCCTGAAACCGGCGACGAAATTGTCGAGGGCGGCCTGATCGAAGCCGCAATCTCCAGCCCGAAATCGTCCGACTGGATTCAGAAACATTGCCAAGTTCCCTCGGTAGTGGCTCGAATCGCTGTATCGGCACTCATTCAAACCGAAAAGGCTCCGCGCGACGTTCTCGACATCCTCGTCGAATCCGAGGCCGCGGCCGTCGCCGCTGAGGTCACCGGCGATTTATCGCTGAGCGACCAGCACTCCGACGAAGTTTTCCACGATTCCGGCTCGGCCGTCGGCATCGCCCACGCCGCCGCCGAAAATACGATTCGTGTCGACGCCAACCGCATCGACACCGTCATGAATCTGGTCGGCGAGCTGATCATCGGCAAATCCATGCTGCAGCGCGCCATCGCCGAATTCGACCGGCGCTTCGCCAAGGACGCGCTCTCTCCCAAATTTTCCGACGCCCTGGGCCTGCAGTCGCGCATCCTCAACGAACTCCAGAAATCCGTGATGAAAATTCGCATGGTCCCGGTCGAACAACTGTTCCGCCGCTTCCCGCGCGTGGTGCGCGACGTCGCCAAGCTGCGCAACAAGGACATCGGCCTCGAAATCGCCGGACAGAACACCGACCTGGACAAGGGCATCCTGGACGCGCTGGCCGAACCGCTGGCGCACTTGATTCGCAACGCCGCCGACCACGGCATCGAATCCGCCGCAGAACGCGAAGCCGCCGGAAAATTTGCTCGCGGTACCGTTTCGCTCGATGCCTATCACAAAGGCGATCAGGTGGTCATCGAAGTCATCGACGACGGCCGCGGCATCGACCGCGAAAAGGTAATTCGTACCGCCATCCGCCGCGGCATTTTGAAAGAAGAAGATCGCGGCCGCCTGAACGAAGCCGAAGCGCATTCTCTGCTTTTCACTCCGGGCTTCAGCACCGCCGACGAAATCACCGAAATCTCCGGCCGCGGCGTCGGGCTCGACGTCGTAAAAGCCGCACTCGACAATCTCAAAGGCACCATCGAAATTCACAGCGAACTGGGCAAAGGCACCACTTTCCGCTTGATGGTTCCGCTGACCCTCGCCAGCATCCAGGCTTTGCTCTTCCGCGTCGCTGGCCGTCTGTACGCCGTGCCCATTTCGTCGGTCATCGAAATCACGCGCCTCGCTGAAGCCGATATTCATCAGGTCGATGACCACGAAGTCTTTCAATTGCGCGAGCAGGTTCTCACGCTCGTCCGCCTCGAACGTCTCGAAGGCCGCGGGCCGGCCAGAGAACGGACCCCGCGCACCTACGTCGTGATCATCGGCTCCGGCTCTCGCCGCTTCGGCCTAGCCGTCGACAGCATGATGGGCGAAGAAGAATTGGTCATCAAAGCCCTCGAAGACGAACTGATCACCTCGCCGGTGGTCAGTGGCGCTTCCATCTTGGGCGATGGCACCGTGGTCTTGATCCTGAACGTCGCCGCCGTGGTTTCGCATCTGGCCCGCATCCCGGCCCTGGGAGCCATCGCATGACGAAAAAGATTCGCGTACTCGTCGTCGATGATTCCGCTCTCATGCGCAAGCTGATCACGCAGGTCTTGCAGCGCGATCCTTCCATCGAAGTCGTCGGCACCGCCATGGACGGCGCCATGGGGCTGAAGAAAATCGACGAGCTGCACCCGCACGTGGTCACTCTCGATATCGACATGCCGCGCATGGACGGGATCGAGATGCTTCGCCAAATCACTCGCAAGCATCGTGTCCCAGTTATTGTAGTCAGCGCCCAGACCGACGCCAGCGCTTCCATCACTCTGCGCGCGCTCGCGTTCGGTGCTTTCGATTTCGTCACCAAGCCGCAAGACGCGGCGCTCGGCCGCCTGGACCAGATCGCCACCGAGCTGGCTCAAAAAATCAAAGTCGCCGCCGCTTCGGGACCGCCGAAGATGATCATCACCGTTCCGCCGGTGAAACCGAAACCCGAGCGCCGTTCCACCATGCCCGTCCGCGCCGACCAGAATCGTCGCGGTTGGCATTTCCACCGGTGGACCCAACGCCTTGCAATACGTTTTCTCGCAGATGCCCGCGGATTTTCCGGGCTGCATCGTCGTGGTTCAACACATGCCCGAAGGTTTCACCCAGATGTTCGCGCGGCGCCTCGATGAATCTTCCGCGCTCGAAGTGAAAGAGGCGCAATCCGGCGATTTGCTCATCGCCGGTCGCGTGCTCATCTGTCCCGGCGATCGCCATATCAAAGTCCGTCGCATGGAGCACGGAAAAATCGCAATTCTAGTGGATCAGCCGCGCGTCAATGGCCACCGGCCATCCGCGGATGTGCTGTTCAATTCCGTGGCCCAGGAATTCGGCAATAATGCCGTCGGCGTGCTGATGACCGGCATGGGCGAAGACGGCGCGGCGGGCTTGGGCGCTTTGCAAGCCGCCGGAGCCATCACCGCTGCACAGAGTCCCGATACCTGCGTCGTCGACAGCATGCCCCGCGCCGCCATCGAACGCGGATTCGCCTCCAAAATTGTCTCGCTCCCTAATATTGCAAGCTTCCTGCAGTCGGCCTGCTCTATGGAGCGCATCCAGATTGAACCGGCTGGCGCCAATTCCTCTGCTCCTAATGCCGCCGGAGAACCGAGTACATCATCAAGGAGATAGTTATGAAACAGTTCGAAGCACTCACGCGGAAAAAGGACAATCAGGCCGTTCGCTACCTGGTCGTGGACGATTCCGTCTTCGCGCGCAAAAGCCTGGCCAAGATGATCGAATCTTTCGGCGGCAAAGTGGTCGGCGAAGCCGGCGATGGCTGCACCGCCATCACCGAATACGCCCGCACTACGCCGGACCTCGTCTTGATGGACATCACCATGCCGCAAATGGAGGGTATCGAGGCGGTCGAACGCATCGTCAATGAACATCCCGACGCGCGCATCGTCATGGTCTCTTCCGTCGGCTATCAGGACAACATTCTGGCCGCGCATTGCAGAAAGGCGCGCGACATTTCGTGCAGAAGCCGGTGAAGCCCGACGCGCTCTACGAAATCATCCGCTACGTTTTGAATGATGACGGCGTCACCGCCACAGTCGGTGCCGGGGAGCAATCTCGATGAGGATGGATCTCATTCAACCGTTTATCAGCTCGCTCGATACCGTGCTGGCCGAAATGATGAAGGCGCCGCCGAAAATCGTGGACCTCACCATGGAAGAAGATGGCTATC
Organism: uncultured Acidobacteriota bacterium; assembly: GCA_963847695.1. Lineage (GTDB taxonomy): Bacteria > Acidobacteriota > Terriglobia > Acidiferrales > UBA7541 > Palsa-295. The sequence goes on along the minus strand of CAWKAX010000026.1, from coordinate 11,220 downwards.
GCAAGAAGGGCGCCGCCGCGCTGGTCTGCTTTCGCGGGCAGATCGAAGGCCGCGTAATTCTGGATATGGAGCCGCGCGCCGCCGCCGCAGTCGCCAGCGTTCTCTCCGAAGGCGAAGTCGATCCCGGTGAGCCGCTGGTCCTCGAAGCCGTGTGCGAGCTCGCCAACATGGTCATCGGCAACGCCGTCACCCAGCTCAACGACAAAGGTTTCGAATTTAAAGTATTTCCGCCGGAGCGCGTCACGCAGGAGCAATTTGAAAAAGCCGGCCAGGATTCCGAAGCGACCATCCTCTGCTTCGAAACGCCCAGCGGCAATGTCCACCTCAACATCGCCATGCAATACCACCAGCGCCGCGCTAACGAATACATGCCGGTCGCGGTCATCTAGTTGTTCTGAAATTTCACGGATTGAACGAACTCGCCTAGCGAGTCAGTCTATTTTTCAGGCAGTCCCGGCCGGCGGTATTCCACGCCGTGCCGGAATAAACCAGCCTTGGGAATTTCCTCGGAGTACACCACGTTGGAAGGAAGAAAAATATTCGCAGCTTCTGGCGAGTACGGGACTGCCACGTCCACTTTCGTTCCGGGATCGTAGCGCCGCTTGCTGCGGAAACACATTCCCACCGGAGAAATATCCTCGCACACCGCTAGCTCATCATCCGCATTAGCCATCCTGATGCACGCGGTGAGCCGCGTCTTCATCCGCAAACGTGTCCGCTCGCGCTGATCGCCGCCGGGGGGTATTTCGTCCGCCGCGTCCGCTCCGCGCTTGCCGCGCGCTGCTCGCGACGCCAGCTTTTTCTCGTTTTCATGTGGCGCCTGCGTCCAGGTACTCGGCACTCCGCAGGTCTTGCACAGCCGCGCAATTCCCCGCGTGGTTTCAAACCCACGCAATTCCAGCTCGTTCAGGTAAACCACTTCGCGGCTGCGGCAGTAGGTGCATTCCAGCAGCATCCGCGCCACCGCTTCTTCCGATTCCGCAATCGGTGGAAATTCAATGTTCCAGATGTCACTCTGCGGCTCCAGAATCTCCACGCCGTAAACGTACCCTTCTTTCTGCAAGCCAAACTGCCCCACGATGCGCACCTGCGTGTGCCGGTGCGCCTCCGCCGGAGCCAGCCGCCGAATCTCAATCCTTTGGTCCGCGCGCAGGTCCCGGTCCAGCAGAATCACTGCCCCGGTCCTATTGATCTGCATCGTCCGCGCCGGCAATGCGAATTCCTGCTCGTTCACGTCCTTTCCGGACGCTTCGAGCAAAATTGTCAACGAGACTCGATCGCTGCGGCGCTGCGCGGCGCTGGCCATGCAAATTCCTCCTGCAAGAAAAGCCTGAGATGCCCCGGAAGCCAAGATAACACACTGCTCGCGCCGGTTGGCTTCTCGCAATCGCCGCCTTCTTCAATCGCTAACCTGGCTGCGGCCGGGTTATTATCGTGGAAACCTTTTCCTCCCGGGAGACCTTGAGTGCTTGTGCGTGGAAGTTTATCCATCTTACGGGCCCTGTTCTCCGGCCATATTCCGTTTCGAAAGGCCTCACACTTTCTACCCATAATCTTCCTGATTCTGTTCTGCGTTCCGGCTGCGCTCGCGCAATCGTTTCGTGTCGAAGGTGTCGTCCGCGACGCCACCGGCGCTCCGCTCTCCGGCGCTCAGGTCCGCCTCGAAGCCAAATCCTATTCGGCATCCGCATCGACGGATTCCTCGGGCAGGTTTTTCTTCGAACATCTGACTGAATCCGCCGGAACCGTCACCGTGACCGCCCCCGGTTTTCGCACTCTTACGCAACCCTGGAACGTCGCGCCCGGAGCTTCCTCCGCTCACCTCGAGGTCGCTCTGCAGCTTTCTTCCGTCACCCAGCAAATACAAGTCACTGCCAACCGCGCCAGCACGTTGCTTGCGGATGTTCCGGTCAGCGACGTCGAATTAACCCGCCAGGATTTGCAAGACACCCCAGCCCTCACGCTCGACGACGCGCTGCGTCAAGTTCCCGGCTTTAGCCTCTACCGCCGTTTCAGCAGCCGCACCGCAAATCCCACTACGCAGGGAGTTTCACTTCGCGGCCTCGGCGCCAACGGCTCCAGCCGCGCGCTGGTCCTTCAAGATGGCATCCCGCTGAACGATCCGTTCGGCGGTTGGGTTTTCTGGGATCGCGTGCCGGCTGAATCCGTTTCCACCGTCGAAATCGCGCAAGAAGGAGCTTCGAGCCTCTACGGCAGCGATGCGCTCGGCGGCGTAGTCCAATTCATCTCGCGCCCCGCCGATCCCGGCGGCATCTCGCTCGAGACTTCCTACGGCAATCAAAATACTCCGCAGCTTTCGCTCTGGGCCGGCGGCCAAAAAGGCCAGTGGGTCGGCACCTTCGCCGCCGAAGTTTTCAACACCGATGGCTACGTTCTGATCCCCGAAGCCGATCGCGGCCCCGCCGACATCCGCGCCGGTTCCCGCCACGGCACCGCCGACGCCATGGTCGGCAGAAAATTCGGGAAGGACAATCTAGTTTTTGCTCGCGGCTGGTATCTCGACGAAACTCGCGGGAACGGCACGCCGCTGCAAACCAACGACACCAAACTCGGCCAGGGCGCGCTCGGCGCGAATCTCGACCTCGGCTCGTACGGCGCGCTCACTCTGCGTTTCTACGCGGACATTCAAACCTATCATCAGGGATTTTCTTCAGTCACTTCGGTCGTCACCATGCGCGACACCGAAACGCAAACCGACCTGCAGACCGTGCCGGCTCAAGGCGTCGGCGGCTCGGCCGTATGGTCCAAACAATTCGGCAAACGCCAGACCGTCGTCGCCGGCTTCGACCAGCATGAAGAAATCGGCGCCAGCCACGACATTCAATTCACCGCCGGCGTGCCCTCCGCCAATCAATCCTCCGGCGGCCGCCAGCGCACCATCGGATTCTTTGGCGAGGATCTGATCCAGATCGCGCCGCGCTGGCTGCTCTCGCTCAGCGCCCGCGTCGACCATTGGAGCAATTTCGACGCCGCCACCATCCGCATCCCCTTCTCCACCGGCGTCCCTTCCGATACCGAATTCGCCGACCGCTCGCAGAACGCCTTCAGCCCCCGCGCCACGCTGCGCCACCAGATCAATTCCAATATTTCCTGGGACGCATCGGTCTATCGCGCCTTCCGCGCCCCTTCGCTCAACGAGCTGTACCGCTCCTTCCGCCAGGGCAACACCCTCACCAACTCCAACGCCTTCCTGACTGCCGAGCACCTTACCGGCGGCGATGCCGGCGTCTCCGTCAACACTTTCGAACGCCATCTCGAATTTCGCGGCACATTTTTCTACAACCAGATCATCGATCCGGTGGCCAACGTCACCTGCACCGCACTCGCCACCCCCGTTCCGCTTTGCCCCGCGCCCATTCCCAACACCATTCTGCGCGTTCGCGAAAATCTGGGACGCACCAGCGCTCCGGGCTTCGAACTCGGAACCACCGCGCACTTCACCCACGATTTTGAATTGTCGGTCGGCTATCAGTTCGTCGATTCGAAGGTCAGCAGCTTCCCCGCCAGCCCGGCGCTGGTCGGTTTGTGGATCGCTCAGGTTCCGCACAACGCGCTGACCTTTCAGGCGCGCTATTCCAATCCGCGCATCCTCACGCTCGCCATCGATGGCCGCATGATCGGAAAACAGTTTGACGACGACCTCAACTCTTTCCCGCTCGGCCGTTTCTTTGTGCTGGATTTTATTGCGTCGCGCTCGATCGGGCACGGCGTGGAATTATTCGGCGCTGCGGAAAATCTGTTCAACGTGAAGTATGACGCCGCCGCCACGCCCGTGCCGCAACTGGGCCTGCCCATCGCCGCTCGCGTCGGCCTGCGTTTCGAATTCCCCAAACGCTGAGGTACCGCAAGCTCCAGCGCTGGCGCAGAACTGAGGATTTCTACTTGCCGGTCAAATCCGGCGCCGGATATTCCGGCAGCTTCGCATTCTTCTGATCGGTCCGCTTCACTTCCAGCTCGTCGAACAGCATCGAAGGACAGATCACCGTGGTCGGCACGTTGCCGCCGCGGTTGCTCACCAGCGGATCGTTCCCCGCCGCGATCAGATTGTTGCGCAGCGTGCGGGTGTCCAGTTCGTTGAAAATCGCGCCGCGCACCAGCTCTTCGTGCCCGTCGCTTACATAAACACGATAGAGCAGCCGCGGGTTCTGCCCGGTCATGGTCTCCACGTAATATCCGTAGGGCTTGCCCTGCTCCTTGCTCATATCGATCAGTTTCTTTTTCAATTCGTCTTTTGAAACCGCGTCCTTCGATTTCACGATCAGGTTCCCGATGCTCGGTGCCGGAGGCTGCCCCGGTGCGGCTCGCCCGTGCCCATTCGAGTCCGCAAAATCGCGAATCGGCTCGCGCCCCATCAGATAGTTCATCAAGATTCCGTCGGTGATCACCGGCACGGCGCTGGCCTTCACGCCTTCCTGATCGATCGCATAGCTTCCCACCAGGCTCTTCCCGTCAAACGTCTTCAGCGTCGGATCGTCCACCACTGAAAGAAACGTGGGCAGCACTCGTCCTTTGTAATTCGACGAATACTCTCCCGTCGTTCGCGCCGCGTCTCCGGGTTTCGGCCGCGCTCCCAGAATATTTTCGCCTACCAGCGAATCAATTACGTCGCTGGCCGCGTCGTTCGAAAACAGCACCGGCCCCCGATAATCCTCTTCCACCATCGGCGCGGCGCTCAAATCTTTCAGCGTAGCCAGAGTCTTTTCCGCGTCCGCCAGGTATTTCGTTTCCGAAGGCAATTCGTTCACCGTGCTGGCCACGAAGAACGGAGTCCGCCCAAGCCTCATACCATCCTCGGCCTGCGTTTCCGCTCCGATTTGGATGGTGTACACCGAATACCCCTGCCGGGTGCTGCTGCCTTCCGTATTCACGAAATATTCGTTTACCGCCCGGAAGCGCAAAAATCCATTCACCGCCTGGATTTTCAAGTTGGTGCGAAACAAATTCGTCGCCTTCTCCAGGGTTTCGCGCCAGGGGTCCGGCGAGAAATTCAACGTCACCAGCGGCTCGTAGGCCTGCACCGCGGGCGCCTTGGCAAAATCGTCAAACGGCTGGTCCTTGGTGTACTGGCTCAGCAGCGCTTTCTTCGAAGCCAGCGCTTCGGTCGCCGCCTTGTACGCCGCATCCGTCGCCAGCCACAGCTGCCGCCGAATCGCGATCGGATCGTTATCCAGCGGCGCGAAATCCGCGATGCCCATTCCCGGACCAAAATAGCTGTCCAGTTTGTAGTCGCCCACGCGCACCACCACCCGCGCGGTTCGCCCGTGAACCCTCTGGTCCTGGCGCAATCCTCCGAACGCCGCTTCCGCGTCCCATTCCTGGACGTCGGCAATGCGGTACTCGATGTAATACGGCGCGCCCACTTGATCCATCTTCAATTGCGATTTGGACCGATCCAGTTCTTCGCGCATCGCCTTCAAAACCGGGTCCGCCGCCACTTCCGACCTGACTGCGGTAGAAGCCGGCGCTTTTTCCTGCGCGAGTATTCGCGTCGGGTTCCCGCCAAGAATCACCAACCCCGCCGCCATGCCCAAACTTAGTTTCTTCCGCAGGGTCGCGCTCATGACTTTCCTCCCTGCGCTCCGCTCGCAGCCGGCGCCTCAAACCCAGGAGGCGGCAAAATCGGTGGCCGGTCTGTCCCGCGCCTGCGTTTTTGCACTTCGATCGTCGAAAACAGCATCGATGGCGCCGACGCCGAAACCGGCACTTGCCCCGATTCCGCGCCGCACACTCCGTTGAATACCTGCAACGTGTCTCCAGTCACCATGATGTTGTTTAGCGACAGCAGTGGCGTCCCCACAATGTCCACGCCGCGCACCAGTTCGTCCGGCCGCCCGTCTGCATAAACGCGATACACCATTACCGGCAGCACCTGAAACGCCTGCGGCAAGGACCGCTGCGTCAGCGTGAATCCACCCTGAATGTCATCGAAATACAATCCATAGGGTTTCCCCTGCTTTTTGATCTCTTCGATGAACTTTGCCCGCAGCTCCGAATCCTTCACCATGTTCGTCGAAGTCACGATCAGATTTCCCTGCCGTCCGGTCGCCATCAATCCCGGCTGCCGCCGTCCATGCCCATTCGACCCGTCGAAATTCTTGATCGGCATTCGCGACATCAGAAAATTTTTCAAAATTCCATTTTCGACTGCCACGACCTTCTGCGCCGGCACACCTTCATCGTCGTAGTCGTAATATCCCGCCAGCTTGGTCCCGTTCATTTCCTTCAGTGTCGGATCATCAATAACACTCAGAAACGCCGGCAGCACCAGCTGGTTCACTTTCTTGGTGAAGGTCTGCCCTTCGTTTTCGTCGCGCTGGCGATGCCCTTCGAGTCGATGTCCCAGCACTTCGTGGAAGAAAACCGCAGCCGCACGACCGGACAGCATGGCCGGTCCCGCATACGGCTCCGCCGCCGGCGCCGAACGTAGCGCCTTCAAATCTCCGGCAACCCGCGCCACTTTGGCTTCGAGTTCCGCGTCGCCCGGCAGTTGATCCGCTGTTGCCGCCTGATACGATTCCACCCGCATCAATTCCGTGCCGTCATCCGCGCGCGTTTCCGCCTGAATGATCAGCCGCACCATGGCCGCCGGACGCACCAGCGAAGTCCCCTCGCTTGTCGTCAAATACGACCGGTCCGAGCTCGCCGTAAAATAAACGATCGAGTAGTACACTTCGGGATATTTCAGAAATAGCGCGGAAATTTTTCGAGTCCGTTCTTCCCAGGCTTTCTGCGCGGTGAATGGCGTGAACTGTGCGTTGTCGATGTGCGTCACCGGCGGCTGCGTCGAAAAATCCGGAGACTTATCCTCTTCGTCGGCCTGCACCGCGTTGCTGGTTTTCACCTTGGCAAACGCCGCCGAAGCCTGATCGTATTCACGGTCGGTCAATTGCCATAGAATCCGCGCCGCCGCATCCGGATCGTCGGCCAACGGCAATTGCCCAGAGATGATCCCGGAGGGCCGGCTCTGATTGTGCGTGTTGTCCAGCGCCAGCGAACCGACGTGCATCATCACATCGCCCTGTCGGCGCGTCACGCTGGTCGAAAATATCACTCCACCGTTGGAAGCGATGATCGCCGTCGCCTCCAGATCGGATACGGCGTAACTCATGGAGTACGGCGCCGGATCCGCCTTGGCCAGCGCCGCGCTCGCGCGCTTCAATTCGCGCTGCATGGTCGCCAGCACCGCGTCCGGATTCACTTTGGACGTATACGCTGCGGCTGGAATCAAACTCGCGAACAGCACACTACAAGCGGTGAAAAACGATGGCAGGCGTCTCATTCGGCTGGTGGTCCTTTGTACGAAATTTCAATTTAACATACTCAAACCAACCCCGCGCAAATTGCATACTGCGCAAGTGTCCTGAATTAAACCGCAATCGCCGCCGTTCACGAATCGAGCACTCTTTGGCGACTTTCGCCTCAGCCCCCGAAATTTTCCGTGTAACCTGAGTCCGGGGTCTCAAGACTGGAAATCACCCTATGCCCAAGTACAAATTCTTCCTCTCGCTTCCGACCGACGACAACGACTATCAGCAGGAGCAGGCAGCCGCCGCCAAAGAAACCGCCCAGCGTCTCGGCTTCGCTCTCGAAATCGCCCACGCCGATAACGACGCCATCAAGCAGAGCGACCAGATCCTGAAAGTTATCCAGGCGCCGCCCGAAGAGCGCCCTCATGGAATTCTTTTCGAACCTCTCGGCGCCACTTCTCTTCCGCAAGCCGCGCGCGCAGCTTCATCGGCCGGAATCGGCTGGGTCATTCTCAATCGATTTGCCGATTATCTCCCCGAGCTTCGGCGCTCGAGCCGCGCTCCGGCCTTCTCGGTCAGCTCCGACCACGTTGAAATCGGACGTATCCAAGGCCTGCAGTTCGCCTCGCTTCTACCGCAAGGCGGCTCCATCCTTTATATTCAAGGCCCATCCGAAAATTCCGCGGCCAAGGAACGTACCCAGGGCATGCAGGAAAATAAGCCCGCCAACATCCGCGTGAATATGTTGAAAGCCCAGTGGACCGAAGAAAGCGCGTACAAAGCCGTCCTTTCCTGGATGCGCCTGCCAACTTCAGCGAAGCAAGCTCTCGATCTGGTCGGCGCTCAGGACGATTCCATGGCCATGGGCGCGCGCAAAGCCATCCAGGAACGCGCCGAAGCTTCCGTGCGCGACAAATGGATGGGCGTTCCCTTCACCGGCTGTGACGGACTGATCAATTCCGGCCAGAAAGCCGTGCGTGCCGGCACCCTCGCGGCCACCGTCGTGGTCCCACCCAATACGCAGCCAGCACTCGAAATGCTGGTCGCCGCCCTCGAACAGCGCGCCAATCCCCTGGAGCAGGTTCTCACCGTCCCCTCGTCGTTCCCTTCTCTCACTGATTTGATGCGTCAGGGAAAATCAAAGTAAACCGGAAGCAAATCCAGGCAGGAAAATTACTGGTAGCGGTACCGGGAATCGAACCCGGGTTTTCAGGTTGAGAACCTGACGTCCTAGACCCCTAGACGATACCGCCGGAGAAGAAGCAAAAGCAGCCCAAAGAGTTTCGCATGTCCGAAATGTTCACGCAAGACGTCGATGGACGAGCTCCGTTGCGGATCGGTGCGGATCGCCAAATGCGGCGGACCAGCTAAGGTCCGCCGCGAAAAAGACTAGAACGCGAAACGCACGCCGATTACCGGAGCAACGTTGGTCGGGTGCAGATATGGCACGCCAGGCCCGTGCGGAATCGCGACCGCCAGACCGCCGGTCACCACGGAATACGCGACTCCAACGTAACCATCGAAACGCTTGGTGAAGTGATGGTCCCCATACAGCGACAGTTCATCGAGCGTGCCGGAGCACGAGGCGCGGAAACCCGCTGAGCCGCCGCAGGTGGACGGAACACGGAAAGTGTTCTGCCGCTGCTGATAGAAGGACAAGGTGATGTCGGTTTTTTCGCGGTACGTATATTTCCCACCGGCCCACCAGACCTGTAATTTCCTTTCGGAATCAAGGTTGTTGTCCTCGACGCCGCTCAGAATATATTCGCCTTGGTCCGTCGCGCCAACGCCCAGCGGCTGGTGCGGGTTGTTCAGCCAGATAAACTCGTAACCCACAAAAAACTTGAACGGCTTCCAGGTGTATTTGGCGGCGCCCATAACCGAGTCGTTGTCGGTAACAATCCCGTACAAAGTGTTGTTCGGGTCGATCAGATTGGGTCCCAGGCCAGCTCCACCGTTGATTGGGTTCTGATTGATGCTGTTGGTGGTGGACTGATAGGGCTGCGTCGAACTCTGCGGTCCCAACAAGGGATTCAACACGCTGATCGCCTGGTTATAGTGCTGGCCCACGATGTCCATGGAGAAATGGCCGTGCTCTCCGCCGATGTCGAATCCATAGGCGTTGTTGTGCGCCCTTTCCGGCGTGCAGTCGGCGGCAGTCCAATCGGCTAAAGGCGAGTAGCATCCGCCTGAACCACTAGCGAATTTATACATCGCAGCAAAATGAAATTTGCGAAAGATGAGCCGGTACTTGATCGCGTCATCCCAGCGCGAATCGTCCGTGTCGCCGCCGCCAGACAACGTGCCGTTATAACCAATGTACGAGAAGCCGTATCCGCCGCCGGCCGGGTCGTACTGCAACATCACATCGGTGCCGAGCGATCGCTGGCGCCCGAAAGTCACCGTGCCAAATCGTTCGGACGAGATCCCGCCGTAGTATTCATCGTTGAAGGGCTGGCCCGCGCGCGCCCCGTCGATGGCGAACGAATAGGATCCCCTTGGAAGTCCGTTGTTCACCGTGTTGGTCTTCGGCGCGTCGGCCAGCAATCCGGACTGCGGATTGATGCCGGTCGAAGCGTTGAACACCACCGCCCAGCCCGGCGCAAATTCTTCCCGGCCTCGTACGCCCAAACCCGTCTGTTGCAGATTATTCGGCGCAATCAGGAAGCGGGAAGAGGAGGCGTTGCGATTAACCAAAGCCTCGCCTTCGTAGTTGTTGCCGTTCACTGGCAAGCCGTGGCTAACCCAACCGACGCCCACGTCATACGCGCCGTAAACCGTGATGCCGTGCCAGGTAAGGGTGCAATCAGTGCTGACGAATTCCAGACCGCTGGCGCAGACGTCGGGCCCCTTGTTCTGCATCACAAAATCCAAAGTGGCAGCCTGGTTAGACGTCAGGCTGATTCCCCCGCGCGTTTCGTCACCGAACCCCTTTTTCACTGCTCGAACCGCGAAATTCCCCGCGGGCAGCCCGGCTGACTGATAGTGACCGCCGGCGTCGGTCTTGACCGTGCGCGTTTCGGACGTACTCAAGTTCTTAATGGTCACAGCCGCATCCGAAAGCGCTGCGCCGGTTTGGTTCGTGACTGTACCGGAAAGGCTGGCGCCCGTTTGGGCCCGCGTCGCTGGGGGCACCACCAGAAATAGAGCTGCGCAAACAATGAAGAGGGGCCTCACGGGTTTCTCCTTGCGTTTACGGTTACCTAGATTGAATTCGTAGGCGAAAGCTGCTGACGGTGTGCGAATTTATACGATTCGTACCGCTATGTCAAAACACTTTAATGCGTTTAGAAATCAATCTGGACGCGCTGAAGGATCACAATAACGACGAAATCCGAGACTCGGAGAGACCTGCAAGAAGAGGCGAAAAGCTACAGCCGAACGATCATGACTTCGGTGGATTTTATGAGAGCTGCGACGGTCTGCCCCGTCTTTAAGCGGAGCTCGCGCACCGCGTCGGCAGTGATGATCGATGTGATTTTCTGCCCTCCGATGGAAAGGGCTATCTGCGCAATCAGACCACTGCTTTTAATGTCGGTGATGCGGCCAACCAGCTGGTTGCGGCCGCTGATATGCCGGAAATTCGTGCGGCGCTCGGAAACGTCGCCGCGTTCAGTGGCCCGGTACAGGAAGCGGTCCACTTCCTTTTCCGGAATGCGGTGATGCCCCCCGGCGGTCTTCACCGTGCGAATTTTCTTTTTGTAGATCCACTGCTTCAGCGTCGGATAGCTGATACCGAGCACCTGTGCGGCGTCGCGTGGCGTGAAGAGTTTTGCTGTAGGCATTGGATTCGCCGAAAAGAAGTCGGCGGGTGACGATGCTAGTCTCGGCGAGACGAAGATGTCAATCGATCGGCCCAGCCGACGAACCGAAAGGCGGGGTCTACAGCGTAGAAATAAAAAAAAGGAGAGAAGCGGTTGCCCGCCTCTCTCCTTCGCCTGAATGATCTACG
>CAWKAX010000025.1:0-89357 GCA_963847695.1 uncultured Acidobacteriota bacterium | reverse complement strand
CGGAGTTTCTGCTGGGGCCGGAGGAGTCGAGGCGCGGAGTTCTTTGACCACGTTTGCCGCGAGGGCTTTGCTGACGCCGCAGGAAGTATCGTTGATGCGGCATTGCGCCAGGGTGAGGCGGCAGCCGCAATCGCAGCGATTGGAATTCATTTTTCTGAGCGCGATTTTCTTCTGTTCCGGCGTCAGGCCGGTAAAGTCCACGTTGGGAAGCTCGGTCGCGAGTGATGCGTTCTTCAAGAAGATCTGGCCGGTGTCCTGAAAAGTTTCGATGGTGGCTTCCGACGGCAGACCCAGCAGCAAGCGAATTTCAGTTTCGTACAGCTCGCGCGAATACAGGCCTTCGTGTTTTTGCACGACCTTGCCATCGGGGTTGACCACGAAAAGAGTAGGTAGTGCCGGAACGCCGCCATATTCGGCGACGATTTCGCGGCTGGCCATGACCACGGGATAGTTGATGCCCTGGTCTTTTACAAATTCTTTCACGTCTTCGGGTTCGTCATCGAGCGAGACGCCAACGATTTGAATGCGATCTTTGTAACGGTTGGCCAGATCAATGAGGACCGGAACTTCGGCGCGGCAAGGTGGGCACCAAGTAGCCCAGAAATTCAGCAGAACCACTTTGCCTTTCCAGCTAGCAGTGGAAACGGGATTGCCGGCGATGTCGTTGACCAGAAACGCGGGCATCGCTTGCGGATTGCTGGCGAAGCGAACGACGCGTCCTGAGCCGCCGGACGATTGCGAATTCGCGGAGTGTTTTTCCGGCGCAGGAGCGGCGTGAAACGCTGCGGCAGAAAAATGCGGAAGCAACGGGATGGTTTTGGCGACGATCGGTTTGGTGGTGCGCGCGGCACCCATGCCGATGGCTATGCCAGTGAGGCAGGCAATACATGCCAGGAAAAAAATGAAAGGTCGTTTCATGCGAAATGCGCGCCAAATGAATTATGAGGCAGGCGGAGTTAGTGGGGCAAGTTGGTAGCGAAAAAATTGTCGCAAGATTCAGCAGTACCGAAGCCATGGCAGGCGCAAACTTCAATGCGGGATTAGCCGTCCCGATTCGGACCCGCGTACGTTGGCCCCGAGCCGCAAGATCTAGGGTTTTTTGGCGTAAGTGGTTAAGAATGAGCGGCGGCGTGGTGTGGTTGGTGTTGCGAGTTTGGGTACGTTACTTGCAACGAGTACGGCATGGGTCGCGTTCCAACACGATCCGCATCGTTCTGTAAATGGGGAGGAAGGGGCCCACTTACAGGATGGTATGGGTCGTTCCCACCTGCCTCTGAGAGGGAAGCTAGGATGGATGACCCCATGACTCGGCTCGCCTAAGCCGAGTCAACGGAACGCGGCCTTTGGGGCTCCCGATCCCAAGCGGGGGCCCTTCCTTTTCTGGGGCACTTTGTTTGCGCACGACCAAAAAACTACCGCGCCTTGTTTCCGTAATTATTCCATTCTCGTGATTTGCTTACCTTGTGTTAAGTTCTGCCCATGACGCCTTCCGTTGCGCTGGTTCTAATGTTCGCCATCGGCATGATTGCCGGACTCCGCGCTCTTACTGCTCCGGCGGTGGTTTGCTGGGCGGCGCATCTGGGCTGGCTGAATCTGCAGAATTCGCATTTGGCGTGGATGGGTTCGACGGCCGCGGTGGCGATATTTTCGATTCTGGCGCTGGCGGAAATTGTTAATGACAAGTTGCCGGCGACTGGGAGCCGTTTGGCTCCGCCATCTCTAGTGGTTCGATCGCTTACCGGTGCTGTCGCCGCTTCGGCGCTGGCTATTGCGGCTTCAGAATCCCTGCTGGTTGGAATTCTGCTGGGCGTGCTTGGGGCGCTGGCGGGTTCGTTCGTTGGATATCATCTGCGGCATCAAATCGTGGCGAGGCTGAAGATTCCGGATTTTCCGGTGGCGCTGCTTGAGGACGCGATTGCGATTGGCTGCGGTCTGTTAATTGTTTCCCGGTTCTAATTTCCGCAATACCGGAATGCGCGCACCACGGAGCACGTGTTCCACTACGATTTCCTTCAGTCGCGAAGCATCGTAGTCCAAGTGCAGGTAGCCCGTTTTTTCATCCAACCGAAAACTCTGCAAGCCGTAGGTGTTGGCAAACTGGCCTAGAGCCTTGAACTGCGCGGCCTTGAGCGGTTCCTGCAATTCGTAGGTTACGGTCATCAATGTCATGCGCGAGATTATAGCAGGAGGCGTGGGGCCTTTCACGCCGATGCGATTTTGCGTGCGCGCAGCAGGCGCCGTTTAGAGATGGACGCGGCGGAGGCGGAGGGCGTTGGCGATGACTGAAACGGAGCTGAAGGTCATGGCGGCGCTGGCGATGATCGGGCTGAGCAATATGCCGAAGAATGGGTAGAGGATTCCGGCGGCTACTGGAACGCCTACGGAATTGTAGGCGAAAGCGAAGAACAGATTTTGGCGGATGTTGCGCATGGTGGCGCGGCTTAAGTTGCGGGCGCGCGAAATGCCGCGGAGGTCGCCGGCTAGCAGCGTGATTCCGGCGCTCTCGATGGCCACATCGGTGCCGGTGCCCATGGCGATGCCGACATTGGCTTGGGTCAGGGCTGGGGCGTCATTTACGCCGTCGCCGGCCATGGCTACGATTTTTCCTTCGGCTCGCAGGGCACGGATGGCGTCGGCTTTTTTGTCGGGCAGCACTCCGGCAATGACTCGATCGATGTTGAGTTTCTTCGCGACGGCGTCGGCGGTGGCTTGGCTGTCGCCGGTGAGCATGACTATTTGGATTTTTTCGCGTTTCAGCAGGTCGATGGCGTCGCGGGTTGTGGATTTAATGGGGTCGGCGACGCCGATGATGCCGATGGCTTGGCCATCGGAGGCGGCGAACATTACGGTTTGCCCGTCGGCCTCGAGCTGGCGGGCCTTTTCGTTTAGGGCGGATGGCGACGAAATTTTTAACTGTTCGAAGAGCGCGCGATTTCCCAGGGCTACCGGTTTAGCGTCGAGCTGGCCGATGACACCTTTTCCGGCGATCGCTTGAAATCCGTCGATTTTGCTTGGAGCTAGGTTGCGGTCGGCCGCTGCCGCCAAGATCGCGGCCGCTAGAGGATGTTCGCTGGCTTTTTCCAGAGAGGCTGCGAGGCGCAAGACGGTTTCTTCAGATTGCCCCGCGGTTGGGACGAGCGAGGTGACGCGCGGTTTTCCTTCGGTCAGCGTGCCAGTCTTGTCGACCACCAGCGTGTCGACTTTTTCCAGGATTTCGAGAGCCTCGGCATTTTTGATCAGGACTCCGGCGAGGGCGCCGCGCCCGGTGCCAACCATTATGGCCATGGGAGTGGCGAGACCCAGGGCGCAGGGGCAGGCGATGATCAGAACGGCGACAGCGCTGAGCAGCGCGTGCGCCATCTTTGGTGCCGGGCCTAGCAAAGCCCAGGCGATGAACGTGAGGATCGCGACCAGGACAACTGCAGGTACGAAGTAGCCGGCGACTTTGTCGGCCAGGCGTTGGACCGGAGCGCGGCTGCGTTGAGCGTCACTGACCATTTTTACGATTTGCGCGAGGGTGGTTTCGCTGCCGACGCGGTCGGCGCGCATGACGAAGCTGCCAGTGCCGTTGATGGTGCCGCCGGTGACGCGGTTGCCGGTTTGCTTTTCGACGGGGATGGATTCGCCAGTGATTAGGGATTCATCGAGAGAACTGTTGCCGTCGGTGACCACGCCGTCGACTGGGACTTTTTCTCCGGGGCGGACGCGCATTAAATCGCCGACGGCGAGGTTTTCTACCGGGACGTCGATTTCGGTGCCGTCGGCGCGAACTAAGCGCGCGGTGCGAGGAGACAATTTCAGGAGTGAGCGGATGGCGGTGGAAGTTTGGCTGCGGGCGCGAAGTTCGAGAACTTGGCCTAGCAAAACCAGTGTAGTGATGGTAGCCGCCGCTTCGAAATAGACCGGAACTGCGCCATGTTCGTCGCGGAAGGCGGCGGGGAAAATTTGCGGGAACAAAACTGCGGCTACGCTGTAAATGAAGGCGGCGCCGGTGCCGAGAGCGATCAGCGTGAACATGTTCAGACTGCGATTCACGATCGAAGCCCCGCCGCGTTGAAAGAACGGCCAGCCGGCCCAAAGGACCACCGGGGTGGCGAAGACGAATTCGATCCAGCCCGTGGCGCGCATCGAAACGAATCCGGCCAGCGGATTGCGGGGGATCATTTCGGACATACCGAGAATGAGCACCGGGACCGTTAGGGCGACGCTGATCCAGAAGCGGCGCGTCATGCTAACGAGTTCTGGATTTTCTTCGTCGGCGACGGCGGTGCGTGGCTCGAGGGCCATGCCGCAGATGGGGCAGGAGCCCGGTTCGGCGCGGACGATTTCGGGATGCATGGGACAGGTGTATTCGATCTTCGAGGCCAGGGGCGCGCCGGCAGCGCGTTCGAGAGCCATGCCGCATTTTGGACAGGATCCGGGGTGGTCCTGGCTGACTTCGGGGTCCATCGGGCAGATGAATTCGGCGGCGGATTTGGAAGACGCTGCGGCGCGAGGTTCGACACCGACCATCACTTGCGATTTCGCTGGCTGCGATGCTTCTCGCTGGCGGTCTAAATATTTAGCGGGGTCAGCGCGAAATTTCGTGGCGCACCCGGGGCCGCAGAAAAAATAATTCTTCCCGGCGTGTTCCTCTTGCGCGCGGGCGCGCAGAGGATCGACCGACATGCCGCAGACTGGGTCTTTTTCCATCGAGATGGCTGCCACTACTTATCTGATGCTCGACGTTCGCCGGAAGAATCAGTGATGGATATGCTCATTTCGCAGCCAGGAGATTGTTTAGATACTGAGTCATCTCCGGGCTACTCCAGTCTTGCGGGCCGACGATTTTGCGATCGAGCTTTCCGTTGCGGTCAATGATGTAGGTGTCCGGATACATAGTGGTTCCGTACATCAGCGGAATCTGCTTGGTGGTGTCGCGAAACGTCGGAAACGTTAATTCGTAGTGTTTGATGAACTGCTCGTAGGCGGATTGATCGTCATCGACACTGACGCCTAGAACGGTTCCGCCTAACGGCGCGATGCGGCGCTGCAGGGCGTTGAGCGAAGGAGCTTCATCGACGCAGGGCGGGCACCAGGTGGCCCAGAAATTCAGCAGGACGACCTTGCCCTTCAGGTCGGACAGGCGGGCGGGCTTGCCGTCGATGACGAGAGGGAAGTCTTTCTCGGAAGTTCCGCGCAGGCTGGGTTCGCCCTGACGGTAGTCCGGGCGCGCAAACAGAAAAAGCAGTCCGGCGATGAAGGCGAGCACCAGGACTGTGGTGATGTTCCGTTTTAGTTCGTGACCCAAGGCAACTATAATAAGGCCATCCACGCAGCGAAGCGAGACGTTTGCCGCCTCGAGACGTTCCCGGTTCTTCCAGCGATGCTCAAGCACATATGGTCTCTGCCATCATTCCGGCGCGTAATGAGGAAGCGGCGATTGCGCGCGCAGTGGAATCGGTAGCGGCGCAGGCAGAGGTCGACGAGATCATCGTGGTTAATGATCAGTCGGTTGACGGAACTGCGGCGATTTTGGTCGAGCTGGCCGGGCGCATTTCCAAGCTGAAAATTTTGAATGTAGAGAGTTTGCCTCCGGGATGGGTTGGCAAGAATTACGCAGTGTCGTTAGGCGCGGCGGCTGCACGCGGCGAATGGCTGCTTTTCACCGACGCGGATACGCATCACATGCTGGGTTCGACGCGGCGGGCGTTGACGGACGCGGTTGATCACAATGCCGTGCTGGTTTCGTATTCGCCGGAGCAGGAACTGGGGTCGTTCTGGGAGCGGGCGCTGATTCCGGTGGTCTACGCGCGGCTGGCGGAGCACTACCCGTTTGCGCGCATCAATAATCCCGAATTTCCGGACGCGGCGGCGAACGGGCAGTTTCTGATGATTTTGCGCGATGCTTACGAGAAGGTCGGCGGGCATGCGGCTGTCGCCGGTGAAGTGCTCGAGGATGTGGCTTTGGCGCGTCGGGTGAAGGGCGCGGGATTTTCGATTTATTTCACGGCGCCGATGGGAACGGTGCAGACCCGGATGTACCGGAGTTTCCCTCCGATGTGGGAAGGATGGACGAAGAATCTATACCCGCTGATTGGAGGTACGCCAAGGCGGATGGTGACGGAGTTGCTGGAGGTGTTGCCCTGCGCTGAGGTTCTGGGGCTGGCGCTCTTTTGGTGGCTGCTGGTGCGGACGCATCGTGCCCCGGTTTGGGTGCTGTTGGCGCTGGCGTTTCTTGGCCTCTTATTTCGTAGTCTCAAGGCAAATTTCAGTCTTTACAGGAATCCCAATCCTCTCGGGAACATCAAATTTGTAGTGCCGGGTGTCTGCCTGTATGCCGCGGTTTTAATATCTTCCTGGTGGAAGAACACGCGAGGGGCGGTACTCTGGAAGGGTAGGACGTACCCTTCGCGGCGTTAAACGCGGTTCAAATCCACGTGCGGTTGCAATTTTTGAAGGCTCAATGATCCGAATCACTCGCAGGGTTGAATTTTCGGCCGCGCATTTCTATCACAATCCGAATTTGTCGCCGGAAGAGAACTTGCGAATCTTCGGCAAGTGCAACAATCCGCATGGCCACGGGCATAACTACGCGTTGGAAGTGACGATCGCGGGCGAGCCGGACGCAAAGACCGGGATGATCCTGGATTTGAAGGAACTGAAAGAAATTCTGCAGACCGAAGTGATCGACCGGATGGACCACCGGCACCTGAATTACGAAGTGGCCGAACTGTCGGGGCAGATTCCGACCTGCGAAAATCTGGCGGTGGCGATCTGGAAGCTGCTGCTGCCACGCATCATCAAGGGCAAACTTGACCGCGTTCGCGTTTACGAATCGGCCGATCTGTTTGCGGATTGCACGGCGGGGAATTCAGTTTCGGGTCAGGCGCGAGCATGAAGGTTTCTTTGACGCGACGATATAGATTCGCGGCATCGCACCGCTTATACACGTCGCAGTTGAGCGAGGAAGAGAATCGGCGGGTCTACGGCAAGTGCAGCAACCCTTATGGCCACGGCCATAACTATTATGTTGAGGTGACGATCTCGGGGCCGATCAATGCCGAAACTGGGATGATCGCAAATCTTGGCGTGCTCGATCCTTTCGTTCAGGAGCAGGTCATCGAAGCGTTCGACGAGAAGTACCTGAACGAGCAGGTTGCGGAATTCGCGCCTGAGAAGGCGCTGGTGCCTACGACGGAAAACCTATGCCGAGTAATCTACCAGCGGTTAAAGACGTTTCCGGTCGCTCACCTGGAGAGGGTGCGCATCGAGGAAACCAGCAACAACAGTTTTGAAATGGAAGAAGAGACAGCGGAAGCCGCCTGAGCGATCACCAGATTGAAGATGCGCGGCCCGATCATTTGTGAATGAAAGGAAGATACCACCTATGCCAAAAGCTGACGAAATCTTGGTGCCAACGACAATCGTAGATGGATCCGGAAACATCGCGCGCAAGGTTCGCGAAATTCTGGGCGATCTGGGAGAGAACCCTGAACGGGATGGACTGAAACGCACGCCGGAACGTTTTGAAAAGGCTTTACGCTTCCTGACCAGCGGATATCAACAAGACCCCGCCAAGCTGCTGAACGGCGCGATGTTTGACGTCGCCTACGACGAGATGGTGGTGGTGAAGGACATCGAGGTTTATAGCCTCTGCGAGCATCACCTGCTGCCGTTTTTTGGCAAGTGCCACGTGGCTTATCTTCCGAACAAGAAAGTGGTGGGATTGAGCAAGGTGGCGCGGCTGGTGGATATGTTTGCGCGGCGGCTGCAGATTCAGGAGCGGTTGACCAGCCAAATCGCGAACGCGATTCAGGAGCAGCTGCATCCTCAGGGAGTGGGAGTGATTCTGGAAGCGCGCCACCTATGCATGGTGATGCGTGGCGTAGAGAAGCAGAATTCGACGACTACGACGAGCGCGATGCTCGGCGCATTCCGCGACAATAAACAGACCCGCGACGAATTTCTGGCGCTGGTGAATTCGATCAAGTCCTAGGCGACTATTCGCGAAACGCCCGCAATACTGTCGAGACGCCTGCCTGCGCGTCTTCGCCGGCGGTTTTTTCCGCACTTTGGGCCGCGCGGAAAATTCCTTTGCGGCGTATTCATGGTGTGTTAGCATTTTACGTCGAAGAAGAGACCAAGAGCATAGTGTAGGGCACGACGATTCAGGGGAGGGGTAGAGTTGAGCGCAGCCAAATCAGCATTAATTGAGCAGTTCCGGGTTCACACGAATGATACCGGTTCGCCGGAAGTGCAAATCGCCCTTTTGAGCGAGCGCATCAGCTACCTCACCAGCCACCTTAAGTCCCATGCAAAGGATCACGCCTCCCGTCGCGGATTGATCATGATGGTCAACAAGCGCCGGCGCCTGCTGGACTATCTGAACCGCCGCGACCCGGATCGGTACCGCGAGATTGTGGAACGACTGAGTTTGCGCAAGTAGCACGGAATTCCTGACGGCCTTTTCAGGCTGGATTCACCCGACCCGCAAAAACCGGCATTTTCTGGCGACTTGCGGGAGCACAGGATTTTGCAGTGCCAAGTCGCTCGAGATCGTAATTGCGGTAATTTTCCGCTCCTTCCCCTCGCATTCCTTGCCGTCGACACCTTCGAATTTCTCTCGAGAGCATTTTCTCGTATCTGAACCAGCGTCTCCGGTGATCCGGAGCAAAAAGGATGTGAAGTGATGTTTGAACAAGTCAGTTTGGAAGTAGGCGGCCGCAAGTTAACGTTTGAGACGGGCAAGATGGCTCGTCAGGCCCACGGCGCGGTGGTAGCGCGCTACGGCGACACGATCGTGCTGGCCACGGCCTGCATGGATTCCAAGGCAACCGAGAAAGATTTTCTGCCACTTACAGTGGATTACCGCGAATTTACGTATTCCGCGGGCAAGATTCCGGGCGGATTCTTCAAGCGCGAAGGGCGGCCCTCTGAAAAGGAAGTTTTGACCTCCCGCCTCACCGACCGCCCGCTGCGCCCGTTGTTCCCGGAAGGATGGTCGAACGAAACGCAGATCGTCTCGCAGGTGCTTTCGGCCGACAGCGAGAATGACCCGGACGTCATCGGCGTCACCGCGGCTTCTGCTGCGCTGTATATCTCCAAGATTCCGTTCACCACTCCGATTGCTTGCGTGCGCATCGGATTGCTCGAAGGCAAGCTGGTGGTCAACCCTTCGGTCGCCGATCAGAAAATCAGCAAGATGAATTTGATTGTGGCCGGCTCGGATAAGGCCGTAGTGATGGTTGAATCAGGCTCGCTCGAAGTTTCCGAAGATCAGTACGCGGAAGCGCTGGAATTCGCGCACGGCGAGATTCGCAAGATCGTCGCGGCGATTCAAGAGCTGCACGATAAGGTCAAGCCGGTGAAAGTTGCGGCCAAGGCGCCCGCGTTCGACGAAGATTTGTACAAGGAAATGCAGAAGACCTACGGCGAGAAATTGCGCGACGCCGTGGACACCGCCAAGCACGCCAAGACCGACAGTTACGCATTGGTCGACGCCATCAAGGCTGAGATTTACGCGGCAATACCGGCGGAAGATGCGGACAAGAAGAAGCTGGCGGGGCGCGCGTTCGAACGCCTGCGGGAATTTATCTTCCGCGACGACATGTTGACCCGTAAGCGCCGTCCGGATGCTCGCGCGTTCGATCAGGTTCGCCAAATCAGCTGCGAAACCAAGATTCTGCCCCGGGCGCACGGCTCAGCGCTCTTCACCCGCGGCGAGACGCAGTCGCTTTCGACCTGCACCTTGGGCACGAAAGAGGATATGCAGCGCCAGGATCTGCTCTTCGCCAAGGACGTTTACAAACACTTCATGCTGCATTACAACTTCCCGCCGTTCTCGGTAGGCGAAGTGAAATTCCTGCGCGGGCCGGGCCGCCGCGAAATCGGACACGGAGCCCTGGCCGAACGCGCCTTGGCGAACCTGCTGCCGACGGTTGAAGAATTTCCGTACGCGATTCGTTGCGTCTCGGACATTCTGGAATCGAATGGTTCTTCCTCGATGGCCACGGTTTGCGGAGGCTCGCTGGCGTTGATGGACGCGGGCGTCCCGTTGAAGGCCGCTTGCGCCGGCATTGCGATGGGCTTGGTGGTGGAGGGCGACAAGTACGCCATCCTCACTGACATCGCGGGCGCCGAAGATCATTACGGCGACATGGACTTCAAAGTCGCCGGAACGCGAGAGGGAATTACCGCGCTGCAGATGGACATCAAGGTCAGTGGCGTGAGCATTGCCATGATGCGCGAGGCGCTGGCGCAAGCCCGCAAGGCTCGCCTGCAAATTCTTGACATCATGGACAAGACTTTGGCGGCGGGACGCCCGGAAATTTCGGACTACGCTCCGCACCTCTTCATGTTGAACATTCCGACCGACAAGATCCGCGATTTGATCGGGCCGGGAGGCAAGAAGATTCGGTCGATCATTGAAGTGACCGGCGTGAAAATCGACGTGATGGACGACGGTAAGGTTCACGTTTTCGCGTCCAGTGGAAAGGCCGCGGAAGAAGCGTTGAAGATGATTCGCGACATCACCGCGACCGCCGAGATCGGTAAGACTTATCTCGGCACCGTGGTGCGCATCGCGGAATTCGGGGCCTTCGTCGAGATTTTCCCGGGCACCGACGGTTTACTGCACATCAGCGAAATTGCGGAAGCGCGCATCAAGGCGGTTCGCGACGAACTGAAGGAAGGCGACCAGATTTTGGTGAAGGTTCTGGCGATCGAAGGAAACAAGGTTCGCCTGAGCCGCAAGGCTGTTTTGCGCGACAAGCAGGCGGCCGCTGGTGGACAACCAACCACCTAATTCCGAATTGATTCGGAAACGAGTCAATTTGAAAATTAAACGGGAAGCGATTTGTCGCTTCCCGTTTTTTTTGGTTTAGCGGGAGTCGGTGACGCGTTCGATGTGGGCGCCGACGTTGGTCAGCTTTTCTTCGATGCGTTCGTAGCCGCGGTCGATGTGGTATACGCGGTCGATGGTGGTGGTGTTATCAGCGACGAGCGCGGCCAGCACGAGGCCAGCGCTCGCGCGCAAATCGGAAGCGGTGACGGGAGCTCCGCTGAGCGGGGTTGGGCCGGTGACGACGGCGAGATTGCCGTCGATGGCGATATTGGCGCCCATGCGGACCATTTCGCTGGCGTGCATGTAGCGATTCTCGAAAATTGTTTCGCGGACTTTGGAGACGCCTTCGGCTTGGGTGGCTAGAGCCATGAACTGGGCCTGCATGTCGGTAGCGAAGCCGGGATATTCCTCGGTCGTTACGTCGGCGGCGACAAGTTTCTTGCCGGCCCGTACGCGAAGCTTGCCGTTGCCCTCGCACTTGATTTCCACTCCGCACGATTTTAGTTTCTCGATGACCGATTTCAGATGGCCAGGCTCGCAGTCGGTGAGTAGCAGCTCGCCGCCGGTCAATGCTCCGGCGACCAGAAAAGTGCCGGTTTCGATGCGGTCAGGAATGATGGCGTGGGTGGTGCCGTGCAGCTTATCGACGCCCTGGATGCGCAAGGTTGAGGTGCCTACACCTTCGATTTTTGCGCCCATCTTGATGAGCATTTCGGCGAGGTCGGTGACTTCTGGCTCCATCGCAGCGTTTTCGAGAATCGTTTCGCCCTGGGCCAAAACCGCGGCGGTAAGGATATTTTCCGTGCCAGTCACGGTGATTTTCGGGAAGCGGAAAGTGGTTCCGCGGAGCCGCTTGGCGCGGGCTTCGACGTAGCCATGTTCGACTTTGGTTTCGGCGCCGAGCGCTTCGAGCGCTTGAATGTGAAGATCGACGGGACGCGCTCCAATGGCGCAGCCGCCCGGTAGTGACACGCGGGCGTATCCGAAACGCGCGACCAGTGGGCCCAGGGTTAGGACCGAGGCGCGCATGGTTTTGACTAGTTCGTAGGGAGCTTCCTGCATCGAGACGTTTTCGGCGCGAATGGTGAATTCGCTGGGTGGCAGGTCGGGGCTGGAAACCACGCAGCGCATGTGCGCCAGCAATTTGGCCATGGTGATGATGTCGCGAACGCGCGGAATATTTTGCAGCGTGACGGGATCGCTGGTGAGTAGAGCCGCGGCCATCGCCGGTAACGCGGCATTTTTTGCGCCGCTAATTTGCACGGTGCCGTTTAATTTTTTTCCGCCGTGAATGAGAAATCGATCCATGTTAGTGACCCTTGCTCCCCCGAGCTGGTTTCCGCGAAATACTCTGCATTTCGATCGCCTGGCGCAGATTGCCTTGTGCCGCACTAAGCCGCTTCTTTGCATCGGCCGCGCTGGCTCCGGTCTTTAGCATCACGAAAGCGGTCGGCTGATTGTGTCCGGCCAGCCGCAAGGCGTGTTCTGCCGTAGACGCCTCAACGCCACAAACTTCTTGCAGAATTCTGACGCCGCGAGCGCGCAACTTCTGATTGGTCAGCGACACGCGCATCATCCAATTGTCATATACACGGCCGAGCCGCACCATCGACGCGGTAGAAAGCATGTTTAGAACCATTTTCTGAGCCGTTCCAGCCTTCATGCGCGTCGAGCCGGAAATCGGCTCCGGACCCGTTTCGACCACGATCGCGATTTTCGCGGCCCGCGCTAACGGGGAATTGCGATTCGAAGTAATTCCCACCGTCGTGCACGCGCGCTTTTTCGCGTATTCGATTGCGCCCAACACGTACTGAGTTCCACCGCTCGCGGCGACCCCCACTACAACGTCCTTCTTGCGCAGCCGGGCTCGTGCTAGCACGCGCGCGCCGTGCCAGGACGAATCTTCCGCGCCCTCGACTGCGTGGCGCAATGCCCTGTCGCCGCCGGCGATAAACGCCTGAATCATTTCCGGAGGCGTTCCGTAGGTCGGCGGAATTTCCGACGCGTCCAATACTGCCAATCGACCGCTGGTGCCGGCGCCGACGTAAAAAAGCCGCCCGCCTTGCTTCAAACTAATCACTATTGCATCGACCGCGCGAGCTATCTGCGGCAGCGCGCGCTTCACCGCGGCCGCCACCATGGCGTCTTCGCGATTCAAGATGCGCACGATTTCGAGCGCGGATTTCTGGTCCAGGCCGCGCGTCCGCTGATTCTGCTGCTCGGTTTTGGCGGATTTCAACGCGCCCTCAGTCTTCGCTTAATTATACCGGGAGGTCGAGGGCGGTTTGTGGCCTGTGAGCAAATCTGGTGAGCTTTGTGCCGGAGGAGTTATCGAGACGTAGGTACAGGTTTGGTCAGGCCCAAGGACTCCATAATCGCGTCATGCAGAGCGGGGCGGACCTGGCGGATTTGCTCGTTGGCGCGGGTGGGATTCACGCGGTTGGTGAGCAGGACGACGAAAAGGTCGCGTTCGGGATCGAT
The DNA here is from genome assembly GCA_963847695.1 of uncultured Acidobacteriota bacterium. Classification (GTDB taxonomy): domain Bacteria; phylum Acidobacteriota; class Terriglobia; order Acidiferrales; family UBA7541; genus Palsa-295. The sequence goes on along the minus strand of CAWKAX010000025.1, from coordinate 76,051 downwards.
CCAGAGCGACGTGCCGGTGAATCCGGTGTGACCGAAGCTGGTGGTGGCGAAATATTTGCCCGCGGAGGAGCTGGGAGGAGTGGGGACGTCCCAGCCCAGAGTGCGGACCGAGGCGCCGATGGTCTGGCGCGCCGTAAATTTCTCGATGGTGGCGCGCGAGACGATGCGGTGGTGGGCATAGATGCCGCCGTTGAGCATCATCTGCGCGAAAATCGCGACGTCCCCGGCGGTCGAGAACAGGCCGGCGTTGCCGGAAACGCCTCCGAGGGCCCAGGCGTTTTCGTCATGCACTTCGCCCCACACCAGGCGCTGGCGAAAATCGGTATCGTTTTCGGTGGGAGCGATGCGAGCGCGCAATTTCGCGGATGGGTTGTAGAACGAATCTTTCATTCCGAGCGGGGCGAAGATGTGGCTTTGCGCGAAGTTGTCGAGGCTTTCGCCCGTCAGCCGCTCGATAATTTCGCCCATGAGGATCATTCCGAGGTCGGAATATTCGACTTCGGTGCCGGGTTCGTGAATTAGCGGCTCAGCCGCGACCAATGAAACTACGGCGTCGTGACCTTTGGCTTGCTTGTAAAAATCGCGATGCGCCGGCAATCCGGAATCGTGAAGCAGCAACATGCGGACGGTGACTCGCGAGCGCCACGATGGATTCGGGTCGAAATTCGCGGCGTCGAGCCATTCGGGCAGATAGCGTGAAACCGGGGCGTCGAGGTCGAGGCGCTTTTGCTGCTCGAGAATCATGGCGCCGGTGGTGGTGATCATGACTTTGGTCATGGAGGCTACGTCGTAGATGGTGTCTTCAGTTACGCCGGCGGATTTTGCATCGCGCGTTAATTTTCCGAAGGGGTGAACGATTAGGTCGTCATGCAGGCCCAGCGCGAGGACCCCGCCGGGGAACGCATCGTTTGCTACGGCGCGGTCAAGCAGGTCGAAGGCCGGCTGTAGCTTTGCGATCATCGCTGCGGGGCCCGGTTGCAGCGCCATCGGCACTGCCGGCGAAGGAATTCCATCGCCGCGATTGCTTACGCCCGGAACTGTGACTGGAATTTTTCCCTCTATTGGCACTTGGCCAAATAGGGCGCGGACGGCGGCGCGCTGCGAAACGTCGTTGGTGGAAAATTCGCCGATCCATGTGGGCGCGTTGGGAAAAGTGGTGATGAGATATGGGCTGCCGAAACCGATGACTACCGTTGGTTTCCCGGCGGCAATCATTTGATTCACGAAGGCTCGTTGATCTTCGGGAAAGGCGACGTTGCCTTTGCGATCCGCTACGCGCACGAAAAGGGCGGCGATGGCGACATCGTAAGTGTCGGGCGGCGGCAGTTTCAGCGTAGTGACGCTGACGAATTGCATGTCGGCGCGCATCGCTTTCAGGGAGTCGACGCGCCAGCGAATTTCGGGTTCGACCGTTTCGCCGGGATACGGGTCGGCGTCGGCGGAGAGCGAAACCAGCAGCACGCGCATCGGCTTGGTGGCGTCGAGCGGCACCGTCTGGCTCGTATTGCGCAGCAGCGTGACGCCCCGGTCCGCGACATTCTGCGCTTGCGCCAGAAAATCGGGCTTGCCGAAAGTCTTATCGAGACGCTCGATGTCGGTAAGGCGATTCTTGTCTAGGCCCAATTTGTATTTCGCGAGCAAGATGCGGCGCACGGAATCGTCGATGCGCTCAGTCGAGATTCGTTTCGACTTTACGGCGCGTTCGAGGCCTGCTATGGCAGCGTCGGGAACCGGAGGCATCAGGAGAACGTCGGCGCCGGCTTGCACCGCGCGGACGGCGGCTTCGCCGGGAGGAAAGAGATTGGTGACGCCGCCCATGTCCATGGCGTCGGTGACGACGAGGCCCTTGAACTTCAATTCATCGCGGAGCAGCCCGGTAAGAATATTTTTGGAGACGGTGGCGGGAATCGTGGGATCCGGCTCGAAAGCGGGCACGGAAAGGTGGCCGGGCATGATCGAGGCGGCGCCGGCCGCAATGGCGGCGCGGAAGGGAACCAGTTCGTTGTCCTCGAGTTGATCGCGATTTCCGGGAACGGTGGCGAGTGAGAGATGTGAATCGACGCTGACGTCGCCATGCCCCGGGAAATGTTTCGGGGTGGCGAGGCCGCCGTTCTCTTCGATGCCGCGAATTTCCGCGGAGACGAAGGCGGCGACTTGGGTCGGATCTTCGCCGAACGAACGAATATTGATGATGGGGTTGTCGGGATTATTGTTCACGTCGGCGTCCGGAGCAAAAATCCAGCGGACCCCGGTGGCGCGCGCTTCGAGCGCAGTGATTTTGCCCACCGTGTAGGCGAGTTTCGGATCGCCGGTGGCACCGACGGCCATCGCGGAAGGAAACGAGGTTCCTTCGTCGAGGCGCATCGAGGTGCCGCTTTCAAAATCAGCGCCGATTAAGAGCGGAACTTTTGCGCGTTTCTGTAGTTCGTTGGTTAGAACGGCGGTGGGATAGACCTGGCTGCGTTCGATGCCGAGTGGACCGCGTTGGGTGCCGACCAAAAATCCGCCGACGTGATTGACCTCGACCTCGTGCAATAATTCTTTGTAGGCGGCGCTATCGGCGGAGGTGAAGACGCCGAAATAGTGCGGCATCAACATCTGGCCGAGCTTTTCACGCAGAGTCATTTTCTTCAGCGTGGTTTCGACCCAAGCGTTTTTAGCGGCTGGAGTTTTTGCCTTCGTGGTGGGTTTTTGCGAGCGCGCGTAAGGTGTCATGAGCAGGAGCAGAACGAGTATGGCCGGGCCGAATTTACGCATCGCATCCGTTGGTAGCCTTCCATGTTGACGCACGCATCCCATCGCTGTATATAGCACACGGTCAAATGAGCCACAACGAATCACAGACACGCATGTTTCGTACTTGCCGACGCCTCGGAATATTTTCCTTGGCCTGCTCCGCTTTGTTTTGCGTTGCCGCGGTTCATGCAGAGCCGCAGGAATCGGCTCCGGCGGCCGCCCCTGGTGCGGCGACCAAGCCGGGCATCGATGTGCTTGAAGAAATGAATTTCGCGCCGCTGCGTGGGAAACACCTGGGCTTGATTACGAATCAGACGGGTGTGGATTCGCGCGGGCAACGGACCATCGATGTTTTGGCTCACGCTGATGGCGTTAAGTTAGTCGCCATTTTCTCGCCGGAACACGGAATTGCGGGCAAGGCGGATGAGAAGGTCGCGAACTCCACCGACAGCGCGACGGGGCTTCCTGTTTTTAGTCTGTACGGCGACACGCGTAATCCGACCGATGAGATGCTGAAGGGAATCGACGCGCTGGTTTTCGATATGCAGGACGCCGGAGTGCGGTTCTACACGTTTACATCGACGATGGGCTACTCCATGGAAACGGCGGCCAAGCACAAGATTCCGTTTTTCGTTCTGGATCGGCCGGACCCGTTGGGCGGAGAGAGAATCGAAGGCCCGATGTTAGACAAGGGGCGGATCTCTTTCACCGGATATTTTTCGATGCCCATCGTGTACGGGATGACCATGGGCGAGCTGGCGCGGATGTTTAACGCCGAAAACAAGACGAATGCGGAACTACACGTGGTGGCGATGAAAAATTGGCGTCGCGGCGAGACTTACGATCAGACGGGAATGAAGTGGATCGCTCCTTCACCGAACCTGCGAACTGTGGGCGAAGATTTTATTTATCCAGGGATCGAAACGCTGCAGCCGGGCGGCATTTCGGTCGGGCGGGGAACCGATACGCCGTTTGAATTGTTTGGCGCGCCATGGATTTTAGCCGATCCGCTGCAGAAGAACATGGAGGGTAGGAATATTCCGGGCGTGCGGTTGAGCGCTACTATTTTTACGCCGATGGCGGGGCCTTTCGCTAACGAGGTGTGTAACGGGCTGAAAATCGAAGTGACGGATCGGTCGACCTTCGATGCGATTCGCCTGGCACTTGAAGCCGCCGATGCGCTGCATCGTCTGTACCCGGATCGTTTCGACATCACCAAGCTCACCGCGCTGCTGGGCTCGGCCACAACAGTCGACGCGTTAGTCAATTACGTGCCGGCGGCGCAGATCATTTCGAGTTGGTCGCCGGACTTGGCGAAATTCAAGGTGATGCGCGCGAAGTATCTGCTGTACGAATAGGTCCCGGTTTGGATTGCCCCAAGTTCTCCGTGCTTTCCTAAAATCATGAGAATCGTTTCATTGCTTCCGTCCGCTACCGAAATTCTTTATGCGCTGGGCCTTGGCGATTCGGTGGTTGGGGTGACGCATGAGTGCGATTATCCGGCTGAAACTTCGCAAAAACCTGCATTGATCAAGCCTCGTGTCGATCCAGCGGCGTCGCCGGCGGAAATCGATCGGCAGGTCAGCGAACTGGTGAGCCGCGGCGAAAGCATTTATGCGGTGGATGCCGAGTTGCTCGCTGCTCTGAAACCGGACTTGATTATCACGCAGGATCTCTGCCATGTATGCGCTGCTTCCTCGGATGATCTGGCCGCCGCGCTTGCGCGCTTTGCTGTGCCGCCGCAAGTCCTGACGCTGACGCCGCATTCACTTGATGATGTTTGGCAGAACATCGCCGATGTGGGTGAGGCAACCGGAACGTCGGGGCGGGCTAAGGAGCTGACGGAAGAGTTGAAAGAGCGCGTCCGGCGTTGCGAGAAGCATGTCGCGAGTATGGCTTCACGGCCTCGCGTGGTGTGTCTTGAATGGCTTGAACCGCTTTATGTGGCCGGACATTGGATGCCGGAGATGGTGTCGAGGGCGGGAGGAGTGGACGTACTGGGGAAGGCGTTCGAACCGTCGTTCAAAGTTACCGTGGAGGACGTTGCCACTTCTTGCGCAGAAATCGTCCTGATTATGCTTTGTGGTTACAACGCCGAAAAGAACGCAGCTCAATTCACCGGCTGGCAGATTCCTGAGACCTGGAAAAGTCTGCCTGCCGCGCGAGAGAATCGGTTTTACGCCCTCGACGCCAACGGTTATTTTTCTCGGCCCGGTCCGCGGCTAGCAGATGGACTCGAGATCCTGACGCATCTTTTACATGGAAGATTTAATGACTCGGAGTTGCCTTCAGGCGCTTGGGTGCATTTAGAGTTGGCTGCGAATCGGCGTGGCCCAGATCGACTGAAGAAAATTTCTGCCGGACGTTAGGGCTGGTCCGCTGCCAAAGCGTTGCGGCTCCAGGCGCGATAAAAGAAAAGCCCCGAAAGAATCATGGCCAGCCCGATTGTTGACCGCACCGGTCGTTCAATCCAGATGTTGAGAGTCAACGCGAAAGCTCCTGCCACGAACAATGCCGGAAGGACGGGGTAGCCCCAGGTTCGATACGGCCTCGGCAGGTCGGGCGCGATTTTACGCAAACGAAACATGGCGACTACCGACAGGGCGTAGAAAATCCATGCCGCAAAAACGAACAAAGACGTCAGCTCTTCGAAAGTTCCGGTAAGCCCCATCAAGCAAGCGAGAGTGCCTTGAAATACGAGTGCCCCGGCGGGTGTGCGGAATTTCGGATGCACGACGCCGGTGACTTTGAAGAATAGGCCGTCGCGGGCCATCGCGTAGGGAACGCGCGCGCCGCTAAGCAAGGACGAGTTCAGGGTGCCGAGGGCGGAGACGACCATCGCCAGCGTGATCCATTTTGCGGCTCCGGCACCGGCAAAGGTTGCGACAACATCCGACGCGATATGGGCCGAACCGGCGACACCTGAGAAGGGCAGCGCGTAGAAGCAAACGGCGCTGAAAATTAAGTAGAGCAGCGCGACCAGCAGCGTGCCGCCGATCAGGGCCAGTGGAATATTTCTTTGAGGATTTTCGATTTCGGATCCGACGCGGTTTAGATCTTCCCATCCGTCGTAGGCCCACAGTGCAGCCGCGAGCGCGGCCAGAAATCCGGCTACCGTTGCGGCTTTCGCTCCCGAAGGCCACAAGGGCTGAAAATGGCTCCAATCGCCGTGGCCGAACCAAAAACCAGCCGCAACGATGGCTAAAACCGCCGCGATTTTTAGGATGGTCAGCGCAATTTGCACCCGGCCGCCCAAGCGCACCCCAAGGTAATTGATGCCGGTGAAAATCGCGATCGTGATAACCGCGAGAGGTTGGGCCCAGGTGAATACAAAATCGTAGGGCTTGCCGGAAAATGGAACGGTTAAGTGCCAGGAAAATATCGGAAGACCGATCGCGGGAATTAGAAAAGTCGAAAATCGCGCGAACCCGGCGGCGATCGATGCGGCGGAACTCGATTCGCCGACGGTGGAGTGCATCCAGCCGAAAAGAAATCCCCAGACCGGACCCAGGCCGCGGCGTAGGTAGGCATACTGGCCGCCGGCCTCGGGCAGTGCGGCGCCCAACTCCGCGAAGGACAAGGCGCCAAAGAGCGAAAGTAATCCGCCGGCGATCCAGGCTGCGAATACGATGCTGACGGAACCGCCCACAGCCGCCATTTCGCTGGGCTTCAAGAAGATTCCGGTGCCGACCATGGTTCCGACCACGATCGCCAGCGCGGCCCAGGCGCCGAGCGCCCGGACTAAATCGAGTTTTTTTGCGGGAACAGTTTGGGAGTCGATAAAAATCACCAGTACGGCGCGCGCAATTTAATTTTCTCGGTCAAACGACGGCGTTGCTTGCATTCGCATTCAGGGTTGTCGGCTTTCCGTTCGTGAATGCACTCGCCAACGAGCCGATGGCGAAAGTCACCAGCGTGCCGGCCAGCACATACCAAGTCCAGGCCAATGGCGTTTCCAGACGCACGACAATCATTGTCGCAATTCCGGCGGCGAATCCAATCAGCGCTCCGGTTTGGTTGGCCTTCGTATTCCAGGTACCCAACAAGAATACGCCGAGCAAGCCTCCATAGGTGATCGAGGCAATCGTCAAGCCCGCGACCAGCACCGGGCCCCATTTGATCAGACCCAGCGCGCCCAAAACGACTCCCCATAATGCGGTGGTCCATCGGGAGCGCAGCACGGAGCGAGCGGCGTCTTCTCCCGGACGCTTGGCCAAATCCATAACACTGGAGGAAGCGAGCGAATTCAGGGAGCCACTAGCATTGGACATGGCAATGGCGAAGATCGACGCCAAAATTATGCCGGTAATTCCGGCGGGCAAATGATGAACGATGAAGGATGGATACAATTTGTCAGGATCTCCACCGGCGGCATTGAGGGGAACATGTTGGGCGAAGACAAATAGCATGACGCCGATCACGAGGAATAGTGCAAATTGAAAAAGAACGACAACGCCGCTGGCCAGGAGTGCTTTTTTGCTGTCGCGCTCATTTCGGGCGGATAGCAGGCGCTGCACCATGGTTTGATCGGTTCCATGGCTGGCCATGGTCAGGAAAGTGCCGCCGAGAAGTCCCGACCAAAATGTGTAACTCTGGGTCAGGCTGAAGGTGAAATCGAAAATGCGGAATTTTCCGCCGGCGGCCGCTGCGGCTTGAGTGATTTCGGGCCAGCCGCCCGGGACCTTGTGGAAGAGCAGGAAAAAAGCCGCGACGGATCCTGAGAGATAGAGTGCGAACTGGATGACGTCGGTCCAGATCACCGCCTGCATGCCGCCTTCGAAGGTGTAAAAAATCGTGAGCAGGGTGATGATCAGAATTGAAATTGATGTGCCGGTTCCGAATGCGACGCTGACGACCTTGCCGATTGCAGAAATTCGAACGCCTTCAGCAAGGGCGCGCGTGCCCAGAAAAACTACCGCGGCGGCGGACTTCATTCTGACGCCAAAACGCTTCTCCAATAACTGATAGGCGGTATAGAATTCGCCGCGGAAGTACTGGGGCACCAGCACGACGCATAGAATCACGCGAGCGACCAGGTAGCCCAGAACCAACTGCAAAAATCCCAGATTCCCACCGTAAGCGATGCCTGGCGTGCTGATGATGGTGAGCGTGGATGTTTCGGTGGCTACGATGGAGCACATGATGGCCCACCACGGCGCGGTGCGGCCGCCGAGAAAATAATCGCGAAGGGTTTGCTGTTTGCGGCGAAAACGCGCGCCGAACAGTGTGATCGCAATCAGATACAGCGCCAGAATCGCGCAGTCAACCGGGGCAATCGGAAGGGAACTCAAACGCATCCACTCACGTTTGACAAGATGTGCGATGCTAACCGGCGGCTTCGAAGGCTGTCAACCACGGTGAAAAGATGACCGAAAAGAAGCAGCCTCACAAGCCCGCGTATTATCTGGGTTTCGATGGCGGCGGGACCAAGACGGATTGCTACCTGGTGGATGAGACGGGCGCCGTGCTGCATCGAGCGACCGCTGGGCCTTCGAATCCGTTGCGCGCAGGCTATGCGAAGGCGTGGTTCACGTTGAGTGACGCGGCGGATTTTGTTTTAGAAAAGCAAAAGCTGAAAGCCGATGACATTCGCGGAATTTGCGCCGGGATCGGCGGTGCGGGACGCGACACCGTTGCGCGACGCATCGCCACGTTTCTGGAGCGCGCGTTTCCCGAAGCTGCGGTGTTGGTGACGACCGACCTGGCGATTACGCTCGATGCCGCTCTGGGCGATTCCAAGTCCGAAGGCATTATTTTGGTGGTGGGCACGGGTTCGGCAGCGTTTGGACGCGACGCCAGCAACAAAACGGCGCGCGCTGGCGGCCGCGGCCCGTGGTTCAGCGATGAAGGCAGCGCTTTTGATATCGGGCGCCGCGCTATGGAGGCGGTGGTTCGCGCTGACGAAGCGCGAGGACCGCAGACCGCGCTATCGAAGAAACTGTTGAGCTGGTTAGGATGCAATGACTGGACGCGAGTGATGGATTGGGTGATCAAAAATCCGGACGACGTGTTCCCGCGGGTTTTTCCGCTGGTCGCGGAGCTTGGCGATAAGGGTGATGAGGTCGCGTGCGATATTCTGAGTACGGCCGCGGCCTCGCTCGCGCAATTGGCCGTCAGCGTGGCTCAAAAGCTCGAAATGCACGATCGAGATATATTGATCGCCAAGTCGGGCGGGACCATCGGCCGCAGCAAATTCTTCGACAGCGCGATTGATAATCATCTGGCGGGCCTTGTGCCGCGCGCGAAAATCGTGGCGCTGCAGATGAAACCGGCGGAAGCCGCAGCCAGAATGGCGATTCATCTAAGCAAGCGCAAGGCCCACGCCTAGCGCGGCTGGACGGTAAAGCGAAAACCATGGCAGATCGAAGACTACAAATGAGGATCATCACGGTGGTGGGAGCGATGCTGCTGGTCGGCTATCTGCTGCATTCGTCGATGGAGCAGACCCAGAACAAATATGAGGTCTGTATGAATTTCAAAGGCATGATTCACTGCGCCACGGCTTCCGGTGCTACTCCTCCGGACGCGATTCGCAGCGCACAGGATATTGATTGTTCGATGCTCGCCAACGGCCGCGATGAAACGATGGTTTGCGTCGGCAGCCCGCCGACCAGCGCGCGCCAGGTCAAGTAATTCCACGGGCCCGCCGCTTCGCGCTTCGGCGTCTTCTTCAGAAACCTTTCCAGCAAAAACGGTGTCTAAGAAATTTGGCGCTGACGCCGACGCGTGGATTTGACAGGTTTGTTGGCTCTGCATAGCATGAAAGTGTGGTTGCAGGGGAGCCGGGCCCGAGAATGACACACTGTTTGAACTGCGGAGCTGAGCGTGACGCCGATATTTGCGAAGCGTGCGGGCTCAACACCGCTGCCGCTGAATTTTCCCTGCGCAAAAGCCTGCTGAATCGCACCGCAGTTTTTCTTGCGGGCGGCATCGCATTCGTGGCCGCCAGCGGGCGTTATCCCGCGCTGGAACTTGATCCCATTCTGATTTTTATCGGCTTGTTATTTTTTCTGACGCTCGGATTGGGGATGATCGTCGAGCGCCGGGTGCTGAAGCATCAAGAGGTGGAAGTTCTAAAGCGGCTGTACTACGCGTTGATTCCGGTGCCTTGGCTTTTGGCGTTGGTGCTGTTTGGCAACGGTGCTTTTGATACCAGCAAGCCGCAGACGGAATCGGCGCGAGTGATTGGCAAGTTTGCGATGATGGGGCCGGTCCCGAGTCGGCGGCTGATTGTCTCGTCGTGGAGAGAAGACCGCCATCTGGAGCGCGTGCCGGTGGATCGCGGCGATTTCGACCGGTTTACTTCAGGCGATCAAGTCGATGTGCAAGTCCACGGCGGTCTGATTGGGATTCCCTGGGTTTCGGGCGTCAGCCGCGAGTGAAGGAGCTAGACTCGCGCGGGATTTTCTCGCTTTAAAAATTGCCCGGAGCCGGGTCGTCCTACGAATTTTCCATTTTCGATGAGCGTGTGCCCGCGGGATAAAACGGTCTTGGCTGTGCCTTTCACTTTAGTTCCTTCAAACATCGAATAATCGACGCGCATGTGATGGGTAGCAACGCTGATGGTGTGAGCTTCGTTGGGATCGAAGATCACGATGTCCGCGTCACTGCCGACCGCGATGGTTCCTTTGCGCGGATACAGGCCAAACAATTTTGCTGGCGCGGTCGAGACCATCTGCACGAAACGATTTTGCGAGAATCTGCCGCCGTGCACTCCGCCGCTATAAACCAAACTCAAGCGATGTTCGATGCCGGGGCCACCGTTTGGAATTTTGGTGAAGTCGTCCTTGCCGAGTTCTTTTTGTTCCTTCATGCAGAAAGGGCAGTGATCGGTGGAGACGACCTGCAGGTCATCCTTGGCGAGTCCTTGCCAGAGTTTTTCTTGGTGCCATTTTTCGCGCAGCGGAGGTGTGAACACATATTTTGCCCCTTCGAATCCGGGCGCGTTCATGTCGTCGAGCGAAAGATATAAATATTGGGGACAGGTTTCGGCGTAGACGCGCAGGCCGCGGTCGCGTGCTTCGCGTACTTTTTCCAGGGCTTCGTTACAGGAAAGATGCACGATATAGACGGGAGTACCGGCCATTTCGGCCAGTGCGATGGCGCGGCCGGTGGCTTCAGCTTCGGCGGTGGTGGGCCGGGTCAGCGCGTGGTATTTCGGGCTGCGTTTACCTTCGGCGAGAGCGCGTTGCACGATTACGTCGATGGCGCCTCCGTTTTCGGCGTGCATGCAGATCATGGCGCCGGAATCCGCCGCGGCGTTCATGGTTTTGAAAATGGAGGCGTCGTCGAGCATGAATACGCCAGGATAGGCCATGAATAATTTGAAGGATGGAACGCCTTCGCGAACGAAGGCTTTGATTTCGTCGAGCTGGGCGCCTTCGATATCGGTGACGATGCAGTGGAAGGCGTAATCGATCACCGCTTTGCCTTCCGCTTTTTTCATCCACTGGTCCAGAGCGTGGCGCAGCGTCTGGCCTTTGTATTGAATGGCGAAATCGATCAGCGTGGTGGTGCCACCATGCGCCGCGGCAATGGTGCCGGACTCGAAATCGTCAGCGCTTTTGGTGCCGCCGAAGGGCATGTCGAGGTGGGTGTGGACGTCGATGCCACCGGGCATGACGAGCATGGATCTTGCGTCGATTGCGTTCTGAGCGTTTTCGACGGGCAACCCGGCGCCGATCGCGGAGATTATTCCTCCGGAGATGCCCACATCGCCGGCGTAGGTCTCGGTCGCGGTGACGATCGTTCCGTTTCGAATCACGGTATCGAAACGCATTCGCGCATCCTCCTAGAAACTTGGCCAGCGGAGTAGTGTACACACATTCGGTTTCGGCCGTTTCTCTGGAATTGATACGGCGTTCTTTTTGCGAGTCGTTAGCAAGTCCGACCCGGGTTTCGCAATCGTCTGGCTTGGAGCATCTCGGCCGGTGCTAGAATGGCGCTTCCTTACGGTGCCAGCGAGGCCCGATGAATTTTCGCGAAATCGCTCCCAAGCTTTCGGCTGAGCAATACGAGAAGAATTTCGCCGAGATTCCTCCGGCAATGACGCCCCGCCAAGCTGCCATAGAAGCGGCGCGCTGCTTATACTGTTTCGACGCTCCCTGCATTGCGGCTTGCCCCACGCACATCGACGTACCAACCTTCATCAAGAAAATTGCTTCGGAGAATCTGCGCGGTTCGGCGCGGGTGATTCTGGAGGCGAATATTCTGGGGCACAGCTGCGGACGCGTGTGTCCTACGGAAGTTTTGTGCGAAGGCGCGTGCGTAATGCAGGAGAAGAATGAAAAGCCAATCGAGATTGGGCGGCTGCAGCGTTATTCCGTGGATTATGTTCTCGACCGGCGAATCAAGCTGTTTCACGCGGGTTCGCCCAACGGAAAGAAGGTGGCTTGCATCGGTTCAGGGCCGGCGTCGTTGGCGTGTGCCGCTGAGCTTGCGCAGCGCGGGTATAAGGTGACGATTTTCGATCGCAACGAACTTCCCGGAGGTTTGGATACGCTTGGAATCGCTGCGTACAAGCTGCGCGCCAAGGATTCGCTGCGGGAAGTTGAAATGATTCGAGATTTAGGCGTCGAGTTCCGTCAGAAAGTTGTAGTCGGGAAAGATAAAGCCTTTAGCGATATTGAAAAGGAGTTCGATGCGATTTTTGTCGGTGTTGGGTTGGGAGAAACCTGGGATTTGGAGATTCCCGGCAACGAACTCGCGGGCGTCGCCGGAGCCTTGGAATTTATCGAGGCTACTAAGATGCGGCCCTTCGGAGATGTGCCGGTAGGACGGCGGGTGGCGTGTATCGGGGCGGGGAACACCGCCATCGACGTGGTTACCGCGGCGAAGCGGCTTGGCGCGGAGGAAGTTCATCTGATCTATCGTCGCGGCGAGAGTGACATGCCGGCCTTCCGCTACGAGTACGATCTAGCGAAACTCGACGGTGTCACGTTCCACTGGCACTCGCAGCCGATGCGCATCGTCGGCGTTGATGGAAAAGTTGCGGCGCTCGAGTGTCTGCGCACGCGGCCCGATTCTGCGAATCGTGGCGGGAAAAATGTTATGCCGATTCCCGGCAGTGAGTTTCGAATCGTTGTGGACATGGTGGTTTCGGCCATTGGACAAAAGCCGGTGACGGAGTTGCTGAAAAATGTAGCCGGGATGCAGTTTCGCGAGAACGGAACGATCCAGGTCAGCGACGTTCACCAAACCGGCAATCCAAAATATTTCGCCGGAGGCGACTGCGTGAACGGCGGTAAGGAAGTGGTAGACGCGGTCGCGGAAGGCATGGCCGCAGCGCTGGGGATTGACGCCTGGTGCAGCCCGAAATCGTAAGTCGAATGGGGTAAAGAATGGCGCAACTCGAGACAAATTTCTGCGGACTGCGATCGCCGAATCCGTTTTGGCTGGCGTCCGGGCCGCCCACGAACACCGGTGGGCAGGTCATGCGCGCCTTCGAGGCCGGGTGGGGCGGCGCGGTGTGGAAGACGATAGGCGAGCCCATCCGCAATACTTCTTCGCGTTACGCGGCGATCGATCTGAACGGCGTAAAAATGATGGGCCTGAATAACATTGAGCTGATCAGCGATCGGTCCATCGATACGAACCTGCGCGAAATTGCGGAAGTGAAGAAGCGTTTCCCAAAACATTTGGTGATTGCGTCATTGATGGTCGAATCGAAGAAGGAAGTTTGGCAGGACATCGTGCGGCGGGCGGAGGATGCCGGTTCAGACGCCTTGGAGTTGAATTTCGGCTGCCCTCATGGGATGAGCGAGCGCGGAATGGGCGCTGCAGTGGGCCAAGTTCCCGAATATACGGAAATGATCACTGCGTGGGCGAAAGAAGCTGCAAAAACCCCGGTGATTTCCAAGTTGACGCCGAACGTGACCGACATAACTCGGGTGGCCGCAGCGGCAGAACGCGGCGGCGCTGACGCGTTGAGCCTGATCAACACCATCAATTCGCTGATGAGCGTCGATCTCGAATCTTTTGCGCCGGCGCCGAATGTTGCGGGCAAATCTTCGCACGGTGGTTACTGCGGCCCGGCGGTGAAGCCGATTGCACTTCATCTGATTTCGAGCGTGGCGAAAAAAATCAAAATTCCCGTCGTCGGAATCGGCGGTATTGGAAATTGGAAAGATGCGGCCGAGCATATTGCGGTGGGGGCGACGTGCGTTCAGGTGTGCACCGCCGCGATGCACTATGGTTTCCGAATTGTGGAAGACATGGCGGACGGGCTTAGCGCCTACATGGATGAGCACGGTTACCGGACAATCGACGACTTTCGCGGCCGAGCAATTCCCAACGTGATGGATTGGGGCGATCTGGACTTGAATTACAAGGTCATCGCGCACATTGACCAGGATCTTTGCATCGGCTGCCAGCTCTGTTACATCGCGTGCGAAGATGGCGCCCATCAGGCCATCGAGCGGGCTAGCGCGCAAAATGGCAGCCCTAAAAAAAATATCAACGGGATGGAAGTTCACGTTCCGCGAATCATCGAAGAGGAATGTGTGGGTTGCAACCTGTGTGCGTTGGTTTGCCCGGTCGACCGCTGCATCACCATGCAGCAGGTGAGCACTGGCCTTCCGCCGATGTCCTGGAAGCAGAGAGTTTCCACTTCACGTTAGCTGCGCGATTGAGACTGTTAATACAGGCCGCGGAGGTCGGGCGGGTGCGGCAATTCGATCTGTAGGTTGGTTCCGTAATCGTTGAGCCGCAGCTTGATCAATTCGGCGGGTCCTACATCGCGCAAAGACCATCCTTCCGTGGGCAGGACGCGCGACTCCACAAATAAATCGCCGCTTTCGAAATCGGCGGCATTTGGGCGCAAATCCGAGGGCCCTACCGCGTAGGCAACTCGCGCTTTGAGATCAAGCGCGATAAATCGCCGGCCGAGCAGGACCAAAACCAAGCTGGCTTCTTTCTTTTGGGTGGTTTGGTAAATATTCCAGGCCAGCGGGATTTTGTCGTCGAGCTTGATTTGCGCGCGATCAACCGACTTCCAAAGAAAGCTGCCCGATTTGCCGGCGTAAGCATGAGCGGCGGCGACGCAGGAAATCGAAAGCAGGGAAAACAGCACAACGATCCGGGCGGGCCGGACCAAACGCGAATTCATCGGCCAATGGCGCATCGCACCCAATTACCGCGAACTCGATTCGCGCTGGCGGCTGGCGTAATCCAGGTAGACGACTTTGGTGTCGGTGTAGAAATCCATGGCGCCGTGGCCGACTTCATGTGGGCCAATGCTGCTTTGCTTGGTGCCGCCGAAGGGAACGTGCGCTTCGCCGCCGACCGTCGCTTGGTTGACGTGGGTCATGCCCGTTTCGATTTTATCGATGAACTCAAAAATCTTGGCAGAGTCGTTGGAATAAATCGAGCTGGAGAGACCGTAACGGACCGAATTGGCTACTTCGAGAGCTTCGTCGAAATTTTTCACGCGAATTACGCTGAGCACCGGGCCAAAAATTTCTTCCTGGGCGATTCTGCTTTCGGAGGAAACGTTGTCGAAGATGGTCGGCGCTACGAACCAGCCCTTGTCGTGTTTGGCGCCGCTCATGCGCGCGCCTCCGCAGAGCAGGGTGCCTTCCTGTTTCCCGATGTCGATGTATTTCAAAACCGTGTTCATTTGCTTTTCATCGACGGAGGGGCCCATTTCCGTCCCTGGCGCGAGGGGATCGCCGGATACGAACGCTTTGGTCCTTTCGACCAGCATCGATACAAACTGATCGGCGATCGATTCTTCCACCACTACGCGGCTGGAGGCGGTGCAGCGCTGGCCGGTGGAGGCGAAGGCTCCGGCGACGACGGATTCCACGGCCATCTTCAAGTCGGCATCGGCCAGAACGATCACGGGATTCTTGCCGCCCATTTCGCACTGCACCTTTTTTTGCCGCTGCGAGCCGGTGGCGTAGATCCGGCAACCAACAGCAGTGGAACCGGTGAAAGAAAGTCCGTGCACCAGTGGATTTTGGACCAGTTCGTCGCCTACATCCTCGCCTGAACCCAGAACAACGTTCAATACCCCGGCGGGAAGCCCGGCTTCGGCGAAAATTTCGGCGATACGCAACGCGCAGAGCGGCGTCAATTCCGCCGGTTTCAAAACCACGGTGTTGCCATAAACCAGCGCTGGCGCGATTTTCCAGATCGGGATGGCTATCGGAAAATTCCAGGGGGTGATGGCGCCGATCACACCGACCGGTTGGCGAATGGTGTAGGTGAAAGTCTTAGCCGTTTCGCTCGGCATGGTTTCGCCGTTGATCCGTCGCGCTTCGCCGGCCATGAACTCGGTGATATTGATGGCTCGCTGCACTTCGCCCAACGCGTCTTTCAGGGCTTTTCCTTCTTCGCGGGTCAGCAAACGCGCCAAAGCCTCTTTCTGGTCTTCCATGATGCGAACGACTTTGAAGAGAATTTTCCCGCGGCTGGGCGCGGGCGTATCGCGCCAGGCAGGGAAGGCGGCTTTGGCGGAAGCGATGGCGCGCTTCATTTCTTCGCGCGTGGAGAGTGGAATGCGCGCGACGACTTCATCGTTGTTTGCTGGATTGCGGCGCTCGAAAATGCGGGTGGACTTCGACTCGGTCCATTCGCCGTTTATAAAATTCTTGCACAGCTGGTCGATTGCAGTTGCAGTAGGCATCTAACTCCTCGTTCCAGTTTAGGCGCCGGTCTCGGCGTCTCGAGTGAATTAATCTTGAATGAACTCAATATTGAACTAAAGCCGGACTTCGGCGAAAGACTTGTCGAGCAGGCGAATTCCTTCATCCACATCAGCTTTGGTGATGTTCATGGGCGGAGCCATGCGTATCACGTTGGCGTACATGCCGCCTTTTCCGACCAGCAAGCCATTGGCCCGGGTCCGCTCCAGTATTTGATTCGTTTCGGCGGGGGCGGGTTCTTTTGTTTGGCGGTCTTTGACCAGTTCGAGGGCCTGCATCATGCCCATGCCACGGACTTCACCAATCAGCGGATATTTCTGCTGCAGCTCTTCCAGTTTCTTGCGGAAATAGCCTCCGACCACAAAAGTGTTCTCCCGCAGGTTTTCCTCTTCGATCACTGCAATCACGGCGCGAGCGGCTACGGAAGTGACCGGATTGCCTCCGAAGGTGGCGATGTTCAGGCCCTGGAATTTATCGGCTAGCTCGGCGGTGGCGATGGTCAATCCAACGGGCGTGCCGTTGGCCATGCTCTTCGCCGAAGTGATGATGTCTGGCGTCACTTCCCACTGTTCGATGCCCCACCATTTTTTTCCGGTGCGGCCCCATCCGGTCTGCACTTCGTCAGAGATGTAGGCTCCTCCGTAATTTTTGACGATGCGATGCACGATCTTGAAATATTCCGGCGGGGGAGTAATGAAGCCGCCGACGCCCTGAATTGGTTCGGCGATGAAGGCGGCGATTTGACCGCTGGTAGTGGTCTGAATCACGTTTTCGACGTCATTCGCGCAGGCCACTCCACATGAGGGATAGGTCAGATGCAGCGGACAGCGGTAGCAGTAAGGATTTACGGCGTGCGAAATTCCCACACTAATCACGCCGCCCTTGCGCCAAGCGGACTGTGCGGTTACGGATTTGGCCAGAGCCGATCCGCCCGAATAGGCGTGGCGCAGGGCCACAATGTCGTAACTGGGTGAAGCCATGCGCGACAGCATGATCGCGGCTTCGTTCGCTTCGGTCCCGGAGCTGGTGAAAAAGCTTTTTTGCAGTTTTCCCGGGGTGATTTCGGCCAGTTTTTCGGCGAGTGCAACGATGGCTTCGTTGGGGAACAGCGTCGAAGTGTGTTGCAGCTTGTCGGTCTGCGCTTTTATTTTCTCGGTGACCTTGGGATTGCAGTGCCCGACGCCAATAGTGACGATGCCGCCGAAGAAATCGAGGTATTTATTGCCCTCGACGTCCCACAAATACTGCATCGAGGCGTGATCGGCCACCAGCGGGTTTTGGTAGTAGTTCGTGACCGAAGGCCAGATGAACTCCTTGTGCTTGCGTACTACCTCTTCGCTGCGAGTCGAGGTCATTTTGGGAGTTGTGGTCATGATTAGGTTCCTGGGCTGCTGTGAAGTTAGTCCGCTGCGTCTACTTTGCGCGTACCGGAATGCGTTCGGGTAATCTCGCCGTAAGATTCGGGGCGGCGATCCCGAAAAAATTGCCAGGTCTGGCGCACTTGTTCAATTTCCGCGAGATCGAGATCGGCGACCAGCACTTCGTCTCGGTCGCGGCTGGCCTGCGCGATGATTTTGCCGCGCGGATTACAAAAATAACTTTTGCCGTAAAATTCACCGATATTCCAAGGAGCTTCGGTGCCGACCCGATTGATGGCCCCGACGAAATACCCGTTGGCCACGGCATGCGCGGGCTGTTCCAGTTCCCACAGATATTCGCTGAGGCCCGCGACGGTGGCCGAAGGATTAAACACGATCTCCGCTCCATTCAGCCCGAGCACGCGCGCACCTTCGGGGAAGTGGCGGTCGTAGCAAATGTAAACTCCGATCCGCGCGAATTTCGTTTGGAACGTGGGGTATCCGGTATTCCCCGGGGTGAAATAGAATTTCTCCCAGAATCCTGGCGCGACTTGCGGAATGTGATGCTTGCGATATTTTCCCAGATACTTTCCGTCCGCGTCGATCACCGCCGCGGTGTTGTAATACAGCCCGGTCATTTCGCGCTCGTAGACCGGCACGACGATAGCCATGCCGTATTTCTTGGCCAGCTTGCGCATGTGCTCAACGGTTGGGCCGTCCGGCACCGGCTCAGTCAGTTCGTACCAACGCGCTTGCTGCTCGGCGCAGAAATACGGGCCGTTGAACAATTCCTGCAGGCACAAGATCTGAGTTTTCTTCTTGGCAGCTTGCTCGACCAATTTGTCGTGCTTGGCCAGCATCTTCTTGGCAATGTCCGCGATGGAGTGTTTTTCGGGCGACCATTCACAGTGAACCTGAATCAGGCCGCAACGCACGACACGAGACATTCACCGCCCTCCGCTGAGTGTTACATCTAGAAAACCAACGCGAAGTTTACCCCGGCGTGGGAAAAGCGGCAAGGCATCGAGACTGGAGTGACTGCGCACAGCTGACCGGTAGTCGCTGGCCACGATTCAGGGCTTTAAGATGTCCCAGAATGACGGCAGGCACCGTATAATCGCGAGCCAGACGGGATGGACCTCTTCCTCAAAAACTTCTTTCGTAGCCTGGGCCGGATTTTTCCGGACTGCCTGACGCTGAGCCAGGCTATCGCTTTCAATATGTTTCTGGCGTTCTTTCCCATGCTGCTGCTGGCGCTGGGAATTCTTAGCAGTGAGGATGCCTTCCACAGCGCTTTGCGAGAATTGCCGGAGCGGCTGCGCATGATCGTTCCTTCGGGAAGCGGCGATGTGATCACCCAATATTTCGTGCGCCGGAACCCCCATCCTTGGAAATGGTTTTTGCTGGGTTTGACTGGAACGCTGATCGCCGGTTCGCAGGTGATGGTCGGGTTCATGGAAGGCTTTCGGATTGTCGAAGGCGATCATCATCGGCCGCCATATTGGCGCGGACATTTGCGGGCGTTGCTGCTGCTGTTGATGACGTTTGCGCCGGCGATGGTCGTGGTGGTTCTGACGGTCTTTGGCAAACAAGCTCGCGTCCATCTGATTCACACTTTTGGAGTGCCGTTGCTGTTTAACGCCCTGGCTTTTGCGTTTCAGGCGGCGATTGTTTTTGTTTTGTCGATGTCGGTGCTGGTGTTTCTCTATCACGTTGGACGGCCGGACGACCGGGGGTGGCGCAATCTGCTGCCGGGGGCTTTGGTGGCGACGATTCTTTGGTGGACGGTCGATATTGTGTTCGGTTACTACGTGAGAAAAATGCCATACGACGTGGTCTACGGCGGATTGGCGGCGGCTATCGGCCTCTTGATCTGGATGTACCTCACGGCGCTGGTTATTTTGTTGGGCGCGGCTTTCAATGCGGAAATCTTGGCTTCGACCACGGAACGCGACGATCGCTTAACTTTGGTGTAGAACGGCCCCTTGGGCCGCCCCGCCTTTTGCTCATTCCTCCTATGTCCCTCACAATAAGAGACTTGGATATCGCGCCCGCTCGTTACCAGTCGTCCTCGCCCGCAACTTTCACTTTCTGATGGGGTTAAACTGGGAGCAAGGCACGGCTTCTGGAATTTCTACGAGGTGCTGCGTTGTCCAGCGATTCGATTAAAACACGCCGATCATCGCTCGCCTTAGGTTTACCTCAAGGACAGGTTGGTTTGCTGCTGCGACGTGCGGTCGCCGGTGCCGTGATCGCTTCACTGGCATTAGTCACACCATGGGGCTCTCGTCCCGCTGCTGCGCAATCTGCTTCCAATTCCAGCAAAATAAAACTCGACAAGAAGTTCAAGGGCAAGCTGCCCATCACCGAACTGACCGAAGATCAAGCGATTATGCACGCGATGAACCGGCTGGCCTACGGTCCGCGGCCGGGTGACGTTGAGTACGTGCGCAGGATCGGCCTGGAGAAGTGGATCGATCAGCAACTCGAACCCAAATCGCTCGATGATTCCGCGCTGGAAACTCGCCTGCAGCGCTATCCCACGATTTCAATGTCGTCGAAGCAATTGCTTGAGGACTATCCGAACGCGGACCAAGGCGCGAAGCGACTGGGCATCACTAAAGAGCAGTACGAGGATCAGCAGAAGGCGAAGCAGCAGGACGCGCTGGCGCAGATCATCGTCACCGGTAACGACAATCTGGATAAGGCGCAGCAGCAGCTGGCCAAGCAGCAGGGGCCCAATCGCATCGTGACCGAACTTTCGATGGCCAAGCTGGACCGCGCGGTTTACAGCAATCGGCAATTGGAAGCGGTGATGGAGGATTTTTGGTTCAACCATTTCAACGTATTCGCGAATAAGGGCGACGTTAAATGGCTGGTCGGGCCGTACGTTCGCGAGACGATTCGTCCGCACACCATGGGGAAGTTTGACGATTTGCTGCTGGCCACGGCGAAAAGCCCGGCGATGCTTTTCTTCCTCGACAATTATTTGAGTGCCGATCCCGCGGCGGTGGCGCGAAATCAACAGATGAAAGCGATGCGTCAAGCGCGCTTTCAAGGTGGTTTTGCCGGTGGCTCGACGCCTACGCCTGGAACTTTTCCCGGCCCAGTCTCCAATCCTGCGGCGAATCCGGCTACTGCGAATGCTGCTGCCACCGTTGCTGCGAAAAACAAGAAAGAGGGCGGGCTGAACGAGAATTACGGCCGCGAAGTGATGGAGCTGCACACCGTCGGCGTCGATGGCGGCTATACCCAGCAGGATGTGATCGAGATGGCTGAATGCCTAACCGGCTGGACTATTCACGAGCCGCGAAAAGATCCGCAGTTTTTCTTCGACGAGAAAATTCACGGCGAAGGCAAGAAAGTGGTGATGGGCCGGACGTTCAACTACGGTGGCGAAAAAGACGGCGAAGAAGCGCTGAAGATGCTGGCGAATTCGCCCAAGACTGCAAATTTTATTTCTTTAGAGCTGGCCCGGCACTTCGTTTCGGATACGCCGCCTCCGGCTTTGGTCGGCCGCATGGCGCAGACGTTTCAATCGTCGGACGGCGACATCCGCGCGGTACTGAAGACCATGATTTATTCTCCGGAATTCTGGTCCAAAGACGCGTATCGCTCAAAAGTCAAAACTCCTTTCGAATTGGTCGCCACGACCGCGCGGGCGATGAACGCGGAAGTCACGATTACTTTGCCGATGGAACAGTGGGTCGGCCGCATGGGAGAACCACTTTTCCTCTGCCAGCCGCCCACGGGATATTCGGATAAGGCCGAAACATGGGTGAATGCCGGCGCGCTGTTGAACCGTCTGAACTTCGCGCTGACTTTTGCCGGCGACAAGATGGGCGGTGCGACGGTCGATCTGAAGTCGATCCTCGGTGAGCAAGCATTTCAGGACCCCGAGGCTGCCTTGGCCCAATCCATCCAGATTTTTTTGGATGGTCAAATTGCGCCTTCGACTCAGCAGACCTTGGAAGATCACCTGAAAGATCCGCAGATTTTGCGAGCGAGCCTGGACGATCAGGTTAAGGAAGTGAACCAGGGCTTGATCGTTGGATTGGTTCTGGGAACGCCGGAATTTCAGCGGCGATGAGTGCCAGATTGATGTCTCGTGCGATGGTCGGAGGAGTCTCGTGAATATTTCTCGGCGCTATTTTCTGAAGAGTGGCGGCATCGCGATGGTGGGGATGGCTGCGCTGCCGTCATTCCTACAACGAGCCGTCGCCGCGACCACTGGACCCGCCAAGAAGAAAATGGTCGTGTTATTTCAGCGCGGCGCCATGGATGGGCTGAACGTCGTCGTGCCGTTCGGCGAGCCGAATTATTACCGCATGCGCCCGACGATTGCGATTCCACAACCGAAACAAGGCGGTGCCGACGCGGCGCTCGATCTGGATGGATTTTTTGGGCTGCATCCCAGTCTCCAACCCCTCCTGCCACTTTTCCGCGCGAACCAGCTTGCGATTGTGCAGGCCGTCGGCTCGCCTGATCCGACTCGATCGCATTTCGATGCGCAAGACTACATGGAGTCCGGAACGCCGGGGCTGAAGGCGACTGACAACGGATGGCTGAATCGAGCGCTGGAAAGCATGCCCGAAGACAAACCGTCGCCGTTCCGCGCCGTTGCGTTTGGTCCGTACCTGCCGCGCACTTTGCAGGGCAGCGTTCCGGCCGTCGCTATCTCCGACTTGAAGCAATTCAAAATGTATGGGCCGCAGCAGACTGCGGAGGGCGGTTTCGAGACGATGTACGCGCAAAGCGTGGACCACGCGATGCGCGGAGTCGGCAATGAAACTTTCGAAGCGATCGATCAATTGAAGAAGATCAATCCAGATTCGTATCAGCCGGAAAATGGCGCACAGTATCCGAAAAGCCGTTTCGGGCAGAGCCTTGAGGAAATCGCGGAGCTGTTCAAGGCTGACGTCGGCCTGGAAGTTGCGTTTCTCGATAGCGGCGGCTGGGACAATCATGTGAACGAAGGCGGCGTAACCGGCCAGTTGGCGAATCTGCTGAAGGATCTAGGCCAGGGAATCGCCGCGTTTCACCAGGACATGGGCGACCGCATGGGCGACGTGGTTTTTGTCAGCATGTCGGAATTTGGACGCACGGCGCACGAAAATGGAAATCGCGGGACCGACCACGGTCACGCCAACTGCATGTTTGTGATGGGCGGGGGCGTGAAAGGCGGGCGCGTCTACACCAAGTGGCCGGGGCTAAATGAAGATCAACTGAACCAGGGCCGCGATCTTGCGGTGACGACTGATTATCGCAGCGTGCTGGGCGAAATTATCACCAAGCATCTGGGCGATCGCGCGTTGTCGGGCGTGTTTCCGGGCTTCGCGAACGATTCGAAACAATATCTTGGGATTCTGAAAGCCTGAGCGAGTCGCGCGCAGCGGTTTGTAAACTTGTCTAGCAAAAAAAGGGGAGGGCCTGGGCCCTCCCCTTTTTTCGTTTGGCAAAGAAGGCGGTGAACTAGCCGCCGCCTTTGATGCGCATCCCGTAGAACGATCGGTAAACGAAGAAGAATGAAATCAGGAAGAACACCGCAGCCAGCACGTGCGTCAGGCCCGCATTGCGTTGGGTCAGGCTCACCGCCAACTCGACTGCGAGCAACCCAAACAGCGTAGTGAATTTGATGACCGGGTTCAACGCGACGGAAGATGTGTCCTTAAACGGATCGCCTACTGTATCGCCAATCACGGTCGCGTCGTGCAACGGAGTGTTTTTCTGCTTCATCTCGGTTTCCACGATTTTCTTGGCGTTATCCCATGCGCCGCCGGCGTTGGCCATGAAAATGGCTTGGTACAGGCCGAAGATCGCGATGGAAATCAGGTAGCCGATGAAGAAAAACGGTTCGACAAAGGCGAAAGCTAGCGTGCCGAAAAACACCGCGATGAAAATGTTCAGCATGCCCTTCTGCGCGTACTTGGTGCAGATGGCCACCACCTTCTTGCTGTCTTCGACCGACGCTTTGACCACGCCGTCCAGTTTGATGTTCGCTTTGATGAATTCAACCGCGCGGTAGGCTCCGGTGGTGACCGCCTGAGTGGAAGCTCCGGTGAACCAATAAATCATGGCGCCGCCGGTGATTAGGCCCAGGAAAAACGGAGCGTGTAAGAGCGAGAGCTTGTCGACATTTTCGGTGATGCCGTTGGTCAGCGCCATGATAATGGAGAAGATCATGGTGGTGGCCCCGACCACGGCAGTTCCGATTAGCACCGGTTTCGCCGTCGCTTTGAAGGTGTTACCCGCACCGTCGTTTTCTTCCAGCAATTCCTTAGCGCGTTCGAAATTTGCGTCGATCTTGAAATCTTTCTGCAGTTCCTGCTTGATGTTCGGAACTTGCTCGATCAGCGACAGTTCGTAAACGGACTGCGCGTTGTCGGTGACCGGGCCGTAGGAGTCGACCGCGATGGTGACTGGTCCCATGCCCAGGAAGCCGAAAGCCACCAAGCCGAAGGCGAAAACTGGTGCCGCGATCATCAGCAGGCTGAGGCCTTGCAAACTGACCAGGTAGCTGATGGACATCAGCGCCACCATGGCGAGGCCGATGTAGTAGGCCGAAAAGTTTCCGGCCACGAAGCCCGAAAGAATGCCGAGCGACGCGCCGCCCTCTTCTGCGGAGGCGACGACTTCGCGCACGTGTCGGGATTCGGTGGAGGTGAATGCTTTCACCAGTTCCGGGATCACTGCTCCGGCTAATGTGCCGCAGGAGATGATCGTGGCCAATTTCCACCATTGCGTGGTGTCGCCATTCAACGTCGGAATGATGAACATCGAAATGAAATAGGTCATCGCGATCGATATGATCGATGTGATCCACACCAGGGAAGTCAGCGGCGCTTCGAAATTCATTTTGTCGGCCTTGCCGTAGCGGGCCTTGGCGATGAAGTCGTTGATGAAATACGCCGCGGCGCTGGCGACTAGCATCGCGATACGCATGACGAACAGCCAGACCAGCAGCTGTACTTGAACCGTGGGGCTTTTCACGCCGAGCAGAATGAAAGTGATCAGCGCGACGCCGGTGACGCCGTAGGTTTCGAAGCCGTCCGCGCTGGGGCCGACGGAATCGCCAGCGTTATCACCGGTGCAATCCGCGATCACGCCCGGGTTGCGCGCGTCGTCTTCCTTAATCTTGAAAACGATCTTCATCAAGTCCGAACCGATGTCCGCGATCTTGGTGAAGATGCCGCCGGCGATGCGCAGAGCCGCCGCGCCCAGCGATTCACCGATGGCGAATCCGATGAAGCAAGGGCCGGCATAGTCTCCGGGGACGAAAAGCAAAATGAACAGCATCATCAGCAGTTCTACGCTGATCAGCATCATGCCGATGCTCATGCCCGCCTGCAGCGGGATCTGGTAAATCGGGAAGGGTTTGCCGCGCAAACCGGCGAAGGCCGTCCGCGAATTGGCGAAGGTGTTCACTCGAATTCCGAACCAGGCCACGCCGAAGCTGCCGGCGATACCGAGCAAGCTGAAGGCGAGGATGATGATGACGCGGAAGGCTTCGTAGTGCAGCAGCATGCCGAAGTACAGCACGATGACCACCGCGATGAAAGCTTCGAGCAGCATCAAGAACTTGCCCTGAGTGATCAGGTACGTCTTGCAGGTCTCGTAAATCAAATCGGAAATTTCGAGCATCGAGCGATGCACGGGCAGGTTCTTCAACCGCGAGTAAATCGTCAGGCCGAAGATCAATCCAAATACGCAAAACACGATCCCGAAGAGCAGAAGTTTGTGCCCATCGATTCCATTCAGGAAAGTAACTGAGGAAAGGTCGGGCAATTTCAGATTCGCTTCGCCCCCAACCGACTCCGGCGCCGGCTGTTGCGCGAATGTCGCCGCGGCGAGAGCCAACATCGCCGAAGTGGCCGTAGCCACCCTAAAACACCTGCCGCTAAACCTGGAAAGGGAAGTGAGAATTGCTTTTTGCATTAGTTGGTCACCGCAGTTCGCGAATTTGCACACATGTAAGCCCAAACGTCTACCGACATTCTTCCTCCGGATGAAGACTCCTTAGGTTGGGAGCCCGCCTGACATATTGCGAAAAGTACCAGGACAGAATCGTTGTTTTTATCAGGAAACGAGGTTCAGGTCAAGAAAGGAAGGCTCGAGTTGGCAGGCTTCAGCCCGCTAACTTAGAGCGCTTTCGCGCCGATGTTTCTAGCTGATTCTGCCTTATTTCTGATTGGGCGGCGCGAGAGAAACCTCGAAAAACATCAGTACTTTCTTGCTGGGCAGAATTACTGCATCGGGGACGTACAGCACGGCACTGTCAGCCAGGTTCATATCGTGATTCACGTTGAAATAGACGAAGCCATGGACCGAGGCTCTAGGGGCGATGGTGTCGGCGTCGAGCGTTAAGGGCTTCAATATCTCGGAAAGCTTATCGACCTTCTTGTCGCCGCTGGGGATGGGCAGGCCCGCGATTTTCGGTCGGGACGGCGCTCCTGCACCCGCCGGGTGCGCAATCAGCGCGGCTACGTCTTCCGCAGCCAGCCAGTCGATATCCTGATGGCTGCCGTTTCGCAGATTCACCTGCAATTGAATGGTATTGATGTCGACGCGGATCAGGTTGGGTCCGTCGTTGCGTAGCGTAACCTCAATGGGCAAGATTCCCACCGGAAACGGATCGGCCTTGCCAAATTTATCCTTGCAGCGGGCGCGATCGGTGTAAGGATCGGCTTGGATCGTCAGGCCATCGTGGGTATCGTGCGGCAGGACGCTGGTGGCCGGTGCCGCTTGCGCAGCTTGCGTTGAGGCGCGCGGATTTTTCGCGTCGGAGCGCTGGACGAGCCAGCCGGTGCTAATGACGGCGGCGAGGGTCACAGGAACAATTGCGCGGGTCGAAATTGCTCGGCGAATTTTCATGGTCCTGACTTGCGATGCCAATCGCGTAAGGGAAGTTGTGCGTGTTCGAAACCGGTGCCACTATAATACCGGTTTTGCGCGGAGCCTAGCGCTTGGTGCGGCCTCCGCTTCCTGAATGTATTTTTTCTATCGCATATTTACGGCAGCGGCCATGATTTTCCTCGCGCCCTACTACGCCCTGCGGGGCTGGCGGCGAGGGGAATCGGCACGGTCGTTTCGCGAGCGGTTGGGGCGTTTGGGGCCAGAGTTCGTGGCCAATGCTCCGACATCGGGCGCGGGGCGCGCGCTCTGGATTCACGCCGTCTCCGTCGGAGAAGTTCTGGCCGCCAAGCCCCTTGTGGATGGGTTGAAATTGCGCTGGCCTGACCGTCCTGTTTTTGTCTCGACCACGACCGAAACCGGCCAACGCCTGGCGCGCGAGCGGCTGAAAAACGTCGACAGCGTTTTCTACTTTCCCATCGACTGGGTCGTGCCGGTTCGACGCTCGCTGCGCGCGATTCGTCCCGCAGCGGTGGTCGTGCTGGAAACGGAAATCTGGCCGAATTTCCTGCGAGAGGCGAAACGAGAAGGCATTCCAGTAGTTTTCGCGAACGCGCGTATTTCGCAGAAATCTTTCGCGCGATTCAAACGGTGGGAATTCCTGATTGGACCTTTTTTCGCCGAAATCTTGGAGGACGCCGCGTTGTTCCTGCCGCAAACTCCGGACGACGCGGCACGCTTGAGCGCCATGGGCGCCTCCGGGCAACGGATGGAAATCCTCGGCAATTTGAAATATGACAGTGAGCCGCCGCCAGTGAACGCTTTTACTGCGTGGCTTGGTGACGAAATTCGCAAGCAGGAACGCTGGCCGATCGTCGTCGCTGGCAGTGTGGTGGAAGGCGAGGAAGAAGCCGTCATCGCCGCTTACGATCAGGTGCAGCGCCAGTGGCGGCGAACATTGCTGATTCTGGCGCCGCGCAAGCCGCATCGTTTTGACGCGGCCGCAGCACTCTCGGCGGAGGGCGGCTGGAAAGTGATTCGGCGCTCGCGCATCGACCTGACAGCGCCGCTCGACGAAGAAGCTGACGTTTTGCTGCTCGACTCTATAGGCGATTTAGCCGGGCTTTATTCGCTGGCGGATGCGACTTTTGTCGGCGGCTCGCTGGTGCACTCGGGAGGTCACAATATTTTGGAGCCGGCTTCGTTCGGGCAGCCGCCGGTGTTCGGACCTTCGATGGAAAATTTCCAAGACATGGCCGATCAGTTTTTGGATGGACACGCGGGGATTCAGGTGCTGTCTGCGAAGAGTTTGGCGCAGGTCTGGATTCAGCTGATTGAAAATCAGCAGTTGCGCTCGCAAATCGGAGCGGCTGCGCGCTCGATTGCCGAACGCAATCGAGGAGCGACCAGACGCACGCTCGATCGAATCGCGCCGTTCATTGACGAATCGTCGAAGGCGACGCGCCAGTGAAATTTACGGAAGCGATTCTGTGGCCCGCGTCGGTGATTTACGGCGCAGGGGCGCACTTGAAGGCCCGAGCCTACCAGACCGGCCTGCGCAAGGTGCGGCGCCTGCAGGGAATCGTCGTCAGCGTGGGAAATCTGACGGTCGGTGGCACGGGAAAAACGCCGCTGGTTTTATGGATCGCAAAAAAATGGCTGGATAAGGGGAAAAAAGTTGGAATTTTGACCCGCGGTTATCGTGGAGAACCTATCGCCGCCAGTACTGAAGGTACCTCGAATGTTTCCTCGACCAGCGATGAAGTGCGGCTGCTTCGCGAACGGCTCGGGGAGGGCGTTTCATTTGGAATTGGCGCGGATCGATTCAAAAAAGGCTGGCAACTCGCTGCTCAAGGCGTCGACCATTTCGTTCTGGACGATGGCTTTCAGCATCAGCGCCTTGGCCGCGATGTCGATATCGTTTTGATCGACGGACTCAATCCCTTCGGCGGCGGCCATCTGCTTCCGGCCGGCAGATTGCGCGAGCCGCTCAGCGGCCTGGGCCGTGCTGACCTCATTGTGATCAACCGCACGACGGCCTCGCCCGCAATCGAAACTGTGATTCGCCGCTATTCGAAGGCTCCCGTTTTTTACGCGCGGCCTAACATCGAATCTGTACGCACCGTCGAGAACGGCCGGTTATCTGGTGACACTCTCGACTTGGCCGGGCGGAAAGTGTTCGCCTTCTGCGGTATCGGTAATCCCGACGGATTTCTGGCGACTCTGCGCGAGGCCTCCGCGCAACTTGTGGGCGGCAAGTTCTTTCCCGATCACTATCGCTACACGGAGCGCGACGCGGCCCGAATTCAGCACGAAGCAGCACCCGCGGGAGCCTCCGTCCTGGTGTGCACTGAAAAAGATTTCTATAATCTAGGTGGTTCATTTCGCAGCGGGATGCTTCAGGTAGTGTGCGTAACGATTTCATTAAGCATTCAACGTGAAGACGAGTTCTGGCATCAAATTGTTGCGATCGCGAAACAGCGAAATCCTGGATTCTGAACGAAAAAGCAACTCTGAGTGAGGGCCCGCGGATTGCCGTGGCATTGCGGGTGTGTTAGTTTGCGGCGGGGAGACTCGATCGTTCGTCGGCGCGCGAAATTTTGGAGCCCAGTTGAAGGCTAAGAACGCTAAACAAGATAAGCTCGCAATCGCCCACAATCCTGCCAAAGGCGTTGCGTCAGGGTCGCGGCCGCCGGGCCGTTTGCCGCTTGATGCCAGCGTCGATATCGGCCGCCTGCTTGATCTGGTTGCCAGTTTTTCGCAGCAGACCATCTGCGTCGTCGGCGACTTTGTTCTCGACGAATTCGTGTCCGGAGAAATTTCCCGGATTTCCCGCGAAGCTCCGGTTTTGATCCTGCGTCACCAGAAGGCTGAAGCCTATCCGGGCGGCGCGGCCAACGCTGTCAATAATCTCGTCGACCTCGGCGCGCGCGTTCTGCCGGTCGGCGTGGTAGGCGCGGATGATGGCGGGGGCAAACTACTGGAATATTTTCGCGCCAAAGGCGTGAACGTCTCGCGAATCCTGCAATCGCCGCACTGGACGACCACCACCAAGACGCGCTATCTCGCGGGTTGGACTCACACTACACAGCAGCAGGTCTTGCGCGTGGACCGTGAGCCGGAAACCGAAGTTCCGGCGAACTTGCAGACGCGCATCGCGGAGAACGCGCAGAAATCTTCGCGCGGCGCCGCAGCGGTGCTGATTTCTGATTATGGATTGGGCGCGGCTTCGCCCTCGCTCGCTCGCGGATTGCACGCCAAGCGCGTGATGCTGGATTCCCGCTATCGCCTGCTGGAATATCGCAACGCCGGCGTCACCGCCGCCACTCCCAATGAGCCAGAAATCGAAGCCGCTTATCACGCGCAAGTTGGAAACGATGTCGGACGCCTTGATGATTTGGGCCATCGCGCGCGTCGCGACCTGAGCCTCGAGGCGCTTCTGGTGACTCGCGGCAAAGATGGTATGGCGTTGTTTGAGCCGAATCATCCGACGCGCCACATTCCCATACATGGCTCGGATGCGCCGGTCGACGTCACCGGCGCTGGTGACACGGTGATCGCCGTTTTTACGCTTGCGGTTGCTGCTGGCGCGACCTATCTCGAAGCCACCCAGCTCGCGAATTATGCCGGCGGAATTGTGGTGATGAAGAGGCGCACCGCGACCGTGACTCGCGCCGAAATCGAAGCTGCGCTGCGGCATGACGCCACGACCATTGGCCACTGACACTGCAATGGACACCCGTGAAAAAATCGTTTCCCGCGAAGGACTGCACGGCATCATCGAAGAGCATCGCCATTCCGGCCGCAAAGTCGTCTTCGCGAATGGCGTTTTCGATTTGTTGCACGTAGGGCACGTTCGCTATCTGCAAGCCGCGCGAGCCGAGGGCGACCTGCTGGTCGTCGGAATCAATTCCGACGCGGGGACGCGCAAATTAAAGGGTGAGGGCCGCCCGGTTCTTACGGAACGTGCGCGTGCATCTCTAGTGGCAGCGCTCCAATTCGTCGATTACGTGGTCATTTTCGACGAACTCGATGTTAAACCGCTCTTGCGC
This sequence comes from uncultured Acidobacteriota bacterium, assembly GCA_963847695.1. Classification (GTDB taxonomy): domain Bacteria; phylum Acidobacteriota; class Terriglobia; order Acidiferrales; family UBA7541; genus Palsa-295. The sequence continues at coordinate 45,409 of CAWKAX010000025.1, read as the reverse complement.
GAATATCAGCCGGACGTTCACGCCAAAGGAACCGATTACACCGCGGACACCGTGCCCGAACGCGACATGGCGGCGCTGCTCGGCATTCGCGTAGCCATCGTCGGCGACCCCAAAAATCATTCAACACGCGATCTTCTTGCGCGCTTGCGGCCCCCCACCGATGCCCACGGAAAATGAACGCCGCTTTCTGCTGCTGCGGCTGGGCTCACTGGGTGATATTGTCCACGCGCTGCCGGCGGCGTCGGCATTGCGCCGCACCTTTCCCGAATCGCGAATCGATTGGGCGGTGGAACCGAAGTGGCTGCGGTTGCTCGAAGGAAACCCGGATCTGAATAACATCATCCATGTGGATCGGACGACGGCCGGTGGGTTGGCCGGGACGGTCAAGCAATTGCGCTCTGTGGATTACTCCTGCGCGATCGATTTTCAGGGGCTGTATAAGTCTGCGTTGCTGGCGTTCGCTTCGGGAGCACCGCGGCGCATCGGATTTCGGCGGACCTATGCGCGGGAGGGATTTGCATCGTGGTTTTACACCGAGCGGCTAAATCCTCGCGGGGCGCATAAAGTGGAACACAATTTGACTCTCGCCGAAGCTGCGGGCGCGCAGCGCGTGCCGCCCAAATTTCCGATCACCGTGCGGCCGGACGATGATTCGCTGGTTGCGCGCGAACTTGCACACCGGAATATCGCTGAATTCTTCGTATTAAATCCGGGCGGAGGCTGGCGCTCGAAATGTTGGCCTGCGGAACGCTATGGCGAATTGCATCGCAGAATATTTGAGCAAACAGGGATGCGCGGCGTAATCAGCTATGGCGCTGGCGAAGAAGGTCTGGCCGAAGGGGTAGTCGCTGCGGCAGGGAACTCCGCGCCGGCGGCGGTTCCTTTGCCACTCGGACCGTTGATGGCGTTGCTGCGGCGCGCAAGATTTGTGGTTTCCGCTGATACGGGACCGCTGCACCTGGCCGCAGCTCTGGGCGCGCCGATCGTCGGACTATTTGGCCCGACGGATCCCGCGCGCAACGGGCCTTACATCACCGATCCGGCGCAAAAAAGCATCATCGTCCGAAAGCCGCGAGTCGCGGAAACGACCTATCAGCGCGGGCCATCCTACGCCCCTGCCATGTTGGCGATTACGGTTGACGATGTAGCGGAAGCGGTTCTCCAAATCCTGGGGAATAAGAATTGAGTGAAGGCGTCCTGAATCAGCCCCGCAAATTCTGGATGCGCTGGCGCGTCCGCACCGGATACCCGGTTGCCATTTTGTATCTAGTCCTTGCGTCTCCCACGGTGCAGTCCATCGCCTGGGGCGCAGCCTTGGCGGGCGTCGGTCTGTTGATTCGCGCCGCCGCAGCCGGACATCTGCGCAAGGATCGTGAGCTCGCCATCACCGGGCCTTACGCGCGCACTCGGAATCCTCTTTATCTCGGCAGCGCGTTTCTAGCGGTCGGATTTGCGGTTGCCGGTCATTCTTGGTGGGCCGGCGGCCTGGTAGTGCTTTATTTCGCCATTTTTTACTACGCGGTTATGAAGAATGAGGAAGCCGACCTGCTCGTTCGCTTTGGGCCGATTTTCGAGGCTTACGCGCAAAGTGTCCCTCTGTTTTTTCCCAACGTTACGGCTAAAACCTACTCCGAGCCGGAGCTGCCGGGCCAGAGCTTTTCCTGGGATCAATATCTTCGCAACCGCGAATATCGCGCGCTGATCGGTACCATCGGGACTTTGGGCGTGTTGTTTTTGCGCATGTGGCTGACCCGGCGCTACGGAGTGTGATCCGTGGATTTCCGGCAGCTACTGCATCTCAAGTATGGACATCCGTCAGAATGCGAGCAATTATGATGCGGCCTTTTCGGGAGGATTTAGATGAGTGACGATCACGTCGAAGAAGCGCTGGTAGTTGCGCATGTCGCGGATAATGCCACCGAAGCGCTGGTGATTCGCGGCCTGCTGCAGAGCGCCGGAATCGAATCTCCCGGCTCCGTTTCTTCGGATCCTTTTCCCATTCCGGAAAATCCGGAAGGTCCGCACGGCACGGAAATCTTCGTCTTGGAATCGCAGGTCGATGAAGCGCGCAAGATTATCGCGGAGTACACCAAGAGCGACACGGTCCTCGAGCAGGAAGCGGAATCGCCGGAGACATCTGAGTAGGCGCGGCCAGTAATCGTCGTTTCTTCGAAACTATTGCTGCGTGCGGTCTTCGGCGAATGTGCGCACCGTCAAGTCCTTCCCATCACTGATTGCAGTCACTTCGCCGTCCCGATCGGTCCTCAAAAATCGAACCCCAGCCGCCGCGTAGCGTTCGACGACGCTATCGACCGGATGGCCGAACTGATTGCCATCGCCAACCGAAACGACCGCGAACTTCGGCGCGACCGCTGCCACGAACGCGTCGGTCGATGAAGTCTTGCTGCCGTGATGCGGAACCTTAAGGAATTCCGCCTTCAGTGGAGCACCCTCCGCGACCAGTTCGTTCTCCACTTTTTTCTCGATGTCGCCGGGTAGCAGAAAATTGATCACCCCATCGTCGAGGGCCATCACCAATGAATCGTCGTTCGAAGGTTTGGTTACCGCACTAATGTCGGCGGGCCACAAGACTCGCCCCTTTACGCCGTCCCATTCGAATTGATCGTTCTGCGCCCGCTGAACGATTTTTGTTCCGCGCGCGCGTGCTTCGGCAAGTAGCGACAAAAATGCTGCAGTTTCTTCGTCGCGTCCAATCCACAATTCCGAGACTCGAAAATTTGCCAGCACCGCATGAAGCCCGTCGAGATGATCGTGGTGCGCGTGGGTCAGTGCGACGACATCAAGCCGTTTGATCCCGCGGGACCAGAGATACGGCGAGACCACCTCCTCGCCGATGTCCGGACCAGACCGCGCTCCGCTGATGGCTTCCGCGCCGGCCTGGCCGCCACCATCGATCAACATCGTCCGGCCCGCGGGGAATACAGCGAAAATGGAGTCGCCCTGGCCTACGTCGAGAACATTCACTTCGAATTTCCCGGGCACGAATTTCGGCGCGAAAGGAAAGATCGCAATGACTGTGGCGAGTGCCGCAACCGCCAATGCAGCCCCAAACTCGGCCGCGCGCAAGGGCCCCGGCACGGTGGGTCGATTCGAACGAGTGGAAAACCGCAGTGCCACGCTTCGCACTGCAATCGCCAGCAGCGCAAAGGCCACGAAAAACGCGATCACCAGGTACATGGGCGAGCCTGGAATCCGGTAGCTGAACCGCGGCCAATGCGCGAACCACTCGACCGACGCCAGGAGCATGCCGACGCACCAGCTGAGGGCTTTCGCCAGTAGCAACGCGACTCGGGTCCACAAGAAGGTGAAGGCCAGCGCCAGAAATCCCAGGGGCACGATGATGCCGGTCAGAATCACCGCAAACAAATTGCTGAGCGGACCCGTCAGGCTGACCCGGTGGAAATCCCGGGCCAGAAACGGGAGCATGCCCACCTGAATCACTACCGACAAAAGAATAATTTCCCACAGCCGCAGCCCGGCGCGAATCGGCAACGACAGCCCTTCGTTCATTCGCCGTGCAAGTTGCTGCGGCATGCGCTGGCCAATCCATTGCGCCGCCGCACGCATTTCGATGCGGAACTGTGCAATCTTCGGCGCATGACCGGCGTCGCGAGTCACGTCGCCCAAGTGATTCAAGCCTCGGCGGTAGGGAACGCTGCTGCGTTCCATCCAGGGAATCGCCACGGCCGCGATCACCGCCGCAGCCAGGAACGAAAGTTGGAAGCTCGAATCGAGCAGCATGGAAGGCTGGAGTACTAGAAAAATCAGGCCGGCAAGCGCGATGGTATTCAGCAGGTCGACGCGGCGGAACAATGGTCGGGCCAGCAAGAAGAGCGCCGCCATCAACGCCGCGCGCAAAATGGGCGGCCGATCTTGCACGATTCCTACGTACCCGGCCAACGCCACGCAAATCAAAAACCCTGACGCCATGGGAGGCATTCGGAGCCGCGTTCCGATCCACAGAAAAAATACGACCAGTGCTCCGACGTGCAAACCCGCGACAACCAGCACGTGATACGACGCGGTTTTCTGAAACGCTTGTACCACGTCGGTATCGACGAAGCTGCGGTCGCCCAGCAGCATCGCGCGCAATACAGCGCCGCGCTCCGGCTGCTCCGTGAAAAGCGAATCGAGCCGCGCCAGCAGATTTCCGCGAGCGCGGGCCAGACGTTGAGAAATGGTGGGGGCAGGGCGATCGACGATCTGCAGTAGCTCGCCACTGCGCAGGCTGCCGATCAGGTCGACGTGCTGCCGCGCGAGAATCCCGCGCAGATCGATGGCGCCAGGATCCAGAAAGTTTCGCGGCGGCTTGGCTTTGGCTAGAGCTTCAACACGGTCTCCCGCGCGCAGGCCGGCGGGCGGCTCCGCAGCTCTCGTTCCGGAATAGAAATTGAGCCGCAGGCCCCCGGAAACTGGAAGAATCTCTCCGGCGACCTCCGCCTGCTCCAGGTCGATTTCAAAACGCTGGCCCCATGGCAGCGTCATCGGATCTTCGCGCAAACGCCCGCGCCAACGAAAAGGCGTGGACAGATCAACCTGCTTTTCGCTGAGCACGCGAGTAACTTGGTTGCGGGGAATTGCGAGGCGTTCGACGTGATAGGCGAAGCCGCCGAGCGCGACCCACGCCAGAAGTGCGGAAGCAAAAGCCGGGATGGCTTGCTTACGCCACAACAACGCAGCGCTACAGGCAATCGTGACCGTTGCGGCGGCGATCCACACCTTCGGCGACGCCGGCCAGCGCATCACCACGCCGACGCCTGAAGCAAATGCCGCGAAGATCCAAATTGCCGGAAGCTTCATCGACCTCTTCGAAGCCGAACGATGGTCTCCATGTGAAAGGTCTGGGGAAACAAGTCGATTACGTGTACTTCTGAGCAACTATATCCAGCGGAAATCAGAATAGCAAGGTCGCGCGCCAGCGTCGGCGGCTCGCACGAAACGTAGGTGATTCGCGGCGGAGCCATGCGGGCCAAGCGCTGCATGGCATCGGGCGCCATCCCAGCTCGCGGAGGATCGAGCACCACCAAGTCGGGCCGCTCCTTGCTGCGGGCAAGGAAACGTTCCACATCCGCGGTGCGAACTTCGATCGCGCCCTTTCCGCGCATGTTCGATTCCAGGTCGCGCGTCGCCGCGGGATTCGACTCAACTGAAAGGACCTTTTCAAACTTTTGGGCCAGGGGAATAGAAAACAATCCGACCCCGGCAAAAAGGTCGAGGGCCATACGCCCGCTTTCTTCGCGCCCCACCACCTCGGTGACCAGTGTTTCGGCCAGGAATTGATTCACCTGGAAAAAAGAGAAATGCCCCACGCGATAGGCCGTGCCGGCCGCTTCGTATTCGATATATCCGGGCCCGTACAATTCCATCCGGTCGCGGCTGGGGTCGTGAAACAGCAGGCTGGTGATTTCCGGCGCGATCCGGCGGAAGGTTTGGGCATGTTCGGCCGCGCGGGAAGGGAAGCCCGCGAAGGTTGCAGTAAGCAATAGCTGCGAATCGCTGGCGTTTACGAAAGCCTCGATTTCGCGCAGCCCGCGCGGTAATTCTCCGGCGGCGAGCGCGGTACGCAGAGCTAACAAAGTCTTGAGCAGAAGCGGCGAGACGATCTCGCAGGTTTCGACCGCGCACAAAGCTGTTGTATTGGCCTTGAAGTAGCCAATTCCGAGCTTGGTCTTTCCCTCCGGCTCTGCCTCCAAATCGGACGCGGCTTCGAGCGGCCGAACTTTCCATTGCGCGCGGTTGCGGTAGGCCCAGGGCGGGGAAGCATGCCCGATGATGTCGCCGGTCCAATCGATGCGCCCGATGCGGCGGAGCGTCTCGCGCAGGATTCCTTTCTTGAACTCGAGTTGCGGCTCGTACGGAATGTGCTGGTAATCGCATCCGCCGCAGACGCCGAAGTGCGGGCAGCGCGGCGCGATTCGTTCGGGCGAAGGCGTGAGCACCCGATCCAACCGCCCGCGAATAAACTTTTTCTTTTGCTCGACGGGCGAAATGCTGACCACTTCATTGGGCAGCACGAATGGGACGAAGACGGTCGAGCCGTCGTGATGAGCCAGACCTTCTCCGCCGTAAATTAATTTTTCAATGGTAACGTCGCTCATGATGAGAGGGCAGCTTTCACTCGACGCGAAGCGAGCGAAAGTGATTGTAAGACTCCTATGTGAGATAGAAAAGGCTCAGGCGCGGGACTTCAAAATATTCGAAAAGGCGCTTCTGCAAATATTGCCGCTGGAGCTGCGCTAGCTGCTCCGCAGACATCTTACGCCGGTAAGGCGCCAGCGAGCGATCCATTTCGCGCCGCAAATTCAGCAGAACTTCTTCGTGGGCCTGGCTCGAAAGCGCGGCGGAAAGTTTTTCTTCCAAAATCGTCAGCCGCCGCTCCAGATCCTCCAGATCCAGCGAGCCCGGGACATCGAGCAGCGGCAAATAATCGTCAAGCTTCCGGGCAGTCTCGGTGAATCGTACACTCAGCTCCAAGCCGGATGGCGCAGTTTTCGTTTTTTGCTTTTCCGCCGCACCTCGCAGACGTTTGGCGTTGCGCTCGAAGTAGCGTTTCAATTCTTCGCGCGTGAAAGGCTCAGCGTTAGAGCGCGAGGAGGGAACCTCGGGGCCTGACCCCGCTGCCGCTTCCTGCGCCTCCGAAGCCGCGTCCAGTACCGCGTCGACGCAATACGCCAGGCTTTTCATCTGACGTCCGCCTGCCGCGCGTCGCGAGCGCTCCCAGCTTTCGAAAGCGCGATCGATTCCTTTCTGCACCACCAATACCGGGATGTCGGCTTTCTGCCAGGTCTCGAGGATGGCCCAATCGAGAGGCGAGACCAGCAGATGCGCGCCGCGCTTCCGCCAGAAATATTCCTCGATCTCCGTAAAATAATTGAAGTAGTTGAATGTATCCATGGGCGCCGATGGTGGTGCAGAAGAATAAACTCGAAGTGTCTACGGTTTGCTGCGCGCCTTCGCGGACGCAGTTTTTTTGATGGTTTCGCCGTGGGCAGGCGCCTGGTTGCGTTCCCAGATCAAACGTAAGCCTTCCAACGTCAGAAACTCATCCACCGTTTCGATGTGCTTGGAACCTGCGCCAATCAGCGCGGCCTGGCCTCCGGTCGCAACCACTTTGGTTGGCTCGCCCATCGCTTTTTTCATGCGCGCCAGAATTCCGTCGACCATGTCGGTATAGCCGTAAAAAAGGCCGGCCTGCATCGAAGCTGCGGTGTTGGTCCCGATGATTTTGCCGGGGTCTTTAATTTCTACACGGAACAAGCGCGCGGCACGAGCGAAGAGCGCGTCAGCCGAAATGCCGATGCCGGGAGCCAGCACGCCGCCGAGATATTCGCCGCGCTCCGAAACCGCGTCGAAATTAATCGCCGTGCCGAAATCGACGATGATGCAAGGACCGCCGTATTTTTCAAAGGCCGCCACGCTGTTCACGATGCGATCGGCCCCCACTTCGGCCGGGTTGTCGTAATGGACCGGCATACCGGTCTTGATGCCCGGTTCAACGAAAAGTGCCTTCCTGCCGAAATAGCGATCTGCCATACCGGCGAGAATCGCATTGAGCTGCGGAACTACCGAACTGATAATCACGCCGCCGATTTCGCGCGGCTCGAGTTGGGCCAGCGTGAAAAGATCGCGGGTTAGAATTCCGTATTCGTCTACGGTTTGCTCGCGTGCGGTAGAAAGCCGCCAGTTGGCCACTAGCTCCTTGCCGCGGAACACGCCGAGCACCGTGTTGGTGTTGCCCACGTCCAGCGTTAGTAGCATTACTTGGCCTCCGCGACGTCGCCCGAAAGAATCAGTTCCAGCCCGCCGCCGTCGTCGCGCATCACGCGCAGAACGCCACTGGGCTCGAGCCCGGCGGTGGTGCCAGTAAATGTTTCAATCGAGGTGGTGATCTTCACTCGTTTTCCCTGGAAGTAGCTGGAAACCTCGGCAAAGCGGCGCAGAATCGGCCCCGAGCCTTCAGCGAGAAACAGATTGTAGTAGCGGTCGAGGTGCCGCAGCAATCGAATCACTATTTCCAGGCGCGAATGCGTTCGGCCGGTTTCCATGCGCAGCGAAGTCGCGATTCCCGCCAATTCCGCCGCCATTTTGGTTTGGTTCACGTTGATGCCCATGCCAATCACCGCGTAGTGTACGCGATCGGGCTCGGCATGCATTTCGGTCAAGACCCCCGAGAACTTCCGCCCGTGCACCAAAATGTCATTCGGCCAGCGAATGTCCGGCGCCGAAACCAGTTCCTCGGCAACCGTATCGCGTACGGCGAGCCCGGCGACTAGCGTAAGCAACGGAGCGTGCGCGGGAGGAATCTGCGGCCGCAGCAGCACGCTGCAGGAAATTCCAGCCGTTTTTTCGGAGATCCATTTTCGTCCGGCGCGCCCGCGCCCGGCGGTTTGTTCTTCGGCTAGCACGACCGCGCCGTGCGGCTCGCCAGCTTCGCCCAGATTCATTGCAACGGTATTGGTCGAATCAATTTTGAAAAAATGATAGATGCGGCGGGCCAATGCCGTGCCGGTCAAGCGGTGGCTGAGCATTTGCGGCGCCAGAATGTCCGGTACGCGCTCGATGTGATAGCCGGTCGCGGTGTGGCCTTTGACCTTCACGCCCAGCTCGCGCAGCTTTTGCACCCAACGCCAGACTTGTTGGCGGGTCACGCCGATTTCCTTGGCCACTTGCGCACCGCTGACGACGATCGTCGCATTCTCCGCCAGCAACGTCAGCAGCGCGTCGATGCGTTTGTCAGTGATCCCGGGCAGATTCGCGGTGCGGTTCTGGGCCATGGCGCAACTATTGCAGCTGTTTCAAGCGTTCTACAAATTTTTGATATTCCACTTCGCGCGCGGCCAGAGTCGCCTTGAAGTCAGCGATGACTTTTGGTGGCGCTTTGCTGGTGAACGTTTCGTCGGCGAGCCGCGCCTTCTTGGTTTCGATGTCCTTCGCCAATCGCTCGATTTCCTTTTGCAGTTTCGCTGTTTCGGCGCCCTTATCGATGACGTCGCCATAGGCGATTCGCAGATCAAATCGTGCGGTGGAACGCACCGCGGCATTTTCCGCCGCGAGCGTTCCGGACGATACCGGCAACACCGAAAGCGAAGCCAATCGCGTTAATGGTTCAAGGTTTTGCTCCACCAGCGCGCGCACGGACGCGTCCTGGCTGGCGAATTCCGCAGCCACTTTCTTTTTCTGATCGGCCTTCAGTTCCGCGCGAATATTTCGTGCCGCGGCGATTACCTCCTGGATTAGCGCCATGTCGGCTTCAGCGCCAGCGTCATGCCATTTCTGGGGCGCTTCCGGGAAACGATCGAGCGCGATCGACCGCGCGCCCGCGGGCTGCGGCAGTTTGTGCCACAGCTCTTCGGTGAGGAAAGGCATCACCGGATGCAGTAGGCGTAGCGCCGAATCCAAAACCGCAAAAATGTTCCGCCACGCCGCCACCGCCGTGTCTTGATCGGTCGAGCTCAGCTGCGGCTTGACCCACTCGATATACCAGTCACAAAAATCGCCCCAGAAGAAGTGGTAGATCGTCTGACAGGCTTCGTGAAAACGAAATTCGTCGAGCGCCTTGTCTACTTCGGTCACCGTCGCTGCCAAGCGCGAGAAAATCCAGCGATGAACTAATCCGCCTTCGCCTTTCAACTCATAGGGCGCGACCGAACGGATTTCCGGCGATGCGACCTGCTCCAAAGTGATTCCAGTCACTTCCGCCTTCTCCAGATTCATGAACAAGAACCGCGCCGCGTTCCAGATTTTATTGGCAAATGCGCGCGCACCAAGAATCCGGTCTTCGGTCAGCGCAATATCCGTGCCCGGCGCCGCCATGCTGGCCAGCATGTAGCGCAAAGCATCAGTGCCGTACTGCTGGGTAAGTTGCAGCGGATCGACGCCGGTGCCCTTGGTTTTGGACATCTTGGCGCCTTCCGCGGTGCGGACCAACGAATGCAAATATAACCGCCGGAAGGGAATTCGTTCCTTTTCGCTGGTTCCAGGAGCCAGATGCAGCCCCATCATGATCATCCGCGCGTCCCAGAAGAATAAAATGTCGTAGCCGCTGATCAGCAGGCTGGTGGGATAGAACGTGCGCAGATCTTCGGTGTCGTCGGGCCAGCCTAGAGTCGAAAACGGCCACAGCGCGGAACTGAACCAGGTGTCCAGCACGTCCTTGTCTTGGACCAGCTTTTCGTTGCCGCATTTCGGGCACTTCGTCGGAACTCCGGCTGCTCGCGCGTGGCCGTCCACAATCTCGACGTCCGAATTCGTCGCCGGAATCATTTCCTTGCAGCCAGCACAATGCCAGATCGGAATCCGGTGGCCCCACCACAGCTGCCGGGAAATGCACCAGTCGCGAATATTCTCGAACCACTGCAGCAAAATGGTTCGCTGGTTATCCGGGACCACTTCGATTTTTGCCTCGGGCCCGAATTCCCCTTCGACCGTTTTTTTCGCTTCGTCGGCCAGCGGCTTCATCTTCATGAACCACTGGGTCGAAAGCCGCGGTTCCACGATGGCCTTGCAACGATCGCAGGTGCCGACGTTGTGGGTGTGCTCGGTGATCTTGTCCATCAATCCGAGTTCTTCGAGATCGGCAATGATGCGCGCGCGGGCGACAAATCGTTCCAGCCCGGCGTACTTGCCCGCGTCCGCGTTCATGTGCGCGTCGTCGGTCATCACATCGATTTCGGGCAGATTGTGGCGCTTGCCGACTTCAAAATCATTCGGATCATGCGCCGGAGTAATTTTCACGACGCCGGTTCCGAACTCTCGGTCGACGTAGGCATCCGCGATCACCGGAATTTCCCGATTCATCAGCGGCAGCTTGACCTTCTTGCCCACCAAATGCGCATAGCGCTCGTCCTCCGGATGCACCGCGACGGCGGTGTCACCCAGCATCGTTTCCGGACGCGTAGTCGCCACCACCAGAAATTCCGGAGAGCCGGCGACCGGATAGCGAATCTGCCAAAGATTCCCGTTGCGCTCGTTGTGCACCACTTCCAGATCGCTGATCGCCGTCTGGCAGCGCGGGCACCAATTCACCATGTAACGCCCGCGATAAATCAGGCCTTCGCGGTATAACCGTAAGAATGCTTCGAGCACCGAACGGTACAACGCGGGTTCCAGCGTAAATTTCTCGCGAGTCCAGTCGCAGGAAGCCCCCAGGCGAATCATTTGCTGCTTGATCACGCCGCCGCTCTCCGCCTTCCATTGCCACACGCGCCGCTCAAATTCCTCGCGGCCCAAATCCTGCCGCTTGATTCCTTCGGCGGCCAGCTTGCGCTCGACTACGAATTGAGTCGCGATTCCAGCGTGATCCATGCCCGGCAGCCAGAGCGTGCGTTCGCCGCGCATGCGGTGCCAACGCACCAGCATGTCGATCTGGGTGTGTTCCAGCATGTGCCCAATGTGAATCGAGCCAGTGACGTTCGGAGGGGGCAGGGCAATCGAAAATCGAGGCTGCGCCGTGCCCGGCACTGCGGAGTTTCCGGAGTTCTCGGCGCGGAAAAGATTCTCTTCGTACCAGGCTTTGGCCCAGTTTTCTTCGATTTCCTGCGGCTCGTAAGCCTTGGGTATTTCCCGGGGCATCGTTCCTCTGTGCGGAAATTTCTGGAAAGCTGAATTAATGAATATAAGCGGCCGGTGTACAGCGCGTCAAATCGGAGGACATTCGCTTTACGGCAGGCGGCGGTTGAAAAACAAACGCCGCGCTTGCGCGCGGCGTCATTCAAACAAGTAGACAGCTTGAATCGTTGAGTTAGGCTTTATCGTTGCGCTGAAGTTCGTTCTTCAGCTCGTGTTGCAGCATGTTTTCGACCAGCGGCTTCACGCCCTGCGAGAGTAGTTCGTGGAGTTGAGGCTGCAGCTTTTCAAGTACGCGCCGCACCACCTCGTCGACGGCTGCCGAATTTGCGGAATCTGTACCATTGGACGCCGCAGGTTCGGCCTCCGGACGCGGAAGCAGGAAAGGAATTCCGGCCAGCGCCTCGCGATTCGGCGGAGGCAACGTCGGAATCCGCTCGGCGAATGCGTGCGCCGGCTGATCTTCGAAGATCGTTGGTTCGGGCTGGTCGGCAAACGGAGTGTGGTCCAAAGTCGAATCGGTGGTCTGCTGATTCCACGAATCCGCGGCCGGCTCACCGTGGAAAGCTTCGGCGGGTGGCGGCACATCTTCAGTTCGAGTTTCTTCCTGGGCCGCGCGGGTGCGCAGCCAAGCCGCCACATGCGCGGGTTCTTCTTCAATCTCGTTTGCTGCGACTGCCGGTTGCTGGTGCAGATCGCTAAGGATTGGCTCGAGCGGCTGTTGGGTAGTGGACGCATCGCCGTTCGCTGCCACCTCAGTAGAGGCTTGCATCAGACTCGACCAATGTTCGTGGCTGGCTTCGTGCGAAGGCTCGGGGATCGTCAGCTGTGGCAAGGAAGACTCGTCGGCCGCCGCATGAATCTCTTCCTGGACCGGTACTTGCGGCGCGACTTCTTCCTGCGACAGGTTCCGGGTCGCTCAAAGTTTCGGAAACCGCAACCTGGTCGGCTCCGTAGCTCGACGCGCCAAGATCGCCTGGGTTCGCGTCGCCAGTGAAACTTTCGAAATGATCGATGGGCGCCGGCTCGAAGTGTTCCTGGGCTACCGGCTCCGCGGAAACTTCTTGGGCGAAAGGCTCGGCCTCGATAACTGTGGACGATTCGACCACGGCCGGGATCACTGCGGTTTCGGCCAATTCTTCCACTTCAGCCGTCTTCACCGGATTCTCAATCGCCGCAACGTTCAGCGGCGCGCTCACCGCTTCCGTCTCCGCCGCCTTGTTCGATTGCTCGGCTGACGACAGGCTACTCATCCAGTGCTGTTCGTGCGATTCCGTTTGCGGCTCGGTCGCCGGCTCGTCGGAGGATGACGACATCATGTCCATCCAGCCGCGAACGCGCGCCACGAAACTCGGGCGATGCGCTTCTTTGGAAGTTTCTTTCGTAGTTTCGATCGCAGTTTCGGTCGCCGTCTCACTCGAACTCACGGTAGTGACACTGGACGCTTCCGCCGCAGGCGCTGCAGTGTCGGAAATCGCCGCCTGCTCTGCCACATTCGCGCTGACCAAACTCTCCACGGCCGTCGCGCCATGCACCGGCGCTTCCTCAGGCGTAAATACCCCTGCAGACGCCGCTTCAACCGCCGGCGCGGAAACCAACTCAACCTCGGACTCCGCTTCAGTCGTCAATTCCCAGTTGGCCTGAGCATCGCTCGCAGCTCGCACTTCCGGAGCCGCTACGCTCGCGGCGGCTTCTTCCGATTTAGCAGCTGTTTGCTCCGCATCCGCCGCAGCTTCCGTGCGCACATGCTTAGGCGGAACATCCTTCTCTGACGGGAAGGTGATCGGTTCGAAATTCTGACCGTAAGAATAAATCGGGTTGGCTTCGACGTTGTCCGGCACTTCCAGCTCGGCCGCGTTGCGGCGCCAGTCGCTGGCCGTCACCGACGCGTCGAATGTATCTTCTTCCTCGTCCTCTTCTTCCATCTGCACCACGGGAGTCTTGGGCGCAGCTGCCGCGGGAGCCTTTGAATTCTTGCCGGCCTGCGGGTCTTTCAGACCTTGCGCGGACTTCGATTTCGCGTCCGCCGCTTCTTCTTCAGGCTCATCTCCGTCGATCGCGCGAACACCTTTGCCAAATCCGTAAATCATGGCGGCTTCTTCGGCGCTCGGTTCGGGGAATTCGGGCAGCGGTTTTATTTCCGCCTTCATCGGCGATTCCATCGCAACCGCAGGTAGGGCGGCGAGAGCAGCCTCAGCTTCCTTGGCTTCTTTGGCCTTGGCCAATTCGGCAATCACTCGTGGATTCTTTTCCAGCGCCGACATGACCATCGCGATCAAAGGATCGGGCGGAACGAACGGCTTTTTCAGAACGCCATCCGCTCCCACGCGGCGTGCTTCTTTTTCGTCGAGGGGATCGAATGCGCCGACCAGCAGAATGACGGGGGTTTGCGCGAAACGCGGGTCTTTCTTTACGAATTCGCAGACTTCGTAACCATTGCGAACCGGCATGAACACGTCAGCCAGGACCAGATCGGGGTTGGCGTCCGGAATCCGGCGCACGGCTGCTTCGCCGTTGCCCACCGCGATGACCTCAATCCCGCGCTCCTGGAATGCGAGCACCACCATCTTCTGAATGTTTGTATTGTCGTCGGCTACCAGAATCCTGGGCACGGTCTTCCCCTGGGTGGCGGGCCCGTGCTGAGACACGCCTACCCCCATTGAACCCCTATTGCAGCACTCCGGGCAGGGGGCGTCAATCGACTCAAAGTACAGGAGTGCCTGAGTTGTTAGCAGGGAGTAAACAGCAGACCGCGAGGTCTACCAGGGAATGATTTTCTTGATGCCTTTTTTCTTCTTGCTGGTGGATTCCTCGTTGGAGTCCACCGGCGTGGGCTTCGCGGCAGGCTTGTCGCTGGCAGCCGGAGCCGCCGCGCTCGACGTAGTTCCGGATGCTGCAGGAGCCGAAGATGATCCGGTGGCCGGAGCGGGTGTGACTGTCGTAGACGCGTCTGGCGTGGCGTTGCTGCCCCCGGATGGTGCGGCCGATCCCTCTGCCAGCGGACTTGCGACCGGCGCATTCGTGGCCGGAGCTGGGTTCACCGTGGTTCCTGGCGTATTCGTTTCCGGAGAAGTGGATCCTGGAGGCGCAGCGGTAGTCCCGGGAGTCGCAGCTGGTTGTGAGTCAGGTCCGGTGCTGATAATCTCCACGCCGACGTTCGGCTGGGACGATGCGCCACCGGCAGCTCCGGTCGTAGCATCCTCGGGCGTCACTACTTCGGTCCCGGTTTCCGCGGACGTGCCTCCGCCCGCTACGGTAAACGTTGGACCCTGCGCTCCAGGCCGTAGAACGTCGGTCGCCGACACCACATCATTGGGAGGATTCAGCTGCGGAACGCCGCTATGTGCCGCGGTGGTGAAATCTGGGTTGCCCTTGACCATGCTCAGCGGCATCTTCAATGCCGCAACTTGATGGTGTTGGCGCTGATACAACTGCTCCTGGGTCATGCGCGCGTAGGCCGTCGGATCCGGTTCGGGAATCGTGCGGCCCATTGCCTTCAGCCGCTCTTTGGCCTCCGGAACATGCTTGGACAGCGGATAATCCCGCACGATCTTGTCGTAGCACTTCGCGGCCAGATCGCCCCAGTGGCCCTTATCATCTTCGCTCTTCGAAAGACCCTTGGCGCGCCCGTAGACGTCGCCGAGCAGCCATAGCGCTTCGTCGTTCTGGCTGTAAAGAGGATAGCGATCGGTCAATTCCACCAGACGTGCTGCAGAGGCGCGGAAGTCCAGCTTGGTGTAGTAGTAGTAGGCGACCTTGAATTCGCCGTCGGCCAGTACTTCTTGCACGTCGCGCAAATATTGCGTCGCTTTCGGCGTCAGCGCGTTCGTGGGATATTTGAGCAGGAATGCCTGAAAGGCGTCTTCGGCTGCTTCGCCCTGGGTCTTGTCCCGGTCAGCCTTCTCCATCATGTGATAATGGGCTAGGCCAATCTGCATCTGCGCGTAAGCCGCTTCGTCCAAGAACGGAAAAAAGGTTTGGAAGTCGTTGTATTCCTGAATGGCCTGAGTCAGGTTGGACGTTCCGCCTTCCCCAAAATAAGAATCCGCTACTGCTAGTTTTGCTTTCGCCAGGTACTCGCTGTCGGGATACGTATTGATTAATGTCTGCAGTGCGAGGCGGCCCTCGGTGTAGCGGCCATGTTTTAGATCGGATTCGGAGCGGTCGTACAAAACCTTATCGGGCTCGGCCGACGCAGCTTCTGGGGCTGCGGCTTTCGGCGCGGGCGGCGCTTTCTTCGTGTGCTTCTTGGTGGCGGAGGTGTCAGCCGCGGGCTTTTTGGCCGGGGCCGCGTCTTCGGGCGGCGGCGCTTGGCCGCTTCCTCCGGTCTGGGGAGTCGCGACTTGAGCGCGAACTCCGGGGCAGCCCACGAAAAAGAAGCCGAGCGCCGCGATTGTCAGCAGCGCTTTGCCGCCCAGCGAAAAATCAAAATTCGGAATCAAACTTTCGCGTTTCACGTTTTTCAAGGCAGACCTTTCCTGGATGTTTCAGGCTTTTTGGCTCAGGGCTTGGGTCGCGAGCTGTTTTAGTTGACGCGTTGCCGTCACCGGGTCGGCCGCGCTGTAAATAGAAGTTCCGGCTACGAACGTGTTGACTCCCGCCCGGGCCAATTCGGCGATATTTTCCATGTCCACTCCGCCGTCGACCTCGATCCGGAAACTAGCATTATATCGCGTGCGCATGGCCGCCAACTGCCGAATCTTCTCGTAGGCGTTGGGGATAAATTTCTGGCCGCCAAAGCCCGGATTCACCGACATCACCAGCACCGTATCCAGTTTCGACATTACGTCGCTCAGCATCGCTACCGGCGTTGCCGGGTTGATCGCCGCGCCGGCTTCCGCGCCGTGATCCCGGACCATTGCCAGGGCTCGATCCAGATGGACCGTCGCTTCTTGATGCACCAAAACCCGATTGGCTCCCGCCTTAATAAAGTCCTCGATGAAAAGCTCCGGGTTTTCGATCATGAGATGCACGTCGAGGGGCAGGCGGGTTGCCTTGCGCAATGACGCTACGATGGGAATTCCCAGTGAGATGTTTGGCACGAAGTGCCCGTCCATCACGTCGACGTGCAGAACTTCGGCTCCGCCTTCTTCTACCAGACGGACTTGCTCGCCCAATTTGGCGAAGTCAGAAGCAAGAATGGACGGGGCGATTTCGATACGGGAGTAGGGCATTGTCGAAGGCCTAATTCTAGCACAGGGTTTAGAACGCACGGCTTACACGGACGGTGCGGATAGGATCTCGCGATGCGGATCGGTGTTACTCCGCAATCTGCAGGTCGACCTGCGTACTGGCATCGATCCGCGCGCCGCGCAAAGGCGTTTGCCCCACGACCGTGCCATGCAGGCCGCCGGGAAGTGGAGTCAACGTCAATTTCGGCGATTTCATCCCAATGCCGGTGAGCTTCGATTCGGCCTCGGTTAGCGATTGTCCGATCAGTTCCGGCATGATGAATCCCGCCGGCCGCGGGCCCAGCGAGACCAGCATATCCACGTGCGGGCTGGTCACGTTCGAGGTGCCCGGCGCCGGATCCTGCTGCAAGACCAAATCGCTTTGGCCTCCGGACAGGTAGACGCTCGAAATTTCGCCGGCCTGCAATCCGCTGCGCAACAATTCAATACGCGCGGCACGGATGCTCAAATCGGTCAAGGTAGGGATGGTCGCTTTCTGAGGGCCTAGGCTGATGATGACGTGCGCGGACTGGCCGACCTTCACCTTCATGCCCGGCGGAGGAGTCTGACGAATCACTACATCTGCTGCCGCGGGATTGTAGGTGCGGTCCTCGATCAACATTCCGACGCCGCGGCCGCGCAGCATTTCCTGCGCTTCGATCACTTTTTGTCCCACTACCGCCGGCATCACCACTTCGCGGCCTTGAATCGCAAAACGCATCGCGGTAAGCGCGCTGAGGAATGCCACTGACGTCAAAATGAACGCCAGCAGTGCCATGCGGAATATCCATTCGAGTCGTTCGCGAAATCTCATTGTTTCGATTCTCTCACCGAGGCGAGGCTAGCACGCTTCGCGCTGCTTGGCGTGTGTCGCTCGCGGCCTTCGTACGCAAACGGAAACGTGCGCTAATTTTTGGACTTCACGATGACCGCCGCGAAAAATCCGTCCGCCGAGTGTTCGCTCGGCGAAGTCCGGAAAAAATCTTCCTGGTCAAAAAACGAGGTGGCGTCCACGCCTTCCGCCAGCTTCTGGCGCAGGGAATCGGGCCCCAGCTCGCGCCCAGCAAGGCGGACGTCGCTTCGCTTTTTCAATACTTCCCGAACCACCTCTTCGTTTTCTTCTGGCTCCATCGAGCACGTCGAATACACCAGCCGGCCACCGGGCGCCAGCGCCTCGACCGCGTTTTCCAGGAGCGCGCGTTGCAGCTGGTTAAATTCCGCCAGTTGCTCCGGCCTCAATCGCCAGCGAATCTCGGGATGTCGTGCGAGCGTGCCGGTGCCCGAACAGGGCGCATCCACCAGAATGCGATCGAATCGGATGCCGAACGGCAACGGTTTTTCCGCATCGAGTTCGATCAGGCGAACTTGTAATAAGCCGAGCCGCTTGAATTGCTGGCGCATGGCACGCAGACGATGCGCATGTCGTTCGCCCGCGACAACCATTCCGTTCGGTGCCGCGCCTCGAGCCAACGGCGCAGTCTTGCCGCCAGGCGCCGCGCACAAATCGAGGACGCGTTCGCCACGCTGAACATCAACCAGCAAAGGCACGATCTGTGACGCCTCATCCTGAATCGAAATTTTTCCGGCATGGAAGGCTTCGCTTCGTGCCGGACTACCCCCGCTGACCGCCAGCGCGGATTTGAGAAGCTCTCCCGGTAAGACGCGCAGCCCTGACGCCTGCAATTCGTTTGTGATTTCTTCGAGTGCGGAGATTTCATGAATTGCGCAGCTCAGCCGAGGCGCGCGGTTGTTCGCCTCCAGCAATGCAATCGTTCGTGCTTCCCCAAACCGAGCCATCCAGCGTTCCACCATCCAAGTCGGGTGTGAATGCAGAACGGCCAGTTGCTCGGCGCGCGATGGAATCGCTGAAAGCAATTCTTCCACGGGTTTTCGCGCTTCTTCCGCTGCCCGCCGTAAAACCGCATTCACCAGCGTCGCGGCCGAAGCCTTTTTCGCGCTCTTCACCATTTCGACCGATTCGTTCACTGCGGCACGCGCCGGAACTCGATCCAGAAATCGCAACTGGTATATGCCCATGCGCAACGCAATCGCCACCGCCAAATCAAGTCGCGCGATCGGCTTCTTCGTGTACTTCTCGATCAAACGATCCAGTTGGCGGCGCCACCGCAAAACGCCCATGACGATTTCGGTCGCCAGCGCGGCGTCTTCCTGCTTCGTCTTCGGTCCAAGGTCCGCGTGCAGCAGATCGCTCGCATACGCGCCTTCGGATTCCACTCGGCGCAGGATTTCGTATGCGATTTTTCGAGAGATGCTGACAGTCATGAAGTTATTTCCGAATCTTGCCGGCGCGCCAGATTGTCCGGTCAAATCTATTCGCCGAATCGTTCGCCCGGTTTTAAGTGCGCGCCATTCAGAAAATCGCGCACGGCTACCCGGGTTTTCCCTTCGACTCGAATCGAATCGATTTCAAGAACCGTGTCCGAGCCGCAGGCTGCAAAAAGACGCCGCCCAGCTTCGAACAAGGACCCGAACGGCTTTCCATGCAGAGCCGCATGGCTGCCAACCGATCCCGTCCCGGCCTCGGCCGGCTTGCCCCATATTTGGCAAGTCTTCCCGCGAAAGCTGCTGAACGTCCCGGGCCAAGGCTTGAACCCGCGCATGCGATTGAAAATCTTCTGGGCTGCGAATGACCAGTCCACCTTGCCATCTTCTTTCTTCAGCGGCGGCGCAAGCGTCGCCAGCGAATCATCCTGAGGTACCGGCCTCACCGAACCATCCGCAAGTCCACGTATCGTCGCGGCCATCAACGGAGCGCCCGCCTCAGCCAATCGCGCGTAAAGATCCGGCGAAGTCTCTTCTGTTCCAATTTGTGTTTCGTATTTCAGCAGCATCGGCCCGGTGTCCAATCCCGCGTCGATCTTCATGGTGGTCAGGCCGGTTCGTTTTTCGCCGTTTGCCACCGCCCAGTGTATCGGCGCGGCTCCTCGATATTTAGGCAGCAGCGACCCGTGCAGATTGATCCATCCCAGCCGCGGAATATCGATCAGTCTCTGCGGAATAATCTGCCCATACGCGATGATCACCACCACATCCGGCGCCATCCGTTGAAAATATTCGAAACCTTCTTCGCTCCGGATTTTTTCCGGCTGATAGACCGGAATGCTTTCGGCGAGAGCGGCCTGCTTGACCGGGGAACTCGCCATCTCTCCGCCGCGGCCGCGCGGACGGTCGGGCTGGGTCACCACGCCTTCGATCCTGAAATCGGGTTGCGGGATCAAATGTCGCAAGGAGGGAACTGCGAATGCGGGAGTGCCGCAAAATATGATTTTCAGCGGCACCGGATTTCTACCACTCGCCGGCTTTCTTCATCTTGCGGATTTTGCGTTTGATCATGTCGCGCTTCAGCATGCTCAGGTGGGTGATGAATAGCACGCCATCAAGATGGTCGATTTCGTGGCAGAAGGCCCGCGCCAGCAACCCTTCGCCCTTGCGTTCGAATGTATTTCCTTGCGCGTCCTGCGCGCGCACCGTCACATACTGCGGGCGCTCCACATATCCGCGAAATCCAGGAATCGAAAGACATCCCTCTTCTTCGCGCTGCTGACCATCGGCATAAATAATTTCCGGATTGGCCAAAACGATTTTGGCTTCGGGCGTCTTGCCATTCGATACGTCAATCACCGTGATGCGCTGTCCCAAACCGATCTGCGGCGCAGCCAGGCCCACGCCCGACGCGGCATACATCGATTCGAACATGTCGTCGACCAGTTTCTGCAAGTCGTCGTCGAACTTCTCGACGCGTTTGGTCGGCTTCTCCAGAACAGGATCGCCGTATTTCACAATCGGATGAATCATCTTTCGCGTTCGCCCCGGTTACCGCAGATCCCTAAAAATTGTCCAACTGCTTCTGATACCCGTCGAAATTTCGCCGCGTCTCCTCCAGCGAATCGCCCCCGAATTTCTCGACGAAAGCCGCCGCCAGTTCCAGCGCCACCATCGCTTCGCCGACTACGCCCCCCGCCGGCACCACGCATACGTCGGAACGCTCGTAGGCCGCCCGCACGATTTCCTTCGTATTCAAATCCGCCGATTGCAACGCGCGTCGCAAAGTCGAAATTGGCTTTAGGTACCCACGGACCACTATATCGCTGCCGTTGGTCATCCCGCCTTCGAGACCCCCGGCGCGATTCGAAGTATGCTCGAACCGTTTCTTCACTGCATCGTAAACGATTTCGTCCTGCACTTGCGAACCTAAGCTGGTCGCGTTGGTCACGCCCGAACCGAATTCGACCGCCTTCACTGCCTGAATCGACATCACCGCTCGCGCGATCCGCGCATCCAACTTTTCGTCCCACTGGACGTGTGTACCTAGACCAGCTGGCACACCGCGCGCCACCACTTCGAAAATTCCACCCACCGAATCGCCCGCGCGCAGCACCTGCTCCACCTGCGCCCGCATTCGCTCTTCTACCTCGCGATCGACGCACCGCAGCGGGGATTCTAGATTCTCGCATACCGCTTCGATTTCCTGCCACGTCGCATCGCGGTCCAGGCTCACCGGGCCCACCGCGATCGAATGGCTCAGCACTACCACGCCGAATTCGTGCAGATACAATTTCGCAAGTGCGCCCGCCGCCACCCGCGCCGCCGTTTCGCGCGCCGAGGCCCGCTCCAGAATGTAGCGCGCATCATGCAGGTTAAATTTCAACGCGCCCGGCAGGTCCGCGTGCCCGGGCCGCGGCGCAGTCAACTTGCGCTGCGCGTCGTCCGCGCCTTCGCTGTCTTCTACCGGCAGCGCCTTTTCCCAATTCTTCCAGTCGCGGTTCTCGATGCGCACCGCGATCGGCGCGCCGATCGTCTTGCCGTGCCGGACGCCGGACAAAAACTCTGCAGTATCTTTTTCGATTCGCTGCCGCGCCCCGCGCCCGTAACCGAGTTGGCGGCGATGCATTTCGCGTTGGACGAATTCCAGGTCCACCGGAACGCCGGCAGGCAGTCCAGAGATCCAGGCGATCAAAGCCTGCCCGTGCGATTCTCCGGCGGTTACAAAGCGCAGCATATTCAGTTGAGCCTCAAGCGCATAAATGAAGGACGGATTCTACCGGACACTCACCAGCGCGTAAAGTCGCGCATCGCATCAGGCCCGCGAATAAGAATTTCTCAAATCCGCAAGCATTTTCTAGTGTCCACTATCGCTTGACCTTCCGCACCCCACCCGTTACGCTTTCCGTGACTCGGCGAATTGATTTACGCGCATTAACTCTCGCTCTTTGCGCCTTCGTCCTGCGTCACACACGATGCCGGATTCCAGCGACCCCCCATCCATCCTGTCCATCCTTGCAGACGGCATCAAGCGGCAAATTCTCAACGTTCAAGAATATGCCCAATTGTCCTTCCGTTCGGTGGCTAACCTCTTTACCTCGCCCCGATACGGAATGGATACCCTCGAACAAATGGACCTAATCGGCGTCGGGTCGCTGCCGATTGTCATTCTTACTGGCTTCTTTATCGGCGGCGTCATGGTGCTGCAGACCTCCGCGCAATTCGAAAAGTTCGGCGAAACCGCCCTGACCGGCGACGCAGTGTCTCTAGCTCTGGTCCGCGAGCTCGGTCCAGCGATCACCGCGCTGCTCGTCGCCGGCCGCAATGCCTCTGGAATCGCCTCCGAACTGGGTTCGATGGTGGTCACCGAACAAGTCGACGCCATGCGCGCTCTGGGTACTGACCCGATGCGCAAGCTGGTCACGCCTCGCGTCGTAGCGACCGTTCTGATGCTTCCGCTGCTAACGGTCGTCTCGGATTTCGTCGGCCTCTGCGGAGGTTTTTTCGTCGCCTATTTCACTTTGCGTCTGGGCGCCGTCCAATTCTGGACCCGCGCGATCGACGCCTTAGCCCTTGGTGACGTGGTGCAAGGCCTAGCCAAGCCATTCGTGTTCGGCTTAATCATTGCCACCGTCGGTTGCTACGAAGGTTTGCGTGTGAAGGGCGGAACGCAGGGCGTTGGCCGCGCCACCACCACCGCCGTGGTCGTCTCCTCGGTTTTGATTCTGGTAGTCGATACATTCATCACCAAACTCATGCTCTACATTTTCAAGGCATGAAGGTACACTCTGCGGTTTTGTGCGGCGACTCTGGCAGCCGTTTGCATCTATAATCGACGCAATGACGAGCGATCTCCCCCCGCCAATTTCATCTCGTAGCCTGGCCGACGTCGCTCACGCTGACGGCACTTACGCGCCGCCGCGCCATCCCATGATCGAGAAGATGGTTCCGGGCACGCCGTTCATCTCCTTCAGGGATATTTCGATTGGATTCGAAGGCCGTGAAGTTCTGCAGAAGATATCCTTCGACGTGCAACAGGGTGAGACCAAAGTTCTGCTCGGTGAAAGCGGGACTGGAAAAACTCTGCTGATGAAAATGGCTACCGGGCTGATTCGTCCGGACTCCGGCACCGTAACGGTCCTGGGCCATGACGTCACCGCTATGTCCGAGCACGACCTGCTCAATTTTCGCCGCGAGATCGGATTCGTCTTTCAAGAAGGCGCACTTTTCGATTCAATGACCGTGGCCGAAAATGTCTCTTTTCGTTTGCGCGAGGAGAATGCCGACGAGGAGGAAATCGAATCGCGCGTCCGTGAATCCCTGCGGTTCGTCGAAATGGAACAGGCCCTCGACCGCTATCCCGCCGAACTTTCGGGAGGCATGCGCCGCCGTGTATCGATCGCGCGCGCTCTGGCCGACCGTCCTCCCATCGTTTTTTATGACTCGCCCACGGCCGGCCTCGACCCGGTGACTTCACAAACGATCATCACTTTGATTTTGCGCGGACGAGATCTACAGGATGTGACTTCGCTGCTCGCCACCCATCGCGTGCAGGATGCCTTCGGCCTAGCCAATTACCGCTTCGATCCGGCTACCGGTCGAGTTGTTCCGTTGGCGCCCAATGGAAATGGGGTGAATACCAATGGCTCTTGGACGCTTGCCCAGCGCGAGCAACTCGCCTCCAGCGGCGTGGAAAAAAATCCTAGGCACCCGACTACCATCCTGGTGCTGCGCGACGGGAAAATTTATTTTCAAGGGCCTGCAGACGAAATGTTGCAGTCGTCCGATGCCTATCTCAAAGAATTTCTGGCATCGGCGGAGTAGAACCGGCAGATCGCTATTTTTTGAAGTTCTCGTAAAAGTTTCGTGCTCATTGAGGAGGGTACGTCATGGCGCAGCGCAAGCAGTTGACCTGGACTGAACTGCGGGTCGGAGTTTTCGTGCTCGTGGGACTCGCGATTCTGGCGATCGGCATCTTCTATATCACTGGTGCCGGTTCGATCGGTCCGAAGTATCGCCTGATCACCTACCTGCCGGAAGTCCAGGGCGTCACCGTCGGCGCTCCGGTAAGCCTCGACGGCGTCGAGATCGGCAACGTCGAGACCATCCGCATTAACCCCTCGCCCGGCGATCGCATGCAGAATATTCAGCTCGTCCTGCGCATCAGCAAAAAATTCGCCTCGGACATCCGCACCGATTCGACCGCCAGCCTGGTCACCGAAGGTTTGCTCGGCAACCGCTACGTCAACGTCACCCGCGGCCACGTCGGTCCTCAGGTGCAGAACAACGGCACCTTGCCCGGCAGCGAAGAAGCCGAAATGAAGGCCATCATGGAACGCGTCGGCGGCCTGGCCGACGATTTGCGTGCCGTCGTAGCCGAAATCCGCAATGGGCAAGGCTCCATCGGAAAATTGCTGAATGATCCCACGCTCTACAACAATCTGAACGCTACCGCCTTGCGCCTAAATCAAATGGCGGGATCAATTCAAGAAGGCCGGGGCAGCGTCGGCAAGCTGCTGACTTCCGATGAACTGTACGCCAAAGTCAACGCCACCGTAGGAAACGTGAACGACGTAGTGACCGCGGTGAAAGACCAGCAGGGAACTGCGGGCAAGCTGATTTACGATCCCGCCGTTTACGACAACGCCAAAAATTTCCTGAACAATGGAAATGCGATCCTCGCCGACGCGCGCGCCGGAAAAGGTTCGCTGGGCAAAATCATGAACGACGATCAGCTCTACAACAATCTGCGTGATGCATCCGCTCAGGTTCGCGACGCCACCGCCAAACTCAATTCCAATACCGGCACCGCCGGACGCATGATGACCGACCCGGCGCTCTACGACAATTTGACCGGCGCAACGGCCGACCTGCGTCTACTTTTGGGCGATTTCCGCAAAGACCCTAAAAAATTCCTGCACGTAAAACTCTCCATCTTCTAGGGCCACCGCTGGGGCGCATTTTGGGGCCTCTCCGCCTCCCTAAAAATTTAGCTTGACATATTCCTATACAGGTATATGTTGGATCCATGTCACGAGCGGCAACGACAACCGACGCCTTCAATGCCATCGGGGAACCGAGTCGGCGCGAGATTCTGAATTACCTGGCGTTGAAGGAACATGCGGTCAACGACATCGTCTCGGCGCTCCGCCTGGAACAACCGTCGGTTTCGAAACACCTGCGCGTGCTTCGTGACGTTGGGCTCGTCCATGTGCGCCGCGATGGACGCCAAATGTTGTATCGGACCAACGCCGAAGCGATTCGCCCGCTGCATGAATGGGCCGGCACCTTCGAGCGCTTCTGGCGCAATCAGTTGGCTCGCATAAAAGAACGCGCCGAAAGCGAAACTCACAAGTGACCAGGAAGCGTTTCATTCGTCCAACTACAAGATTCGCAACTTAAGGAGGAGCCATGCTGGCTGCAGCCAAATCGATTGAAGATCTAACACTCGACCTGATTCAGGAAATTCAGGTGCGCGCTTCGCTCGACACCACCTTCTCGGCATTGCTGGAAGAAATAGGCCCGCAGAACCAGAACGGCGAAGGCCAACCCATGCCAATGAAGATCGAGCCATGGCCCGGCGGACGCTGGTATCGCGACCTCGGCGACAACAACGGACATTTTTGGGGCAACGTTCAGGCCATCAAACGCCCGACCCTGCTCGAGATCTCCGGCCCGTTGTTCTCGTCTTTGCCACTCGTTTCCAACGTGCAGTACCGGCTCACCGAAAAGGATGGCGGCACGCTAATCACCTTGCGCCACACTGCCTTCGGCTTTATGGAAGAGCAGCATCGCAAAGGAGTCCACTCGGGTTGGGCCAAGATTCTGGAGCGCACGCAGAAGCACGCTGAAGCACTGGGGTCCAAAGCCAGTTCGCGGGTGCAGTAAAGCAGTTCGTCGCAGCAGGGAGGGGAAATGTGTCCAGCATGCATTGCCGCAGCGGCTTTACTGGCCGCCAAGGTTTCCTCGGCAGCGGGTTTCGCTTCGGTAATGTTCCACAAACTCGCCGCCAAAACGGAAGCGCCTAATTCGTCGTTCAAACCAATTATCCCGGCGCGCACTACCGGCCATTCTTAGGAGCCAAGCGAAGAATTTTCTTCAAAGGAGAAGCCATCATGAGCCTTGCCGATACCATACTGATCGAACTCGACCAAGAGTCCCACACCACCAAACGTGTTCTCGACCGTGTCCCGGAAGCGAAACTTTCCTGGAGGCCGCATCCCAAATCCTATTCGCTGGGCCAGTTGGCGCTGCACATCGCCGCCAGCCAGGGCAATGTCGCCTCGCTCGCGTCCCAGGATTTTGTCGAAAGCCCTGGTTTCGCTCAAGCCGAGCCGGCCAATCGCCAGCAAATCTTCGATGCCTTCTCCAAGAGCATCGCCGACGCGAAGAGCGCCATCGGCAAAATGGACGACGCGCGGCTGAAATCCACCTGGACCCTGACCAAGAACGGGAAAACCATCATGGCCATTCCGCGGATCGATTTCCTTCGTTCCGTTTTGCTTAATCACGTTTACCACCATCGTGGTCAGCTCTCGGTCTACTTGCGCTTGCTCGATGTTCCGGTGCCGTCGATCTACGGCCCCAGCGCCGACGAAAATCCGTTCAATTAACCATCATCGTACAGTTCGAAGAATTTATTTTTGAGGAGGACGTCATGCAAGCAGCCGTGGAACAAAAGAAAGTAACGCCAAAAGTTGTATCGCCAGCCGAATGGCTCGCCGCTCGGAAGGAATTTCTGGTCAAAGAGAAAGATTTCACCCGCTTGCGCGATGAACTCAGCCGCCAGCGCCGCGAACTTCCCTGGGAAAAAGTGGAAAAGCCCTACGTATTTGAAACCACCGCCGGAGGAGAAACTCTTTCCGATCTTTTCGAAGGCCGCGGCCAACTGATCGTCTATCACTTCATGTTCGGCCCTGGCTGGAAGGAAGGCTGCCCCGGATGCTCCTACGTCGTCGATCACCTTGACGGCATCACCACGCATCTCGCCAATCGCGACACCACGCTGGTGGTCGCTTCGCGCGCGCCACTCGCCGAGTTCCAGGCTTTCAAGAAACGCATGGGCTGGAATTTTAAGTGGGTCTCATCTTCAGGCAGCGACTTTAACTATGACTACCAGGTGTCGTTCCGCCCGGAGGACATGTCCACCGAGCAGGTGAACTACAACTACCGCGTTGGCAGATTTGGTTCTGAAGAAGCTCCCGGAGCCAGCGTTTTTGCTAAGGACGCGGAAGGGCACATCTATCACACCTATTCCAGTTTCGCTCGCGGACTGGATATCGTCCTCGGCACCTACAATCTGCTCGACCTGACCCCGAAAGGCCGCGACGAAGCGGGCCTCGACCGCCCCATGGGCTGGCTGCGCCATCACGATCGCTACGAGCAGCAATATGTCGGGGATAAAAACGCCGCCGCGTCATCGGAACACGCTGGCGCTCCGTGCTGTTCCGGCGAACAGCGCCCATAAATACCCGCATACAAAGCACGAGCCGGCGACGCGTGATGCCTCGCCGGCTCTACTGCCACCTCGTGCTGATTTGCTCCGCTTACTCCGCGCCAAGCTCCTCAGGCGATTCGGTCTGCGGGTTGTTTGTAGGAGCCTGTGCCGTCGCGTTGGTTGCGGCCGCCGCAGCGGCGCGCGCTGCCGCGATGCTCATCTCCGGAGGTGCCCCGAAAAGCTCCGGGTGCAGGTAATGGCCCTGCTCGATTGCAGGCTTCACCTCTTCGGTAGGGATGCGATGCGCGTTGGCCCAGGCATCTTGACGGATTCCCGTGACCTGCCAGGAAACCTTGACGTTGCCCTTGTCGGTACGAATCGTGAATTTGCGGTCAGTCATCTCACTCCCGACGATGGCTTGCGCGAATTGCCCGATCACCGTCAGCTGATAACGAAAATCCCGGTTGAGCGCCTCGAACCACGCGGGCATCTCGACCACCACCAATCCTTCGGCGTCCGTGGTGACGTTGCCGTTATAAATGTTCATCATGTCCGGCGATTCCACGAACGAATGTCGTAAGTATTTGCCACCAGGATCGATGGGATCGTCGATCTTAAAGTCGCCGCTCGACTTGCTAACAACATCCACGGTCAGTTCGCCCGGCAGCTGTGCATTACCAAAATTATCGACCGTGAATGTGTCGATTAGGACTCCCGCGGTGTTCCGGGCTTTGAACTGAAATTCGCCGCCGGCCCCGGATCCGACGACCAACAACTGCGCGGCGGGAACCGCGGCCGGCGGCGGCGACGGATTGAAGTTGATCGCCACCGTTGGGGTATTGAGCGTGTTCAAATTCGTTAGCGAAATCACCGGTGAAGGCGTCGCCAAGGTGTTTCCAGCGCCCGACCTGATGTCGAGCGTCGCGGTTGGGGTCGGTGTACCAATTCCCACATTCACGGCGAACGTGCCGGACCCGCCGAGAACCATGGCATTGCTTGCTCCGACTTGTGCTCCGTAGCCCAAGGCGGTTGAGAGATTTATGCCGTCAGCGGTGACCCCGGAAAAAGACCCGAGAAAAGTGTTCTGGCTTCCGGTTGCGTTGTTAACCCCGCTCTGATAACCGATGCTGGAGTTGGTTGTACCGGTGGTGTTGAACGCCAGGGCTTGATCCCCGATCGCAGTGTTAAATCCCGCCGTTTGAGTTTCATGAAGTGCTCCGATACCAATGCCCGTGTTCGCGGCGCCGGTCGTTACCATTTGTAAAGCTTGCTCGCCGACGGCTGTGTTGCTGCTCCCGGTGGTCAGTTCCTGCAACGCGAGGTTCCCCACGCCGGTGTTCTGATTGGCGAAAGAGTTGGCGGTGAACAAGCCGACGTTCCCGCCGACGAACGTGTTGGTTGGACTGCCGAAGTCGCTTAGGAATGGCACGCCTCCCACAGTTATGACGCCAGAGGTTGCGCTCGTAGTGTCTGGCAAAACCACTTCATTCACGTTCGCAGAATTGCTGGGGAAGGTCTGGCCGGCCGCGAAGGTGATGATGCCGTTTGCCGCGAAGGAAAGTCCTGTGTCAGTGAACGGAGCGCTCCCGCCAGCGCCGAAAAACAAATCCAATTTCGCGGAAGGATTGGTCGTGTTGTTGTTCAGCGGCTCAGCCCGAAAGCCGAAGGCTTCAGTATTCGAGGTTGCGGTGCCGCTATTGAATGACGACGCCTGAAACTGAAACGAGTGCGATTCAAATCCGCTAGCGGACGTGGCCGGATGCCCCGGCGGCAACTGAAACGATCCGCGAAAAATGGAGTTACCGTTTACATCCAGTGTTTCGGCCGGCGTTTTGGTGTTGATACCGACGTTCCCGCCCGTTTGAAATAGCAGAGAATTACCAAGCACCGAGGCCGAACTCCACAGCGGAATAAAATCGGTAGTGCCGCTGCCAGTCGGCGCAGCCTGCGGAATCGCAGCGGGCGCCGCGCTCGACGAAGTGTTCGCCATTTCCGGCGCCGTGAGAATCGCGGTGCTTCCCGGCGTTAGAGGAGACCCAGATTTGGTGACGTAGGCAGAGGCCGGCAAGCCGCCGAGCGTGTCCGCATCGGCGGCCTTCAGAGCGTAGGGAACGCTCGCGAGCAGCACTCGCGGCATTTCCTGCTGACGCGCAACAGTCACGCCCAGCCAGCGTGACTGTCCGGTTCCGAAAAGTTCTGCGGGCACGCCGGCAGCAGTCGCGGCTCCCAACAGAACATTAAAGTGTCCATTCGCGTCGGCCAGAACGTTCTGCGTTTCACTCCACAGCGCCGTCCCGCCATCCTGCTCCGCGTAAATCGCGAAAGTCACGCTGGCCACGCCGGAAAGTGGGCGCGCAGCGGAGTCTCTTAAGGTGCCGGTGAATTGGACCAGGCGCGGAACGCTGACCGCTTGTGCGGCACGCGCGGCGCTTGATTCCTGGGCTCGAGAAATCCCGATGCTCGGCCAAAATAGTGCGATTGCGATGAGTGAGGTGCCGATGATTCGTTTCATGCCGCTCTCCTGGTAACTCATGATCCAGCGGCCCCAGCCGCTCGTGACCCCGGATGGTTATGGCTCGGACGAACGAGTGCTTTGACCAGAACCGGCTGGCGCACTTGAAGCTGACGCTGGCCCTTGTCGAGAACTTGGCGAGACACTTACGGCGGAGCCACCGCTTCCGGCGGAATCTTTCTGAATTTGTTTTCGCACTTTATAAGACGCGCCGATGGCCTGCTCCGGCGACGCGCCAAAAAGTTCGGGATGCAGGTAATGGCCTTGCTCGCTCGCCGGCTTGGTTTCTTCGGTGGGGATGCGATGGGCGTTCGCGTACACGTCGTGACGAATCCCGGTAACTTGCCAGGAAACTTTCAGGCCGGGTTTTCCACCGGCGATGGCGAAGCGATTGTTGTGAATTTCGCGGGCGACGTAGAGGCGAGGGCCGGGCGCGCCGATGGCGGTGAGCTGATATTGAAAATCCTGGTTCAAAGCGTCAAACCAGGCCGGCATTTTTACGGTGGCGCGGCCCTGGGCGTCGAGAACCACCGAACCATTGTAAATGTCCATCATGTCCGGCGATTCGACGAAGGAGTGCGAGAGATACTTGTTAGCGGGATCGATTGGATCGTCGATTTTGAAGTCGCCACTGAACTTCGATATGTTGCCTTCGACGATCAGGTCGCCCATGATTTGGACTTGGCCCGCGGAAAGCTGCATCACGTTGGTGATACTCGTGCCGTTAGTCAGATCGAAATTCATCGCGTAGGCCGGCCCGTTCAACCCCGGGGCGAATGCCGTGATCCTCGCTTGCGAAAAAGCGCTATTGGGCGGCGGAACGCTATTGAAATCGATTGAAGGAATTGCGCCAGCGGTCTGCCCGGTTAACGACAGAACCGGAGAAAATCCGTTAGGGTCTGTGGCCGATACGCTGAGCTCTAAAGTCGAGCGCGGCGTAGAAGTCCCAATCCCGACGCGGACTCCGGACGTTGCGTTATTCACTCCCAGGATGCTGCCCAGGACGAGCGTATTACTGGCTCCAACCACGCTATTGGCGCCGATCGCCGTGGCGTTAGTAAAGAGGCCGGCGGTCGCCTGGCTCGCGCCGGAGCCCAGAAAGGTATTAAGGTCGCCGGGCGTTTGTTGCCCCGAATTGGTGCCAACTGCAGTGTTTCCATTGCCACTGAACGTCGCAGACAGGGCGCCCTGTCCGAGGGCCACGTTGTTGCTTCCGAACTTGTTCGTAACGAGGGCCGAAGTGCCGAGGGCCGTGTTGCCGGCCCCCTCAGTGTTGCTGAATAAGGCAGTCTCGCCGACGGCTACGTTGGAACCTCCGGTGGTGTTGAATTTGAGAGCCGAATCGCCCACGGCGGTGTTGTCCCCGCCGTTGGTGTCGGAGAAGAGGGTGTCGAACCCGACGGCAGTGTTAGCGAACGCGGTGGTGGTGAAAGGAGCGCCGGCCGACGCTCCGAAAAAAGAATTTTGCACGCCGGGATTGCTGACGAATGGGACGCCGCCCATGGTAATCACACCTGATGTCGAGCTAGTGGTGTTGGGGAGGACCAGTTCGTTCACGGTTGAGGCCGTGGGAAAAGTCTGGTTGGGCGCGAAGGTGATGACTCCGTTCGCAGCGAAAGAAAGGCCGGTATCAGTGAAAGGTGCGCTGCCGCCGGCACCGAAGAACAGATCCAATTTTGCCGAGGGATTGGTGGTGTTGTTGTTGAGCGGCTCGGCCCTAAATCCGAAAGCTTCGGTGTTCGAAGTTCCAGTGCTGCTATTGAACGACGAAGCCTGGAACTGGAACGAGTGCGATTCGTAGCCGGATGATGCTATGGCGTCATGTCCCGGCGGCAACTGAAACGATCCGCGAAAAATCGAATTGCCGTTAACGTCCAGTGTTTCGGCCGGCGTAGTTGTCCCGATGCCGATGTTGCTGCCGGATTGGAACAAGATCGAGTTGCCCAACGCGGATGTCGAGGTCCACTTCGGAATATAGTTGGTCGTCCCACTGCTGGTCGGCGTGGCCTGTGGAATTGCGGCCGGCGCTGCCGTTTCCGGCGTTGTAAGAATCGTGGAGCTTCCTGGAGCCAGCCTGGAAGTCGTGGGCTTCTCCAGACTTTGGGTGGTGACGTAAGCAGAAGCCGGCAAGCCGCCGAGCGTGTCCGCATCGGCGGCCTTCAGAGCGTAGGGAACGCTCGCGAGCAGCACTCGCGGCATTTCCTGCTGACGCGCAACAGTCACGCCCAGCCAGCGTGACTGTCCGGTTCCGAAAAGTTCTGCGGGCACGCCGGCAGCAGTCGCGGCTCCCAACAGAACATTAAAGTGTCCATTCGCGTCGGCCAGAACGTTCTGCGTTTCACTCCACAGCGCCATCCCGCCGTCCTGCTCGGCATAAATCGCGAAATTAACGCTGGCCACGCCCGATACCACTCGTGCGCCCGTGTCCCTCAACGTCCCGTTAAACTGCACCAACCGAGGCACTGACAGTGGCCCGCCGGTTGATACGGTCACGGGACTTTTCTCAGCCTCAGCAGCTTGCGGCGTGGCTTGAACAACGGAAATCGTCCCAAGGATTGCCGCTGCCAAAGTGAAAAATCGAACGATCTGACTCATCTCCATCCCTGCGCGAACGCAATTTCCGCTCTACTTCAGGAATGCAGCAAACCGCGAATCTGTCTGCGGGTCAATCCAACCCAAGGTGAACTTCTTCTGAACAGCTATCCGCCTCTAAATCAGGGCCATACGGAGAGATTTGCACTGGTTAATTTTCGCGGCGGACCGTGCTAGACTCCCGAATCCCCGCTAGACCTCGATGACAACTGCACCTCACGCCACGCCGACCTACCGCTTTGGCCTCTTCGAGGTCTTCCCGGAGTCTGGCCAGATTTTCCATCAGGGCCATCGCACCAAGATCCAGGAGCAGCCCTTTCGGCTGCTGGTCGCCCTGCTCGAGCATCCCGGCGAAATCGTTACCCGCGAATCACTTCGCCAGTTACTGTGGTCCGGCGGCACCTTCGTCGAATTCGATCAGAGCCTCGGCACCGCCGTGACTAAACTTCGCCAGGCGCTGGGCGACGATGCAGATAATCCCCGCTTCGTCGAAACCGTCCCAAAACGCGGCTACCGGTTCATCGCCCCGGTCTTTGCCGCCGTGGAATCCGCGCCCGAATCCGTTCCGTCGGCGGAAGCCGAGATCGAAGCGCCGGCAGTCAGCGCGGCTCCCGCCGTTTCCGCCGAAGCGCAATCTTCCGAGAAGAAAGTTCAGGCGCCGGCGAAATCCGAATCCGCAAAGCAGGTTCGTTATCTTCTCGCCGCGGCTGCGATCGTTGTCGTGGTGGCTTCCGGGTGGCTCTACGTTCGCCATCAGCGGCGCGTATTCCGTTTCACTCCGCAAGACACCATCGTCGTCGCCGACTTCGCGAACTCCACCGGCGAGACCGTGTTCGACGACGCCCTCAAGCAAGGTCTGGATGTGGGGCTCGAGCAGTCCCCGATGATTTACATCACCTCGGACCAGAAAACATCCGAGGCCTTAAAAGAAATGGGCCGCCCCGCGGATTCTCCGGTCACCGGTGCCACTGCCATCGAAATTTGCCAGCGCACCGGCGGCAAAGCCACAGTGCAAGGCTCGATTTCTCGTCTGGGCAGTGCCTATGTGATCGGTCTAACCGCGATTCGTTGCGATAACGGCGAACCGGTGGCTCACGAGCAAGCCGAAGCCCTGCGCAAGGAAGATGTGATCGAAGCTCTCGGCAAAACAACGTCGCTGCTGCGCACGCGCCTGGGAGAATCGCTGCCCTCCATTCAGAAGTACGACGTGCCGCTGGAGCAGGCCACCACCAATTCGCTCGAAGCCCTGAAAGCCTATTCGCTCGCTTTTTCCGCAGGGAACGAGCAAGGCGACGAAGCTTCCATCCCCTTATTCCAAAAAGCCATTCAGCTCGACTCCGATTTCGCCATGGCCTACGGCGAACTGGCGGCGATTTACCAGAATCGCGGCGAAGCCGAACTGGCCCGCGAAAATGCCGCCAAGGCCTACGAGCTGCGTGGACGCACGACCGAATTTGAGCGCCTGTCGATCGAATCCTGGTATCACCTTGCCGTCACCGGTGACATGGAAAAGGCGGCCGCGGTTCTGGAGACGACTCGCCACACCTATCCTTCCGCGGCGCGCGCGCTCAACGATTTAGGCGCCGTCTACGGCAATATGGGCAGCTTTGAAAAAGCAGCGGACATTTATCGCGAAACCATCAAGCTCGACTCCTCCAACGCGACCTCTTACGGCAACTTGGCCGTTACCCAAATGGCGCTCGGCCGCGTCGCAGAAGCCGACGCAGCGCTTGCCGAAGCGACCAAGAAAGGCCTGAAAACCGATTACCTGCTGCAGGTCAACTATTGGAGAGCGTTTCTACGCAGCGACACCGCCGAAATGATACGCCTGCTTTCGATTTCGCCCGAAATTCCCAACGCGCACTCTTTGTTGCTCTCGGAAGAGGCCGACACCGAGGCCTATTCCGGTCATTTTGAAAAAGCTGATCGGCTCTCCCGTGCCGCTGCAGCGTCCATGGAAAATGAAGGAGCAAAAGAAACGGCCGGCCTATTCCTGGCGCAAGCGGCGATTCGCGAAGCGGAAGCGGGGAACTCGGCTAGAGCGGATGAGCTGATCGCTCAGGCCTTGGCCCGCACCCAGGATCAAAGCATCACAATTCTGTCCGCTTTTGTTTTGGCCCGCACCGGGCAAGTCGAGAAAGCGCGAGCGATCGCGGATAAGTTGGACCAGCAAAATCCCGCGAGCACTTTCGTTCAGAAATATTGGCTCCCCATTCTGCGCGCGGAATCCGATTTGCAATCTGGCAAGTCGAACGATGCCATCGCCGCGCTCGCCGTCTACGAACCCTTCGACTTCTCGACTCCGCCGGAGTTTTACAAGGGCACTCTATATCCCGCCTACGTTCGTGGGCAGGCGTACCTTGCGGCCGGCGATGGCTCCAAAGCTGCCGTCGAATTTCAGAAACTTCTCGACCATCCCGGGATCGTTCTCAACTATCCGCTAGGTGCGCTGGCCCGCTTGGGACGCGCCCGCGCCGAATCGTTGAATCACGAATCCGCCAAGGCTCGTCAAGACTACGAAGCCTTTTTCGCGCTTTGGAAGGATGCCGACCTTGACGTGCCGGTCCTCGTTCAGGCCCGTCAGGAATTCAACGCGTTGAAGTAGCGCAGCGAGTCGATCAGGCAGGCTGTTCCGGAGATTTTTCTTTTGCTATTTCGTGAATGCGCCGAAGATCCAATTTCCCGCTGCCCAGATGCGGTAACTCCTCCACCTGAAAATACTGGTTCGCGCGCGGCACCCACAGATTCGGTAAATCCGAATTTCCCAGCCGTTCGATCACCGGCTTCAATTCTTCCGGGGCCATCGTGTGCAGCACCACCAGCCGCTCGCCTTTCTTTCCATCCGGCACGCCGGTCACCACAAAAGTCTTCTCGGACGTTCCGGCCAGCTCGTGCAATTTCTCTTCAATCTTGATGTGCGGCACCATCTCTCCGCCGATTTTGCTGAACCGGCTCAGCCGGTCGGTGATGGTCAGGAATCCGTCCTCGTCTTCAGCTGCAATGTCGCCGGTCACGTACCAGCCGTCTTGTAAAACCTCAGCGGTTTTTTCCGGCTTGCCCAAATATCCTTTCATCACGTTCGGTCCGCGGACCAGCAACAAACCGGGCGTATCCATCGGCAGTCTTTCCCGGGTCTCCGGATCTACGATCTTCACTGCGATTCCCGGCAGGGGATGCCCGATCCTTCCGCGCTTTCCGCCCACCTGACGGAAACCCGGCGCCCGGAAATCGCGCGTATTCACCGCGATCACTGGCGAACATTCCGTCGCGCCGTATCCCTCCAGTGGCCGTATGCCGAACCGGTCTTCGAACGCCAGCGCCGCTGCCTCCGGCAATTTTTCCGCGCCCACCACCACGAATTGCAGGCTCCCAAAATCTTCCGGCAAACAGCGCCGCGTATACTGCTGCAGGAAAGTCGGCGTGGTCAGCAGGAACGTGACTTTGTAGTCGCGCACCATCTCGCTGACCGCCACCAGATCGATCGGGCTGGGATGGAAGGCGACTCCCACTGCCAGGGACGCCGGCAGCCACAGCGTCACTGTAAAACCAAACGAGTGGAAGAAGGGCAGCACGCCCAGCAACACGTCGCCCTTGCTCAGCATGAACGTCTGCCCCATCTGCTCGATATTCGACGCGATGTTGAAATGCGTCAGCATCACGCCTTTCGGTTCGCCCGTGCTGCCACTGGAAAAAATGATCGTCGCCAGATCGTCCAGCGTTCTGGGTTTTCCGCCACCGAGCGCCTTTTCCAGCAGCTTGCCCGGCAGGAACCACATCAGCAGCGCGACGAATCTCTCTCCGAATTTGGGCGCCGCCGCAATTTCTTCGATGAGCATCGTCCGCCCCGGGACGGTCAGCGGGATTTTCTCCAACAGTAACTTGGTCGTGATCACCGTCTGCAACTGACACTGCTCCGCGCACGAAGCTAGCGTCTCGTTCGAGGCCGTGTAATTCAGGTTCACCGGAATTTTTCCACTCAGCGAAGCGGCATAATTTACCAGCGCCCCGGGCACCGAGGGCGGCAGCAAAATCCCGACCATTTCCTGGCCTTCCCAAGTCTGGCGCAGCCGCCGCGCCAGAAAGATTGTGCTCAGCAGCGCACCGCCCCAATTCATCCGCGGGCGCCGCTTGTCTCCCATCGCAAAACGAAATGGATAGTGGTGCGCGGTACGAATAAAGGATTCCGCTAACGTGTGCATCCGCGCGCGGTGAAACCGGAACGCCTCGGTCTGCAATTCCTGCACCGCCGCCCGCACCTCGAACGAGCCCGCCGTCGCCGGCAGCGGCTTTCCGAAACTCACCGTCACCGGATACGGAATCCGTTGCGGTAGCTTCCACAAGAAACGCCCGCGCTCGTAACTGAAAATGCTGCCCCACACTCCGTCCAGATGCACCGGAATGATCGGCGCATCGATTCCTTTCATGATGCGTTCCATTCCGCGGCGGAAGGGAAGCATCTGCCCGATGCGCGTGATCTGGCCTTCGGCGAAAATGCAGACGATCTCCCCACGGCGAATCGAATCGCTCGCCTCCCGCAGCGAATGGATCATGTCTCGCGGCCGTAGTTGCGAAGAAATCGGTATCGCGCGAATCATTTTGGCGAAGGGCTGGATGTACGGAAGGTCGTAAATATCTTTGAACATCAAGAAACGCACTGGCCTGCGGCTCGCGCCCAGCAACAAGAGAGCGTCGACCAGCGACATGTGGTTCGAAACCAGCAGCGCGCCGCCGCTCGGCGGGAAATTCTCGCGGCCGACTACGCGCAGCCGGTAAATCGTGTGGGTCAAAATCCAGACGATGAATCGGATCATATTTTATCGAGTCAGCATCGCGGTCAGTGATCCGCCTTCATCACCGGCTGCGAACGTGCCTGGAAATAACAATAGATGCACAACACGCTCATCACTCCCGTCAAACCCGCGCCATCCAGAAACACGCCCGAGGGTGTTTGCCGAAATACCGTTGAAAAAAGGTAATAAGCCGCTGCCGCAAAAAATACCCCGATGAATGACAGCAGGTTCGCTGCCGCAATCACTCCGCCCTTATGCGCCGGATTCGGCCGGTGCTGAATCAGCGCATTCAGCGGCACCGCAAAGAAGCCCCCAAAAAATCCCAGCGCCGCCAGATGAGCAGCGGCGCTATGCACCGTGTGCCCGGAAGGGTAGAGCAGTGCGCCGAAAACCGTCATGCCCACCGCTCCAACGGGAATCAGTCGGATTTCGATTTTTCCTCGTGACAAATATCCCGCAGCCACGCTGCCTATACCAATCCCGATTCCTACCGCCGCTTGCAGATAACTAATGTGCGCTTCGTTCACCCGCAGCGTGTCGTGCCCGTAGACTACGATCGTCAACTGCAATAGCGCCGCCAGAAACCACAGATACACGTTTCCCCAAACCGCCCAGTCCAGAATCCGATCCGCACGGATCGTTCTTATCTGCGTTGCTAATTCTGCCAGCGGGTCCCAGTGGAACTTTTTGCCCGGATCCGCCGCTGGAACGTGCGTGATGCCGAAACTGGTCGCTAGCCCAAAAAGCGTGCATCCCAGCAACACCAAACCCGAAAGATATTGCCGCCCGCGAAAGTGATCGGCTAAATAGCCCGCCGCCATCACCGCGCCAATGCTGCCGACAAACGTTCCCAGTTCAATGATCCCGTTTCCCCAGGAAAGCAGCCGATCGGGCAGCACTTCCGGCAGTAATCCATATTTCGACGGCCCAAACAGCGCCGATTGCGTGCTGATCAAGAACACCGCCGCGCATTGCAGCTCCAGATTGTTCAGCCACAATCCCAGAATCGTCACCAGCATCACGAAGATTTCCATGATTTTGGTGCCGATCACCACGTTGCGCTTGCTGTAGCGGTCCGCAAAATATCCGCCGGTCAGCGAAAACAGCACGAACGGCACCGCAAACAGCGCGCTGACGATCCACACGAACTTGTCGCGCACGTGTTTCGGGAAATTCATCTCCACGATCAGGTAAATCACCAGAAACTTGATCGCGTTGTCGTTGAAGGCGTTCTGGAATTGCGTGACAATCAGGCTCCAGAAGCCCAATCGCCAGCTTTTGTCTTCGATATTTCGCGGTGGGACCGCAGTAACGGTGTCGGGCATTCAGTATCGGCTCAGCCGCAAGCTAACATCTTTCGCGACCCTGAACAATCGGGTGAAGACAGTGCAGTTCCTACCCCTGAAGGCTTTATTCTTTGATGTTGCACATACAACATGAATATGTTGTACTAGCAACATGGAGGATGACATGAGCCACCTGCTCGAACCTATCCTGCGCCGCCGCGCTGTTAAAGTGTTTGACGGCGTGCCGGTGCCAGAAGCCGTGCGCGCCCAGATCCTGGACGCCGCCCGCCTGGCCCCTTCCAGCTTCAACAGCCAGCCCTACCGTTTCTATTGGATCGAATCCCCGGAAGCGAAAAAACGCGCCGCCGAGCTTTGCTTCAGCCAGAAACCAGCCGCCACCGCGTCCGCGCTGATCGTAGCCGTGGCGGATATTGGTTCCTGGAAATCCACCGCCCAGGCCGAACTCGCATGGATGCGCACGGCCGGCTATTTCTCCGAAGAGAAAATCGCCGAGCAGGAGAAACGAGCCGGTCTGGGCAAGTGGTTCTTCCTGCAGGGTTGGTTCGGAATTTTCGGCGTCATCAAATGGATGATGCTTCGCACCATCCATCCGTGGAAAATCATGGGAACTGCGCCCGTCGCCCGGCACGGCATGTTTAAGTGGGCCGGCAAAAGCGCCGCGCTAGCCTGCGCCAACCTGATGATCGCCGCCGAAGCTTTGGGCTGGAATACCTGCCCAATGGAAGGCTTCGACGATCTTCGGCTCGAGAAATTCTTAGGCCTTTCCTCGCGGCATCACGAAGTCCTGATGGTCATCGCCATCGGCAAAAAATCAGCCGAGCACGTCGATCGCCCCCAGTGGCGTCGGCCAATCGAGCACACGGTGACCGTCCTATGAATATCGTCGACAAAAATCCGATTCCCGCCGAGCTATTCAAGGACTCCGTGCTGATTCACCTAGCGGCGGCGTATTCTTCCGTTGCTAAATCGCTCGAGCGCAAAACCAAATGCTCCCAGACCCGCGGCTTCATCCTGGCCACTCTGCGCGGCGGCGTAGCGCTCAATTCCAATCAGATCGCCACGCGCCTGGACCTCGACCGCACCGTCGTTCACCGCGCCATCAAAATCATGATTCGCGAAGATCTGGTCTCCGAATCCAAAGCCAAATCAGGCCGCGCGCTTCTGGTTCGCCTCACTGCGAAAGGGAATTCCTACCGTGAATTTCTGATCAAGCATCGCCGCGCGCTCGATGAAAAACTCACGGCCAAACTCACTGCCTCCGAACGCTCCACTCTTCTGCGCCTCCTGGACCTGATATCGACCATGGATTCTTAGCCAACGACGTTCGCGGTGTCCCACGGACGAACACTCCTCAGGTGCGGCCAAAATAAAAACCCTCAAACCAAAGCGCTTGCATCTCGCTATCGTGGCGTGTCATTTGCTAAGTACACTTCCGGGTAACTCCATTCGCCGAGGTGCTCATGAGCGCAATCTGGCAGAACCTCCGTTACGCAACTCGTATTCTGGCCAAGAATCCAGGCTTCACCCTCGTGGCCGTCCTCACCCTCGCCCTGGGCATTGGCGCGAACACCGCTATTTTCTCGGTCGTATACTCCGCGCTGCTGCGCCCGCTGCCGTACGATCATCCCGGGCAGCTCGTGACCATCGGCGAAGGCCGCATTCAGAACAAAGGCAACGAAGCCCAAAGCGCCAACTCCTCCAACCCTGATTTTCAGGATTGGAAGAAGACCGCCAAAAGTTTCCAGGCGATTGCCGCCTACGGCTTTGACGCATTCACTCTGGCCGGCAATGGCGAACCCAAAAACGTATTCGCCACCCAGATCACTCCGAATTTTTTCCGCATGCTAGGAGTCAAGCCCGCTTTCGGCCGCGATTTCGTCGATGGCGAGGACACTGGTGACGGCCCGCACGTTGTTATGATCACCAACGGCTTCTGGCGCAGTGATTTCGGCGGCGATCCTGGCGTAATCGGCCGCACCATTCGTCTCGATGGCAAACCCGCCATCATCGTCGGTGTTCTCCCCGCGAATTTCGAATTCGCTCCCTCGAATTCTTTTCCTCTCTGGGTACCAATGCACGCCTCCGGAGACCTGCTGACCCGCCGTAGCCTGCGTTGGCTGAATGTCGTCGCCCGCCTGGCCCCCGGCGTCACCATGCAGCAAGCCCAAGCCGAAATGGACGATATCACCGGGCAACTCGCCCGCGCCTACCCCCAATTCGACGGCTCCGTGTTCGTCGCCATGGGTACTCTGCGCCACAAAATCGTCGGCAAGATCGAGCCGCTTCTTTTCATCATGTTCGGCGCCGTCGGGTTCGTACTGCTGATCGCTTGTGCCAACGTCGCGAACCTGATGATGACTCGCTCGGTCAGCCGCCGGAAAGAATTCGCCATTCGCACCGCTCTCGGCGCCACTCGCGGCCAATTATTCGCACAGTTGCTTACCGAATCGCTTTTACTGGCGCTCGCTGGCGCGCTCGCCGGTTTTCTGGCCGCTCAATGGGGCGTCAACGCACTCATTGCCGCCATTCCGGAAAATGTGCTGCAGACACTGCCCAACTTGCGCACCGCCGCGGCCAATGGAATGGTTCTTGCCTTTCTCGCTGGCGTCGCTCTGTTCACCGCGATTCTATTTGGCATGGCGCCGGGAATCGCAGCGTCACGCACCGCCGTCGGCGAAGCCCTAAAAGACGAATCCCGCGCCGGTACCAGCGCCGGACAAGCTCGTCTCCGTAATGGCCTGGTCATCGCCGAAATCGCCATCTCGCTGGTGCTTCTGGTTGGAGCGGGGCTCATGCTGCAAAGCCTGCACCGCCTGCTGCACCAGAATCCGGGCTTCGATCCTCGCAACCTTCTAACTTTCTCGGTAAATCTCCCCGACGATTCTTATCCTTCGGAGAAGGAATATCCCGGAAACAATCCCTCGGCCATCCGTTTCAATCACGAATTCACCAGAAAATTGGCGAGCATTCCGGGAATCGAAAGCGTCGGCATGACCACCGCTCTTCCTATTGGCGGCTCCAACGGAACCATTCGCTTCGTCGTCGAAGGGCGGCCCACCGCCGCTGGCCAAGAAGATGAGTGCGACATTATCACCGCCGCCCCCAGCTATTTCTCCGCGCTGAAAATTCCTCTGGTCGACGGCCGGTTTTTTGCCGACACCGATCAAATCGATTCGACTCCCGTCGTGATCGTCAATCAAGCCTTCGTCAAGAAATATTTCCCGCATGAAGATCCCATCGGCAAACGCACCCGTTTCACCTTCAACTCCAAAGAACCCTATCGCCAGATTGTCGGGGTCATCGCCAACGTGGCCCAGGATGATCTCGCCGAGCCGCCTCCGCCCGTCATTTACTATCCCAACGATCAAGGTCCCTCCACTTACATGACCTACATCTTGCGCACTGCCGGTTCACCCGCCGCATTTATCGGCACCGCTGCCTCTGCTCTTCACGAAATGGATCCCCAGTTGCCCCTGATTCAGCCGAAAACGATGGACCTGTACACCAGCGAAGCTCCCGCCGTATTTCTGCGCCGCTATCCTTCGTACTTGATTGGCAGCTTCGCCACGCTGGCCATCACCCTTGCGATGATCGGCCTTTACGGCCTCATCTCCTTTACGGTTTTGCAGCGCACGCGCGAAATTGGAATCCGCATGGCCCTCGGCGCCCAGCCTGCCGATGTTCTCGGGCTGGTTTTGAAGCAGGGAATTGGCGCGACCGTCATCGGAATCGCGGTCGGCATTGTCGCCGGCATCGCTCTGACCCGGACCATGGCGAGTCTGCTCTTCGGCGTGAAACCCACCGACGGTCTGACCTTTGCCTGCGTCTCGCTGATACTAATCGCCGTCGCCCTCGTCGCCAGCTACATTCCCGCGCGCCGCGCCATGAGGACCGATCCGCTCGCCGCTCTTCGTCACGAATAGCTTTTTGTTGCTAACTTCGCCAAAATCCACGAGTCGGAACAACCACGTTTGAGGGAGACCTGCCGGAATGACCAACCTGACCAGATTTCTTGCGCTCGCATTCATTCTGTTTTGCGCCACTTCTTGCGCCCGCCGCAATTCAATTTCTCAGGACGAGCTGGTTCGCCGCACTCAGGATCTTTTCGATTCTGTAGCCTCTGGCAACCAGGTGCCGTGGCAGAAGTATTTCGCGGACGACGCTATGTACTTCGATGAAAAAGGCCGCAACATGGACAAAGCCGCGCTGGTCGCCGACCTCACTCCACTCCCATCGGGTTATTCGGGCACCATCAAAGTCGTCAATCCGCATAGCGTCATCTCCGGCCGCACCGCCATCCTTAGCTACGACGAAGACGAGTCCGAAATTGTGTTTGGCAGGGAACTGCACGCCCGTTATCACGAGACCGATACCTGGCTGCTGCGCAAGGGCCAGTGGCAGATCGTCGCCGGACAGGTCTTGCGCTATTACGAAGACCCCGCGCCCGGCACTGTAAATCCGAAAGAATTCGCAGCCTATGCGGGAACTTACGAACTCGCGCCGGGAAACACGCTCGTGATTTCGACCGATGGCCAGCAGTTATTTCGCCAGCGCGGCGAACACCCCAAAGAACAACTTATACCAGAGGCGCCGGGAGTTTATTTCAGGAAGGGTGTCGAAGGCCGAGTGCTGTTCCCCGCTGGCCCCGGAGGAAACGTGAGCGAACTGATCGACCGGCGAAACAACGAAGATCTGATCTGGAAAAAAGTGAGCACAGCAGCCCTAAGAAAATAGCGCGCGAATGTACCGGAACGCGCTATGTCACTAGGCCAAGACTCGCAAGGAAGGTTTTTGCGCGGCGGGATTCAAAACGCCTACTTCCGCCAGCGGATGCTCGCGCTTGTGGTATTTCGTGGAAATATAATCCTCAACCAATTTTTGAAACGCGGCCGAGAG
This sequence comes from uncultured Acidobacteriota bacterium, assembly GCA_963847695.1. GTDB lineage: Bacteria > Acidobacteriota > Terriglobia > Acidiferrales > UBA7541 > Palsa-295. The sequence continues at coordinate 1,835 of CAWKAX010000025.1, read as the reverse complement.
CTCGTCGTACGTTCCTTCCAAAGTGTTGAAATGCTTGCCGTCGATGTACACCGGGCAGCGCGGGGCTTCGCCCGTTCCCGGCAAGCTGATTCCGATATTCGAAGCCTTCGATTCGCCCGGGCCGTTCACGATGCAGCCCATGACCGCCAGCTTCATTTCTTCCACGCCTTCGTAGTGCCGCTTCCATTCGGGCATTTTGTCGCGAATGTATCCCTGAATGCTTTCCGCCAGTTCCTGAAAAGTCGTGCTGGTAGTTCGCCCGCAACCCGGGCAAGCCGTCACACTGGGCGCGAACGAACGCAGCCCCAGCGATTGCAGCAATTCGCACGCTGCATAAACTTCGTCGCGACGATCTCCGCCCGGCCGCGGCGTCAGCGAAACTCGAATCGTGTCGCCGATACCCTCGTCGAGCAGAATTCCCATCGACGCTGAAGACCACACCAGACCCTTCACGCCCATCCCCGCTTCGGTCAATCCCAAATGCAAAGGCTGCTCAGTCTTCGAGGCCAAATCCCGGTAAATCGCCACCAAATCGTGCGGCCGAGAAACTTTGCAGGAAATAATAATCTGATCTTTACGCAGCCCGTTTTCCAGCGCGAGTTCCGTAGACTGCAGCGCCGACAGCACCATACATTCGTTGATGATTTCTTCGGAGGTCTTGCCCAGATCCAGGTCGGTGTTCTCCTGCATCTTCTTCATCACTAACTCTTGATTCAACGACCCGCCGTTCACGCCAATCCGCACCGGCTTACCGTTGTCCCGCGCCACTTTGCAGATCGTCGAAAATTGCTCGTCGCGCCGCTGTCCCGCGCCCACATTTCCTGGATTGATGCGCAGCTTATCCAACGCCTTCGCGCAATCGGGATACTTCGTCAGCAAAACATGCCCGTTGTAATGAAAGTCTCCAATCAACGGCACATCGCATCCCGCATCCAGCAGGCGCTTCTTGATTTCCGGCACTGCCGCCGCCGCCTCCGGAATATTCACCGTAATGCGCACCAGCTCCGACCCAGCCTGCGCCAGCTCCAGGCACTGCTGCGCCGTCGACGCAATATCCACCGTATCCGTGTTGGTCATCGACTGCACCACCACCGGCGCGCCGCCCCCCACCTGGATCTTGCCCACCTTGACGCCCACCGTCTTGTGCCGCTTCTGTGTCATATCTCTTCTATTGTATCGAAACCTGACGAAATTCGGTAAATCGACCCTCGACCGGGGTTCGCGCGCCGCAAGAGCATCCGAACGCAGACCGCACGATGTGCCGGCGGTTCGACTGTAAAAACGAATCGGAACGTTGTGGTTTAATCAACGATCTACGTGAATAACTATTTACGCAACGGCGAACTTCCAGTAGTTTTGCGCCATGCCGCGTGTACTCGCAGTCTCAGCGTTGAGCAGTCCCGCTCAAATGATTAAATCGCCAAATCTGCTGTGGAGACTTGTGCACATCCAGGTTCGAATTGGCCTCATGGTCGCTGCACTCACGGTCTTCGCCGCGGCTGCAATCGTCAGCGCGCAAGAGCCAGCAGGAGACGACTACGCGACGGAACGAGCCAAAGCCGTCAACCTCGGCAAAGAGCAAAAGTGGCTCGTCGCCCTGCCACTCTTTGCAGACTTGGCTGCAAAGACTCCCAACGATATCAATGTTCTTGAAGGGCTCGCGCAGGGTCTTATTGCTCGCGCTGCAACCTTGACCGATCCCGAAGCAGCCGGGAAAGACCGGATTCAGGCCCGAACCATCTTGCAGAAGGCACAAAAATTGGGTGACCGCAGTGCGCTGGTTGCCAATCTACTCGACGATCTGAACAAGTTGCCGGCAAACGGCGACCTAAACT
>CAWKAX010000024.1:0-20165 GCA_963847695.1 uncultured Acidobacteriota bacterium | reverse complement strand
ATCTCCCGCATATCTCCAGAAAATCCCGCAATCCCCAAAAGCCCCGACTTCTTATTCAGCAAATTATCCAAATCCCCGCCCGATATTTTTTCCTCGCGCGCCAGATACGTCAAAATCCCCGGATCCACCGATCCCGACCGCGTCCCCATCATCAATCCTTCCAGCGGCGTAAATCCCATGGTCGTATCCACGCTCGCGCCATCGCGAATCGCCGCCAGCGAACACCCATTCCCCAAATGGCAACTCACCATCCGCAAACCGCGCACATCACGCTTCAAAATCTGCGGCGCCCGCTCCGCAATGTATCCATGATTGATCCCGTGAAATCCATACCGCCGAATCCCTTTCCCCAACCACTCATAAGGCCCGGGATAAACGTATGCCGCCGCCGGCAACGTCCGATGAAATCCAGTATCAAACACCGCCACTTCGCGCACGCCAGGAATCACCTTGCGCGCCACCGCAATCCCATCCAATTCCGCCTGATTGTGCAAAGGCGCAAAAGCCACCGCCGCGGTTATCGCCGCTTCCACCCCAGCGTCGATCAACGCCGGCTCGCGATGCTCCGGCCCCCCATTCACCACCCGATGCCCAACCATCTCAATTTCCGCAGCCGACCCGATCACTTTCGTCGTCCCAGTCCATAAAGTAGCAAGCAATCCACGCGTGGCCTCTTCGCGTGACGCCACCTTTATTTTCGATTTCGCCTTAACGCCCGAAGCAGTAGAAATTTTGACGTCCGCATCCCCACCCGACCAATCAATCTCGCCCTGCCACAAAGGCTCCGGCGCCGTCGAAGGCAAAGGCGCCGCCAAATCGAACAGCGAACTCTTCAAGCTGCTAGACCCCGAATTGAGCACCAAAATTTTCATAACTGTTCAGCGTACCGTCAGCGCGAGTGCGGGTGTGGGTTTGACTTTGCGGGTGCCGCACTCTTTGCGTTTTCCAGCAAAGGGTGCGGGTTTAGACGCCCCGCTTCTCCTAGCCGTCCAGTCCTACCGTCCAAACCGCCCTTGGCCGTCATCCAGAGGAGCGCCTTTCGCGACGAAGGATCTCTCTTCGATTTCAGCCGCGCCAGCGCTCGTCGCTAATCTCCCGTCACCGCATAAGGCCACTTCCAATTCTTAATCTCCGGCATGTCATCGCCGTTCGCATAAATATATTGCTTATGCTCGAACAATTTATTCCGCAGATGCTGCTGAAAATGCGCGCTCACCTTTTGCAGCCGGGGAATCCGATCCACCGCATCCCCAGCCAAATGAAAACGATCCAATTCATTCAGCACCGGCATATCAAACGGCGTCGTAATCGTCCCTTCTTCCTTATACCCATGCACGTGCAGGCCCGCATGATTCGTACGCTTGTAAGTCAGCCGGTGAATCAACGACGGATAACCGTGAAACGCAAAAATCACCGGCTTATCGATCGTAAACAGCGAATCGAAATCGCGATCGCTGATCCCGTGAGGATGCTCCGCCGGAGTCTGCAGCGTCATCAAATCCACCACATTCACAAAACGTATCTTGATGTCCGAAAAATGTTGCCGCAACAAATCAATCGCCGCCAAAGTTTCCAGCGTCGGCACATCTCCCGCACAAGCCATCACCACATCAGGCTCCACCCCAGCGTCCGTACAAGCCCACGGCCACATCCCAATCCCCACCGTGCAATGTTCCACCGCCGCGTTCATATCCAAATACTGCGGCGCCGGCTGCTTCCCAGCCACAATCACGTTGACGTAATTCCGGCTGCGCAAACAATGATCCGCCACCGACAGCAAAGTATTCGCGTCCGGCGGCAAATACACCCGCACCACGTCCGCTTTTTTATTCACCACGTGATCGATGAATCCCGGATCCTGATGCGTGAACCCGTTGTGATCCTGCCGCCACACGTGCGACGTCAGCAAATACGTCAGCGAAGAAATCGGCCGCCGCCACGGAATCCCGCGCGTCACCTTCAACCATTTCGCATGCTGGTTGAACATCGAATCCACGATGTGCACGAACGCCTCGTAGCACGAAAAAAGTCCGTGCCGCCCGGTCAGCAGGTAGCCCTCGAACCAGCCTTGGCACATGTGTTCGCTCAAAACTTCCATCACTCGACCGGTTTCGCTGAGGTATTCGTCGGTCGCCAGCAGCGGCTCCATGAAAACTTTCGGCGACGCTTCGTAAATTGCTTCGAGCCGGTTCGACGCCGTCTCGTCCGGCCCCCAAACCCGGAAATTCGCCGATTCCAGATTCGCTTTCATTACATCGCGCAAAAATGTTCCCAGTACACGAGTCGCTTCGCCATCCTCACTGCCCGGCTGGTGCACCGCGACGCCGTACTGCCGAAAATCCGGCATCACCAGATCGCGCAGCAAAATGCCGCCGTTGGCATGAGGATTCGCGCCCATGCGCCGATTGCCCTTCGGCGCCAGTTCCTTCAATTCCGGAAGCAGCGTGCCGTTTTCATCGAACAATTCCTCGGCCTTATAACTCTTCATCCAGTCTTCCAGGATTTTCAAGTGCCCCGGTTTTTCAAAATCCGTCACCGGCACCTGATGCGCGCGCCAGGTGCCTTCCACCGGTTTGCCATCCACCACTTTCGGCCCGGTCCAGCCCTTCAGCGTGCGCATGATGATCATCGGCCAGCGCGGCATCCCCGGAGATTTGTTCGCGCCGTGCGCCCGCGCTTCATCCTGAATCGCGCGAATTTCGTCGAGCACGGTGTCGACCGTCGCCGCCATCTGCTGATGCACTTTTCCCGGGTCCGTCCCTTCGACGAAATACGGTTTATAGCCGTAGCCGGTATAGAGCTGCGTCAAATCCTCGTCGCTCATGCGCCCAGGAATCGTTGGGTTCGCGATTTTGTAGCCGTTCAAATGCAAAATCAGCAAAACCGCGCCGTCGCGCGCCGGATTCAAAAATTTATTCGAGTGCCACGCTCCCGCCGCCGGCCCCGTTTCCGATTCGCCGTCGCCCACGCAGCAGGTCACGATCAAATCCGGATTGTCGAACGCCGCGCCATAAGCGTGCGCGATCGCGTAGCCCAGTTCGCCGCCTTCGTGAATCGATCCAGGACATTCCGGCGAAACGTGGCTCGGAATCCCGCCCGGAAACGAAAACTGCTTCATCAACTTCTGCAAACCTTCCAAGCTTTCCGGAATATTCGGGTAAACCTCGCTGTACGTCCCCTCCAAATACGTATTCGCCACCAGCCCTGGCCCGCCGTGCCCCGGCCCGGCCACATAAATCATATTCAAATCGCGCATCCTGATCGCGCGATTCATATGCACGTAAATGAAATTCTGCCCCGGCGTGGTGCCCCAATGACCCAGCAACCGCGATTTGATGTTGTGCAGCTCCAGCGGCTCGCGCAGCATCGGATTGCCGCACAAATAAATTTGCCCCACACTCAGGTAATTGGCCGCCCGCCAATACGCATTCATCTTCCGCAATTCATCGGCAGAAAGCGGCCCACGCGCATCGCCAGCAGCTCCGCGCGCCGGCGCAGCGCCAGCCGCCGGCTTGGTCGGCTGCTCCGCGATCGCCGCCTTCGTATCCACGCTGCTCTTTGCAGCTGCCGTCTTCTTGCTCGCTGCCATTTTCGCCGCTGAACCCTTAGCCATAAAAACCTCCAAGCCCGCACAGTCGCACGAATGATGACACGTCCGGTGACCGAACCCAATTCTAAAACCCTAGAATGAATGGAGTATTACGCGGACCGCAGGTTTTTCAGGTGGAAGTCCAGACCAAGCCTCAACACAGCCTTTTCGGATCGCCGATACTGGCTGATAGCCGTCATTTTGTGCGCAGCGAAGAATCTCATCCAGTCACGAGTCGCGCAGGCCAAAACGTCGAGCGCGCGCCTCCGTAGTGAAGTCAGAGGCGCGCGAACGTCCAATTCCAGCATCAAACACTCCGCCAAAAACTTTTGGAGTGCGGCGCCTCTGCCGCCGCTTTGCGGCAGCAGCCCCTGCCACAAAACTTTCCAGCGCGAAGCGCGTCGGCAGCGTTCGCAGCAGCAAATCAAAAGCCCACCCTTCGCAAAATCAGCGAAGGGTGGGGCACCCTGCAAACCAACTACGCCGTCGTGACCCGGGCTGCACTCGCCGAAGCCGTCTGCGGCTGCTCCTTCCTTCGCAAAATCCCCGCCGAAATCAACGTAATCAGCAATCCCACCGGAAACGGCTCAATGAAAGTCCAAGCCATATTGATCAGCGGATTGTTGTAATCCTGCGCCTGCTTCGCCAACTCCGCAGCCTTGGCCTGAACAGCCGCTGCACTAGCCCCCGACGCCTGCATCTTCGCAATAATGTGCGCCCCATAGTCATCCATAAAATGTGGCATAAACTTGAAGAAGATCACTTCCCACGTCCCCACATAAAACATGCAAGAAATCAAAGTGATCGCAATCCCAATCAAAAATCCCCGCCCAAAAGTAATGTGCCCCCCACCCAAATTGTCCCGGTACGACCGGATCCCGAAATACACCAGCAAAAACGACAGCACCATGCAGGTGTAACCATAAATCAACCCGCGCGCCGGACTAATCTTGTGCATGAACGGCACGGTCGCGGTCATCATCGCCGCCGATAGCACGCCGGAAATGATGCCGAACGTCAAAATCGTCTTCTTCATCGCGGTCTCCCAAAACTCAAAAGTGTTTGCGAGGGGCAAGATAAGCGCCGGACCGGGGTCTTGTCGTCATCCTTTCGGATGATTTTGCCCCCGGCGGCCGAAAATAACGAAAAATCATGCGTTCGAGTGATGCGACGAGGGCTCAGGGGGAACAGGCTAGGGCAAAAGTCCAAATTCCTTACCGAATTGCACAGCCTGGGTCCGGCGTTTCGCCCCCAGCTTGTCAAATACCCGGCTCGAATGTGTCTTCACCGTATTTTCGCTAACAAAAAGTTTTTCCGCGATCTCGCGGTTCGAAAGCCCCTGCGCAATCAATTCCAGAATCTCAATCTCGCGCGGCGTAATAGTCAGCTGCTCGCGCCGACGTTCGTCGCGCACAAACGGCAACGCCGTACCGTTGACTGAAGCCAGGGCGGGCACCTGAACCCGAACCTCGACCGGCACCTCAACCGGCACTTCCTTCACCACCACGCGCTCCTGCGTCTTCGTCAGCTTCAACCCCAGCCAAATCCCAAGCACCGCAAACGTCACCGCCACCAAACCGCCATAAATTTCGACGGAATGCTCGATCACCATGAATCGATATTCCGACAGCGCCAGCACCACAATCAGAACGCCGCCAATCAAACCGTAAGTAAGAATATGCCGCAGCATAATTTTCCGCAGAAGGGAATCGAGCCTCAGTATACACGCCGCTTTTCCGGGTGCCCCATCCTTCGCCGCCCATCACCGTAGGACAGGCTCTCAGCCTGTCTGCACCGCACCTTCAGTGCGGTGTGCCTTCCGCCGTTGTCTTCTCCGTCGCCGTGAATTCCCTCAGCACCTTCCCATCGGCATCCAAAAACTGAATCACCGGATTTCCCGCCGCATCAACGCGCATCGCCAGCCGCGTGTTTCCCTCCGCGTCCTTCAGTTGCAGCGAAGCCGATTTATCCGCCGCGCGCCCCAAATAAATCCGATTCGCGTCGCCCGTATGCGTCGTGAAGAATTTCTTCCACTCCGCGTCGCGCTGGCTCTCCGGCAGCTTGTCGATGCGCAGGCCTTCGTCATAGGCCTGCTGAATCGGGTAATCGCCACGCTCGCCGATTTTCAGCGCGGAGAATTTCTCCTGATCCTCGCGGCCCGAATCGATCGCGAAAATCTGATCCTGTTCGTACTGGTCGAAACTCAGGTGCCCGTGATTCTGAATCGTGCCGTCTTTCATTTTCAACCCGCCGAAAATCAGCCCGCCCATTTCCGACCCCTCATCGTTGATGAAGATCATTCCGGCCGCGTCGCGACGATCCGGCCGCGGATATTCCTTGTTGCGCATGTAGGCGCCGGGAAACGATTCGCGATTCGAAATGATCAACCGCGGCGTCCCGTCCGGCTCCACAAAATCGATCCGATGCACCCGCAGCACGTCAAAGCTCTGGCTGCGCGCCGCGGCAAACCCGCAAAGCAGCGTCACCGCAAACGCCGCCGTCACCACTGCGGAATAAACAACCAGAAAGCGCGGATTCGAGAATATTTGCATGCATCCTCCAATGTTTCGATTATCGATTGCCGCTTGCTCAGCGCACCCCGTCGGCGACGTGGGGTTTAAACGAATCCATATCACAAACCTTCATCACCCGAGAAGCTCGCACCCAAAGCCGCCCACCCCGAAAACTTCTCCAGCGCGAAGCGCGTCCCAGCCGTCTCCGTGCCCTCAATCCTTTCCTCTGTGTTCTCCGTGCTAAATCTTTAATCGTCGCCCCACCGGCCAAACGATCCGTTTCTCCTAGCCTCTCAGTCCAACCGTCAAACCGCCTTTGGCCGTCATCCAGAGGAGCGCCCTTCGCGACGAAGGATCTCCTTCTTGCCCCGCAGCTAACCAGATCACATCCCTTCATTTGCTTTCGCACTGCCTCTCTCTTCGATTGACGCCCAACCCAGCCTGACATATCTTCCTCGCCGGCTCTCATCAACGAACTTCGCGCCACCGTTCAGGAGGTTTCATGCGCCAATCTCCGGTAAAATTTGTTCGTACCCGGATCTTCGCGCCCGCGCTAGCTGTACCGCTCCTCGCCGCGATACTCGCGACCAGCGCGCCAGCCTCAGCCCAGCAACCCGCACCCAAAAATTCCCAGGAGGCCGTAGTGGCGCCCAACGAAAACCTAGTCGTCGAAGGCATCCCGCCAATCCCAGCCTCACTCGCCGAAAAAGCCGATCGCTATACGAATTTTCGTTCCGCGACGTTTACGTCCTGGCACCCAACCCGCCGCGAAATGTTGGTCTCCACCCGTTTCGGTGACACGTTCCAAATCCATCGCGTCACCGCGCCAGGCGCCGAACGCTATCAGCTCACTTTTTACCGCGACAACGTAACTTCCGCCCACTACCCGCCCAAAGGCGACGGCTCCTTCTTCGTTTTCAGCAAAGACATCGGCGGCGGCGAATTTTATCAGCTCTACCGTTACGACAACGCCAGCGGCAAGGTCACCCTGCTCACCGACGGAAAATCGCGCAACACCGACGAACACTGGTCTTCGAACGGGAAATTTATCGCCTATTCGTCCACCCGCCGCTCCGGCAACGACACCGACATCTGGCTCACCGAGCCCGCGCGCCCCGACGATCCCAAAACCAATCGCATCCTCGCGCAACTGAGCGGCGGCGGCTGGGCCGTGGCCGATTGGTCGCCCGACGATTCGCAACTGGTGGTCCAGGAATATGTTTCGGCCAACGAATCCTATCTCTGGCTGATGAATGCCGCGACCGGCGAGAAAACTCTGCTGACGCCCAAGGGCGGCAAAGAACAAATCGCCTACGGCGCCGCCCAATTCAGCAAGGACGGGAAGGGAATTTACGTCACCACCGACAAAGATTCAGAATTTCAGCGCCTGGCCTACATCGACCTGGCCACCAAAAAACATACGTATCTCACGGACGCCATTCACTGGGACATCGAGGGCTTCGACCTCTCGCCCGATGGCGCGACGCTTGCCTTCTCCAGCAACGAAGACGGCCTTGGCGTGCTGCATCTGCTCGACACTAAAACCGGCAAAGAAAAACCAGCTCCGAAATTTCCCGGTGGCCTCGTCTATGGATTGAGCTGGCATCCCAACAGCCGCGATCTCGCCTTCGGATTCACCGGCTCGCGCGACGTGACCGATGCCTATTCGCTCGACGTCGCCACCGGCAAAGTCGAACGCTGGACCAACAGCGAAACCGGCGGCGTGAATCCCGCGAATTTTCCGGACGCCCAGCTGATTCACTGGCCGACCTTCGACGGAAAACAAATCAGCGGTTTTTATTTCAAGCCGCCCGCCACCTTCACCGGCAAGCGCCCGGTCATCATCGACATCCACGGCGGCCCCGAAGGCCAGTTCCGCCCCTATTTTCTCGGCCGCTACAATTATTATCCCGCGGAGATGGGCATCGCCATGATCATGCCCAACGTGCGCGGCTCCTCCGGCTACGGCAAAACTTTTCTGGCGCTCGACAACGGATTCTTGCGCGAGGATTCCTACAAGGACATCAACTCGCTGCTCGATTGGATCGCCCAGCAGCCGGATCTCGACGCCAGCCGCGTGCTGATCACCGGCGGCAGCTACGGCGGATTCATGACCCTGGCCGTCGCCACCAATTACAACGACCGCATTCGCTGCTCGGTCGATATCGTCGGCCCGTCGAATCTGGTCACCTTCCTGGAAAATACTTCAGGCTATCGCCAGGATCTGCGCCGCGTAGAATACGGCGACGAACGCGACCCCAAAATGCGCGCCTTCCTCGAAAAAATCGCGCCGGCCAACAACGCCACAAAAATCACCAAGCCCCTCTTCGTCATTCAGGGCAAAAACGACCCCCGCGTCCCCTGGACCGAAGCCCAACAAATGGTCGCCGTCGTCCGCAAAAACGGCACCCCAGTGTGGTTCCTGATGGCCAACGACGAAGGCCACGGCTTCAGCAAAAAGAAAAACGTCGACTACCAGTTCTACGCCACCATCCTCTTCATCGAGCAGTTCCTGCTGAACTAAAGACCCGGCGGTCCGGTGCGCTGGATCAGCGCAGCGCATTGTTTTTTCTTGAATTGAATTGTCGAATTGTAAATGCACTTCTGCGGTCGCGTGCAAACCACCCCTCCGCGACTAACACTGGCATTAACGTATTCTTCGCTCCAGCGATACATCCGGCCCGTTTGAAACCCGCCGCCGCTGCGGGGAAGCTTGGCACCGCGCGAAGCTGGCGGCGCGAGTTCGTTCTCGATCTCAATCGCGAGCGTTTCGGACATGTAAGTATCGCGCATGGTATCGCTGACCAGCGGTTCATCTAGTGCAGTTTGGAGCTGGCAGGCGGTGCCATCGCGGCGTATTCAACCGTCGACTCCGGCCGACTACGAATCCCGTCGTCCGGGTCTTTGATCTTGGTGTTTTTTTGCGTCAACTAGCAGCAGGCGGTAGGTCTTTCACCAACTCTGGGGGCAAAAGATGAATCGTGTTTAGAGCAGGTTCCGATGCGGACAGCTTTAGGTCTTGGATACATGGATCGGGGGACCCAGAATCGTCGATGTGGAGTGGGAATGTCCGGTCGGACATGTAGGTTTTCCGCCCGACCTCCGAGTGATAGGACTCTAGATAGGCGCTGTATATTTCAATTTCTTCCCCGGTAATGGCGTCTGTAGCTTAGGGTAGGGTTCTCCTTCTGAGCCGACATAGCCATAGCGACGGAAAGCAGAATTAGCAACGGCAAGGCACTCTTCATCGGGGCTCCTTACAATCCGAGATCGCCGAACAAAGCACGACATTCTCGGTGGCTGTTGAAATCTAGCAGCGAATCGTTTTTCGTTTTCCCGACTCTGCCGGACTTTTCGGCTTTGGCGATGCTTTCGGTAGCGACGCGCACGACGCAGGCGGTGTCGCCCATATCGACCGTCACCTCGCCGATTTCTTTCGCGGCGCGTTTGGCCTGGGCGCAGCAGCGGCTTGACATAAGTCGCCGACGGCGATGACGAAGCTGTTCATGTTGGCGCGCACGCGATTCGGCGCGGTGTGAACTTCCTTCACCGCAAGCTTCAGCAATTTTTCGATTTCGGCGTGGTCCAGCGAATCATCAGCCGTCGTCGCCACGATTCCCGAATAAGTGCACCACCCCGCCGACGCCACATGATCTTTCTTCGACGCGATCCATTTCATCGCCAGCCCACGCGCCTCAGGATGCTCCACCGCCACCCATGGCACGCTGTACTCAGAAATCATGTGCAACCCCGCTGCCCCATCAGCCCAAGCGTCCAATTCTTTCGCCGACATTTTCTTGCCATCCGCGACCATCCCCGCCAGATACATCGCATCGAGCATTCCCGTTTTGTATAGCTCGAGAGCCAGCGCCTGCTCACCCTTGATCGTCTTCGCAATAATTTTCAGATCAGCCATGCTGACGCCATACGCCCGTTCCTTCGCCATGCCATGGCGCTGATACATCGCCCGCATCTTTTCCGTTCCTTTCTTTTTCAGTAGCGCGGTAATGGAAGCTACAGAGGCCATGAGTCGTCCTTACTGAACCGAAGGTTAAAAAAATACGGCGGGAGAAACTTTGAATCGCTTGCTGAGTCGCTCAATATGCGTTTTGTTCAACTCGCGCTTGCCGCTCAGTATTTCGGAGACCACGCTTTCGGTGCCAAAAATCGGCGCGAGGTCTTTTTGGCGCAGGTCATTGGCCTGCAGCAATTCAGCCAGCACGGCAACGGGCGAAGATTCGCGTACGGGAAAGCGTTTTTCTTCGTAGGCCTCGATCAGCAGCGTCAGCAACTCGGCGAAATGCTTTTCCTCCGCCGATAGGTGACTCTTCTGTTCGAGTCCGAGCAGTACCGCGAGGTAGCGCTCATTTTGCGCCTCGGAGGTAATCACCTTCGGCGCCGAAACTCCGTCGAGCAGATCTTTTTCAATCGCAGTGACAATCATGTTTCCACCCGCCTTTCGAATACTCCGGATGACTCAGAATCCAAAGAATAAAAACTTTCCGGCTCCGAAAATTAATGTACGAAATCAGTCTGCACTTGTTATGGCTCACGTTGAAAACGACGCAGGAGCCGACTCGGTCGGCACTCCCAAAGGTCTGCCGCAAGTCCTGAAAGCTCGACCAATCCGCGCCCCGCGTGATTCTGTACCACGCGTTCAGCGAGGCCGACCACTCGGCATGGTCGGTCGCCGCGTCCCGAATCTTCTTCCGGCTCAAGATTCGCACTGGTCAATCTTCGCATATTGCGAAGTCGCTTGTCCATCGATTTGCACTACTTCCTGGCACACTCGGCGTGTAGAATCGCTGACCGCCGACCCTGCGGATGCTGAGAGAATGACCGACCTGCCCAAATCGAATCGCAACATCTATATGTATGCCGGCGTCGCCGCGCTGCTTCTCGCGATGTGGGTGCAGCTGGCGCTCTCGGTCCACGGCGAATCGCTCAGCTGGGATGAAGGCGATCATCTCTTCGCCGCCTACATGACCGCGACGCGCGGCGACTACGGACTAAATCCCGAGCACCCGCCGCTGGTGAAATTGGTCGCAGCGCTCCCGCTCCTAGCCATGCCGGGCCTCCGCGTGCCAGTGCTGCAGGACCGCAACTTCAAAGTCGAAGCCTTCCTCAGCGGAAAGGATTTCAACGCCTGGAATATCGATCGCGGAATTTTATTCCGCGCGCGCCTCGCGGCAACAATTTTCCCGCTACTGCTAGGCCTGCTGGTTTTTCTAGCGGCGCGCGAAATGTTCGGCACCACTGCCGCGTTCATCGCCCTCACCCTGCTCGCGTTCGACCCCACACTCCTGGCGCACGGCGCCATGGTCACCACCGACCTGGGCGTCTCCTGTTTTATTTTTGCGACGGTCTACGCCTTCTATCGCTACGCAAAATCTCCGTCATGGGGACGCGCCGCGCTGGTCGGCCTCGCCACCGGCCTCGGCTTCGCCGCCAAACACACCGGCGTCTTGATCGTGCCGATGCTGCTCGCGCTGGCGGTCGCCGAAATTATCCGCAACCCGCGGCGGGCCAGCGGCGAATCGACCGACTGCCGTAAGACTCTCACCGGCAAAATGCTCGGAGCGCTGTCGCTCGCGGCGGTAATTTCGCTCGCCGTGCTCTGGGCCTTCTACGGTTTCCGTTACAATTCGCGCCCCGCGCCTCTGGAAATCAATCCTCCGCTCAGCGTTTACGTCGCGCAAATTTCAAAACCATGGGAAGCCACACTTCTGAGCACGGTGGCGCGATTCCACGCGCTGCCGGAATCGTATCTGTATGGAATGGCGGACATCCAGCAGGTCGACGACGCCTACACCGCCTATTATTTCGGAAAAGTCTACCCCCACGGCACCCACTGGTATTTTCCCGGCGTCATCCTCATTAAATCCACGCTGCCATTTTTAATTCTGATGCTGATCGCCGTTGGAGCCATCCTCAGCGGAATTTTCCGCCCTTGGCGCGAAATTTTATTTCTCACCATCCCGCCGGCGATCTACCTGACCGTCGCGATGAGCTCGCAGATGAACATCGGCGCGCGCCACATCATGCCCGTCTATCCATTTATGTACATCCTCGGCGCAGGCGCAGCATCCGCGTTGATGAGCCGCAATCACCAGTGGAGGATTCCAGTAGCAGCGCTGCTCCTCTGGCAAATGATCACCGTGCTGCTGGTTTTTCCGGTGTACATGGCCTACGGCAACGAAGCCTGGGGCGGCCCGAACAACGTCCACAAATATCTCAGCGATTCAAACACCGACTGGGCCCAGCAACTCATCGCCACCAAAAAATATCTCGACGACCATCACATCAAGGACTGCTGGTTCATCTATTTCGCGCAAGGCGTCACCGACCCCGCCTCCTACGGAATTCCCTGCAAGCTGCTGCCCACCACCGAAACCCTCTGGTGGCTGAATGTCCCGCTCGATGTTCCGCCGTCAGTCGATGGCACCATCCTCGTCAGCGACGGCGATCTCAACGGTTTCGAATTCGGCCCCGCCCCACTGAATCCCTACGAAGCCTTTAAATCCGCGCAGCCGATTGCCATCATTCAACACGGCATCGACGTCTTCCAAGGCCATTTCGAAATTCCCCTGGCCGCCGCACTAAGCCACGCCCAAAAGTCCTCAAATTTCCTGGCTGCAAAAAATCCCACGGCCGCCCTGCAGGAAGCGCAGCAAGCCGTCGCCCTAGCGCCAGATTCGGCCTTCACCAATGCAGCTCTAGGTGACGCGCTCTCCGCCCTGGGCCGCCGCGAAGAAGCCCGCGCCCCTTACGAAAAAGCGCTGCACATCGCCAAGACCGTTCAGCCAGATTTTCAAGTGGGCACAGTTGCTGATATGCAAAAGAAGCTCGCTACGCCCTAGCTCTTCGAGCGCATCGTCCATTTTGGCTCTACCCGGCGTCGGCGATTTTCGCCAGCATGGCCCACCATGAAAATTTCCATCCGGCCCGCAGGACTTCCCGACGTTGAACACCTGGTCCATCACCGTCGCGGCATGTTTGTGGATATGGGCCATAAAATCGCGGCGGAACTCGACGGCGCCGATCAGGTCGCTCGCGCCTATTTCAACGCCGCACTCCGCGACGGCTCCTATAAAGGATGGCTGGCGGAAGAAGTCACCGACGGTCCCGACCTTGGCGAGACGCCTGAAGTCGCGATCGACGCCGGCGCGGCGTTGAAGCGCCCGCCCACCGGAAAAATCGTCGCTGGCGGAGGAATCGTCTTCGTGCCGTGGGCCGGCTATCCCGGCGAAGCCCGCACCCAGCGCCTCTGGATCGTCAACATGTACACCGAGCCCCGCGCCCGCCGCCAGGGCCTCGCGAAAAAACTGGTCAACACCATGACCGCCTGGTCCCGCGCCGAAGGCTACGCCGCCATTTCCCTCCACGCCAGCGACGCCGGCCGCCCCGTCTACGAATCCCTCGGCTTCCGCACCTCCAACGAAATGAAATTATCCCTGCGGTAATCCTGGCTCGTTGGGTGCAAATGAAAAGCCGAGGCTGAACCCGATCCGCACGAGTAGATTCCCAATACCAGCGCGAAGCGCGCGCCGCCCACGCCCAACCGAACCGCGAAGCGTCCTCGTTTGCGTCGCCGCCCAGCCCACTTTGGAGTGCGGCGGCTTGCCGCCGCTTTTCCAAAGCAGCCCACAGCACAAAAACATCCAGCGCGCAGCGCCGCAGAAAATCCTCACTCCAGCAAAAAACCGCCATCATTCCAAGTAGCGCCTTTCGCGACGAAGAATCTCATCCCTGCTCCTCCGCCCAGGCCACCACGACGACCACAATGGCGAAGACGCGCTCGCCGTTGTAGCCCGCGCCACTCACCACTGGATGAGATTCTTCGCTTCGCTCAGAATGACGGCCCAAAGCCCGCGCTTCGCGCTGGGCTCGTACCCTCGCGACGGCGGAACACGGCGAATTTCCGGGAACTTTTTACTGCTGCGCCCGAACTATACCTGCGGGCCGGGCTGAGTTCCGGGGCGGCGCGACGGGCGAGCATCACCACCACTCGCCACGGGCGCGGCGCGAGGTTTCCGGCTCGCGTCCAAAAATTTCGCACCACATCCACAGGAGAATTTCACATGAAGCAGTACACCAGGAAGACAGCCATGATTCTGGCGCTGGCCGGCATTTTCGCCGCCCCGGCGCTATTCGCCCAAACCACGGACACCGCCGCGCCGCCGCCTCCGCCGCCCGATTCCGCGGAACACGTCCAGCACATGGTGCAGCATCACGTGGCTTACCTCACCACCGTGCTCACCCTAACCACCGCGCAGCAAACTCAAATCACCAATCTGCTCACCACCGCCGCGACCAACGGAAAATCGGCCAATCACGCCGCGATGCGCACCGCGCATGATTCGCTGCGCACCGCGATTCACGCCAACGACGCGGCCGCCATGGAACAAGCCTCCACCACCATCGCCAACTTCGAAGCGCAGGAAACTCTAGCCCGCGCCAAGACCGAAGCGGCCATCTACCAGCTCCTCACGCCGGAACAACAGTCCAAGTTCAGCGCCCTCGAAACCGAACGCGGCCCAGCAGGACACGGCGGCCCGCACGGCGGATTCGGCCCCGGCCCCGGACTGTAGATCTCGCTTCGTCGCCAGCACTTGGCACGTCAACCCGTAGCTAACGTGGCTACCCAACTGCAAACCCGAAACTCAGCGCGGTGTAATCAAGGCTGCGGGCCCAATCCCGCAGCCTTTTTTTCGTGACACACTCTCCTGCCTCTCCGCCAATCTCCAGTGGGATAGGCTCTCCGCCTGCCTGCACCCGGCTCTCCGCCGGATGTGCCTTCCGTCCCGCTCCGATCCTCCACCAACTCCACCCTCATGCACCTCCTTTCGCTGGCCGATATGTCAGTAAATCCTTAGACAATGAGTTGACGTAATCCAGTGACGTGGCATCCAACAATATGCTCAAATTCTGGGCGCGGAGCTTTCCGCCGCGTCCGGTGTCATTTGCACCAACCGCTTCCAGCGCGAGACAATTGCACCATCCAAATTTCACGGCCCTAATTTTGCGAAATCAATCGCTTCCTCTGAGGAGAATCATGCGCAACAAATCACTGGCCCTCGGCGTCTTTGCAGCGGTGCTGCTCACCCTTCTCGTCGCGGTCCCGCGCGGCTCCAGTCAATCCGGCGCCGGCCGCATGATCACCCAGCCGGTCGACGAATCGAAAATGGTCACGCTCAAGGGCAACGTACATCCGCTCGCGCGCGCCGAATTCGATCAAGGCCCCGCGCCGGCCAGCCTGCCGCTGAACCGGATGATGCTGGTGCTGAAGCGCAGCGCCACCCAGGAAGCCGCGCTGGCGACATTCCTCGCGCAGCAGAACGATGTCACTTCGCCGAATTATCATCACTGGCTGACACCTGAACAGTTCGGCGAACGCTTCGGCGCCGCCGATGACGACGTCTCCTCCATCACCACCTGGCTGCAATCCCGCGGATTTTCCGTGAACAACGTCGCGCCCGGCCGCAACGTGATCGAAATTTCCGGCAATGCCGGGCAAGTGCAGGCTGCGTTCCACACCGCGATTCATTCCTACCTGGTGAATGGCCAGCAGCACTGGGCCAACCAAACCGATCCGCAGATTCCGGCCGCGCTAGCCCCGGCCCTTTCCGGTTTTGTTTCGCTGCACAATTTCCAAAAGCACGCCGCCAGCCACATGGTCGGCGGCTTCCGCAAATCGCTGGCCACCGGACGCACCGAACGCGTCCCTTCTCCCAATTACACCTTCAACGGCGGCTGCGGGGAGAGCGGCGATTGTTTCGCGGTCGGGCCGCAGGATATGGCCACCATCTACAACATCACTCCGCTGTACAACGCGGGAATCAACGGCGCGGGCCAAACCATCGCCATCGTTGCCGATAGTGACATCAACCCCACTGACGTTAGCCAGTTCCGCAGCGTATTCGGTTTGCCCGCCAACACCCCCAACATCATCCACAACGGCGCCGACCCCGGAAAAAATGGCGATGAAGTCGAAGCGGTGCTGGACGTCGAGTGGTCCGGCGCCATCGCCCGCAATGCCACGATCGACTTGGTCGTTTCGGAATCCAGCGGCGTCACTTTCGGCGGCGACCTTTCTTCCGAATACATCATTCAAACCATGCATCCCTCGCCCCAGGTCATGAGCGAGAGTTTCGGCGAATGTGAACTCTTCCTCGGCCAAGCGGCCAATGCGTTCTACAACACGCTCTATCAGCAGGCCGTCTCCGAAGGCATCACCGTGATCGTCTCCACCGGAGACACTGGCTCGGTCGGTTGCCTGCCGAACACCAATAGCGACGCCGCGAATCAGTATGGCCTCGGCGTGAACGGCGTCGGCTCCACGCCTTTCAACGTCGCCGTCGGCGGCACTGATTTCAACGACGTCACCAATTCCGCGAACTTCTGGAATTCCACCAACACTTCCGGCAGCAACGGCTCGGCCAAAAGCTACATCCCTGAAACCACCTGGAACGATTCCTGCTCCAACGCTTTCCTCGGCACCGATTTCGGCTACAGCAGCAGCGCCGAAGCCAACTGCAACAACTCCGCCGTCAACAACACGCTGCCCAACGACGTGCTCAACGGCGGCAGCGGCGGCGTCAGCAACTGCACCGCCCCCACCGGTGCGACCACCAGCACCTGCGCGGGCGGCTACGCCAAACCTTCCTGGCAAACCGGCGTCGGCGTTCCGTCCGATAATCACCGCTATATTCCAGACGTTTCCATGTTCGCCAGCACCGGGTTTTTGACCGGCAGCTTCTACGTCGTCTGCCAGTTGGACAACGCCATGGGCCAGAACGGCACGCCCTGCAATCTTTCGCAGAACGCTTTCGCCTTCGGCGGCGCCGGCGGCACTTCCGTTTCCACTCAGGTTTTCGCCGGCGTCATGGCGTTGGTCGATCAGAAAGCCGGCGGCTCGCAGGGCCTGATCAATCCCACGTTCTACACTTTGGCGAATAGCCAGGCCGGGCAGTGCGCCTCCGCCAGTCCCGCTTCGTCCTGCATTTTTTATGACGTCAGCGTCGGCACCAACGGCCAGCCCTGCGAGACCGGCACTTCGAACTGCACCACCAGCACCGGCACCGATACTTTCGGCGTCATCACCCAGTACAACGCCGGAACCGGTTACGACGCCGCCACCGGCCTCGGTTCGATGAACGTCGCCAATCTGGTCACCGCCATCGGCGGCAGCATTTCGCCCACCGGCAGCTTCACCGTCGGCCCATCGAGCGGCACCGCGACCGTTTCTTCGCCCGGCAGTAGCGCGACCTACGACCTCACCGTCACCGGCACCAACGGTTTCGCCGGTACGGTAAATTTCAGTTGCTCCGGCTTGCCGGCCAAAGCGTTCTGCAACGCGCCCTCGGCCACGCTTTCCGGCTCGACCACCACCGCAAATTCCACGCTGACCATCACCACCACCGCAGCGACGGCGCAGCTGTTGCCGAACGTCGGTCCCGGCTCCGGCCATAACACCCCGGCGAATTACCACGCGCCACTGTTCGCGGCCGGCATGTTCCACGCCGTAACGCTGCGCACCGCCGCCGCCCTCAGCCTGATCTTCATCCTCGGCATCGGCGCATTTTTCTTCGCCCCGCGAAGCGCGTCGATCACGTCTGGGAAATCCCGCACGGCGCACGCCTCCGGCGCAGCCTTCGCGCTGCTAGTCCTCGGCCTGGTCTTCGTCGCCAGCTGCGGAGGCGGAGGTGGCGGTGGCGGAACCACCGGCACCACCGGCACGCCCACCGGCACCTCAACAGTCACCGTCACCGCCACCAGCGGCAGCACCACCTCCACCACCACCTTCACCCTCACGGTGAACTAGCATCTGAATCCGAATTCCCGGCCGCCCCATCCTTAGCGCCTTCCGCGAAGGGTGGGGTTTCTGGTTTTGCCGTCGTAGCGGCGGTCGAAAGACCGCCATCGATCTTCGCCGGAGTGCAGACAGGCTGAGAGCCTATCCCACGCCGTAATCCATTCATCCTGCTCCCCTTACCCCCGCCCTTACAGATTCCTTACGGTTTACTTATTCCTCCCTAATCATTCAATGCTATTCTCCCCCGCATCCGAACATGACCTCTAAGCTTCGGCGCTGAGCGTCGTTGCCGTTCTTCCAACGCCAAAACGCCAGCGTGGCGCGGTCCACGGGTGCGTCCCTATCCGCACAGGGAGATTTCTATGACCATTTTCGATAACCGTTCCGGCGGCAATTCCGGCAAAGACGATCGCGACATCGACTTCGTGCCGCGCCGCACCTACGATTTTTACAAACCGCTGATCATCGGCGCCGGCGCGGTACTGCTGGTCATTTTGTTTCTGACCTTCTTCGTGCGCGTCACCCGCATCGAAGCGGGGCACGTCGGCGTCGAAATCAATTTGGCCGGCAGCCAGCGCGGAGCTTCGGAAATTCCAGTGCGCACCGGATGGGTGGTCTACAGCCCGCTGCGTACCCAGATTTTCGAATTTCCCACCTACGTGCAAACGGTGAAATGGACTCGCGACGTCACCGAAGGCCATCCGCAGGACGAGGAGATGGATTTCAACTCCAAGGAAGGCATGGACATTCGCGTCGACGTTTCGTTGTCCTACGCCATCGATCCGCGCATGGCGCCGGACTTCTACGTGAAGTACCGGTTCTCCGATCTGGAAATGTTCACGCACGGCATTCTGCGCGACATCGTGCGCAATTCGCTCAACGAAGTTGCTTCCACTTACACCGTGGAAGAAATTTACGGCGAAAAGAAGGCCGAGTTCCTGAGCCAGGTCCAGGCCATGATCGAGAAGAAGGTCGCCCCGGTCGGCGTCAGCGTGCAGCAGTTCGGATTCATCGGCGCGCCGCGCGTTCCGGACGTGATCGCCGCGGCCATCACCGCCAAGGCCCAGGCCATTCAGCAGGCCGAACGCGCCCGCAACGAGCTGGCCACCACCCAAGCGGAAGCCGCGAAGAAAATCGCCGAAGCCGATGGCGACGCCAAATCCATGGTCACCCGCGCCCAAGGTGAATCGGACGCCAACCGCATCCGCCAAACTTCGCTGACGCCGCAGCTCCTCGAACTGCGCCGCATCGAAAACAGCCAAATGCTGATCGAGAAATGGAACGGCCAGCTCCCCCAGGTCGAATCCGGCCAAGGCAGCGGCATGATCCTGCAACTGCCCAAACCGCAGTAACAGGGAACTGGCCGTCGCAATCGCAGTACAACCGGCGCGGCGGAGACGACCTGGTCGCCTCCGCCGCGCCGGTTTTTGTAGGACCTGTCAGCCTGTCTGCAGCGCACTTCAGTGCGGTGTGCCATTTGTCACAGTTCCCAAGCCAGTTGGTTCGTGTATCAACTGGAAATGGGCCTGGCCGTAAAAATTGTCGATTAGAATTTTGGAACTCGCTGATTGCACGGGAGATGACCCCCATTTCTAATCGCGCGAGATTGCTCAAAAATTGTCGATTAGAAAAACCATCTTTTGCACCAAAAGCGGAATGGGTAAAAAAGTTACGTTTTACCGGCCGATTAGAAACCATGCCGAACCTTTGTTTTGATGGAGTTGCGACGATTTCTAATCGCGGATTGCGTTATTAGAAAACTGCGAATCATTTCGCCGGAGAGAGGGCGGGGTGTACGCAGATTAGCGTAGGGAGCTTCGGGGCAAACGGAAGGTACCGAGGTGGGTGAAGATCGAAGTTGGCTGGCACCAAGCATTCCACCTGCTTGCGCCCGAGCAACGCCATTTTAACATTTTGCGGTAGCGGTAAAAAGCACACACCGCGCGTGAAGTTTAGGGGGTCGGAGCTTCAGCTCCGACATAAACGAGCCAGAGACTGAGGGGCTTCAGCCCCTGAGGAAATTTTTGTCCTGTTGCGTGGCCATGCTCCAACGAGAAGCGGTCCTCAGGGGCTGAAGCCCGGTTTAGCAATGGCGGATGATGTCGGAGCTAAAGCTCCGACCCCCTAAAAAGCCTCCGAACCATCCAGCGCCTCTGCCTATGTAGCGGCCACCTTCAGGTGGGCCATTTGACGTTGCCTTTGTTTTGCTCTCAGCATTGCGCCATCATCCCGACAGAGCGCCTTCCGC
>CAWKAX010000023.1:0-280596 GCA_963847695.1 uncultured Acidobacteriota bacterium | reverse complement strand
GGGGGCGGGAACGCGCGCGGGATGAAGTTGACGTTCGAGCAGGATGACGCAGCGCGGAAAATTATCGGGCGCTTCAAGCTGGGCGCGGAGTATCAGGGCGCGTTTGGAATTATTCACGGCGGAGTGATTGCTACGGTCCTGGATGAAGTAATGGGGAAAGTCTGCCGGTTTCGTGAGCTGCGGGCGGTCACCGCCGAAATGAACATCGCCTATCTGGCGCCGGTGCGGGTGGATCAGGATCTGGTGGTGGAAGGATACGAGAAGGGAATGGCTGGGCGGAATTTGCAGTTGATCGGCGAGATTAAGGACACCGCGGGAAAAGTTTTGGCGCGGAGCACGGGTCGGTTCGTAGTGGTAGATCGGACGCGGGCGGCCAAAGACGGCGCGGCGGAAACGGTTTCGAGCACTTAAAATTCAAGAAGGCAGCGCGAGGAGCGAGCGATGGACTTGATGAACAATAATTTGTGGCGCGTGAAAGTAGGCCTGGCGGAAATGCTGAAGGGCGGCGTGATTATGGACGTGACCAACGCCGAGCAGGCCAAAATCGCCGAAGACGCCGGCGCCTGCGCGGTGATGGCGCTCGAGCGCGTGCCTTCGGACATTCGCAAGGAAGGCGGAGTGGCGCGGATGGCGGCGCCGCGGATCATTCGCGAGATTATGGACACCGTGTCGATTCCGGTGATGGCCAAAGTGCGCATCGGACATTTTGCCGAAGCCCAGGTGCTGCAATCCCTGGAAGTGGACTATATCGACGAGAGCGAAGTGCTGACTCCGGCGGACGACGAGCATCACGTTTGGAAGCACGGTTACAAGGTGCCGTTCGTGTGCGGAGCGCGGAATTTGGGCGAAGCGCTGCGGCGCATCGCCGAAGGCGCGGCGATGATTCGCACCAAGGGCGAAGCCGGCTCGGGGAATATCGTCGAAGCCGTGCGGCACATTCGCACCATCGTGAGCCAGATGAAGCGGCTGACTTTGCTGGGCGAAGAAGAATTGGTGCACGAAGCGAAGGAATTGGGCGCGCCGTTCGAGCTGGTGGCCTGGATCGCCAAGAATGGAAAATTGCCGGTGCCGAATTTCTCGGCAGGTGGTATTGCCACTCCGGCGGATGCGGCTTTGGTGATGCAGTTGGGCGCCGAGGCGGTTTTTGTGGGGTCGGGAATTTTCAAGTCGAGCGACCCTTCGGTGCGGGCGCGCGCGATTGTGAAGGCCACCACCCATTACAAGGATCCGAAGGCGGTGTTGGAGGCTTCGGAGGAATTGGGCGAGGCGATGAAGGGTCTCGATATTCGGCAGATGGACGAGAAGGATTTGCTGCAGACGCGCGGCTGGTAGTCGCGCGGATTTGGGTCAAGTGGGGCACGCCAAGCGGTTTGATTCGCCGCTTGGCGTGAATTTTTTAGGGGCACCATTAGGACGACGATGACCATCGGAATTCTGGCGATTCAAGGTGATTACGAAGCGCACGCCAAGATGCTCGAGCGGATTGGCGTCCCGTACCGGTTCGTGCGGACGGCCGAGGAATTGAAGGGCCTCGACGGAATTATTTTGCCGGGCGGCGAGAGCACCACGCATTTGAAGGTGATGACCGAAGAGGGATTGTTCGAGCCGCTGAAGAAATTCGGAGCCGACGGCGGCGCGATGTACGGAACCTGTGCCGGGGCGATTTTATTGTCGCGGGAAGTTCATGGGCCGGCGCAGGGATCGTTGGGATTGCTCGATGCCTCGATTTTGCGAAATGGATATGGCAGGCAGCTGGCCAGCGACGTCCATCTGGTGCCGACGAAATTGCGCCAGGAACCGGTGGAGATGGTTTTTATTCGCGCGCCGATTTTTGAGTCGTTGGGTGCGGGAGTTGAGGTGCTGGCGGAGTATGAGCAGCACCCGGTGCTAGTGCGCCAGGGGAAGATCTTGGCCTCGACGTTTCATCCGGAATTGACGGAAGATCCCGCGATACATTCGTATTTTGTGAAGATGGCCGCCAACGGAAAGGCGTAGTTCGCGGCTTCCTGTAGTGAATTGTTTACCTGCAGCAGGCGCGCTATACCGTTTTCGCTTCGCTCGGCGCCAACTGCAGAACGATCAGCGTTCGATCGTCGTGCGGCTCGCTCGGTTTTCCGCTGAAAACATCGGTCGCCGTTAAAATCGCCTTGGCAATTTCCGCCGAACTCGCCCGCGAGCCTGCGTCGCCATTGAATTTCTTCAGCACGTCCGCCAGCCGCTCATCGCCAAAAAGATCTCCCGCCGCGTTCATCGATTCGGTGATGCCATCCGACGCCAGCACCACAATGTCGTTCGGCATCATGTGTATGGTGTGCTCGTTGTATTCGATCTCGCGAAACAATCCCAAGGGCGTGCCGTCGATCGGGATGTCGCTGACTTCGCCATTGCGCACCAGCACCGGATGGGGAATTCCTCCATTGGCGATGGACAAACGGTTCTCGGTCGAATCGAAAACGGTGAACAGCAGCGCCACGAACCCCGGGCTGATGCCGGAGCCGCACAGGCGGCGATTCAACACATCCAGTAACTGCGCCGGATTGCGATCGGTCCTCCGGGTATTTTCGCGCAGGGTCCCAATCGCCAGCGAACCATACAACGCCGCCGCCGTGCCTTTGCCCGAAACGTCGCCCAGCACCAGCGCCGCGCGGTGCTCGCCGTAGGGCAGCACGTCGTAAAAATCGCCGCCTAAATCGCGCGCCGGCAAATAATTTGCCGAAACATCCAGGCCGCGAATATCCGGCACGCCCTGCGGCAGCAATTGCAGCTGCACTTCGCGCGCGGTATCCAGGTCGGACTGCAAACGCTGCTCGTGGTCGCGCGTTTCGTCGTACAGCCGCGAATTTTCCAGCGCGATGGCCACGTACGAAGAAAGAATCCCGGCCATCCGCTCGTTTTCCGCGGTGAACGCCCCCACCTTCACGCTTTCCAGGTCGAGTACGCCCACCAGCCGCTCCTGCAGCAGCAGCGGAATCACCATTTCGGAGCGCACGTTTTTCGCGTTGGGCATTTCGATGTACCGCGGATCCAGCCGCACGTCATCGACGCGTACCGACCGCCGCTCGCCCGCCGCGTGCCCGGTGATGCCTTTGAAGAGCGGCACGCAAAATTTCGAGGGGATCGATTCGCCGTAAATCACCGAAAAAACATTTTCCAGCTGTTCCGAGCTTTCGTTCCACAGCATCACCGAGAACAGGCAATAATCCACCACCGTGCGCACCCGCTCCGCGATCCGCGCAAAAAGCTCACCGCGATCTAGGATGGCCGTCAATTCGCGGCTCACGTCATACAAAATCCCCAAAGTGCTGTTCGGATCGAACGACGGCACCGCATCGCCAGGCCGCGACGTTTCGAGCGTGTCGTGCGTGCCAGCCGCGCCACCCTGGGAAGCCGCGCCAGCCGGCGCAGCCAAGCCAGGGGCATTCGACGTGTCAGCTGCGCCAGGCGTTCCGGGTTGTGAAGGTGTCGACATGATTTGAAAACCGAAAGTAACATAACGAAATTCCCAAACTTTCGCCACCCGTGAAAGCAGACCAGTTTCGCGCCGAAGTGATCCGCACCGACATCGCAGGCCGACAAGGTTCTCGCGGAGTGCGGAGGCCCGCCCGCCTCTTAGGACGGACCACCGCCGGCCACAAAAGTTTGTCTCAGCAACGCGCAGCCTCGAACACCGCCGCTTCGTACCAGCAGCACGCCGCGCCGCCCATCCTCGGTGCCCCGCAAAAGAAAGGTGCCGTGCCAGGCATACACGTTGTTCGAGCCGTCGCGCAGCCGGTGTGCCCCTGAGCGGCCGGCGGTGCTCCCCGCCTTCAGCGGGTGCCTCCGCACTCCGCGAGAACCGCGCGTGCTTTGCCTTCACGGCGTTCAATCGACATGCCGTCAGTTTCGTTAATCAGAACCATGTTTCGCGGCGACTTGCGCCGAGGCACTGCGCCCTACCATTCCCGTTGCCAACTTGTTGTATACTCCCGCCCATCGGAGCGGCCCGTTCCCGCAAAAGTTTCGCCGTCTCGCGTTCATCGCACCCGCAGGAGCAGCACTATGAAAATGTTCCGCCGTCACATCGCGCTCACCCTTGTCGCCGCACTCACGCTGCTGTGCTTTCCGCTCAACGCGCAGGAAGGCCGCCTGACTTGCGCTTCGAACAACGGCCGCTACCGCTATTGCCGCGCCGATACCCAAAATCGCGTGCGGCTGGTGCGCCAAACTTCCAGCGCGCGCTGTTCGCAGGGTTACAGCTGGGGCTACGACTATCGCGGCATCTGGGTCGATCGCGGCTGCCGCGCTGAATTTGCCTACGGCCGCGGCGGTGGGGGCGGCGGAGGAGTCAGCGGCGGCGCGGTCGCGGCCGGAATCCTGGGCGGGTTGATCGTCGGCGCCGCCATCGCCTCCTCAAAATCCGACAAGGACGACGACCGCGCCGAGCGTCGCCGCGAAGCCTACGAAGACGGTTACCGTCGCGGCCAGCGCGATTGGGACGATGACATGGATCAGTATTACCAGCGCTACAGCGATCGCTTCACCCGCGATTACGAAGACGATTTCGCCGAAGGCTACCACGACGGCTACAACAATCGCCGCAACAAATACCGTAACTAGCGTGAACGATCTGAGAAGAAAGGATACCGCGATGGAATTTCTGAAAGAAGATCTGAAAAAGCTTACGGCGGTAAAAGCGCCGGCGAAAAGCCGCGCATTGATTTTACTCGCGGCCGTGGCGCTGGCCTTATGCTGCGTCGTCGCTGTCCCGGCCTTCGGGCAGGAGGCCGAGACGCCCGCGCCGGAAGCGAAAGCCCAAGCCGCGCAGGCGCATCGCGCCGCCAGAGGCGCCACAAATACCCCCGGCACCACCGCCGCCGGCAGCAGCGTCACCGGCGCCCCCGAAACCGCCGGCCGCCTGCTCTCCGCGCAGGATCCCGTCGCCCCGCGCTCGTCCATCGACACCCTGGCCGAAATCAAAAAGCGCGGCACGTTGCGCGTGGGCGTTTCCATGATCGTGCCCTGGGCCATGCACGATAAAGACGGCAAGTTGATCGGCTTCGAAATCGACGTGGCCAAAAAAATCGCGCGCGACATGGGCGTCGAAGTCGAATTTTATCCCGACGAGCTGCGCTACCTGATCCCCGACCTCAAAGACAATCGCTTCGACGTCATCGTTTCGGGTTTCTCGATCAGCACCAACCGCGCGCTGCAGGTGAATTTTAGCCAGCCCTACAATTCGGTCGAGGTAACGTTCGTGGCCAACAAGGAAAGGGAAGCGAAACTCAAAACGCTCGGCGATTTCAATTCGCCGGACGTGCTGATCGGCGTTCTCGATACCAGCACCGCCGTCGACATCGCCAGCAACGCGTTTCCCAACGCGCAGCTGAAAACCTATCCCGAAAGCGCGGACATCTTCCAAGATCTGCTCGACGGCAAAATCGCCGGCGCCGTAGCCGACAGCCCGCGCCCCGAAATCATCGCCAGACTTTTTCCAGACAAAGTCGACCTCCCCTCGACCAAAGTGCTCGCGACGTTTCCCGCCGCCTTCGCCGTCCGCCGCGGCGACATGGACTTCGTGAATTTCCTGAACTCTTGGATCGAAGCCCGCACCGTAAACAAGTGGCTGGAAAATCGCCGCAACTACTGGTTCAACACCACCGACTGGGAGAAGCGCCTGTAAGTCGCGTCGCAGCGAGAGCCCTGCCGGCAAGATCCACGTGGCGGCGGGGTTGTTACCGCCAGCTTTGCGGCGATAGCACCCAAACGATCCGCTTCTCCTAGCCGAATTGTCTTACCGCCCAAACCGCCCTTGGCCGTCATCCTGAGGAGCGTCTTTTGCGACGAAGGATCTCCTTCTTGCCCGGACCACGGCGCGCAGCCTCACCCGCCTTGCTGCGCCGCGCCAATCGACACTGGAAATCCCAAGGCACACCGCACTGGAAGTACGGTGCAGACTGGCTGACAGCCTGTCCCACGGCGCCGTCGCACGATTTCGCCTTGACCCCCGCGCCTGCAAAGCGCACCATTTCCTTACCAGCAATCTCGGTCACGGAGCGTGCGCTATGGAACCCGAGGCCACCTACGACATCTTCCGCAAAACATCGGACAAAGACGCGACTTGGGTCGAATCGGTCGCCGGCCTTTCGCAAGCCAAAAAGCGCCTGATGAGGCTCGCCTCTACCACCCCTGGCGCCTACCTGCTCTACGATCCCAGCATCGGCGAATTCATCGAGCCCTTCGCCGATTCGGCGTAGCGTTTCGCGCTGAGGCATAAAAAAAGCGGGCCTCCCAAGGAGACCCGCCTCGCAACTTAACACTTCCGCCGCGCCAAAAAACGCGAACTACTTCGGCGCGGTCTTGTCTTCGACCTTATCCGCGCCTTCCGCCGTCTTGCTGGCGGTCTTATTCACCGCTTTCTTCGTTCCGTTCTTGGTGGCCGTACCGGCTTTCTTGGTGGCGTCGCCGGTATCCTTCGCCGCCGTCTTGGTAGCGCTCCCAGTTTTCTTCGCGGCGTCTTTGGTGTCGGCGCCCGCGGTCTTAGCCGTTTTCTTGGTAGCGCTTCCAGTCTTCTTCGCCGCGTCCTTCACGTCGCTGCCGGCATCCTTGGTGTCCTGTTTCGCCGTTTCCTGCGGAAGAATCCGCGAATGCGCGGAAGCTCCCGCAACTCCAAACGCCGCCACCGCCAACAAAATTCCCGAACCCACTGCCAACATCTTTTTCATGGCCTGGCTCCTTATTTATATTCGCCGCCTATCGCTGCGCCGGCGTTTCATCCACAACTTTATAATCCCCCGGCACCACAAACATTTCCGCCGGAGGCTCGCTGCGATTCACATGCGTCACCGTCACCGTCTGCTGCCCGGTGCGCGGATCATCGTGCTTCACCAACATATTCAGGTGCAGCTCGTCCGAATACCAAATCTCGTCGGTCACCGTCACCAGTTTTCCGGTGCCGCTGGCCTTCGCCGAAATCGTGTGCGTGGTCAGGTGGCCGCGCACCACCACATCTTCCATCGATTGCGTGCCCAGATCCTGCACCTGCACGCCGCGCGAGCTCACCGGAACCACTCCGTCGCGCACCTGCGCCGTAGCTTCCGCGGGCCCGGGAAAAACCGACTGCCGCGCCAATTTCGTCGAAGGATCCAAAAATGTATTCAAACGCGTGGTCGGATCGTAAATGTGCCCGGACATCAGCGGCGGCACGCCCGAAAAATCTTCCGCCACCATCTCGCGCCGCTCGTTGTAAATCCGTCCCTGCGAATCGCGCGCAATGTTGTTGATGGTTTTCTTGGTCACGGTCGAGCCATCGTCCAAAGTCTGCGTCGATTCGATCTCCGCCACCGCCGTCAGCGGCACATTCGGCACCGGCGTCACAAACACGCCGCCCACGCGCATCTCCACCCCGCGATACGCCGGCGGAGTCGTCCGCGTCGCCGCCTCCTGCGCAAAAGCAGAACCCGCCGCCGGCCCCCACGCCACCACGAGCGCCAGCGCAGCAAAACCACACGCCGCGATCATCACCAAAGCAGGGAACCGAACAGAAAAGCCGCAAGAACAACCGCGAGAAGCATTCCGGAGCATGATCCACCTCCGCCAAACGAAGAAACCGCGAGGCCAGAAAAGTCTAAGTCCGCACTCAACCCAAGTCAAGAAACGCGGGGCGTTAACTCGTTAGAGAACAGCACCAGTAACATACTCAATATCCAGAGAAAGTGGCCTTCACGGGGATAAGTTCGGATCGTATAGAAAGCAAAAAACCAACTAAACGGAATCATCGCGACTACTGAGTATTTGAGGAATGAAGCTAATCGTGGCCGAAATTCCGAGATTTGAAAAAAGGCGGTCAAAAGGAAAAGCGGATTGATCCAGCCACTTATCAAAAAGATAGCCAAGACACGAAACCGAACATGGGTCGAACGCCGAGGAACAGCACGATTTCGCGCTTCGACCCACGGATAGACAAAACTAAACCCATGCACAGAAGAAACCCAAAAGCGGTTGCATTCCCGGGCCATCCTTCGGTTTGCCCCAAGGCTATCAAGAAGAAGCTCGCCGCATATATCGCGAGTCCGATCCAAAAGAGTCTAGGGGAACGTTCAGGCATCGACTCCTCCTTCCACCCGATTATAGCGGGGAACCCCAACAAGCGAGGCCGTCGCAGTCTCTAATCGATATAATCGAACTCGCAAAATCGGGAGAATCGACTTGACCCAATCCAACGCCGAAATCGTTCGCGCCTTCGTCGACGAAACCCTCAACAAGGGCAACATGGACGTCGCCGCGCAATTTGCCTGGGAAGACGTGGTCGAACACGTGCCGCTGCCCGGCCAGGGCCCGGGGCTCGAAGGCTTGAAGGACGCGCTGCGCTCCATGCGCGCCGGATTTCCGGATCTTGTTTTCACCATCACCGAACAAATTTCCGAAGGCGATAAAGTCGCCAGCCGCTTCGAATGGACCGGCACTCACCACGGAACATTTCTGAATATTCCCGCCACCGGCAAAAAAGTCCGCGTCTGGGGCATGGTCATCGACCGCCTGCAAGCCGGCCGCATCAAAGAAACCCGCATCATCATGGACACTCTCGGCCTAATGATTCAACTTGGCGTAATCCCACCGCCCGGAGCATAACCCGCGCCCCGCGAAGCGCGCAGCCCGCAGCAAAACGTATCGCGAAGCGTCCGCATTTGCGAGCCGCCAAGCCCACTATGGAGTGCGGCGGCCATGCCGCCGCTTTTCCGCAGCAGCCCGCACCACGAAACGCATCAAGCGCGAAGCGCCTGCAGAAGAAGCCGAGTTACGCGGCATCCGTCAGCAACCAAGATCAAAAATATTCATTGTGATTACTAAACCGTGATGTAATACCCTGAAATCCCATGCAGCCGCCGGCCGATACCGCCTTCATTGCCGTTCCATCACCTGCGCCGAACCGTTCGCCGATTGCGTGGATGCTGGTTGTGGTGCAGTGCCTCTTTTTTATCTGGCTGGCCGTTGGCATCACCCCAATACTTCCCATCTTCAGTCAGTTGTTCGCCAGCATAGGAATCGATCTTCCCCTGCCGACCCGCATGCTGCTTTCTTCTAATTTGTGGTTTGTGCGAACTCTGTTCGCGGCGGCAGCGATACTCGCCATCGCGCGCAGGGTGGTGAACTTCAACAGGCTGCAGCTCCGCGTCATAAATGTTGCGCTCATCTTGATTGGCGGCGTTTTGCCACTCATCATCGTCGCGCTGATGTATTTGCCCCTCTTTCTGCTGATCGGAAAACTCAAAGGGGCTCACTGATCAACGATGCCCTCGCGCCAGACAAAGATCGCTGACGCACTGTTATGGTCATTCATCGTTGCCGTTTGCCTGATCGCAGGGACTCTAAACGCTTCCGCCAAGCGCAGCGCGCAAATGGAGCAGCTGGCTCCAGCGCCGCGTGTCGGCCTGTCTCTCGAAATTGTGACTCCGACCAAGGGCGTGGACTTTTCGCCGTACATCACGAAACTTATCCAATCCTTGAAGCAAAACGTGCAGGCACACTTGCCGGAATCAGCCAGCAACGGGAAGAAGGGAATTGTCACGCTTCAAGTTCAGCTGCAAAAGGACGGCTCGGTGGCCGAGGGCTATCCGGTGGCTGTCACCGGTGTGGGAGTGACCACGAGCGCGGCCTACAAGGAAATGGAAGCCGCGAGCATCGCCGCCGTTCGCGCCACGGCACCCTACGGCCCGTTGCCGGAACCCTACCCGAGTTCAACCGTGATGCTGAAGATCACTTTCTTTTTCAATATTCCTCCAGCGCGAGTAGAGCATAAGCCTGTTCCGGTGCCCGCTCCGGATTCCCCTCGTCCGTGAGCAAGCGGGCGTACTCCCTGGTTGTTGTATTATTTTTCTGCTTCGGAATCGTATTTCAACACGACCGAAACGCGCTCGGAAAAGAATTTGTCACTGTATTTGTGCCCGCGCTTTTGCTTCTGAACTCGCTACAATGGTTTCTTCTGCCGCGAAGCCCGTGGAAGGCCGGTGGTTTTTGCGGCTCTCTCCTGGTTTTCGCGGCCCTATACTTCTCTTATTCGAGTTTTGAGGGCGACGCCTTCGCAAATTTCGCCACGTTTCTTCTGCTGTTCATCGCAGCCTCAGGTCTCGCGTTCTGGCTGCTGACCGCCGATCCTGCAATCAGAAGCATTTCGCTCTCGATCAATTTGACCACCCTGTTCATTGTTCTCCTTGGGTCTTTTCTGCACATCCGCGGAATCGTCGATTTTGGTTTTTCCGCCGCCGGCGCGCTGCTCTTGGGCCCGCTCCTTGCGCTGTGCCTGTCCGTGACCGGGGCGGCATACAATTGGCCCGTCGCCATGCAGGTTGGGTTTCTATGCACTCTCGTGCAAATCGGAGTCAGGCTCTTCGACATCGGGGAAACCAACAATTTGCGCTGGATGTCGGTCTGCGCCGCACTGACGGGCTTCATTGCGCTGGGCTTGACGGCGTATTGGGCGAAGGACTGGAACACTGACAATATTTAGCGAACTCACCAGCCCATCTGGCGCATCCGCTCCTGAATAACTTCGCTGTAGCGCGTCATGTGATCTGGGCGGCGCTTCAGCGGCAGCGGCAAAATCGCCGCGAGGTTCGCCGCCTGTTGCCGGTCGATGCTGCGCGCGGACGTTTTGTAGTAGTAGCGGCTGGCCGCTTCCGCGCCATAGACCCCCGGGCCCCACTCGACCACGTTGAGATACAGCTCCAGGATGCGCTGCTTGCCCAGCACCACTTCGGCCACCGGAACCAGCGTAAACTCCGCGCCTTTGCGCAGCAGCGAACGCTCGGTGCCGAAGAATAAATTTTTCACCAGCTGCTGGGTGATGGTCGAGCCGCCGCGAATCTTTCCGCCCTCGATGTCGCCTTCGGCGGCCAGTTCGATCGCGTCCCAATCGAATCCGTGATGCTGGTAGAAACGCGCGTCCTCCGCCGCGATCACCGCGTGCTGAAAATCCGGGGCGATCTGCGCCAGCGGCACAAATTCGTAGCGCTCGTGATAAGCCCGGCCATGAACGAACGCCTGTAGCCGGCGTTCCACATGCACCGCAGTAGTTGGCGGGTCGATCCACCGCAAACCCACCAGCATCAAAACGCCCAAGACCCAAAGCGCCGCCGCGAAAATCAGCAACCACTTCACCACCGAACGAAATGTCAAACCGCGCAGCCAAGCCCGCACCCGCGCCGCAACTTTAGCGACGGGACGTGCCGCCGGACTCCTCGCCGGCCCAGTCGTTTTCGGGGCCGCCGCGCTCACGCGCGACGTCCCAGTCGCCGCAGACTCACCCGTCGCCTCTCGCGCACTCTCATAATTGTCAGCCACGCCCAAGAATAATCGCTCGCACAGGTTTGCCCTAGCGCCCAACTCCAACTGATTTCTTGCGGCTCAATGCGTCGCTTTTAGCAATTCGAAAGAATTGTCGCGAAACCCTTCTCCGTGCTTCGCCGTCCATTATTCAGGTGTACCGCAGAGCTACTTAACCGAAGCAAAAGGAACGCCGATGAAACTCAAGTTCGTTATCGCTCTTATCGTTCTTGCCACCGCTATGACCACCACCCCCGCCTTCGGCCAAAAACTTTACCCGGTGCAAGGTCCGCTGGCGTCGCAAACGCCTCCGCAGGTATTTTCGGTCAAAGTGCAAAAGCGCTTGTTTGGCGCGGGGACGCCGACCAAGTACATAAAAACCTGGATCGTTGCCGATGGCGAAGCGGTCAACGGAAAGTTTGTGGGCGTGACCGCGAATTCCGTGAACCCCAAGACGCCCGGCGCCGCGGACAGCTACCCGCCGCAGCCGAACATCTCCTTTGCCTGGGACGCGGTCTACGGCCAGGGCTTTTTCGCCGCGCATATCCTTGGGAAGAAAATGTGGCAGGGAACTTTCACTGGAGATAAGGGAACGGTTCTGCAGATTGAGCTGATGAACGACAACGACCTGCGCGGCGTGGCCGTCGACAACAAAGGCAACGTCTACAAAGAAGTGTGGTCGCAGCGGCCGCCGCAACACTCCGGGTCATGAAACGTTTTGCGCACCTCGCCCGTATACCTTCTGTGAGGTGAGCCATGCAGCGCAGAGATTTTCTGAAAGCCACCGGCGTGGTCACCGTCGCGCTCGCTGCCGGAGGCGTGTGGCGCGCCTACGATACCGGCGTTTTCAGCGCCGGCACCGGCCCGGCCTACGAACCCTGGAAAAATTGGCGCGATAGCGATGGCCACGATGGTCCGCTGGCGCTGGTACGCGCTGCGATTCTGGCCGCCAGCCCGCACAATACCCAGCCCTGGATTTTCAAAGTTTCGCCCACCGCGATCGAACTGCACATCGATACCCAACGCAGCGTCGGCGCGCTCGATCCGTATCTCCGCGAAGAACATCTGGGCATCGGCTGCGCGCTGGAAAATTTGTTGCTGGCCGCCGCCGCGATGGGCTACGACGCGAAAGTCACCTACGAACCCGGAAAGCTCGAACCGCTTCCTAGCGCTCCGGTCTCTCGTCTGGTCACGCGCGACGAAGCGGTAGCTTCGACGCAGGATCTTGCAACGGAGAAACCGAATCTCTCGCCCGAAACCACGCGCCTGGTCGCGCGGGTCGATCTCAAGCCCGGACCGCGCACGCCAAGCGAACTCTACGACGCCATTCCGTATCGCCACACCAATCGCGCCGCCTACGACCCGCACCGCCCGCTCCCGCAGGATTTTCTCGACGAGCTAAGTAGATTGCCGGGCCGCGTCGCCACCGAGCATGTGTACATCCAGCCCTACGCGCCCGACGCGGTAGTCTTTCTATTCACCGCCGAAACCGTCCGCCAAAAAATCGCCGCAGCCAGCTCCGCTGCCAACAACGAAATCTATGCCGACCCCGCCGTGGCGCGCAGCAGCGAACGCTGGCTCCGCCTCAAATGGTCTTCCATCCAGCAACATCGCGACGGCCTGACCATCGACGCCTTCGGCCTGCCGCCCATCGCCGACGCCGCTGCAAAAATGATGACCCCGCGCATGCTGCGCTGGGCCAGCGCCCGCAGCACAAAAAGCGCCTACGTCGATTTAATGCTCAGCGCGCCACTGATCGGCTTCGTCGCCGTCCGCGATCGCTACGACGCCGCGCAATCGCTCCGCGCCGGACAAATCTGGCAACGCGCCCACCTGCTAGCCACCTCCCGCGGCATCGCCGCGCGCCCCTGCAACGAATTAGTAGAAATGGTCGACCACCAACGTTTCCACGAGCAGCCGCCCACGCGCGTCACCATCCTCAACGAACTAACCGGCGGCGCAGAGTGGCAACCCACCTTCGTCTTCTACATGGGCTACCCCACGCAACCCGCCCACGCCAGCCCCCGCCGCCCCATCGAATCCGTGGTGGTGTGATCGCGCTAGAAGGCGATCGCGCGAAGCGCCTCTACAAGTGTCCGCGTTGGCACTGAACCAGCCCCGTAGGGGCGGCATAAGTTAGCCCAGGCCGTAAGGGCCGGGAAAACGTAATGAAAGAACTGCAGAGCGCCGGAGGTGCGACACGCGTTGCACACGGGCGCAAGATTCCAGCTACAATCGTGGTGCAACAACGGGGAACTACTTCGCGCCATGAAAAATCGCCATCACCTCCTCATTCTCACTTTTGCCGTCGTCGCGATGTCGCTCGCGCCGCTGGCCCACGCCCAGGCGTCCTCCCAATCCGCCGCCGCGTCCGCGGGAGAAATCGTCGCCACCGTAAACAACGAACCCATTTTCCTCGCCGCCTACCAAAAATCCGCGCAAGAACTTCACGACGAAATCACCAACGACTGCAAAGCCTGCCCCCCGGAAAAAATCGAGGAGCAGTTCAAGGCGCAGCAAAAAGATTTGCTGCGCGGCCTGATCGATCAAGCCCTGATGGTCCAGCGCGCCAAAGACATGGGCATCAAAGTCGAATCGCAACTCGACGCCAAGCTCGAAGAAGTTCGCCAGCAAAATGGTTTAGCAACGATTGGAGATTTGCAAAAGGGCGTCGAAGGCAACGGCCTTTCCTGGGAAGGTTACAAAACCACGCTGCGCAATTCGATGCTGCAAAAAGAAGTGGTCAAGCGCGAAGTCGGCTCGCACCTCGACGTCACCGACGACGAGGTCAAACGCTATTACCAGCAACACCTGAATGATTTTGCGCTGCCCGAGCGCGTAGAGCTTTCCGAAATTTCGCTGAGCACCGATGGCAAGAAGGAAGACGAATACGCCGCGATCCGCGCGAAAGTGGAAGGCCTGCGCTCCAGCGTCCTGAACGGCGACGATTTCGGCCAGGTCGCCAGCCGCTATTCCCAGGGCAGCACCGCCAAAGACGGCGGCGGGCTCGGCACATTCAAACAAGGCGATCTGCCGCCGCAAATCGAAGCCGCGGTTTTCAAACTCGAAAAGGGCCAGATGACCGAAGTGATCCAAACCCGCAGCGGTTTCGAATTCCTCAGAGTCGACGACCACGAGCCGGCCGAAATTCAGCCCATCGAAAAAGTCGACATCCAGATCCGCAACAGCATCTCCGCCGAAAAAATGGCCCCGCGCATCCGCCAATACCTCGCCAGCCTCCGCGAGCAAAGCAACATCACCACCAAACCCGGCTACACCGACACCGCCCTGCTAACCGCCACCGCCGCCAACTAAACGCCGAGTAATCGCATCCCAAATTCCACTACGTCGCGTTTGGCGCGTTGGCAGATTCGCGTGCCGCTGCGCGGGTAGTTCTTGGTTAAGCTTTGTAACTTCGCTCGTAGACCGGTGTCTAAAAGCGATAAAGAGGAGGAACTATGTTTAAGAATTTTCTCCTGGCACTTTGTTGCGCGGCCTGCGTCTCGGCTCCTTGTCCTCAGAAGCAACCTTCGACCTCCGCCGACGGCGCCTCTGATTCCGACGAGGTCTACGCCGCCGTTATTAACTGGCGGAACGCCCATCCGGGCGAGGGACAGACTGGAACGCAACTCGTCTTCTTGGACACCACCACCGCCCAATCCTGCTTTGCGGCGAAGAAGGAGGATTGCCCAAAGGAGGTGCAGGAAAGGCTGAAAGAGATACTGGGGCAGGATTTCGACGTAAGTCTCGTGAACGATTTTCTTGAACAGAACAAAATTCGGGGGCCGCTCTCCAGGTCGATCCCCACGGATCTACCCAAGTCTTGGCTGTCCGAGACGGATGAAACTGCTTTATTCAGCAACAAAAAGCACGATGGCTGGCAGGTTTTCTATGCCAAGTACCCGGGTGCGTCCGGCATCCTTGGATTTTCGCGCGTTGGCTTCAATCAGAAGCACGACCGCGCGTTGTTTTACTCGCAGATCAGTTGCGGCTGGCTGTGTGGAACGGGCCATTATCACTTGCTAAAAAAAGAATCGGGCAAGTGGACCTTAGTTACAAACTCGATGTTGTGGATTTCCTGAGGCTTCGGTTTCCGTCGCGCTGGTTATGATTTGCCCCAAAACCCGAACACCACCGCGCCCACCAAAAACGCGAACGACACCGCGTGATTCCACTTGATGTCCTCGCCCAAATAGAAATACGCAAACACCACGAACACGCACAACGTAATCACTTCCTGAATAATTTTCAGCTGGAACGCGGTGAACTCGCCGTAACCCAGCCGGTTGGCCGGCACCTGAAAACAATATTCGAAGAACGCAATCAGCCAACTCACCACGATCGCCGCGATCAAAGGCGCTTTGCGATATTTCAAATGCCCATACCACGCAAACGTCATAAAAACGTTGGAGCAAATCAGCAGCAGAATGGTTTTCATAGCATGAAAATCCTACCACGCGTTCAGAAGGGAAGCGGCGACGACTTCCACCGCACCAAGAAATGACGGTGACGGTAACTCCTACACCGCCCAGCCCCGCCGTTGGCCGTCATCCTGAGGAGCGTTTTTGGCGACGCAGGATCCCCTTCTTGCCCAGCTTCACGCTTTAGGCGGCGCTTTCGTTTTGAATCGACTTACGACGGTTTGCGCCCCAGCGCGATCCGCACAGGAGGGAAAATCCAAAATATAAGTCCCGACGCATGCGCATCAGCGATCCCGCACGCCCGCAAATCTTCCACGTACTGTCCCACCTTCTTAAAATCCATCAAAGCCACCTGCCCGCCAGGTTTCAACACCCGCACAATCTCAGCCACAGCCTCCCGCCGCCCCTCGCGCGACGAAATATTGTGAATCGCCAAATTCGCCACCACCGCATCCATCGACGCATCCGCGAAGGGCAGCTTCCGCATATCGCCGTCGTACAATTCCACGCGCTCCGCGACTCCCTCAATCTCCGCATTCCGCAAAGTCGCCGCCCGCGAATTGTCCCCTTGATCCACCTGCGACCACAGATCGATCCCAAACGCACGCCCGCGCGGTAGCCTTTTCGCCGCCCCAATCAAAAGCAAACCATGCCCGCAACCCACATCCAAAACATTCTCGTCCCCGCGCAACCGCAACCCATCCAAAAGCAAATCCCGCGCCCGAAATTTCCCGTAGTAGCTGCTACTCATCAACAGCAACGACTCCACAAACAAAACCACGCCAGTAGAAATCATCGAGTAGCTAAGCCCGTAAAGAACGTCGTACCCGTGCGCCATCCCCCAAACCCGCGAGAAGTAGCCAGCGGCAATCAGCGCCGGCCCGCCAAACAAAAATCCGCGCACAATCCCCGGCGCATCGAGTCCGTAATCCGCTTTCTTCTCCGCCATTCGTTTTCGCCCCGATAAAATTGCACCGTCTGCGGCAGCAGCGTATCACGCCCGCAACTCCGCCCTGTCGTGCGTCAAATCGCAAAGCAGTGCGGCCTAACGTTTCACCCGAAACTTGAAACTCGTCCGAGCCCCAACCTCGACCACGCTGATTTTCTCCAGCCCCACCCGCTCCAACCCCGCCCCTTCAAACGCCCGCAACCCCCCGCCCAAAAACACCGGCATCACATCCACATGCAGCTCGTCCACCAGTCCCGCCTCCAAAATCTGACGCATCACGCTGACCCCGCCCACCACCGTCACCGCCATCTCCCCCGCCGCCGCCTTCGCCCGCGTCACCGCCGATTCCAAACCTTCCGTCACAAACGTAAACGTCAGCCGCTCGTCCTGCTTCGGTAGCACCCGAGGCGCGCGATGCGTCACCACAAAAATCGGCACCTGAAATTCGTAGCTGCCCACATACGAATCCGCGTCCGCCATCTGAAATGTCCGCCGCCCCATCAACACCGCACCCGTTTCCGCAATCGCCCCGCGCATATAATCCGTCGCGCGCAATTCCGCCAAATCCGGATACAACCGCCCCGCACTCCCCCGCGCGTCCGCCACAAACCCATCCACCGACACCGTCATCCCCACAATCACCTTCGCCAATCGCCCCTCCATGCAAATATCACAACTGCTCGCCGTCGCATTATCCAGCGCGCCCGCTCATCTGGCTACTGCGTTTCCGAACCTCGCCGGGAACGTCACGCGCGCCATCGGTGTCCAACAACAGATGACGATCCGGTGGCGTTTTCTTTTCGACGGTCACTATCTACGGTCGCATGCGGCGCCGTGCCACCCCTCATCCATGAAACCTAGTGCTGTCCAGAAGCCTCGCAAATTCCTTGCGACTTGCGCCTTCGCGCTGGCCTGCGTAATTTGCGTTCCTTGCTTTTTCTCCGGATGCGCGCCCGAAAAGCATCCGGCCTCAACTGCCCAAGCCAGCTCCTCCCTTCCATTTTCGCTCTCGATCGTTTCGGGCCGGGACAATAGCATCATGATGTCCAAGCGCGATGCCTGGGAATTCTACGTCGTCCTGACCAATGTCTCGAAACAACCACAGCCGGTATTCGAATACTGGAATTCCTGGGGATTTAGAGCGATCTCATTTGAACTGACTACGGCTGACGGGAAACAATTTACGCTGACGGCAAAGAACCACGATTTCGATATGAATTTTCCGTCGAGGCATGTTGTCGATCCCGGCGAATATCAGGTTTTTCCGATCCATTTCGACCAAACTTGGCAGGTGCAACCCGCACTTCCGTCCACAGACGAGATGCCGATCACGCTGAAGGCGATCTATTCGATAAATCCTACAGCCGAGGCGACCAGATTCGGCGTCTGGACCGGACGCGTCGAATCCCACAGCTACAACTTAACTTTGTTTCGGTATTAATTCGGCGCCGCACCAGCCCCAGAGGGGCGGCATAGGTTAGCCCGGTCCGTAAGGGCCGGGAAAAAAAGACGCCTTTGACGCACTACCTTTCGCGCGGCCTTCTCGCGCGAGCCTTCGTCAAGTCCAAGCATCCTCGCTCGCGCGAAGCGCCTCTCGCGTCGCATTATTGTGATTCGCTCGAGGCCACCACAAAAAACTACGCCTGGGCCTTCCGCTCCAGCGGTGAAGGCACTTTCACGTGCGCCATGCCTGCCGCGGTCGCCGACCGAATCCCAATCTCCGCATCCTCAAACACTAAACACGCCTCTGGCCGAACGCCCAGCCGCGACGCCGCCAGCAAAAACGGCTCCGGGTCGGGTTTGCTCTTCACGTAATCGCCCGCGCAAACCATGGTCTGAAATTTATCCATCAGCTTGGTTGCTTCCAGCGATTTCACCACCGATTCCCGCGTGCTACCCGAAACCACCGCGAAGGGAATCTTCCCGTACATCGCGTCGATGTGCTCCAGCACTTCCGCCACCGGACGCAACTCCGGCAGCCGCTCGTAATATAAACTTTCCTTCCGCGCCTCGACTTCGGCCACCGGCATCGCCAACCCGCGCTCGCGATTCAGCCGCTCGATCACTTCCGCCACCGGCACTCCGCCCCAGGCGTAGAAAAGTTCCTCGCTGAAATCGCATTTCCATTCCGCCAGCGCCTGCCGCCAAGCCAAATAATGCAAGGGCATCGAATCCACTACGGTGCCATCGCAATCAAAAAGATAAGCCCCGAACGCACCCTCCGGTATTTTCAGCTTCAATTCGCCAAGCTCCTGTAATCGTGACGCCCAAATGCGCGACGAGGTCTTTGCTTTTACGGGTGCCGCACTCTTTGCGCATTTGTTTCACGCAAAGGGTGCGGGTTTAGACGATCCTCTCGCGTTTGAACGATCCGTTTCTCCTAGCCGTATCGTCCTACAACCAAACCGCGGTTGGCCGTCATCCAGAGGAGCGTTTTTTGCGACGAAGGATCTCTCTTCGATGTTGGCTTCTTGCCCGGGCCAAAACCGAAGAGAGATCCTTCGCTTCGCTCTGGATGACGGCCAAAAACAGTTGAGCGCAGACAATAAGGCTAGGAGAACCGGATTACACCTCGAAGCGTCAATCGCCCGCCCGAAGCGCCTCCGACCTCCCGGGCCCCACGCCGAGCCTCAAAAAAAACCTACCAGGGCAACGGCTGCCCCAAATGGAAAAATCCGCCGGTCGGCCCGTCGGCGCCCAACGTCGCCAACTGCGCGCTCGTCTTCCCGCCTTCACTCAATTCCATCGGAGCCGACTCGCCGCCCATTTCCGTTTTCACCCAGCCCGGATGCGCCGAATTGACTTTGATCGGCGTGTCGCGCAATTCCTGCGCCAGATGGACGGAAAACGCATTCAACGCCGTCTTCGACGCGTCATACGCAAACGCCTTCTTATCGTAAATTGGCGACTTCGGATCCGAATGCAGCGTCAAGGAACCCAGCACGCTGGACAA
The DNA here is from genome assembly GCA_963847695.1 of uncultured Acidobacteriota bacterium. Taxonomy (GTDB): domain Bacteria; phylum Acidobacteriota; class Terriglobia; order Acidiferrales; family UBA7541; genus Palsa-295. The sequence goes on along the minus strand of CAWKAX010000023.1, from coordinate 260,975 downwards.
ATTGACAATCCGTCCCGCCGGCGCCTTACGAATCAGCGGCAGCAAAGTCACGGTCAAAGCGATCGGCTGAAAAAAGTTAGTCTCGAAAGTATTTCGCAGATTCTTCTGTGCCACCGACGTGGTCGTATTGAAAATCATGTTGCCCGGCCGCGGGCCGCCTTCATCTAAAATCCCCGCATTGTTGATCAGAATATCCAGCTTGCCGTATTTCTTGGCGATGTAATCGTAGACTTCCTGGTGGTCCGCGGTCTGGTTCACATCAAAACGCACCGCCTCGACGGATTTCGCGCCTTCGCCGCGCAACTTCTCCGCCGCTTCCTGCCCCTTCTTCAAATCGCGCGAACCCAAAATCACCGTGATCCCTTGTTTGCCCAGAATCCGCGCGGTCTCCAAACCCAACCCGCGATTTCCGCCGGTAATAAATGCCACTTTCGTAGCGTCGCTCATGAAATCTCCTGAAAAATGTGAATGGTATTGTCCCGCAGGTCTTAGATGAATCCAAGCTGTGTCACGACTCTCAGAAATTCGCTACTATGGCCATCGTCGCCGTTCTACAACAACCGCAGCGTAACTCGGGCTCGCGCACGGATATCGATGCGCAACCCGCCGTCGTAATCTTGACACGAAGGCGACAAACGCAATTGATTGCCAAAATCATACCCGACGCGTATGACGCCGAAGGCCGCAAGGTTTTCCGGCCAGATTCGCGCCGCAAAAGTGGCTTTCAACCCACATTTCCGGTCGGCCGTTTTCTCAGCCAACCCCTGAAATATATCTGCGCTGACCTCGCTGAAGTCAGGCGATTCTTGCTGGACTGCAGATATGTTTCGGACTTGGAGCAGTTCGGCCAGAGAGATTACTGGCAATCTCCAGAACTTTTTGAAGAATTGAAACGCGGTGATTGCGAGGACTTTGCCTTATGGACCTGGCGCCAGTTGCTAGCAATGAACTACAACGACGCGAGATTTGTAGCGGGCACTTCCGGCAGATACGGTGCAGGGCATGCGTGGGTCACTTTTGAGAAAGAGGGTGCCCACTATATTGTTGAATCGCTCGCGGCGCCTCTTGGGCTGAAACTGCCACAGCTCTCCGGGATTCGCTACCGGCCACACTTCTCAGTCGGTTGGGACGGAGAAAATATCTCCTACTACGAGCACACCTCGAAACGATTTACACCTTCGTTCGCCGAAGGCGCATCGCTTTTCGGCGAATGGTTTTACTTCTGGCTCCGGTTCTGGCCGAAGCTCGCGTATCTGGTGATCCGCGGGATCATCAAAAAGTTTTCCGCGCCTCATCCCAAAAACACGTCGCGCGAAGCGCCTCCCACCTCCCACTCGGCGTGAGCGTCAACCGCAGCAGGGAACTATGCCGCTTTCGTCACCCGAAGAATTCGCATCGGAGGAAACGTCGCCATTCCCAACGGCAGCCGCTGCACATCGAGCCCCGCCGCCTGAAACGCCGCCACATATTCCTTGATGCTCCGAAAATCGGAAATGAGCGCGATGCCGCCCGGCTTCAACACCCGCGCAATCTGCCGGCAAGCTTCCGCGCGCCCCGGAGCGTTATAAATATTGTGCAGACAGGCCAGCGAAACGATCACATCAAACGTGCCGTCCGGAAACGTCATCTTCTGCACGTCGACATTCACCACTTCCGTCTTCGCGCCCACACCCTCCGCCGAAATATTCCGTTCGAGATTCGACAAATTGTTCCCGCTCAAATCTTCCTGATTCCAAATGTCGATGCCCGTCGCGCGCCCGGTGGTTAGGCGTTTCGCCGCGCCAATCAGCAACAACCCGCGCCCCGTGCCGACGTCCAACACGCGCTCCGCCCCATTCCACTTCACCTGATCGAGCATGCGGTCGCGATGCCGAAATTTTCCGACTTTCGAATACAGCAGCATCAAGATGCCGCCAACCGCGAGCGACCCGGCAGTCCAAAGCAAATTGGGATACAAAACAAAAGTCACCGGCCCAATCGTCACCGTGTGCCACACCAAACACAAAACCAAAACCGCGAGGCCAGACCCCAAAAGATTCCGAATCACGCCCGGCGCGTCCACCCCATAGTCCGCCTTAGCCCCATCAGCCATGCGCAAAATCCTCCAAGTTCAGCCACCCATAATACGCGCGAGCGCCCGCGATATTTCAACGGCCGACGCTCTTCTCGCTTCTGAATTCCCGGCGTCTCGATCACAACAACCGCTGCGCTTCTCCTAGTCGTCTTGTCCTGTCGTCCAAACCGTTTTTGGCCGTCATCCTGAGGAGCGAAGCGACGAAGGATCTCCTTCTTGCCCAGAAGAAAAACGGAGCACACCATTCAGGAGGGCACTGCAAAACGCAACGATCAAGCCGCCTTCACAGGCGTCCACACAAATATCAATACGAGCGCAGCGAAAAAACTAGCTCGCCTTGCGCCCCTTCTTTTCTTTCTCGACGCCCTTCGGCACCGCGCGCAACAGCGTCTTCTGTCCCGCCGCCGGCTTGCCTTTCAAGCTCTGCTGCAGCGCCGACATCAAATCCACCACCGGAGCCTTCTTCGAACGCGGCGCCACCGCCAATTTCTTCCCGTGCGCCTTGGCCTCGATCAATTTCTCCAATTCCGCCTGATACGCATCGTGATATTCCGAGGCATCAAACGGCGCCGCCAGGCTTTCGATCAGCTGCATGGCCAGTTTCGATTCCTGTTCCTTCACTTCCGCCTTGTTCGGAGCCGAAACTTCCGCCGCCGCGCGAATTTCGTTGTTGTAGAACATGGTGTGCAGCGTCAAACCATTGTCGCGCGCGCGAATGATCACAATATTTTCGCGGTTGTGCATGGTGACCTTGGCGATTCCGGCGTAACCGGTCTTGCGCATCGCATCCAGCAGCAAATTGTAAGCGCGCACGCCCGCTTCGGCCGGCTTGGCGTAATACGACGCGTCAAAATAAACCGGATCCACTTCCGCGGCCTTCACGAAACTCAAAATTTCCATGGACTGCGCCGAGTCCGGCTCGATCTCGTCCAGTTCTTCCTGCTTGAACAAAAGATATTGGTCCTTCTCGTATTCGTAGCCCTTCTCGACTTCCGAGCGCTCCACGAATTTGTCGCAGGCCGGGCAGAAAAGCGGCTGCTTGAGCCGCGTGTGGCACACCGAGTGGAGCTGATTGAAACTGATCCGCTCAGTCCTCGCCGCCGGCGAAAGCTCGATGGGAATCGAGATCATCCCAAACGTCAGAAATCCCTTCCACGATGCGGGCATAAGCGAACTCCTCCCAAGCGGCAATATTCCCGCAATTATCCGCATTTTTCGTCGGAATTGGAATCAAGCTCTAGCGGTATAACGCAAACGCCAAGACGAAACAAAAGCGAAACACCTAAAGCTGCTCTGCGCTGCTCTTCCGAGGCCTAAACTCGTTCTTATTTTCTTCGTACCAGCGATTGATTTCCGGCTGGAGGCCCCAAATCCCGAGAGGCCAAAAACCAATCGCGAAAAATGCGTTCATCCTTTCCCAGTATGTTTGACCGGCAGCCAGGGAAGCCTTTCGCGCGGTCTTTTCGCGCGAGCCTTCGTAAACTCCAAGCACCTTCGCTCGCGCGAAGCGCCTCCCACCTCCCACCTCCCACGCAAAACCACGCCCAAAAACGGTACAATGCCTCCGCACGCGGAATTCAAATTCATTCGCGCCGGCCATCAAATGAAAAAACAAAGTGTTTCCATCCGTCCCACGCGTCATCGCGGTCGCTCCGCCCATCGCATCGCCAACGACAAAATCGAAATGCACTGGCTCACCGGAGGCGGCCACCTCGCCAACTTCGCCACGCTGGCCGGCCCCGCCGCCAATACGAATCTGGTGTGGGCCTCTCCCTGGGAAACGATCGAGCCGCACCAATACAACGCGAAAAAACACGCCAGCGAAATACGGCGGCGGACCCACTTCGCTCGCGCTGGCCAGCTATACCGGTCACGCCCTCTGTCTCGATTATTTCGGCATGCCTTCCGCCGCCGAAGAAGCCGCCGGCCTGCCGCTGCACGCCGAAGCCGGCAATCGCCGCTGGGCGGTCGCGAAAAAATCCGTACGCAATGGCGAATTGAAATTCGTGACCCGCGGCACCGCGCCCAGCGCCGGCCTGGCCATCACTCGCGAAATTCTGCTGCGCCAAAACGAATCGGTCGCGGTGGTCCGCGAAACCGTCGCCAATAAAAATAAACGCGATCGCTATTTTCAATGGGCCCAGCACGCCACTTTCGGCCCGCCGCTGCTGAAAGAAAACGAAAGCATCGTGGTCATCCCCGGCACCAAATCCAAAACCGCCCCGGCCACCTACGGCGAAAAAACGGGCCTCGCGATCGACCGCGAATTCACCTGGCCGCATGCTCCGGCCGCGCAGGGCGGCACTCTCGATCTCTCGCAGCCGTTCGTGCACAAAGGAAAAGGATTCAACGCCGCAGTTTTGCTGGGAAGCGGGGAAGTAGACGCAGAAGAAAACGAAACACAAACCGCAGCCGGCACCACGGGCGAGTTCACCTACGTCGCAGTCCTAAACTGGCGGCTCGGCATTCTGGCCGGATACGTTTTCCGCCGCGCCGATTATCCCTGGATTTCCATCTGGGAAGAAAATCACGCGCGCGAAGAATCTCCGTGGAACGGCACCACCCAAGCCCGCGGTCTCGAATTCGGCAACACGCCATTTCCGCTGGGCCTGCATCACGCCATCATGAACGGCCCGCTGTTCGATACGCCGAGCGTCGGCTACCTGCCGGCCCACGGAAAACAATCCATCGCCTACGCTCTCTTCGCCACCGAAGTCCCCAAATCCTGGCGCAAAATTTCCCGCATCACCGTAGCGTCAACAAGCCCGGATGAATCCACCGCCATCATAATCACCGGCCCAACCCGCGCAGACCGCATCGAACTCCCAGCGAGCGTCCTTCACGACATCTGGCCGACGTAACACCGTGGGATAGGCTCTCAGCCTGTCTGCACCCCACTCTCAGTGGGGTGTGCCGTTCGTTGCATGTTATTCTCAAGTACCTTACCGCTACCGATATGCGACGAACACGCATGATGAGCAAGCCCGTGGTCCTTTTCGTATTCCTATTCGTGCCCGCATTTCTTGCAGCCCAACAAACCACTCCCTCCGCCGTGGATTTTCACGCCGAAATCCGCGATCTGTACAATTTCCATCCCCCCGCGCTCACCGCTGCGCAACGGACCGAAAAATCTGCCGCGATGGATAAATTGTGGGCCGCCGCGAAGGCTCAGCCCGCTGTTTACCTCCCGCAATTGCGTCGCGAGCTTGCCGATTCCACCAATGCGCCATTCTTCTTTTTCGACGGCAGCCAATTGTTGCTCACCCTGTCCCAGGATCCAGCCGACCAGAAAATCGCCAGTGCCGCCCTGGCCCACGTCGACATTCACGATCCAACCCCCTCCGCCTATTTCTATTTCGTGCATGACCTTGCGGTTAAGCAAAACGATACGACCGCCGCAGCTTTCAACATTCTTTCCGACCCGAAATTCCAGGTGTACGTTCCGCAGCACGCTCTGACCTTGCACCAGGATTTCTGCTTGATTTACATGCTTTTACCCACCGATCAAAACTTCTGGGTGCAACCGGCGATCAATAGGCTCCATCAAGAAAAAGACCCAACCGCGCAAATGAGTCTTGTCCTTCTACTCTCGTATGCGCAAAGCGCGGCCGCCGATAAGGCCCTGCGGGATTGGACGAGCTATACCAACATGCAGCCCGCGCAAATGACGAGCCTCGCGCTCTTGAAGTTATCGATGAAGAAGATGTGCGCCGTTTCGGCAAAGCTGCCCGGCGCGGAGGCTGCGACCGAACAATCCCTCCGCGAGGCTCGCTCCGCGCGCATGAAAGCGGTCAGTGATGAAGCGTTGGATGATCTAAATTCCTACACGTGCGCCATCGTGGCCAAGCGCAAAGATGCGGCCCGCTGATGACCGCCTTTTCGATCGCGCGCGGGTTCGATTAGCTGGCGCGAGCTTTCACTGCCCGAATCCCAATCTCTTCAGCGCCGCCCGCAGCCTCTTTTGCGACAAAAACGCCCAGCCCACTATAGAGTGCGGCGGCTCTGCCGCCGCTTTTGACCCGCCGCCCGTACCACAAAATAATCCAGCGCGAAGCGCCGCCACCAATCACCAGATCAACGTCTTCCGATGCGCCTCACGGGGCCTCAATCGAATCCACGCGTATCGTCACCACCAACTCCGCATTCCGATAAACCTTCACCACCCGTGGCACTCGCTTCCCATTCCAATCTTGAAAATCCGAATACACCGTGGTCACCGGCGCGATGAAATCCGCGCGCAAAACTCCCAGCGCATCAAACCAATACGCTTGGCCGGAAATCGGCCGGTTTTCTGCACTCACCCCGCCTCGCGCCGCGCGAATTAGTTCCGGCGGACCCGCGGACCCACGGAACGTAGGATCCACGTTACTCTCCGGCACGGCCGAATTTCCCCAGTCCGCTTCCTGAAATGTGCGCAGATCCGGAAAGTGGCTACGCATCGCCGTAACCACCGCCACCAAATCTGCCTCCGGAGGATCGTTCGGCATCCGCAAATTCTTGATCACGCCATTTTCTTCCGTCTGCCCCGCGCTAGCATCTTTCATCGTCGCCTTACGCACCCAGGTAGACGAAACTCCCGAAGTCTCCACATACTCTCCGGTTCGTTTATCCGCGAGGGTAAAGGTCGCGCGCAGCCGGTAAGGCTTGGCACCCGGCGCGCGCAAATCGCTCAGCGCTCGCGACTGCGCGATATGCTCGCCAAAAGAAATTTCCGGAAATGTTCTGCCGCCCGCGCCCAGCGGCTCATACTTCAAATGGAACGGAACGCTCAACGTGGTGATCACCTCCACGGGCGCGCCGTCCACCATGTACGGTTGGAACTTCCAATTCCGTATCTGCGCGACCGCCTCCTGATTGCGCCCCTGATTCTTGGAGATGGCCGACGGAAATCCCCGCACGTTCCCACTGCGATCGATTTCGACAGTCACGGCAATCACGCCGCTCAGCGGAAAAATAAATGACGGAGGAAAAGTAGGCGGCGCGTTACCTCCCACAGTGGCCGGCTCCAGAGCGCTTTCCGGAATTTGCACCACGCGCAGCCGCGCATCGAACTCGCTATGCTGCGCCATGGCGAAAAGTCCACCCGGAAACTCACCATTCTTCGGCGTGTAAGCCGAGAGCGGTTCAAGAACAGTCACCGTCGCGGTCACATCCGAACGTTCTCCCGGCCAAACCACGAGCTGCCGCGCGATCATTTTTCCGGCAAAGGCCTGGTAGTCATTGAGCGTAACGCTGGGCGGATCTACGAAAATCTGTCGCGCGGTCCCATTCGGGTTGAAGCACAGCGAACGATACGCCGAAAACTTTTCCGTCGTCGCGCCATATTCGGTCTCCCATTTCCAGCAGCCGCCCTCATCCTTGTCTGGATCGACGCTCGCGAGCTGCCCCGCGGGAATGGGATCAATCGCCGACGTCGCCAGTTCCTGAACCCAGTAAGGCAGGTAGTCGGTAGGTCCGCTCGATTCCCAATAATTCGCCCCATCGCGCACCGCGCTCTGTGTAAATCCGGGAAATTTAATTTCGCGCCGCCAGCGCTCCGGCTTCTCCCACCAAATTTCGATCTCGCCCACATAGGCCGCGCTATGCATCGTCGCGTCAGCAGTGGAAAGTTTTAAATGGAACGCGGCCCCACCCGGCGCGGCCAAAGTAGACAACTCCGCCGCCCGCACCAAAGCCGCCCGAAACTCCACCTGCCCAGGCGTAGCCTGCGGCGTGGTCGACGCCGTCTGCGACGCCAAGACTCCGGCCGCCAACATGCCGGCCACCACACACAAAACCACACGAACGAGGAAAACAAACAGGAAAGGTCGCTTCATGCGAGCGAAAGTATCAAACCAAGCACGACCCAGGCAAGGAACGGAAGAGACGATCTCTACTGCGCGAATCCCAATTTCTTCAGTGCCGCCTGAAATCGCGCATCGCTGCGCGCCGAGTTGTACGCCGGATCAACTTTCAACGCCGTTAATCCCGGCGAATGCCGCGCGATCGCGCGATCCAGCGCTGCGAACGCTGCATCTTTATTTCGCATGGCGAAATTCGGCGCGACATACGAAAAAGGATCAACCGGTTCGTCCGGCGCTCGGCCTGCTTTAATTCTTCGATTGAATGTCGCGCCTGCTCCATGCGGCCCGCGCGCGCATACACCTCCGCTTCGATCGACAGCCCCCAAACTCCGGGTTCGGCTTTGCGCCACGCGGCGATTTCCGCAATCGCGTCGTCCGAGCGTCTGGTTTCCAGATACGGAAAAATAATCATGTGCGCGCGGGTGAAATTCGGCTCCATCTTCATCACTTCCTGAAATTGCGCGATGGACCGCTCGTACTGCCCGGCGTAATACAAAAACACGCCGTTGTCGGTCTTGATGATCAACGACAGCGGATCCAGCTGCATCGCGCGCTGCATTTCCGCGAAACATTCATCGAAGCGGCCCAGAAAAGCCAGATGCTCGGCGTACCAGTGATGCCCGGTCGCGTAATTCGGATCCAGTTCGATCGCCCGGCGAAATTCTTTTTCCGCCGTGGGCCAATCCCAATCGTAATTCTGCGCAATCAGCGCCAGTGAAGCGTGCGCCTCCGCCGACTGCCCATCCAGCTCCAAAGCTTTCAGCGCCGCCGCCCGCGCCTTGGGAATTAGTTCCGACGCCGGCGCCACGTCGTACTCCGCCATCAGCGCGTAGGTATCCGCAAGCCCGGCATACGAACGCGCATATTCGGATCCTTCGCCACCGACGACTGGAATTGTTTTGCCGCCTCGGCAAATCCCGCCGGCGTGCGCTTGTTCCAGTAGTAGCGCCCGCGCAAATAAGCGTCGTAAGCCTCGAAAGTTTTTGCGTCGGCGGCACTCGCCGCCGCTCGGAGCCACCGGCTTCGCGCCGCCGCGCCGCGTTCGCCCAGCGCGGTTTGAATCTCGTCGGAAATTTCCTGGGCGATTTCTCCCTGCACCGCCAGGACGCTGTGCAGCTCGCGATCGTACTGCCGCGACAAAATGTGCGTCTGGTCCGTCATCCGAATCAGCTGCGCGGTGATGCGCACGTGCTCCGCATCGCGCCGCACGCTTCCTTCCAGCACGTACTGCACGCCCAGCTCGCGCGCGATTTGGTCCAGCGGCTCGTGGGCACCTTGGTAGTGCATGACGGAGGTTCGCGCGATCACGCCCAGCCGCTGCGGATTCAAATGCCCCAGCTGCGCGATCATTTCTTCGGTCATGCCGTCGCTGAAATAATCCTGCGATTCGTCGCCGGTAAGATTTTCGAAGGGCAGCACCGCGATCATGGCGCGCTCGCCAGTCGCGATTCCGGAGCCGCCGCCGATTCCAGAGCTACGCCGCCGTCCGCCGCCCCATTTGGTTTGGCCGCCGCATGGCGCACGCGATACATCGCGATGGCTCCGCCCAACAACAGCACCGCCGCGAAAACCGCCGCCACCACGTATAGCGATGAAGATCGAAGAAGTCGAGGAAGCAGGGGCGCTGGATAGGGAAGGAAGGGAACTCGCGTCGTCCGGCCGGCAGGGAAGCCTGCTCCGAGAATTTCGCGTCCGCGAAATTCTCCACCGCGCTCGCAGCGTCCGCCGAGTTCATCGAGAGCGCCGCGCCGGCAGCGGCCACCGCTCCCGCGGCCTCCGTCGGCTCAATCTTCTCCACCGGCGCGATAAACCGGTACCCCAATTTCGGCAGGGTCTCGATCCACTTCGGCTCGGTAGCCGAATCATTCAGCACCGCGCGAATTTCTTTGATCGAAGTATTCAGTACATGCTCAAAATCGACGAAAATTTCCGAGGACCACAATTCCCGCCGCAATTCCTCGCGCGTCACCACGTCGCCCGCCCGGGCCAGCAGCAAATTCAGCACCCGCAGCGGCTGCGGCCGGATCTTCAGTTTCGACCCGCGCACGTACAGCTCTCGCGTCCGCGAACGCGATTCGTAGTCGCCAAACCGGAATATGGTGGAGGCTGGTTCCATTCACACGGTTCGAGCTAAGAACAGGACCTGCGGGATGCCCAATTCTCGCCTCGGGCCCCGAATCCAGCAAGCCCCAATTCAGCCACCAGCCCCACGCCGTGTACCTGTCCCGAAGGCCTGGCCCGCGCCAAGCGTTAATCCCAGCCCGTAAGACCGCGTGTTTTCAATACGATAGACCTTCACCACTTTTCCATTTTTTCTTCAGCCCCAAAAATCAATCGCGAGCGTCAAAGCTAACCGGCTGCCCGGATCCGTTTGCCCCACCGGCAGGCAGTGCGGGCGCCCCAGGAGCGTCCGCGCCGCCTTACATCATTTACACCACGGATCCGGGGAAAGGTTTAGTCACCGGCATGTGCGGCGATGTGAACCGCGTCAAAGGCCCGGTCCTCCGTGGCCTGGCCGCCCGCGCGCCGTACTTTCACAACGGCGCCGCGAAAAATCTGGACCAACTGCTGAATTTCTACAACCAGCGTTTCCAGATGAATCTAACCGACGACGAAAAATCCGAACTCAAGGCCTTCCTAAACTCCCTCTAAACCCCGTCCCACCCATGACGCACGGCGCGCCGCCCCCAACGCGCCGTGCTTTTTTTTTGGCAGTTAAGGGTGGCCCATCCTTCGCGCCTTTCGCGAAGGGTGGGGATTTAGACCTAAACTCACCACGAACTCACCGCCTCCGCCCGCGAAGCGCGCAGCCCACACCAAAAATCAATCTCGGAGCGTTACAAGATAAACCAACGCCCAGCCCATTTTAGAGTGCGGTGGCTCTGCCACTGCTTTCGACCCGCCGCCCGCGCCCCAAAAATTATCCAAGCGCGAAGCGCCTCCACAAACTTCCCACGCGACGTCCTACTCCCTGCGCTTCGCAAAATAAGGCAGCGCAAACAAATACAACCCCGTGATCAACATCAACGCCATGATCGCCACCGCCGTCAGCCCCATCTTGTTGCTGTAATGTCCCCGCGCCACCATCACGCCGTTAATAATCACCGCCACCGTAAACAAAATCGACAACCACCGATGCGTCTGCCGAATCCACTTATTCCAATTCATCCGAGTCCTCCCGAGGCCGCGCTGAATCGCGACCCGCAAATTATCTCCACCCCGCAAATCCGCGCAAGCAACAAACAAATCACACCGGGTTTCACACGCACCCACACCAACTCCGCGGAGTCCCTCGCCCGCATTGGCGAATCGCCTGCGTAGCCTCTCGCATCAAATCACGCCAATGCTAAAATCAAACCACTCATGAAGATCGTCTCGCTCAACGTCGGCGTCCCGCGCAGCTACCAAGTCCCCGGCGGCCAAATCATCACCGGCATCTTCAAGCAGCCGGTGCAAGGACGCATCGCGCTCCGCCGCCTGAATCTCGACGGCGACCGCCAGGCCGACCTCACCGTCCACGGCGGCCCGTACAAAGCCGTCTACGCCTACCCCCACGAGCACTACGAATATTGGCGCTCCGCGCTGCCGCATCACGACCTGCCGCTAGGCGTCTTCGGCGAGAACTTCACCACCGAAGGTATCCTCGAATCGGACGCGCACATCGGCGACGTCTTCGCCGTAGGCACCGCTGAAGTAACGGTGACCCAGCCGCGCCAGCCCTGCTACAAACTCAACCTCCGCTTCGACGACGACCTCATGGTCAAACGTTTCCTCAACAGCGGCCGCAGCGGTTTCTACCTCAGCGTAACCAAACCCGGCGAAGTCGGCGCCGGCGACGAAATCACCCTACTCAGCCGCGATCCGCGCCAAGTGTCTATCGCCGAATTCAACCGGGTCTTCACCGCCAAAACCCTCACTCCCGATGATCTGGCCATGATCGAAAAAGTGATGCAAATCCCAGCCTTTCCCCAGGAATCCAAAGACTATTTCCGCGAAAACCTCGCATCGCGCAGCGGATCCCAATCCCCGCGCTAGCCCAAGACTGGAAGGATTATTTCAGCGAGCAGCTAAGTATCCAGAAGTGATACTGTGCGCCTGATGAACGACCTAGGGCAGCACCGTCCCAAGAAGTGGCTCGCCAAACGCCTGCTGCCATTCGCGATCCTTCTCGCCATCCTCCTACTGTTTTGGGTTTACGGGGAGCCCGTCTTTTGGCTCGTCCAAGCCAAGTCGGAGGCAAAGAAAACGCCAGCATTGTGGAATGTCCCGGAGCCCTTACATCTGCAATCGAGCCAGCCCACCACCGGGAAGATGCTCAGCTATCTCGGATACCAGTTCCAGTCCCCCTGGGCTGACATTGTCGTGGAACGAAAATCTAAAGAGGCCGTTGTACTGAGTTTTTCTGGCGGGCAGGGCCTCGCGATCTTCGACGAATCTAACATCGTTGATAAACGCAACAACGCGGAGCAACCCGAAAACAAGCAGCGCGAACAGTTCATCAAAGCTTTATTCGGCTACGCGTTTCGCTCCAAAGTTTTGAATGCAACGCCCGCCGACCTGCATTGGTCATTACTCCCAAGGCGCATGGAGGTCGGCCCGTATTTCCTACGGATGAAAGCTTTGGACGTCCGGTTCATCAAGGGGGGAGTGTTTTCGTTCCAGACGCCGTCATTTCAGGGCTTCCAGCTCGGAGGCCCGTCGCAAGAAGAACGTGATCCGGTCTCGATTGAGTTTTACGATGCGGATGCTTTCAAAATTAAAATGTTCATCGGCAATCACAACGACGCCGCCCGCAAATTTACGCAAGCGGACCTCGACCAAATTATTTCAACGCTACAGCCCGTGCCCCCAGTGGTAACGAAATAATTCGGGGAAGGGAAGTGTCGCGAGACCGAAGAGATTATTTCAACGAGCAGCTTGCCGGCGTCGTTTACGAATAGCGAAGATGAGACCGACGGAGAAGAGAAGCGCAAACAGAGGAACGTAGATTCGCCAGCCGAAGTGCAAGGCAATCTCGACCACAATCCCTAAAGCTAAGTAGCCGAGCCAGCGCGTAAACAGACTTGCGTTGGATTCTCGCGGCGTTTCGCCTTTGAACCAGCGGCCATAAGCTTCGTCCATAAAAAATGCGGAGCTCAGGCTGAACAAGCCGATGACAACCAGGATGGCGAGCAGCAGAACGTGGACGACGGTGCCCATCGCTCACCCTCACTTCTACCGCGCCGCGTCTTACGAGGCTTTTTCTTGGGCGGCGGCGACGAATTCGCTGTAGGGGCCTTTGAAGTCTTCGATCTTCTTACCGGCTTCGAAGTGCCAGATACGCGTCGCGACTTCGTCGATCACGTCGTGGTCGTGGGTGACCAGCAGCACCGTGCCGTCGTATTTCTGCAGCGCGATGTTCAGCGCGTTGATCGATTCCAAATCCAAATGGTTGGTGGGTTCGTCCAGCACCAGCACGTTCGGCTTCTGCAGCATCAGCCGGCAGAAAATCAGCCGCGCCGATTCGCCTCCGCTCAGCGCCGACGTCATCTTGGTCGCTTCTTCGCCGCTGAACAGCATCTGCCCCAACACGCCGCGCAATTCTTCCTGCGTGGCCTGCGGCTTCCACTGATGCAGCCAGTCGATCGCGTTCATGCCGTGCCGGATCGATTCGCTATGGTCCTGCGCAAAATACCCGCAGGCCACGTTGTGGCCCCAAATCACCTGCCCGCCGTCGACCGGAAATTCGCGGTCCGAATCATCAATATATCCCGGCGCGGTTTTCATCAGGCACTTCAGCAAAGTGGTTTTGCCGGTTCCGTTGCGCCCCATCAGCGCGATTTTCTCGTTGCGATCGACCGCCGCCGAAAACGCCGGCCACACCTTCACGCCGTCGTACGATTTCGCCACGCTCTTGATGTCCAGCGGATGCTTCCCGGAATTTTGCTCCACCTGAAAACGAATGTAAGGCCGCGCAATATTCGAACGCGCCAGCTCCGTGGTCTGCAGCCGCTCCACTTCTTTCTTCCGCGAAGTCGCCTGCGCCGACCGCGTGCCGGCCGAAAAACGCGCGATAAAATCCTGCAACTGCGCGATTTTCTTCTCGCGCTGCGCATTCTCGCCTTCAATCCGCGAACGGATCGAAGTCTTGGCCACCACCATGTCGTCGTACCCGCCGTTGTACATGATCACCGTCTGGTAATCGATGTCCGCCGTATGGGTGCAGACGCTGTTCAAAAAATGCCGGTCGTGCGAGATCACAATCAGCACGCCGTCGTAATCATTCAAATAATCCTGCAGCCAGTGGACCGAATCCAAGTCCAGGTTGTTGGTCGGCTCGTCCAGCAGCAGCACTTGCGGATGCCCGAACAGCGCCTGGGCCAGCAGCACGCGGACTTTTTGCCCGCCCTGCAGCTCGCTCATCATCCGTTCGTGCAGCGATTCTTCAATTCCCAAACCATCCAGCAAAATCGCCGCGTCCGCTTCCGCCGTGTACCCGTCGTTTTCGCCGACGATTCCTTCCAGCTCGCCCAGGCGCATGCCGTCCGCGTCGGTCAGCTCGTCATGAGGCTTGTTGTAGAGCAGCTCGCGCTCCTGCAGCGCCTTCCACAGCGGCCGGTTGCCCATGATCACCGTATCGATCACCCGCTTGTCATCAAACGCAAACTGGTCCTGCGACAAAATTCCCAATTTCTTAGGACGCGACACGTCGCCCTTGGTCGGCTCCAGCTCCCCGGTCAAAATCTTCATCAGGGTCGACTTGCCCGCGCCATTCGGCCCGGTAATTCCATAGCGCCGCCCCTCGAAGAAGGTCGTCGAGACGTCCTCGAAGAGAACCCGGGGCCCAAAGCGCATCGTCACAGCGTTAATCGATATCATCGCAGACGTATTATACAGGACTTCGCACGAATTCCGAACGCGCCCGCCCGCCGAAAATGAAAAGCGAAAATAGAAAAGGGAAATTGGCGCTCCAGCAATGCGGTTGTCATCCCGAAGCGCAGCGAGGGACCTGCTTCAAAAGCCCCGGCCGTTGCCGTTGCCTGCGTAGCGGCCACCTTCAGGTGGGCCAGTTGACGTCGAATTTCCGGGTGCCCCATCCTTAGGGTGGGGATTTGCGAATTTTTAGGGGGTCGGAGCTCAAGCTCCGACCCCCTAAACTGCCACGTCAAAGGCATGCGCGAATCGCATCCGTAGTCGATGCCGTTCGCGCCCGCCTTGCTTCCCGTTTTGGTTCCAGTTGGTTCGTGTATCAACTGGCGGGGGAGGGGGTCCACAAAATTGTCGATTAGAATTTGGTCATGATGTTTGTTTTGTGTGGTTTGGACATGGTTTCTAATCGCGCGAGTTTGTCTCCAAAATTGTCGATTAGAACGGCGGGGCGTCGAATTCTCAGGCATACCGGGCGCGAACGGCATCAACTGCGGATGCGATTCGCGCGACATGGCGGTAGCGTGCTGGGGCACGCGTCGATTTTTTCCAGGCAAGGCATGCGCGAACGGCGTCAGGAGCGGACGCGATTCGCGCCACGTTAAGGCACCGCTGAACGTCAGCGGGACGTTTTGTTCGGGGCGCTTGGATTCGCGCTGCGATCGCCACGGTGCGGAAGCGCTGAGCAGCGCGCGGCGGTTCTTTTGTGGCGTTGTGGCGCCGTTCGCGTTGCGTTGGATTTTGTGGGTCGGTTGGCGATGGGTGAAAAACACCCCAAAATAGGGCCGATTAGAAATTGAAGTCGCATTGTGTTTTCAGTGAGTTAGCTCGATTTCTAATCGCAGATTGCGCGATTAGAATTGCGTGGGTCAGGGGGCGGGCGCTTCTTTGGTCAGGGCGAACCCTTGCGGCGTCAGGGTAGGCGGGGGCGGATCGCGTCGGTCGTGCGGCATGAAGCATGGCGCCACCTCCTCTAGCTCGCCCGTCGCTGCGTCCAGACAGAGCGGCCATGCATGATAACATGCCGGTATAGGTGGCTTGCAAGTACACACAAAGGAAGAAGGACTGCTTTTCAGGTATTTGAGCAACCCAAAGTTGAACGAAAGGACGGGTGAATGCTGTATCCGAATTGTTTCAGGCCCGCCTGCATCTTCTTGAGGTCGTGATGAAACTGATAGGAGTAACGCTCGTCGTCAGCAGATACGAATATTCCTAGGAAGCCGAACCAAAGCATTAAATCGATGACGCGGTCGACGTTCGTCGCGTCAACTTCGACAGCCTTAAGGCGGGCTTCGATGTCGCTTCTTGAAAGGACCTCCGGTGCTCCAATGAATGCGTATGGAATGTCGGAAAACTTGGAGTTTACATCCTTCAGTTCTAGTGTGATGTCTACGAACGCGTCTTGCGAAAATGCTTGCTCCGCCTGCTGGACGTCCGCTTCTGTGACCTTGTCATGCCCGCGATTTATCGCTACTTCAATGCATCCACGGACGAATCGCAATACATCCCTCGGACGCATTAACGTTCGACCAAGTATGTATGAGAACGATTCTTCACCCTTTATATGCGTTTCGAAGAAAAGCGGCCATATGTCATCAAACGTGCCTTCGATGCCTGTACTAGTTAAAATTCTGCGACGAAGAATTTCCTTGAAAACTTCTATATCGTTCCAATCAAGCTGAACCCGGGGTGTCCTTCCCTCGATCTGCCCGGCTCTAGCACCAGGTGCTGATAGATGTCATTTCGGATGAATACGACGCCGTGAAAATCAATGTTTCTACTTTGAAACTGCCGCTCAAGCTTTCGGGTTGCTTCCAACAGACACCTCAACAGTAGGATGTCTTCTTCACTAGCGGCACGGACGGGCCAACCTTTGTCAAGGTTGTCGAAGAGCAGCCAGACATCCTCCTTCCTGCTTAACGGCAAGAATTCACTCAATGTGTTATTCAGTGGCCGAATGTTTTGCCCGTACACAAGCTCGGTCACCTCCGCTGTGCCTGCAATCTTTTCCACGGGATTTTCGTCGATTTACGATGTCGTCGACGAGCTTTAACAGCCTCTCAGAGAAATCTCCCTGTTCCGCGTCGCGGCCGGAGCCGTACGCCTGAACGACCCTCAAATAGCTCGCGGTCAGGCGCGGGTTCTGGAGTGATGCGTTGTATTCTTCGTGTACGATTTTGTGCGCTATCTCCATGAGAAGCAGATAATTCCAAAACGCCGTCAACACATGCTGTTGCAATCCGGGCGACAGTTCTTTCAACACAAATTCTCTCAGCTTCGTGAACTGATGACCTTCTGGCTTGAGATCAAGGACTAGATGGGCCCTGCTCGGTCTGTATGCGCTGCGTACTCCGTAGAAGATCGCAGTCTTGCCCGCGCCTTTCCTTCCAACGACCAACCGCGCATGACCCCGCTTACTTCGTTGTATTCGCCGGTCGGAACGAAGTACGTTTCAAGTGCCTTAATCTCGTTTTCCGCAGCAAGGTCTCCCAAATCGATCTTTTCTACGGTTTAAGAGCAAGTGCGATCGGAACGAAACGTGATTCCTGTAGCGTTTCAACGACGCCTTTAATTAACGGCACTAGGAGGTCGGAGACTCTGCTCGCGTCCGAAAAAACTGATAACGTCGCGATAATCTATGGGTTGCTGGACGTCCGTCTCTTGAAAGCATCAATATGCTTTCCCGAGGCCATCGCCATTCCCGCCACAAAAGCACACCTCCCGTTGTGCGTTGAAGCACCCTCTCTATGTGGTGCAACTAGATTAACGACCACCCCAAGCGAGGAGAGTACCTGCTTGAATGCTTCGTGGAGCGATAGCCTTGCTGTCTCACGGGGGTCAAATGAACGGAACCTTAGCCCGGACTTTTTAAGAGACGATAACAACTTAACCATACCTTCGGTATGGACATGGCTCTTCATCAAAAACAAAGGCTGTTCTTTGTTTATCGGGGGTCGCTGAATCACGAGCGGCGGCCGTCCCTCGGCAGCCAAAAGTGAGTCCACAAGACCAGTAGAGTTCTGAAAGTCGACATAGCCAATCGTGTCCAGTAGTCCGAGTCATCGAATATCTTTTTATCCCGAATGAAGCTTGTGTCTCGTATCGGAAGCACGCGAAGTCCTAAGCCAAGCGCGTAGCCGATCTCGAAAAGAACATTGAAATTCAATGTTGTGACATCGGCGACTACAACGTCAGTGAATCGTAGGGCTTTGCAAATCTCGCAAAAGATTATTTGCCCGGCGATTCCTAGGTGCTTCCACGAAATCCAACGATGTGGGTTGTTCACGCGCGTTAGGTGCTGAACGGCCGCCTCAACTGTGTGAGCAATGATTTCCGGCTGGTTGGGTAGAAAATAACCCATGAGAACGTCCGATCGATTCGAAGCTCTGATCGCAGGCACCGCCGGAATACTCACAAAATGACGGTGGCTGCCAGATTGGCAAATCTTGTAGGGGGTTATCGTTTGTCGCCATTAACCAATGCATATCATTAAATCGCTTACGGCACAAATCGGCCGCGAGGAGCTTCATTTAAAAAACTAAAAAGCGGCTATACTACGACCGCATGTGTGTGGCCTTGTTCATCTGCGCGGGAGTTATCTCTTTAGTGCCGAGTTGGATTGTTCCGACGCTCATAAGCGTTGCCGTCGGCGCTGTGTTCTATTGGTTAGGGGCGAATTAGCGATTGTTCACAGTCCCGGATGGCCTACCAGAAGAGCAACTACATAGTCATTAGTGAAACTAAGGCGACGAAGGATTTAGGAGGGATCAGGATCCTTCGGTGATATTGCCGTTCCTCGCGTTGTTGTAACAAAACTGGCGGTGTGGAACACAGGTAACACAACCGTTGACGGAAAAGACTTAGAAACATCCGCTCCGCTAGAGTTCTCGGTGGAAGCCGGAGCGTCAATTCTCGATGCGCAACGGATAAAAGCAAATAATGTGGCGAACAACTTTCGTCTTCGAGTTTCTAGCGACCGAGCGCGGATTTTTCTTGAGTTCGACTTTCTCAATCAAGCTGATGGTGCCATATTTCAAATAACGCACACAGGCGACCAGAATCGCGGCGAAACTTGCTGGAAGCATCAAGGGCGTCGCGAAAGGCGTGGAAGATTGGGCGCACTTAGCGAATGGGACGCGCAGGAGCAGAAAGATCCGTTGCCTCTTCGTTATGTGATCCTGTTTTTGATTGCGTCTTTGCTTATTACCTGGCTTAAACGTTTTTTCGCACCTCGATATCCATTTTTGAATACTGTCGGCGATTGGTTTACTGCGGCGTTTTTCATTCTCATGGTGCTTGTGTTCGCCAGTGCTGGCGGTTTTGCGTTATACCAGGCGATTTCGGCCCACGCCCGAAAGCCAAAATCGCTCTTTCGTACTTGAACTTCCCCCCAGACCCTCTGATAAACATTTTGATGTGGAGCAAAAGGCCGGAGAGAGGCATCGGCCCTCCTTCGCGGTAATTCTGCTTCGGCGGGTGAACTCCTCCTTCGCGATCATTCTGCTTCGGCGGGTGAACGGGTTCGGGATGACAACTGGAACCGGGACGAAAATCCCCACCCTTCCAGAGGCGGGAAGGATGGGGCACCCGGAAATTCAAGGGCCACGGCTTTTGAAGCAGGTCCCTCACCCGTGAAGGGGTTCGGGATGACAACCTAAAACAAAGCGCGGGCGGGCGTCAGTGGCGGTGGGAGTGGCGTTCGCGGTGGACGTCGGGGAGGGGGGCGAATTCGGCGGCGGAGGCGATCTCCAGGATGGAGAGGACGCGCTGGCGGCGCATGATCTGCGCCGGCGAGGTGGGATGCTGCTCCAGCCATTTGCGGAAGTTTTCGAGTTTGACGGTGTGGGAGATGGGCACGCTTTTGACGTCGACCTGGATTTCGCCAAAGCGGGCCTGGAAATTGCCGACCCATTCGGTGCGGGACAGGAGTTTCAGGGCCATGGCGACGGCTTCGTAAAGGGTGTTGGCGGTGACGTGGACCGAGTGCTCGATGCCGTCGGCATCGAAGAGCGAAACTTTGCAGGCTTTGAGTTCCATGATGAGGGAGTGTAGCATCTTCGCTTTTTGTTCGCCAATGGGAAAATTGGCGAAAAATGGGGCGGGGGGGAAGGTGGTTGGAAAGATTTAATGCGGAGGGCGCGGAGGGTGTCGGGGGCGCGGCGCCGGAGCGATCGTGCTTGGACTGGACGAAGGCTCGCGGGAAATGCGCCGCGAGCGGTAGGCGCTTCGCGCGATTTTTTTATGTCGGAGCTGAAGCTCCGACCCTCCAAACGGAAAATGCAACTGCTGGCGGTCTGAAGACCGCCGCTACAAAGGCAACGGCAACTGGCCCACCTAAAGGTGGCCGCTACACAAGCAAGTGCAACTGCACCGGCGACTGAAGCAGGTCCCGCGCCCGTGAACGGGTTCGGGATGACAACCAAAAATTCCAACGAGAATTACGGGTTGGCCTTGCGCAGGACGGCGCTGGAGGTTTCGGCGGTTTGGACTTGGTGGAAGAAGTCGCGGACTTCGGGGAGCTTGTCGGTGGGCACGGTGATGCCTTTGATTTCGTAGGTGCGGACATAGTGCATGACGTTGTCTTTTACTTCTACCGTGCTTTTGTAGCTGGCGTAGTCGCAGTGGGCGTCGACGGCGGGCGGCAGTTCGTCGACCACGTAGCCTTTGGGCAGGGTGATGTCCAGGATGTCGGAGGAGAGGCTGGTTTCGTCGAACTGGATGGGGTACTTGCGGATTTTTTTGCCGTCGAACATGGCCACGCCGCCGCGGCGGGCCATCACGCGGGGGCGGAGAATCAGCAGGTCGCCGGCGGATTTGGCGTAATCGTTTTCGGTGAAATTGTAGTTGAGGATCAGGCTCTCGTTGTATTTGTCGAGATTGCCGATGTTGGCGCCGGTCAGCGTGAAATTATTCAAGTACGAGCCGAGCATGCGTTCGAAAATTTTGGCGCGGTCGGAGGTAGTGGCGTCGACGAATTCTTCGCGGCTGGCCGCGGCCGGGCCGCCGTAGCGCAGTTCGTGGACCTGGCCATCGAGCCGGCCATTGGGCGAAAGCGTGAAGGTCGCGGTGCGCAGCAGGCGATTGGTGGCCGGGGCTTGCAGCGGGAGCAGGACGACGCGTCCGCCATCGGGCGCGACCAGCAAGCCGTAATTCTGCTGCAAGTAACTGGGCAGCGAGCCCAGCGGAACATACGGATTGGTGGGATCGAAAACCAGCAATTTGCCGAGCTGGGGATCTTCAATGACTGAGTACATGGCGGCCGGCGGAAGATTATCCGGCAGCTTGATGGCCATGATCATGTGATTGCCGTAGAGCGAAGGGAAGTCGGGGCTGATCATGCCGCGCTCGGTGTGAATCATCACGTAGTAGGAATCAATGCCGACCTGCTTGAGCATGGCGCTCATCAGCGTGGCTTTATCTTTGCAGTCACCGTACTGATTTTTGAAAACGGAAGTGGCGGAGTGCGGTTGATAGCCGCCGACGCCGATCTCAATGGCCACGTAGCGAATGCGCTGCTGCACGTAGGCAGCCAGGGTCTGCATTTTTAGCCAGGGGTCGGTGATGCCGGCGGTCAGCTCGGCAACTTTTTTATCGAGCTCGGCGGAATCCTGGCGGCTGCCGCGGGTCAGGTTGCCGTACCAGATGCCGATGTCGTCCCAGCTGCCGGAAGATTTATCGCGGAGTTTGGGGTCGCGCGGGAAATATTTGATGTCCATGCGGCCGGCCAGCACGCGGTAGGGCGGCATCTCCGGTTCTTTTTCGATGGCCGGAATATTTTCCACTTCCCAGGCGTAGCTGTTGCCGCTGGAAGTTTTCGGTTGCTGCTTGGCGTAATTGGCCCAGCGGTCGGTGAATTCCCAGCCGTTGGGGAGCAGCAACGAGAAGCGCGAGCGGCGCGTGGGAATTTCGCTCTGGAAAGTCCAGGCGTCCTCGAACATGTACGGGCGTTTTTTCTGCACGTATTCGTAGCCGACGATATTGCCGGGCTCGGCGGCGGAAAATTTGATGACCTTGACGCGTTCGTCGCTGAATTCGGCGAAGTCGCTGACGCCGACTTCGATCGCGTCTTTTTCCTTGAGTTCGAGTTCGCGGCCGTCGGCGGTGATGGTCCAGGCCTTAAAGAAGGAAATTTTAGTGTCGTTGCTGAAATTCACGTGGGCGTAGTCGTAATCTTTGACGCCTTCGGGCCGCAGGATTTTGTAGGCGAGGCGATAGCGGACTTCGATCTCGCCGTTGTCCTTCACCGTGGTTTGCTGCTCGTCGAGCAGAGTGACGGCCACGGTATCCTTGGGATATTCGGGCAGGGTTTCATGGGCCGCCACGCGCAGCCAGTCCGGGGCGTTATCGGCCCAGACCTGGCGGGCCGGCCGGGCCAGATTCGCGGCGATCAGCGCGGCCGAAAACGCGGCGACACCGACCAGCGCGACCAGGCTAATCGTTCTTCGCGGTTTGCGAATTCTGCAAAACGATCTGGGCGTCGTCATTGGTTTTCACCTGGTTGAAAAAATTGCGCAGCGCCGGATAGGCCTTGATCGGGAACATGAATCCGTCGAGGACCAGCGTGCGTTTGACTTCGACGGTCGAGCCCTGCTGGGTGGCGGCGATATCGTAGGTCATTATGCCGGGGCGCAGCTGTTTGGCCGCGGGCAGCGCTTCGAATTTGTAGCCTGCGGGCGCCGAAAATTTGGTGGTGTCGATTTCCTGCTGGGGCATGGCGAAATGCAAGGCGTAGCGGCGCTTTTCGGGCTGAAAGGTAGAAGTCTGCCGCACCCGGAAAGCGGAGAGCGGCACCAACATGCGCCGGCCGGCGGAAGTTCCGAAACCGGGGATCTTGACCGTGCCTTCCACGTGGATGGGCAGTTCGTTGTTGTCCCAATTGGTGACCGCGGAAACTTCGAAGGTTCCACCGGCGGGCAGCCAGCCCTTGATGTCGTCAGCGATGGACTTGGTGCGGCCGGCCATGTCGGAGCGGAGGAATTCCTCACGGCGCAGCGCGGCAAAGCCCCCGGTGTAGTCGACGGTCATTTTGCCGGAGGCATTGCCTTCTTCATCCAGAGTCAGATCGGTGTTACGAACGATGGTGGCCTGACTGGGTGGCAGGCCCGGGATGGTAACGATCTCGCCGCCATTTTTGGTGCAACGAATGCCGCGGGTGGAGGTTTCGTACCAGGGCACGATCCCGAAGGGATAAGTGACTGGACGAAGGGTCCAGAAAATAATCCTGGCTGCCGGCATGGGCCATGATCAGTTCGGCGTCCAGCTCCGAAATATTGCGCATCTGCGGATTGAAAAAATTGTCGAAGCGGGCCGCGGCAAAAACTTCATCGGCGGCAAATCCGGCGGTGCGGGCCAGGCCGATAAAGGTGAAGGAGATTTCGCGGGAACTGGCGTAGTTGTGGTTGAAGACGTCTTCGACGTTGTTGTTCGGTTTGATTTGTTCCTGTTTCTGTTCTTTCTCGCTCTTGGCGGGTTCGTTCGACAGATTGCGGATTTTCTGCACCCGGACGTAGATCTTGCGCAGCTTTATTTCCGGCGAATCGTCGGGGGCCACGGTGCGGGCCAGGTCGGCCTGCAGGGCGTTCTTCTTGCCGATGAATTTGTCGACCTGTTCGGCCCGGACCTTGCCCATGCGATCCCAGAACTGCTGCTCGGTTTCGCTGGGGGGATCCTCGCGGCTCTTGAAGTAGAACTCGACGCGCACCTGCAGCGCGCTCAGCGGGGGCATCATTTCTTCTTCTTCGAGGCCGGCCACGTTGTGAATGTCCATGGTGTAGTTGCCGTTGTTCTGCTTGGTCGGGATGGCGTTGGCCGGCAGGCCGTACTGGCGGTAGAGCAGCGGGAGGGCGTAGTCGCTGCTTTCCGGCTTGATCGAAAAGCGCGCATCGCGGGTAAACATCGAACGGCTGATGGTCCATGCGAGGTTGTAGTAACGGTCGGGGTCGCGCTGGATGGTGTACCGGTATTCGATGATCGAGCCGGGGTGAACGTCTGGCAGGGTGAAAGACTTGGCCAGGTATTGCAGGCCGCTGCCTTTGACCAGAGTCTTCTCCAGAACTTTGCCGTCGAAATTGACGATGCTGCCGTCGGGCTGGATGGTGCGGCCCTTGATGCCGCGGATCTGGTCCTGGCCTTTCAAAAATTCGATGTCCACGTCGCCGTTCTTGGTGCCGTCCTGGGTAAAAATCTTGATGCGCAGATATTCGCTGTCGCTCGACTCCTTCACGTCCACGTTGCTTTCGCGGTAAAGAATCATGGCCCCGGCGCCGGGGTCGGCGGGATTGTCTTTCATGGCCAGGTCGGCGGGAGGAATGGGCAGCCAGTCATCGCCGGCGGCGACCGGGCGGTTGGCGACCGCAACGGCGAAAAGGGCGGTGAAGAATACGGTGAGACAAACGAATCGCTGGGTTCGATTCATGCTTCGAGTCCTCTCGTGTTCAGGAGAAAGGGTTACCACGATGCGGCAAGCACGCCGCGGAACACGGGGGCCCAGTTCTCAATCGGTGAAGTGTTGCCAAGGTATCTTGAAGTTAAACGCGTGTCAACGCAAGGGAAGGACAGGAGGGGCGAAAAGCGAAAATGGCCGGTGCGGCGCGGGAGCTGGTTGGCGCGGGGAAGGAACGGAGGTGCTTCGGTGGAGGGGGCTGGGCCAGAAGGAGATCCTTCGTCGCGCAAGGCGCTCCTCTGGATGACGGCCAAAAACGGTTGGATGCTAGGACATTGCGGCTAGGAGAAGCGGATCGTCTAAACCCGCACCCTTTGCGTGAGGCTACTGCGCCAAGAGTGCGGCACCCGGCGCGGGCGGCTGTGGAAAAGCGGCGGCATGGCCGCCGCACTCCAAAATGGGCTGGGCGGGGATGCAGCTTTGGGCCGTCGCAATGTTTTCGGTGTGGGCGGCGCGCGCTTCGCGCTGGAGTTTGTGGTGCAGGTGACGGCGCAAATCGCGATGACGTGGGAATCGAAGAGAGATCCCTCGTCGGCGCGCGAAATTCATGCGCGCCTCTGGATGACGGCCAAGTGCGGTTATGCGATAGGACGATACGACCAGGAGAAGGGGATTGGCACGAAATTGCCGGCGGCGGTTGCTGATTACTGGTGGGCGTTGAAGAGGAGCGGCTTTACGGTGGCTTCGATTTGGGCGGCCATTTCTTCGGCGGGGATGCGGCCGGGGGATTGGAACCAGCGGCGGGCGGCGCCGAAGACGGCCCAGGCGGCGGTGGTGGCGACGAGTCCGGTGTCAACGCCCGGGGCTGGGCCATGGCGTTCGAGGCCGTCTTTGATCATGGCTTCGACTACCGGGATGATCGAGCCTTCGAGCGGGATGAGGGCGCCTTTCATTGGGCAGTTGGTGATTTCGGTGAGGTAGTCGCAGACGCCGAGGGCGATGGCGCGGAGGGCTCCTTCGCAATTATTGAAGGAGATGCCGCGGCGGTCGATCAGCTCGCGGAAGCGCGATTCGGTCATGGCCTGCAGCAGGGCGGCTTTGTCTTGATAATGCAGGTAGAAGGTGGCGCGGTTCAGGGTCGCCTGGTCGGCGATCTCCTGCACGGAAATATGCTCGAACTCCTTGGTGGTCAGTAGCTTAGCCAGGGCGTCCATCAACATCCGGCGGCTCCGCAGGATGCGCGGATCGGTGCTTTCGGCTGCGGATTGGGTGGCCGGGTTCACTTCATCCTTAATATACCCCTATTTGACGCCTCGGAGGCCCAAAACGACAGTTGTTTATTTTCTTTGAGTCGACATCTGATTACTATGCATCAATTGTCGTATAGGAGGCTTCACCCATGACCACATTGTTGCATGTCGATTCCAGTCCGCTGTACGGCCGGTCGGTGTCTCGAGAGCTGACCGCGGCGTTCGTTACCGAATGGAAGGCTGCGCACCCGAATGGAAACGTAATTTACCGCGATGTGAATGCGATCGCGATTCCGCTGGTATCGGCGGAATGGGTTGGCGCGGTGTACACGCCGGAAGCGGCGCGAGCTCCGCAGCAAAAGGAATTGTTATCGCTCTCCGATTCGCTGATCGCGGAACTGGAGCGCGCGGACGAATACGTCGTCGGCGTGCCGATGCACAACTTTGGCGTGCCGTCGGCATTGAAGCTGTGGATCGACCAGATCGCGCGCGTGGGAAAAACTTTTACGTACGGGAACGGAGCAGCGCCGAAGGGATTGTTGGTGGGCAAGAAGGCGACGTTCCTGATCGCGACCGGCGGGATTTACGACGCGCAGACCCAAATGGCTTCGTACAATTTTGTGGAGCCGTACCTGCGCTCGGTGTTTGGATTCCTCGGTGTGGTAGATACGAAGTTTCTCACCGCCGGGGGGACTTCGGCGCTGAATCAGGGGGAAAACCGCGAAGCGTTTCTGGCGCCGCATCTGCGGAAGGTGCAGACGCACGCGCAAACCTCGCCGAGCGGCCGCGCCTAAGGCTCCGGCGGAAGGTGGCGACGAGATCGTAAACGCAGGATAGAAAATTCATGAGATTGGAACGCCGGTGGCTCGCGCTTGGGTGCGCGAGTTGCCGGCGTTTTTGTTTTTAGGCGCGTGTGAAAAGAAAGAGGGAAGAGGTATGCGATCGTGGCTCGATGGAGCGGCCTCGAAAAGAATGTTGAGTCGGTGGAGGCGCTGCGCGCTGGAGAACGCGGGTGGAGTGGGCGGCTGCGGAAAAGCGGCGGCATGGCCGCCGCACTCCAAAATGGGCTGGGCGGGGATGCGGTTTGGACGCGTCGCAAAAGTTTTTGGTGTGGGCGGCGCGCGCTTCGCGGTGGAGTTTGTGGTGGAGGTGACGGCGTAAATCGCGATGACGTGGGAGTCGAAGAGAGATCCCTCGTCGGCGCGCGAAATTCACGCGCGCCTCTGTCGGGATGACAACGTGAACCGAAGCGCGGGGTTGCGGTGGAGAGATTGTGGATGCGTGAGATCTAAACCCGCACCCTTGGCTGAGGAACGCAAAGAGTGCGGCACCCGGCGGTGGCGTGCTTGGACTGGGCGGCTCGGAGAACCGGGGCGTTTGGTGGCGTGGGATTTGTTTTTGAGGGTGGCCCATCCTTCTTGCGGTTGGAATGACTTAACTACTTTTCAAACTTTTCGCGGGGGTGCATAATCCGCGAAACGGCCCGGAAATTCAGAGGTGGGAAGGCGATGCCGGGCCGGAAAGAAACTCCGCCGCAGCAGCGAGGGCAACGTGGCCAAAGCTCCCGATAACGTCACCACCAAAAAGATGAAAGACGAGAAGCTGGAGAAGACCAAGAAGAAAGGAGGGATCACTTCATGATCGCCAGTGCGAAAGCTCCGGAAAACGAGACGACACCGAAACGGATCGAGCGTGAGGATATTTTAAAGAAGAAGGGTGAGAGTTAGGGCGAGGCCACGGCCGCTGCGAGAGGTTGAGCGGAAAAATTAAACAGGAGAAAGCACATGGCGAAACGGCCGAAGAACGGGACGACGAAGAAAGGGCCGGTGAAAGGACCGGGCGTGACGGCCGGCGCGCGTCATTGGTAACGGCGGTTTTGAGACCGCCATCGGCGTGGCAATGGCACGAATAGGGGCCCTGGTGCGGCGTACCCGCGTCCAGGCGCGAAGTTGGAATCTTCGACATCTTCGACACCAAGATCGGCAATCCGCAGCGCGGCCGGTGAAAAAACTTACAGAAGAGTACGGGCCAGCCAGGCCAGGGTGGCCACGTCCATCAGAATGACCACGACGGTGGCGTAGAACGCGTAGGTATTGTATTTCGTTTTGCGGGTGGTCAATCTTCGATTGGTGACGATGCGTTCTTTGGCGTTGGTCAGGCGCGAACCGCGGAGCTCGAGCAAGATGGCGTCGAGGCCGTGCGGGTCGTTTTTGTAATCGTCGGCGAGTTCAACGACGTAGCGTTCCCAGCGCTCGACTCCCGGCGGCGTGCCAAATTCCGAAGGCCACAGCGCAATAAGACAAAACACCACGATACAACCGAGCGCAATGACGGCGGCGGCCTGCGCCAATTTCACCCAAGACGGCAGCTCGTGCAGCGCCAGGACGGCGCCGCTAACGGTCCCCAGAAAAGCGGCCAGCACCAGCACGATGCTGGCTTTTACGTCGAGCGTATCGCCGAGATTGAAAAGCATGTCGTCCAGGCGATCGGCGTCTTCCCCTAGTGCTTGCAGGATTTTGAAGTTCATGAGCGGAACCTCGTTCGTAGGATTTTAGGGGCCGGCAATGCGGGCACGAGCCGCGCGCGAGTGTGTGCGCGGCGTTTTCGGCGGGATTATACGACAGGTGGGGCGGCGCAAACTGTTTGTCGGCGCTCATTCTGAGCGGAGCGAAGATCTCACCGCATTTCGTGGGATAGGCTCTTAGCCTGGCTGCGCCCCACTCTTAGTGGGGTGTGCCTTGGTGCGGTGAGGATTGCGGAGGCGCTTCGCGCTGGGGCGTTTGGGTGGGGGGGCGGGTCAAAAGCGGCGGCAGAGCCGCCGCATTCCATAATGAGTAGCGCGCGGATTTGGTTTAGGACGCTCCGCGATTTTTTTGGCGCGGGCGGCGCGCGCTTCGCGCGGAGTTTTGTGCGCTCGGAGTTGATTAGTGGGCGGCTTTGGCGGTGACGTGGGCGATGTCTACGTGGCGGTGCTCGCCCAGGTTTTCTTTTTCGCCGGTTAATTTGGATTTCAGGTAGCCGAAAAGTTGGACGACTTTGGCGCTGGGGCTGTCCCAGTATTCGGCGCTGGTGACTTCGATGCAGAGCAGGCAGATGTTGGGGTCGGCGACGCCGCCGGGGAACCAGGCTTTGTAGGATTCGCTCCAGAGCTGCTGCATTTTGGCGCGGTCCATGGAAATTTTCGCGGTGCCGGTGACCGAGACGAACTCCATGTCGCCGGGCTTGGCGTAGGCCAGGTTGACTTGCGGATGCGCTTCGAGATCTTCAGTCGCCGGCGAATTGAGCGCGGCGAAAAACCACAGGCGGCCGTCGAAGCGTTCGTTCTGGGTGGTCATCGGGCGGCTGATCAGCTGGCCATCGCGGGTGACGGTGGTGAGCATGGCGAATTTAATGTCGCGGATCAGCCGCCACAGTTTGGCGAAATCGCTGGCGAATTGTTTGGTGGTGGTGGATTCGGGAGTCATTGCGCCTCGCTTTTGGTGCGGATTTATTTCGTTAAACGTTTTATGAGTTGAGAATAACGGGAGGCGGGCGTGGGGAACATCGGGTGTTTGCCTGAAGGGGTTCGGCTGAGCACGGTATGGTGGCGCGGGTGTGTATCGAGATGAGAATTGGGAGTGAGGACCGTGGCGATCGCGTTGAGGGCCGGGCAAGAAGGATGGGCCACCCGGAAAGTCAAAAGATAAGGCTGAGACGCCGAGCGAAAACGCGGGGGCGCGCGCTGCGGAATTTGTTAGGATGGCGGGCATGAAATGCCTTTCTTGTGCGCAGGAATTGCCGCCGCGGGCTACGTTTTGCCCGGCGTGCGGGGCGGCGGTGGGGGATGAGGATTCTAGCCCGACGGTGACGAGCGTGCGTCCGCTGAGTGGCGCGGGTTCCGGTTCAGGCGCGGGTTCTGGCTCGGGCGGGCCGTCGGCGGGGGGTTCGGAATCCGGCGCGGGGCGCACTGGCTCGGGATCTGTTGCGGGCGGCGGCGCTGGATCGGGTTCGGGCGCGGGGCGCGGGCCTGGGTTGGCGAGTGGATCGTTTGGCAGCGCGCGCACGTCGGGCGACGCGCGCGGCGGGAAGAGTTTCACTTCGTCGAGCGCTTCGCGTACCGGAACTTCTTCCGGCTCGCATTTTGTGGCGGGGACTACGCTCGCCGGGCGGTACCGCATCGTTTCGCTTTTGGGCAAAGGCGGGATGGGTGAAGTTTTTCGCGCTGAGGATTTAACCCTGAACCAAACCGTCGCCTTGAAATTTCTGCCGGTCACCATGCATGACGACGAAAACGCGCGCGCGCGTTTTTATCAGGAAGTGCGGCTGGCGCGCGAGATCGCGCACCCGAATGTGTGCCGTGTTTTCGACGTGGGCGAAATGGAGGGGCGTTTATTTCTAACGATGGAATACGTCGACGGCGAAGATTTGTCTTCGCTGCTGCGGCGCATCGGGCAATTCCCGCAAGCCAAGGGTCTCGATATCGCGCGGCAGATGTGCGCGGGCCTGGCGGCGGCGCACGATCACGGCGTGCTGCATCGTGATTTGAAGCCGGGCAACATCATGCTCGATGGCCGCGGGCGGGTGCGCATCACCGATTTTGGTTTGGCCGCGCTTTCCGAAGATTTAGGCGGCGAAGAAGTGAGCGCCGGAACGCCGGCGTACATGGCTCCGGAGCAACTGGCCGGAGTGGAAGTGACGCCGCGCAGCGATATTTATTCGCTGGGTTTGGTCATGTACGAAATTTTCACCGGGAAAAAAGCGTACGAGGCGGCGTCGCTCGGGGAATTGCTGCGGCTGCGCGAAACCAGCTCGCCATCGAGCCTTTCGATGCTGGTGAAAGATATCGACCCGCTGACCGAGCGCGTGATTCAGCGCTGCCTGGAGAAAGATCCGGCGAATCGGCCGGCTTCGGCGTTGCAGGTGGCGGCGGCATTGCCGGGAGGCGATCCTTTGGCCGCGGCGCTCGCGGCAGGAGAGACGCCATCGCCGGCGATGGTGGCGGCGTCCGGCGAAAAAGAAGGATTGCGTCCGGCGATTGCGTGGGCCTGCATTGCGTTCGTGCTGCTCGGGCTGGCGGCCTTGGCGGTGCTCTCGAATCGCGTGGGCGTGACGAATTTGATTCCGCTTCCGCTGGCTCCGGAAGTGCTGGCGCAGAAGGCGCGCGAACTGACTCAGACGCTGGGCTACGCGCAGGGCATCGATACTTCTTACGGCTTCGGGCGCTACGCCGGGTTCGTCGGCCATATTAATGAAACGGATAAAAGCCTGCACCGCTGGGACCAACTCAAGGCTGGCGCGCCGCCGGTGATTCTCTTCTGGTATCGCGAAAGTCCGCAGTACATGGAAAATACGGATTGGACCTGGACGCCCGGAGCGTTTCCGGAGCAGCCTCCGATGAAGATTTCCGGGATGGTCCAGGAATTCTTCCTGCCCGATGGCCGGCTGCAGGAATTCCTGGGAATTCCGCCGCAGTTGCAGAAGCCGGAAGAGGCCGCGGTGCCGGCGCCGGCTCCGGATTGGACGCCGCTCTTTGCGGCGGCGAAACTCGACCAGAAAGATTTTAAGTCCACCACACCTTTGTGGAAC
Organism: uncultured Acidobacteriota bacterium; assembly: GCA_963847695.1. Taxonomy (GTDB): domain Bacteria; phylum Acidobacteriota; class Terriglobia; order Acidiferrales; family UBA7541; genus Palsa-295. The sequence continues at coordinate 229,955 of CAWKAX010000023.1, read as the reverse complement.
GCGCTGGTCGCGAGCGACACGCGCGCGGCGTGGATCGGCACTTGGCCGGGGCGTCCAGATATACCGTTGCGCGTGGAGGGCCAGGCATTCCGCGGCAAGGTGGTTTTTTTCGGGACATATTTTCCGTGGGATACGCCGGAGCGGCAGCGTGGCGATACGCGTACGACCGCAGATAAAGTGCAGGGCGCGATTGCTCTGGTAATTTTCCTGCTGATCGTGGGGCTGGGAATCGTGCTGGCGCGGGGCAATTTGCGGGCGGGACGCAGCGACTGGAAAGGCGCGGCCCGCCTGGCGATTTTTACTTTTCTGCTGGCGCTGGCGGCGATGTCGTTTTTCGCGCACCACATTCCGACCCTCGGCGAATTGAGCATCGTGATCATGATGTGCGGTTGGGCGCTGTTCGCTAGTGCGCTGGTCTGGCTGATGTACGTGGCGCTCGAGCCGCATGTGCGGAAAAGGTGGCCGACCTCGCTGGTTTCCTGGTCGCGGGTGTGGGGCGGGGAAATTCTGGATCCCGTGGTGGGGCGCGACGTTTTACTGGGAGTGGTAACGGCGGTGCTGTGGACCGTGATTGCTGACCTCGGAAACCTGCTGCCGGGCTGGATGGGTAAGACGCCGTCGGCGCCGGATTCGCAGCTGGATTACGTTATTTTGGGCGGGATTCATTACACCATCGGCGACATTCTGCTGAACTTGACGCTGTATATTTTTGGCTCACTGGCGATGTTTTTTATTTTCTTTGTGGTGCGGCTGCTGCTGCGCAATCAATGGGTGGCGGTGGCGGCCATCGTGGCGCTGTTTGGGCTGCCGGCGCTATTCGTCGAAAATCCGGAGCTGCACGCGGTGGAGAATATGCTGGTCATCGGCACCGCGCTGCTGCTGCTGGTGCGGTTTGGATTGCTGGCGCTGCTGGTGGCGTTGTGCGTGAACAATGTGCTGCAGGCCTATCCGCTGACCGGGCATTTTTCGGAGTGGTACGCGCAGCCGACGATACTGGTGTTTCTGCTGGTGACGGCGCTCGCGGTTTTTGGGTTTTACACCGCGACGGCGGGGAAGTCGCGGCTGGGCGGAATTTCGCTGGAGGAGTGAGCGGGGGCCCGCGCGGCGCGTGTGCGCGAAGGGTGAGGACCGCGAGCTTTGCGGGGTGGCCTGGGCAAGAAGGAGGTCCTTCGTCGCGAAGTGCGCTCCTCTGGATGACGGCCAAGGGCGGTTGGTCGGCAGGGGTGAAGGCTAGGAGAAGCGGATCGTTTGACAGCACGCGGAGACGCGAAAGAAAAGTGAAGCTCGAAGCCCTTGATGCGAGTTTGGCTCCCCGTTTGAAGAACATCATAAAAGGCTAATGTTTTCGGACTTTTTCCTCATTTTTGCGCCGGGGTGTGCCGTTTTGCGGCGACGTTTTTTGGCCGGGAAAAGTGGGGGCGGGGAGGGAAAAGCTTGGGCCGTGGCCGGCGTCTGGGCGCGCGCGAAATGCTTTGGATGCAACGCTTCGAATGGTACTGGGCGTGCACTTACTGCCGCGTTGGTCGCTGCAGCTGTGGAGAGTGTGTCGCATCCGGAACAGTCCTCACGAATGGCGAGAACTGGATCGCAGCATTCGCATGGAGCGCAATGACTGGAACGGTTGGAATCAGCGGAAATAACCCAGCGAGATTCGGAGGAAAGATGTTGAAGAAATTGGCGATTTTGGTTTTGGCCGGCAGCAGTTGCCTGGCGATGACGGCGAAAGCCGATGGCAGCACCAGCCTTTCGAGTTCGGCGGCGAACACCACCAACAATTCGGGAAGCGCGACGCAGAACATCGTGGGAAATTCCGCGTGGGCCGCACCGATTGGCGGCTCCAGCTGGGTTTCGTACGGCGACACCGGAAACACTTCGGACCCGGGATTTTTCGCGCCGGTGAATGGCACGGCAGTGACTTTTTCGCAGACCTTTACTTTGAATGGCCCGGTTACTTCGGCCTGGCTCGATGTGCTGGCTGATGACACCACTTCGGTGTGGATCAACGGCGTCGAAATCGCTTCGGCGGATTTGGGCGGATCGTATCCGACCTGCGCTTCGCTGCCGATTGGCTGCTTGACCGGCACCGAAGGAATTTTTACCACTTCGCAACTGGCGCCGTATTTGCTGAATGGCACCAACACCATTTCGTTCATCGTGTATCAGGAAGGCGGCAGCTCGTATGGTTTGGATTATGCGGGCGGCGTTACCACGGCTCCGGAACCGGCGTCGCTGTTGATGCTGGGTTCGGGTTTGATTGGGTTGATCGGCATGGGACGGCGCAAGCTGCTGCAGAGCTAGTTTTCGTTTTTTGTTGGTGCTGGTTCGCTCCGCGGTGCTCGTGTTTCTGTTTCTCTCTTCGTAGTGTAATTTGAAAAGCTCTGGCACAAAAAAGCCGCCCTTCGGGGCGGCTTTTTTGTTTTTTGCGGTGAGAGTCCAGCGAATCGAGCTTAGATAAAATACGACGTGGCCGACCATGCTCAAGAGCATTAAGGCGAAAAGTTGCGCGGACTCGATGTGGTCAAGGTCGACAGAGGTTTCGACCACTCCTGGAGCAAGGACTTGGTAGCGAGCGCGCATTTCCCGCGCGCCTGTTTCGGAATTCATGGACGAGAAATACTTCTCAGCTATCGGACGGACATTGGTATCGCCTGACAAATAAATAATTGAAGCGGTTTTGGCGGTTGACGGGCTGAAGGCTAAAACCAGGCCAATCGCGCGCGTATCTTCGAATGACTGCGAATGCTCGCCCAGAAAAGGCGAGCTGGGATCGATCTTCACGCCGGCTGCGTCCTAGTGGCGGACGGCCCAGAATTCACGCATGCGTGTCGCCATATTTCCATTCAGGCCGTCTTTCAGGTAGCGCGCGGGCACTCGTCTTCCCGTGAATACGCAACAGAACTTCGCGCAGATATTCTTCGCTGGTCGCGGCGACGGCGACGTTTGGTTTTGGAAAAGCAACGTAGGTGGTCCAGGTATCTTCTTCCAGCTTTTCCTGGAACACGCTGACGAGTTGGCCTTCGATGTGTTCGGTCTTTAGCGTGTCGTTCGCGGAAGACTTTAGAAAAGCGGAAGCGTTAGCGGTAACGTCTTTGTCGAAAATGGCGATGTCGCAACCTTGATAAGGGCCCATGCCGAGCCCGGAGGGCGTGCCAAAGTGTCGAGCGCCTTCGATCGCAAAAAGAGTGTTGGTGCCGGCAAAAGATTTTCCAAGAAGATTCTTTTTGAATCCGAAAAGACCCAAAGGCACGGGCTGGAAAATATTTCGAATCTCATTCGCCTCGGTACTCTCGGAATTAGGGGCGCGATTGGCGCCTCCTCCCGCATCTTCGTCGGTTGCGAGGTCTGGAAAAGGAATGGGGCCGTTCGCGGCGAAAACCGTTTCGGTGTCCGCGGGAAGCCAAGAGAGCGTCTGTTCGACCACCGGCGACGGTGGCGCCGCCGCGACTGGCTTTTTTGCTTCCGCAGTTTGCGGCTCGGAAGGGGATTCAGCAGGCGGTAAGTCGCTGGCCGTTGGGCAATCGCCCGAGCACGCTGGTGGTGAACTGCCAGCAGCAGGTAGTGAATAGAACTGAATAATTCCGCCGGATTTTACCGCGAGCAATAGTCCGTCGGGCGAGAGCGCAAGACCTCCGGCGCCAAAACGCGTATCGCCAGCCGGCGTGAAGAAATCCGGGCCGCCATTGGTGCGGAGTGGAACCTTGATGTTGAGCAGTGGCGCGTCGCTGTCGACGCTGAATACTCGCGCGCAAACTTCATCGGGATTGTTATTGTGTCCAGCGCCCCAGCGCATGGTGGGGACGGCGTACCGACGTCCATCTTTCGAGGCGACGATCGGGCCATCACTTTGTTCCAGTCCGAGATCGAATTTTCTCAGGACTTTGTCGTCGATCGATAGCACCGTAACGTTTTGTACTGGCCCGCCTTCAACAAGCACCAGAGTGTTTTGATCGAGGCGCTTGCCGCCACCAGCGTCGCGCGAGGGCAAAAATGGCCGCGCCTTGGCGTCGAGCGTTTGGATCGAAAGCGATCTTCGATTCCGCACCACCAACTGGTCGTGCCACAAGTTCTCAACCTGTTGCGGTGGACTGCTGCTCCAAGATTTGATCGTTTTGAGTTCAGTCGTATCGATGAGGTCGGACTGTTGGGTCCATTGGCCGTTGACACGGTCTGTCTTTTCCAGGAGCAGCGTATCTCCGGGAGGGCTCGCGATGATTTCGACGCCCCAGCCGACGGTGCGGTGGGTGATGACCTGGAAGGACGATGAATAGAGCCAGAGAGTGTCGCCGATACGGACGAGGAAGGATCCGTTTATGGCGGGAAATAAATCCGCCGCGGAAACGTATTGGACGGAGCTGGGCATGACCCAGGCGAGTTTCTTAATCAGCTCATGAGTATCGGAATTGAAAAACAGAACTACGAAACGATAGGTGTCGCTGGGCAGCGGTGTTCGACCCGTTGCGGTGACGCCGGGCGGATCTTCGTGGACCACGAAGTAGGCGGCGAGCACCTTGGAGTCGATGAATACGACTCCTTGATCGTATGTTGCGGTTCCCCAGGTATCTGCGTTTGAAAATTTAACTGGCGGGCGTCCTTGAAAGCCGTATGTGGCGAGATCGACCTGCCCGATAGGCTCAGGGGCTGGGTGCTTCGCTTGCGTCTTTGCCGCGCTGCTCCGCTTTACCGCGGAGAGACTTAGAATCGCGGTCACGACAAGTACGATCGCGATCTGGACGGGAATAGAGAAGCGGCAGCGGCGCCGCGATCCGCGCCTTTCTGGAGGGTAATCAAGTTGCATGATTACCCTCTTATATAACGAGAATCGCGGACGCCGCCTGCGAATTTACTTCGGGAGTTTCGCGGCGATGATTTCTACTTTGGAGATGCTGGGCGGGCGCGAAAATAGGTCGGCGGCTTTGGCCATTAGGGCGGCGGCTACGGCGCCATTGAGGTGGGCGTCGCGGCCGGCTTCGTCGGGGAAGACGTCGAAGATGCCGTAGCTGGTGCCGCCCATTTTCATGGCGAACCAGGCGGTGGTGGCGGGTTCTTGATTCACCAGCGCGAGGCCGCTTTCCAGGAATTTTTCTACTTCGGCTTCTTTTCCGGGTTTTGCTTCCATGTGCACGTACAGCGCGGTTTTCACCATGATGTAGCTCCTTTATGATAAGAACGAATCCGGCGCGAATAGTTTGGCAGGTCTGGTGGCGACCGGCAACTTGCGATGTGGTTCGTGCGCTTGAACGGAGTTCGCGACGATGAGGTGCACTCGAAAAGGAAATCATCGAATTCGTAGCGCGTGAGCGACGGAAGAGGCCGGAGTCGATGTCGCTTGATTCGCGGCTTCAGGACGATTTGGGATTGGATGGCGACGACGCGTTCGAATTGTTCGAAAAGTTCGAGAAAAAATTCGAGACCGACTGCTCCGCACTTTGGTCGCAGTGGGACAGCCACTTTGGCCCCGAAGGGGCAAGTCCGCGGTGGCTGTTGTGAGCCGCCCTGGTCCTTCTCGGCGTGGGATATGGCCTGCTGGATCTGGGGATCATCCATTGGATTTTTGGTTTTGCCGTAGGCCTGTTTCTGTTTGTGGCGTGCATTTGGCTCCTGCTCGTGCTGCCGATGGGCGGACAAAAACTAGAACCGATTACGGTACGGATGATGGTCGATGCGGCCCGAGTGAAGCGTTGGCCGTAGTAGTGACGAGGTCTGGGGAGTGGAGCTGATGATGCGGACGTTTGCGGGACGGACTTGGCTGCAAATTGTGGCGATGGTTTTTGCGTGCTGCGCGTGCGCATGTTCGGGCCACGGACAGACGGCGCAAACGGCGCAGAATAATTCTGCGACGGCTGGGGCGCAGGCGCCGGGGGCTGCTGCGGCTGGACTGGCCGCGCCGATATTTACCGAGCATGGGGCGAATTCGGCGGCGGCGCAGGCTGCGCCTTATGTGATTTTGGTTTCGCTCGATGGGTTTCGTTACGACTACCCGCAGAAATATGCGGCTCCGAATATTTCGGCGCTGGGCGTGCGCGGGGCTTCGGCGCCGGAGGGGATGATTCCGGCGTTTCCTTCGGTGACGTTTCCGAATCACTACACCATCGTGACCGGGCTGTATCCCGAGCATCACGGCATTGTGAACAACGCTTTTTACGATCCGCAGCGCGACAAAATTTACAGCTATCGCGACGCGGCCGCGGAAACGGACGGGACTTGGTACGGCGGAACTCCGCTGTGGGTGCTGGCCGAGCAGCAGGGCATGCGCGCGGCGTGTTTTTTCTGGCCGGGTTCGGAAGCGGAAATTCAGGGCGTGCGGCCGACCTATTACATGAAGTACGACCAGAAATATCCGAACGCGGCTCGCGTCGAGCAGGTATTGGCGTGGCTGCGTCTGCCGGCGGAGCAACGTCCGCATTTCATCACGCTGTATATGAGCGACGTGGATGGCGCGGGGCACTCGCATGGTCCGGATAGCGAGCAAGTGCGCGCAGCGGTGGCGGAAGTGGATCGCGAAATTGGCCAGCTGGCCGCGGGCGTGGCCGAATTGAAATTACCGGTGGATCTGGTGGTGCTGGCCGATCACGGCATGGAAAAAGTGGAAGGGGATTGGATCAATCTCGACCAGTATTTCGATAAGTCGCTGATCGTGACGCCGGTGGAGGATTTGCTTTATGCGAAGAAGGAAGGCGACGCGGCATTGATTTATCAAGCGTTGAACGGCAAGAGCGACAAATTCAAAGTGTATCGCGCGGGTAAAGTGCCGGCGGAATTGCATTACGACGGAAATCCGCGGCTGGGAGATCCGGTGGTGGTGCCTACCGGACCTTATTTGATTCGCGTTAGCGCGCCGGGGGCGGCGACGGGCATGGCCATGAAATTTTATGGGCCTCCAGTGGGGATGCATGGGTATGACCCGGCCAAGATGGCGTCGATGAAGGCGATATTTTTTGCGGCGGGGCCGGATATTCGCGCGGGGGCGACGGTGAAGCCGTTTGAGAATGTGGATGTGTATCCGTTGGTGGCGAGGATTTTGGGGCTGGATATTGCGGGGTTGAAGACCGGGAAGATTGATGGGTCGATTGGGCCGCTCGAAGGAATTTTGGCTCCGAGCGGAAAATGACAAGCGGGTGGGAGGCGTCCGGTTACGCCTGGGCAAGAAGATGGCATCGAAGCGAGGTCCTTCGCTTCGCTCTGGATGACGGCCAAATGCAGGTTGGCGTCGTGTGGAAGGCGGCGGAGAACAGGATCGGTCGAGCCTGATTGTCAGCTGTCCAAACCGGAGGTGCGACACGCTGCTGCCAAAACATCGCGGCGTGCTGAAACCGAAGCGCGGTGAATGTCGTTAGGATTTCGCCGCGGCCATGCGGGCGCGCATCACGGCTAGGCGTTCGCGGGCGCCGGCTACGCGCTGGCGGCCTTCGGGCATGGCGTCGATCAGGGTTTCCAGGCTGCGGGCGAAGTGCGGAGCGATGGTGGCGCGAATGTCCGGCAGAATATTTTCGAGTTTGCAAAAGACGATGATGTGTTCGGCGTTGGCTTTGTCGAACATGGGCAGGCTGATGGCGCCTTCATTGACCAGGGCGGCGGCCATGTCCCAGTAGCTGACCACCATGCGGAGATAGTGGCCGCGATCGCTCATCATGACCTGGGTGAAATCTTCGATGGTCGCGGGATTGAAGTCGCGGATGTACCAGTCGCGCGCTTTGCGCATTACTTCTTCGCGGCGGAGTTCGTAAAGTTTCAGGATCAGTGTGGCGTCTTCTTGTTTGGACATGGGCGGGAAAGCCTCCGCATCGATTATGCCTGAGTCGGGAATCCTTTTGAAATAATGTGGCGGCGGGCAGGGCGCGGTTCGGTATGCTTTCGGCATGGACATCAGAATCACGGACGTAGAAGCGCGGGTGCTGGGCGCGCTGATCGAAAAAGAAATTACCACGCCGGAATATTATCCGCTGTCGCTCAACGCGCTGGTGAATGCCTGCAACCAGAAATCGAATCGCGAGCCGGTGATGGATTTGGACGAAGACGCGGTGGTGGCGGCGATGCGTGCGTTGGAGAAGAATGAATTTGCCGGCGCGGCGAATACTACGGACAGCCGGGTGCGCAAATACGAGCATCGGCTGCAGGAAGTTTTCAATTTTACGCGGCCGGAGACGGCGGTGTTGTGCGTGTTGCTGCTGCGCGGCGCGCAGACTCCGGGGGAGATTCGCGGACGCGCGGAGCGGCTGCACCATTTTGAGGCGCTCGAAGATGTGCAGCTGGCGCTGGGGAAATTGATGAAGAGGGAACCGGTGATGGTGGCGGTTTTGCCCAGGCAGCCGGGGACCAAGGAGTCGCGGTATTTGGAATTGATGTCGGGAGAGGCGGGCGCGGTGGTGACGGAGTCGCGGGCGGAGGCGTTTACGCAGCATGTTGAGAATCGCGCGCCGGCGGCGCGTGAAGGGACGGCGGCTGGCGGCTTCGCCGCCAATGGTGGCGAAGCGGCTGCTTCCGCCGCGAGAGACGGCGGGCGCGTAGCGCGGCTCGAAGCGGAAGTGGCGGAGTTGCGCGGGGAAGTGGCGGCTTTGCAGGCGCAGTTCGCGGAGTTTCGGAAGCAGTTTGAGTAGGCTGTCGCGAAAATTCGGGAGCGCATCGTGAACGGATTCGGCTAGGAGCAGAGGAACGTGCTCGCCCATGACGGTTTTGGTTCGCCTTTTACGCATTGCTTGGTAAGGCGGGGCAATTCGTTGCACAAAAGGGGGCGACTCGATGGCTGGATACGATGAACAGGTGATTGGCGATGCGGTGGAAATTTCTACTACGCCGGAGGCGGTGCCGCAGCCTTGGTTGCTGGTGGCGATTCCGGGGACTTTGCTGGTGCTGATTGCGTTGTCGATCGGGATTATTTACGGCTTGCTGGCAGCGGGGTTTGTGTATGGCGCGATGTATTTGCTGACGCATTCGAAGCAGGCGAATTTGTATCGGACGCCGGCGCGTTTCAAGGTGACGCCGAACGCGATTGAAGTCGGCGGGAACACGATTCCGAAGGATCAGATTCACCGGATCATTGTGCGGAATCACGTGACCAGCGCGGCGGGCGATGTGATTGTGGTGGCTGATCCGCATCCGAGCAGTGGGCAGCAGAATGTGGTGGCGGGGATGAATTGGGCGGTGAGCAAGCTCGGGCCGATTTCATATCGGGTGGATGCGGAGGCGCGCGGCGTGGCTCGGACTTTGGCGGGTGGGCTGACGGAGCCGACGGCGTTCGCGATTATGGCGGATGTGAGTAAGAAGTTGGGGATGAACTAGAAGCGGAAAAGGGAAAACGGAAAATAGAAAATGGGGACGGCGGCGCCGCGTTCGGGTGCAGGGCGGCGCTGTTCGGTCGTTAACTCTGCTTTTGAGGGCGCCCCATCCTTCCCGGTTTTGGAAAGGTGGGAGTTTAGAGTCGGGTGTCAGCCGTGACGTGCGTGTTCGCTGCAAATGTGGTGTAGCTACAGAAAAGCGCCACCCTTCGCAACTGCGGCGAAGGATGGGCCACGCTTAATTCAAATTCCAATTCAAAAACGGCGACGAGTTTTTCTATTTTCCAGTTTCTAATTTCCGACGTTACGGGCGCGCTTCGTAGACGATGTTGAATGGGGTTTCGGTGGCGCGGCGGAAACGTTGGAAGCCGGCTTGTTTTACGACGTCGCCGATGCGTTTTTCTCCGGCTTGGGCGCCTAGACACAATGCAACTTCTTGGGAGCGCGAGCACGGGGTGCAGAGCAGCGTCGAGAAGGAATAGTAGACGCGGCCTACGGGGTTGAGATTGTCTTTTAGGTCGTCGTGGGCGAAGGGCTCGACGATCATCCAGGTGCCGTCTTTGGCCAGCGTGCTGCGGACGTGTTTTGCGGCGCCAACCGGATCGCCCATGTCGTGCAGACAATCGAAAACCGCTACGAAATCGTAATCCTTCCCGGGATATTTGCTGGCGGCGGCGACTTCGAATTTCACGCGGTCGCTCAGGCCCAGGCGTTTCGCGGATTCGCGGGCGCGTTCGATGGATTTATCGTGGTAATCAAAACCTACGAAATGCGATTTGGGATAGGCCTGCGCCATCAGCAGAGTTGATGCGCCTTGGCCGCAGCCGACATCGGCCACGCGCGCGCCTGCTTCCAGCTTAGCCTGCACATCTTGCAACGAGGGAATCCAGGTGCTGACCAGATTTGCGGCGTAGCCTGGACGGAAAAACTTTTCGCAGCCGTGGAAGACGCCTTCGTGGTGTTCGCCCCAACCCATACCGGCTCCGGTGCGAAACGATTCGGTGATGCGCGGCACGGCGGCGAGCGAGCCGAGCGCGAGTTCGAAAGCGCCGGGAATATAGGCCGGGCTGTCTTCATTGGCCAGCGCGAAAGCTTGCTCGGTGCTGAGGTGGAATTTTTGAGTGGCGGCGTCGTAGGTGACGTAGCCTCCGGCGGCTTGCGAGGAAAGCCATTCGCGGACGTAGCGTTCGTCGGTGCTGGTTTTTTTCGCGAGTTCGGCGGGGGACATCGCGCCGGTGGCTAGAGCTTTGTAGAGGCCTAATTTTTCGCCGATGACGACCATGCCGGCGTGGACGGCTGCGCCGAGGTCACCGACAAATTGGCCGATGAAGGCATTTAGTTTGTCCATGTCGAGAGGGGCGGATGCGGGTGCGCTCATCGTGTTTCTCCTGTGGACTGCGTTGGAGCCGAGGCTGGTCGGTCCGCGGGTGAATTCTGCGGGAAAGTTTGAGACGGGGCGAAGGAAGTCAAGAGAGGCAAAGGCGGAAAAGGGAAAAGAGGGAAAGGAAAGGCGGTGGTGGCGCTGCGCGCGTTGAAGGCTGGGCAAGAAGGAGATCCTTCGTCGCGAAAAGCGCTCCTCTGGATGACGGCCAAATGCGGAGTGGCGAGAAGGCTCAGTTACCGTCACCGTCATGGCCGCCCCGTCATGCGAGAACCGGATGCAAGCCAGCAGGCGCTTCGCGCGGGAGAACGCAGGTGGCGTGGGCGGCTCTGGAAAAGCGGCGGCATGGCCGCCGCACTCCAAAGTGGGCTGGGCGCGTTTTGATTCGCGGACGCTTCGCGATCGATCGCGTTGCGGGCGTCGCGCTCCGCCGCGTCGTTTGCATTGGGAAAAGAAGGCTGGGCTAGAACCAGCCGGTGCGTTTGAAGGCGTAAAGGAGGAATGCTACTAAGACGGCCATGATGCCGCTGGCGATGTAGACGCCGTGGGGATTGTGCGCTAACGGCAAGTTTTCGAAGTTCATGCCGTAGTAGCCAGTGATTAGGAGGATGGGCAGGGTGATGGTGGCGAAGAGGGTCATCACTTTGACGATGTCGTTGGTGCGGTTGGCGGCGGCGGTTAAGTGGACTTCGAGGACGCCGGTGAGAATGTCGCGATAGGTTTCGGTGAATTCGAGGGCGCGCATCAGGTGATCGTAGACGTCGCGGAAATAGACGGCTTCGCTGCGCAGCCAGGGTTCATCGTGACGCAGGACTTGCGAGAGCATGTCGCGCATGGAAATGGTGACGCGGCGAAATTCGATCAGCGAGCGCTTGATGGTGAAAATATCTTTCAGCAGTTTGGTGGAGGTGCGCTCGACGGCCTGGTCTTCCAGATGTTCGATGCGGTCTTCGATGGTGTCGAGGACCGGTAGGTAGCGGTCGACCATGGCGTCGAGCAGGCGATGGAACAGGCGGCCGGGCGCGGCGAGTTTGGGTTGGGTGGGGAAGATGGCGCGGATCTGATCGACCAGCGCGTTGGGGCCTTCGGTGACGCTGATCAGTAATTTGTCGCGCAGGAAAAAATCCATTTCGGAGAAGCTGCACTCGTCGATGACCGCGTCGAATTTCACCAGGTTGGCGACGACGAATAAAGTGTCGCCGTATTCGTCAATTTTGGCGCGGGTGCCGGGGACGCGGCAGTCTTCGACGGCGAGTTCGTGGAGGTTGAAGAGCTGGGCCAGTTGGTCGAGGTGCGGGGAATTGGGATCGTCGACGTGATACCAGTGGAAACCAGCGTGTTCGCCGTAGAGGCAGGGTAGGACGTCTTGGAGCGTTGCGGGATTTGCCGGCGGCGATTGTGACGCGGGCGCGGGCGTCGTTGATACAACCGGCGCGGTGCCTGACGGATTTTGCGTGGTGGACATGTTTCGAGTGGCGCGTTTTAGATCGCGCGCGACGAGTAGACGTTAGCGGAGACGGGTTTGCTGGTCAACGGCGAAGGCAGAAGCACTTTGGCGGTTGGAGTCCGGGCGAGAAGGAGATCCTTCGTCGCGAAGAACGCTCCTCTGGATGACGGCCAAAAACGGATGAGCGCCAAACTGTATGGCTAGGAGAAGCGGATCGACCAAGGCGCATCTTCATCCGTGACACTGACCGATCCGCTTCTTCTAGCCTCATCGTCGTACCGACCAACCGCACTTGGCCGTCATCCAGAGGAGCGCCTTCTGCGACGAAGGATCTCCTTCTTGCCCCGGCGTCAGAGTGGAAGAAAGTTTGCGGCGGCGCTTCACGCTAGATGCGCTGGCGCCGTGGGCTGCTGCGCGAAAGCGGCGGCAGAGCCGCCGCACTCCAAAAGTTCTCGGCGGAGCGAGATTGCGGTGAGACCGGCTGAGTGCCTATCCCAGCTCAATTCGCGTATTTTACGGAGCAGCCGTAGGGGCGGGTGCTGGCGGTGCTGACCTGCTTGCCGGACATGGCTTCGGTTAGGGCGGCGGTGACGTAATTTTTTGCGCCGGGGACGTCGGCTGGGTCGATGGAGGGTTTGTCGTCGATGGCGCCGTTGTAGATCAGGATGCCTTTGGGATCGATGATGTACATGTGCGGGGTGGTTTTGGCGCCGTACAAGTGGCCCAGGCTGCCGCTCGGATCGAGCAGGGCGGCGGTGGGGGCGGCGTTTACTTTTTTCACGTAGTCGTTTTCTTGCGGGCCGGTTTCGTAGCCCATTTCGCCGGGTGCGGAAGAAAGAACGGTGAGCCAGACCACTCCTTTGGCGGTCCATTGCTGCTGCAGGCGCTGCATGTTGCCGCTGTCGTATTGTTTGGCGGTGAAGGGGCAGCCCTGGTTGGTCCATTCGAGGACCACGAATTTTCCTTGGTACTCGGAGAGCTTGTGGGTTTTGCCGTTGGTGTCGGTGGCGCTGAAATCGGGAGCGGCGTCGCCGACGCGCGCGGCCCAGGCGGCGGTGATAGCGAGCATCACGGCGAATAAAATGGCGGTGGTGGCCAGGAATTTGTTGTTCATTGCGGTCTCCTCATTCTGTGGTGACTTGCTGCACCGCGGTGCTGCGTAAAGTTAGACGGCTGACGACGACTCCGGGTTTGGTGGATTTTTGTTGGCGCGGAGTGACCCGCGCGGTGATTTCGTAGGCGCTGCCGTTGCCCAGGACGATCACGCCTTTTAGTTCGAATGGCGGTTTCATCAGCTGATCGGATTTGCGCAGGGTGATGCGGAAGCCGTCGGGCGCGTCGGCAAAAATCTGCGGCGCGGAATTTTCGATCTGATTGGGTTCGAGCGGGAAGAAGTACGCGGACTTCACCAGCGTTTTCGTTTTCACCGACAAGATGAAAGTGTCTTTTTGCGAGGCGGCGACCGGCTCCCAGCCGGCGGGAGCGGGCTTGGGAGTTTGCGCGCGGGTTTGGCGGAAGAGGTCGGCGTTCGCTGGATTTCCGATGGCATCGGCGACCGATAGATTCAGATGTGCAGTGCCGGGAATGCAAATTTCGCGGCAGACGACGTATTTCACGGTGGCATTTATCGTTCCCGTTTGCGGCGGCGGGCCGGCGGGATGTTCCATGTGGCGCTGCAGCATGGTGAGCAGCAGGACTTGGTTTTCGTAGCCGTAGTCGATGACCGTGCCTTGACCCAGGCGCGTGGGTTGCGGCCAGCGGATAGGTAGTGCGGTGAAACCGGGCGGGAGGAGCCAGTCGATGTGCGGGGGCACTCCGGAATCGCCGGCGTTTTGCCAGTAAATGTGCCAGCCGGGATCGAGTTTGAAAAGGATGCCGACGGACAGCGCGGGCTCGTCGGCGTGATTGATATCGGGGAGCAGTGTGAGTTGGGCATGGGATTCGGGTGGGGCCGTTGATTGTGCGTGCGCGAGGGTGGTGGCGAAGAGGAAGAGCAGCGCTACGGTGAGTGCGCGTCGCGGCGGCATGAGTAGACGTTAGCGGAGTGGGGAATTGCGGTCAACGGCTAACGATGGGTGTTGCGAGTCTGGGCAAGAAGGAGATCCTTCGTCGCAGAAGGCGCTCCTCAGGATGACGGCCAACTACGTTTTCGTGTAAAGACTGCGCCGCAAGCCGCCGCACTCCAGGGTAGGCTGGTTGCGGGTGGGCGGAGATGGTTACGCGATGACACCCGCGAATGAAAAAAGGCCCGGCATCTGTGGGATGCCGGGCCTTTTTGTTTTGTTTGGCGCTTGCTGCTGCCCGCTTAGCGCGCGGGGAGCTGTTTGGGTTTGGCGGCGTTCCTGCGCACGCGGCCGTGGTGCGTTGCGGCTTTTTGCACGGCAGGCTTGGTGGTGGTTACGCCTACCGCCGCTGCGGCGGGCTTCTTGACGGTGGGCTGCTGCGGCAGCGTTTGCGAAGTGAAGATGCCCAGCGGCGAATCGGTGTTGTTGGTTTCGCCGATGATGAAGAATTCGGTTGGGCTGACTTCGTAGCTGGCGAAGTCGGACGTATTCGGCAGCACGGAGGCCGCCAGCGTGGCGGTGGAGCGGCCGTTGGTGTCGCTGGCCGAAAAGGTACCGGTCACCGAGGAATCGAGAATCGGCTGGCTATCCACGATGGCTCCGTCGAAGAGGCCGTTGGTGGTGCCGTCGACGGCGATATTCGCTTCGCCCTCGATGGCCACCGAGGCGATCTCGGCAATCAGGCCGACACCCTGCACCTGGCCGACGACGTCGGAGGTGCCGGACTGCGGAATCCAATCGCCGACAAAGGCTTCGGGCGTGCCATCGCTGCCTCCGGCGAGCGGAGTGGTATCGAGCAGTATGCCGGCGCCATTGGCTTCGAGGTAGAAGACGGCCGAATCGATGAAGCCATCGTCATAGCCGCCCGGGAAGGTGATGGTGCCGCGCCCGCTGGTGGGATCAAAAGTAACCGTACCCGTTACCGGCGTCGGAACTACATTCGGCTTGATGGAGCCGGCGGCCTTCTTCACTGCCGCCTGGGTGCTATCGCACTGATCGATGCTGCCGGAGTCATTCAAATCGCAAACGACGCTGGCCGAGTTGCCGCCGGAGATGGTCAACTGCCCGATGACCACGCTGGAGAAAACGGCTTCTTCACCGTCGTTGTCGCCGCCGATGAGGCCGAAGGCGCCGACGCCATTGGGTGAATTGGCGTTGAACGAGCCGAGGTTCTGGACCCGGGCTACGCCGACGTTCTGGAAGAGCGCTTCACCGTCAGCTTCCAGAATGAAAAATTCCGTGGCGCTCACCGCATAGTAGACATACTGGGCGCTGGCTTCGGCGCCACCGTTAAGGTTGAAGCCGCCGCGGCCGGCTGCGTCCGAAGCGGAGAAGTTGCCGTTGATGGCCGCACCGGCGGCGCGATTGCCGTCGCCGATGTCCTGCACGTCAATCAGTCCGGTGTAATTGCCGCCGGAGCTGAAGGTGATCTGGCCCGCTTCTCCCTCGCGGACATTCGCCGCATCGGACGAGCCGCGGAAAATAAAGCTGCCCGAAGGAGTCGAGGAAAACGCCGCACCGGATTGCGCGGCGAGCAAACCGGAAACCGCCTGCTCTGCAGAATCGGCGCTGATGATTACGCCTTGGTTGGTGGCCGAATCGATGGTGAAGGCAAAGGTCGGAGTCTCGCTGAAACCGGGCAGCGGCTGGTTGAACGTGATGATGCCGCGCAGGTTGCCATCGAGCGTGTAAGTTCCGGCGTTGGTAGGGATAACAACGTTGCTGACGCCGAAATTGTCATTCACGTCGAACTCGGCGGAAACGATGTTGCCGTTGCCGTCGGCGACGAAACTGCCGGCCAGGGTGAGCGCGTTACCGTGAATATCGTCGAAACCGCTGGCTTCCATGGCGTACGGACCGTTCAGGAAGCCAAGGTTGCCGGTGGACATGGCTTGAATGGTGAAGGTGTCGGTGGCCGATTGGGTGTTGTCGGCGACGGAAGTGGCGACCAGGCTGGCTTGGGTGCTGCCCGGAACGGTGGCGGGCGGCATGTAGACCACGCTGGTGGAGGTGGAAGAGACGATGGTGCCGCAAGCCGGCGAACATTCGTTGGTGGTGCCGGCGGTGAAAAGATCCCAGCTGACGCCCTGGTTGTTGACGTCGTTGCTGACGGTGGCGTTGATGGTGGCGTTGGCGCCGCCGGCGGTGATGCTGGTGATGGGATTCGTGATTTGCACGCCGATCGCGGTGCCGCCGATGGTGAAGGACGCAGTGCCGACCGCTGTGGGCGTGGAGATGGAAGTGGCGGTGATGATGACCTGCGGATTGGCCGGCACGGTGGCCGGCGCGGTGTAGGTCAGTGTGTTGATGGTGCTGGTGAAGGTGCCGGCACCGGTGATGGTCCAGGTGACGCCGTCCATGGTGCGGTCGTTATTGACCACGCCGTCGACGGTGAAGGTTTGACCCGGTGCCACGGGGAGCGTGGGCACGCCGAGGATGGCGACGTCGATCCGGCGGTGCGGGTGGCCGGCGCAACCGGCCAGCAGAAAGATGGCAGCTAGAATATAGGCAAACTTCGGCGCAAAAGTTTTCACAGGGTCTCCGTCAGTGAAGGATTGAGCACTTCGGCTGGGGCTGGAAACGTGGGCCGAAAGCTTGTGGCGGGGAATAGTAGACCTGGATGCGGCTGAGCGCAACTGTTTGTTTGGGACGGAACTGAGCGGGGCGCGGAAGGCCGGGCAAGAAGGAGATCCTTCGTCGCTTCGCTCCTCCTTCTTGCCCGGCCCTGCACAGCGCGCTCTCCCGTATTTTCCAGGCCAGGGAATTTGCTGAGTCTTCCCGCCCTTCGCCAGAAACGCGAAGGATGAGGCACCCTCACGATCTAATTCAAGACCTCACCACTTCACCGGTTGCGGGTTGCGGTCGAATTGCTGCTGGTGCCAGTAGGGGTAGATGGGTTTTACGGCACTGGCGGCGTCGAGTTTTGCTACTTGTTCCTTGCTCAGGTTCCAGCCCACCGCGCCGAGATTCTGCTTCAACTGTTCTTCGTTGCGGGCGCCGATGATTACGTTCGAGACCGTGGGGCGTTGCAGCAGCCAGTTCAGCGCGACCTGCGAAACGGTTTTGCCCACTTCGTTGGCGACGGCTTGCAGCGCGTCGACGACTTTGTAGAGATATTCGTCCTGCACCGGTGGGCCGTAGGCGCCGGTAACTTCCAGGCGCTTGCTGGGCGGCTTGGGAGTGGCGCGGGTGATTTTTCCGGTGAGGCGGCCCCAGCCGAGCGGCGACCAGACCACGCAGCCCACGCCTTCGGCGAGACCGAGCGGCATCAATTCCCATTCGTATTCGCGGCCGATCAGCGAATAGTAAGCCTGATGCGCGACGTAGCGCGGCCAGCCGTAGCGGTCGGCGGTGGAGAGCGCTTTCATCAAGTGCCAGCCGGAAAAATTGGAGCAGCCGACGTAGCGGATTTTTCCGGCGCGGACCAGGGTGTCGAGCGTATCGAGAACTTCTTCCACCGGAGTGAGCGCGTCGTAGCCGTGCAGCTGGAAGAGATCGATGTAGTCGGTTTTCAGGCGGCGCAGGCTGCCTTCGACCGCGTTGATCAGATGGAAGCGCGAGGAGCCGACGTTGTTGGGATCGTCGCCGGCTTTGAAGGTGGCTTTGGTCGAGATCAAAACTTTGTCGCGGCGGCCGGCGATGGCGCCGCCCAAAACTTTTTCCGATTCGCCTTCGGAATAAATGTCGGCGGTGTCGAACAGCGTGCAGCCGGCGTCGAGGCAGACGTCGACCAGGCGGGTGGCTTCCGGAATTCCGGTCGAACCCCACGACGCGAAAAATTCGTTGCTGCCGCCGAACGTGCCAGTGCCCAGGCTGAGCACCGGAACTTTGAAACCAGAACGACCCAGCTGACGGAATTCCATGGATGCCTCCGGAGATTGAATGTCGAGTAATAGATGGTGCCGGGAGAAGCGAGGTTTCAGCAAAGGGAAAATTTTATGATGAGGCCGGCGGCTTGTGGTGGCGACTGTGGCAGCGCTTCGCGCCAGAGACATTGGTAGTGCGGACAGCCTGCGGAAAAGCGGCGGCAGAGCCGCCGCACTCCAAAAGTTCTCGACCGAACGACGGTTGCTGAGGTGCTACTCGGTGGGGCCGGCGAAGAGGATTAGATTCTGGTCGGGGTCGGCTACGACGAAAGTTCTGGCGCCCCAGGGTTCTTGTTTTAGTTCCTGCTGAAACTTGATTCCGGCGGATTGGTAATTGGCGAAGAGTTCTTCGATTTCTGCCGCGCTGGCTAGGGTGATGGTGGCGGAGAGCAGCGCTTCGCGCTGGCGGATGTCGCCGGCGAAGACCGGTTGGTCGACGTGACGCAGATTCAGGCGGGCACCGTCGCGAAAAACCTGGGCGTAGAAGGGAGGCTCGCCGTAGACGAAGGCCACGGTGAAGCCGAGTTTTTGCGTGTAGAAATCGCAGGCGGCGGTTACGTCGGAGACATAGAGCTGCGGTTCGGCGGCTTGCAGTCTGGGCTGAGTCGGCGTTTTTGTTTGGAGTGTTTGAGTCATGCGTTTCGCTCCCGGACTGAAAGGGAAGAGTGACGCGAAGGGTGGGGCTTGTCAACGGGGCGCGTTGAGTGCGACGTGAGGGTTGCGCTGGCGGCTTACGATGCCGAGGCTGGTTGCGGAATCAGGCAGACGGAGGCGTCGGTGAATTTGGCGACTACGCTGGTGCCGTCGGGGTTGCGGCGAATCTCAAAGCTGCCACCGAGTTGGCGCACGCGTTCGCGCATGCCGCGAATGCCGACGCCGGTCTGACCGGGTCCGGGCTGGGGGTGCGCCAGCAATCCTTTGCCCCAGTCGCGCACTTCGAGGGTCAGTTCGCCGTGCTGCCGGGTGACGCAGATACTGGCGCGCGGGCTGCCGGAGTGGCGGTGCACGTTGGTCAGCGCTTCCTGCACGATGCGGAAAATTACGGTTTCGCATTCGCGGGTCAGGCGGCCCAAGTGCTGGTCGATGGTCAGCTCCACCGGAATTTTGCTGCGTTTGGAAAATTCCTCGACGAACCAGCGCAGCGCGGACTGCAATCCCATTTCGTCCAGCAGCGGCGGATGCAGCAAATGCGAGACGGTGCGCAGGTCGTCGGACATTTGGCGAATAATTTCCAGGCTATCGGCGAGCACCGCTGCGCTTTTGGGACCGAGATTGCCGGATTCGGTTTTCAACACGCTGAGGTTCATGGCCAGCGCGGTGAGCCAGCTGCCGGTGCTGTCGTGCAAATGGCTGGCGATGCGGCGGCGCTCCTCATCCTGCAGGTGCAGGATGCGAGCGGAAAGCTGGCGCAGGCTGAAATTGGCCTCATCCAGCTGGCGGGCCTGCTGGGACATCTCCAGAGTTTTCTGCACCAGTTCGCTGGTGCGCTGGTGCACGTGGCTTTCCAGATCTTGACGGGAATGCAACAATTCCCGTTCGGCCGCCTTGCGCTCGGTAATGTCGATGGAGACGCCGACGATCGAGCGTGGGCGACCGCGCTTGTCGTAGGAAATTCTGGCGCGAGAAGTGAACCAGCGCTGCTGCCCGTTATCGGCGCGATAGGCGGGGTGCTCGGAAGTCCAGTCCGGGCGCTTTTCGGCGAAGGCGGTCTTCAGCTGCGCTTCGATTTCTTCGGCGACCGCCGGGTCCAGGCGCCTGCGCCAGCAGTCGAATGTGCCGTCAAAGTCCGAGGGCGCCAGGCCAAACATGCGGGCGTGATTCTCGCTCCAGACCACGGTATTGGTGGGGATATTCCATTCGAAGCTGCCGGTGCCCCCGGCTTCCTGGGAAATGCGCAGGAGTTCGAGGGCGCGGCCCAAGTCCGCGGCCGAACCGTCTGCTGCAGGCCGAGGGCGCGCTGGACTACTTGCCGAATTCCTGGTTCTGGTTCGGGCCTTGGTTTTAAGCGGGCCTGGGGCCTTCTTCTTGGGCACGGGATATGGGATGCAGGTGGAGGGTATTGGGGTCCGCTTTTGAAGCGGACGATCTGGAGCCGCGCCGTTCGATTCTCGACGGCTGGGCGAAATGTTTTTGACCAGCCGTTTCGGTGAAGATCCCATGGCACGCCTCGGAATCCGTCTAGGTCAGGTTCGACTTTACGCGGTCGGAACCATGAAACGTATCTATTTCTGGCCGATTCGAAGGGCCTCCGGAACGGTCAGGACTTGCGCCCACGAGCCGAGGAGGCTGGTTTATGTTTTTTTGCTTTACGCCGCTGCGCCATTTTTGCCGAAGGATGTCCGTCGACGGCCTGCCGCGCCGCATTCCCGGATCCGTTGTGCGAGAAACCATTCAGCGCCGCCCGGCCCAGGCCCTGCGCCTGATCGCGATGGTGGGCCGCACCGTCGTGATTGACTCCGTCGTGATTCTTTCCGGCGCCATCGTGATTATGGCCGTCGCCATTGTGTAGACCGGCCTTACCCAGCACGCTCTGAATTTCCTTGCGGAGCGCGTCGGAGACGTACGGAGCGTGGCGTTCACCGCGGGCGACGCGGCTCACGTACGAAGGATCGACATCGAGTAGTAACGCGACGCGCTTGAAGATGCCGCGAAAATTGGCCAGCACCTCGAGCGAGTGCGTGGTAGTATCAGGCTTGTCACGGTTCATGACTTCCTTTTCGAGCGAAACGAAGGAGGCCCGATTCCCAGTCAACCGTGACGACCCTAACACGGATGGTATCCCTGTAGGGTTAAGGAAGCAAGGGCCATGGGCCGCAAGAAAACCACGACCTCGGAATGGGTGCCCAAGATTTTGCAGCTGCGCAAACGCCTGGGCCTGAACCAGTCGGAATTTGCCCTGCGACTGAACTACTCCTCGATGGCCCTTTCCCGCTGGGAAAGCGGCTCGCACGAGCCCACCGCCGAAGCCTACGTGCAGATGGGCAATCTGGCCGAGGCCAAGGAATCGAACTGGTTCTGGACCCGCGCCGGATTGAAGAGCGCCGATCTCTCGCGATTGTTCCCGGAAGGCGGCAGCCTGCTGCACAAGGCCAGTTTTCCCGATTTCGAGATTGTGGTCGCCGGCAGCGGCGGCAAGCGCGCCGGAGCCATTAAAGCCAAAACCAGACTGGTGGCGATACCGGTGCTCGCGGTACACGCCGGAACTCACGGCGCCAAAGGCGATCAGGTGCTGGATCTGAACCATGCCGAAATCTCCGAGATGATCGCGGCGCCGGCGCTGTGGTGCCCGAATCCTTCGACCACCAGTTGCCTGCGGGTGCGCGGCTCCTCGATGACCCCGATGATCGACGATGGCGACATCGTGGTGGTGGACGCATCGCAAAACAACGGCAAGGAATTGAACGGGAAAATTATCGTGGCCTGGCACAAAAAGACCGGGCTGACTTTGTCGCGTTTCCTGATGATGAAGGGCGTGCAACTGCTGGAATCGGAGAACCGGGATTACAAACCGATTTCGATGGCGCGGGACCGCAACTGGCGAATCGTGGGCAAGGTTTTGTGGTGGATTCGCAAATCGCCGTAGCGTGATGGTGGCGATGAGCGACACCGAAAATCGCTATTTGTCTTTGTCGTCCAGGCCCTTGGTTTCGATGTAGATCAGGGTGAAGGTGGTCAGGTTTCCTTCCGGTTTAATTCCCACAATGTGCTGCTTCTCTTTGGTTCCGGCTTTCAATTCCGTTTCGTTTTTCTCGTGATGATCGGACTGGTCTGAATCGCAATTCAGCGTTTGCGAATCGGCCGGTGGGTTTTTGGCGTCGGCCGGAGCGGAGTCGGCGGGGCAGGTGATGACTTTGCCGTAGCGGGCCAGGGCCTTGCGGTAGAAGGCCGCGATTTTTTCCGGGGAGTCGGTCGATTCCATCTTGATCAGCGCCATCTTGAAGCCGGACTGCCCGCCCCACAGGCCCAGGTTCAGCGCCGAGGAATCATCGCTGGTGTCCTTGTGGCGGTGCGAGCCGGGGTAGAGCGGCAGGCCCACGTCTTTGGCGTTGGCGTCTTTGCCCAGATTGAAGCCGGCGCTGATGTTGCCGTCGTCGGATTTTTGGTCGGGCGGGTTTTGGTTTTGGGCGGGCGCAGGGGGCGGCGCGAGCAGAACAGCGGCCAGGGCTGCGGCGCTGAACAGCAGGGCTAACGGCGAATGAGTGCGGATTTTCATTTGGGGTCTCCGTGGTCTGGGTATGGCTAAGGATACGCGGAATCGGGCGGGAAAGTTCAATGGGGCGCGTGGGCGGCGGCCACGGGTCGAACCAAGGATCTTCTTCTTGCCCGATCTCCTTCTTGCTCCTTCTTGCCCGGGCCGGCACTCCCAGTGCCGGGTGGGTGTATTCGCACTGCGCTGCGCCAGAACGGGAGGGCGCGGCGAGCGGTGTTGAAAAATGAGCGGGCCCGTTGAAATATTCAACATCTTGCGGGCGGTGCGGAACACGACCGAAATAGGGAATTCGCGGGAAATGGCGCAAATGCGGGGAATTGCGCCGGGCGCGGGTTGTGGTGGACATTGGC
Organism: uncultured Acidobacteriota bacterium; assembly: GCA_963847695.1. GTDB lineage: Bacteria > Acidobacteriota > Terriglobia > Acidiferrales > UBA7541 > Palsa-295. The sequence goes on along the minus strand of CAWKAX010000023.1, from coordinate 207,366 downwards.
TACCCGTTTGCATATAACACTGCGAGCCTCAGCAAACGAGGCATCCTGATGCGGAGGAAACACACACATGGCTAAGAAATTGAAGAAGGCGAAGAAGCTGGAAGCGACCAAGCCGTTGATGACGACCCAACCGTACAAAAAGTAAGAACGATCCGCCGCCTCAGATGCCGGCGGATGTTTCGAAAAAATTGCAAGGCTGCCGTCCACACCCACGGCAGCCTTTTTTTTGCGCGTGCGGATGAAGCGGCTGAGGAACGGACTCACTTGGGTGAGGCGCAGGCAAGAAGGAGATCCTTCGTCGCACCAGGTGCCCCGGTCGACACTGCAACGCTAATTTTTCGGTTCGTTTTTGGGGCAGGCGAAGATGGGGCCGGAGTAGCCCTGCAGGGCGGAATTGACGCTGTGATCGCGGCATTCGGCGTAGGGGCAGTCGGCGTCGGCGAAACCTTGCTTGTACCTTCCTGCTTTTAATTCCGGAATAAATTTGGCGCCGAGGTCCTGGGACTGTTGGTCCTGCGCGGGCGTGAGTTTGGCCAGCGAAAAATCGCTGCCGAAGGCGTCGGCTTCGATGTCGGCGGCAACTTCCCAGTATTTCGCAACTTTCGAATCGGCGAGTTCGAGCGCTTCGAAGCGGAGCGTTTCAGGGTAGGGAAGTTCGTACATGCGATGCTCGCCGCCGCAGACCGCGATGATCGTCTGGGTGGCCGAATCGTCGATGGCGTTGATCTCTTCGTATTTCTTCGCGGCGTTGATCATGCCGTCGATGTCGTCGGCGGGATGCGCGCAGAGATCGAATTTTCCGGCGAGGTGCTGGACGGTGGTGCTCGGTCGAGGTTTTTTCGATGGCGCGGACGGTGACGTGATGGGGGCAATCGTTGCTGAGCGGCGCGATGCGAATTTCGCGAATGATAACGTCAGGTCCTTGCGGGCGGAGTTCGAGCACGTGATCGACCCAGGCCGGGCCGTCGCGGAAAGTGGCTTGGGTGACGATGTAGAAGGATTCGAGTGCGGGGTTGGAGGGCGCGGCGTTGACGTTCGTCGTCGCAGCGTACGTGAAGACGAAAGTGAGCAGCGCGACGCCGCCGGCGAGGATCAGGAATGGAGCGAATCGCGCGAATTTTTGCGGCGCACGCATCGCCAAAGTATACGCGGGCGGTGGGGATTTTTGCGAGAGGCCTGCTGGCATAGCGGCGGCGCTTCGCGCTGGAGAACGCGGGTGGCGCAGCCCGCGCCCAGACGCATCGCGAAGCGTTATCAGGTGACGCGGCGCCCGGACCATTTTGGAGTGCGGCGGCTTGCCGCCGCTTTTCCGAAATTCACGCCGGCTAACAAATGATCCAAGCGCGAAGCGCGGTTACAGGCCGCACAGGCAGGTCAGCGATACCGTTCGGTAGCGACTCTGGGACAACAGCTGCGGCGCGGCTACGGTTTTTGGTGGCGCTTCGCGCTGGAGAACGCTGGTGGCGCGGGCTGCTTCGGAAAAGCGGCGGCATGGCCGCCGCACTCCAAAATGGGCCGGGCGCGGATTCAATTGCGGAGCTTGCGCGATGCTTCCAGGCGTGGGCGGCGCGCCTCGCGGCATCGGCGTCGAAACCTTGCACACGATTAAAAAAGCGGCGGGCCTCTTAGCGGAAGTTGGGGAACTTGAAACTTTTCTTGAGCAGGTTCGCGGCGGGAGGCGGCGCCGTTGGTGGCGGGCTTTTTGCCGTTGCCGTTGCGGGGCTTGCCGTTGCCGTTGCGCAGGGCGACGTTGCTGTCGCGGGTGAAGCCGCGGGTGGGGTCGGGCGGGCGTTGAGTGCAGACCGGCTGCAAATGTTCGGGCAGCGGAGCCAGCAGGCGGACGACGTGGCCCAGGCGTTCTTGTTTGTAGGGCTTGGCCATGCAGACCACCGCGCCTAGCGAATGCGCGTTGGAATAATCGCTGGGGTAGGCGGAGCGCGAGGTCATCACTACCGGAATGTGTTTCAGGCTGGGACTGGATTTCACGTGGGCGCAGAGGTCCAGGCCGGGCAGCACGTCGCTTTCGCCCGCGCCTTCGATTTCGGCGACGATCATGGCGGGCGTGAACATATTCAGAACTTCGCGGGCGTCGTTGGCGTTATTCACCGCGATGACTTCGTAGCCTTCGTTCTGCAGGAAGATTTTGGTGGTGTCGCGGAGCATGTCGTCGGAATCGGCGATCAGCACCAGCGGGCGCTTGACCGGCGGCGCGGGCGAATTGGAAAGATGAACTTTATTATCGGCGAGCTGGCGGCCGGAGGCATCGACCAGATGTTCGCCGATGCCGACGCCGAGAGCGATCGCGACCGCGTGGCGGCCGTCGGGCATATCGTGCAGGCGGACCACGCGGCCGAATTGTTCGGCGTGCGAGCCGGTGGCGGCTTTGTGATAGGGGAAAACGACGGCGACGTCCATGCCGCGCTGGTAGGTGTCGAGCACGGTGTAAAAAAGGATGCCGTAACGCGAGACGTCCACGGTGGTGGCAATTTCGTCGGGGCCGGAGGTGGTGAGGTCGACGCTGCGCACGCGGATGGGCGCGGAAATCAGCGCGCGGCGTTTGCGGCGGCGGTCGGAAGCGGGTTCGGCTCTCAGCGCGGCGGCCGCGGATTCGAGCGGCGAGCCGGCGATTGCTTTCGGCGTGTCCTCATGTTGCGTTGACGGCGTCTCCTCGGGCGGCGGGCAGGGGTGGCCGGTCTGTTCTTCGCAGGCGATTTGTTCGGCGACGAATTCTTCAGCGGCTGCGCTCATTTCGGCTACGGCTTCTTCTTGCTGGATGGCGTGGTCGATGGCCTGGCCCATTTCCTGGGCCGCGAGTTGTTCTTCTTCGGTGGGGGCGCAGAGGGTTTCCAGGTCGAAGGTTTCTACGTCGTCGAAGGATGGGGGCGCGGAGTTTTGCGCGGCGTGGCCGGCGTTGTTCTCAGCGGCGGTTTCATTTTTGCCGGCGTTCTGGTTGGCGGAAACTTTTTCCAGGTTGTTCCGTTGCGGCGCGGCGGCCAGGGCTTGGGCGACTTCGAATTCCTGCGCGGCTAGAAGATCCTTCTCGAGTTCTTCCGCGGATTGTTCGGGTGCCGAAGATTCAGCGGAGAGCGAGTCGTCCGCGGGCGTCGCTTCGAGTGTTAGCGATGCCGGGACGTGGATTTCAAATGGAGCCGGCGGGACGTAGGCGTCGGCGCTGGGATCGAGTTCGCCGGAAGCGTTGAGGATGGGCGCGACTTCGAGCGGCGCCGGAGCTTCAGCGTCGGCGTTGGCGTCGGCTTGGGCATGCGCGCTGAATTCGGAATTGTTGGCGTTCAGGGATTCTGGCGCGATGTTCAGTTCGCCAGTGGCGGCCGGCGCTTCGACGGTTTCGATTTCGGTTTCGAGCGCTGGAATATCTTCGACCACGGCTTCGGTGGCCGGCGGATGCAGGATGATTTCGGTGGCGGCGGCGGCCGCGCGGAAGATGCCGTTCACTTCCACGTCGGGGATCACTTCGCTGAGGGGGCGCTGGATGGCGACGACCGGAGCGAGATCAATTTCGTCCGCGACGGACCCAGTTTCCGTCGCGGACGACACTTCGGCGGTTTCGAGCGAACCGGCGACGACGGCCGGTTCGGATTCCGATTCGGGCGCGCGGTCGATCACCGGTTCCGGCGCGGATTCCAGCATTTGTTCCGGGGCGACGACTTCTTCAGTTGCGGCCACTTCAGCTGCGGCCGATTCGGGCGCGGCGGGTTCCATGGTCTGCATCAGAATCGCGAGCGGATCGTTGGTGTCAATTTCGTCGGCGGCTTGGTTCGTGTTCACTACGGTGACGGATTCGCCGGCGTTCATTTCCGCGGGAGCTTCGATCGCGGCGATTTCTGGCGTGCTGTTGGTGGCGGTCTCGGACTCGTTGGTGACGGATTCGTTGGCTGCGGGCGTGCATTCGCGGCCTGCGGGAGCGTCGTCGCAGAAATCGCGGTCCATGGCAGCAAGGCGGGCGCTGGCGTCAGGATCGAGCGCGGGGTGGAAGCCGGCCGGCGGCTCAGCGGGAGCGATAGTGCTGGCCTGCTGCTTGAATCGGAAAATGGAGCCGAAACTCATTCGGTAGCGTTCCTCAGTCGCGCGCTGCTACTGCGTCGTGAACCAAATGTAGCAATCCGAATCGGGACGCACACTAGCGGGATAGTTTCATTCGCTCAGTACTTGCTGGCCCTAGGGATTAGTACTTGCGGGGAGGCGGGCCTCACATTGGGTTGATTTTGTTGGAGTTAGCAGCGCGGGGAGGTGGTGCGGGGATGGGAAGTCCCAGCGCGGCGAGGGGAGCGGGATGGGTCCGTAGATTTACGGAGGTGCTGCCCGCGGGGCTATATGCCGACGGTTTGTAGACGCGCTTCGCGCTGGAGGACGCGGGTGGCGCGGGCGGCTTCGGAAAAGCGGCGGCATGGCCGCCGCACTCCAAAATGGGCTGGGCGCGGATTGGATCGAAGAGCTTGCGCGATCTGTCTTAGCGTGGGCTGCGCGCTTCGCGCCATGTGGCTGCGCGGCCGGTGGCCGATTAGGGTTGCGTGTTGGCATGTTGAGAATATAATCGCGCGAATAACATGGCTGACTGGCCGCATGGTCCGGCGCACCGGCTCGACGCGCGCGGGACGTACATGGTGACCAGTGGCACCTACCGTAAGGCTCCGATCTTCAATACGAAGCGCCGCCTGGATTTACTTCGCGATGCTCTATTCGCCGCAGCTGCCGGCCATGATATTGCGCTTCAGGCATGGGCCATTTTCCCGAATCACTATCACTTCATCGCGACGTTTGAAAAACCAGAAAACCTTCGCGCGATGGTTGGAGCCTTGCATTCTGGCACCGCGAGGGAAGTGAATCGAGCCGAGGCCGCGCCGGGGCGCAAAGTCTGGTTTCAATATTGGGAGTCTCGAATCACGTTTGAACGCTCTTACTTTGCGCGGCTGCGCTACGTGCATGAAAACGCGGTGCATCATGGCCTGGTCCGAGTGGCGTCACGCTACGAGTGGTGTTCAGCGGGCTGGTTCGAGCGAAAAGCAAGCTCGGCCTTCTGTAAAACGGTGCTGGCCTTTCCCTGCGACTCATTGGCGGTTAACGACGAATTTTCAGTCGAGGCTCAATCCTATCTGTGCGAGTAGATTTCGAATACCGGCGCGAAGCGCGCGCTGCCCGCGCCCGGCCGTATCACGAAGCGTTCTAAGGTGACGCGGTGCCCGGACCGTTTTGGAGTGCGGCGGCTTGCCGCCGCTTTTCCGAATTTCACGCTGGCTAACAAATGATCTAAGCGCGAAGCGCGGTTACATGCGTCACTGCCAGGTTCGCGATCCGGTTCGGTGGCGACGCTGGGATACGAGTGGGTGCGGTTTTTGGTGGCGCTTCGCGCTAGAGGACGCGGGTGGCGCGGGCGGCTTCGGAAAAGCGGCGGCATGGCCGCCGCACTCCAAAATGGGCTGGGCGCGGATTGGATCGAGTAGCTTGCGCGATACGTCGTGGCGTGGGCTGCGCGCTTCGCGTCTTGATGCTACGTAAAAGAAAAAGGCCGCGACATCTTTGGGATGTGCGCGGCCCTTTTGGAACTACACGCCAGCGATCGCTACTGCACGTCGGTGACTTTGCCGTTGACGAAGGTGACTTTTAGATCTTTGTAGACGTAAATCTGCTTGGTGCCCAGGTTGACGATCTTTTCTGGGGGGCCGAAGCTGGCGGTGACTTGATCCACCGTTTGGCCTAGCTGGATGCTAGCTGGCGGGGCGGCGGGTTGCTGCGGCTGCTGTTGTTGCGGGGCTTGCTGCTGTTGCTGCTGATCGCCGCCTTGTTGTTGCTGGTTGTTGCCCTGGTCGGCGTTGGGGTCGGGCGGAGCCAGAACCTGGCTGATGACGTCGGCGATTTGGCCGGCGTCGGCGCCGCCTTCGATGTAGCCTTTGGGAAATTGAAACGCGACCGAGCCTTTGTAGCTGGAGGCGTCGCCGCCATTGCAGGAATCGCATTCGGTAAAGTTGACGATTACCTTTTCGTCTTTCAGGTGAATGACCACGCTGGTCGGATTCACTTTTTCGTCTTTGTTCAGCGCCTTGGAATAATTTTTCTGGACCATCAGGCACATGGTGTTGCCCGGGTGCAGGGCATTGTCTTTCCAGGTGGCGCCACACGGGGGTGCCAGGTTATTCGGCGCTTGTCCGGTGATGCCGTTTTTCTGGATGACCAGGATGACGCTGGATTTATATTTGGCGTTGAGATCGTTCTGCAGGGTAGTGACATCCTGCGCGTGCAGCGGAGCAGCGGCGAGCGCGGCGACGAACAGCGCTGCGGCGAGGGGCCCGAGATTTCGTGTGCGGATCATTCAGAGTGTCTCCTTGCGTATCGGTATCGCGGATTGTGCCGCAAAAAGTGCCGTTGCGGAATGAAATTTTATGGTGGTGTTGCCGCCGCACCCGCTTGGACTCGTCCTCACGCAGGTGTGGCGCTGGATGTGAAACGGGTGGAGTTTGAAGCGGGGGAGACGGTGTTAACCATCTCCCCGCTTCGGTGTCAGGCCTGACCGCCGGCTAGCTGCCGGCGCCTTCGTTAGCTGCGACTTGAACTTCCTTCTCGGTCTGATCGGCTTGCGCGGAGGTTTTTTCAATGTCCGCCTGGGCAGTCAGATCGGGCTGAGCGGTTCCTTCCGGATTGGCTTTCGCCGTGGCGGAGCCGGCGGGCGCCGCGGGCATGCCGCCGGTGCCTTGCTTCTTGGCCATTTCGCCGAGACCGTCGTCGATCTGCTCGCGGAAATGATTGTGCATTTCCTGCAGGTCGTTGACCTTGATGGCCACCTGGCTGCCGGATTTGCAGTCGGCCTTCTGGCTGCCGCTGACCAGCACCTTCACGCTGGCGTTGGTATCCGGCGTGTCTTCGATACGGGTCAGCACATCGCCTTGCGTCAGCGTGCACTGGGTGCCGTCCGGAAGATCCGGGGTGATGGAATCGGCCACGATGAAAGTGCGGTTGTTGGGGTTGAGCGCGTCGGGAACGACTTCCGGAGTTCCGGCCGGCGCAGTGACCGGGCCATCGGCGTCCGCGGAGGAAGTATCCGAAGCGGGCGTCGCGGCGGGTGCTGCGGCCGGAGCTTGCGGCGCTTGCGGGCCAGCTCTGCTGCGAAGCCTGCTGCTCGGCGAGAATTTCCGCCTTCACTTCGTCAGCGATGGCTTGCTTGACTTCGGGAGTGAGCACGACTTGCGCCGATGCGGCCGGTGCTGCGCCGCCACCACCCTGGTCCTGCTGCGGAGCCTGCTGGTAGTTTCCGGCGTTGGCGTTCGCGGCTGCGGCGTTGGCATTGGCGGCTGCGGCGTTGGCGTTGGCCGCGGCAGCGTTGGCTGCTTCGGCATTGCCGACGGCGGCTGCGGCATAAGCGGCCTGCAAGTTCGCGGAGATGATGTAATCGGTCAGCCAGAGTGCGGGCGCGGCGTAGACCGGATACGGATTGAAATAGTAGCCGTAGTAACCGTACCAGGGACTTCCGCCCCAACCCCAGCTCCAGGCGACTGGATTAGCCCATCCGCCGTAGGCGTAGCCATAATATCCGCCGCCGTAGTAGTAACCGGGATAGTAGTGGTTGTAGTAGTAGCCGTGATAGTAGCCGCGGCCATAGACGTGTGTGTAAGCGCGACCGCCGCGGTAGTAGGTGCGGCGTTCATAGCCGCGACCGCCGCGATTGAAACCGTGGGCCACGTAACCGCCGTGACGTCCGGCGACCACGCGGCTGCCGTCCGCGCGGCGCGAGACTGCGGTGCGCTGCCCGCCGGCTCCGTGAGTGATGGTGGTATTGCCGGAGTGGATCGAAGTGACTTTGCCGCTGGAATTAAATTTGGCGGTGGCGCCGCTCTTGGTGGTGACGCTGGTGGTCTTGCCGGAAGCGTTCACGTTGCGGGTGTTGCCGCTGGCGGTGGTGACCGTCTTGCTGCCGTTCTTATTGGTGACCGTGTGCGGAACGTTCGACGAAGAAGCGTTGGTCTTGCCCGCTCCCGCGCCGGTCGCGCCCGTCTTGCCCGTGCCGGTCGTGCCGGTTTTGGCGGAAGTATTGGTCCCGCCGGTTTTACCAGCGCCCGTGCCGGTGGCGCCGGTGCGGCCGGTGGTCCCGGTGCGGCCGGTGGTTCCGGTCGTGCCGGTGTGACCCGCGGTACCGGAAGTGTTGGTGCGCGCTCCGTTCGATCCGGTAGCGCCGGTGTGAGCTGCGCCGCCACCGGCCGGCGCGTGTGATGCCGCGGCGGGAGCGTGCGCGGCCGGAGCAGCAGCATGCGCGGCGGGTGCTGAACCGCCGCCACCTTTTTTCTGCGCGAATGCGATGCTGGGAAGGGAAAGCAGAAGCAGTAAAGCGAAGAATTTAACCGCAGCTGTGCCGCCGGACTGGTGCAGTTTCATCTAACTCTCCTCGTATGAAACTATCCCAGGGGGCCTGCAGGGTCTAACCCGGCCTGGGAAAAAAGTCGCGCCGATTTTTCGTGGTGGCGCGGGATTGCTGTGGCGCTCTTTCACTCTGCAATGCGCAAACCGGGCCCAAAAACCGTCATGGTGGATCGGGAATTGATGATGGTGCGTTCATCGGGCCCGCGGAATCGCCTGAGCGGACAGGATTGGAGATGAGAGTCGAGAGATGCGTGCTTCCCGGACACCCGCCGGGAGTTGTTGCAGCAAAACCCAGGGAAAAAGGGCTTAGCAGAAAAACTATAGTCTGCGGCTGGTGGGGTGTCAATTTTCAAATGGGCGGCGGTCGCGTGGTGGGAACTGGGTCGCCGTTGAGTCGGAATTTGCGAGTGGGTGATTAGAGTCGCGGGGGCGAGGGTGGGAGGCTGCGCGAGGGGACCGGGTAACAAGGAAATCCTGGTTGCCCAGCCCGCTCTCGCGCGAGCCACTCCATCCAGCTGCGCGCACGATTTATTTTTTCGGATGCGAATTGCTGAAGGCGGAATTGCCGGAGATGAGGATGGCTTCGGCCGGATCGAGGGGTTCCAGTTTTACGGAGGGCTCGCCGTATCTGCCGGTATCGACAATCGCGCGGAGGTAGTAGATCTGGCCGGCTTCGGCGTTCAGGCTGGCGGCGGAGGCCAGTTTGGAGAGGCGGCCGATGCTCGACTGCCATTGGGCGCAAACGCGATGGTCGCCGGGGTCGATCGGAAAATAAAAATACGACTGCCCGTGATTAGCGCCGACCCACTCGCCGTCGAGTCCGACCCGGACGGTGACTGAGCCGATGTTGATGCTGGCGCCGGTGCGGACCGCGTTGAAAACGTAAACCATGGCCTTGCCGGTTTCGGGCTGCACGCTGGGATGCTGATTTTTTTCGGTCTTGACGTCGAATTTGACGTCGTTGGCGCCGCACCCGGCGGAGCGGGCCAAGGAGGCGGCGTCTTGATCGTTGTTTTGCGCATGGGTGGCGATAGCCGGGAACGCGGGGAAAAGAATTGCGATGGCGAAAAGCTGCGTGGCGATTCTTACGATTTGATTGGGCATGGGATGCTCCTTTCGTAAAGTAATGCTTCTGGAAGGTTGGACGGATGGGAGGGAGGCGGCGTTTCCGGCGAGAAGTTTTCAAATCGGCGTCGTTCGAGGATACGTGTTGCGGAAGTCGAACTCTTGGGGCCGGCGGTGGTCCGTCCTCAGAGCCGGACGGGCCTCCGCACTCCGCGAGAAGCGGGTCAGGCTGCGGTGTCGCTGGGGATCAATTCAAAATTATTGGTCATGCGCCAACTGGGCGGGGCAAGAAGTCGTGGAGGCAACTAGTACTTTTATATTATGTCCGGCGGTGCGTGGAATCGGTACAGTCTCGGCGGATTTGGTGCGGCTTGGCTGGACATCTATATAGCGAGGAGCGGGGGAGCTTTGGCGGCAACGAGTTCGGCGGTGGAACTGGGTGGAGCGGCCGGAGTTACGTCTGCGGCGGGGTGGCGGACGCGGGCCTTGGCGATTTTGCTGCTGGTGGTGATTGCCGGGATTTTCTGGGGCGATTCGCGGTATCCGGCGCTGCTGAAAAAATATCACAGCGGGACGGCGATCAAGGCTTCGGGCGAACTGACGTTTGGCGGCGTGTATCCGGTGGACCGGTCGATGCCGCTCGGCACGCGCGTGTGGCGCACTACCGTGAATTGGCTGGACGCGAATCGCGTGGGCATGACGTTTGCGTTTTTGTTTGGTCCGGCGGCGCTGGTTTTTCTGGGGACGATTCGGCGGCGGCGCACGGCTTCGAAATATTTGAATGCGTTGTTTGGAGCGGCGGTGGGCGCGCCGCTGGCGGTGTGTTCGAATTGCATCGCGCCGATCGCGCGTGGATTTTACGCCTCGGGGATGAGCACCGAGTCGGTTTTGGCGGCGATGTTCGCTTCTCCGGCGCTGAATGTAGTGGTGCTGGCGATGACGTTCGTTTTGTTTCCGATGCATGTGGCGCTGCTGAAAATCGCTACGGTCCTGCTGCTGATTTTTGTTTTTGCTCCGGCGATGGCGAAGCGACGCGAAGGTGACGGCGAGATCGCGCCGGCTTTTTCTGCTGCGGTGGATTTTACGCCGGAGGAAAGCTGGGGACAGGCGGTGATGACGACGCTGCGTTCGTATGCGAAGAGTTTTTGGTACGTTTTTCGCGTGGCGTTTCCCTTGATGATTCTGGCGGCGTTTTTGGGCGCGCTGGTGATTGAGATTTTGCCGGCGCAGGCGTTCATGGCACAGGTCAGCATTCTGGGAATTGTGGCGATCGCGCTGGTCGCGGCGTTTTTGCCGGTGCCGATGGCGTTCGATGTGGCGATTGCCTACATCGTGATGACCAAGGGCGCGCCGCTGCCTTACGTGGTGACGATTTTGTGCACGCTGGGAATCATCAGCGTATTTTCGCTGGCGGTGGTGGGTAAGACGATTTCATGGCGGGTGGCCGCGGCGGCTTATGGCGCTGTCGTGCTACTCGGCACCGCCGCGGGAATTTTGACGAAATTTCTGGGCTAAAGTTTACTGCGCGCCTTTGTAGCGGTGGTGCGGGCGCGTGCCGGTTTTCTTGGCGTGCGCGTGACGCGCGGATTTTTTTACCGGCGCGGGCGTCGCGGCTTTCACCGGCATATCCGAATTAAAAATATCGGAAACAACCTTCCAGGAATTGTCCGGCTGCTTTTTCCAGACTTCCACGAATTTGCCGCGATCGATCGAAGGGTTACCGGCCGCGTCCTTAGTCGTCAGCTGATAAATCCCTTGGATGTAGGCGAGGTCGCTCGAGCGGGCGACTTCGACTTTATTCGCTTGCCAGGAAATCGAAGAATCGGGGGAGAGAATTCCGGACCAGGCGGTGCGAATCGCGACCGGACCGGTGGCGATGGGCTCGTTGGGCCCCAGGACGGCAGCGTCGGTTTCGTAGTAGCCGACGGTGGCGTCGAGATCTTTCGCGCCTGCTGATTTGGACCAGGCATCGTCGAGCGCGCGGAGCGTGGTTTCGTCGGCGGCGCGGGTGTCTTTGGGAGTTGCGCTGCAGCCGGAGAGGAAGAGCGTGAGTGCGGCGAGCGCTAAGGCGAATTTGGGTGATGCGAGTTTCATGATTGGCCTCCGAGGCGGCGGGAAAAGATTGCGTTGAGATGTTAGGTGGAGTGGCGGAAGCAGTCAAGGCGGGGCGGAGTTACTTTGCTGGGGCGTTGTCGTGGAGCAGGACGGCGTCGGATTCGGTGCGGGTGCGGATCATTCCCAGGGATTTGCCGTCGGGGGAAAAGCTCCAGGCGTTGATGAATTCTTCTTTGGTGAAGTTGGTGAGTTGGTGGCCGGGGCCGCTGCCATCGATGGGCTGCTGCCACAGATTGCTGACGCCGTTGACGCGGATGGCGTAGACCACGGATTTTCCGTCGGGCGTGAAATGCGGGCCGGCGGCGATATGAGAATTTGGTTCGAGCTGGTGGATTTGCGGATTCAGGCCGGCGTCGAGCTGGACCAGCACGATTTTCTGCACGTTGGTCAGGTTGGCGCCGGGCAGTTCGACCGTCGAGAGAAACGCGATCGTTTTATTGTCCGGAGAAATTCCCAAAAAATTGGAAGCGACGATGCCGTGCGGGATGACCGTACCGGGAATCGGCTGGGGTTCGCCGCCGGCCAGCGGCAGGCGAAATATCTGTTCGGTGCCGGCGTTGCGGTAATACACCCATTTCGAATCGGGGGAGCAGGTCACGGAATCCTGGCGGCCTTCGTTGGTCAGCCGCACCAGATTGGTGCCGTCGGAATTTACTCGCCACAGATTCACGCCGGCTTTTCCGCCGCCGCCAATCCAGGAAAAGATCACGGTATGGCCGTCCGGGCAAGCGTTCAAGTCGCTGAGGGCGTTGCTATCGAGCAATTGCGATTGCTTGCCGTCCAGCGAGACGCGGTAGGTTTTGGCGTCAATCGGCATATAGAAGCTGTCATTGCCGGCCCAGGCGAAGATTTCTCCCGTCTTATCCGGATCGAGCGCCGGAGCGGGCAAATCCTTGCCCGGGGGCCCGGTGCCGGAGGCCGGGAAGGCGTACAGGCTGGCGAAAACTTTCTGCTGCACGGTGGCCACGCTGCGGCTGTCGGCGGAAATGCTGAGCGTCGCGTAATTGCTGGTGTCCTTGGTGATTTCGCGAAGGACGTCCGGACCGCCGCGGGCCGGAACGAAACCAATTTGCTCGGTGACGAAACGGTTTCGAGGGCCGCGGTAGAGCGCCAGCAGGCCGCGCGCGTCCGGCAGCCAGGCCACCTGAAATAACGGCATCTGCTTGAAGGTGGCCAAGGGCGAAATTTTGCCGGAAGTGACGTTGATCTGATCCAGTACGGTAACGAAGCCGTCGGCCGCGAGAAATCCTTCCGTAACACTTTCGCCATCGGGATTCCAAGAAAGATATTGCGGGTCGCGGTTGGTCGGGCCGGTGGCGATGGATTTTTCGCCGGAGCCGTCGGCGCCCGCCACCAGCACGTGATATTTGCCAACGTCCGGATCATTCTCGCGGAGGTAGGCGATCTGCTTGCCGTCGGGCGAGAAGGCGGGGCCGCGATCGATGTCATGCCCGACGGGTTGGGGCGTGCCGCCGAGGACCGGGGCGCGATAGAGGGTGAAGACGTCCTGCACTTTGGTGTCGGATTTACGGAAGTAGATGTAATTGCCGTCCGGAGAAAAGCCGATGGTGGCGAAAGCTTCGTCGGAGGGCGCGATGACTTGGGTGTCGCTCTTGGTGGCGACGTGATGCAGCCACAGGCTGCTCTGGCCTTTGTCGTTGACCACGGTGAGAACGTATTTGGCGTCGGGCGAAATGGCGGCGGATTGGATTTTGCCGCTGTTGGTCAGCGCGTCGATGGCGAAATCCTGAAACGGCGGGGTGGTGTTGCGATTGTAGACGCGATACGCGGCGTAGAAGGCGCCTGCGAGGATAAGAATCGCGCTTAAGCCGCCGACGAGCAGAGCGAGTTTGTTGTCCTTCGCGGTGGTTAGCGCTGCTGAGCTGCCGCTGCCGGTGGCCGAGGGAATCGTGGTGGAGGATGCGGCGGACCCGGAGCCTGTGGCGCCGGCCGCGGCGGAAGGAATATTCGCAGCGGCGCTCGCGCTGGGGAACGCGCCGCTGGCCGATTCGGCGGCGGTCAGGTTGGAGGCGAGCGCGGCGCGGCCGGAGCGGCCCGAATCGGTGTCGCGTTTCAGGCGCTGCAGGTCGGCGCGCATGTCTCCGGCGTGCTGGTAGCGCAGCTTCGGATCTTTTTCGAGCGCCTTGACGATGATCTCGTCGAGCTTGGCGGGCAGCTCGGGATTCAGACGCGTGGCCGGCACCGGCTCGCGTTCCAGAATCGCGGCGAAGATCACGCCGGAAGTGGCGCCGGCGAAAGCCTGGCGTCCGGTGGACATTTCGTACAGCACCAGGCCGAACGAAAATAAATCAGTACGGGCGTCGAGTTTTTCGCCGCGCACTTGTTCGGGCGACATGAAGGCCACGGTGCCCAGAGAGGTGCCGGGGCTGGTGAGATTGGGATCGGATTCCAGCTGGGCGGTTCCGACGGTAACTGCCTCGGTCATATTGCGTGTGGCGCTGAGCTGCTTGGCCAGGCCGAAATCGAGAACTTTGGCTTGGCCGCGGTCGGTGATGAAAATATTCGCGGGCTTGATGTCGCGATGAATGATGCCTTCGGCGTGCGCGGCTTCGAGCGCGTCGGCCACCTGGATGCCGGTTTCGAGAATCAGATCGAGCGCGAGCGGGCCACCGGCGATGCGATGCTTCAGCGTCGCGCCGCGCAGCAGCTCCATGGCGATGAACGGGACGTCGCCGGAATCGTCGATGTCATAAATGGTGCAGATGTTGGGATGGTTCAGCGCGGAGGCGGCTTGCGCTTCGCGTTCGAAGCGTTCGAGGGTGATGCGGTCTTTAGCGACGGCGTCGGGGAGAAACTTCAGCGCGACCTGGCGTTTGAGCTTGAGGTCTTCGGCGCGGTAGACCACGCCCATGCCTCCGCCGCCCAATTTTTCGACAATTTTGTAGTGCGAGATGGTAAGACCGAGCAGCGATGCGGAGTCAGGCATGCGCGGCCATTTTAGGTGGCGGGTGGGGGTTAGTCAACGCAGCTAAGGGATAGCGGATAGGGACGCGCTCTGGACTCGGCTGAATTCCACTTGATTGCATAACAACGCCGGCTCCTGAGACCCGAGTAGACTGTGGTTTGTCGAGACCAAAGGCTCGGGAGAAAGGAGCCGGACATGCTGATTATAGGCGTGGATTATCACCCGAGCGATCAGTACATCGCGTTTGCTGACACTGAAACAGGAGAGTGCGGTGAACGTAAACTGAATCACAGTGACGGAGAAGCAGAGAAGTTCTATCGGGAACTGCAGCACCGAGCGGTCCGCGTGCGTGTGGGGATGGAGGCCACCGGATATTCACGCTGGTTCGAGCGGTTGTTGGCAGAGTTGGGGATCGAGGTGTGGATCGGAGACGCAGCGGAGATTAAGACCAGACGAGTCCGCAAGCAGAAGACCGATTCGAACGACGCCCGACTTCTGTTGAAGCTGCTACTGGAAGATAACTTTCCCCGGATATGGGTTCCGAGTCCGGAGAACCGTGATCTGCGGCAACTGCTGTGGCACAGGCATCGCATGGTCGGGATGCGGACCAGGATTATGAACCAGCTGCAGGCTCTGGCGATGAACGAAGGGCAGCGGCGGAAGAAGAAGCTGTGGAGCGAGCAAGGTAGGGCTCAGCTGGAAAAACTTCCGTTGGCAACCTGGGCCTCCCGACGCCGCAAAGACCTGCTGGAGCTACTGGACCGGATGAACCCAACGATCGAAGAGCTCACCCGGGCCATCGAGCGAGAAGCCAGGAAACGAGGTGAAGCCGCGCGGCTGATGACTCATCCTGGCGTGGGACCGATCACGGCACTGGCTTTTGTGCTGATCATCGGAACTCCGGACCGCTTTGCTCGCGGCAAGCAGATCGGCAGCTATGTCGGACTGATTCCTGCGGAAGATTCCAGCGCGGGTCATCAGCGTTTGGGCCGCATCACCAAGCAAGGCAGCGCGCTGTTGCGTTTCTTGCTGGTGGAAGCAGCACAGGCGGCAGCGCGTTGCGATGCGGATTGGAGACGACGGTACATGCACCTGGCGATGCGCCGACAACGGAACATCGCCAAGGTGGCCATGGCCCGCAGACTCGGAGTGCGGTTGTACTGGATGTGGCGGAACGGTTGGGAGTACGCACAACTGGTGAAGTTCGGTTCGAACGCGGGACAGCTCGGTACCGGACATGGCGTGAAGTCGGACGCCGTCCACTTGAATGGGCATCCCGCTCTCTCGCAAGAGGGAGTTTGAAATAATAATCATGGTCTGAAGTTAAGGATCGAAGAGATGTATGGGTCGGACTGAAAAACCGACCGACCGATTACAAGCGAGCCGTGGTCATCGACACCGGGCCAAAGAAATCCGAAGAAACCAGCCGCTCTTCGGAGTGGGCGGAAAAGTTCGTTCTAAAAACGATTTGACAGAGCCGGCGTTGTTAGAGATGTCCGGTTACGGCGTTAATCGGGGACTGGGCCCTTGTTGATCCTCACGACTTTCCGGCAAACGGCTCCGCTACGATCTGAGGGTCGTCCTCGTATACAACATACCCGACACGATCTGCCGTGAGCATCCGAACGGAAACGCCGTGACGCTCTAGGATGGCGACCAACAAACGCACCTGCGAAATATGTGAGTGCGCGGAGTCTTTCCACCACGAAATCGCCTTGCTCTGTTTATTGTGGTACGGAGGCTTCGAAGTGGTAAATCGTGCTGGCTTCACTAAATTCTTGTCGAACCATTCGCCAATCTCTTTCTCTTGCCGCGCGTCTTGGAGCGAGAGCACTCCGTGACGGGCCAATCTGGCGATTGCTTGAAAGACGCCAAGAGGCTGCCTCGAATCCACATCGACTTCATCCACTACAAACCGCACAAACATCGAGCCGCCCCCTACGGGAAATCCTACGACAGTAAGCATTTCCACGCGATTCAATTCAAGCCCGCGTAACGCCTGACAAGTCGCGTAATCGGACATTTGGCATGCCAGCGCTCCCCCGGAACATTATTTCGGCCTTTTCCGGCTAGCTGGAGAACGGCTTCCCGACGGTTGCGGTCATGGTGGCTGCAAACCGCTCACGACCTTCGCAAGCGTTGAGACCTTTACTTTTGGTCAACGCTGCTAAAAAAGCCGAGTACCACTCAGTCCCGTTTGCCTAAGACCCGCCAGTCTTCGAGTGAAATTTGCCAGATTCGGTAGGGTGCTTTCGTTGACGGTTTCGTGTCCGGCACAGTCTCCTGATACGGATGATCGGTGGTGAAGTACAAAGTTTTCATGTCGGGACTGAAGCGCGTTTGTTCGCCTAGCAAGTAGGGTTGGAAGGGGACTGGCGTCTTCCATTTGTGATTCTCGGCGAAGGCCACGAAGACGACGGCCATGTGGTCGGGGCTGGGCGGGCGATGGCCGGAGAAAATGATGAACGATTCATCGGGGGCGACCGCGGCGGTAAAGTTGCGCGTGTTGTCGTCGTCGAAGGAGACCGGTTCAGGCGCGGTGTAATGGCCGTTGATGAATTGCGACCAGCAGAGGCGTTCTCGCTTAGTCGCCGGATCCGAGCGATTGAAATACAGATTGCCGCTGCTGGCCACCGAGGGCGAATAGATCGCGGTGTTGTTGTTGACTTCATCGGGAAGGCGCACAGGTTTGCTCCAGTTGCTGGCGCGATCGACGCGCCACAAGTTCCCGCCTTTGCCGGGCTGGACTTGTCCTCCGAAAAATCCGTCGAGGGCTTTTCCGCCTTCCACCGCCGGGCGATTCGAAGAGAAAACCAAATAGGAACCGTCGGGCGCCATGGTCGGTTCGATGTCGCGCCACTGGCCGGAAAACGGCGCGGTTTCGGGCTTCGACCAGTGGCCGTCGCGCAGATGAGAAACCATGATGGTGCCGGTGTCGTCGTGCCAGCGGCCAAAGAAAACCGTCTGGCCATCGGAGGTGAAAGACGGCGCGTTATCCGATCCCGAATCCCAGCCCGGCGCCGCGGCCCAGTCGGTCTCGCCGGGAAAGAGTGTGGCCACCGGAGCGGAGTTTTCTGCCGCCGCATAACAGCTGCATGCAATTAGCACGCACTGCGATAACGCCGAGCAACTTGTTTTTGAGTACGGACATTTTTGGTTGCGCCTCAGCGCGTTGGACGTGCGCTCGGCGGAGTGGTGAGCGGTGGTTTGATGTTTCTGCCCGCCTTTGCGCGGGGGACGATCTGAGCTACAGTCTCGGCCAACCGCGAGGTGTCGGATGAAAAAAGGATTCATTTCGCTAACCCTGGCGCTGGCGATGCTCGCAGCCACGACCTCGCTGTCGCTTCGAGCGCAGGCGAAAGAAGTCTATGCGGACACGGTGGGGGACTTCCAGCGCTTCTTGCAGGACATTCTTGACGCGTCCAAGAGGGGCGACCAGGAAAAAGTCGCGTCTCTGCTCAAGAGTACAGAAGTTCCGGACTGTGACGCGTGGCTGCATCGTATGTACAAGTCTGATAGCGCCGACAGTTGGATGGGCCTCTGTGATCCCAAAATGCTCCCCGGCCTAGAGAAATCGATGGCCGATCTGTTTGCTGGAATTGCCAAGCAGAATGGCGAAATTTCCACGCGAAAGGTGAATGACAATCCGGAAGGTGGTGAGGGTGGACTCGAACACGGAATGGTTTACAGCGGAAAACAAATTCTGGAGGTATATTTCGCTTCGTGGAAGCAGCTCGATCCGCCGCAAACCGAAGGTGAGCCGATCGGTTATTTCTATTACTTGGATGGCGGGTTCCGCTGGGACAGTCGCGTCGCATTTTTCAAAACCAGAATCGGTCATTCCAAATTCGTGCCAGCAAAACTCCTGGTCAAGGTCGATCCAGAATATCCTCGCAATACCCAGGCGACCGGAACGGTGCGAGTCTATTACGTCATCGGCGGCGACGGGCTGGTCTACAACGCCCACGCGCTTTCTGGCGAAGGATTATCGGAAGACCCCGCTCTCAGAAAAGCCGCCGAAGATGCAGTACTCAAGTGGCGCTTTCAACCGGCAACGCTTGACGGCAAACCTGGGGAAACGGACGGCGTGACCGTCGATTTCAAGTTCCAGCCCGCAAACTAAAGCAAATATCCCACCTGAATTAGAGAACCGCAGGGCAACTACGGCGTCCGTGTGAGTTCCGAGGCGAGTTCTTTCATCGCGGCGTTTTCGCGGATGATTTCGCCGGAGGCTTGGCTGTGCAGCGCGATTTCAGCGGCGATGGCGCGGCCTAGAATTTGCTGGTCGATATTGCCGTAGGGGCCTGGGACGAGTTTGCCCAGCCATTCGGCGATCGCCGGCGTGTGGCTGTTGCCCACGATGATGCCGGGGCGAAAGATGGCCAGGCGGGTGAAGCCGATGCTGCGCAGGGTGTCTTCCTTCATTCCCATGATGCGGGCGTAACGGATCCGGCTGCGGGCGCTGCTGCCCACGGCGGTGAGCAGGCAGAACTGGGCGATGCCTGCATCATGGCAGCCGCGCGCGAAGGCGCCGACCACTCCGATTTCGAGCCGCTGCAATTCCGCTTCGCTCCATTTTGCGGAGCCGGCGCCGACACCGACGCAGCTGATGGCGCTGGCCGGGCCTTGGGCTAAAACTTCGCGGGCCAGCGCGGCAGTGCGCGAGGCAAATTCGGCGGCGCCGGTATCGAGTACGACTTGGCGCACGCGTGCGCGCTCGGCGACGGGTTTTCTCACGACCATCACGACTTCGCGGCATTGCGGAAGGGCCAGCAATTCGGCGACGGTGGCGCCTCCGACTTGCCCGGTGCCACCGAGGATGATCGCGGCGAAATTCTGGGTCATGTTTTGGGTCATGCAAGTGTGCGAGCGGCAGCCACTCGGATTTTACGCGAGCAACATATCACGCAGGCGGAGGCGGACCGAAAGTCTTTTGCAAATTGCCACGCGCGGCGGCGGCTAAAACGTGACCGCAACTTGAAGTCCTAGGACGGTGGCGTTGCGCGGGCCGGTGCCGGCGTTCGCCTGATTCCAGACGCGCTGCAGGTGCGGCCAGAGGGTGATAGCGCGGGTGACGGAATATTGATAATTCAGTTCGAAAAACTCCTGTGAACTGGTGGTGGTGGCGAATTTGCTGGCGCCGCCGTAGACCACGCCGGCGGAGACGACGTCGTTCTGGCGTGAAGGAATCAATCCCTGATAACTGAGGCCCGCGCCGCCGAACGACGGCACGGTGGTGATGGTGTCTTTGGAGCTGTGGGTCCAAATGCCCCAGGCCGTGGCGCTGATTCAGAAAAGATTTAGCACGGAGGACACAGAGAGAAAGGCGCGGGAGCGTGGATGAGATTCTTCGTCGCCAAAAGCGCTCCTCATGACGGCCAAGGCGGTTGGCCGGCGATATTTACAGACACCTTGCACTTCTACAGCTTGAGTGGTACGTATAGGTAGAAGACGGAGGCGTGGCGGGCGATGAATGCGAAATTCGATTTGCCGCAGGGAACTTTGGACATGCTGATCTTGAAGGTGATCGCCTTGGGGCCGGTGCATGGGTACGCCATCGCGCAGCGATTGCAGCAGGTGACGCGCGAGGCGGTGCAGGTGCCGCAGGGGTCTTTGTATCCGGCGCTGCATCGGCTGGAGAATCGCGGCCTGCTGGCGGCGGACTGGGGCGAAACGGAAACGGGGCGCGAGGCGAAATTCTACAAATTGACGCGCAAGGGCCGCGGGCAGCTCGAAACTGAGACGTTGGGGTGGAAGCAACTGGCCGACGCGGTGGGGCTGGTGCTGAAAATGGCCGAAGGAGGCGCGAAATGAACTGGTGGCAGCGGCTGACGCGTCGGGCAGAAATGGACGAGCAACTGGCGCGGGAATTGCGCGCGCACATTGAGCAGCACACCGACGAGCTGGTAGCTGGAGGAATGGAACGCGGCGAAGCGCGGCGGCAGGCGCGCATTGCCTTGGGCGGACCGGAGCAAGTGGCGGAAGAATGCCGCGAGGCGCGTGGCACGCGCTGGCTGGAAGATGCGCTGCAGGATTTGCGTTATGCGCTGCGCACCCTGGGAAAAAATAAAGGATTCACCGCGGTGATTCTGGCGACGCTGGGCCTGGGCATCGGCGCGACCACGCTGATGTTCACGCTGACCAGCAGCGTGTTGCTGCGCCCGCTGGCGTATCCGCATCCGGAGCGGTTGCTCGCCGTGCATGCGTATTCCGAGGACTGGAACATCGCGCTCCACGGCGGGCAGAACGTGGCGTATCCGGATTTTCTGGATGTGCAGCGGGAGAGCCGCACGATGGACGCGGCGGGATTCTTGTACGGCGCGGGCGGCACGCTGACCCACGGCGCGGATTCGGAATACGTCGACCGGCGCGATGTTTCGGCGAATTTGTTTACGGTGCTGGGTGCGGCTCCGTGGCGCGGAAGGTTTTTTCGCGCGGAAGAAGACCGCGCCGGCGGAGCGCCGGTGATCGTGCTGGGTTACAGCCTGTGGCAACGGCTCTTCGCCGGGAATGATGCGGTGGTTGGCGAGCAGCTGGTGCTGGATGAACATCCGTTCACGATTGTGGGCGTCGCTCCGCGAAATTTCCGCCTGGACGGCGAAGACCCGGACATTTACGTGCCGCTGGGGCAGAACACGCTGGCGTTTTTGCAGGAGCGGCGCGTGCATCCGATCCGGGTCGTGGCGCGATTGCGGCCGGGGATGACGCCGGCTGCGGCGCAGAGCGAACTCGCTTCGCTCGGGCGCGGGCTGGCCGCGGAATATGCGGCGACGAACGCGGCGCGTTCGTTCGTGGCTGAGCCGTTGCATGCTGAAGTGGACGGTGCGCGCGCGCCGCTGTGGCTGCTGCTCGGCGCGGCGAGTTTAGTGCTGCTGATCGCCTGCGCGAATATTGCGAGTTTGTTGCTGGCGCGGGCGGTCGGACGCGAACACGAATTCGGCATGCGCGTGGCGCTGGGGGCCGGGCGCGGCCGGCTGATTCGCCAATGCCTCACCGAATCGGTGTTGCTCGGTGGTTTCGGCGGCGTTTTGGGAATTGCGACGGCGGCGTGGGGCGCGGCTCCGCTGGTGGCGATGTGGCCGGGCGGGTTGCCGCGCGCGGAGGAAGTGCGTCTCGACTGGCGCGTTCTGCTTTTTGCTTTCGGCGCGTCGCTGGCGTGCGGAGTGCTTTTTGGTTTGGCGCCGGCGTTGCGCGCTTCGTGGAATTCGGTGGGGCAAAGTTTGCGGCGCGGCGGTCGCGGGGTGAGTGGAAATTCGCGGCGGATGCACGGCGCGCTGGTGGTGGCGGAAATCGCGCTAACCGTGGTGCTGCTGGTGACGGCGGGAATGTTGGGCCGCGCGTTGCTGCGCCTCGCGACCGTCGACCCGGGGTTCAACTCGCGCAACGTGCTGATTACGCGCATGGCGCTTTCTCCGGCCGTGCTGGAGCACCCCGAACAAATCCGCGCGGCGTGGAAAGAAGTGCTGGAAGACGCGCGGCGGGTGCCGGGTGTGGAATCGGCGGCGATTGTCGATACCGTGCCGATGCGCGAAGGAAATAATCAGGTGGGATATTCGACTTCCGCCGATATTCCGCCGCCGGACCGCCAGCCGGTGGCGCTCTCCACTTGCGCCACGCCCGATTATTTGCGAGTGATGGGAATTCCGTTGCGCGCCGGGCGATTTTTCGACGAGCAGGACCGCCGCGGGAACGATCCGGTGATCGTGATCGACGAAGTGATGGCGCGCGCGGCTTTCGGCGACGCCGATCCGGTGGGGAAGCAATTGTGGATTCCGGCGGAGGGCGACCCGTTTTCCTATCGCGGGCAAACGGCGGACGCGGCGCGAGTCATCGGCGTGGTCGGGCACGTGCGGCACTGGGGCTTGGCCGGCGATGATCAAGCGGGCGTGATCCGCGCGCAGTTTTATTATCCCTTCGCGCAGGTGCCGGATGAATTGCTGCACCGCTGGTCGGATCTGATGTCGATCGCGGTGCGTACGAATGTGGAACCGCTGAGCGTGGTGCAGGCCTTGCGCGGGGAAGTGCGCGGCGCGGCGGGGGATCAGGTGCTGTACGAAGTGCGCACCATGGAGCAGCTGAGCCGCGAAACTCTGGCGCTGCAGCGATTTTTGTTGCTGCTGTTTGGGATTTTCGCGGGTCTGGCGTTGTTACTGGCTTGCGTTGGGATTTATGGCGTGTTGGCTTATCTGGTTTCGCGGCGTGCGCCGGAGATTGGGGTAAGGATGGCGTTGGGGGCGGCGGCTGGCGATGTAATGCGGATGGTGTTTGGGGAGAGCTTAGTGATGATTTTGGGTGGGGTGGTGTGCGGTGGGATCGCGGCGGTGGTGGCTGGGCGGGTATTGGCGCGATTTGTGGCTGGGGTGCGCGCGGCGGAGCCGGTGACGTTTATATTGATGGTATTGGTGCTGGTGGCGGCGGGGCTGGCGGCGAGTTTTCTGCCGGCGTATCGGGCGAGTCGGGTGGATCCGGTGATTGCTTTGCGGCAGGAGTAAATCGCGGCGTTGTACGAGCGTCGGTTTCTATTCAGATATTTCCCGGTGTTGTTCCGAACGGAAGAGGCATTTTGAGAGCAATCGCATTAATCATCTATATCCTACTGGTGTTAACGCCTGGGCTTCCTCTGGTGTTGGCCTGGTACCAAACTGTGGTTAGGCGAACTGGCCCTTCAGCGGGAAAGTACCGGGCTGTTACCGCGATTTCACTGGTGGCGTTGACCGCAAGTTACGCGCTAATCATGGTGGAAATGTTTTATGGAAAAGTTATTGGAGCGGACTATAGCGATCGGAGGTTCGCGACGATTTGGACGAATCTGGCGATCGCCTTCAGCATAGCCGTCCTCGGGCTGTCTCTGAAAAAAGGAACGAAGGGTTTCTTTTGGGTTGAGATTGCGGGCGCTGCGTTGGCTCTGGACTGGCTGTACGCCGCGTTCATAAGTTCAGTTCCTCCTTAAATTAGCGTTCTCGGCGGTTCAGTTTGTTTTCTCTCCCTCGGTCATCCACAATTCACTTGCAACTAGAAAGTGGCCTGGCGGAGACTGTCGTCCCAGCAAAAATTCTCTGTACTCTTGACATGTAATGCTCCGCATTATAACCTACGCATGTGATCGCTTCGTTTAAGACACGCGACACCGAACTGCTGTTCCACGACGTACGGGTCAAACGCTTCGAGGCCCTCGAGGTGGCCGCGCGGCGTAAGCTGATCATGTTGCACGCCGCAAAAAAACTGGACGATCTCAAGATTCCGCCCGGCAACCGGCTGCATAAGCTTACCGATGACCGCGCGGGGCAGCACGCCATACGGATCAATGATCAGTACCGGGTTTGCTTCGTCTGGCGGGACGGTAATGCGCACGAGGTGGAGATCGCGGATTACCATTAGGAGATTTCGATGGCCAAATTAAAGCCTATTCATCCCGGCGAGATTTTGCGTGAAGAATTCATGCTGCCGTTCGGTCTGAATCCGAACAAGCTGGCGCTGGCGCTGCGCGTAGCCGCGCCAACCGTGTATGAGATTGTGAATGAGGAGCGCGGCATTTCGCCGGAGATGGCCCTGCGGCTGGGGCGGTTCTTCAGTGTTACGGCGGAGTTCTGGGTGAATCTGCAGTCGCACTACGATCTTTCCATGTCGCGGCAGAAGGCGGAGGAAAAAATCGTAAGGGACATCCACCCGCTCGCCCGCACGGCTTGATCGAAACGAGGAAGTACTTAAACATTTAACCACGGAGAACACAGAGAACTGCTGGCGGGCACGGAGACTTCTTGCCCACGCGTCCCGGTGTTCCCATGTTTTTTCTCGGTGCCGCTGTGTTTCGTTTTTCCGCGCCTGATCACTCAACCACAATTCACTTGCAATTAGAAAGTAGGCTGGCGGAGACTGACGGCCTGGCAATAATTCCTCGTTTACCTGCAAGGAGAACATCATGGCGACGCCGAAGCGGGAAGTGCGCGTGACTACGCAGCCTGAATCCGTGACCTGGCCCGAGACGCATTACGTTTTTGTCGAGAAGCATGGACCGTTGATGCAGACGGCGCCGGTGGCCTGGACCGCGATGCACGGGACTCTGATCCCCAAGATCAAGGAACACAACCAGGTCGAGAAATATCTGACGCTTTATAAGATTGATCCGCCGGTGTATCGCGCGGGCGTGGCGCTGGCGGCGGAGCCGAAGAATCTGCCGGAAGGCGTCAGCTACGAGAAATTTGCGGGCGGGAAGTACAGCAGGTTCGTGATGACCGGGCCCTTTTCGGATTTGCCGGAGGCTTGCGGGCGCGTCTTTGGCGCGGTGAAAGAACAAAAGCTGCCGACCCGCGACGATTTTAATATCGAGCATTACGTGAGCGACCCGCGGACCACTCCGGAGAATGAAAACGTGATCGATATTCTGGTGCCGACCGAGTAGCGCGCGCCGCTAGCGCAGAATTTCGATCAGCAGGACCCAGGCGCTTTCGACGCCCGCGGCCAGAGCCAGCACGAATCCGGCGGCGGCCCAATACAGGCCGGACGAAACGCCGTGCAGCAGCAAAGCTCCGGAAACGAACAACGGGATGCACGCCACTTGCGTCTGCAGCACCCGGGTGACGAGCCAGTAGCGCGGGTTTCCGGTTTTGGCCGCGATGTAAATCGCCTGGGTGTAACATCTGAAAGGCCCAGATGAAAATCGTGAGAATCAGGATCAGCAGGCCCAGGGTGTGCGGGCGCAGGCCGGGGATCAGGCAGGTGGTGGAGATGGCCAGCACGCCGAAGAGTTGGATCATGGGTTCGGCGACGCGTCCGGTGAGGCCGGGAGTGGCCAGGATTTTGGTGAGGTTGATGGAGACGGCGACGAAAATCAGGCCGGTGAGAGTGGCGTCGGCGCTGGCGATGGCGGAAAAGTAGTAGCTCCAGGCAGTGAGGGTGGATGGGTCCATGCGGCCTCGCTTGGTTTGGGTTTATGGCCGGGAAGAGTAACACGAGTGTGTGCGCGCTACAGCAGGCCGAGGTGGTCGGGGTAGCGGGA
This sequence comes from uncultured Acidobacteriota bacterium, assembly GCA_963847695.1. Lineage (GTDB taxonomy): Bacteria > Acidobacteriota > Terriglobia > Acidiferrales > UBA7541 > Palsa-295. Next base: position 181,900 of record CAWKAX010000023.1, on the reverse strand, counting down.
TTGCAGCGAGGTGATCAGGACTTCGAAGGCCGGCAGGCTGCGGAGATTCTCGAGACACGGGTCGTTCAGGAAATAGGGCCAGCAGGCGAAGCCGGTGGCTACGCTGCGTTCGAGCCATTCGAACGCGGCGGCGGGGCGGCCGAGCACGGCGTGGACGCAGGCGATTTGATAATCATTGTGATGCGCGTGGCCAAAAGATTTTGGGCTGGCGCAGGCGGCGGAAACGAATTCGAGCGCGCGTTTGGATTTTCCGGTTCGCGCGAAGTAGAGAGCCTGCAGGCTGAGGATCAGCGGCTCTTCCGGCAAAATTTCGACGGCCTGATCGAGGGCGCGACGCGCTTCCTTCCAATCTCCGGTGCTGAAAGTCAGGAGCACCGAAAAATATAGCGGATATTTGTTGGCCGGACTTTCGGCGCGCCACGCTTCGATTTCCGCGCGGGCCAAATCGTATTCGCCATTCCACACGTAGACCTGCACGATGCTGTGACTGACCGCTTTCTGGGGATGAAACGGGCGGCCGCGCTGGTACATTTCGCGCGCGCGATCGAGCAGGCCGATGTGCGCGAGGATGGTCCCGAGCCGGTTATAGGCGTGCGGCAAATTCGGCTGGAGCGCCAGCGCGCGACGCAATTCGGCGATGGCGGCGAGATGCTGGAAATTTTTCGAAGGCCCCCAGAGCAGAAAAGCGCTGGCCAGGTGGCCTTCGGGCAAATCGGGATCGAGTTGGAGCGCGCGGCGGCAGTGAAATTCGGCTCTTTCCAGCCACACGCTGCCGGGATCGAATTCGAAATGGCGCGTGGCGCAGACCAAAGACAAAGTGGCGTGCGCCAGGGAAAATCCGGGATCGCGGGTGATGGCGGTGGCCAGGCGTTGCGCGGCTTCTTCGAGCGCGGCCGGATCGCCGGAGGAGCTGAGGCGGAAGCCGCGGGTAAATTCGGCGTAAGCGACGGGATCTTTGGTGTAGCGCGGGCGGCGTTCGGCGGCCAGCGAGCGCAGCGGACGATTCAGCGTGGCGGCGATTTGCGCGGCGAGCTGGTCTTCGAGCTGGGCCACGAGTTCGGGCAGGCGTTCGAGTTCGAGATCGCACTGGCGAGTGAGGCAGGCGGTTTGGCGATGGGCGTCAAACATTTCGAGCGAGAGGCGCCACTGATCTTTCGATTGTTTGGTTGAACCGCGAATGGCTCCGCGAACCACGAAGCGCACCCCGAGACGCTCGGCGACTTCGGTGGCGGACATTTCGGCGGGCAAGGCCAGAACGGCGGAGGCGGGAAGAACGTCGACATCCTGCAGGTTGCCGAGCCGGGAAGCGAGCGCGTCAGCAAAGCCCAGGCTGACGCCGCGGTCGTCGGAAATGGTTTGGTGCAGCAGCAGCGGCATCACCGCGAGCGAGGGACGTTCGCTGCGTTCGTGGCGGGCCAGGGCGTGGCCGGCTTCTGCGGATTGAGCGAGGGCGGAAGGGTGCGTTGCGGAGCGCGCGGCGAAAGGCGAGTGAGAGGACGAGGACTGGGCGTCGACGACGCGCAGCGGCCCAATGAAGCGATAGCCTTTGCCGACGACGGTTTCGAGGAAGCGGGGCTTGGCCGGATGGTCGCCGAGGGCGGTGCGGAGTTTGCGGACTACGTTATTAATGTTGGGCTCGGCATTGATGAAAAGATCGGAGCGCCAGAGCTTGGCGACGATGTCTTCGCGGGGGACCAGTTGATTGCGGCGGGCCACCAGGAAAATCAGCAGCTCCATCGGTTTCTTTTCGATTTTCAGGCGGCGGCCGTTGCGGCGCAGCTCGTAGCGGCCGAGGTCGAGTTCAAGCGCCGGGGCGGAAGGCTTCGGTATGGATTTCGAGGGGCCCACGAGGGCATTATGCGTCAGGCTTCATCAATTTACGACGATAGACAAAAGATAGAAGAACGATAGGCGGGCTCGATTGATACCGCGCGACGAAAGGTGGATTATTCGCTCAGGCAGTAGTTCGACAGGAGATAGAAAATGATCACGAAGAAGATTCGCTTGGGGTTGGTGGCGGTGGCGCTCGCGTCCGTGGCGGGTTTGGGATTGGGGATGGGGGCGAGCGCGACTGGCTCGGAGAAGAACGCGTTCAAGCCCGGCGAGATGGCGTGGGGTCCGGCGCCGGGATTTCTAAATCCGGGAGCGCAATTTGTGGTGCTGGAAGGAAATCCGATGGCGGCCAGCGGCGATTACACGATTCGCTTGAAGCTGCCGGCGGGATACAAGATTGCGCCGCACTGGCATCCGAAGCGCGAGAACGTCACGGTGATTTCGGGGACGCTCAAGGTCGGGATGGGCGACGATTTCGACGAAAGCAAGATGGGAAATTTTCCGGCGGGAAGTTTTGCGTTCATGGATCCGGACATGCATCACTACGTGATGGCTTCGGGGCCGACGGTGGTGCAGGTGCATGGCGAGGCTCCGGTGATTTTTACCTACGTGCATGCGGAGGATGATCCGAGCAAGAAGAAGTAGCGGGGCTTTTGCGCAGCGCCCGGGCGAGGATGCAATCGAAGAGAGAGGCGTGCTTCGGTTGCGGCGCGGGCAAGAAGGAGATCCTTCGTCGCAGAAGGCGCTCCTCAGGATGACGGCCAAGTGCGGTTTGGATGGTAGGACTGGAATACTAGGAGAAGCGGATCATTTGCGCGTGGCGGACGAACCGCTGGCCGTCAGTTGTAGGCGATGTTGAATTGGGCGGCGATGCGTTGCAGGGCGGCTTTGCATTTGATCCAGTCGGGTTTGGCGGAGCCTTCGAGTTGCACGTCGATGAAGACGTCGTCGATTTGGTGCGCGGATTGGAGCACGGCGGGGAGCGTGGCGTCGGCGCTGTGCTTGCTTTCGAAGCCGCTGACCATTTCTTCCACTTGTTGTTGGAAGGTTTTGGCCAGGGCTTTGTAGATTTTTTCCTGGGTCGTTTTGCGTACGCCACTTTTGGAAATTGAGGAAGTGAAAGTGGAGACGAAGGGCTTGGTGTCCTGGCGCAGGTTTTTCATCAGCTCCAGGACGTCGTGGTCGCTGAGGCGTTCCTGCGCCGAGGCGACGCGCGGCGCGAGCAGCATGAAGAGAATGGCGGCGAGGGCCGCGGCGGTGTAGCGGAATCGAATGCGCATGAATGCCTCCGTGCGTTCTGCGTTTCTACGAGTAATTGTTCCTCTGCGGCGAAATCGTATGACAAAAGCGAACGGTGGTCAAAAGTTGATCGGCAGGGTGTGCTCTAAGCGTGCTTCATCGTCGCTTTGATCGCGGCGCGGGAGCGAGTCTTCCTCGTGGTGGTCTGGGCGTTGGAGCATGCATGAGATTCTTGGTCGCAGAAAGCGCTCCTCAGAATGACCGCGGGTCTGGGTGGCGTGAATAATCCAGGCGGCGCTGCGCAAGAAGCGCCTTGCCCAGCTGCGGGCCCGCGAGGGATTCAAGGTAAGGCAAAAATTGGGAACTTGTAGGGGGATTCGCTGATGGCCGGTTCTTGGGGCGGGGACTAGGATGCTCTCGAATCGTGGTGGCCGCAACGCGAGAACAAATTCTAGTGGGACGTAAGACCGGAGGATAGCGATGTTATTGCTGATTATTTTGCTGATTCTTTTGTTTGGCGGTGGCGGCGGGTATTACGGATATTCGCGCTGGGGCGCAGGCGGCGGGTTGGGAATCCTGGGCACGGTGCTGCTGATCGTCCTGGTTTTGTATTTGCTGGGCGCGGTGCACATCTAGACTTTTCATTTAGCCCACAGCTGTTCGGAAACGAACGTTTGAGATTGGGTGGAGCACGCAGGTCACGCGAGTGGCCTGCGTTTTTTTTTGCGCGCGTGGTTGGGGAAGGGAACAAATTTGCGAGGGGGTGCGTAGTACTGGGCAGGGACCGGTGCGTAGTCGGGTGGCGTTTGAAACAGGTCCCTCGCTGCGCTCGGGATGACAGCGAAAAGATAGAAGCGAACGAAGGACGGTGCGCATGACGAACTTCGCGGCGGGGTTGCGGCAGGTGGTGCGGCGGTTGGGGAGGGCGCCGATGTTTACGGTGATCACCCTGATCACTTTGGCGGCGGGGATTGGCGCGAATGCCGTCGTCTTCAGCGTGGTGAATGGAATTTTGCTGAAGCCGCTGCCTTACCCCGACCCGGACCGGCTGATCGGGCTGTGGCTGACCGCGCCGAAGGTCGGCATCAAGGAATTAAATATGTCGCCGACCTGCTACTTTATTTTCCGCGAGCAGGGGCAGACGTTCACTGACCTGGGGCTTTACACCGGCGATTCGCTGAGCGTGACCGGCATCGGCAATCCGGAACAGGTGGACGGCGTGGACGTGACCGACGGTACCCTGCCGCTGCTGGGAATCTCGCCAATCCTGGGACGCAGCATCAGCAAGGAAGACGATTTGCCGGGCAAGCCCCCGACCGTTTTGATCAGCTACGGATACTGGCAGTCGAAATTCGGCGGGTCGCGCGATGCGATCGGAAAAACCATCACGCTGGATGGCAAGCCAACGGAAATTATCGGCGTGCTGCCGAAGAACGCACAAATCCTGACCTACGATAAAGCGCAGCTGGTGATTCCGTTTCAATTCGACCGCGCCAAAAGAGTGTTGGGAAATTTCAGCTATCAGGGAGTGGCGCGGCTGAAGCCGGGCGTGACCATCGGCCAAGCCAGCGCGGACGTGGCGCGCATGCTGCCGATCGTCAACCGCAGCTTTCCGGCGCCGCCGGGATTTACCGTGCAGCTTTTCGAGGACGCGCAGTTCACACCGAATTTGCGGCCGCTGAAGCAGGACATCGTCGGCGACATCGGCAAAGTTTTGTGGGTGCTGATGGGATCGATCGGTCTGGTGCTGCTGATCGCCTGCGCCAATGCGGCCAATTTGTTGTTGGTGCGGGTCGAAGGGCGGCGGCACGAATTATCGGTGCGCGCGGCGCTGGGCGCGGGGCGGTCGCAGATTGTGGGCGATCTGCTGTTCGAAAGCGTGTTGTTGGGGCTGAGCGGAAGCCTGCTGGGATTGGGAATCGCGTTCGCGGTGCTGCGGATGATTGTGGCCCTGGCGCCGACTGGATTGCCGCGGCTGAACGAAATTGGAATCGACTGGCGCGTGCTGCTGTTCACTTTTGGAATTTCAGTGCTGGCCAGCTTGCTGGTGGCTTCGGTGCCGATATTTAAGTATGCGGGCAAGCGGCTGAACGCCAGCTTGCGCGAAGGCGGCCGCGCGTTGAGCGCCAGCCGCGAACAGCATCGAGCGCGCAATGTTTTGGTGGTGGTGCAGGTGGCGCTGGCTCTGGTGCTGCTGATTTGTTCCGGGCTGATGATTCGCACGTTTCGGGCGCTGACGCAGGTGAATCCGGGATTCGCGCACGCCGAGGAATTGCAGACCTTCCGCATCGCGCTTCCGGAGGCTTCGGTGAAAGAGCCGGAGCGGGTGGTGCGCATGGAGCAGGAAATCGCCGACAAGCTGGCGGCGATTCCGGGCGTGCAGTCGGTGGCCATGACCACTTCGATTCCAATGGACGGCAACAACAGCTTCGACCTGGTTTACATCGAGGGCCACGATTACGCGCCGGGAGAAATTCCTCCGGTGCGCCGATTCAAATATATGTCGCCGGGATTTGTGCGGACCATGGGCATACCGCTATTGGCCGGGCGCGATTACACCTGGGACGATTTGTGGGGCAAGCACGACGTGACCGTGGTGTCCGAGAATTTCGCCAAGGAATATTGGGGCAACGCCAACGGGGCGTTGGGCCACCGGATCCGGTCGAATACGAACGAACCGTACCGCGAAATTATCGGTGTGGTCGCGGATGTGCGCGACGACGGCGTGGATCAGCCGGCTTCGTCCGCGATGTATTGGCCGATTTATGCGGACAAATTCGAAGGCGACGAGCCGATGATTCGCCGGGTAATGTCTTACGCGATTCGCAGCCGACGGGCCGGCTCTGAAAGTTTTCTGAAAGAAGTGCGCCAGGCGGTTTGGGCGGTGAACGGAAACTTGCCGCTCTCCTCCGAGCACACTGAGCAGCATTACTACACGCAGTCGATGGCGCGCACGTCGTTCACTTTGGTGATGCTGGCGGTGGCCGGAGGCATGGCGCTGCTGCTGGGCGTCGTCGGAATTTACGGCGTGATTGCGTATTCGGTGGCGCAGCGCACGCGCGAAATTGGAATTCGCATGGCGCTGGGCGCGCAGCAGGCGAGTCTGACCAAAATGTTTGTGCGGCATGGAGTGATTCTGGCCGGGATTGGTGTGGTGTGCGGCATTATTGCGGCGATCCCGTTGATGAGCTTGATGTCGTCGCTGCTGTTTCAGGTGAAGCCGGTGGATCCGGTCACGTATGTAGTGGTCGCGGCGGGATTAGTGCTGACCGCGCTGCTGGCGAGTTGGTGGCCGTCGCGCAAGGCGGCGCAGGTGAATCCGGTGGAGGCGTTGAGGGCGGAGTAGGGGACGCTGGCGCCGTGTTTCGCCGGAGGGAGGGCGGTACTTCGGCTTGGGCCGGGCAAGAAGGAGATCCTTCGTCGCTTCGCTCCTCAGGATGACGGCCAAGGGCGGGTGAGCGACAGACCGTACGCCTAGGAGAAGCGGATCGATCTCGATGACGCTTTAATCCCTATGCCCTCAACCCCACCTCTAAACATCCTCTTCTTCTAGTCGCTTAGTCTTATCAGCCAAACCGTTTTTGGCCGTCATCCAGAGGAGCGGGGTGTGCGACGAAGGATCTCCTTCTTGCCCGGCCGCTGCCTTCTTGCCTCCTTTTTTTCTGCTCCCACGGAACAAATCGTCGGTGAGCCTCGTTTCTTCCTTTGACGCGTCTATCCATAGACGGACTAGGGTAGCGTCGATTAAGATGCCGTTCATGGACAAGAAAACCGAATTGCTGCCGGGAACTCTGGACTTACTGATCTTGCGGACGCTGGCCCGCGCGCCTTTGCACGGCTATGGCATCGCCGCGTCGATTAAACGCATGTCGGACGATCTGCTGACGGTGGAAGAAGGGTCGCTTTATCCCGCTTTGCAGCGGTTGCTGCTGCAGGGGTGGCTGAAGGCGGAGTGGAAAATGACCGAGACCAAGCGGCGGGCGCGGTATTACACCTTGACCGCGGCGGGGCGCAAACAGTTGGGCGTCGAGGTTTCGCGTTTCGAGCAAATGGTCGCGGCGATTGGCCGGGTTTTGCAGGGCGCTTAGGGAAGTAGGGATGCGGAGATGAGCCCAATGACCTCGATCAGCAAGATTTTGCGCAAGCTGGGAATTTTCGGGCGGGACGCGCGATTTCACCGCGATCTGGAGGACGAGATGGCGTTTCACCGGGAGCAGCGGGAGAAGGAATTGCGCGACTCCGGGATCTCGGAGGAAGACGCGCGGCACGCGGCGCGGCGGGAATTTGGCAACGATTTGAAATTGCGCGAGGAATCGCGGGACGTTTTCGGTTTCTGGTGGGAGACGACCCTGCAGGATTTCCGTTTTGCGCTGCGGCAGTTGCGCAAGAACGTAGGATTCACCGCGACCGCCATCCTGGTTTTGGCCCTGGGCATGGCCGCGGCGATAGCGATTTTCGCTTTTGTGGATGGCGCGCTGCTGAAGCCGCTGCCGTATCGCGATCCCGCGCGCTTGATCGGGGTCTTCGAATCCATCGAGATTTTCCCGCTGAGCAATCTTTCCTATCCGGATTACCTCGACTGGAAAAAACGCAACACAGTTTTCAGTTCACTCGACGCGTATGGCGGCGACGACTTGATTCTGAAGACGGCGTCCAGCAACGATCCGGTGCACGTGGGCCGCGTTACGGACGGATTTTTCCGCACGCTGGGCGTAAGCCCGATCCTCGGCCGCGACTTCTATCAAGGCGAAGATCTGCCTTCGGCGCAGCGTGCGGCGATTCTGCCGTACGCGACCTGGCAGAAACGCTACGGAGGCCGCGCGGAGGTCATCGGGCAAACCGTGACGCTCGACGGCGACCCGGTCACGATTGTCGGCGTCGCGCCCCAGGGTTTTCACTTTGCGCCGGCCGAGCCGGCGGAATTCTGGGTCACCATGCATGCCAAGAGCGAATGTGATTTGCGCCGAAGCTGCCACGGCATTTACGGGGTGGCGCGGTTGAAGGATGGCGTGACCTTGGCGGTGGCGCTGGCCGATGTGAAATCGATCGCGGCCCAACTGCAAAAAGAATATCCGGACAGCAACCGCGGGCAGGACGCCGCGCTGAGCCCACTGACCGAAGTGATCGTCGGAGACGTGCGGCCGATTTTGCTGGTGCTGCTGGCCGGCGCGGGGTTGCTGCTGATTATTGCGACCATCAACGTGGCCAGCCTGGTGCTGGTGCGCAGCGAAACGCGGCGGCGCGAAATCGCGGTGCGCAGCGCGCTGGGCGCATCGAGTTCGCGATTGATTCGACAGTTTGTCACCGAAGGCGTGCTGCTGGTGCTGGCAGCGGCGGTGTTGAGCCTGGCGTTGGCCAGTTGGACCATGCAACTGCTGGTGCGGCTGATTCCGGTGGAGATGGTCGCGTCGATGGCGTTTCTGCAGGATTTGGGGCTGCATCCGCGGGTTCTGATTTTCGCGGCGTTGATCGCCGTGGCTGCTGCGATTTTATTTTCGCTGGCGCCGGCCTGGCGCCTGGCCAGGCCGGAGATGCGTCAGGATCTGGCCGAAGGCAGCCGCGGTTCAGCCGGAACGGTGTGGCGGCGCCTGGGGACGAAATTGGTTGTAGTGGAATTAATGACCGCGATGGTGCTGCTGGTGGGCGCCGGGCTGCTGGGAAAAAGTTTGTACAAGTTGCTGCACGTCGAGATCGGCATGCGCCCGGATCATCTGGCCACGCTCGAAGTGCAGGCGCCAAACGATCCTTACGGCAAAGATCCGGCGGCGACCGCGCTGGGCCGGCGCACGGTGGAGGAAATTTCCCGGTTGCCGGGGGTGGAGTCGGTGGGCCTGACCAGTTTGCTGCCGGTGAATTCCTGGGGAAATACTTCGTGGTTCCGGATTATCGGCAAGCCCTGGCACGGTGAACACAATGAAGTGCCGCAGCGCGACGCCAGCACGGAATATCTGCAGACGATCGGCGCCAAGCTGGTTCGCGGACGATATTTTCGCGAGGACGAAGACAGCACCAAGCCGCTGGTGGTGATCATCAATCAGGCGCTGGCCAAGCAATATTTCCCGGGCGAGGATGCCGTCGGCCAGCACATTGTTTTTCTGCACATGGATTCGAAGCCGATGGAAATCGTGGGAATCGTGGAGGACATCAAGGAAGGGCCGCTCGATACCGAAAATCGCAGTACGCTGTACACGCCGTTCAGTCAGGATGCGGGGAATTATTTTGTCGTAGCGGCGCGCACCGGCGGGAATGAAAATGCTTTGCTCCCGGAGATGCAGGCGGCGCTGCGGCGGATCGATCCGGAAATTGTGACGACTGCGCCGCGCAGCATGAACGACCGCATCAATCACTCGTTCTCGACCTATTTGCATCGCTCGTCGGCGTGGCTGGTCGGAGGATTTGCTTTTCTGGCGCTGCTGCTCAGCGTGGTGGGATTGTACGGCGTGATCGCGTACTCGGTCTCGCAGCGCACGCGGGAGATTGGCGTGCGCATGGCGTTGGGCGCGCAGAACCGCGCGGTGTATTCGATGATACTGCGCGAAGCGGGGTGGTTGGCGCTGGCGGGAATTGGCGCGGGGCTGGTTTGCGCGGTCGCAGCGGCGACGCTGATGCGCAAAATGTTATTTGGCACGCAAACTTGGGACGCGCCGACGCTACTGGGCGTCGCTGCGGTGCTGGCTGTGGCGGCGTTAGCGGCGAGTTACATTCCGGCGCGACGGGCGGCGTCGGTGGATCCGGTGGAAGCGCTGCGGATGGAGTGATCCGCTTCTCCTAGTTGTTTCGTCCTTACGTCTAAAACGTTTTTTGGCGGTCATCCCGAGGAGTGGTTTTTGCGACGAAGGATCTCCTTCTGGCCCAGGCTTTTCATCGAAGAGCAATCTCTCGCGGTTGAGAACTGCGTTATGCTGAAGCACTTTGATTTCGCCACGACAGGCTGGTTTTCTTCGCATTTGTTTGCTGCTCCTCTTTTTCTTCCTGCCACTTCGTGGAACGCATGCGCAAGAAACCGTGTTTGACGTTCCCAGTGCGGACATTTTGGATCGCGGCAAAGTGTATGGCGAGCTGGATGGGACGGTGCGCGAGTCGGATCCTTCGGCGACATTTACGCCGCGGGTGGTGGTCGGTGTCGGGCACGGCGTCGAGGTGGGTTTGAATTTCGATGGCCTGGGCGCGCCGGATGTGGGGCAGTTGAATGTTTCGCCCACGGTGAAATGGAAAATCTGGAATGACGCCGACGCGGGATGGAGTTTCTACGTTGGCGACGACTTGTTTTTCCCGGCGACGCTGCGGACGTACCACGTGGGGAATTACGGCTACGCTTCGTTCGCGAAGAGTTGGAAGAGTGGGACGCGGGTGGGTTTCGGTGCTTACGATTTTACGCATGATGTGGTGGCGCGCGGGAATCGCGCCGGCGGGCAGTTTACCTTCGAGCAGACGATTGGCAAGCGCGTGACGCTGGCGGCGGAGTGGTACACCGGGAAAACTTCGGTGGGGTATGTGAATCCAGGCGCGGTGTGGAAGCTGACGTCGAAGCTAACGTTGTATACGGCGTATCAGATTGGAAATTCCGGCGTGACCAGGGGCAATCATCAGTTTCTTTGGGAGGTTGGGTACAACTTCAATTAGCGGCGCGATGTTTTGGCCTGGGCCAGAAGGAGATCCTTCGTCGCTGCGCTACTCTGGATGACGGCCAAAAACGGGCGAGTGCCAACCAAGAAGGCTAGGAGAAGCGGATCGATTGCCACGTCATCGTTGCATGATGCGATCAAGAAAGCGTTTCAGATCTTCCGGCTCGACGAAGAGGATGTAGGCGGAGAGGACGTCCCACTGGAACATGGGGACGTTTAGGGCGTATTCGAGGCTTAGGTGGAAGGCGATCCCGATGAGCAGCATCGGGTAGCGGAATTTCTTCACCCAGATCAGCGTGCCTAGCGCTAATTCCGCCACCAGCGCCAGCCACGAACCGATGCGCAGTAACGCGGGATGCAGCAGAAATTGCGGCACCGGGAAGCGCTGGAATTCATCGAGATGGAAGACGTAGTAGAGCGCGGAGCCGTCGACCCACGCGCCGCCTCTGGCTTTCCACCAAAAACTGATCAGGTACATGAAGGCGAGTTCGAGTTGGATCATGCGCTGGGCCCAGGGCGCGCGCGGGCGGAGTTCGCCCGGATTTTCGCGGCCGCGGCGAATGCGCAGCCAGCGATCGACCGAGAGCGCGTCACCGGCCGGCGCGAACATAAGGAAGAAGCCTGCTACGCGCAGAAAGGTGTCGCCTCCGTGCAGGATGAACAAGTTGCGTTGGTCGATCGAGGTGAGGCAGAGGTAGACCACGATGCTGGCGGCTCGGGTGCAGAATCCGGCGGCGAGGCAGAGCGCCGCGGCGAGGAAAATCCAGAAGAAGGCGATGATCGCGGAGTTCGCGGCCGGCAGGAGGTCGAAAAGATTGATGCGCGTGCCGGGTTCGACCACGTGCATGGTCGCGGCGGTGATCCAGGAATGCGGGCCGTACCAGGCCAGCCAGTCGGCGTGCAGCAGCAGAAGCGTGATGGCGACCAGCGCGCCATAGATGATGCGGAAGGCGCCGATGTTCAGCGGCGATTGCGGCGCGAAGAAAAACCGCGACCAGGCGGCGACCGGGGATTTCAGACTCATTGCAAATCCTCAGGCTGCACGTCGTAGCGGAAGAAAACGTCTTGATCGAGCGGCGTGCGGGTGAAGGTGCCGTCGCCATTCGGAATAATGTTGGACCACTTCACCATCAGCAAAATCTGCTGCGGATTTTTCTCGCGAATGCCCGGCATGCGCGCGAGGTAACGCGCCACGTCCGGACGCAACTGCGCGTTGCGCTCGTCGAGCAGGATTTCGACGAACTTGCGGTAACGCTCCTTGGAATATTTCTGCGCGAGCGTCATCAATTCCATGCGCGGGAAATCCCACATCTGGGTCGAGCCGTCTTTATAAATGATCACCGCTTCGAGGTAGGTGTTGGTGGCCTTGGGCATGGGCGAAAACATGTCCCAAGCCTGGAACATGCCGGACCACAGCAGGTAGGGCCGCACCAGTTCGCGGCAATCGTTGGCAAATTGGCTGCGAAAGGGAATCGCCCACGCGGTGATGGCGAAAATGTGAAAGATGATGAAGATGTTGAGGGTGACGTATTGCCAGCGCTTCAAGCCGTAGCGTGGCGGAGACTTGGACGCGGCTGATGCGCCCCATCCCGATGTTGCGTTCGATTTTGCCGCACGCGCCATTTGCGACTGACAGAATACCTAAAAAGATAGCGCCAGGAGAGGGAAGTGGTTGGCGCGCGGACGGTGCGACTACACGTCTGTGTTTGGCTGGTGATTAAACGCGCGAGGTCTGATATGAACACTGCGCGGCGGTGGGATCGGACGGTCGAGGAGGACAAATGAACTACGTACGTTTGGCGCTGGCGGCGCTGGGTGGGACGGTCGCGTGTTTTGCGGTGGGTGGGCTGCTGTTCGTGCTGATGCCGAGTCTGATCGCGGAAGTGCGCAAATACCCGGCGGTGTATCGGCGCCCGGAAGAAATGAAAAGCGTGATGCCGGTGGGGCTGCTGGGGACTTTTGTCGCGATCCTGATTGCCGCGATGAATTTCGCGACGATCTATCCCGGCGGGGCGGGCCTCGCGGAGGCTGGGCGCTACGGCGGCTTGCTTGGAATTTTCGTGGTGTGCGTGTTTGTGTTGCACAACTATGTGAACTTGAACATCGGCTCGAAGCTGGTGATGCAGCAGGCAGTGGCGTATTTCGTACAGTGGGCCATCGTGGGCATCGTGATCGGGATAATTTACAAGCCGCTGGTCATGCGATAAACACGCTAGCAATACAATTATGATGCGGAAACTACTGATTGGTGCGGGCGTGGCGCTCGGGCTGTATGTGCTGGCGTGCGTTTTGGTTTTTGTATTTGAGGCGCGGCTGATATTTCAGCCGCCGAAGGTGCCACCAGTCACGACTCCGGCCGACGCGGGGCTGGCGTTTGAGGATTTGCATATTCCGGTGGCTGCGGGAGGGCAGATTCATGCTTGGTGGGTTCCGGCGGCGGAGCCTACGCCGGCGGTGATTCTGTTTTTCCATGGCAATGGCTACGCGCTGGAAAGCGAAGCGGCTCACGAAGTCCCGATGCTGCATCAGACCGGCGCGAATTTGCTGCTGGCGGATTATCGAGGATATGGCGCGAGCAGCAAGCTGCATCCGGATGGGCCGAGTACCGCGGAAGACGCGCGGGCGGCGCTGCGTTATCTGCGGGAGCAGCGGCATGTGCCGCTGACGGACATTTATATTGCCGGGCGCTCGATTGGCACGGGGGTGGCGACGCAACTTGCCACGCAGTTGGCCACGGAGATGGCCACCGAAACGCCGGGCGCGGGCGGTTTGATTTTGATCAGCCCGTTCACCAGCGTGATTGACGTGGGCGACGAGTCTTGGGTGTATCGCTACCTTTTCCGTCCGGTGCGCTGGCTGGGGCACGCCAACGATTTTGACAATCGCGCGAAAATCGGGACGGTGCGGATGCCGGTGCTGATCATGACCGGCGCGCAGGATGAACTGGCGACTCCGACGATGGCCAAAACTTTATACGACACCGCCAAAAAGCCGAAGGCGATGCAGCTGATCGATGGCGCGGATCATAATACGATCGGAATTGTAGGCGCAGTGCCAGTGGCGCAAGCGATTCAAACTTTCATCGCGTACACGACCGCGCAGCACGATCATCCTTAAAAAGAGCATGCATCTCGCTAACGATGAAGCCGTCAAACTGGACCATCATTGCAGTTGCGTTGGTGCCATTCCTCGGGAGTCTAGCGATTTTAACTTTACCCATGGTGGAATTTGATCGACGAAATTCATGCGCGTCGCTGGCAATGTGTGCACCGGCGGATTGCTTTCGCGACGAAGTCACGCCCCACTAAGAGTGGGCGCAGACAGGCGGAGAGCCTATCCCACGGGACCCGTTGCCCGAAAATATTAGACAAAGCTCGCGGGGCGGAGTACGTTTCCGTTAATGAGCTACCAGTATGAGGAGTACGAATACGAACCTGAGCCGCAGGCTTCAGGGTCACGGCGTGGAATTCCGCCGCGCAAAATAACGGGGGTTGCGGTGCTCGACCCTCCTGCGGTTCCGCCGCGGAAACAACCGCGCCCGCTCTTGCCAATTCCTACCGCACGCATCATCCGCATCTTCGCGATTGTCATACTGCTCGGACTTCTGCTCATGGCGGTTTTCGCGTTCGCCAGATTCGAGTGGATTGTCCCGCTCCCGCGTTAAGCAGGGCTTTTCGTTACAACTGGTCTAACACCTGGACAACATGAAAGAAATCCCGAGAGCCGAAGCGCTGAAGTAACTTGTTGCGAAATATTTGCTTCGCCGGTGCGCCCCATGCTTCAAACTAAACGTGAGAGTACATGGCGCCTGGCACGAGGCGGGAAAAGGGAGCGGCTGATGAAGCTGCTGGGGAAAATGGTGGTTTTGTGGCGTGGGCGGTTTGGTCGGTGCTGGCCGTAGCGCCTGGACCTGCACGGGCTCAGTCGCAAGCTTTGGGGCAAGCTCCAACTGCGGCGAAGGCTCCGGCTGCGGGTACGCTTCCGGTTTACAAAATTACGCCGGAGACGAGTTCGATCAAATTTTACGTGAAGTCATCGGTGTCGCTGGAAGGCGATTTCGAAAAGTGGGATGCCACGCTGACGTTTACGTCGACGGATGTTTCGACCGGCGTGCTGGACATCAAGATTCAGGCGGCCAGCGTGAATACCGGCAGCGGATTCAAAGACGACAAACTGAAGAGCAAGGACTTCTTCGACGTGACCCAGGATCCGTTGATCACGTTCAAATCCACCAAAATTGTGCAGACCGGCCCCACTACTTTTGAGGTCCAGGGAACTTTTACGATTCGCGGCGTGACCAAGCCCGATACGCTGGAGCTAACCGTGCAGCGCGAAGGCAACGGCACGGGCGAAATAAAAGGCACGATGGCGTTTGACCGCAAAGATTACGGCATGGACAGCAGCATTCCGTTTATCAAGATCGCCGACCGGGTGCAGGTGACGGTCGCGTTGCAGGCGAAACGCGTGAGCGGCCCGCCGGTTATTTTCAAACAAAATTAAACGCGCGGCAGACATTTTCATTTCTGCTACCGCATCGCCGCTTCGATTTCTTCGGCCTGGTAGGGAACTCCGGGGGTGAGGAGTTCGGCGCCGTCCTTGGTGATGAGAAACATGTCTTCGAGGTAGAAGGCTTGGCCGTCGACGGAAGCGATGGGCTCGAGGGCGATGGTGGTGTTCGCGCGCAGCGGACCTTGCGGATGGCCGGCGATCAAGTTGATGGTGTGAACCTGCCAGAATGGAACATTTTCCCGCTTGGACCATTGCTCGATGGCGTGCTGCGCCAGCGGGGACTTCGCGGATGATTTGTGGCTGACGAGTTCGGCGCGCCACGCGTCGAACACCTGGTCGACGGTGACTCCTTCGCGCAGAGCTTTGCTGCCGGCGTGATAGGCGGCGATGAAAATGTTCCAGGTTTCGCGTTGCTCGTCGGTGAAACGTCCGGAAACCGGGATGGTGCGGCCCAAATCACCCTGATAGTGGTTCCATTCGCAGCCCACATCGAGGCGCACCAAATCTCCGGCGCGCATGATCGAATTCAGATGATCGTAGCGGGCGCTCGCGGCGAATGGCCGGGGGAACACGGCATTCTCTCCGGACATGGCCCAGGGCCAGAAGGAAGAGCCGTGCGCTCCGGCGTTCCAACACGCGTTTTCCACGGCAGCTTCCACGCTGCGCTGCGATTTATCCGGAGCGGTGGCGCGCATGCCGGCCAGCACCGCAGTGACGGTTGCCTTAGCCGCGGCACGTATCGACAAAATCTCGGTGGCGTCTTGTACGGACAGCAAGTCGTACGTTTTTCGATAGGCGTTGACCAGTTCGAAGGAAGGCCATTTTTGGTGAATCCACTGGGCCCAAAGCGGGAGGTCCGGCGTCTTCTGGCCCGTGAGGTTTTCGGGCAGGTCGAGGCCGCTGGAAATTCCGGGCGCGAAGTACAAGCGAGTGGGCGAGGCCGCGCGTTTGGCCAGAAAGTCTTGCAACTCCGACCAATCCGCGACGTGTTCGATCCCGAGTTGCTTCGCGGCGTCTGACCCGGGCAGAACTTCAGGCTTCAGTCCCATGAGCGGAAAGGGAAAGGGAGTGGAAGGCGGAAGGAAAAGCCAGGACTCGCCGGACTGGCCGTCGATGGCCAGCACCGCGTTAAAAGTATTCTCCAGACCGGTGAAGTAATAAAAGATGGGATCCTGGCGGAATCCATCTTCCGTGTCGTCGCCCGGAACATTGGCGTGGACCAGCAGAATGCCGTCAGCGAAGGCGGCTGCGGCGCGTTGGCGACGCTCGCGCATGTTCGATTGATCGGCGGCGAAAGCTGGTGCGGTAAAGGTCAAAAGGAGGGCGAGAGCGCAGAGGGTTTTTCGCATCGTGCAGGGAGCCTAGCATTTGCTCGGCGCGCCAGCAACGAAACTCCAGCAGGAGAGGCTGAGAGACTGTCCTGCTGGCGATAAGCCGCAGTTGTGCCGGGCGGCGGCGTTTGTTAGTTTGGCGGGGATGACGCCGCTGGCGCCGGAACAAATTCGTGCGACGATCGAGACACTTTACCGGACGGAGTCTGGGCGGGTGCTGGCGACCTTGGTGCGTTTGCTGGGCGATCTCGATCTGGCCGAAGAGGCGATGCATGAAGCGTTTGCGATTGCGCTGAAGACTTGGCCGGAGGCGGGCGTTCCGGAGAATCCGCGGCCGTGGCTGATTTCGACGGCGCGATTCAAGGCGATCGATTCGCTGCGGCGGCGCGCGCGGTTTGATGCGTCGCAGGACGATCTGGCGCGGCATCTCGAAGCGCAATGGGACGCGGCTGGCGCGGCAGGCGCGACCGATGAGGACGAAAGCCTGGAGGACGACCGGCTGCGGCTGATTTTTACCTGCTGCCATCCGGCGCTGGCTCCGGAATCGCGCGTGGCCCTGACCTTGCGCGAAGTGTGCGGACTGACTACCGAAGAAATTGCCAAGGGTTTTCTGACCACTCCGCGGACGCTGGCGCAGCGCATCGTCCGCGCCAAAGCAAAAATTCGCGACACGCCAATTCGTTACGAAGTGCCGGCGCCGGAAGAATTGCCGCAGCGCATGGACGCGGTGCTGCAGGTGGTGTATCTGGTTTTCAACGAGGGCTACTCGGCTTCAGCGGGCGCGGAAGTGACGCGCGCGGAATTGACTGGCGAGGCGATTCGGCTGGGCCGGTCTGCTGGCAGAACTGCAACCCGAGCCGGAAGTGATTGGTTTGCTGGCGCTGATGCTGCTGCAGGAATCGCGTCGCGCGGCGAGAAGGTCGCCCACGGGCGAGCTGATTTTGCTGGAGCATCAGGATCGTTCGCGGTGGAACCGCGAGCAGATCGCGGAGGGAGTACGGCTGCTGCAACAGGCGCTCGGGTCGCGCCGCTTCGGCGCGTATACGCTGCAGGCGGCGATTGCGGCGGTGCACGCCGAGGCGCAGACGGTGGCGGCGACCGACTGGGCGCAGATCGTCGCGCTCTACGATCAGTTGGCGCGCATTCAACCTTCGCCGGTGGTGCGGCTGAATCGCGCGGTGGCGATTGCGATGCGCGATGGTCCAGAAGCGGGTCTCGCGCAGATCGACGCGGTGCTGGAAGACGGCGAGCTGGCCGATTATTATCTGGCACACTCGGCCCGCGCCGACATGTGCCGCAGGCTTGGCCGGACGGCCGAAGCGCGAGCGTCCTATGAGAAAGCTCTGGCGCTGACCCAGCAAGAACCGGAGCGCCAATTCCTGCAGGAGCGGATCCGGCAGCTGAAATAAAATCTAAAAACAAAAGTTATGGGGCGGGAAAATATGAAGAGCGAACGAGAAGGAATCAATTTGAACGCGAAGCCTAGTGGTACGGGTTGCGTGGAATGTCTGGCCACGGGCGCATGGTGGCTGCACCTGCGGCGGTGCGCCGAATGCGGTCACATCGGCTGCTGCGATAGTTCGCCAAACCAGCACGCGTCCAAGCACAACGCGAGCACCAAGCACCCGGTCATCAACAGCTTCGAGCCCGGCGAAGAGTGGTTCTACGATTACCGAACGCAGGAAACTTTTGACGGCCCCCAATTGCCCAGTCCTCATTCGCACCCGGCGAAGCAACCGGCGCCGGGTCCCGCGGGCCGGGTGCCCTCAAACTGGCAAAGCCTGCTCAACGAGTAAGCCTACTGCCCGTGGCGAGGATCAAATTTAAGAGACCGCACGCACGAGTGCCTTGAAAGTTTCCTGGAAGCGTTGTCGAATTCCGGTCCGGTCGTTCGACTATCTGGTGAAGGCCGGAAATTACCCCGGCGCAAGAAGACTTTAGGAGACGACAATGCCGCATTATTTTATTGCTGGTTATATTCCCGACGATTTTGACCCATCGCAGATGGACCCGGCGGCGGGCGAGAAGATTCACGAGTTGAACCGCGAGATGATTGCTGCGGGCGTGAGGAAATTTGCCGGCGGTTTGGGCGCTACCAAGTCGCTGCGCAAGCAGAAGGATGGCGGTGTTTTGGTTACTGACGGGCCTTATTTGGAGACCAAGGAACACATCGGCGGGCTCTGGATTTTGGAGTGTAAGGACATGGACGAGGCCGTGGCCTGGTCGAAAAAAGGGGTCGCGGCCATCGGCGGGCAGCTCGAAGTACGTGAAGTATTCTTTGTGCCGGCGCCGGACGAGAACTGAGCGGAGCGCCGGCAAAATAAATTTTGGGGGGATGTCGAATTCGGGTGTGGCGGTTCGACTAACTGTTGAAGGCTGAGGTCGCTTCAGGGGCTAAAGCCCCGCGGATTCCGGGGCTTTTTCGGCGGGGTTGAAACCCCGCCCTTCCGATGCGGGGGATTAGACCTCGTCCTTCCGATGCGGGGGATTAGGCCTCGTCCTTCCGATGCGGGGGATTAGACCCCGCCCTTCCGATGCGGGGGATTAGGCCTCGTCCTTCCGATGCGGCGGAGTTAAAGCCCGTTCTTCCAACGCGGCGGGTGGGCCCATTCGCCGTATATAAAGGTTGCGGCGCGACCCGGTCCCGGCACGGCACTCGCACGACCTGGTATCTCAGTGAGGAGATTTGCAGATGGCAAAACTGGTCTACGGATTGATGCAGTCGCTTGATGGCTACGTCGACCACATGAAGCTGGGGCCGCCTTCGCCCGAGGTCTCTCGCCACTTCAAGGAAGAAATGCGTGGCCTGACCGGGCTGATCTACGGACGCCGCATGTACGAGATCATGAGTTATTGGGACACAGATCTTCCTGATTGGGACGCTGAAGACCACAGCTTCGCGGCGGTGTATCGCAGCACGCCGAAGTGGGTCATGTCGCGTTCGCTCAAGTCGGTGGGCCGCAACGCCACGCTGGTGGCGGGTGACCTGGAGAAGACGGTGCGCAAACTGAAGGCCGAGCAGACTGGCGAGATTCACGTGGCCGGACCGGTGTTGGCGCAAAGCCTGACCGAGGCAGGTCTGATCGATGAGTATCGGCTTTGCCTTCGACCCGTGGTGCTTGGCGGTGGCCAGCCATTCTTCGCTGGCGCGCGTCCTCCGTTGCGCCTGGTGTCCAGCGATTTAATCGCGAAGGACCTGCCTCGCTTGACGTACGTTCCGGCGTAATCGCGCGGCTCGCTCGGCGGACCGTGGATAGAGATCTAGATTCAGAACCCGCATTATCTAAGGAGAACAAAATGCGTTACATGCTGCTCTGCTACCCGAAAGATTATCTAACGGCCAAGGCCGGTTGGGTGCCGGACATGGCCGACGTCGAAGACGTCCGGAAATTCCACGAGGAAATGGGCGCCGCGGGCGTTTTGGTGGCGCTCGACGGGCTCACTCCTCCAGCGACGATGAGCGCGCGGATCGAGCGCAAAGACGGAAAAGTAAAAGTGACCGACGGCCCGTTCACCGAAGCGAAAGAAGTGGTCGGTGGCTATTACGTGCTGGAAGTGAAGTCGCGCGAAGAGGCGATCCAGTGGGCCTCGCGCATCCCCAGAAAAGATGGCGAGATGGTCATCGAAGTTCGGAGATTTTTCGATGTGAGCGACTTCGGGGCTCCGGAGCAGCAGAAGCTTACCGAGCTGGAAGAAGATCAGGCCGCTCGCGGTATTAAGTCAGCGGGCCAAGCGTAAAAAACTCTGCGCGCGGTGTCGAATTCCAGTACGACCGTTCGACTATAAGTCGAGAGCAGGGAAGCTGGTTTTGTAGCGGCGATTTTTAGACCGCCATCGATCCGCGCCGCGACACGAATGGCGGTCTAAAGACCGCCGCTACGAAGGCGTTGCTCGGCGCAAGAACTTTTATTGACGATCGGAGAACTCATGACTCAGTTTTTGGTTGCGGTACAGTTGCCGGACAATTTCAAGCCATCGCCCGCCGAAGCAGCGGCGATGGATCGGGACATCGACGTGCTGAACGAGGAGATCGTGGCTGCCGGCATCAAGGTTTTCATGGGCGGCCTCACTCCGGTGAAGGAAGCCAAGTCGTTGCGCGCGCAGGCCGATGGAAAAGTGATCACCACCGACGGGCCGTACCTCGAAACCAAGGAACATCTCGGCGGATTTTGGGTGCTGGAACTGCCGAGCATGGAAGCCGCGCTGGCCTGGGGACGCAAGGCTGTCGCGGCGTGCCGAGTGCCGGTGGAAGTGCGCGCGTTTGGTCTGCCGCCAGGATAAGGCGGAATGACCAGATGACGGCGGCAAGGCCCGGGCGAGAAATTTCAAATTCAGAAACGGGAGCGAACGTGAGTAAGTTCACCAGGCGGGATTTTGTTCGGGGCGGATTGGCCGCGGGAATTGGAATCGGCATCGCTCCTGAATTGCTGCGTGCGGCGGTCGGGCCACAGGCCCACGCCCAAGTGCCATCGCAAGCTCCGGGCGCAGCCGCTGATCCCTACGCCATGGTCGATCCGGAATTGCTGGCCGCGGTGAAGCAATTCCCGTACCCCGGGCAAGATGTAACCAGCGAAATTCTGGTCGAAGCGCGCAAATTGCCGGCGATGCCGCCGCTTCCTCCGCCCGCGCCGCAGCCAGTCGAACGGCACATACCCGGACCAGCGGGCGCGCCGGATTTGCGTCTGGTGATTTTCGATCCGGCGCCGGGCACCAAAGGGCGTCCGGTGCTGATGCACATTCATGGCGGCGGGTACGTGATGGGCGTGGCGGCGCAATTCGCTCCGGTGCTGCAAACGATCGCGCAGAAATGCGGATGCGTGGTTATTTCGGTGGATTACCGGCTGGCGCCGGAAACGCATTTCCCGGGATCGCTCGAAGACAATTACGCGGCGTTGCGCTGGATTTACAAAAATGCGGACGAGCTGGGCATCGATCGCAAACGCATTGCGATCGGCGGAGAAAGCGCGGGTGGCGGCCATACCGCGGTGCTGGCGATCGCCGCGCGCGATCGCGGCGAAATCCCGGTGCGGTTCCAGCTGATGATTTATCCGGCGCTGGACGATCGCACCGGCAGCACGCGCCAGGCCCCGCCGTCGGAAGGGCAGTTCATCTGGAATGCAGGCTCGAATCGTTTCGCTTGGACCTCTTATCTCGGCGTTCCGGCTGGCTCGGCCAAGGTTCCGGCAGGAGCGGTTCCGGCGCGGGTTGAAAATCTCGCGGGGCTTCCTCCGGCATTCATCGGCGTCGGAGCGCTGGATCTTTTTGTGGACGAAGATATCGAATACGCGCGCCGGCTGATCAACGCCGGAGTTGCGACGGAGTTGGTGGTGGTGCCGGGTGCGTTTCACGGATTCGACGTGTTCGTGCCGGACGCGGGAGTTTCGAAGCGATTCACGGAAGCGTACTTGGCGGCGCTGCGAAGAGCATTTGCTAACGCATAGAGACTGCTCCTTTCGGCGCGGAAGGCACACCCCACTGAAAGTGGGGTGCAGACAGGGTGAGAGCCTATCCCACGAAAACTTTCGAGCGGTTGTCGATTTTCCAGGGTTCCGAACGACTATTTAATGACAGGGCGATGAGTTGCGGCGCTGCGGGTGAAAGCGGCTCGACGCCGAGGGAGCGAGAAGCATGTCATTTTTCAACGATTTGAGAACTGCGTTGCACTCGTTGAGCCGGAGCAAGGGCCTGGCGGCGATTGTGATTCTCACCCTGGCGCTGGGCATTGGCGCGAACGCGGCGATCTTCACGCTGGTGCGCGGCGTGCTGCTGAAGCCGCTGGTGAATCGCGACGAGAACCGGCTCGTTTACATTCGCCAGAGCGCGCCCACCGGCGGGATGGACAACACCACATTTTCGGTGCCGGAAATTCAGGATATCCAGCGCAGCGTTCATTCGCTCGACGAGTTCGGCGATTTCTCGCAAATTCCTTTCACCATGGTTGGCCTCGGCGAGCCGCGCGTGGTGCAGGGCGGCGTGGTCAGCGGAAATTATTTCGATGTGATGGGGCTGCGTCCGGTTATCGGCCGCCTGGTCGGACCGCAGGACGCGGGCGCCGACGCGCCGGGCGTCATCGTGCTGACTTACCGCTTCTGGTCGACGGCTTTCCACAAAGATCCGAGTGTGATCAACAAGACCGTGCGGCTCAGCAGCATCGGCGATCGCACCGCAACAGTGATCGGCGTACTCGAACCTGCGGTGCCGTATCCGGCGGAAACTGAAATCATCGGCAACATGGTGATCAGCCCGCATCATCTTTCGGCGACGATGGTCACGGGGCGGGTCCATCGCATGACCGAACTTTTCGGCAAGCTGGCCCCCGGCGCGACGCTGGATCAGGCGCGCAACGAATTGGGTACGGTGTACGCGTCGATGAAGAAGGACCATCCCGATGCGTATCCCGATAATTTCGGCTACCAGATCAATGCGCGGATGCTGCGCGACGAAATTACTTCCGGTGCGCGTACGGTGCTGCTGGTGCTGCTGGCCGCGTCGGCGCTGGTGTTCATCATCGCCTGCTCGAACGTGGCCAATTTGATCTTGGCGCGCACGGTTCGCCGCGAAGGCGAACTGGCGATTCGCGCCGCGCTGGGCGCGAGCACCTGGGCGCTGCGCAGGATGCTGCTGGCCGAAAGCCTGCTGCTGTGCGGCGCGGGCGCGATCATCGGCGTGGTCATCGCCCAGCCGCTGGTCAGCATTCTGGCGAAATACGCGTCGCGATTCTCGATTCGCGCGCTGGATTTGACCGTGGATTTCAGCATGGTGTGGCTCGGAGTGGCCCTGGCGATCATCGCCGCGGTGATTCTGGCGTTTGTGCCGCGCCTGCCTTCGGCCAACACTTCGGATGGAATGAATCTCGCGAGCGGCAGCGTGCGCGTCACCAGCAGCGCCGGACGCCGCCAGCGCATTTTTGCGGTGACGCAGATCGCGGCCTCGTTCGTGCTGCTGGCCGGCGCGAGCGTCTTGATCACCACGTTGATTGCGCTGCAAAGAACCCATAGCGCTTTCGATACCCGCCGCGTTTTGGTGGTCGACGTGCCGTCGCCCTCCGATGGCCGAACGCCGCAGCAGGTTGTCGATTTCTACAAAGAGTCGGTGCGCCAAATCAATGCGCTGCCCAGCGTCACCGACACCTCCGTAGCTATGATCGCTCCGTGGCGTGACGCCGGCGGCGGCTTCGGCTATGGCCTGCAATATTCCGGTGATGGCCACGTGCATGACAAAGACGATCCGCGCGCGCTGTGGCGCACGATTTCGCCCGGTTTTTTTACTTCGCTCGGCGTGCCGATTCTGGCTGGGCGCGATTTCAACGATCTCGATAGCGCGAGTTCAGAGCCGGTGGTGATCGTCAGCGCGACTTTGGCGCGGCAAATGTTTCCCGGGCAGGACCCGATCAATCGCCACGTGTATTGGACCGATCCGGTGCTTGAATTCGTTACCGGGACGCCCGCCGAAAAGGCGCGGGTGGTTTCGCCGCACCGAATCATCGGCGTCGCCGCGGATATGGACGACGAACACATCGTCCCAGTGCCGACCGCGGTGATTTATGGTGCGCTCGCCGACGGCGGAATGTTTGGTGGCCATCTTTTCATCCACACCACCGGGAATCCTTACGCGCTGGTGACGCCGGTCACCAAAATAATTCGAGATCAGGCCGCCGATGAACCGGTGGAGAACGCGGCAACTCTGGAAGACATCCGCGCCAAAGTGCTGGCGCCGGACCGGCTGAACTCGCTGGTCTTTGGCGTATTCGCCGTGGTGGCGTTGCTCATCGCGATTGTTGGCGTGGCCGGAGTGCTGGCGTTTTCGGTCAGCGCGCGAACGCGCGAATTCGGCATCCGCATGGCGCTGGGGTCGCAGCCGTCAAATATTCTGAAGAGTGTGGTCGGCGAGGGCGTCTTGATGGCTGGCGCCGGAGTGTTGGCCGGCGCGGCGTTCGGGTTGATCGTGGTACGCGTGGCGGGCAGTTATTTTGGAGATCTCAAAATGCCAGGCCCGTTGCCGGTGGTCGTTTCGGCGTGCGTGCTGCTGGCCGCGGCGGTGATCGCTTCGATGCTTCCAGCGGCGCGGGCCGCGCGGGTTGACGCCATGCAGGCGCTGCGCTCGGAATGATTGGTCCTTCGTGGCACAGGCTCTCAGCCGGTCCGCACCCCACTCTCAGTGGGGTCTGCTCTTGGCGCTGAAATATTCTGGCGATGCACACGCATCGAGCAGCCCGTGGGCGATGCGTGCGTCTGGAAGAAACGCTTGCCACCGCCCGCCAATCGGAGTAAACAAGCAATTCAAATGTCCACAAATGCTTCGGTTCCGGCGCGCTC
This sequence comes from uncultured Acidobacteriota bacterium, assembly GCA_963847695.1. Lineage (GTDB taxonomy): Bacteria > Acidobacteriota > Terriglobia > Acidiferrales > UBA7541 > Palsa-295. The sequence continues at coordinate 157,048 of CAWKAX010000023.1, read as the reverse complement.
TCTCGACCTCCAAACCTATCCTTGGGAAGACGCGATCGTAGTGCGCTGCACCGGCCGCCTCACCGCTGAAACTTCGCTGGCGCTGAAGACTGAAGTGAAGTCTCTGCTGCCGCACAAGAAGCGGTTGATCCTCGACCTCAGCGAACTGGTGTATATGGATAGTTCGGGCCTGGGGACGCTGGTGGGACTTTATATTTCAGCGAAGGGCGCGCACTGCGAATTGCAGTTGCTGAACCTGAGCCCTCGGCTGCGCGAACTCTTCAGCATGACCAATCTTCTCTCCTTATTCGAAGCCTGCGGCCGCTCCGGCATGCGTTTTCCCTGAGGTAAAAAACTGTTTGCCGGCGGAACTGGCGTCGCCCGCAAGGCCGGCGGTTTAAGGCCAGGGTGCGGACGCGCGCGAGCCTGCGAAAAAGATTTTGGAATTCCAGAAGAAACCTGTCGATTTTCGGCCGGGCCGACGACTATTGAATGACAGCACGATGAGCTACGGTTCCTTGAGCGGCCAGAGGCAAGGAGGAAATCGTGAAGTACGTTTGTATGGGTTATCTTGAGCCCGGCAAGTTCGAAAATATGCCGGAGAGCCAGCGCAATACCGTGCTGGACGAGTGTTTCAGCTACAACGACGAGCTGCGCAAGAATGGCAATTTGCTGAGTGAGGAGCCGCTGCAGCCCGGGAGCACGGCGGTGACGGTGTCTTGGAAGAAGGGCAAGGTTGTGGTGACCGACGGGCCTTACGCCGAAACCAAAGAGCAGCTGGGCGGCATTCAAGTGATCGAAGCGCGCGATTTGAATCACGCGATTCAGCTGGTTTCGGAATCACCGGGAGTAAAGTTGAACTGTGGATCGATCGAGATACGTCCGGCGGAAGATATCAGCGGATTGATGCGAGAAAGCGAGCAGCGCCGCCGGCTCGCCGCGAAGTAATCATAAGCAGGGAAGCCCGACTCGGAGGAATTTGGTCATGAGAAAAATTAACGTGCTGGAATTTGTGTCGCTGGATGGAGTGTACCAAGCGCCCGGCGGGCCGAAGGAAGACACCAGCGGCGGCTTCGAATATGGCGGCTGGACCGCGCCGCTGGGTGACGACATCGAAGGCGCGGCGATGCTGAAGCAGATGAAGGCGCCGGCGGACGTGCTGCTGGGGCGCAAGACCTTCGAAATGTTCTCAAAATTCTGGCCGCAGCACGGCGACATTTGGCCGGGGGTGCAGACCGCGACCAAGTACGTCGCCTCGAACACGCTCACTGCCGCGGACTGGAAGCCGAATGTGTTTCTCAGCGGCGACATCGCGACGAAAATCGCGGAGATCAAAAAGCAGGAGGGGCCGAACCTGCACGTCTGGGGCAGCGGCAACCTGGTGCAGACTCTGCTGAAACACGATCTGGTCGACGCGCTCTGGCTGAAAATATTTCCAGTCGTGCTGGGCAAGGGCAAAAAATTATTCGCCGAGGGCGCCATCCCCGCCGCATTCAAGCTGACCGAAAGCACGGTCAGCACCAAAGGCGTGATCATCGCGACCTACGAACGAGCCGGCGCGGTCCAGACCGGCAGCATGTAGGACAGGCTGTCAGCCTGTCTGCACCCCACTTCAGTGGGGTGTGCCTTTGACTGGTGGTGGTGAGTTCGGGTGACGTGGGGTCGAGTGAAAAGCGGCGGCAGAGCCGCCGCACTCCAAAAGTTCCCGGCGAGCAATTTTTTCCTACTCGGACATCACCCGGTCGCACCATTCGACCAGAGAAACGAAGATCTTAGGATTGCCATACTGCGCTCCCCAGGTGGCGAGGTCGGCTTCGGTAACCCCGCGGGCGCGGGAGCAGGCGCCGCAGGAGTACACCTGAATTTTCTTGGAGACAATTTTATCCCGCAGTTCGCTGAGCGATCCCCAACCGATGGCGGTGATCGCATCGGTGGTGACCTGGCGCATCAGATAGGTCGCGTCGCCGGTGAGAAAAATCCGGACTTCGTGACCGGCATCGGCCAGAGCCAGCGAATGCGCGAAGACAAACGAAGCGCGAGTGGCGTCATCGGTGCCCCAGGAACTCCTCATCATAATCTTCAGGCTTTTTTTGGCGGGCTCTTGGGCTTTCGCTCCCAAAGCAAGAAACGGTAAACCAATCAGCTGCGACAGGAATTTTCGCCGGGCCATGACTGTATCCTCCAAATCAGGTTTGCTGCGTGGTAGGGCGGTGGGGAAGAAATTATATCGGCGGAATGACGGTGTCAACGCACTTCGCCAGAACGCCGCGAATGGATGGGACGTGCGCTGAACTTGCCGCAGTATTTCCAAGTGCGAGGGAAGGCACACCGCACTGAAGTGCGGTGCAGACAGGCTGACCGCCTGTCCTACTGATCGGCGTGCAGGCTAGGGCTGGGAGCGCCAAGTGCTGGGGCTGATTTCGTAAATTTTCACTTCGATCGATTTCGGGCCCCACAGGATGTTGTGCGTGTAGCTGAAACCTACGCGTTCGAGCATCTTCTGCGAATTGTCGTGGCCGATCCCGTGGCCGGCGACGATCTTTGGCAGGCTTAGCGTATCGAATCCGTGCGCGAGCGCCGCGCGCAAACCTTCTTCGCCGAGGCGCTGGCCCCAGGCGGCGCGCACCAGGTGCACGCCGGCTTCGATGATGCTCGCGTCCATTTGCCACGGACGCAGGCCGGCACATCCGGCGAACTCGCCGGTCTGGCGCAGAAACATCGGCCAGTATTGGAATCCGAGGCGCGTCTCGCGTTCACGTTCGATGCGCAACCGGTCGTGCGCCTGCTGCGGCGTCATCGCGCCACCGAAGTAACGCGTCACCTCCGGATCGCACCACAACGCTTCGGCTAGCGCCGTGTCTCGGTCCGTCCAGCTTCGAAATGTGAGACGCGCAGTCGGCGGAGGAATCACGCGCAAGCTCCCAATAGCTAAAACCAGCGTAGCGCATTTTGGTTACGGGTCCCATCGCCGCGCGCTCCAGCGCGAAGCGCCTGCACCTGCCGAACGACACCCGAAAACCCCCGTCATTCTGGGGAGCGATTTGTGCGACGAAGAATCTCATCCACGCTCCAGCCCCTAGACCACTGCGACGAAACCCGTTCGACGTGATGGCCGGCGCGAAATTGTACTGGCTGAGATTCTTCGCTTCACTCAGAATGACGGCGGGGTAGGGATCGCGCTTCGCCTTTTGTGGGGCGCAGTTGTTTCCGTCTCGAAATTATGAGGAGGATGCTATGAGCACCGCGGCTAAATCGTTGGGCATGAAAAAACTGCAGGCATTATTTTTCGTTGTGCCCCTGCTCATCGGTGGCTTGGTCGTGACGCTCCGCGCTGCTCCAGCGCCAACGCCAGCGCCCAACGACACTGCCGGCGCCGCTCAAATCACCGTGCTCTACGACGCTTTCGGCAAGCCTTCGGCGATGCAAAAAGATTGGGGCTACTCGGCGCTGATTGAATACGGCGGAAAACGGATTCTCTTCGACACTGGCAACAACCCGGAGATTTTGGCGCAGAACGTCAAAGCCAGCGGTGTGGACCTGACCAAGCTGGATTTCGTGGTGATGTCGCACCGGCACGGCGATCACATGGGCGGACTGACGTACCTGTTGAAGGTGAATCCCACGGTGAAAATTTACGCGCCGAAAGAAGGACTCGGCGGAGTTTACGGTTCCGACCCGCTAGGAAGTTTTTATCGCAAGGACGCAGTCTCTGCCCGCGGATCAGCGCTACTTCGACGGCGCGCCGCCGGAAATCATCCGCTTTGGATCGGGCTGGCCCGGAGCGAACTTTCAGCTGGTAAACGAGACCACTGAAATTACGCCCGACATCCATCTGATCTCGACAATTTCCGAGAAGCCCGGCACGCTCGAAATGCACGAGCTTTCGGTCGCCATCAATACGCCCGACGGCCTGGTCATCGTGGTGGGCTGCTCGCATCCGGGCATCGATAGAATCGTCGCAGCGGCTACGGCGATCAACCCACGAATCCATTTGATCGTTGGAGGCTTGCATCTGGCGGTGGCGAGCGACCCGGAGATTCAGAATATCGTGACGGTCCTGCACGATAAATTCAAAGTGGAGTACATCGCGCCCGGCCACTGCACCGGCGAGCCTACATTCATCGCGCTGAAAAAAGCATTCGGCGACCGCGATATTTACGCGGGACTGGGTACCACCGTGCCGCTGACGGGGCAGCCCAGGTAGGACCCGTTCGAAATTTATGGCCAGCCACCCTTCCCGGTCCTGGAAAGCCGTCCGCGAATCGTTTCACTGGCGCGGGCTTGTCTCGTCCGCCGTGCTGGCCGCGCGTGAATTCGTGCGGCCGGTGATGTACTGGCATGCCTGGCACATTTTCAGCACCGACGTACGCGTATCGACCCGCGACCCGTACGCCCGGAAACAGGTCAGCGTGAAGATTTACTCCGGCGCGCAGGATATTGAAAAAGTCTCGACTCTGCTCGCGGGACTGGGGGAAATGTCCGCGCAAGAAATTCGCACGCGCCTGTTGAATGGCGACGCGGTGGCCGTCGCGTTCGCCGGCGAGGAGGGCGCAGCGGGGGCGCAGCGGTGGTCGGTTACATGTGGCTGGCGTTCGCCAGCGGCCAGGAACTCGCCTTCGGCATCGTGTGGGTGTTGCATCCGGGCGAAGCGCTGCGCTACGGCTCTTACGTTGTTCCGGAGTACCGAGGGTTCGGCGTGCATAGTTCGCTGAACCATGCGGCGAACGAATACGCGCTGCAACGCGGAATGACTCATACGCTGGCCAGCATTGGGATCCTGAACCGCCAGTCGCTAAATCTCGCCAAGCATTACAGCAACCCGCCGGTCATGACGCTGGTCGCGGTGAATGTTCGCGCACTGAATTGGACCATGGCCAAAGCGATCGGCGCGCCGTTCACGTCGCGTTTTGCGCGGCTGCCGCGCAGGGCAGGGAAGCGAGCAGAAGCTTGATGGCCTTGCACATGAGGACTAATTAGCCCGCGTGTGACGTCTCGCGCCTGCAGTGACTTTGCCGTCACAACTGTACTTCCGACCCGTAATGGCTGGCTTTTTGGGGTGTTACGCTGAGGTTAACTAAGGCCCGAGTAACCCAACCCAAGGAGCGAGCTGGATATGAGTCTTCTTGACAATGTTGTAGGTGCGGCCTTTCGCGACGAAAAAGCTGGCCGCGTGGTGGTTTTCAGCGGGGACGTTCGCGATCGTGGCTACCTGGTAAGGTCTCCGGCCGACGAATCAAAAATCAAATCCTTCCTGAAGATGTTTTACTTCGCTCATTTTTCAATTCTTTTCCTGGGGATGCTGGTGGCCAATGCGTGCGCCTTGTTCTTCAACAATCTCGAGGGCTTTGGCAGGCCTGCGGAGCACTTGTTGCGATCGATAGGCATTTCTCTAGGGTGCTACAGCGTGCTGGTTGGCCTGCCTTACATCTTGCTTTGGAGCTCGTACAAGAAGGCGTTATCGAGTTTCGCTTCGCCGCAAGATGAAATCTCACTGGCAGGGAATAGCGCTGGGCGAAAACCGTGGGCCGCAATCGTAGGATTGGTCGCGCTCGGTGTACTGATAGTGATGGCCGGCGTTCTGTTCATGGTTCGCGCCAAGCCCTAGGCGCAGCCATCGCCGCCGCATCGGGAATCTTCAGGGATTCGGCGGCGAGATCCTGCGAACCGTCCCCGCAATCGGCAGCTTTTCCGTATTTCCTCCTTTGGAAGAGTGCGTTTTCAGCCCCGGCGGACCCGCACGAGAGTCCAGTTTTGTTCAGCCCAAAGTACGGTAAACGCCCTATAACCACGGCACTGGGAATCTGGTCTGATGTCAGGTGAGGTGACAACCACATGACCAGATTCGGAGCCAACTACATGAAGCGGTTCGGAGCCATCGGCACCATGGCCGCATTTTTCTTTCTTGGTGCGACGGTCGGCACGTTCGCGCAGGAAGAGCACCACGATGAGGCTGCCAAGCCCGCGGAGCACGAGGAAGCCGCGAAGCCCCCGCGCCAAGAAGAAGCCAAGCCTCCACGGCAGGAAGAAGCCAAGCGGCCCGAAGAGGGCAAGCCGGTGGACCGGCAGCAGGAAGCGAAGCCTCCGGTAAAGCAGGAAAAGCAAGTGCAAGAGAAGACGGTGGAGCGCAAGGAAACTACGACGCGCACGCAGGAAACAAATAGCCGGTGGGCCAAGAGCGGCACGAAAGATCGGCAGGGACACGTATATGACGAGGGCCGTTTTGGTCCCAGCCACGCCACTCGTTTTGAAGTCAACGCCGGGCGCATGTACAACGGACGCCGGGAATATTCCTACGGCGGCTATTGGTTCTTCGCCAGCAACTACCCGCCGTGGTTCTACCAGCAGGATGTCTACTTCGTGTTGGGCGCCGACGGGATTTGGTATGCAGTCGCGGTGAATGATCCTTCACTGACCTTTGCGGTCGAAATCGGCTAAGAAATAGCTCGGCGCTGTAGATCAAAAATGTGAACACCGTCGCGGAACCGGACACGGAGTTGCCACCTGGCACATGTCCGGTTTTCGCGTTGAGCAACAGATTGATGTCCTGTTTGCGCGCATGCCATCTGCCCCTAGACCACCTGAATTTAATATAGCCGCGGATTTTGAACCGTCACAAAAACTATGGTCGCGTGGGCGGAGCCGAAGAATTGCCGGCTGGGTTCGGTCTGGAAGGGGCCGGGCTGGCGCGGAATTCTATTTTGTATCCCGGTGGAATCTCGAACAGCGCCGGGTCAGGCTCGATTTGCTCGACGTCGCTAACGACCGTCGTGATTTCCTGCTTCGGGTTTTCAGTCAAACTGTAACTGCCCATCCAAGTATCCAATGAGATCGAGCACCAGTTTTCGTAGACCTGTATGGGCGGCGCACCAGCCAGCTTGGCTTGCTCGGAGCTGTAGTAGCTGCTGCGCTCGCCCCGAATCACTACGCCGTCGATGGACTTGTGTCCCAGGTCTTCAAACTTTCCGGCCGGCCCGATGTCAGGAATGTTATTCGAATCAATCTCGCGACAAACGGGCTGACGCGACACTTGGGGTGCAGGCACCATTTTCTGAATTGTGGCGGTGTGGCTGCCGGGCGAGAGGCTTATGGCATTCCCGCATTCGTCGTTTATCCAAATTTGAAGGGGGACATTATCCGATAGGGCGTCTTCTCCAGGGTAAAACCGCCGCTCGTGCCGGATGCGCCCTTTGCTATCGCGAAAAACGTTTGACCGATGCACGGTCGTTACTTTTGTTCCGTCACTGCGGTAAGCCACGATCGTGGTCACCTGCTTGGCTTGAAACGGCTTTACCGGTGTATTCGAGACGCCGTCGTAGCCGACAGACCCCGGATCAGGACATTGCGCCGCTGCGGTTTTTACAAACAACGCCGCGCCGCCGGCCAAGAAAACGCATAGCATCGCGATTCGCAGGACCGTAGTGAGTTTCACGTTGATTCTCCCGAAGTTGTACACAACAGGGGCGCGAGGCGCTTCCCTCCGAGTGCCGAATTTCAGTTCCGACGAAGTTTTCATCGTGGAGGCTTTGTCTTCTTCATTTGCGCAGCGGGCGCGAGTAAGATCGGTGCGAGGTGCAACTGCGCGACCGAGCAGAGAACGCCGCAACATCGTACGCGCGGATATTAACACATGGTTAATTCTACGCAGCGGTATGGTGGGCGGCGATGCGCCGGGCATGATACGGCAAAAGAAACTCACTCGTACGATAACTGCGTTCAGAGTTTTCGTGGGATAGTCGCGCCCCGCGGGACGGTCTGCACCCCACTCTCAGTGCGGTGTGCCTTTCGGTGCGGACGGGCTGAGAGCCTATCCCACGTGTATCGGCATCGAAAAATGGTATGTATCAAAGGCATGGTGGAACGCTGAAAGCGGGAAACGTCTCCGACGCGGTGATCAAAGTGATGATCAATCCCGCTCCGCCGCCCGCAGCGGTGATCGCCGGTTCGACGCCGATGACCCTCGATCCGAATTTGCCGCCGCCGGAAGTGGGCGTGTATTGGAAGAACGGCGCGAATTTCATCATGGTGCAGGGGCAGGCCATCAGCAATGCCAAAGCCGGCGGCCGCGCCGCCAGTTATTTCACCTACGGCGCGCGCGGCAGCACTGGATGCGACGCTGGTGGTCCCACCTCCGCCAACATCGTGAAAGATCGCCGCCCGGTATTTTATTTTTACGTGCCGGACGGCGCCGATGGTTCCGATTACGTTCTGATCAAATTGCAGAAGAAGGCGACCGCCGCGAATTTCAAGTGGGCTCGTTCGGAGGAATCAGCGGAGGGAAGTCCGGCGTGAAAAAAGATACGGAGATCCCATTCAAAGCCGAACATGTGGGGATCCGCATCTACAAATCACGCTGGAGAACGATTTCAAATCCGGCGAGTACGCGTTCTTCATGGGCACCGGCACCACGGCCAACATGGGAGCGGGCCGAGTTTCGTCATCCTCCGGAGGCAGCGCCGCCGGCCGCGTCTACGATTTCAGCATTCCGCAGTGATCGGAGCAGTATCGCGAGATGAGCGAAACGATTCGAATGGTAAAGGAGGACTAATTTATGCTGCGTCTAATTTTGTTGGCGGTCGTATTTGCGTGTGTGTGTTTGCCCGTCGCTTCGGCTCAGACTACGGACTCCGGCTATCCCGGGGAGTTGTCGCCTTCGCTGGCGGCGAGTGCCAAGGAGATGCATTTGGCGATTCACCGCAATCTGGCGGACGCGGCAGAAGCCATGCCCGCGGATGAGTACGCGTTTCAACCTACGCCGCAGGTCCGAACCTTCGCGCAGATCGTCGGTCACCTGGCGAATGCGAATTTCTTTTTCTGTTCGCAAATCGCGGGCGAAAAGTCGCCGGCGACGTCCGCTGACTACAAGCAAATCACCGACAAGACCGCGCTGGTGAAGGCACTGAAGGATTCGCTCGACTATTGCGACAAGGTGTACGCCGCGACCACCGACGCTACGTTCACGCAGCCGGTACAAATTGCGAATGTCGGTGGCCAGGGATCGACCAAGACTCTGCGCGGCGCGATGTTGATGTACAACACCGCCCACAATGACGAGCATTACGGCAATCTGGTCGTATACATGCGGCTGAAGGGCCATGTACCGCCGTCCACAGCACGCGCGCAGCAGCAAACGAAGTAGTGACGCTCGAGCTGATCACGTGTGGGAACGTGGTCCGAGCGCGCGATTCACTGCAACTTTGGCGGGAGCTCAAGCTGAATGTTTTTCGCCAGGTGCAGCAGGGCTTTGCCGTAAGCGCCGGTCTTGAGCAGGGGCACCATGTCGCGCCCCAAGCGATCGGCGTCTTCATCGGGGAATACGGATTCCAGGCCGTGGCTAATCGAGATGCGCCATAGCCCGTCCTGAACGGCGATCAGAATTAGCAGGCCGCGGTTCGTCTCTTGGTGCCCCACACTCCAGAGGTTAGCGAGATCCATGGCGAAGTCTTTTATCGGCTTACCTTCGAGCGACCCAATGGTCACGAAGGCCATTTGAATCCCGGATTTGTGGTCGAGGTCTTTGCAAATCTTATCGAGTTGTGCTCGATCCTTCGAATCGATCACGCCAGCGAAATCATTCACGTATCCGCTGGCCTTGTAGCGTTCCACGGGATTACTTGCGGCCGCTTGCGGGATGGCTGCTGCTGCGCCGTCCAGCGTGAAGACCAGCGAGACCGTCGTTCGGACTTCCACGCGCTTGCCGTTGATGAGTGTTGGCGTGTATTTCCATTGCCGCACCGCATCCATCGCGGACTTCATCAGCAGCGGCGGGCCGGAGATATAGTGAATGGTCTGAACGGTCCCGTCTTTGCCGATGATGCATTGCAGCAGCACGGTGCCGCTGATGTGCGCGGTCTTGGCCACCGGGGGATAAACGGGCGCGACTTCCTGTATCGGCGTTGCCTGATGTTGAACTGAGTCGTCGTGCAGCGCAGGCGAAGCTGCCGCGCCCGACGGAGCTGGCGAAGATGCATCAGGTAGGGAAGACGGAGTGGCCTGCGGAGCAGGCGCCTGACCTTGCGCGAAAGGCGCAGCCAGCGCAAACATTCCTAGCGCGAATGCGGCGGCGAACCTCACGTTCATCACCCGCGAACGCCGAAGCCCATCGGCCTTGGAATCCGTCGCCTGCAGGTCAAATGCGCCTTCCAGCATGTAACGACTTGTATCACATTTCCAAGGTTGCGCCGGATTCGTAGCGTCCGCCGGGAATTTCAAGTGGGCTCGTTCGGAGGAATCAGCGGAGGGAAGTCCGGCCGAAAAAAGATACGGAGATCAGCATTCCGCAGTAGAGCGCGCTATGCCACACCACTTCACCTGCGTTTGACTTGCGCGGTAGTGACAATTATTATTGGCGGCGCATGGCGGATCCCAGCCCCTCGCCCATCGGAAAAACTGTCTCGCACTACCGCGTCATCGAGAAACTCGGTGGCGGGGGCATGGGCGTCGTTTACAAGGCCGAAGATTTGCAGCTCGGCCGGTTTATCGCGCTGAAATTTCTTCCTTCCGAAGTGGCCCAAGACCCGCAAGCACTCGAGCGTTTCCGGCGCGAAGCGCGCGCCGCCTCCGCGCTGAATCATCCCAACATCTGCACCATCTACGAGATTGGCGAAGACGCCGGCCACACCTTCATCGCCATGGAGTTTCTGGAGGGTGCGACGCTGAAGCATCAGATCAGCGGCCGCCCGCTCGACCTGGAGTTGTTGCTCGATCTGAGCATCGAAATCGCGGACGCGCTCGATGCCGCGCATGCGCAAGGCATCATTCACCGCGACATCAAGCCCGCGAATCTTTTTGTCACCAAACGCGGGCACGCCAAAATTCTCGATTTCGGGCTGGCCAAGCAAATTGGAACCGGCGCGAACGACGCGACGCGGGTGAAAAGCGAAACGGCATCCACCGAAGACGGGCCAGAGTGGACCTGGATAGTTTGCGAGAATGGGGCGGGTTCGACTCCGATGGCGCAAACGCAAAAGGGTAGCAGACCAGCGGCGGCGGCCAGTCTCCGAGGTTTAATTTTCTAGACTTATGGCCAGCTCACCTTTTTGGAAAACGGTTCCGCGCGCGTCGGTCGCCCTCTTTCTGCTGGGCGTGTTTTCTATTTTCAGCATCATTGGATTTGCCAGCGACATTGGCGAGATGGGCCGCCAGTTGCCGATGCGCTTGTTGCTGAACGTATTGATCTCCGGCACCTTCCCGGTGTTCTACGCCATTTCGGGCTTTGTGCTCCGCAAAAATATCTGGAAGGCCATGGTGCCGCTGTTCGCGGTCCATATCGGGCTGATTAATTGGCTGGCGGTTCTGCTGCCCAGCCCGCCGCTCGCGGTGGCGGATATGGCGAGGTTGCAAAGCAGGCTGGAGTTTGACGGCGTGGCTATCACTGTTGCGGTCTTCCTGGGGTACGCTGCGTTTCTGTACGCCACGGTCGTCGAGGCGCGCCGGTATTTTCGGGTGCACGCGGAGATCGAACTCGCGGCGGAAATTCATCGGGTGCTGGTCCCGGCGATTGATTCGAAGCTTGGCAGTTTCGAATTTTACGGATACTCGCTGCCCAGCGGGGAAGTCGGCGGGGACTTAATCGATGTGGCCGGCGTGGAAGCGCGCTGGGTCGGCTACCTCGCCGATGTGTCGGGGCACGGAGTCGCGCCGGGAGTCGTCGCCGGCATGGTGAAAAGCGCGGCACGGATGTTGCTGAGTTCCGCTGAAGGCGATGCGCGGCTGATGGCGCGGTTGAATGAAGTTCTGTACCCGCTGAAGAAGCCGGATATGTTTGTGACGTTTTGTTTTATCGACTGCAACGCCGGGCGATTGCAGTTCGGCACCGCGGGCCATCCGGCGATTTTGAAATTCTCCGCCAAGACGAACGAAGTGACGCAGCTGGAGTGCTCGAATTTCCCGCTGGCCATGATGCCCGATGGGGAATTCGAAACCGCGGCGCTCGCGACTGAGCCGGGCGACGTGCTGGCGCTGTACACCGATGGCCTGCTCGAATCCGCCAACGCCGCCGGCGAAGAATTTGGAATCAAAGGCCTCGAAAACGAATTGCGCGTGCACGGCAGGGAATCTTTGAAGGCAATTTGCGTGTCACTGCAAGCCAGCGTGGCCAAGCACGGCGCGCAGCTCGATGACCAATCCGTCCTGCTGATTCGGCATTCGGCGGGATAGTCCAGCATGGTGGGACTGTTCTGCTGAAAGTATCAGTACCAATTTTTGCGATAGGCGAACCACCAGCTGAATATGCCGATCGGTATGGTTGCGGCGAGCGCCCACCAGAGCGGCAAGAACAAATCGGCCGTCAAACCGAGAACCGTGAAAGTCGCCCAGAAAATCTTTTTCTCCATCGCTCTATCCTAGCGCGGCAACGAAAGGCACACCCCACTGAAAGTGGGGTGCAGACAGATCGCGACTTGCACTTCTGGGCTGCCGCGAGAGCAATCGAAGCATAAGCCGTTGCGGCGACGGAAAAGCGTCGGAACAATCGGGTTCATGACCGCCGGGTCGGCAAAAAGCTTTTCCAGCGCATCTGCCGGGACATGTTTGGCGCCGACCATCATGGATTCGGAAACGGTTTTCGCCGCGGACGCCGCGTGCTCCTTCAGCCACGCGGGAGTGACGCCGAGGTCGTCGAGATTTGGCGCGGCGTTCGACGGGCGCGGTGAGCGCGCGAACCAGCGCCGCGATCAATTGAGGATCGACCGTTTCGCCGTTCAGTTTGTAATCGTCACCTTCCTTGACGATTCGAAGGGCGGAAAAGTCCCGCGTGGCACCGGTGGGCCTGTAGGAAATGTTCGTCTTGGGCCTGCCGAGGTAAGAGGGAGCCGGTTTCGAGGTGATTTCCACCAAATGAACCGTGCGCGTGTCTTGGCCGAAAGCAGGCAGCGGCCCGGCGATGGAGAGCAGTAACAAAACAGCGATGCGGATTTTGCGAGGTCGTGGCATGACGATTCGGCGCGAACTTCCATCCTGAACTTGCGCACGAGCCGTAACGTACACCCTGGCCCGAACGGCACCAAGCATTCTCTCCGGCAGCCAATCAATGGTGGGAACACGGAGTAACAACTTTAGTTGTTGCTGGGTGTCGCATGTTCTGACTAAACTCACCGGCATCGGGGATGAAACGGTTCCCGAAAGGCCCCGTATCCACCGGCAGCTCGCGCAGTAAACAGACCCCCGGGTTTTAACTTTGGTTAGTCGCCGCGGAGGAACCGCCATGAAGAGCTTCGCGTTTTTTCTGGTCGCCGTTGCCATCTTTGCTGGACTCGCTGCCTTCGCCGCTCCTAAACCTGCGCAGGTCGATGGCGACGGGGCGCCGTACGTGACCGAAATGCCCAAAGGATTCCGCGACTGGCAGTGGGTTTCCTCGGCACACGAAGCGGGCAAGCTCAATAGTTTAGGTTCGCTCCTGGGCAACGACGTCGCGATGAAAGCGTACCGCGAAGGGAAGTTGCCGTTCCCGGACGGCACCATGCTGGCCGCGCTGCATTACAAGTACGTGCCGTCGGACGAAAACAATAAAATCTTCGGCCAGGTGCAGTCTTACGTTCCCGGCGCGCCCACCAATATTCAGTTCATGATCAAGGATTCCAAAAAGTACGCAGCCACCGGAGGCTGGGGCTTCGGCCATTTTCAGGATGGCAAACCGGCCGAGCCGGCGTTCATGAAACCGTGCTGGCCCTGCCACGCCAAGGCCCAGGACAGCGACTTCGTCTTCACCCGCTACACGCCGTAAGTCGGACCGGCGGAGACCTATCTCACGGATTCGGTGTTCGTTGACTTGGGTGTGGGCGCCACCTAAGATGATTTTTACGTGTCCAGCTCTGACCCGCTCCTCGGCCAAAATATTTCGCATTTCCGCATCGTCGAGAAAGTTGGCGGCGGCGGGATGGGTGTGGTGTACAAGGCGGAAGACACCGCGCTCGGCCGTTTCGTCGCGTTGAAATTTCTTCCTGATGACGTGGCCAAAGACCCGCAAACGCTGGAACGTTTCCGGCGCGAAGCACGCGCGGCTTCGGCGCTGAACCATCCCAACATTTGCACCATTTACGAAATTGCCGAAGATGGCGGACGCACGTTCATCGCCATGGAATTTCTGGATGGCGTGACGCTGAAGCATAAAATCGGCGGCGAACCGCTGGCGATCGACGAAACTCTGTCGCTGGCCAGCGAAATTGCCGAGGCGCTCGACGCCGCGCACGCCGAAGGCATCGTCCATCGCGACATCAAGCCCGCGAATATTTTCGTGACCAAGCGGGACCACGCCAAGATTCTGGATTTTGGTTTGGCCAAACTGCAAACTAAAGCCGGAACGGACGCCGACGCGACGCGCAGCACTCAGGAGGCGCAGCAACTCAGCACGCCGGGCGCGGCCATGGGCACCATGGCGTACATGTCGCCGGAGCAGGCGCTGGGAAAAGAGCTGGACCCGCGCACCGACATTTTTTCTTTCGGCTTGGTGCTGTACGAGATGGCGACGGGGAAGCAGACTTTTTCGGGAGCCACCAGCGCGGAACTTTTCGACGCGATTCTAAATCGGGCGCCGGTTGCTGCGGTGCGCCTGAATCCGGCGGTTCCGGCGGACCTCGAACGTATCATTAATAAGGCGCTGGAGAAGGACCGCACCCTGCGGTACCAGCACGCCTCGGAGATGCGCGCCGACCTGCAACGGCTGAAGCGCGATTCGGGTCCGCAGACCACTGCGCAGCAGCCAGCGGCGGCGTATCGCACGGCGACGGCTGCGCTTGCGTCGCCTGGGTCGTCAAGTTGGCCAAAACTGGCAGCGGCTGCGCTCGTGCTGATCGCCCTTGCCGTCGGCGGGTGGCTGTATTTTGCGCGCCGCGCGCAAGCGCGCATGCTCACCGAAAAAGACACCATCGTGCTCGCCGATTTCACCAACACCACCGGCGATTCCATCTTTGACGACACACTAAAAACCGCGCTGAACGTTTCGCTGCGCCAATCGCCATTTCTGAATGTGCTGCCCGACAGCGAAGTGACCAAGACCTTGCAGGAGATGACTCGCCCAGCCGGCACGAAACTCACTCCGGACGTGGCCCGCGAACTTTGCCAGCGCGCCGGCAGCAAAGCCTATCTGGCCGGGACGATTGCAAGTCTCGGCAGCGAATACGTGCTGGGATTGAAGGCAGTGAATTGCCAAAGTGGGGACACGCTGGCGCAAGAGCAAGCGACCGCGCCCTCGAAGGAAAAAGTTTTGGATGCGCTGGGGGGCGCCGCAACCAAGTTGCGCGGCGAACTAGGCGAGTCGCTGGCGACGGTGCAGAAGTTAGACGTTCCGCTGGCGGAGGCCACCACATCTTCGCTCGAAGCGCTGCAAGCGTTCACCCTGGGCATGAAAGCCGCGGAGGAGAAAGGCCCCACCGCAGCACTACCTGATCTGCAGCACGCCATCGAACTCGATCCCAATTTTGCTCTCGGTCATTTGTGGGTCGGCATCCAGTACGCCAGCATGGGCGAGATCGGCCGAGCCAGCGAATTCATCACCAAGGCATTTCAGCTGCGGGAGCATAGCAGCGAGTGGGAAAAGCTGAGCATCGCCGCCAGCTACTATCAAAATGTAACCGGCGAACTGGACAAGACGGCGCAGACGCTGCAGCAGGAGATTGAAAGTTACCCGCGAAGGTACGAAGCCTATGGCTTGTTGGGGTTGGAGCTCGACCAACAAGGACAGTACGAGAAAGCGCTGGAACCGAAGCGCGCGGCGCAGCGCCTGAAGCCGGAGTGGATCGGCAATTTCCTGGGATTGGACAACTACTTTCTGGGCACCCAGCGTCTCGAGGAGGCTGGTAAGAACATTCAAGAAGCGCAGGCGCGAAAGCTGGATAATTTTCAGTTTCACAACGCGCTGTACGCTCTGGCGTTTCTGGCGAGAGACTCAGCGGCGATGGCCGAACAGCAGCAGTGGTTTGCGAACCAGCCTGGCGTGGAAACTTTTGGATTGGCGCTGGCGTCCGACACCGAAGCCTATGCGGGCCGCGTGAACCAGGCGCGCGATTTGAACCGGCGTGCGGTGGATTCCGCGATCAAGTCGGACAACAAAGAGAATGCGGCGATCTGGTCGGCGAACGCGGCGATCGGTGAAGCGGCATTTGGCAATTTTGCCGAAGCGCGGCAATCGGCAGATGCGGCTTTGAAGCTGGCTCCGGCGAGCCAGGGCGTCGGAGTGGAGTCGGCGTTAGCGATGGCGATGGCGGGCGACTCGGCGCAGGCGGAGTCCTTGGCGCAAGGCTTGGCGAAAAGCTACCCGCTTGATACGCAGGTGCAATCGCTGTGGCTGCCCGCGATTCGGGCGCAGGTTGAATTGAACAAGAAAAATCCGGCCGGCGCGCTGAGCGCGCTGCAACCGGTTTCTTCGCCGCTGGAGCTGGGACAAATTGGATTCGTCAGCAATATTTCCTGCCTCTACCCG
Source organism: uncultured Acidobacteriota bacterium (assembly GCA_963847695.1). Taxonomy (GTDB): domain Bacteria; phylum Acidobacteriota; class Terriglobia; order Acidiferrales; family UBA7541; genus Palsa-295. The sequence continues at coordinate 140,655 of CAWKAX010000023.1, read as the reverse complement.
ACCTACATTCGCGGGCAGGCGTACCTCGCCTCCGGACAGGGCAGCGCCGCCGCCGCGGAATTTCAGAAGATTATCGACCACAGCGGGATCGTGTGGAATTGCTGGACCGGAGCGCTGGCGCGACTCGGCGTAGGGCGTGCGAATGCGCTGGAAGCGAAATCGTTGCAAGGTGCGGACGCCGATGCCGCGCGCGCTCGCGCCGTCGCCGCCTACAAAGATTTTCTCGCGCTGTGGAAAGACGCCGACCCCGACGTCCCCATCTGGAACGAAGCCAAATCCGAATACGCCAAGCTAAAGCAGTAGGACCGGCTGTCAGCCTGTCTGCACCCGACGATCAGTGGGATAGGATCTCAGCCTGCCTGCACCGCACCTTCAGTGCGGTGTGCCTTCGGCGCGCAACCAGTCCGGCGCTACAATGGCCCCAGAGCGTAGCGACATACGGAAAACCAATTGTTGTGGTGACGAATCCTACGCCGCAGATGGGCCTCCATGCATAATCCGCGTTTTTCTCGCGTCGTGCGCTTCGCGCTGCTAGCCGCGCTATCAGTGGGCGGCTGCGCGTTGTATCTCGCTGGCTCGGGGGGCTCAGCGGCGGCAATGGCCCAGAGCACCTCTTCGCCGAACCCGCCGCAAACCACGAATCCCGCGAGCCTCGATTGCGCGGACGAGAAAAACTTTTCGCGTTGCTTCAAGCTGCTGAGGACGGTGCACGGGCGCGCGTTCACCGAGAATACCTACACCGGGCCGGACGGCGAGACGATTTACACACGAGCCCTGAATTACGATTCGCGGGGGCAGGCCGTGCAGGCGTTTGATGTGATCGAGAAGTCCGGGGCTAAAGTGGTCGAGGCTACGAAACTTGCCGGTAAGGATGAACGCGAAGAGAAACTGGTCGTGCTTCAACTGCCAGGCGAGCCATTGCGCGGATCGTGGATGGTAATTCAGACCGCGGACGACAAACTGCTAACGGTTCAGTCCAAGTCGTCCAAAGATGTGGAAATCATGGCGAATCAAATGAAGCAGCGCACGGCCAAACCGTAATGTCTGGCGCTCGAACCTGCACAACACGAGATTAATTTCAGGGGCGAAGGCACACCCCCACTGAAGTGGGGCGCAGACCGGCTGGCAGCCGGTCCTACAGAGACTATTCCGGGAGCTTCGAGCCGTTTTGTTCCGCCACGATGTAGGACGCGTACCAGGCGGGCCAGTTTTCGTCACGGGTGCCGAGGCGTTTTTCGTGTTCGCCGTGGGCGGCTTCGGCGCGGCGCATGGCTTCGGCTAGATCGCTGGCGGATGCGAAAGTCGTCGCGGCGTCGTCGATGCGGCCCGGCAGGCGCGTGGTGATTTCCTGGAACAACCAGCCGTTGCCATCGGGATCGCTGAACGAAGCGAACGAGCGGTAGCTGCGATGTTCGGGATCTTCGCCGTTGACGCGCTTGCTGCCGAATAGATAGGGCTCGTCGGAGCCGGTGAATTCGCTGCCGCCGTGGAATACTTCGCTGACCTGGACGCCGAGATCGAGCAGCTCTGCGCGGCTCTTCTCGATGTCCGAGACGATCAGATACAAACCCCGCGCCGAACCGGGCGCAGCAGCGGTGACGTTCTGGCCGAAAATCACCGAGCAGTTCGAACCGGGCGGCGTGACCTGCGTGACGCGGAAACCTTTTCCGCTGTCGTAATCGGCGTCGAGCCGCCATCCAAGTTTTTGGTAGAACGCCTTCGCGCGGTCCACGTCCGAGACCGGGATGACGATGACTTCCAGCTTCATGTCTGCGATGGCGGCTTTCGCGTCCTGTTTTTGCTGGCCCAGGCTTGCTCCCGACTGACTCATTCCATTCTCCTTTGGTGCAACTGCGCGCGCGTGAGATTCAATTTAAAACACTTTCAACCCTCCAGGAACTAGCCGTACTTGACCGTGGTGCTTTGGCCGATTTCGATGATGTAGCCGTCCGGGTCGCGGATGTAGCAGCGCGTCTCGCCGTACTTCGGAATCGGCGGGGTCAGAAATTCGGCGCCGCGGCTCTTCCACAATTCGTAGCAGGCCTGAATATCCGCGACGCGAAAATTCATGAAGCTGTTGATGTGATCCGGATCCGGCGTGCTCAGCGTCACCGTAGGCTTGTCCGAGGTGGGGCCGCCGCCCGTGTTCAGGATCATCCAGATATTCGCCAGTTGCAGGTAGGGAGGCGCGTTGCCGTCACCCATGGTCAGGATGCGCGCGCCGAAAACTTTTTCGTACCAGCGCGCGGAACGCTCCTTGTCCGCGACGGTGAGAAAAAATGCGACGCTCATTCCCTCTTTCGGTGGCATTTCGAATGACTTTTGTTCAACTTGAACAGTGGCGGTCATTGGCGACTCCTTGTTACTGCGGTCAGCGGGCCACTCACTAATGCCAGAAGCGCGGCCGCTCGTCTATTAGACGAACGTATCGGCTCAATCTCGGTCTGGGCCGGCCACCTGGGATAGGCTGTCAGCCTGTCTGCACCCCACCTTCAGTGGGGTGTGCCTTCGGTTGCGCGTGGTGCGGAAATTGTGGAGGCGCTTCGCGCTGGAAAACGCAGGTGGCGCGGGCGGCTTTGGAAAGGCGGCAGCATGGCTGCCCCACTCCAAAATGGGCTGGGCGTTTTTGCAGGTGGAGGACGCTCCGCGATGGGGCTGGGTGAGGGGTTCGCGTTGCGCCATTGCGGATCGCTGGGTCGAGGGGTTTTTAGGGGGTCGGAGCTTCAGCTCCGACATAAACCAGACACAGACCAGGGGGCTTTAGCCCCTGAGGAAATCGTAGTGTTGTTGCGCGACATGCTTGAAACAGAGGCCGTCCTCAGGGGCTGAAGCCCGGTGCAAGCAATTGCGGATCATGTCGGAGCTGAAGCTCCGACCCCCTAAAGTTCTCGCGCACCAGAAGGCACACCCCACTGAGAGTGGGGTGCAGACAGGCTGAGAGCCTATCCTACGCGGCGTGCAGACGCTGAGAACTAGCTCACTACCAGATGAATTTGGCACCTAGCTGAATGTGGCGCGAGCCGCCGCTTCCTAGCACGGGATTCGAGGCGGCGATGTCGGGAGTGAATTCGGCCAGGCCGGCGCTGGATCCCGCCAGTTCGCCGTCGATTCCGGCGAAGTTGGGATGATTGATAATGTTGAAAAATTCGGCGCGCAGTTGCAGCGTGAGATGTTCGCCGAGTTTGGTGTTCTTGCTGACCGAAAAGTCCACGTTGGCGAAACCGGGGCCCTTGAAGATATTCCGGCCGCTGTTGCCGAAGGTACCATTCGCGGGCGGCGTCAGCACGGTCGAGCCCGAAACGTAACACCCACCGAACGCAACGAGTTGCGCTTGCTCCGCGGGATCGGGCCCCGCAGCGGCGATACAGCGCGGATCGCTGGCATCGACGAATGGAATGGGCGTGGTCGTGGACCAGTGAACGTTGTTGGGACTTCCGGTGATATTCCAGCGATCGTTGAATTCACCGGTGAAACTGAAATCGTCATCGAAATCGTTGAGCGAGTAGGGAAATCCGGTCTGCAAGATCAGGATGGTATTGACCTGGTAGCCCTGCAGCAATTGCGCGAAACTTTTGCGCCCGGGAATCTCATACGTCGCGGCGAAAGTGAAACGGTGACGAATATCGAAGTCACTGTTTCCGCGTTCGGCCCGCACGTCCAGACTATTCTGCGCGCTGAAGTGGCGGTTGCCGCTGGCTTCATCGATGGAGTGCGCATAAGTGTAGCCGGCCACGATATTGAGGCCCTTCCAGCTGTGGGTCTTGTAGGTTACTTGCAAGCCGTCGTAACTGGAGCTCTCGGCGTTCCCGAACTGCGTGTTTTCGCCCAGGAAGGGATACTGGTTGAAGAACGGGCGGTTTTGCTGTTCGCAAGTCGCCGAATCTCCGCCGCCTTCAAAACATGCAGCGGAGGCCACCGGGTCCGGCTGGTTGGTGTCCAGCAAGCTGAAAAGTTTTACGCCGCGTTGTCCCACGTATCCGACCTGCAGCGAAGACCAATTTCCAATGGATCGCTGGATATTGAGATTCCAGAATATGGTGTACGGAGTGCTGAGGTTGTTCTTGACCGACGTGATGCTGCACGGGTCGTCCGGGTCGCAACTGGTTCCTTGTCCCAAGAAAGGGAAGACCTGCGCGGGAGGTGAATTCCAGTTCAGCTGGCTGCCGGAAGGGAAAAGCACCGCGGCAAAGATGGATCCGCCGCCCGGTGTTACGCCCGCGGCTCCGGTGGGAATCGCGTTCAACCCAATGCCGCCGCCGGCCGTCTGGCCAATGAAGTCGGAAATGGGAGCGGTTTCGTAAATCATCCCGGCGCCGGCACGAATGACAGTTTTTCCGGTACCCCAAGGATCCCAGGCGATCCCCAGGCGCGGAGCGAAGTTGTCGTGCTGCACGTGATAAGGCGTGGAAATCTGCTGGCCCACCTGGGCGAAGCCGATGTTGGGCTCGAAATTCGCCAGCAGATCGTCCTTCGCGTGAATCACTCCGGAAAGATCGTAACGAAGCCCGGCGGTGATGGTCAGGCGGGAATTGTAGCGGAACTCGTCGGCGACATACGCGCCGAAGGCATTCTGGGTGATGAGCCGGCGGGTGTCGCCGACCAACACTTCTCCGTTTTCAGCGCCGCACGGATCTTGCGAGCAACCGGGATCGACCGACCCAGATTCCAGAAAATCCTGCAAAGTCTGGAAGAAAATTTCGCCTTTAGCGTGGCGGTTGCGGGTGTTGTCGACCGCCCCGTGGCGGACCTCGACGCCGAAGTGCAAATTGTGACGGTTCTTCAGGTAGCCGAGCGACTCCGTAAACTGATAGGTCTGCGTCGGGGTGGTGAACAACGGATAGCCGTTGCCGCCGCCCAACTGGAAGAACGATCCGACGTCAATTTCCGGAAGGCCGAAATTCAGCGGATTGGTGACGCCCGTATTGATGCCGTAGGCCATTGGATCCACGTTATGGTCCGCCGAAACAATCTGCTGGGAAATGCGGTTGTATCCGAAGCGCGCTTCGCTGACCCAGCTGCTGTTGGGCGTGAAGATCCAGGCGGCCCCGACATTCTGCGGACGCGAGAGCGCCTGCGAGAGCCATTGCGGCGCCAGATAGGTGCCGTCTTCTTCCAACTGGGTGCTGTCGGCGAAGAAGTAATGCCCCGAAAAATTGTTGCGCTGTGAAAAATGATAATCGATTTTTCCCAGCACATTGTCCGCGCGGTTGCGGTTGGCCAGATCCTGAAACAACAAGCCGGGGCCTGCGGTGCCGGTGTTGACCGGGTACAACAGCGCAAGGTGAGCGCTGAGCGGATTGATCACGCATCCGGGAATGGCGGCGCAGTTGGCCATCACATCGGGAATGCTATTGGTCAAATCGCCGCCCGCCGCAACCGTAGTGGGAGTATTGGCGATGAGCGGATTGCCGACGACGTCCCGCACGCCTTCATAGGCCGCGAAGAAGAACAGCTTATCCTTAACAATCGGGCCGCCGATCGAGCCACCGAATTGATGCAGAATCAGGGGCGAGACGGGATTACCCACCGTATCGAAATAATTTCGCGCGTCGGCCGCGCTATTTCGCGCGAAATAATAAGCCGACCCGTGGAATTGATTGGTTCCGGACTTCAAGCCGATATTCACCACCGCGCCCGGCTTCCAGCCGTATTCCGCCGTGGGATGTTCCTGGGTGTTGAATTCCTGAATCGCGTCGATCGGCAGCAGGCTGGCCGGGGTGCCGCTCACGCCTTCTTCATTCAGCACCGAGGTACCGTAATACAGGTCGTTGTCGTCGGTGCCGTCGACGATGTAGTTGTTGTCTTCGGGACGCGCGCCGTTGGAGATGATGGAATGAAAACCTCCGCCGGGCGTGCGGTCGACGCCGGGAAGCAGCATGACCAGGTTTTGCCAATCACGACCTTGCAGCGGCAACTCGTTGATCTCTTTGTTGTCAAAGGCGCCGCCCAGGGCGGGCGCGAGATCGATCAGTGGCGCGGCCTGCTCATTCACCACCACGGTTTCGGATACCGCCCCAGGTTGCAGCACCAGGTCGATGCGCAGGTCGGTGGCGACTTCCAGGCGGATCTCGTTGCTGGCCGCTTTTTTGAATCCCGGCGCCTCGGCCGTAACCGTGTACAGGCCGGGCTCCAGCGAGGGCGCGACGTACTCGCCCGTTGAATTGGTAAGCAGCTCGCGCGAAATACTCATGCCGGTGTTAGTCACCGTCACTTTCGCGCCGACGATCACCGCGCCGGAGGAGTCACGAATCGCGCCTTGAATGCGTCCAAAGGTGCTTTGTGCCGGCGAATTCGCCATCACCATCAACGTCGCGGAAAGCAACACGATTAGAAAGCGCACAGACTTCATGGCCGGGCCTCGCTTGTACGTCTAGTTTTTGTCTCGCGGTTTCGTGCTTGGTGGCGGTAGCTTACAGCGGAATTGAAAAAAGGTGGGACGAAACTTGAACTACTTTCCAATCTTGAAAATTGTTTCAAATATCTGGGATGACCTGCGGTCACGAGTCCATGCGTCATTCGCCGTGAAACGCCGCAAGAAATAAATCCGGGTGTTCCGGCCGGGCCAGCTCAGCTGCGATTTCGCGCAGCCATCCTGCTGGCGATGAGCATCAGCAGTTTCCGGTCGCGTGGCGTGGAACGGCCCAGAAACTCGCGCAACCTGTTCAGCGCGCGAGCGTCCGCGCCTTTGCTGCCCCATCCGGCGTCGGCGTTGGTCAAGGCCGGCGCGGGAGGCGCTTTGTCTCCGTCATAGAAAATCATGTAGAGTGGCACGCCCATCGCGCAGGCCATTTTCTCCAAGGTGGTGATCACCGGCACCGCGTGCCCATTTTCGATTTTGCTGACGAATTCGCGGGAGAGCCCCGATTTCCGCTCGATATCCCCCTGAGACATTTTTCGCGATTCGCGAATTTTCTTCAGACGATCTCCGATCAACATGCACTCTCCCAGGCCGCGCTCGGCCGGTGCAAACCCAAGTAGTTTTCTGAAACGCGTGGCGAACGGCGCCTGATGCAATCCTTCCTGTGAACGATTTGATGGCGAGACACGATCCGATTTTTTTGCGTCTTAGGTGAACGGGAGCCGGCTGGCCCTTAGCGGCTAGTGTCCGGCTGAAAAAACGTTAAGTTGGAGTTATCGCGAAGTGACGGCGGAGGGAGGTGCGCGGCCCGAGTACAAAATTGTGATCGGACTTGCCAGGAAACCGTTGCGCGCAAATTCGATTGCTATGGAAGCCAGCGAAAGATCGTGGCGGCGCGCACGGACGGCATCGAAATGCAGCCGCGGTGGAACAGAACCGGCAATCGATTGCTGATCGGTCTGCGCAGGTGAGGTCCAAGACGAATCGAGGCTATGAAACGCGCCGGGAAACGCATCCGGAGCGATGCGGGTAAACACTCCGTGGCCATCATTCAGGAGAATGGCCACTGGCTTGTGCAGCCAGGTGGTGGTCAGAACCAGGTCGAGATTGTGGTCGCCGTTTACATCCCGCGCGGCGATTTGAATGCCGTCCGTCGCGGCGTTGATCGGAATCGACTGGGGCCCGGAAGCCGAAAGCTGCAGGTCGATCCAATACTTGGTCCCCGACGAGTTGCTTTCGCCGGTCTGAACGCCGACGCGGTCCAGTTGATGGTCGCCGTCGAAATCGGCAATCGTAAACTGCAGGCCGGGACCCACACTGTTCGGCGGCGAACTCGGAACGCTATTGGCTTTGGCGGCGGCAGGGAAGAGAAAGGCGAGAAGAAACAGCGCGAGACAGCGCAGCCGAAGTGCGGTTAAGCCCCGGCGGTGGGCACTCGCGAAGTAAATAGGCTCGATCACGAAGTCGCTTCGAACCCGGATATCGTACAACGAAATCCGCACCCGTGAAACCGGTTCGGATACCGAAGCTGTCACTTCGCCGCTTCGACCACCAGTTTCTGTGCGCGATGGAAACTATCGATGCGGCGTTGCTTCAGGGCTTCCAGTTCCGCGGGTGGCATGACGGCCGACTTGCTTTCGATCAACTTGGCCAAGCCCTCGCTGAAGGTCGCATCCAGGGCGGCGACAGCTTCCTGCGCCTTGGGCAAAACCTGGTGGAAGTGCGCGATCTCTTCCACCGCGCGCTCCGGGTGATAGCCGAGCCGGTTGCCGGTTTGCATGGCGTCGATCAGCACGTCGGGCGGGCCGGAAGCCGGCGGCGCGGATATGGGCGCAGTCTGCTGCAGCGCGTCGTAGGTCGCGCGCAAGCGGGTCATGCGGCCGGCAAAACCATCGAGCTCGCTGCGGCGCGCGGTGAGCCCGGCGGCGCGACGCACTTCGATGGTGATTTTTGCCATGACGGTCTCCGACGGGACCGGAATAATCGTTGTGAGTGTATTGCCCACAAAAGTCCAGCCGCTTTCGCCTACGAACGCCGCGCGTTTCACAGCCTTTCCGTTCACTGTGACGGCATCGGGGGGCCAGTCAGCGGGAAGGCGCAACTCGTAGGCGCGCGAAGGCGCTATTCCCGCCAAAGTGTCCATGCCCGGACCGATTTCGACGCGCAGTGTGTCGCCCGATTGAGTGGCCTTGATCGGCGTGCGAGTGAAGCTGATGCCGTTTCGTTGGTACTCAACGCCAACGCCCGTGTCCTCGTAAACGGAATAACTGGAGCTCGAACCGGGCTCGAGCGGCCAGACATTTACGATCAGCGGATCGACCGGCTTTTCGCCGGTGTAGTGCATCGGCGGTTGCATCGGAACGATCGCGCCCGCGCGGAGATAGACCGGAACCTGCTCGAGCGAAAAGCTTCGAGAGAACGTAGCGCCAGCTGCGTCCGCAACCGCGAAGTGTTTTCCAGTGGGCCACTCGATCCACTCGCCCTGGGGCAGCCAGACATTTTCGGCAGACAGGCCGGTGATTTTGTCGGCAGCGCTGGCCACCGGCGCGACCAGCATCTGATCGCCGAAAACATATTCACCTTTACTGCTGTAGGCCGCTTCGGCGTCGGGCCATTCGTAGTACAGCGGATGAAAAAACGCGACGCCGGTATCGAAAGTCTTCCGCGCTTCGGTGTAGGTGTAAGGCTCGAGCGCGTAGCGCAACTGATAAGCGGAGCGCAGCACATCCGAGTACGGTTCGGGCAAAGCCCAGGGCCGGCGGTCGGCTTCGGGGTTCATCGTATAGTGCGTGCGCAAAATCGGACTGAACCCGCCGAACTGCACCCAGCGGGTGACCAGCTCCGGATCGACGACACCGGGAAGATGGCCGCCGATGTCGTGGCTCCAATACGCGAACCCGACATTCGCCGCCGTGGCCGTAAACCAGGATTGGAATCCGAGCTGCTCCCACGACGAATTCGTGTCGCCGGAAAAGGCGACCTGATAGCGATGATTGCCGAGGCCGCCCCAGCGATGCAGGATCATCGGCCGTTTGCCTTCGCGCTGCTGATCGGTGAAGTGAATGTAATTGAGCCACCAGGTGGGCTCGACGTTAGGCAAGGAACTGACTTGATCCGGCTGCCATTTCTGCCACCACCAATCCATCCAGAAAAAGTCCACGCCTTGCTTTTCCAGCGGGTGCAGCATGAAGTCCATATAGTTGACGACGAATTTTTTATCGGTCGGGTCGAAGGGAATATATTTTCGGGTGGCCGGATCGATGCCCATGGCGCGCGCCATCTGCGGATAATATTTTTCCCACGGTTCAATTCCCGCCGCGGTATGCAGAATCACCGTCAGCTTCACTCCATCTGCGTGGAGCCGTTTCACAAATTGATCGGGGTCGGGAAACAAATAAGGATCCCAGGTGTAGCCGGTCCAACCCAGATGGTCGGCCTGATGCGATTGGTCCACTTCGCCGAGGGGCTTGAGCTGCGCTTCGCTCAGATGCCAGGCGGTGTCGAGGTCGATGACGTCGAGCGGCACGTCGCTCTCGCGGAATCCTTTGACCAGCTCATCGACTTCCTGGTCCGAATAATCCCACCAGCGCGACCACCACGCGCCGAAGGCGTAGCGCGGCGGCAGCGGGATGCGTCCGGCGACGCGCACGAAATCTCCCAGCGCCTGGCGATAGTCGTGGCCGTAGCCGAAGAAATACAAATCGGTGTACGAGCCGGGTTTTTCCTCGGCGGGCCGTTCCACGCCCCAGGGCCAAGGACTCTTCTCGCCTTCGCTAAAAGTGAAGTCAGTTGAATCGAAGAGCGGGCGCGTGGTGTCGTCGACCACCGCCCAGCCGGAGCGGGAGACGAGGCCCGGTTCCATCGGGTCGCGAAGCTCGGTGCCATGCACGTTATCGAGCGAGTGCGCGGTGCCCAACAAATTTTCAGGATCGGCCTGGCCGGGATGCCATGTAAGTTGTTTGCCGCCGACGGTGAGACTAATTGTCAGATTTTCAGCAGTGAAACCAGTGCCGTCTGCTGTTTGCGATTTGCTGCCGGGCGTCGGCGCATAGGTCAGTTTCAGCGCGTCGGTTGCGATCACCAGCGTGCGAGTGCTCGCGGTTGCTGATTTTTCGAACTTCGGCACCGGCAGCCGCCGGTTGAGAAACACCAGCGAAGCTCGGTCTTCGAATTTTCCGCTGGCCGACCATTCCATCCGGATCAGTTGCGGCGTCAGCACAGTGAAACGCGCGTTGCCGAACTGGACGACCGCTTTGGGATCGGCGACTGGATTGTAGAAACCCTCGGCTTCGGTGGCATGAGCGCTGGCCGGTGCGGCGCCGTCAATGGCAGCCGACGGCACCGTGTCAGCAGGCGCAGTGCGCGTCGTCTGCGCTGCTGTCGCCAAGCTCATTACTCCTACCAACAATCCGGTTGCGGCGAAAAAACGCTGCGATCTAGGCAAAGGTCTCCTCTGCGACATCACCGATTAATTGTCGGGCTGGGCTAGCAGCGTGACTCGAGGCTCGCCGTTAGGTTCGTCGTATGGACGCTTGCGCGGTGGCTTGGGTTGCAGGTTGTAGCGAAATTCGCAGCGCAGCGTCATGCTGGAACCACTTAGGCGCGCGGGAAGCACGTTGAAGGGAGCCGAGTGGCGCACGGCCTCGACCGCGGCTTGGTCGAGTTCGTCTTTCTTCGAGCTGGATTCGATTTTTGGATCGTCGTCGAGAATCGCGCCGCTTGGCAGCACGTGGAACACGACGCTGACCCGCCCCGACGCGCCCAAGTAAACTTGCTCAGGCATCGCGGCGTACCAGTTCACCTTGATGCGATCCCCGAAGATGCCTGTATATTTCTGCAACTCCGCATTTCCAGCAGGCGTGACAAGTGTGATCGTCAAGTCTGTCACCCCGGGGTGCGAGCTGTTCGCCTGAGCGGCCGCGGATGGCGACAGTGGCGTCGCTACCGCGGCGAAAAATAAAAGGAGTAGAGACCCGAGGCCTTGCGGCCGTATCGTTTTTCGCATAAAGGCCGTGATCTGAAAGAAAGTTTGCACTTTCTCACACAACGGGTCAAGCGAGTCAGACGTCCGATTGCGGCGTTTATCGGGGGACTAAGCCTCGTACTGTACCGTTTTCGTTTTCACGCGCATCTCATCGAAGCAGAATCAATGGAGGGGAAATGTTGGCAATTACTGGAATCACCGGTCAGGTCGGGGGTGAGGTCGCTCGCCATTTGCTGGCCGGGCACCAGGCCGTTCGAGGAGTGGTTCGCGACGTCAGCAAGAGCAAGACATGGGCGGATCGTGGCTGCCAACTGGTGAGCGCCGATATTAATGATGCGAAGTCGCTGACCGCTGCGTTCGAGGATGTCGACGGCGGGTTCGTTCTGGTGCCCCCGACTTTCGATCCGTCGCCTGACTTCAGCGAAGCGCGGGCGGTCGCAGCCTCGCTGAGTTCGGCGTTGCTCGCGGCGCGGCCGCCTAAAATCGTGTATTTATCGACGATCGGCGCGCAGGCGGTGCAGCCAAACCTGCTGACCCAGCACACCATCATCGAAGAGGCGCTGGAAAAATTGCCAATGGCCATCACCTTTCTGCGGCCCGGATGGTTCATGGAAAATTCGAGTTGGGACGTCGGCCCGGCGAAGACCGGCGCGATGCAAAGTTTTCTGCAGCCCCTGGATAAGCCGGTGCCGATGGTGGCCACTGCTGATATCGGGCGCGTGGCTGCCGAACTGCTTCAGGAATCGTGGGAGGGGCACCGGGTTGTCGAGTTGGAAGGCCCGCATCGTGTGACGCCGCGCGACATCGCCGATACTTTCGCCGATCTTCTGGGCCATCCGGTCAGCGTGCAAGCCGTGCCGCGTGATACCTGGGAGACGCTCTTTAAATCGCAGGGAATGAAGAATCCAGAGCCGCGCATGCAGATGCTCGATGGCTTCAACGAAGGGTGGATTGAGTTTGTGGGGAAGGAGGCGGGCTCGCGAAAAGGAAACGTAGCCTTGGCAACGGTGTTGCGGACGCTGATCGAGCGTGACGGTGCGATGAAAACACAATCGAGTGCCAGTTAGTCAAACTCTTCGACGGGTAGCGGCAATAATTTTTAACTGGTAGGACGGCACACCCCATTGAAGTGGGGTGCAGACAGGCTGACAGCCTGTCCTACTGGTGGAGATCTGCAACGGGTGCGCGATGGAACTTGGATTTCAGATCCTGCCCTGACGTTCTGGGCGTACTCCGTTTGGTTTTTCAATGAATTGGAAAAGTCGCCATTTGGATACGGAGTTGGTTCGGTGGCCATGCGAGTGCCAGCGCAAGTTGGTGGTGCGACGCTTCTCGCAGTGCTTCTCTCCGTGGCAGGCACGTTGTTGCTGCTAATTGATTTGATTCGTTGGATCAAAAATAAACGGACTGACGCAGCGAGACTCTCTGGATGATTAAATCTTTGATTTCAGCTCTCCGGTAACCGCGCTAATCAGGAATCACGCGTGCCCTGGGCTCTGTTTTTGAAGACGGGACGCCTCGGAACGCCTGGACGCCGATCCAACATCCCGATACTTCCAGAATCAGAAGCAGGACAGCTGTGATTCGGAACTGCAGCGCCCATGGCGTCGCCGCGAGATCAAAAACGTTGAGTGGCCCCGGCGTTACAAAATGCTCAATGCCTCCAATCGCGAGTCCGATGGCTAGGGGAAGAAAAAGAAGAAAGCCGCCAAGGCGGGGAAAATGAGCCTACAGCAGGACCACGGCCACAGCGGGCACCACGGTTATGGCAGCCGTAGCGGCCAGCACTTGATCTTCTGTGAGCCCCGGAGTGATTTTCGCCACCAAGACCAGGTGCCAAAACGCAGCAACGGCATGTGCGAGAACAACGAACGTCGCGTATCGAGCGGCCCGCTTCATAGATCCTCCGGCCAGAGATGAGCTACCGAGAATATTTTCGGTTTCCGTGTCGATTCTGCGCCTTCTCGTTCGACTATGGGTAGGGCAGCAATTAAGCTGTGAACCTGAACATCGGCCCAATTCAACCTGAAAGGACAAACGAAATGCGATTCATGGTCATCGTCAAATGCGCGGAAGCATCCGAAAACCAAGAACCCGATCCCCAGCTCCTGGCCGATATAAACAAATTCAACGACGACCTCCTGGAAGCCGGGGTCCTGATCGGCTATGACGGTCTTCACCCCTCCTCCAAGGGCGCCCGCGTCCATCTCTCCGGCAAGAACCGCCCCACCGTCACGGACGGCCCCTTCACCGAAAGCAAGGAAGTCATCGCCAGCTTCTGGTTCTGGCAGGTCAAGTCTCTCGAAGAGGCTATCGAGTGGGTCAAGCGCTGTCCCAACGAAGGCGAGACCGACATCGAGATCCGCCAGGTCTTCGAGCCCGAAGAATTTGCATCGGTCTTCAGCGCCGAGGAAATTCAGCAGGAAAAAAACTTTCGCGCTCGAATGGCAGCTAACGCAGCCAAGAAATAGTTCCGCTGGCACTGACGAATCCAAACTGTTTGGGTGGTTGGACTATCGTGGCTGGCCTGGTCGCAGATTCCACAGTCCGCGCACCGAGAGGACGAGGGAGAAGAGCGCGGTCACTCCGAGCGCCATGAGCGTCCAGATGAAGAAGAAGCCTCCGCTGGAGTTGGCGATTTCGCCGAGCCTGCCGGTTAGGTGGAGGACGGGGATGAGCAGCCCAAGCAGCGACTCGAGGAGAATGATGATGTACCCCGATCGTCGCCCGGCGAGCAGCAGCGTTCCGTAAAGGAAAACGGTGAGGATAGGAACTGCGGCGAGGATTACGCCTGCACCGTTTGCGAAACCGCGGACGACGTCGTCGGCCAGGTGCAGCGTCATTAGGAGGATGGACAGCAGAGACGCGATGGTCAGCAATAGGTTTTGCTTCATTCTGTGATTCTCCCGATCAAACTACACGGCGCAACTATGCGACGAGTTCCGCGTTGCCGACGGCGCGCTGCGAACTGACGGCAGGCTCCGACGCGGACCACTTCCACGCCTGCCAGACGATAACCGAGGTGCACACGGTTTCAATCGTGGCGAAAAACAAATACTCCGGAAGAGCCGGCGTGCGGGCGCCGACCAGCGGCGGAATGAAAGTCAGGCCACCGTTTATCAGCGTCAGCAGGGTACCCGCAATGATATTCGCCAGCCGGTTCGCGCGGAAGGGCAGCAATCGAGACGCCACAATCATGGCAATGGGAATTTCCATCAAGACCGCCGAAGCCATCAGCGCTCCGCGTGGGAGATGCGGTGCGGCCGCCAGATTCGGCGAATCAACAATCGCGAACAGAGCGACAACGTCCGCATACAGATAGTTGAGCAGCGCGAAGATCCAGAATAGAGACAACCGCTCCTTGGTGTCCTGCATGCCAGCCTCCTACCCAAACGCGTCCACGTTTGGATCATAGCTATACGGGGAGACCCGCCAAAAAGATTCAGGGGTTCGCGTGGGATAGGCTCCCGGCCTGTCTGCAGCGCAGGTTTAGAGCGGTGTGCGTTGCCTTGTGAAGCTAAGAGTGACTGCGCCTGGCAAAACGAATTGTTCGATCGTGTTTTCCGAGAACACCAAAGACATACAGTTTGAGTTGTCGTGTTCGAGTCGGGATCGGCGGATTACGTCTCCGAATGCACACCCCACAAAGAGTGGGGTGCAGACCGGTTGAGAGCCTATCCCACGAGTCTGTGTCCGATGCGTCGCGTTACCGGACACGCTGAATCATTTCCGAACACCGCAGCTTCACATTTTTGTTGGTCTTCCTGCTAACGACACGAACTCCGTTCGCGTCCATAACTGCAACACGCCAGCCGCAGGCCCGCATCGGCGCACCCACCAGGCTGGATTCGTCGGGGAGGATTCATGGCCACGTTGGTCCAGGACCTGCGATACGCGCTGCGCATTCTGCTAAAGAGCCCCGGGTTCACTTTGGTTGCGGTGCTGACGCTGGCGCTGGGGATTGGCGCGAACGTGGCGACCTTCAGCGTCGTTTACGCCGTGCTGCTGCGGCCGCTTCCATTTCCGCAGCCGGATCAGCTGGTGCGGGTCTTCGACGATCTGCGCGGGCCGAACGATTCCGGCGTGGGGATGTCCGCGCCGGAACTTTGGGATCTGCAGAATAATTCCGGCATTTTTCAGGAAATTTCCGCGGTGGCGCCGAGCAATTCCGCGGTGGTGGGCGGCGACCGCACCGTCCGGGCCGAGACCATGATTACCAGCCCCGATTACTTCACGCTGCTGGGCGCCGAACCGCAGCTCGGCCGCGTGTACACGCAGCGGGATGCCGTGGCAGGTTTTCTCGATCCGCTGGTGATCAGCGACGGTTTCTGGCGTTCGAATTTCGGCGGCGATCCGCATATCGTCGGGCGCAAAATGCATCTGGATAACGATCTCTACACCATTGTCGGCGTGATGCCCGCGGGATTCCGCCATCCGGGCCGCACGCTCGATACCGACGTGGAAGTTTGGCTGGCTACCGGATTTTACGGCGCTCCGTTTCCGGTTCCGGCGGTTCGTTCGCTGCGCCTGATTCCCGGCGCGATCGCGCGATTGCAGTCCGGCCTCACTGTGGCGCAGGCGCAAGCGCGGCTCGATGCCTACACGGCGCAGCTCGCCGCGCAATATCCGACCGATTATCCCGCCGCAGCGAAGTGGGCGGTGCGCATCGTGCCGGTGAAAGAAGATCTGGTCGGCCCGCAACGCACCGAATTATTTATTCTTTTCGGCGCCGTTGGTTTTGTATTGCTGATTGCCTGCGTCAACATTGCGAATCTGTTGCTGGCGCGCGCCTGCGGCCGTCGCCGCGAAATCGCCATACGGCTCTCGATGGGAGCGAGCCGTGAACGTCTGGCGCGCCAACTGCTCACCGAAAGCATGCTGCTTTCGGTGATTTCCGGGGTCGTGGCGCTGGGGACGGTGCTGCTGCTGAAGAACGCGATCATTAGCCTGGCGCCGGCGGATCTGCCGCGGCTCAGCGAAGTCAGCATCAGCGCCGGCACGTTGCTATTCGCGTTCGCGGTGTCGGTGGCCGCTGGATTTGTCTTCGGCCTCGCGCCCGCGATGCAAGCCGCGGATCCCAGCCAGATCGAAAGTCTTCGCGAAGGCAGCCGGGGAGCCGGTTTCGGCCGCCGCCACGCGCGTCTCTCGCGTTTGCTGGTGGTTTCCGAAGTGGCCTTCTCGATTATTCTGCTGGCCGGCGCGGGTCTGCTGCTGCGCAGCTTCTGGCAGGTGCTCGAAGTTCATCCGGGTTACAACCCGAACCATCTGACCACTGTGCAGATCTGGATTCCGGCGCCGAACGATCCGAATACCGACCCGTACATCAAGCCCGAGAAGCGCGCCGCATTCCTGCAGGAAGTGTACCGCCGCGTGGCGGCGCTGCCGGGCGTTGAACAGGCTTCCATGTCCGGCAACGACACGCTGCCGCTGAATTCCGGCCGCAACTATTCGCAATTTTCGGTTGAAGGCCAGGCGGCGGATTCCGAACGCAGTCCCACGGCAGATATCGCGGTGGTCGACACGCATTATTTTCAGACCATGCAGGTGCCGCTGCTTTCCGGCAGAAATTTCCAATCGACCGACGCGTTTGGAACGCAAGGCGTCGCGGTAATCGATCAAACGCTGGCGCATCGTTACTGGCCGGGGAAGGATCCCCTCGGCGCGCAGGTTAAATTTGGTTTCGGCGTCGGCGTACAGGGAGTCACCATCGTCGGGGTGGTCGGCGATATCAAGTCGGATGGCTCGGATTCGCCCAACGTTCCGCATATCTACGTGGCGCTGGGCCAGTTCGCGCCGCAGAATGCGGTGCTCTTTTTCCGCAGCCGCCAAGGCGTGCAGAACATCGGCGAAGCGGTTCGCCGCGAAGTGGCGCAGGTCGATCCTAACGTTCCGGTGCACAGCATCAGCGGCATGGAGGAGATTATTTCGCGATCGATGGCCGATCGCCGTTTCGCGCTCGAACTGCTGGGAATTTTTGCTTCGGTGGCGCTGCTGCTCGCCGCGGTGGGGATCTACGGCGTGATGGCGTATTCCTTCAGCCAGCGCACGCACGAACTCGGAATTCGCATCGCGCTAGGCGCCCAGCGTTTCGATATTCTGCGCATGGCCATGTCGGAGGGCATGCGCGTGGTAGTGATCGGCCTCGTATGCGGCTTGGCCGGCGCTGCGATCCTCACCCGCCTGTTCCGTTCCATGCTTTTCAAGGTGGCGCCGGCCGACCCGCTCACGTTCCTTTCCGTCTCGGCGATTCTAGCGGGAGTAGCACTGCTAGCCTGCTACATCCCAGCCCGACGCGCGACGCGCGTCGACCCGCTGGTGGCATTGCGCGAGGAATAGCAGGACATTCCCGCTTCGCGAAACTGTCCGGGCCCAGGCTCTGTAGGACAGGCTGTCAGCCTGTCTGCACCGTACCTTCAGTGCGGTGTGCCCCTTCTCACAATCTGGAAATGGTGCGGCAATTACCCAACCACTCCGTATTTCTGCCAATTGCAACTCCGTCTGCCTTTTGCTACCCACGTCCCCGCGTGCTAACCAAAAACTATCGCCGCCACCTTCCGCACATTCTCCCGGCAGGCTCGACCATGCCGAAGACGGCGGGCGATCAAGATGCAAATTTGGCGTGGGCTCACGCCATCCCTCAGGGATAGTCCAATTTCCTGGTAGCCCCTGGACGAATGTTCCCAACCGGTGCCTACTCAACGATTTCTAAAGTATTACCCGCCTCTAACCGATGAGCATTAAGAGCGCTGCATTAGGAGCGCCTTGTTCCAGGACCTATCGTGACCTTGTTCATCAAAGCGACTGCCGCCTGCGCGCTGATCATTCTGGCTTGCGTCGGTACGCTCTCGTTCTGGAACGAACTCCGCAATGAGGAGGACCGAGCGTGGGTCACCCACACACTGTTTGTGGTCGAGAAGCTACAATCGGTTCGTATCGACATCACTCAGGCGGAGACCGGTCAACGGGGTTTCATCCTCACCGGACAGGACCGACACCTCGCACTCTACGAGGATAGTGTCAGCCAGTTGAACCAAGATCTGAAAGACCTGGCGCATCTCACGGGGGATAACTCGGCGCAGGAGGTGACGATCGAAGGTCTGAATCCGCTGATCGCTGACCGACTCACGGAGCTGGCTGAAGGGATTGAGATTCGCAAGCGCCGCGGACTTCAGGCTGGAATCGAAGCGGCGGCCCGCGCGAATCACGGCGAAAAGTCCATGGAGGTGATCACCGCGCAGATCGACGAGATGCGGAAGCGAGAAGAAAAATTATTGACCAGGCGGTTGGATACGGCGGCGGCAAGTACGCGGAAAATGAAGATCGTCATAGTTGGTGGAAATGCTTTGGGCATTCTGGTGCTGTTGGTGGCGGGCGTGGTGCTTAGCCAGGAGACCAGCCGGCGCAACCTGGCAGAGCAAAATCTGAAGCGATCGAATGAAAGCCTGGAACGCCGGACCGGAGAGCTATCGGAAACAAATACTGAGCTGGAGAGTTTCACATACTCCGTGGCCCACGACCTGCGGGCGCCGCTGCGCCACATCGCCGGGTTCTCCAATCTTCTGCTCCAGAACTACGGGCCACGCCTCGATGCGGAGGGTCTGCGCCTAATATGGAAAATCGAGGAGGGTGCCCGCAAGATGGGCAACCTGGTGGACGACCTGCTGCGCCTGTCAAAAATCGGGGCGCAGCAGCTTTCGATTCAGGACACGTCACTGGATTCGCTGCTGGCGCAGGTGGTGGAGGATTTCTTGCCGGAATGCAAAGGCCGGGAAGTCGAGTGGCGGACCGGAGAATTGTTCAGCGTGGAATGCGATCCGGCATTGATGAAGCAGGTGTTCGTGAATCTGCTGTCGAATGCCGTGAAGTATACCGGCAAACGAGAACACGCCGTGATTCAGGTGGGACAGACCCAGCAGAACGGGGAGCGCGTTATCTTTGTCCAGGATAACGGAACAGGCTTCGACATGCAGTATGCCGCAAAGCTTTTTGGAGTCTTTCAGCGCTTGCACAAGGCTCGCGATTTTGAGGGCACCGGAGTGGGCCTGGCGATTGTGCAGCGCATCATTCGGAAACACGGTGGCCGGATTTGGGCGGAAGCAGCGCTCGATCAGGGCTCGACGTTTTTCTTCACCATCGGATCGCCCGAGGAACCGGCCAGCAATCAGACCAAAGTTAAGGCGGCCGAGGAGCAAATACATGTCGCATGAAGTTGAGATTCTGTTGGTCGAGGATTCGCCGGAGGATGCCGAGTTGGCGATTGGAGCCTTGCGCCGGAACAAAATCGCCAATGAGATTCGAGTCGCGGAGGATGGCGTCGAGGCCCTGGACTTCCTGTTTTGCAGAGGTGCGCACCAGGATCGGACGTTCGTCAATCCCCCAAAACTCGTGTTACTGGATTTGAAACTTCCCAAAATTAGCGGCCTCGAAGTGCTGCGGGCCATCCGGGCGGATGAACGAACGAAGGCCATCCCGGTGGTGGTGCTCACTTCCTCCATCGAAGAAAGAGATCTGATCGATGGTTACAAGCTGGGAGTAAACGCTTACGCCCAAAAACCGGTTAACTTCGAGCAATTCAGCGAAACCGTCCGGCAGATCGGAATGTTCTGGATGCTCGTCAACGAGGCGCCTCCGTCGGGAGCGTTTACCGTAAACACTGCGCCAGCAGCGGAGTCACGTTTGTAGTTGGTCTTCGTTGACGTACGGCGTGGTCGCCTACTCCGTCGCGCAACGCACCCGCGAAATCGGCATCCGCGTGGCAATCGGCGCGCAACATTCCACGATGCGCCGCATGTTCATCAAAGAAGGCGTGCGCCTGGCGGGAATCGGCATTGCCTGCGGAACCATCGCAGCCCTGGCGCTCACGCGCCTGCTGGGTTCGCTGCTCTTCGGCGTCAAGCCCATCGACCCGCTGACCTACGCCGCAGTTGCCACCGCACTGGCCGCCGCCGCGGCCACAGCCAGCTACATCCCGGCCCGCCGCGCCATGCGCGTCGACCCCATGATCGCCCTGCGCCACGAATAGTGGGACAGGCTGTCAGCCTTTCTGCACCGCAGCTTCAGTGCGGTGTGCTTTCGGCGCAGAAATAATCCGTCGACGCCCACGCGACCCCGCGCACTCATTCGTCGTTTGGCCAAATCCTGCACGCACAATACTTTTATTTTTAATTTCGGGAAAAAAAGCACACTCCACTAAAAGTGGGTGCAGACAGGCTGACAGCCTGTCCTACGGTTGCGCGCTCCGAATAAACGGACGCGGGCATTGGCTTTTGCGGCGACTGCTCGTATTTGCTCTCTCCGAATTTTTGTAACTCGCCATTAGTAAACGACTTACTAGGCCGCGCAGAACGGCGACCAAGGTGCATTACCGCTCGCGTGTGCGGTTCGCTTGGAGTTTGGCGCTTAGCGCCGAGCGGCCCGGCCTGCAAGACATTTCACGGACGACTGAGGTGTGAAGATGCGATTGCGATTTGCGAAATATTGTCGACTTGCCATTTCGTTTTTAGCGTTACTGCTTTTGCTGCCAGCGCTGGCGTCGGCGCAGAGCGTGGTCACCGGCGGCGTCACCGGAGTCATCACCGATGCTTCCAACTCAGTGATTGTAGGCGCTACGGTGAGCCTGAAAAATCAGGCCACCGGTGAGCTTCTGTCGGCGACCACCGGATCGACCGGGACCTACGCCTTCACGCTGCTGAAGCCGGGCAGCTACGTCCTCTCGGTGACGAACAGCGGTTTCAAGCAAGTGAACGAAACCGTCGAAGTTCAGCTGGGCCAAACCGCGGTCTCGAGTTTCAAGCTGGAAGTGGGCGCGTCCTCGGAGACCATTACGGTCACCGAGCAAGGCGCGCTACTGCAAACCGAGGACGCGAACATCTCTTCGAATTTCGATAGCAGTGCCATTGCGAACACGCCGAATCCTGGCGGCGACATTACCTACGTGGCCCAGACCGCGCCGGGCATCATCATGAATAGCTCGACCGGCGGCGGCTACGGCAACTTCAGCGCGTTTGGCCTGCCCGGGACGTCCAATCTTTTCACGGTGAATGGCAACGACTACAACGATGCCTTCCTCAACCTGAACAATTCCGGTTCGAGCAATTTGCTTCTCGGCGGCAATGAACTGCAGGAAGTAGAAGTGGTCACCAACGGTTACACCGGTCAGTACGGTCGCCAAGCCGGCGCGCAAGTCGATTACAGCACCAAATCCGGCTCCAACAGTTTTCACGGAAACCTGGTTTACGACTGGACCGGACGCGCGCTGGCGGCCAACGATCCGTTGAACAAAGCGGCCGGCGGCACGCGGCCCTTTGAGAATAATAATCAGTGGGCGGCAGCTCTGGGCGGCCCGATCAAGAAAAACAAAGCCTACTTTTTCGTCAACACCGAAGGCATCCGCTACATTTTCGGTTCGATTCAAAACGTCAGCGTGCCCACGCCGGCGTTTCAAAGCTTCGTGACCGGCAACGTGCCGCAGGACGTCGCCACCCAGGCGTTTTATTCGAACGTCTTCAAGCTATACAACAGCGCGCCCGGAATCGGCAACGCCACGCCAAATGCCAATAGCTGCCCGGGATTCGCAACTGCTCCAGGAACCACCGGCGGCGCGTGCACCGAAAGCTTCAGCGAATCTGTTTCGAGCGGCAACAAAGAATGGCTGCTGAGCGGACGGGTGGACGTCAACCTGAGCGAAAACGACAAAATCTTCGGCCGCGTGCGATTCGATCGCGGGGTGCAGCCCACGTACACCGACCCGATCAATCCGGCCTTCAACAACATGAGCGTGCAGCCGCAGAACGAAGGCCAGTTGAACTACACGCACATCTTCTCGCCGACGGTGGTGAACAACTTCATCTTCTCCGACATTTACTACTCGGCGGTGTTCGGCAATTTGAGTCCGGGCAACGCGCTGTCGCTTTTCCCCGGCAACTTGGAATTTCTGGTGGACGGCGCATTGACCGCACTGGGCACCGGCTCCGGCAATCCCAACGGATTCGCCGCCGGTTTCCAATTCCCGGAAGGCCGCAAGGTCGAGCAGTGGCAAGTGGTCGACGATCTGTCGGTCACCCGCGGAGATCACAGCTTCAAAATGGGCATGAACCTCCGCCGGGACGACGTCAGCGATTTGACCGCAGCGGAAAACACGCTGTATCCGGAAGTTGACACCACTTTGTTTGGTTTTGCGAATAACCAGGTGGCCGGGAACGGCTGCGCGATCGCACCGCAGGTCGGATGCGGCAGCGTGCTGTACAACTTTGCTTCCAACATCGAACAGCCCGTCGCTTATTACAGCGTCGGTTTTTATTTCCAGGACCAGTATCGGGTCAATTCCAAACTCACCTTGACCATGACGCTGCGCGCCGATCGCAACTCCGGTGGTATTTGCCAGACCGGCTGCGCCAGCTTGCCAACCTCAGCGTTCAGCGAGCTGCCGCATGGCTCGACGATTCCGTACAACGAATCGTTTCCCACCGGCAACAAGACGATCATTCCGGGTATCGAAAAAGTGGTCTTCCAGCCCAGGATCGGTTTGGCCTGGAGCCCGCTGGGTCAGAACACCGTCCTCCGCGCGGGCGTCGGCCTTTTCACCGATCTTTATCCCGGCGGTTTGTTGAGCCTTTTCGACACCAATTTCCCGCAGGTCAATTTGTTCAACGTGCCGACCGGAACCGTGGCGTTCGATTCGCTGGCTCCCGGCTCCACCGCGTTTCCCACCAGCGGTGTGAACCTGGTAACCCAGTGCAACGGCGCGTTTTTGTCGAACTACAACAGCGGCGGAAGCTTGACGACCGGCGGTTCGAGCGGCGGCGGCTACGCTGGTGCCGCGGCGCCGCTCGGCGGTTGCCTCAACTCCGCAAGGCGCGCTGACCGTTCCGAACCTGAATGACGTCAGCCGCAATCTGCAGAATCCGAAATATGTGGAGTGGAATTTCGAACTACAACATACCTTCGGCGCGCACACCGTGGTTTCCGCGAATTACGTGGGCAACCATGGCTACGACGAGCTGATTTTCAATCCAACCTTGAACGGTTTTGGTTTCGGCAGCCTGCCGGCGGCCGCTCCGGATCCGCGCGTGGGTCGCGTCGACCTGCTCTACAGCGGTGCGGTGTCCAACTACAACGGCGTGACATTCTCCGTGCAGGAAAATAACTTTCACGGATTGTCCGGACGCTTGAACTACACCTACTCGCACGCGCTGGACGAAGCCTCCAACGTGCCGCTGGAACCCTTCAGCGTCATCACCAGCGTCCTGACCCAGATCGAACCCAACAATTTGCGCGCGCAGTATGCTTCGGGAGACAACGATGCCCGTCACCTGATTTCGGGCAGCTACGTTTACCAACTGCCCTTCAAGAGCGAGAGCCGCCTGGTGAATGCAGCCATCGGCGGCTGGATGATTTCCGGGACCATGTTCTACCGCACCGGATTCCCATTCAGCATCATCGACGGGGGCGCCACGGCGGGGCTGGTGGGCAACAACTTGGGGGGCACCAGCTCCACCGGCGCCACCATCCTGGCGCAGCCGCTGCCGGGCTTCACGCAACGCAACTTCAGCAACGCTCGAGCCTGCGTCGTGGCGTCGTGCTTCTCGTCTGCGGATTTTGCCACCAGCACGGACTTCATGGGCAGCGTCGGCCGTAACGCATTTCGCGGACCAGGATTTCTGGGCGGCGACATGAGCGTGCGCAAGAATTTCACCATCACCGAGCGCACCACGTTCCAGCTGGGCTTCAGCGCCTACAACTGGTTCAACCACGCCAACTACGGCACGCCGTATCCCAACACCAACGCGCCGTTCTTCGGCAAGGTGGAATTCATGCAGTTCACGCCGACGTCGCCCTACGGCGCGTTCGCCGCGGCTGCCACCGACCAGAGAATCGCGCAAATCACCGGGAAGTTCATCTTCTAACCGCAACGCACCACTCCGCAGCTCCCAGGTAAGCGAAGGCGGCTCGCTCCCGAGCCGCCTTTTGTTTCAATTAGACGAAGGTAGGGGCGAGAGTTTTCAGGGCGTCGATCGTTTGCCGCCAGCGGCAGGGGCTAGCCACGGGGCAATTCGCTGGTCGATTTCGGTGGAACTGCGCCGCGGTACGATCACTTCAGAATATGAGTTACGAGCTTGGGGCGCCGGGAAGATTTTCTGTTGGCGGCTTTCAGCTGGTCGGCCGCGTCCATTTCGGCCAGGATGGCTTCGACCGCCTGGTGGGGAGTGTCGATAAATTCGACGCCGACCCCGACGCCGGGCAGGCAATAGCGCACTTCGCCGCGGGTGCGAACTTCGGCGCCGGTCAGCTCCAGGCGGAAGCGCAGGTCCAGCACCGCGCCGGCCGGAAACGAGCGGGGGGTATTGATGAACATGCCGCCGGTGCTGATGTCCGGCAGGCGGGTGGCTACCGGATCGTCACAGCCTTCGTAGCGCACTTCGATTTTTCCAAGGCTGTGCACCCGGCGGCCGGTGCGCGGGGAGACAGTTCTGCGGGCGATGGGCTTGCTCACGAGGCTCTGACTCCTTGGGGCATTTCCGCGGCGCGCCGGGTGCGGGCGGATTTTTCGTAGGTCTGGCGTTCGCCGCAATGCGGGCAGAAAGTGAAGCCGCTGGAAAGTTCGCGCTGGCAGGAACTGCATTGCAGGGCGCGGAACATATCGAACGGCACCACGCGTTGCGCTTCATCGAGGGTAGTCAGGCCGCTGCGCACGTGATCCAGCGCGTATTCCTGCATGGGCAGCATGCCGGCGTCGTGGGCCAGCGCGCGGACTTCATCGTTGGCGCTGTTTTCGCGAATGGCGGCCCGCACTGCGCCGTCCAGCATCAGCATTTCGTAGACGCCGATGCGTCCCTTGTAGCCGGTGTGGTCGCAGAGATCGCAGCCGTTAGGCACGTGGTGGAAGGGCGGGCAATCGGTGATTCCAACCTGCACCAGCTGGGCGGCGTATTCCGGAGTGGTCGGCACCGCCTTGTGGCAGGCGCAGAGGCGGCGAATCAGCCGCTGGGCCACGATGCCGGTAAGCGAAGTGGCGAGCTGGTAGCCGGGCACGCCGAGATCGAGCAGACGCGTCAAGGCCGAGATGCTGTCATTGGTGTGCAGGGTGGAAAGCAGCAAGTGCCCGGTTTGCGCCGCCTTCAGCGCGATCTCCGCGGTTTCCTTGTCGCGAATTTCGCCGATCATGATCACGTCCGGATCCTGGCGCAGGATGGAGCGGAGCGAGCCGGCAAAAGTCAGGCCCGCTTTGGTATTGACTTGCACCTGGTTCAAGCCCGGCACGGCGTATTCAATCGGATCCTCGACGGTGGTGATGTTGATCGAAGGCCGCCGAATCAAATTGAGCGCGGAATAGAGAGTGGTGCTCTTGCCCGAACCGGTCGGGCCGGTGACCAGAATCATGCCCTGCGGCAGATGCAACATCGGCAGCAGGCGTTCTTCAATCCACTTCGGAAATCCGAGATTGGCTAAATCCTGCAGCGGCGCTTCGCCCTCCAACAAGCGCATTACGACTTTTTCGCCGTGTTGGGTGGGCAGGGTGGAAACGCGCAGGTCGATGCGGCGTCCGCCGATTTTCACCAGGAAGCGCCCATCCTGCGGCGCGCGGCGTTCGGCGATGTCCATATCCGAAAGAATTTTTATGCGGGAGGCCACCGAATTCTGCAGCACTTTTTGCAGCCGCTGGTAATCGCGCAGCATGCCGTCGACCCGGAAGCGCACGGCGGTGCCGTCCATTTGCGGTTCGACGTGGATGTCGCTGGCCCGGCGTTCGGCGGCGGCCTTGATCATCTGGGAAACGACCATCACCGCCGGAGTGGTTTTGGATTTCTGGGCCAACTCCGACTGCACTTCGCGCATGGCCTGAACGTTGCGTTCCTGCGAGCTGAAGGAAATGAATTCCATTTCCGGCTGGGCGCCGGCCGCATCGCTGCGGCGCGCGGTGCCCGACGAATCTTCGCTCTGGGTCAGGACCGGTTCGGCCGGGCCGTACAGGCGATCGATAGCCGCGTCCAGTTCCCGTCGAAATCCCTGGCGCGGTAAGATGGCCATGCCGCATTTGAAGCGCAGTTCATCGATGATCTGCAGGTTCTGCGGTTCGGCGAGAGCGACCAGCAGCTTCGCGCCGCGCACTTCAAGCGGCAGGGCGCAGCAACGTCTGGCCATGGCCCGGGGAATCAGGTTCAGCGTGGAATCTTCGATGGAAAGCGAGTGCACGTCGACGTAGGGTACTTGCGAGATTTCCGCTAGCGCCGTGGCCAGGTTCTCCTTCGACACCAGGCCGCGGTCCAGCAGCAACTCACCCAAATGGATGAGCTTGCCCTGCTGATCTTGAATCGCTTTGTTGAGGCCGTCCGCGGAGACCTGGTCGCGTTCGCGGAGGATCTCACCCAGGCGCTTTTTTTTCATCGCGTCAGCTTCTTCCGGAATCGGGTCATGCCCAGCTCCATAGCCGGCCGCCACGGGCGGTTAAGGGCGGCACACCGTTCTTCGATACGTTAATCGTCCGAAACGCGAGACGACTTCAGGATCAATCCACGCGGAGGTGCCGAATCGTAAACGGGGGAGATTCGACGGCACCGTGAGGATCGCCTGCGTGCTCGCTTCACTCCTGGTACCCGAAGGCAATATGCGCAATGGAATCGCCTGCGCCGGAGTCGGTCTACCGATGTGAATCACCGCCGCAGCAATTTTGTCTCAAGATCGCTCCTGATTTGTCGCGGTCGGAAAACTATTTCAAGTCAACTGGACACCCCCAGTAGACCGGCGTCTGCGCGTCCTTCCGGACGACGATCCGTTCCCCGAACTGCCTCGACTCTTGGAGTAGGTGCGCTGAGCGAGTCAACCCCGAGCTTCGACTGGCAACCCGGAACGCATTTGGCAGGGAACTTTATTGGCGCTCAGACGTATGTACACTTGTGAGGATGAGTGTGCGCAGGCGAATGAAGATGACACTAAGATTTGCGGTCGTGATGGCTTGTGCGCTGGCGGTGTGGATGGGGCCGGCGGCTGGAGTCGCGTCGGCGCAGGCGGGTTCGGGCGACGTGTCCAAGATTTTGGGGGCGTATGCCAAGGCGGAGGGCGGCGGCGGGAAACTCTCGAAGGTGGAGACGCTGCGGCTCGATGGAATCGTGACGGAGATTAATGGCAAGGCTCCGGCTAGTGTGAGTGATGTGAAGGCGGCGGCTTCGTCGGGCGGCGCTTCTACTGGAGACACGGTCGCGGCTGGCGCTGCGCCCACTGGCGCGGGGGCGGCGACGTATACCTTCGAGACCAAATTGCCGAACCGCTACTACTCCGAAATGCTGGCCGGCGAGCACGGCTGGATTGAGGCGTTCAATGGAAAATCGGCGTGGCGCGAAACGGCGCGCGGGGAAATTGGCACGCTGGTGGGTCCTGAGGGATTGCAGATCGAAGCCGCCGCGCGTTTTTACAACACGCGGCTGATGAATCCCAAGAAAAACCGGCTGGTGGTGGCGTACGTCGGCACCGCGCAGGTGCGCGGCAGGGAAGCGGCGGAGATCGAAGTCACTTCTCCGGCGGGCGCCAAGCGGCAGGTATTTTTCGACGCGCAGACGCATTTGATCGTGAAAGAAACCGCGCTGGTCGGCGGCATCCAGCAGGAAATTCTCTACGATGATTATCGTCCGGTGAATGGCATTCAAGTTCCGTATGCGATCGAGCTGCGCCGCGGGGCCGACGATTTCAAAATCGCGGTGAACCGTGCGGCGATCAACGAACGCGTCGGCGAGCGCACCTTCGATTTTCCCAAGAAGGCTCAGGTCGTCCTGCCGGATTTGAAGGAACTTTTCATCAAGATCGACAACAACCAGAAAGCCATCGACAAAATGAAGGAGAACTACGCCGGCACCAAAGTCGAAACCACTTTCGAATACGAAGGCAGCGGCAAACCCAAGCCGCCGGAAGTGAAGGAGTCCACCTTCTTTTATCTGGACGGCGAGGAAGTTTCGACCCTGGTGAAAAAAGACGGCAAGCTGCTGAGCGACGACGAAAAGAAAAAAGAAGAAGCCCGGGTGCTGAAGCAGATTGAAGAGCTGGAAAAGCGCGCGGACAAAAAAGAAAAGAAGGACGAAAAGGCCCAGGAAGAAGGGAAGGACCCGAACGAAGACGGAAGTCTCCATGGAGACTTTTCTGCGCGCCTGCCAGTTCGTGAATCCGCGGCGCGAACGTTTTCGCGGCGCCGACGTGCTGGTTTTCGATTTCGAGCCGAACGTCGAATTCAAGCCGCGCACGCATGATGGAAAAAATCATCACCAAGCTGGGCGGCGTGATCTGGATCGACGAAAAAGCTCTGGACGTCGCGCGGCTCGACGCCTTTTTCGTCAGCGACGTGAAAATCGCCGGCGGCCTGCTGGCCAACGTCGAAAAAGGCACGCGCATTATTCTGGAGCAGGAATTCGTGAACGAAGAAGTCTGGCTGCCGACCTACGAGGAAGTTCACGTCGACGTGCGCTTCCTGCTGGTGAAGGGCATTCGCGCCGACGAATCGACGCGCTACTCCGACTACAAGAAGTTTAACGTGCAAACCATTCAAACCATCGGCAAGCCGAAGGGCGCGGATGCGGAACCGGGCGCCCGCTCCCGCGGACGCGCCGAAACCCCAATAGCTCTTCGACAAATCAACGAGTAAGCTTGATCGTTTGAGTCCACACCCTGTCAAGGCACGCCACGCGCGGTTCTCGCGGAGTGCGGAGGCACCCGCCGAAGGCGGGGACCACCGCCGGCCTCACCCGCACACTCCGGCAACGCGTAGGCTCGGACAGAGTCATCGTGCGCCGTGGTGAAGCGCTTTCGTTCGAGGCTTCGTATTGCTGGAAGAGAACTTGGGTGGCCGGCGGTGGTACGTCCTGTGAGGCGGACGTGCCACCGCACTCCGCGAAAACCGGTCAGTCTTTTGGGTCCCCTGCTTTAGTCCCGGTCGGTTTCCGTGCCGTTTTCCGCCGCAATGCTACGCCGCAAAATTCCTCGGCAAATATAGGTCTCGCCCATACATACGGCAGGCGCTGCGAAGATGAGCAGCATATCGAGCCAGGTTTCGTCAGGGTGCTTTGGATCATGGAAGTTCGAAGCCGGTGACAAGTGCGGGCGCACGGAGAGGGCTGAAGTAAACACTACAAACACGAGCAGCAGGAAGCCTGAGTGGACGACGAGTAGGTCAGGGAGCTTCCGTCGGACCGCCGGCAGGCGCAGGCTGTACCCTTTGAATGCCTTCGAATCGCAGAAGACCTGAAAGAAGGTTAAGCCGCTGTACCCAACCAGCGCGGTGATCTGAAGCCCGAACGGTTTGTCGCGCAAGAAAATCCATAGAAAGAAAATTGCCATGGACCCGGTAACAAGCCCGAGCCAAGTCAGGAATTGTTCTTTGCCAGACACATTAACGGGCGGCCGGTCGTAATCTTGCTCGCGTTCCACAGACGAAGCCTCCTGAGTCGCAGCCAATCTGTGACCCGTCAAACTTCATCATAAAAGCGTGGCAGCGAGTTGCGGTTGTAACAGATTGTTTTCGTATCGAGGATGGCACTGTACGGACGAACAGGCGGGTGGCGCATCCTTCGCGTCTTTCGCGAAGGGTGGAGCCTCGGCTGTTTGCCTTTTGAAACGCCATGCGCGGTTCTCGCGGAGTGCGGAGGCACCCGCCGAAGGCGGGGACCACCGCCGGCCTCGCCCGCATATCCGGCAACGCGTAGGCTCGGACAAGTAATCATGCGCCGTGGTGAAGCGCTTTCGTTCGAGGCTTCGTATTGCTGGAAGAGAACTTGGGTGGCCGGCGGTGGTACGTCCTGTGAGGCGGACGTGCCACCGCACTCCGCGAGAACCGGTCAGTCTTTTAGTTCGCTGGGATTCACTCTGATTTACTGGGCGCGCGCCAACGTGGGATGGGAAATGCTAAGACCATTTTACGGAAGGCGCAATCCTCGCTAGAATCCGGCCTACGGAGAATCTATGAAGGCACTCGTCCTAAGTTTGATGGCGCTTCTTGCGGTTCCGCAGAACGCGCCCGTGACCCAAAGTGTGGCGACCGGGGAAGAGCCGCATCACAAATTACTTTTGGAGAATGCTTACGTGCGCGTCTTCCGCGTCAGCGTTCCGGCGCACGAAGCGACGCTTTTGCACCGGCACGACCTGCCGTACGTCACCGTGAGCCTGGGCGCCAACGATTTGATGAACGCCGTGGCCGGCAAGCCGGAAGCAGAAGTGGTGCAGAAAGATCGGCAGATTAATTATTCCAAAGGCGGGTTCGCGCATGCGATTCGGCCCCTGAACGATTCTTCATTCAACAACATCACCGTCGAGCTGCTGCTGCCACAAGGCACGCCCACAAATCTTTGCGAGCACATCGTCGATGGGCCGCTCGGCGAGTGCAATTCGGAGCTTAATCCGGCGCTGAAGAGCATCTCGAATGTATTCTCTTCGAAGCGCGCGTTCGCCACTGACGAGATTTCCGTTACTACCGTCTCGCTGACAGATGGCATTCATTGCGAGACAAAGGCGGCCGATGCTCCGGAGTTGGTCATCGCCAGCGATGGTTCCGACTTCAAAATCAATATGCCCCATCAAGCGGCGACGAAACTTCATGGGGGCGAAGTCTTATGGCTGCCCACCGGTGCGTCGGCAAAAATCACCGCGAAGGGAACTGGAGCGGTGGTGTTTATTGACTTCAAGGACGCCGGCAAAAATGCAAAGTGAGGAAACCGGGCTGGTGCCCAGATCCTCATCGGGTACCCGATCCTTCGCCGCATGATGATGAAATGTGTCTTGGATGACCGCTAAGCAATTCATGACGTGGTGCGCGTGCGGCGCGGCTCTGGCGCTCGGGCTGAGCGCTCGCGGCGAATCGCGTTTACTCGCGCAGGGTGCGGAGGCTTCGCCGACCACCCCGCGCAAACTGGTCGTGCCAGATCCAACGCCGGCGCCGACGCTGGGCTACACCATCGTCGCGCGCTTACCGCACTCGATCGACAGCTACACCGAAGGTTTTTTCTACCTCGACGGATTATTTTACGAGGGCACCGGCCGCGAAGGGCACTCCGCCATCCTCGCGATCCAACCCGAAACCGGCCGCGTCGTCCGCAAACTTTACATCCCGCGCGATTATTTCGGCGAAGGCATCATCGATTGGGGCCCGTACCTCTACGAATGGACCTGGACCTCGAAAATCTGTTTCGTCTACGACCGCGCCACCTTCAAAAAAATAAAACAATTCAGCTACGACGGCGAAGGCTGGGGCATGACCCGCACCGCGAAAGAAATCATCACCAGCGACGGCTCTTCCACGCTCACTTTTCGCAATCCCGAAACGTTCCAGCCGGTGCGCACGCTCACGGTGCATGACGGCCTCTCCGCCGTGGAAAAACTCAACGAACTCGAATTCATCCAGGGCGAAATTTACGCCAACGTCTGGCACGACGACCGCATCGCGCGCATCTCGCCCGACGACGGCCACGTCATCGCCTGGATCAACCTGGCCGGCCTTCTGCCGCAAGAGAAAAAAGTCGACGCCGAATCGGTGCTGAACGGCATCGCCTACGACGCCGCGCGCGACCGCCTCTTCGTCACCGGCAAGCAATGGCCCACCGTATTTCAAATCAAAATCGCGCCGCCGCAGCGCACAGCCGCCTAAGTAGTTTCTCCTGCCACCTTGGGGCGAATCCCGTATGGCCGCCAAGCCGCCCGCGCCGCACAATGGGCTTGCGACACATTTCGCATTCGCCCTTTTGGAGGCTTCCATGAATAACAGCACAAAAGACCAAGCGGAAGGCACGTTGCACGAAGTGAAAGGCAAAGTGAAAGAGCAAGTCGGCAAGACCACCAACAATCCGCGCCTGCAAGACGAAGGCACCAGCGAGAAGATCGCAGGAAAAGTTCAGAAGAAAGTCGGCCAGGTAGAAAAAGTCCTGGAAGACTAAGCGCAGCAGGTTGTGCGCCGGTTTTGAAGCTGCCCCATCCTTCGCGCAGATTCACGCGAAGGGTGGGGCTTTTATTTCGTGTGCGGTTGTCGAAAGGCGCGGCCGAAAGGCAGGCGCGAACGGCGTCTGAGAGACGACGCGGTTCGCGCGACTTAGATGTACGTCGCGTCGCGACGGACTTTTGGCGGGGCTGAAGCCCCGCCCTTCCAAAGCGAAGAGAGATCCCTCGTCGCCGCAAACAACGCGCCTCTGTCGGGATGACGACGTGAACTGAAGCGCAATACAAAACAAATTCAAAAGCGAATTCAAAACCCTGTCCTTCGCAAAATGCGCGAGGGATGGGCCGCCCGGAAGTTCAAAACACGAACGGCACACCGCACTGGAAGTGCGGTGCAGACAGGCTGAGAGCCTATCCCGCTTATCGTGTTCTGCAGGTCATGGCCCGTCAGGTCACGGCTTCAGCCGTGCCGAAGCCGTCGTCGCGAAGCGACGTCCTCTAAGCGGGGCAAATCGCGTCGCCTTCCCGACGCCGTTCCGCAGGCTTTTGACTTCGGCGTGTTGTAAACTTCCCCGGCGCAAAATACTTCTCCGCCGAGGTGCCGCATCACATGAAATCTCTCACTCTGCTGGTCGTCTTCCTCGGGTTCCTCGCCGCCACGCCGCTCGCAATTTCCTCGCAGCAAAGCGCGCCGCCGGCGCACCGCGCCACCACCATGTCCACCGCCGCCTGTTCGTCTAACGAAGCGCGCGATCGCGCGACCGACGACTGTCCGCTGCTGCGCGGCTTCCCGCAAACCGCCGGCCTGCGCAGCGGATTCGTCCGCCTCGCGCCCGGAGCCACCGTCGGCTGGCACACCACCGGCGGCAACGAAGAAACTCTGGTCATCCTGCGCGGCAGCGGCGAAGCGCAAATCGAAGGCGCCCCGGCCCTGCCCCTCGCCGAGCAAACCATCGCCTACATTCCTCCCGCCACCCGCCACAACGTAAAGAACACCGGCGCCGCCCCGCTCGAGTACGTCTACGTCGTAGCCCCCGCCGCCGAAAAATAAATCCCGCAAATCTCCCCACCCCCGCGCGCGCAGCGAACGCCCCCCAGCCCCGCCCCCCACCAGCCCCAGCGAACGCGCCTCTCCACCCGCATCAGCCCACACCCCACACCCCACACCCCACACCCCACACCCCACACCCCACACCCCACACCCCACACCCCACACCCCACACCCCACACCCCACACCCCACACCCCACACCCCACACCCCACACCCCACACCCCACACCCCACACCCCACACCCCACACCCCACGGATGCGCCTCTCAGCGTTTGTATGCCCCGGTAGGCAACGAGCGCGGCTCGTTCAACGTGCACCGTAGTATGGTGAGTGAATCATATAGATATCGTAAGACTGTAGTATATGGAAGAGGGGCCAATAGTCGCCAAGCCCTCGAGGTGTATAATTCCCGAATGAAGATTTGCGTAGTCCATTTGAGTGACATCCACGTTAGGCAAGCCGACGACCAAGTTCTCACTCGAGGAAAGGCAATCGCCACGGCGGTTCTCAATAACGCCCCACCTTCGGACGCGTACGTGCTGGCCATCTCTGGGGACTGCGCATTTTCGGGCCGTTCTGACCAATACGATCTCGTTGAGAAATTTCTTCGGGACGTGAAATCGGAGCTTCAGCAGAACGGTAGACAGGTATTCGTGGCGGTGACGCCTGGGAATCACGATCTTGATTTAACAGCCGAACCGGACACGCGGCAGATTCTTTTGTCCTCTTCCCGAGAGAAGCTCGCAACAATAGACCCTGGTGGCGAGACTGCTAGGCAACTCGTTTCGGTGCAGGCTGCCTATTTCAAGTTTGAAGCAGCTTTCACGGGAGAAGGCTCTCGTACGTCGAAAGACTATCTTGTCCGGTCCCATGTTTTTATTGTGGACAAGAAAATACTTCGATTGAACACGTTCAATTCCGCTTGGGTGTCAACGAATCCGCGAGCAGCGTGGCCGACTGGTGTTTCCTCTATCCGCGATTCCGCCGCCAGATGATAGCGCCGATTTGACGATTTCCATGCTCCACCATCCATACGGTTGGTTTGCGGCGGAGAATACGATTGCGATTCGTCGCGCGATCGAGGTGTCATCAGGATGTGGTTCTTACTGGTCATGAACACCGTCACGAGTCCTATCAAAAAGTTCATGATGTTTCTGGGTCTATTCAATACGTCGAAGGGGGCGTGCTGCAAGAGAGCGGCAGCATGGAATCAAGCTTCAACCTTATATCAATTGATACAAGCACTAAGAACTATGAGTGGTGGCATCTGCGATGGGACGGCGATTTGTATATGCCTGAGTCGAACGGATCCCACGTATTCGTTCGAAATAAGCTGCTTCACAGGAAGCAGTTTGAGATCGATGAAGCATATCTGTCTTTCTTGACTGAGACCGCGTTGCCGATTCGCCACCGAAACAAGCACGTGCTCGACCTCGATGATTTGTTTATTTATCCGACCATCTCAGTGAACACCATCAGCAAGCCTACGATCACGCCGAGACTCGTGTATAGCGAGAACATCCTGGATCATATGCGGTCAGCGCAGACGAGTTCTAATTATCGGGGACACTAATATCGGTAAGACTCGAGCATCAGCAGAAACGTTTGTACCGCGACCTCTACGGAGACGGTACCTCAATCCCCATTTTGATCCCAGGAAGCGATTTTCGGGGATTCAGTGAAAAAGACATTAGAAAAGTCATTCGGAATGCAGTGGCAACTCAATACGGCGATCACGCGGTGGAGAGGTATCTTGCGGTAGAGGCGGGAGAACGAGTCGTAATCGTGGACGACTGGCAAGACGTTAGGTACAGCGCCAAAGGAAGAGCCCACATCGTTCGATTCCTGAATCAGTTTTTCGGCAAAGTGATTATTTTCACTGATCGCCCGCTAGCCCTCGACGAGATCGCAGAGCCCGGCTCCCTGAAAGGTGTTTTTACGGATTTTGAATACTGCGAAATCAAAGAGTTTGGGAGAAGACTCACGGGGAAGCTAATCGAAAAATGGCACGCAATTGGTGCTGAGCAATCCAGCGACCCTTCCGAGTTTCACTACGCCGTGGCCGTCAGCGAGCACAAGATATTAACCGTAATTGGAAAAGGCCTCTTGCCTGCATACCCCATTCTACTAGTTGGTCTATTGCAGGCTGACGCGAGCCCCGGTGCATCAACCCAAAACATCGGTTCCTACGGCCATATTCTTGAAGCCCTGATCACAACCCATCTCGCAGAGGTCAGTAACCGCTCAATCGAAATTGGAATGATGTACACGTACGTTTCGAGGGTCACATACTTCCTGTTCAAACAGGACCGGTCGTTCTTATCACCTCAGGAGTTCAGCGAGCTGCACACCGAATACTGTGATGTGCACAAGATGAGAGTGGCTGAATCGTCCGTGTTGGCGGACCTGCTCGGCGCACAACTTCTCGTCAAGAGCAGTGAAGGATTCCATTTTAGATATCGCGGCGCCTACTCCTATTTCGTGGCCCGGTACTTTAGTGAGCGGATCGCTAAGAAGCCAGCTTTGCGAGAAGAACTCAATGATATTACGGACAAATTGATTTACAACGATTTCACCAACATTGTGATGTTTTATCTTTACCTGACCCGCGACTCCGAGCTTATCGAGCGCCTACTGTCGAACGCGGCAGCAATTTACGCGAGTACAGCTCCGAGTAGGCTGGAACAGGATGTCGACTTCGTGAATAAGCTACGACTGAGAAGCCGGCCAAGGTATTGCTGCCTTCTAATGACATTGCATCGAACCGAGAACGCTACCGCCTTCAACAGGACGCCGCTGAGGGAAAGATTCCCGAAAATACGTACCGTACTTCTCTGCACCGCGTGCCGTACTCGGACGGGCTCGACGAGATTGTGAAAGCACATATCGCGCTGCAATCAATCAGGGTGATGGGCCAGGTGCTCCGAAATTTTCCGGGCGTTCTCGAGGGAGAGCCGAAGTATCGGCTCGCCGAGGCGTGTTACTTGTTGGGACTACGCACGCTCGGCCGGTTCACCGAGCTTGCGAACACGCAGCGCGACTACCTCCGCAATGTGTTTGCTGCGATCTACGTGGAAAGACATCCCCTAGCGACCGCGGAAGAAGCTGCCATGTCCGCTGACCAAGCGCTCATCTGGCTAACTGGTGCCGTGGCCTACGGGATGATTAAGAGAATTTGCAATTCGGTGGGGCTCAGGGAACTCGAGTTAACGTTCGAAGATGTGAAAGCAAACTACGCTGACTTCACGTCGGTTCAACTTATACATCTCGCGATTCGACTCGAACACTTCAGAGGAGCCCCTGAAGCCGAAATTTACCAGCGTCTCAAAGCCATCGACTCGAACCACTTCGCCTACAAAATACTGCGGGACCTAGTTGCCGAATACCTACTGCTACACAACACCGACACGAAAGTGTTCCAGCGATTAGGCGCCGCATTCGATATCAAGACGAGCGACCCACGCTACCATGTCAACAAGGCGCTTACGGCAGGGAGCGATTGAGGCCGCACTGAGGCTGCCATCTGTTGACACAGCACGATCGCGGCGAACGGATACGCAGCCATCACCATGGCTCGCGCTCGATAGGGTGTGCGGTCAGCGGGGATTACTTTTTCGGGGCGAGGGTTAGCGCGGACCAGGGGACGTTGGGGACTACGTGGGCGGTGCCGTCGATTAGGCGGATGTTGGCGGTTTGCATCAGGGCGTTGACGAAGACGACTTCGAAGGCGCCTTGGTGCTGGCTGTCGGTGACGTGGTCGCCGATCTTGGGAACCCGGGCTTGCGTTGCGTTGGTCATAATTCCTCCTGATCGAACCGTCTACAGATTCTGCGGACCGGGTTCCGGACTGCTGACCTAAGGGTGCGCGCATCGGCCGCCTATTGCAACTTCGATGTGTCCTCTAACAGCTCCCCGCGCATGGCCCGGCCTTCTACGTCGCTCAGCTTAAGTTCTTTAGTCTTTAACAGCCAATACGCGCCGAAGGAAATTACGCCGACAGCCTCCGCCTAAAAATGTCCTGAGGCAGGCCGACAAACCGGTCGCGCATCGGACCTTGGTCGGAGTGCGCTATTTCACCGTCATCGTGTTCATAGCGATTTCGCCGCGCATGGCTCGGCGTTCGACGTCGCTCTTGCTGAGTTCCCAGGTTTTGGCCAGCCAGTAGAGGCCAAAGGTGACGACGCCAGCAGCTTCCGCCACGAAAATGCCTTGATCCCAGTGCCAGTATTTGTAGCCCAGAAAAGCCAGGCCCGCCGACGCCGGCATGGCGATGGCGAACGCGGAGTAAATGGTGCGAAAAAACTTGATCCATTTTTCCTTGTTCGGAATTTCGCGGCATGTATTTCAGGGTCTTGCCGGAACAAAACCAAATGGTCAGGCCGATCAGCACGAAAAAAGTGATCGCGGCGATGTAGTGAATATCCCACCCAGTGTCCGTGGCGGGCAGCCACGGCATGGGGTTGGTCGCCACCACCACCGCCAGGGCGCCGGCGATGGTCAGCATCCAGTCTTCCCACACGCTGAAGCCTTTGATCAGCGCCAGGCCCACTCCGATGGCGAAGAGAATGCCGACGAACCAGTCGCGCATCGGCCCTGCTCCCGCGAGTCAGCACATGTCCCACACATTGCGACGCGTCACTATGCGAGCGCGGGTCCATGCACCACGTCGTCGCGTGGTAGTAGGCGCTCATCGAATCGGCCAGCGGCAGGTGGTAGACGACGCCTCCGACGCCCCACAGCCAGAACGGAAACAAAATGCCGATCGCTCCGATGCCGATGCGCAACCACAGAAAAGTCTTCAGCATGTGTTTCTGAATTTCGGTGAGTTCGGCCATGTGGCGCCTCCACGGATGCGCTGCGTTGCGGATACCTTAACGAGTACGTATGCGCGGTGTCAACTCCACGCGGGGCGGCTTGGCGCAGCGACCAAAGTCAAAGGCGTGCGCGAACGGGGTCAAAAGCGGACGCGATTCGCTGCACATGAATGTACGTCGCTCCGCGACCATCCTATGGGCAGGGCTGAAGCCGGGCGCCACAAAGCACGCCGCTTTCGCGGCGCACGAAGGAAGCGAGCTACTTCGGCAGCAGGGCGGTCCAGTTGGTGACTACCGTTAGGGGCTCGGACTGGGCGGGGGCGCCGACGCTCATGATCAGGAAGCGCTTGCCGTCGGGGGCGAGGTCGTAGCGGAAAATGTTCAGCGCGGAGGTTTCGCCGACGTGGAAGAGTTTGGTGCCGTTGCCGACGGCGATGGAATTGGCGGTGGGTTTCAGGGTGGCGAGCATCAAGTCGCCAGTGGATGACATGTAGGAAATTTCGTCGCCCTTGGCGGACCAGCGCGGCTCGATGCCGCCGCCGGAGGAGACTTGCCATTTGCCGGGGCCGCCGGCCAGCGGCACCACGTAGATTTCGTCGTGGCCGGTTTCGTTGGAAGAAAACGCCAGCCATTTTGAATCGGGAGAAATCACCGGATTCAAAACGTCGTAGTTGCCCTGAATGAATGCGGCCGGCTTGCCGCTCGCGGGCAGCAGCCAGATCTGGCTCTTGCCTTCACTGCCGGAGGGCACGGTGTAGGCCAGGATTTTTCCATCGCGCGACCAGGAGCCGGAAACTTCCGGCCTGGTGCCGTCGGTCAGGCGCTGGGCTTCGCCGGAGCCGTCGGCCGGCTGCTGATAGAGCTGATAGGTTCCGTTGCGGCCCGAAGAAAAAGTCAGAAATTTATCGTCGGGCGACCAGGCCGCGCTGCCGTTGATGCCATTGCCGAAGGTGACGCGGTTGCGCGTGCCGTGCAGCAGGTCGATGACCCAGATGTTGTTGCCGCCTTCGCCGGTGTCGATGCTGACGGCGAGTTTGGTGCCGTCGTGCGAAATGCGCGGGTCGGAATATTCCGCAGGATCCCCGATGGTGCCGAGAATCTTTCCGCTGCGGTCCATCCAATTCATGGTGTAGGTGCCTTGCGCGCCGCTGCCGGTGGCGAAGACGAGTAGGCCGGTGTCGGAGGCGCTCATGATGCCGCGGTAGATGATGGCGTTGACTTCGGCGTGCTGGGCCAGCGGGAGCGGTTCGCCGGAAACGGACAAGCTGCGGAGGTCGAACTTCTGCGCCACCAGCACTCCGCCCTGCACGAACAGCAAGTAGCCGGGAGGCGCGTAGATCGCGCTGGAGTCGGTGTGGATCACCAGCTTCAGCGGGCCGCCGCCGAGCGAGCCGGCGAAGATGCCGGATTCGGAGGCCGAGATGTCGGAGCGCGCGAAGCAGATGAAGTGGGAGCCGTCGGGAAGGATCTGGGGCCAGCGACGATTGGGCGAATGCACGGCTGGCACGGCTGGGTCAACTTTGCTGAAGGGCACGCCGACGCCGCCGGAATCGGCGACGGTCCACAGCCCCATCGAGGGATTGGGGCCGTAGAGGATGGTGCCGTTCGGGCTCCAGGAGGCGCCGCGGCCGTTGGTGGCGTCGGTGATCAGGCGCGGCGAGCCGCCGGCGATGTCGACGCGATACATTTTGCCGGAAGCGAAGTAGCCGACCGAGCGCGAGTCGGGCGACCAGAAAGGTTCGGTGGCGCCGTCGGAATTGGCGATGAGCTGGAGCTTGGGATCGCTGAGCGCGCGAACCCAGAGGCGGCGCAGGCCTTCTTTGTTGGAGCTGACGAAGGCGAGGTAGCGGCCGTCGGGAGAAAGTTGCGGCGGGCCGGCGTAATTTCCGGTGAGGGCGAAGGTCTCGGTCTCCGGGGGCAGAAGTTGGGTGACGATGGCGGAGGCGGGATGTTTCAGTTGCGTCATTTCGGTGAAGCCGAGCCAGGCGGCGAGGCCGGCGAAAATCGCGGCGAGAACCCAGGGCAAAATGTTTGCGGAGCGCGCGGCTGGCGTCGACTGCGCAGTTGCTGCGACTGCTGGTGTTGCGTATGCGGGACTTGAGATGTGGGAAGCGGAAGCGACGGCCGAAGCGATGGGTTGAGGATGCACGCCGGACGCGACGGGAGAAATTGTGCCGTCGGGAGAATTGGCGGCGACGGTGACTTCGGCGAGCGTTTGTTCGATGGCGATGCGTGCTTCGCCGATGGCTTGCAGGCGTTGCTTGGTATCTTTTTGCAGGCAGCGGCGGATCAGGTCGGTGAGGCGCGTGGGCGTCGATTCCGGCAGCTCCTGCCAGCGCGGTTCGCCGCGGATGACGTCGGCGAGAACGTCGGAAGACGTTTCGCCGGTGAAGGCTTGCTTGCCGGAAAGCATTTCGAAAAGGACGCAGCCGAAGGACCAGACGTCGGTGCGGCGATCGAGCGGTTTGCCTTTGGCCTGCTCGGGTGACATGTAGGCGGCGGTGCCGAGAATGGTTCCGGCCATAGTGCTCATATAAGTGATGGTCGGAGAATTTTGCAGGTCGCTCGAAGCGGGATCGCCTTGAATGGCTTTGGCCAGGCCGAAGTCGAGAATTTTTACCACGCCGTCGGGACGGATTTTGATGTTGGCGGGCTTCAGGTCGCGATGAATGATGCCGCCATCGTGGGCGGCTTCGAGCGCTTCAGCGATCTGGCGGGCGATGGGCAGGGAATCTTCGAGTTCGATGCGGCGTTGGCGCAGGCGCTCGGCGAGCGTGGGGCCCTCGACGAGTTCCATGACGAGAGCGGGCGGAGTGCCGACGACCAGCGGAGTACGCGAGCTGCTGTTGGGATCGAGATGGACCGCGGCGGATTTATCGGTCGAGATGGTGCCGTCTTCCATGCCGTAGACGGCGGCGATGTTGGGATGATTCAGCGAGGCGAGGACTTGGGCTTCGCGTTTGAAGCGGGCCATGCGTTCGACGTCGGAAGCGAAGGCGGCCGGGAGAACTTTGAGGGCGACTTCGCGGCCGAGTTTGGAATCGCGGGCGCGGTAGACTTCGCCCATGCCGCCGACTCCGAGGGGGCCTAGGATTTCGTAGGGGCCGAGTTGGGTGCCGACGGTTAGAGGCATGTGCTCGCGGGTTGGAGGCCGGGCGAATTCTGAAATCGAAGAGAGATCCCTCGTCGGCACAGAAGGCGCGCCTCTGTCGGGATGACAACGAAAACCGAAGCGTGAAAGTCAAAGGCGCAGCGAGGGGTCATGGTTTTTTTAGGTCGGCGGACCAGTTGGTGATTAGGGTTAGGAGATTTTGTTTGGAGTCTTGGGTGGTTTTGGGGAAGAGGAGGCGTTTGCCGTCTTTGGTGATGAGGTTGGCAATGTTCAGGAATTGTGTGAGGGGAGGGAGTTGGCGGCCGCCGAAGACGTTGCGGGTTTTGAGGACTTCGAGGTCGGCGCCGTGGATGGCGACATCGACGACGTAAAGTTTGGAATCGCCGCCGACGTAGGCGAGTTGATTTGGGGTCTTCAGCCAGCCACCGGTGCTCAAGCCTTCCTTGGTAATTTGCCATTTCCCTTTGTGATCGGGATAGGTGGTGACGTAGAGCTCGTAACGTCCGGTCTGGTCGGACAAGTAGGAAACCCATTTTCCATCGGGGGAAAAAATGGCCTCGCGGAAATTGGAATCGCCGCCGAGGAAAGTGACCGGCACGGGTGCGGCCTGGAGCGGCAGGAGGTCAATGCGAAAATCACGGGGAATCTGAGAAGAAATGGCGAGTTGCTGGCCGTCGGGCGTAACCGCGGACAGGCCGTGAGACAGATTGTCGGCAAAAATCTTGGCGACATCGGAATCGCCGCTCACCGCTTCGCGTAGGACGCTGAGGTCGCGGTAGTTGATGAAATAAACCGTCTGGCCGTCGGGCGACCAGACCGGATTGTCGAAGGCGCCAGCGGCAAAGGTGAGTCGAGTGGAGGCGCCGCGAGCGAGATCGTAAATCCAGATGGCACGTTCGCTGGCGACGGAGGAGCTTTTGCCGGACCAGACCACGGCGGCGGCGTGATGCTCGTCGGGAGACAACACGGTGTCGGTGACGCGGACGGGGTCGCCGATTTTTCCGATTTCGTTGCCGTCTTCAAGGTTGTACCAGGTGAACTGGCGAATGCGGGTACCGGAATCCGGCGCGTAGAGCACCAGCCCGGTGTTCGAGACGGCGAATTGCGACGAGCGGCGATAGGCGTTGAAGGCGACTTGCTGGGCGACGACGACCGGTTCGCCGCTAAGTTTCAGGCTGCCGGCGTTAAATGGCTGAGCCATGAGGTTGCCGTCGCGGGAGAAAAGAATGTAGCCGGGGTCGGCGTATTGCGCTTCGCTGTCGGAGTCGAGAAGCTTTTCGGTTTTTTTGGTGGTGATGTCGACGACGTAGATCTCACCGGCGATGGTGAATTGCCGGGTGCTGCGAATAAAAAGGGCGTGTTTGCCGTCGGGCAAGAAATAAGGAACGCGGTCGCTGCCCCCGCCGGAGTCGACGGTGGTGATGGGAGTAGGAGTGCCGCCGGAGGCGCTTACGGTATTGAGGCCGGACTCGTTGGAGGGCGTGAAAAGAATTAGGTTGTCGCGATTCCAGGTGGCGCCGCGGCCGGCGGGGGCGTCGGTGATGGTGGAGACGGTGCCGCTGGCGACGTCGATGCGTTTCAGTTTTTTATCGGCGAAGAAGCCGATGGAGTGGCCGTCGGGCGACCAGAAAGGATAGGTGGCGCCTTCGGTGCCGGGGAAAAGCTGTGGCGTTTCAGTATCGAGGCGGCGAAGGTAAAGATT
This sequence comes from uncultured Acidobacteriota bacterium, assembly GCA_963847695.1. GTDB lineage: Bacteria > Acidobacteriota > Terriglobia > Acidiferrales > UBA7541 > Palsa-295. The sequence continues at coordinate 97,733 of CAWKAX010000023.1, read as the reverse complement.
GCTGCGGCCGTCATCGCCGACGCCAGAGAAAGCGAATTTGTCACCCTCGGGCGAGAAGGAGAAAGAGACGTTGTACGGCTCGACGCCGAGATTTGGGGCGAAGGCGATGGAGGCGGCGAGTTTGGTTTCTGGTTTTCCGGGATGAGCCAGATAGCCGAGGGCCCCGGCGACGATGGCGGTGATGAGCGCGGTGCCGAGGATGAGCAAGGCGCGATCGCGATTGCGGCGCGACTGGGCTTTAGCGGCGGCATCGGCCACGACTTTGGCGACTTCGATGGACTCGGTGCTGCCCGGAGCCAACGCTCCACTGGCGCGCGAGTTCGAGAGCAACTGCGAGCCGACTTCGCCGATACTTTGGAGTTGGAGTTTGACGTCGTGCGCGGTTTGCCAGCGATCGTCGGGATCTTTGGCGAGGCAAGTTTTCACCAGGCGGTCGAGCATCAGCGGCGATTCGGGTTGAATGCTGGAGACGGGAGGTGGTTCGCGTTCGAGAATGGCGGCGATGACGCTGGCGGTGGTTTTGCCTTCGAAAGCACGTTTGCCGGTGGCCATTTCGAAGAAGACGGCGCCGAGAGAAAAAATATCGCTGCGGGCGTCGGCGTCTTTACCTTCGACTTGCTCGGGCGACATGTATTGAAAAGTGCCGACGATGGTGCCGGCTTGGGTGAGCGGGCCGCTGGGCGCGGGCGAAAGCATCGGGCTGGTCATGTCCGACGATGGATGCGCGACGGGCTGGGTGGTCTTGGCCAGGCCGAAGTCCATCAGTTTGGCGCCAGTCTTGGTGAGCATGATGTTGGCGGGTTTCAGGTCGCGATGGACGACGCCGGTTTTGTGGGCTTTTTGCAGGCCGTCGCAAATTTCGCTGCCGATTTTGAGGACCTGCTCGGTGGTCAGTGGACCTTTGAGGATGCGCGAGGCCAGAGTTTCGCCTTCGAGGTATTCCATGACGAGGTAGTCGGCACCTTCTTGATGGCCGACGTCGAAGAGTTGGCAAATGTTTGGATGCGAGAGGGAAGAGATGGAGCGGGCTTCGCGGTCGAAGCGCTGCTTGGCTTCGGGATCGGCGGAGAGATGCGTGGGCAAAACTTTCAGAGCGACGGTGCGATCGAGGCGAGTGTCCTTGGCGCGATAGACTTCGCCCATGCCTCCGGCGCCGAGCGGGCCGATGACTTCGTAGGGGCCAAGTTTTTTACCGGCGGAGAGCGTCATGCGTGGCGGGATTATAGACTGGGAGTGGATGCGTCGCAACGGAAGGTGTCGCGGCGTGTTTTTGTCGTTCCGATGCGGTGGTACTTCGGTGGGGAGCTGGGCAAGAAGACGGCCAAATTCCGGTGAGTGGAGGACCGAGAGGCTAGGAAAAGAGGGTCGATTGGGTGCAGAGGCGCGATCAAAGATTTAACACGGAGGACACAGAGAGAGAATCGAGAACACGGAGACTGCTGGGTAATCTGAGGCATTTAGCTGGGCCGCTCGGGCGGTAATAATTGACAGGAGAGTTATCCTTGACCAGAATGGCGCGCGCGATTCATTGTTGGGTGAGTGTCGGGAGAATCCATGAGGAAACGTAGGAAGTGCGCAAAGTTGGCTGGCGGCTTGGTTGGGCTTCTGTCTCTTTGGGGTGGCGCGGGCTTGGTGGCGCGGACGGCGATGGCGCAGGCACCTGCGGCTGCAGCTGCGCCGGGTACTGCTCCAGCTCCGGTTGCAGCGCCAACCGGGCAGTCTGCTGCCGCTCCGGCGAGCACGGGGAAGGTGTGCACGGTGAGCGCGGAGGAGGCACCCGTTTCGGCGCCGATGTCGGCGGCGCTGACGCTCTTACGCGACCGGAAATTCGATGAGGCACTTAAGGCGTACAGTGCGATTGTGGCGGGGGGCGGGGCGGGAGCCGCGGCGGCTTACGCGGGAATTGCGCGGGTGTACCTGGAGAAAAATGATCCGGCGGCCGCTTACGACGCGGCGCAAAAAGCGGTGGCGCTGACCCCGGATCAACCTCCGGCGATGGTGGCGCTCGGCGAAGTGTTGTTCCGGCAGGGAAAAATTCCGGAAGCGCAGGCGGCGTTCATGAAGCCGCTGAAGAATTGCCTGGTGAGTGCGCGGGCATTTTTGGGGCTGTACCGGGTGTACGCGATTTCGCTGAACTGGAAGCGGGCCAAGACGAACATCGATGAGGCGTTCAAGCTGGATCCGGAGGATCCAGAGATTGCGCATTATCACAACCAGACTATCAGCTTGGCGGAGCGCATTCGCGCGCTGCAGGGACAATTGGATTCGACGGACGTGAAGTACGACGATAAAGAAAAAGACGACATGAAACAACGGCTGGAGAAGCTGAAGGCGTGGCAGTCCGCGCCGGCGGTTTGCCGCATCACGACGCCGAACGTGACTTCGACCGAAACGGAATTGGAACCGATGCTGGACCAACCGGGGCACGTGCGCGGTTACGGGTTGACGATGAACATCAACGGCGCGCCGGCGCGCCTGCTGCTGGATACGGGAGCTTCGGGAATTTCAATCGATCAGAACCTGGCGGCAAAGGCTGGGGTGAAGAAGCTGGTGGACACGACGATTGGCGGCATCGGCGACGAGCAGGACGTGGCGTCGTATATCGGAACGGTGGAGAAAATCCGGATTGGAAACCTGGAATTTGGGAACTGTCAGGTGTACGTGCTGAAAGAGCGGCAGATCGTGGGAGAGGATGGGCTGATCGGAGCGGACGTGTTCCGGAGCTTTCTGATCGACATTAACATGCCGAAGCACAAATTAAAATTAGGCCCACTGCCGCCGTACCCGGAGCAGGCGGAACAAGCGGTGAGCTTGGGTTCGACCGCCGCGGAAAGTAAGTATGCCCACGATAGATACTTCCCGCCGGAGATGAAGGATTACACGGGGGTATTTATTTCCGGGCACGATCTGCTGATCCCGACGACGGTCAATTCGTCGCCGCCGAAATTATTTTTGATCGATACCGGAGCGTTCGACAATCAGCTGTCGGTGGCGACCGCCAAAGAAGTGACCAAGGTACGAACCGACTATGACAATTATGGAACGGTCAAAGGGGTGAGCGGAAAGGTGAAGACGCTGTATCGCGCGGAATCGGCGGTGCTGCAATTCGCAGGTTTTAAGCAAGACCGGTCGGATTTGTTTGCGTTCGACTTGTCGCACGTCAGTTTTGGCTCGGGGACCGAAATTTCAGGGATACTCGGATTTCAGATGCTATTCGAGCTGGAGATGAAGATCGATTACCGCGATGGGCTGATTAAGTTTTCGGCGGACGAGCGGTTTCGGGCGAGTGATGTGGATGTGTTTAATTCGCGGTGAGGGTTAGCAGGGGGAACGAGGGCTGGGCAGTTGGCCTGGGCGAGAAGGAGATCCTTCGTCGCGGAAGGCGCTCCTCTGGATGACGGCCAAATACGGTTTGGGCGAAGCACCAGGCGGTTAGGAGAAGCGGATCGTGGTGTGTAGGAAGCGGGAATCAAAAACTAAACACAGAGGACCAGAGAAAGACCGGAGAGCGCAGCGGCTAGGAGAAGCGGATTAGGTTTCTTGAGGCGCGGCTGGTGGGGTGGTACGACGAGAAAATAAAACGGGGCCGGGAAATTTTCCGGCCCCGCTTTTGTTTGGGTTTTGAGTTTAGTGCGCTTCGGCTACGGCCAGGGCTTCATCGACGTGGTGATGGGCGCGATCGATGTGGTCCAGGACGCGGGCTTGGAGGCCGCGGGTTTCGGGATTGTCTTCTTCATGAGCTACGTCTTGATGGGCCTTGCTCAGGAGGTCGCGGGCCTGATGCAGATGGCCGCTCCAGGGGAGATGAGCGTCGACCGGTTCGTGTTCGTCGATGTTCTTGCCGTCGTCGATGGAAGCCTTCTTGATTTCGTCGATGGCCTTGTTGATTTCCTCGATGGCCTGATGCTCTTCGACGTGAATGGGGCTGCCGTCGGGACGATGTTGGAGATGGGCGCGAGCGTCCCGCAGGTCGGTGAGAGCGTGGAGATATGCGGGATGCTTGCCTTGGGCGTTAACGTTGCGTGACGCGAGCGGGACCAGGAAAGCGAGCGCCGCGACGATTACAGCGATTTTAGAAAGAGTCTTCATTCGAAGTATCACCTCAGTTGAGTTGGAAAAACGTTTTACAGGGGAAAGACGGTGCGAACCCTATGTGGGAGTAAAACACAGGGAGGCTAGGTTTGTTGCGGGGGATCGAAGGGAGGGTGGGCGAAAGAGGCAACGGAGGCCTGCCGGGCAGGAACGAGACCGGATGCCGTTGCACTAGGGGATGCAAAGTTGAGCTAGTTGTATGGCAGAGTGCAACAGGAAATAGTTGTATGTGAAAGTGCGAATTGTGATAGAGTGTATAAGGGGATGCAAATAAGCGATAGTTGTATGTGAGGGTGCAACATTGAAAAGAGACACGGTGCTGCTTGCGGATGTGGTGGGCTCGAGCGCGCGGCGAGGCCTGCGCGAGGTGCTGGGAAAGAGAATGGCTGCGGCGTCGAAAGAGCACCTGAAGAAGAGATGGATCAAATTGCCCTACGCGATTACGGCGGGCGACGAATTTCAGGCGATTCTGGGGAGAGAGGCAAGCGCGGCGGAGGTGATGTTCGACCTGCGAGTCAAATTCTGGCCGCTGCCGTTGAGAATTGGAATTGGAATCGGACGGGTTGCGGACCGGATTCAGCGGCCGGTTAACCGGATGACCGGGGAGGCTTTTCAGCGGGCCCGGCGGGCGATTGAAGCGATCAAGAATGAGCAGTCGAAATACGAAGTGCGGACGGCGTTCCGGACCGGAAATGAGAATTTCGATGCGACAGCGGGTCTGATTTACGCGCTGCAGGACACGCTATTTATGGCGATTACACGTAAACAGTGGGATGCGATACGGGCGTATTACACCGAGGGCGGTATGGTGGAAGCGGCCCAGCGGCTGAGACTGAATAAGTCGACCGTATCGCGAAATCTGAAACGCAGCTCTTACTGGCAGATGCGGGATACGATCGAGGGCATGGATAAATTGATGCAGCACGAGAAGTGGTAGGACCGCGGGTCGGCGGGGAGGGTGTCTAGATGCAGGAAATGATACGGATCGCGCTGGTTTTGTATCTGGCACATTTGCTGACGGATTTTTTGTTTCAGACTTCGCAGATGGTGAGGCTGAAGCGCGCGGGGAAGTTTAAGGGATACCTGGAGCATGGCGCGGTGCATTATGCGGCGGCGTTGGTGGTGGGCGGATTTTTCCTGCCGGGGATGCTGTGGAGCTGGCGATTTCAGCTGGTGGTGGCGCTGCTGACGGTGGTGCACGTGGGGATCGACTGGTGCAAGATTTCGCTGGGCAAGCGGAATGCGGTGGTGGATGGGACTTGGGGATTTACGATCGATCAGGTGGTACACGCGACGACGGTATTTCTGGCGGCGTGGTGGATTGCGGGCGGGCCTCCGGCGGCGGAGATGGCGCGGGTTCTGGGGATTTTGCGGCGGCCGGACAATCGAATTTTGCTGGTGATGGTGGTGTACGTGGCGGTGATTTTCGGGGCGGGGTATTTGATCCGGTCGCTGACGGGGCCTTTGATGCGCGATTTGAAGGTGAGCGAGTCGCACGCCCAGTTGAGCAATGCGGGGATGTTTATCGGGTGGCTGGAACGATTTTTGATTTTGTCGGCGTTGGTGGAACATTCGCCGGCTACGGCTGGGTTGATATTGGCGGCGAAGTCGATTGCGCGGTATCCGGAGTTTAAGAGGGAGCAGTTTGCGGAATATTTTTTGATTGGGACGCTTTTGAGTATTTCGGCGGCGATCGTGGGGGGAGTGATTTTGGTGAAGGTGGTGCATGGGGGAGTGGGATTGCCGTAGGTTTTGGGTGCGAGGCTTACAAGAGGGGAGTTGCTTCGGTTTTGGGCTGGGCAAGAAGGAGATCCTTCGTCGCTTCGCTCCTCTGGATGACGGCCAAGTACGGACTAGCGGAAGGACTGAAAGGATAGGAGAAGAGGATCGAGCTGGGTGGGGATGATCTAAACCCGCACCCTTTGCTGGGAAGCGCAAAGAGTGCGGCACCCGGAAAGGCCACAGCGAAGGCGACGAGAGAGCCCTCGTCAGCGCGCAAACCGCGCCTCTGTCGGGATGACGACGGAAACCGAAGCGAAGTCAAAAACACTTCCAAGGCATTTGAAGCAGGTCCCTCGTCGGGCCACAGGCGGGCCCTCTGTCGGGATGACAACCTTAATAGCCGCCGCAGAGGCCACGGTGATACGTCGCGGCCGCCGGAAGCACGCTACCGCTACTACTTTTTGATGAATTCGATGTCGAGGGTGATGGTTACGTCTTCGCCGATGACGCCGGGATATTTGGTGATGCCGTAATCGTTGCGGTTGATTACGGTGGTGGCGGAAGCGCCGCGGCGTTGATTGCCCCAGGGATCCTTGATGGCTTCGGTGGGGCCGTCGACGGCGAAGGTGACGGATTTGGTGACGCCGTGGAGGGTGAGGTCGCCGATCAGTTGCAGCTTGCCGTCGGCGCCCTTGGTGATGGATTTGGAAACGAAAGTCATGGTGGGGAATTTGGTGACTTCGAAGAAATTGTCTTTGAGGTCTTTGTCGCGGCTATCGTTGCGGGTGAAGACGGTGGTGGTGTCGATGGTGGCAGTGACCACGGATTTGGAGGCATCTTTGTCGTCGAGCTGGACGGTGCCGGTGACGTTGGTGAATTCACCCTGAACTTTGGAAATGCCGAGGTGCTTGACGCTGAATTGAGCGTTGGCGTGGGCCGGATCAATCTGCCAGGTGCTGGTTTGGGCCGCGGCGGGGTGGAAAGAACCGATGGCGAGGAAGGCCAGAGCCGCGAAAATGATGGCGGTAATGCTGAACGGGGACCGCTTGGACATGATTTGCTCCATTTTGATTTGGTTGAAGTGCGCGAAAGATGATAGCGCAGTTCGAGATTGGATTCGTGCGGGGGTGCTTGGGATTCAGCGTGTTGCGGGTGTGGAGTTGATTGGGTTGGGGGCTGGGCAAGAAGGAGATCCTTCGTCGCTTCGCTCCTCTGGATGACGGCCAAGGGCGGGTGGTGGGTAGGACTGTGGGGCCAGGAGAAGAGGATCGAGGTGGTTTGCGGATGATCTAAACCCGCACCTTTTGCTGGGAAGCGCAAAGAGTGCGGCACCCGGAAAGGCGCAGCAACGGCGACGGCGAAGAGAGATCCCTCGTCGCGCCAAACTGGGGCGCTCTGTCGGGATGACAACTTAAAGCTAGAAGGCAACAACGCGATGCGGTAAGCGATTTGGTCTAGAGGCGGACGGATGTTATTAATGTAGGGGTTGTTTTTGAGGCGAGAAGCGAAAGGCGAGGCTGGCGGGCCGCTGTCTGCACTTCAGGCTGCACTTCGATCTGAACTTCGGTCTGAGCGGTCCGGGACATGGCAACCTTTCTTCATATAAGTTGCTCAAACAATGGAACTTTTTTATTTCTGGATGGAAGTAAGCGTGGATGGGTGCGTTTGAAGTTGATGCCACGCAGATGACTCAGTAGGCCGAAGGCAGGCGAGTGCCTCCGGGATAGATAGCGCCATTTTTGAAACATACACTGGCTAGCGAAAGTCCGCTGCGGAATAAAACAAGGGAGCCTGGTACATGCATAAGAGAATTTCTGCCTTCGCGCTGGCGGTGATGGCAATCGCGGGCGTATTCAATCTTGCGGCTTGCGGAGGAGGCAGCGGCGGGACGGTGACGGTGACGGCGTTGACGCTGAGCCCGACGACGGCGAACGTGCCGCTGGGGCAGACCAGTGAATTGACATTGACGGTGACATTCACCAATCCGTCGGATGCAGCGAGCACCACGCCGGTGCTGACCTATCTGGTGAACGGAGTGGCGGGCGGGTCGGCGTTGACTGGAACAATCGCGGCTTCGACGAACGACGCGCAGGTGGCGGTATACACGGCTCCGGTGACGGCTCCGGGAAGCAACAACAATATGGTGAACATTACGGCCACGACTCCGGTGACGCCGGGATCGTCGACGAATACGAGCATCGTGACCTCGAATACTGCGGTGTTGTCGCTGACGGCGGGAACGGGATTGACGGTGAGTCCTTCGACGGCAATTGTAGGAGCGGGAGGGTCGTTTCAATTCAACGCAGTGTTCAACGGTGCCGACACTTCCGTAACGTGGGCGGTGACTCCGTCGGGAACCGAGAATGTGGGCACGATCAATGCTTCGACCGGTTTGTACACGGCACCGCCATTTCCTCCTTTGGGCGGTACGGTAACAATTACGGGCACGCAGGATGGAGTGACCTCCAGTGCGGTGGCGACGATTACGTACTCAGCGGCGTCACTGAAGGGACCTTTTTCATTTTCGTATTCAGGGAATGACAAGACCGGGTTTCTGGCCGCGGCAGGAAGTTTTCAGGCGGACGGTGGCGGGTTCATCGTGAGCGGGGTGCAGGACACGGACAGTTTTTCGACCGGGCCGTCGGCGCAAGTGCCGATTACCGGAACGTACACCGTGGCGGCAGATGGGCGCGGCCAGATTAAGTTGAAATCCGGGCAGGGAGCAGGGACGACGAACACGCTGCAATTTGTTTTGTCGACCAACCAGCACGGATTGCTGACGCGATTCGATGCGGGTTTTACCGGAAGTGGAACGCTGGACCAGCAGAATCTGGACGCGCTTTCGAATTCGGCGTCGGTGGTGACCGGGCCGTACGTGTTCGAGGTGGGCGGCGCGGACACGGGATTCAATCCGCTGGGAATCGCCGGGCGATTTACGAGCAATGGTTCGGGAACCATTCCGAATACGGCAACGGTGATCGATGTGAACGACAACGGGACGATCAAGTCCTCGGATCCGACGCTGGCCGGAACGTATGCGTTCGACCCGCTATTTCCGGGAAGCGGGCGGGGAACTTTGACGCTGACCAGCAACAGCAGTGGGACGATCAAGTACGCGTTCTACGTGGTGGATGGCACGCATCTGCGGCTGGTGGAAGCGGATACCAATGCGTACCTGGAAGGCGATGCCTACAGCGGCGCGGTGGGGAATTCGTTTTCGGCGGCGACGCTGGCGGACGGGAATTATCCCTTCGTCGAAGGCGGGAATTCGCCGACCGGATTGTACGCGGCGGGCGGAATTTTCACGTCGGACGGAAAGGGAAACATTTCGGGCGGGATTTTCGACAGCAACAATGCCGGAACGCAGACGGCGACGGGCGGCGTGACGATGGGCACCTGCACGTACACCGTGAACCAGACGACCAGCCGGATCGATTTGCGGCTGCAACTGGCGAGCGGGGCTTGCGGAGCGACGAACGGGCCGACCACGGCGGAATTTGTCGGGATACCCGACGGCGAAGGGGCCGACGCTACTGCTGGAAGTGGATCCGATCGCAGTGGCGAGCGGAGCGGCGTTCCTGCAAACCGCGGCGGTCACGGCGTTCAATGGGAATCTGGCGTTGAGCTTATCGGGCCGTGGGGTTATTCATAATAATGTGGCGGCGATTCAAGGCGACGTATCGGGCTCGATTGCGCTGACCAGTTCGACGGCAACCAGCGGAGCGATCGACATCAACAAGTTCAACGCGGTGTATCTGAATGATTTGATCAACACAGCGACGACCACGATTGCGGCACCGACCACTCCGGGACGGGGCACGGCGGTGATTGCCGGGACCAATCCGAACGTGACTTACAACGTGGTGTATTACGTGGTGAGTTCGAATTTCGCGTTGGCGTATTCTTCGGATGCGACGCGGAATGCGACGGGGTACTTGCTGCAGCAGTTTTAGTTTTGAGGTGGAGTGCGGGTTTTGGGCGGTCACGCGGGTGGTTGAGTGTTTCGCGTGGCCGCTTTTTTTTGTGGGGCGGCAGGGCTGGTTCGAGTGAGTCTTCCTTCCGTGATTTTCATCTAAACGTTCATGGCTACTGAGATTCGAAACGGAAGCGCGGGGAAGTATCCGCTCTCGGTGCTGGATATTTCTCCGGTGCCGTCGGGATCGTCGAGTTCGGACGCGCTGCGCAATACTTTGGATTTGGCGAAGCTGACGGACGCGCTGGGGTATACGCGGTACTGGCTGGCGGAGCATCACAACACGGCGCTGATTGCGAGTTCGTCGCCGGAAGTGATGATCGGGCATGTGGCGGACGTGACGACGCGGATGCGGGTGGGGTCGGGCGGGATCATGCTGCCGAATCATGCGCCGTTGAAGGTGGCCGAGACGTTTCGGGTGCTGGAGGCGCTGCATCCGGGACGGATTGATCTGGGATTGGGGCGTGCGCCGGGGACGGATTCATTGACGGCGCTCGCGCTGCGACGGTCGCGCGAGGCGGTTTACGCGGACGATTTTCCGGCGCAACTGGCGGAGTTGCTGGCGTTTTTCGATGATGATTTTCCGGCGAACCATCCGTATACGCGGGTGAAGGCGATGCCGGATGATGTGGAGACGCCGGAGGTTTGGCTGCTGGGGTCGAGCGAATTTAGCGCGCAGTTGGCGGCGTCGGCGGGATTGCGGTTTGCGTTCGCGCACCATATTCAGCCTGAGCCAGCGATTCGGGCTTTGCGGTTTTACCGGGACAATTTCAAGGCGTCGAGAGATTTGGCGGAGCCGTATTCGATGATTGCGGTGTCGGCGATTTGTGCGGAGACGGATGACGAGGCGCGGGAATTGGCAGGGCCCGCGGAATTGACGATGCTGCGGTTTCGGTCGGGTGGGAGGATGGGGAAGTTGCCGTCGGTGGAAGAGGCGCGGGAGTATCCCTATTCGGCGGAGGAGTTGCTCGCGGTTAGGGAGGGAAGGCAGAGGCTGACCGTGGGGTCGCCTGGGGCGGTGCGGGAACGGTTGACGACATTGGCTGGGCAGGGTGGGGTGGATGAAATTATGGTGACGACCATTGTGCATGATCATCAGGACCGGCGGAGATCTTATGAGTTGATCGCGGAGGCGTTTGGGATTGCGGGGGCGGAGGCGGAACGAGGATTGGCGGAAAAGGCGTAGAGGCGTTTTGTCGCGTGTCGATTCGCGACGGAATGCATTCGGTTTTGGGTTGGTTTCAGCGGCGTGTCGCACCTCCGGCGGTCTGGGCGTTTTTTTGATTGTTATCCCGGCCCTTACGGACCGGACGGGGCTGGGTTGCGATGATGTAAGGGATCGGCGACCGATTAGCGTTGCGCGGTTTTTTTGGTCGAGCTGCTACAAAATCTCCCACCCTTCTGAGGGGCGAAGAGTGGGGCACCCGGAAAGGCGGTTGGTCGGCATTTTCTGACGTGGATTTTGTGATTTAATTGGCGCATGAGTCAGGCGGAGAATATTGGGGCACGGCCGGCGGTGGGCGCGATTGTGGTGATTAGTGGGGTGGCGGTTTCGTTTTTGTTGTGGCTCTTGTATGTGCACCGGGCGTCGCCGGATTTTGCTGGGCGGTTTACGTTTTTACCGGCTTTGAATGCGGTTTTGAATGGGTCGGCGGCGGTGGCGCTGTGTTTTGGGTTTTGGTTTATTCAGCGGCGGAATATTTCCTCGCATCGCAACAGCATGATTGCCGCTTTTGCATTTTCCTCATTGTTTCTGGTCAGCTACATTTTCAATCACGCGATTCACGGGGATACGATTTTTCCGGGGCATGGCGGGGTGCGGAATTTATATCTGGCGATTTTGGCCAGCCATGTTTTGCTGTCGATCGTGGCTTTGCCGATGGTGCTGACGACCTTCTTTTTTTCTTTGACGGGGCGGTTTGCGATGCACCGGCGGATTGCGCGGTTTACGTTTCCGATCTGGCTGTATGTTTCGGTTACGGGCGTGGTGGTTTTTGTATTCCTCAAGGTTTACGCGTACTAATTCAAGTTTCGAATCCAAGCGTTCGGGGACGGACTAACGATGCTGCTGTGGAGCGAACCTTACTTTACGTACCACTTTGGGTCGATGGAGCAGACGCTGGAAAGCGCGAAGCGAACGGATTTTTTCGGGTGGTTTCATCTGGAAGAGTCCGAGCGAAAGGCGGAGAAGCCCGGGGAAGTGGTGCGGTTTCGTTCTGCGGGACCGAAATTTCATGATTTGTGTTATTTGGACATTTTGCAGGCGGCGGGCGGCGAAATCGTGCGGATGGAATTGGTTTTGCGGCGATCGTATATCGAGAGCCGGGACGCGGCGTTCGCGCAGGATATCGTGAAGAGTTTTTTGATTGCGGCGCTGCCGCAGGCTTGCCAGAGCGTGTTGCAGGATTTCATGGGCGAGATCGCGAATCTGCCGGCACAAAAAGGCGACACGCCGGGATTTCAGGTTTTTCGCGGTACGCGCAGCGCGTGGAGCGTGGAGACGGGCTGGTCACGCCTGACGCTGGCGAATTTGAATTTGGCGGAAGGGCCGACGCTCGTGGTGCAGCTTGGGCCGAAACCTACGGCGCCGAACGCACGTCCGATCCCACAATAGCGCTGGAGAATGGGCGGCAACTAATCTATTTCCGGCATCATCCGTTCTGTCCTGGAGAAAATCAGATGAAGGAATTCGTGCGGAGTGCGCGGTGGATGGCGCTGCTGGGCGTTTTATTTGTGGCGGGGTCGGCCGCAGCGCAGGTGCCGGACAAGTTCACCAATCTGCAGGTGCTGCCCAAAGATATTCCCAAGGCGCAGCTGACTTCGATGATGCGCGGGTTTGCGTTTGCGCTGAATGTGCGATGCAACTATTGCCACGCGGCGAAGAAAGATGGGCCGGGCATGGATTTCGCGTCGGACGAGAAGGAAGAAAAGAAGACGGCGCGATTGATGATACAGATGGTGGGGACGATCAACCGGGATTATATTGCGAAATTACCGGAGGAGAATCCGGCGGCTGGTGCGGCTGGGAACGCGGCGGCATCGGGTACAGCGGCTGCGCGGGTGCAGGTGCAGTGCGTGACTTGCCATCACGGATTGACGGAGCCGCGTCCGCTGAATTCGGTGCTGGCCGAGACGATTGAGGCGAAGGGGATTGATGCGGCAGTGACGCAGTACGGCGACTTGCGGAAGAAATATGCGGGCGGGGCGCAGTACGATTTTGGGGAGACTTCGTTGAACCAGCTGACGGAATCATTGTTGGCGCAGAAGAAAAATAAAGAAGCGCTGACGATTATGGAGATGAGCTTCGCGGCGAATCATCCGGATACGGTGTGGTCGTATCACATGCTGGCGTCGGCGCACGAAGCGAACGGGATGGACGCGGAAGCGCTGGCGGATTACCGCAAGGTGCTGGAGCTGCATCCGGACGACGATTGGGCCAAGCAGCAGATTGAGGCGCTTTCGAAGGGCGCGAAGTAAGGAGGTGGCGGCGATGGCTAGGGCTGCGGCTTCGGCGAAAAAGAAGAGCGCGATACCGGTGGAGAAACTGGAGTTGTACGAGAAGTTGGTGGCGGCGGTGCCGAAGATTAAGAGAAAGGGCGACGTGCATCCTTATACTTCGGAGAACGGGCACATGTTTTCGTATTTGGATCAGAGTGGGGTGATGGGGTTGCGGCTGCCGGCGGAGGAGTTGGCGGCGTTTTTGAAGAAATATAAGACGGGGTTGTTTGAGTCTTATGGAGTGGTCAAGAAGGATTGGGCGAGGGTGCCGGATTCTTTGTTGCGGGACACCAAGAAATTGTCGAAATACCTCGAAGTTAGCCTCGCATATACAAGAACTCTCAAACCGAAGTAGATCGTAGCGAAAATCAGCGAAGCACGGTCGTGTGACCCTCGGAGCCGCATCGGCATAGATTGGTGGGTTGGCGGCGGCGTGTCGCACCTCCGGCGCTCTTCTCGTTTTTTTGTTTGTTTTCCCGGCCCCTACGGACCTGGCTAACCTGTGCCGCCCCTTCGGGGCTGGGTGTTTTGTGTGCGAACGGGAGTGGTGGTGGCGCTTCGCGCTGGGATGGGCTCGGCGTATTGAAGGGAGGCGCTTCCAGCTGGGAAGCTGGGCAAGAAGGAGATCCTTCGTCGCGAAACGCGCTCCCCTGGATGACGCCAAGGGCGGGCGGGAGCAAGGACTGTGCGGCTAGGAGTAAATTCCGGGGCGTTTGGTAAGTTGCGCAACGCTTGGACGTCAGAAGCTCGATGTTGTGGTTGTTCCTCCGAACGACTGAAGGCGGGCTTTGATCGAAAGCAAATTATAGCTGTGAGTTTTTGGTTTCGGGGATGGCGATTAGGCCTACCAGGGTTAGGGCTGCGGCGGCGGCCAGGTAGTAGCCGACGTACTGGAGGCCGTAGGATTTGGCGAGGTAGGTGGCGATGTAGGGGGCCAGGCTGGCGCCGAAGATGCCGGCGAAATTGAATGTTAGGGATGTGCCGGTGTAGCGGACGGAGGTGGGGAAAAGTTCGGAGAGGACGGTGCCCAGGGGGCCGTAGGTCAGGCCCATTAGAGTCATGCCGAGGATCATCATGGTGGTGGCGCCGGTGGGGCCGGCGGCGAAGAGTGGGGCGAGGATGAGGCCGAAGGCGGCTATGGCGGCGGTGACCCAGATTAGGGTGCGGCGGCGGCCGTGTTCGGCTAGGCGGGCGCTGATGGGGATGAAGGCGGCGAAGAAGAGGATGCCGAGGAGTTGGATCAGGAGAAATTTGTCGCGGGTGTAGTGGAGTGCGGTGGTGGCCCAGGAGAGGGCGAAGACGGTCATGAGGTAGAAGAGGACGAAGGTGGCTAGCGAGGAGAGGATTCCGATTACGAGCGGGACGGGAAATTTGCGGAAGACGTCGAACATGGGGACTTTGACGCGTTCCTGACGAGTGAGGGCTTCGCGGAAGACGGGAGTTTCAGTGATGGTGAGGCGGACGTAGAGACCGATGAGTACGAGCGCGGCGCTGGCTAGGAATGGAATGCGCCAGCCGTAGGCGAAGAATTGATCGTTGGTTAGAGATTTGGAGAGAAGTAGAAAGACCCCGCCGGAAAAAAGAAAACCTACTGGAGCGCCGAGCTGGGGAAACATGCCATACCAGGCGCGTTTGCCGGGCGGGGCGTTTTCGATGGCGAGCAGGACGGCGCCGCCCCATTCGCCTCCTAAACCCAAACCTTGGCCGAAGCGGCAGAGCGCGAGGAGGAGAGGCGCGGCGACTCCGATTTTTGCGTAGGTGGGTAGCAGGCCGATGGCGACCGTCGAAATTCCCATGGTGAGGAGCGCGGCGACGAGGGTGGCTTTGCGTCCGACGCGATCGCCGAAGTGGCCGAAGAGCGCGGAGCCGAATGGGCGGGCGATGAAGGCGATGGCGAACGTGGCGAGCGAGGCGAGAGTGGCGGAGGCCGGGTCTTCTTTAGGAAAGAAGAGGCGGGGAAAAACCAAGACGGCGGCGGTGGCGTAGATGTAGAAATCGAAAAATTCGATGGTGGTGCCGATCAGGCTGGCGAAAAGAACCTGCGCAGGACGGTTGATGGGGCCGGGGGTGGACGTGGCGGTCAAGATTTCCGGCACAGCTTACATGAAGCGGGGCGGAAGTTGAATGGGAAGTGATGGGAGTAATGGAACGCGAAATATTTTTGTGCGGGGCGTGATATTTGGGGCATAAGTATCACACCTAATTGAAGACATCCGAAGGGACGCGTTTGCCCAGCCCTGAAGCGAATGTCCATGCAGCCTCCGGAGCGCGAATGAAATTTGCAGCGAAGTTTATCGTGAAACCCAATAGTTTGGTGCTGGTCTGCGTGACGCTCATGGCATTGCGCGTACTCACGGGATGTTCAGGCGGCATGCGGGGTGGACCGATTCCCGAGGGGATGGACTCCGATGAATTTCCTAGCTCTTACGAGTTGACTCCCGAGACGGTGATGAACGGTGGAGCGCGGCCGGCCCTGAAACATCGGAAGGCGAGTCTGTTTCGTCTGCGGTCCGAGGTCCGTCCAGCCGCCGATCCGGTCACTACGCCGCAATTGTTTCCTTTCTTCGGAAATCTAACGGCGGTGATATCGCCGATTCAAGGTGTGCTGCTACAGAGGCAATCGGATTGTTCACTGCTGTACTCGACCTATACCGAGTCACTGCTAGGTACGACGCTGACGGCCAACATCGCTTCGACAGTTCCGAACTACGAAAAAATTATTCACAACAACGCTTTCCTGACGACGACGCCAGATGTGTTTGCGAAGGGATGCGTGGATAACAATCAAGGCGTACCGTCGCAGCTTTTCGTGAATCTGGGAATCGGGAAGACCGGGGACACCCTTGGAGGCACGTCGATAACCGGTGACGATCTGACCTTCAGTCTGCCCGCCAATCCGATGACGGTGCAAATGACCATCCAGGCGACCGACAATACTCCCGAAGCCGTCTTGAGCGGGGACCTGAACAATGACGGAAATCCGGACCTGGTTTCCATCAACACTACCGGAACGGCTTCGTCCGTAACGGTTTTTCTGGGCAAATCCGACGGCAGCTACCAAGCGGGTACGAATTACGACCTCCCCGGTATTAACGCGATCCAGTTTGCGGTGCTCGATGATGTGAATAAGGATGGAAAACTTGATTTGATCGTGAATACCGGCACGCCGGCGTTCATGGTGCTTTTAGGCAAGGGCGACGGGACATTCGAGGCCGCACAGGCGGTGGCGCCGGCTGGGGCTACGACGTTTTTCGCGGATGCGTTTATTACCGCAGACGTGAATGGGGATGGCGCCAAGGATATCATCACGTCGGGGGGCCAAGTTTTTCTCGGGAAGGGCGACGGAGTGACTTTTACTCTAGTAGCCGCAGGCGGCGTTCCCGCGGGTTAGCGGCTCAAGTCGATTCGGTCCCGGGATGGTGGCCGCCGATTTTAACAAGGACGGACATTTAGATCTGGCTACGGATGACGGACAGACGATTCGGACCTTTCCGGGAAAAGGTGACGGCACGTTTACAACCGGCCCGGCGTATGCCGCGATCGGTAGTCGCGGGTATTTGATCGCGACCGATCTGGACGGCGATGGGAATATGGATATTATTTCGGCCATTACCGGGAATGGAACCTACGCCGGTGATGACTTTTTGCAAAACGAAGAGTATGCGTTGATGGGAAATGGAGACGGGACGTTTCAGGGTGCGCCTAGTTTGGCGGTGGCATATAACGGGACGAATTTGGCGGATTTGAACGGGGATGGGCGGCCGGATCTGGTCGGGTTGGTGGGTGCGGCGCAGAATACTTTTCAAAGCTATTTAACCGGGGCGAATGGGGTTCCGGTGCCGGGGCCGACACTTCCGGGGCCGGTGAATTTGGGCATCGATTCCTACGCGGTGGGCGACGTTAGCGGCGATAAAGTACCAGATTTGGTTTTCCTCAGCGCGGCACCGCAGGCGCAGTCGTATTACGTGGCGGTGGGCAATGGAGACGGAAGTTTTCAAACGCCGACGGCCACGCCGGTGCCAAGCCTGGTGCCGTCGGGATTGGACATCAATCCGTTCATTTCGGGTTTGCAACTGGCGGACTTCGATCACGATGGAAAGCTGGACCTGATTTACAGCTTCACCGATCAGGACGGCGCGAGCGAGATCTATACGCAGGGATTCGCGGTGCAATTGGGAAACGGCAATGGAACGTTCGGGGCACCGATCATCACGACGTATTACTCAAGTACGAATGCGCCGACTTCTGCTCCGATTAACGCGATCGACGGAGTGGTGGACGTGACCGGCGATAATTTTCCTGATGTATTTCTGGTGTTTCCAAATGGAATCGTGAATGGTGAGCCGCAATCCAAGGCTCTAGCGTACGTGGGCAAGGGCGACGGGACATTTCAGGAGCCGAATACGCTGACGCTGACGCCGAATGTTCTCTCGAAAGCGGTGGGGAACGGATCGCCGTTGACGTTTGCTGATTTGAATCACGACGGGAAGATGGATTTGGTGACATCGGGCTCGGACACCACGGGAATGACGCCGATGATCGCGATTTCGTTGGGTAATGGGGACGGGACGTTCAAGACTCCGACCTTGCTGACATTTGAGGGATTTGGATTTGTGAGCGCGACAGCAGTTGCCGATTTCGATGGCGATGGGAAGTTGGATATTTTCCTAAACAATGTGACTGAAGGCACCGGAGCGGGCGTTCTACTGGGAAATGGCGATGGGACATTTCAGACGGTATCGAATGGAGATGGAACGGTATCGCCGACGGAGCTGGTCGAGGTGTCGTTGGGTCAAGGGGCTGTGGCGGTGGATTTAAAGAACACTGGTGAACAGGATGTGATCGCCGGCGGGACGGTGCTGCTGAACAAATCGGGGCAAACGCCGCCGATGACGGCACCGACGAGTACGAGTTTGACGGCGGCGCCGAATCCGGCTGCGGCGGGCGCTACCGTTACTTTGACGGCGACGGTTACGTCGACTACGGCGGGGACGATTACTGGGACGGTGACGTTTTTGGATGGGGGGACATCGATTGGAACGGGGTCGGTGGGGGCTGGCGGGGTGGCGACGTTGATGACGTCGACCTTGGCGGCGGGATCACATTCGATCACGGCATCGTATGGCGGCGATGCGAATTATTCGGGGTCGGTTACGGCAACGGGTGTGACATTGGTGATTAACGGTGCGGGGAAGGCGTCGCTACCACGGCTTCGGTAGCGTCGTCATTGAATCCCTCGACGGCGGGCGCGAGTGTGACGTTTACGGCGACGGTGACTTCTGCAACGGCGGGGACGATTACCGGGACAGTGACGTTCTTTGATAATGGGACGCAGATTGGGACGGGGACGTTGAGTGGTGGGAAGGCGACGTTTGTGACTTCGACATTGACGACCGGGACGCATCCGATCACGGCGTCGTATGGCGGAGATGCGAATTACGCGGCCAGTCCGGTGTCAACGGCGGTTTCGCAGGTGGTGAACGCGGCGACTAAGGACGCGACGACTACTACGTTCACGGTTTCGCCGAATCCTTCGATTAGCGGTGCTACGGTGCAATTTCTGATGAGTGTTAGTTCGAAGACGGCGGGGACCATCACCGGAACGTTCACGGTGCTGGATGGCGGCACGTCGATTGGGACCTCAGCGGTGCAGGCCGGCAACCAGAGTAATCTGGAACTGCCGATCACGCACGGTTCGCACGTGATTACCGTGATGTATGGCGGCGACACGACGTACGCGGCGAGCACTTCGGGGCCGACTACATTGGTGGTGAACGCGGCGACGACTACGACGCAGGTGTCGGGGTCGCCGAATCCCTCGATGGCTGGAGCGCAAGTGACGTTCACGGCGACGGTGACGCCGAACACTGCCGGCACGGTTACCGGAATGGTGACGTTCCTGGATGGAGCTACTTCGATCGGGACGGGGACGTTGGGCGGAGGCGGCGTGGCGACGTTCATGACGTCATCGCTGGCGGTGGGATCGCATTCGATCACGGCGCAATACGGCGGGGATGGAAATAATACGGGAAGCACGTCCACGGCGATTACGCAGGTGGTGAATGCGGCGGCGGATTTCAGCGTGGCGGCGGTGCCGGGCTCGGTGACGGTGACGGCGGGGACGTCGGGGATGGTGGGGTTGACGGTGACGCCGGCGAATGGGTCGACGCAGACGGTGACGTTCATGTGCAGCGGATTGCCGACTGGGGCGGCGTGTTCGTTCTTGCCTGCATCGGTGACGCTGGATGGGACGCATGCGGGGACTTCGGCGGTGACGATTACGACGACGGGACCGGGGGCGGGAGTGCGGGTGGCGAGCGCTGGAACGTCTTCACCTTTCGGGCCGAAGTTGGGCCGGATGGCGGCGAGCTTTGGGGTCGGGTTGTTGGGAATTTTTGGTTTGGTTATGTTTAGTCCGCGGAAGACGGTGCGGCGCGTGGCGCTGCTGCTGGCGGTTTTGACAATTCCGGCGATGGCGCTGGTGGCGTGCTCCGGAAGTCCGGGAGGAAATGGCGGAGGCGGAACGCCTTCGGGAAGTTATATGATCAGCGTGACGGGGACGGCGGGAACGGATGTGCACGCGGTGCCGGTGACGCTAATCGTTAATTAAAGGCGGATACTCCGAACGAAGCGGAGAAGAGATTCGCGATTTGCGATGGCGTGAAAATCGCGGATGCGCTTCGCGCTGGATCATTTTTTAGCGTGGGCGGCTTTCGGAAAAGCGGAGGCAGAGCCACCGCACTCTACAATCGGCTGGGCGGCGTTTAGGTGGCGGACGCTCCGGGATTCTCTTCAGTGTGGGCGACGAGCGACTCGAACGAAGATGACGAGGGCAAATAGGGGCAAAACGGGGCGGGCAGGGCGCATCAGGGGGATTGCGGAGGTGGGTGAAAGGTGGTAAGATGTTGGCGCGTTTGTTGCTTATGAGTTCATTTTAGCTTGTTTCGGCGAAGGCTGGCGGGCACATTGCCCGACGGCCTTTTTTTGTGAACGGGCGAGGGTCGAGTCAGGCAGCAGATAGCTTTCGGGGTGGCGAAAAGCCGCCTTATGAATCAATTAGGAGCAGTCCAAGTGGCTAAAGAACAGGGAACAGTGAAGTGGTTTAACGCAGCGAAGGGATTTGGTTTCATTCAGCGCCAGTCCGGAGAAGACGTGTTTGTGCACTTTTCGGCGATCCAGTCGGAAGGGTACAAGTCGCTCAACGAAGGCCAGGCCGTAGAATTCGAAGTCAAGCAGGGACCGAAAGGTCTGCAGGCAGAGAACGTCGTCGGCCTGTAACCCCGTCTGATCGTATTCTGAGGCGCCCAATTTTGGTGCGTAGGCGAAGCGCAGTGAGTGCGCCTGAGCCGACGTGTTGGAACACGCGCTTCTGAACGCGCCGGCTGGCGCGGCAGCAGTGCTGCGAGTTTTGAGAGTAGAGCCTTTGAGGGGCGGACCCAGCCTTCGCCCTTTGAAGGCGACCCATGCGGAGGTTTGGTCGTGCCGCGTGGCCCAGCGCAGAAAACGAAGTGCGACTTCGAGTTTAGACGTGTGTTCGTCGGGTGGTTTCGCGACGATGCGGGGTGGTGGCGGTAATTCGGTGGTTGGCAGGCAGTCATTCATAAGCGCGAGAAGTTGAGACATTCATTCGCTTTGCGGAGGACGTATGCAGACACTGGTCGAAGGGCAGTCGATCCGGCACGAGCAGTACGGGATGGGGATCGTGACGGAGTCGAATACGGAGCGGACCACGATCGATTTTGACGATCATGGGGTGAAGAAGTTTGTGACGTCGATCTGGTCGGCGGAATTGATTGGAGAGCCGCCGGCGACGCCGCCGACGAAGCGCCGGGGACGGCGGAAGACGAAGAAAGTAGCTGCGGTCTAAAGCCGAGCTGCAAAATCTAAAATTTGGGTTTGGTTTTTCGAGAGGGCCGGAGATGATCCGGCTCTCTTTTTTTTGCAGATTGGGGCCGGAAGAGAATAGGATACGGCAACTTTTCAGGTCGGTTGATCCAGGAGGATCCATGCAGGTGCATCATGTGAATTTGCTGGCGGTTTTGGCGGCGGCGGTGGCGGCGATGGTGGTGGGATTTGTTTGGTATTCGCCGGTAATGTTTGCGAAGCCTTGGACGCGGGCGATGGGCGTGGATTTGGAGGACAAGGCGGCGATGGAGGCGATGAAGAAGAGCGCGGGGCCGGCTTATTTGGGGTCGTTCTTGACAAGCTTGCTTTCGGCGTATGTGTTGGGGTTATTTTTTCACTGGTTGAGAGTGAGCAACGTTCAATATGGATTGATTGTGGCGTTTCATGTGTGGGCGGGATTTGTGGCTACGGTGCAACTGACTGGCGTGTTGTTCATGAAGCAGAGTGCGAGACTTTTTGCGATTAATACGGGGTATCAGTTGGCGTCGTATCTGGCGATGGGGGCGGTTTTGGCGGCTTGGCGGTAGCTGATTTTGTTTCTCTGCTTTCGAATCCTGACAATCTGATTTACCGAGTGCCCGGATTTGGGTGCAGGGCCGGGGTGTGTCCGGGGTGCTAGAATGATGGCGCTCGAACCCTTGGAGCCAGGACATTTATGAAGTACGGCGGGCGATGGCGGGAAATGAGTTTGCTGGCGGCCGCGGCGATCGGCTGTGGCGGGGTTGCGGCGCAGAGTCCGGCGGCTGCTGACGACGCGAGCGGCGCTGGAACGAGTGCGGTGCCGGCGCAACAGAATGCGCCATCGCAGGCTGGTGCTGGGGCCGCAGCCGGCCAGGCTGCGGGGCAACCTGGTCAAACTGGGACGGCGGCTGCGGCGAAGAAACCTGGGGACGGGCGGATCGTGCATCGTTTGGCTGCGGATATTTCGGTGGCGTTGGGGCCGAACTGGCAGGAGATGGAAGTGGGGTCGATGCCGCCGCCGACGGCGATTGCAACTTTTGCGCCGCCGTTTCATTTGACTGGAATTTTGGCGCTGCAGAATGCGAAGCAACTGGCGATTTTGCAATTTGCGACGTCGTCGAATCCGCTGATTGGGCACGATTCGAGCTGGCTGGACGAGCAGATGCATAGGCCGTCCGGCTCCGGGATGAGCGTGCTGGATCTGATTTTCTATTATTTTTTTCCGCCATCGGCGGCGTGCATCGAGCAGGTTTTGACCCAGGATCCGAAGGCAACGTTTGCGCCGGTGCCGGTGGGCGGATCGAATAACAGCACGGATCCGGTTTTGCAGGTATCGCTCGCGTGCAAGCCGCAGCAAACGATGCAGGGATTTTTCTCTTCGCAGGTGAGCAGTGGGATTACGTTTGCGCAGACGGCGGAAGGGCCGCGGGCTTATGGCAAGGTGGCGAATTTTTATTTGGCTCCGATGGACCGGGAAACGATTGGCGGGATGACCTGGTTTATTTTTGAAGCGCAGCGAACGGATCCTCTGGGGCCGACGGTTTCTACGAATTTTAATTTACCGGGGAATTTGCAGGGGGCGCAGTCGGATTATTTCTGGGCGATTGGGGCGATTTCGCCGTTTCCGTTTGTGAGCGATTCGCCGCGGGCGGGGCAGCCTTTGATTCATGTGGCGTATGCGAGTGTGGGGACGGCGGGGAATAAGTTGGCGGATTTTATGAATTTGTTGCAGCGGGTGCAGGTGCGGGGGAGTGGAGGGGGAGAGTAGGATTTTTTGGGTCTGTCGTAGAGCCTCAGGGTTGTGCATCGTGGTTGAAGTTTCCTCGGTTTGAAAATCTGGATCAGGGTGGGCGGGTTGGTTGCGGCGTGTCGCATTTCCGGCGCTGGTACGTGGCGAGGGTTTGCGGCGGCGCTTCGCGCTGGATTGTTTGGGTGGGGTGG
This sequence comes from uncultured Acidobacteriota bacterium, assembly GCA_963847695.1. Classification (GTDB taxonomy): domain Bacteria; phylum Acidobacteriota; class Terriglobia; order Acidiferrales; family UBA7541; genus Palsa-295. Next base: position 74,641 of record CAWKAX010000023.1, on the reverse strand, counting down.
GCTGCTGCGGAAAAGCGGCGGCATGGCCGCCGCACTCCAAAATGGGCTGGGCGTGTTTGCGATTGCGGGCGCTTGGCGATCCGGCGAGTTGTGGGCGGCGCGCTTCGTGCGGCGGGGCTAGTTTTTTTTTGGTGAACCTTGGGAGAGGTTGAGTCTAAACCCGCACCCTTTGCTGAAGAACGCAAAGAGTGCGGCACCCGGAAAGGCAACGTCTGCGGCAACTGGCCCACCTGAAGTTGGCCGCTACATTATTCAAATTCGAAAGCGTTTCCGATTAGACGGCGGGTTCGGTGGTGGTGGGGGTGGTCGGGGTGGTGGGGGCGTCTTCGCGCGGGGGGAGGAAAAAGTCGCGGGGGGAGTGGAGGAAGTGGGCCCAGAGGGTGCGGATGATTTCGCGGTGATCGCGGCCGGTTACGTCTTGGGCGCGGAGGGCCAGGCGGAGGGCGAGGTAGAAACTTGTGGTGAGGTTGAGGACGAAGGTGCAGGCGATGCCCAGGGCGGCCATGATCAGGGGCCATTTTCCTACGGTGGCGATGCCTAGGGACGCTACGCCTAATGCCAGCATGCCGGAGGAGAGGGTGACGTGGCGGACGTCCAGGGGGAGCCCGAAGAAGCGGCCGAAGACTGGGGTCATGCCTAGCATGTAGCCGAGGACGACCGAGCCGCCCCAGCCGGCGATATTGCGGGAGAACGAATTGGAGATGCGAGCGAGAGTTTCGGGCTCGAGTTTTTCTCCCAGGCGATGTTCGGCGATGGCTTCCGGGAGGCGGTGGTAGACGGACCAATTTTCGATCCAGCCGCCGGCGATGCTGGAGAGCCAGAGAATGACTCCGGTGAGGATGGCGAAGAAAATGGTTCCACTGTGAATTGGGTTGAGCGAAGTGATGGCGTGCCAGGAGGCATCGTCGTGCAGGAATGAATGGCCGATGAGTTTGTGCCAGAGCAGCATGAAGACGACCGAGCCGGCGGCGACGGCGAGGATGTTGCCGAGAGCGGCGGCGAGTTGCGAGCGGAAGATGCGCGAGACGTATTGGTAGAGTTCGTCATTGCGGGCGGCGCCGCGGCAATTGCGGATGATGCTGGCGAGGGCGGCTCCGGTCATGGAGGGTTGCTTGGTGGCGAGGGTGAGGTGGTAATTCTGCATGAGTACGAAGCTGACGGCGTAATCGGTGCCGACTAAGAAACCTTCGACGAAGAGCGGCAGGCCGAGGTGAGTGGCGATGAGTTTTATGGCGGCGGTGCCGACGGTGAGTAGGCCGCCTCCTAGGGCGGAGCGCCACATTTCGAAATACTCGGAGCGATTGGTGGTGATGTAGTGCTCGCCGGTTTTTCCGGCCCATTCGACAATTTTGCGGGCGAGCAGGCGGAAGCTGTTATTGGCCAGCGCGCGCAGGGAGCGGTCGGCGATGCGTCCGTGGACGACTTCGCGCATGAGACTTTTTCCGGAGGCGTAACGCTGATTTCCCGGCGGCGCGATGAGCACAGCGATGATCGCTTCCATGCGGATGAGGCTGCGATGGATGACGTCGAGGGCGTAGACCACGTCGAGATTGACGCCGCGGGTGTCGAGATGGGCGACGATGGTGCGGAGTTCTTTGTGGCAATCGCCGAGCACGGCGTGCCAGGTTTGAACGGCTTCGGGAATGCCATCGCGGGTGCGGATGGCGAGGACCAGAGAATCGGCGGCGCGGGGGAGACGGTAGAAAGGAAGATGCTGGACGGGAAGTTGTTCGCTGCGGACGCGCAAGTTTTCGGAAAGGCCCAGGCCCTGGACGCGGGCGCCGAGGAGGCAGAAGGCGCCGAGGAGAGATTCGACGACGGGATGCCAGGCGGGGGAATCTTCGGGAGGGGCGGTTAGGTGCGCGATGTGATCGAGGAGAACGGCAGGAAGGCTGAAGAAGCGGTCGACTTCTCTTTCTGAAGGGAAGATGCGGAGGAAAAGTTTGGAGAGGTCGGCGTCTTCGCGGGGCGCGGGGAGAATGCGGCCGAAGAAACGATCGGACATTTCGGTGACGAGGCCGCGGTCGGTGGGCAGGCCGGATTGGGCGAAGAGCGAGATGCCGTTGGTTTCGGCTAGGATGGCGGCGATGCCGTGGCGGTAACGATCGCGGATTTCGTCGGAGGCTTCGAGGATGGAGACCCAGACGAGTTCGCGTTTGAGGTCGGGATCGCTGAAGTGGGCGGCGACTTTTTCCGGCGTGTCCTGGGTGGTGGCGATGGGTTCGGGGATGACGCGATCGGATTTGCGCAGAAATTTGAAAAGGGCGACGAGAGCGTCGAGGCGGAGGGCGAGAACTTCGGCGGAGGTGAAACGTTCGGCGCGGAAAGCGAGTTCGCGCAGGGGGCCATTGTCCCGAGCAGAGGCGGGAAAAAGGGAGAGGATGACTTCGCTGGTGGACTGGGACACGGCTTTAGCAGGTGAGTGTACAATGGCCGGCGGTCGGGGCGAAAACCTCAAATTCAAGGTGGGAAGACGATGAACGCAGAAAATGTTAAGGGTGCGGGACCGACACCGCCACCGCACGTAGGGATGCTGCAGATTCTGGGCGGAGGACACGTCGCTGGAGCCGTGGCGTGTTTGGCGCAGCTGGGAATTCCGGATTTGCTGGAGGCTGGGCCGAAGTCGGCGGAGGAATTGGCGCGGGAGATTGGAGCGCATCCGCGGGCGCTATACCGTTTGATGCGGGCGACGGCGTGCGTGGGAGTGTTGAACGAAGGACCGGACGGAAAATTTTCGCAGACGCCGATGTCGAATGTGCTGCGGACGAAGGCGCAGCCGAGTTTGCGGGCGTTCGCGACGATGGGCGGACGGGAATGGCACGGGCGAGGATGGTCGGAACTCGAATATTGCGTGAGGACGGGGAAGCAGGCGCCGGAGAAAATCTATGGGGCGCCGGTATTTCGATATTTGGAGCAGCATCCGGAAGAGGCGCGGATTTTTAATCAGGCGATGACGGATTTGTCGGAGATCGATAGTCCGGCGGTGGCGGAGGCATACGATTTCAGCGGAATCAAAACGCTGGCGGATGTGGGCGGCGGACACGGGAATTTGCTAGCGACGATCATGGCGCGGAACCCGGAGATGAAGGGCACGTTGTGCGATCTGGCTTATGTGGTGGATGGAGCGAGGAATGGACCGCTGAAACCGATGATGGAGCGGACGTCGATGGCGGCTTGCGATATTTTTGCCTCGGTGCCGGCGGGGGCCGATGCTTACATCATGAAGCACATCATTCATGACTGGCCGGATGAGGGATGCGTGCGGATTTTGAAGGCTTGCCGGAAGGGAGTGAATCCTGGCGGGAAGCTTTTGGTGGTGGATCAGGTGATTTTGCCGGGGAATGAGTTTGCGCCGGGGAAGTTTTTGGATTTGCAGATGCTGATTTTTCCGGGGGGATGCGAGCGGACGGAGGAGCAGTTTCGGGAATTGTTTGAGGCGGCGGGATGGAGGTTGAAACGGATTATTGCGACTCGGACGCCGGAGTGCATTGTGGAGGGGGTGGTGGGGTAGGGGTGACATCTATTTGGGAATTGGGTGCATCTTTTAGAGTGGGCTTACAGATTTAACACAGAGGACACAGAGAAAAGGATGAGGGCACGAAGAGTGGGCCGGTTGGTGGATCGATCTTGATTCAGTTTGGCGCGGCGTGTCGCGCCTCCGGCGCTCGGGATTCTTTTTCACGTCGACCCGGACCTTCCGGTCCGGGCTACCCGATGGCGCGCCTCCGGCGCTGGGGCGTCTGGCGCTGACGGGTTGTGATGGCGCTTCGCGCTAGATCGTTTCGGTGGCGCGGGCTTCGGGTCAAAAGCGGTGGCAGAGCCACCGCACTCCAAAAGTTCTGGGCGGAGCGGCGGTTGCTGGGCGGACATTTTGGAACGAATTTGAATTTTGGGGAGAATTAGAGGCGTGATTAGGCTTGGGTGGAATCGTTGGACGCGTGGCGCGGTGTGCGCGTTTGTTGCGCTGGGTGGCGCGGGCGTGGCGTTTGCGCAGGCGGGGCCTGGGCCGATTCGGCCGGCTGCTGGGACGCAGAGTGATTCTAGTGGGGCGCCGCGGGCGGCGGTGGATGAGCCGAAGGCTCCGGATCGGAAGGATTTGTGGGGGAGTTGGAAATTGGATATCGCGCAGAGTGATGACGCGATGGAGCAGCTCAAGCAGGCGAAGACTACCGGGTCGGTGGGGAGTCCGCGGAATGGTGGCGGGTGGTGGCGGCGGGAATCCTAACGGGACTGGGATTCACATGGGCGGCTCGCAGTCTCCATTTCCGGGAGGGAATGGAAGCGCGCCGCGGAAGAGCGGGTCGGCGGATGACGATTTCAATCATCAGCAGATGCAGGAGTTGACCAATCCGGCGGGGACGATTACGTTGAGTGCTCTCGACACGAAAGAGGATAAGGGCGCGGAGGTGGATTACACGGACGACTTGGGGCGTAAGCGGGCCTTTTATACGGACGGGCGGAAGATTACGAAATCTACGGACGATAAATTTCAGGAATACAATTCGCATTGGGAAGATTACCGGTTGGTGTCTGAGGTAGAGGGCGCGCATGATGCGCGGGCTACTCGATCGTTTGAGCCGGCGCCGGGCGGGGAGAAACTTTACGAGTTCGTGCGGCTGGAGCGGACGAAGTCGCATGACATGGTTGAGATTCGGTATGTGTACGAGAAGGTGCCGGGGAGTGGGCCGAAGCAGACGACGTCCGCGGTCGCACCGCCTTTGAGGGCTACGGATCCGGCGCCGGCGTTGAAGGGTGCCGATCCGGATGCGCCACCTTCGCTGAAGTCGGCAGGTGGTCCGCCGGTGTTGCGACCTACGGATCCGGCGCCGACTTTGAAGCCGACTGATCCGGCGGCTAAGCCGGCGGGCGGTTCTTCGTCTTCTTCTTCGTCGTCATCGTCTTCTTCATCTTCGTCGTCTTCCGACGACTCTCCGCAGTAGAATTGAAATATCTAACTACTAAAATTTTAAGTGAACGTGCGAGGATAGGCACCGTTGCGCCAAGGTGACGGCGATAAGCCTTGGTCAAACGAAAGGCACACCCCACTGAGAGTGGGGTGCAGACAGGCTGAGAGCCTATCCTACCAAGGCGCGGCAGACCGGCTGAAGTGCTGCCCTATTGATGTGGGTGAGGAATTGTTGCGATGAATGGATTGGAATTTACTTTGATTGTGGCGGTAGGGTCGTTTGCTGCGGGGATGCTGGGGGCTTTGACTGGGTTGGGCGGCGGGGTGGTGATTGTGCCGCTGCTGACTTTGGTGTTTGGAGTGGATATTCGGTATGCGATTGGGGCGTCGTTGGTCTCGGTGATTGCGACTTCGTCGGGAGCGGCGGCGGCTTATTTGAAGGAAGGATATTCAAATATGCGGGTAGGGATGTTTTTGGAAATGGCGACGACCGCGGGGGCTTTGAGCGGGGCGTTTATTGCGGGGTATGTTTCGACGTCGGCGATTGCGATTATTTTCGGGGTGGTGCTTTTGTATTCGGCTTGGACTTCGTTTGGAGGGCCGAAGGAGGCGGAGAAGGGATTGGCGGCGGATCGGGTGGCGACATTTTTGCGATTGGATGGGACTTTTCCGGCGGACAAGGTCGCTGGCGTGGCGTTTGGGACGCGAGAGGCTTATCACGTACGGAATGTTCCGGCGGGATTTGGGTTGATGTATGTGGCGGGAGTGCTTTCGGGATTGTTGGGGATTGGGTCGGGGGCGGTGAAGGTTTTGGCGATGGATCAGGCGATGAAGATTCCGTTTAAGGTTTCGACTACTACTAGCAATTTTATGATTGGGGTTACGGCGGCGGCCAGCGCGGGGATTTATTTGCGGCGCGGGTATATTGATCCGGGGTTGGCTTTGCCGGTGATGCTGGGAGTTTTGGCGGGGGCGCTGGTTGGCGCGCTGATTTTGCCCGGGGCTAAGGTGAAATCTTTGCGGATGGTTTTTGGGGTGGTGATTGCTTGTTTGGGAGTGCAGATGATTTTTGAGGGGGTGCGGGGGAAATTGTGAGTTGGCAGAGCATTGGTGGCGCGGGAGCAATCGAAGAGAGATCCTTCGTCGATTCGCTCCTCAGGATGACGGCCATCGGCGGTTTGGGTAGTGGAGTGGAGGGCTAGGAGAAGCGGAGCGTTTTGTGTTGGGTGGCGACGAATCAAAGATTTAACACAGAGGACACAGAGAAAGGATTGAGGGCACGGAGATGGCGAGGCGATTTGCGAAATGAAAGCTAGCGATCAGCAGTTTGAGATTTTTTTGGGGAAGTTGCTGCGGACTGGTGTGGCGATAGCGGCGGTGATTGTTTTGGTTGGTGGGGTATGGTTTTTGTCTGATGGGTCTCGGGCGCGGCCGGAGTATGGCGTGTTTCATGGGGTGCCTGGAGAATTGAAGAGTGTGTCGGGGATTTTTCATTCGGCTGTGGGGGGAGAGGCGCTGGCTTTGATTCAGTTGGGGATTTTGGTTTTGATTGCTACGCCGGTGGCGAGAGTATTGTTTTCGATGTTGGGATTTGGGTTGGAGCGGGATTGGATGTATGTGGGAGTTACGGCGGTGGTGTTGGTTTTGCTTTTGTATAGCTTGTTTAATCATTCGGCGCGGTGAGGTTGGCTTCAGGGGCTAAGGCCCCTTGTTTTTTCCGGCCTTTACGGCGGGGCTGAAGCCCCGCCCTTCCAATGCACGCCACGCAAAAACGGCTTATTTCGTGGGGGTGGCGGCGGGCTTGGGGTTGGGGTCGGTGGGGAAGGCGACGTTGGTGGGGTAGAGGATTTGGGTGACGTCGCGGAAGATGGAATTGGCTACGCCGGGGTCGGGGTGTTCTTGTTGGGAATTGACGAAGGCGATGACGGTGGCGCCCTGGGCGGGGAAATAATAGGCGGCGGTATTGTAGCCGGGGATGCCGCCGGTGTAGCCATACCAGCCGTTGGAGCAGCCGATGCCGAGGCCGAAGGAAAGTTGGTAGCCGCCGGTGGGCAAGCAGGTGAGGCGTTCTTTTTGAGTTTCGGCGCTGTTGGTGGAGCCGGAGACGTAGGCGTGGACCCAGGTTTTCATGTCGGACATGTCAGAAATCATGACGCCGGCGGCCCAGGTGATGGTAGGAGAGAGGCTGACGGTGACGTCGGTCCAATCTTTTCTGGGATCGAAGCCGAAGCCGGCGGAGAAAGGCGTGGGCATATCAGGATTGGTGGTGGGGAAAGTAGTGTTTTTCAGGTGTAGCGGGACGATCAGTCGTGTGTTGATTTCGTCCTGAATTTTGTGGTGAGTGACGGCCTCGACGATCAGGCCGAGCAGGAGGTAGTTGGTGTTGCTGTAATTCCATTTGGTGCCCGGCGGGAAAAGTGGGGGATTGGCGACGGCGGTCGCGATGATTTGTTGCGGAGTGAAGGTGGTCTGGGGGGTGAAGGTGACTTTGTCGTACTGCGGCGCGCTGTAGGCGTCGAGCAGGCCGCTGCGCATCTGGCAGAGTTCGCGGACGGTGATATTTTCGCCGTTGGGAATTTTTACGCCGAGGTCGAATTTGCTGACCGGATCATCGAGGGAAAGTTTCTTTTCGTCGACGAGTTGGAGCAGTACGGTGATGACGAAAGTTTTGGTGTTGCTGCCGATGCGGAATTTGTCGTCGAGAGCCATGGCGGTGTGCGGGTCGAGATCGGAGTCACCGTAGGCTTTTTGGAAGACGCCTTTGCCGGGCGCCCAGATGCCGACGACGGCTCCGGGGACGGGTTGATTGCCGCCGAAGGCGGCGAGTTCTTTATTGACGGCGGTGGTGATGGCGGCTTGGGTCTGGGCGTCGAGAGCTGTTGGGGCGTAGGGGAAGCTCGTGACGGTGATGCCGGGATCGGAGTTGCGCGCGTGGACCGGGGCGAAGCAAGCAGTACAGACGATCACGATCGTGATGAGTGTGGTGAGAATGATCGCGAGCCTGGGTGCCGTATGGTTGTCGCTGGATGTCATCGGTGGACTCCGAGTGGGTGTGCGGAGGTATGTATAGCACGAGCAAACCGGGGCTGGTAAATATTTGAAACGGAAAAGTGGAGATCGGCGTCTGAGGGCGTAGTATCTTTCCGCTGCGACTACAAAAATTCTGGTGGTGCGAGAGTGATAGGAGGGATTGTGCGACAGGCGAGCATTGGCGCGGTGTTGATGTGCGCTTTGGTGGTGACGGCGGCTCCGGTGGTGCGCGGGCAGAATGCTGCGACGCCGCCAGGGCAGGCGCCGGCGACTGACTCTGCGGCAGCGGCGAAACATGCGAAGCGTACGGCGAAGACCACGGCACCCGCGGCGGACGCTGCTGCTCCGGCGGCGAGTTCGGTACCGGACAAGCCGGATTACGATGCGATTTACAAATTGAAGGACGAGGGATTTTCGCGATCGCAGGTGATGGAGATCGAAAGCTATTTGACGGACGTGTACGGGCCGAGGCTGACGAATTCGCCGAACATTAAAGAGGCGCGGGACTGGACTTTGAAAAAGCTGACCGAGTGGCAACTGGCGAATGTGAAGGCGGAGGCGTGGGAGCCGTTTGGGCGGGGGTGGTCGAACGAACATTTTTTTGCGCAGATGACGGCGCCGCGGCCGTTCGCGCTGATCGGATATGCGAAGGCGTGGACGCCGGGGACGAATGGGCTGGTGACGGCGGAGGTGGTGTACGCGCCGATTACGAAAGAAGAAGACATGGCCAAGTTCAAAGGCCAGCTGAAAGGGAAGCTGGTGATCACTTCGGTGCCGGAACCGGTGCTGCCGCATTTTGAAGCGGATGCGAAGCGGTATACGGATGCGGAGTTAGCGGATCTGGCGAACTATCCGATTACCGGTGGCGGCGATAAGGCAATGGCCGACCGCATCGCGGGTTTCCGGGCGCAGCGCGAGCTGCAGGCGAAGATTATGAAATTCTTCCTCGACGAAGGGGTGGTGGCGTGGCTGGAAAATCAGCGCGGCGACGATGGGACGGTTTTTGCGCAGCAGGGCGGGTCGCGGGACCCGAAGGATCCGCCGGCGATTACGCGGGTGGCCTTGGCGACCGAACACTACGGTCGGCTGTACCGGCTGCTGGAGAAGAAGATTCCGGTGACGGTGACGCTGGACATTGAGAACAAGTTTTACGATGACGATTTGAAATCGTTCAACATCACGGCGGAAATTCCGGGGACGGACAAGGCGGACGAAGTGGTGATGTTGGGCGGGCATTTCGATTCGTGGCAAGCCGGGACGGGAGCTACGGATAATGGTGCGGGTTCGGCGGTGATGCTGGAGGCGATTCGTTTGTTGAAAGCGAGTGGGCTGAAAATGCGGCGGACGGTGCGGATTGGATTGTGGACTGGAGAAGAAGAAGGATTGCTGGGGTCACGCGCTTACGTGAAGGAGCATTTTGGCGATCCGGAGACGATGAAATTGACGCCGGAGCAGCCGAAGCTGGATGCGTATTACAACATCGACAACGGGACCGGGAAAGATTCGCGGAGTTTATTTGCAGGGGAATGAGGCGGTGGCGCCGATTTTCAATGCATGGATGGAACCGTTTCATAATTTGGGGATGACGACGTTGAGCATCCGGAATACGGGCGGGACGGATCATTTGTCGTTTAATTCGGTGGGGCTGCCGGGGTTTCAATTTATTCAGGACCCGATGGATTACGATTCGCGGACGCACCATTCGAATATGGATTTGTACGAGCGGGTGCAGGAAGCGGACATGAAACAGATGGCGGTGATTGTGGCGTCGTTTGTGTATATGACGGCGAACCGGCCGGACATGATTCCGCGGAAACCTTTGCCTCCGCCGACGCCGCAGATGCGGTTTTAGTTTTTCAGGATTTGGCCGCGGCTGCTTCGGTGGCTTTCTGGGCGATGTGGGCGAAGCCTCGGGATTTGGCGTCGGTGGCTAAGGCGCGCAAGGTTTGCTTTCCCGCAGCGGCCTTTCCGCTCGAGATTTGAATTTCGCCGGTGGCGAGGCGGACGTCGAATTCGGTCTGGAGCAGGCCGGCGGCGTGGGCGGCTTTTTGTGCTTGGGCCAGCGAGGCCAGGGCGGCATCGGCTTTGCCGGACTGCGCGTCAATGCGGGCGGCGGTGATGGCGGCGTCGAGTTTTGCTCCAGCGTCGCCGGATTGCTGGGCTAGTGCGGTGGCTTGCTGAATTTCGGTGGCGGCTGGGGCGAGTTGTTTTTGGTCGAGAAGCGAGCGGGCGACTAGCGTGCGCGCGGCGGCTTCTCCGGTTTGATCTTTTTCTGTGGCAAGTTCGGTGGCTGCGGCGCGCGCAAGTTTTTCGGCTTCGTCGGGATGGTTTTGTTCTAACTGCAGGCCTGCGAGGGAAATGCGGGCGTAAGACGCGTCGCTCTTCGCACCGATGGGGTCGAGTGAGGTTATTGCTTCGTTGTAGCTTTTTGCAGCTCCCGCCAGATCGCCTTGCGCCGTCTGAACGTCACCATAAAGAGTTAGAGACTGACCGATTCCGGAGGCATCGTTGGCGTCGCGGCGGATACTCACCGCCTCTTTGCAGTTACGGTCAGCGTCAATAAGTTCTCCGCCGTTGAGCTCGGTGAGGCACTGGTTGTGAAGGATGCGAGCTTCCGTGGCGTGATCCGCAGTTTTCCGGGTAAGAGCAAGGGCCTCGGCAAACATCGCTCTGGCGGCGGTGCGGTCGCCAGAAACGTAGAGCTGATACGCTAGGTTTTGCTCGGCAAGAGCCAGGTCTGACGAGTCTCCCCGTTCGCGTGCCACTTCGATGCTTTGGCGATAAATCTTGATGGCCCCGGCATGATCGTTTTGTGTGTATTTAATATTCGCCAAATTGTTGAGGGCGCCGGCCTCGTCCTGTTTGTCGCCGATCGACTGTGCGGTGCTGAGGGCCTCGCTATAGAGCGGTTCGGCGGCGGCGTAGTTAGCTTGATTGTAGTAGACATTGGCGATGGCGTTGGCGGAATTGGCGGAGGCGAGGCGGTCGCCGGCGGTGGCGTTGAGCTGTTTGGCCTGCTCGCAGAGCGGTGTGGCTTGATCGGGCTGGCCGAGGTTGAGAAGGGCGGCGCACTGTTGGATGCGAGCGCGAGCGAGAAGCAGGTTCGCTCCGATGGACGCGGCTTTTTCGGCGGCAGACGTGGCGGCGGCGAGGGCTTGTTTGTATTCAGCGAGGCTGGTTTGGGCGGCGGTTTCGAGCAGGTCGGCTTGAGCCTGGAGACCAACGCTGGGATGCTGCGCGCGGAGTTCGTTCAAGGTGGTGAGGGCGGCGGTGGCTTTGCCGGCGCTGATTTGGGTATTGGCGAGAAGCAGGGCGTAACGGGGATCGTCGCGATATTGCGACCAGAGTTGGGAATATTGTTCGATGGCTTTATCCCAATCATGGCTGGCGGTGTAGAAGCGGGCGGCGATGAGGTCGCGATCCTCGGTGGGAAGATCGGAACTGAGGTCCATGGCTTTTTTGGCTTCGTCGCGGGCTTTGGAGTCGTAGCCGAGAGTGGTCCAGGCTTCGGCGAGGAGACTGCGGGCCTGGGCGAATTTGGGGTCGGCGTCGAGAGATTTTTGCAGGCTCTTGGTAGCAGCGAGAACGTCGAAGTTGCGAAGCTTGTCCCGCGCGTCGGAGAAGTAACGCATGGCGTCGGGATTGGTGGAGAGCGAGGCGTCCATGCGGGCTTCTTCGGTGGGCGAGATGGAGATGCCGAGAGTTTGGCGAATCTGGCGACCGGCGTGGAGGATCATCGGATTTAAATCGTTTTCGGTGCCGGGGAGCGGGCCGATGGAGCCGAGGCTTTTGTTGCCGTCGGTGCCGATGAGGTGGATGTTCCAGTTGATTTTTTCGGAGCCGGGAGCGCCTTCGACGGTGTAGGTGCCGGTAATCAAGACGTCGGCGCCGAGGAATTTTTTGATGGCGGCGACTTGGTCGTTGGTGAAGGAAGCGGACGGATCGCGGAGGCCGAGGTTGGAGCGCATTTCATCAACGGTGCTGGGCGGGATGAAGCGGACTTCGTCGGTGTCGAGCTGAGTCCAGAGACTATCGGCGAGAATGTTGCCGAGTGAATCGTTCGCGCTGGCGGAGAGATTTTTGAAACCGAGAATGGCGATAGAGCGGCGGGCCGCGGTTGAAGTGGTTGCTGCGCCGGATTTTTGGTCGGTGGATTCGGCGGTGCGATGGCGGAGCAGGAAGAATCCGGTGAGAAGCACGGCCAGGACGATGGCGGCGATGGCAACGGCCATGACCGGCGAGCGCATCCGGCGGTCGAGCGAAACGCTGCCGCTGTAGTCGGCTCCGGCGACGGTTGAATCGGCGGCGTTGGTCGCAGCGGCGACTTGCTGGCCGGCTAAGGCTTTGGCGACGTCGTCGACGGAGGCGAAGCGATTCGCAGGATTGCGCTCGAGGCAGCGGGCGATGGTGCGGTCCCATGATTCGTCGAGATCTGGGAATGCGCGCGCGGGCGGAGGGCGCGGGCTGATTCAAACGCTTCATGGCGGTGGCGAGAGGCGTATCGGCGGAGAAGGGAAGCGCGCCAGTGAGCATTTCGTAGATGACGATGCCGAGGGCGTAGATGTCGGTGGCGGGGGTGATGGCGCCGCCCTCGACTTGCTCCGGAGCCATGTAGGAAGGAGTGCCGACGATGTCTCCGGGGCGAGTGAGGGTGCTGCCGGGAGATTCCTGGGCGTGAGCGAGACCGAAATCGGTGATGACGGCGCGCGGGGACGGCGAGCCTTGCGGCGCCGCGACGAGCATCACGTTGCTGGTTTTGAAATCGCGATGAATTACGCCGACCTGATGCGCGGCGCTGAGACCGGCGACCATTTGGTTGATGATGGGCAGAGCTTCGGCGGTGGACATGGGGCCGGTGCGGCGCATGCGGGCGTCGAGAGTTTCGCCGGAGAGAAATTCCATGCTGACGATGAGGACTTCACTGCGCAGAGCGGAGCTGCTGGATGAGGGCGGAGTGTGGCGGAAAACGTCGAAGGTGCGGCAGACGTTGGGATGGGTTACTTTGCGGGCCAATTGAATTTCGCGGCGGAAGCGTTCGGTTTCGTGGGAACCGGCTGACGGTTTCGAAGCGAGCGGTTTTTACGGCGACGTGATCGTTGAGTTCAGTATCTTCGGCTTCATAGACTTCGCCCATGCCGCCGCGAGCGATGTAGCGGATGACGCGGAAGCGACCGGCGAGAATATCGCCGGGGACGAAGGCAGCGTTGGCGGGTGCATTGAGGGCCTGGGTGGCGCCGAGACTTGGCGGGGCACCGGCATCGGCAGCTGCGGGAGTGAGAGTGTCGAGAGTTTCTTCGGCAGCGGGACCAGGTTGGCGCGGCGAATCGGAGGAAGTAACGGGACGATTGGGATCGCGATTCGGGTCGTGCTTCGGGTCGGAAATGGAATCGGACATAGCTTCGGCGATCCAGGAAATCGCGGCATTATGACACAAGGAGGAAAAGGCTCGATTTATCTTCGTGGCGCGGTGCGGAAGATGAAGCGGGGATGAAAAAACGAACCGAAGCAGGCCACGGTACTAGGACTCAGGCCAAAAACTCGGCGATTTTTATCGAAATTTCATTTGCGCTGGATGGTGGGGCGAGGTATAAACCATCGCACCAGCCGCCACAGGAGAACCACATTATGAATTTCCGAAACACAGTTTTAGCCCTAGCGGCTATCTCTGCGCTGGCCATGGCAGCACCGGCGGGCGCGAATTCGGTACATCATCCCGCCATCGGCGCTTCGGGCAACGGGGTACTTTGTTCGGATACCGACCCGGCCGTGAATGCGTGCCAGAGCTTGACGAATAACCCGATCCCCGAAAATAACCTGTTTGAAACGAGCCCGGGTGGGGGATCCGCAGTGCCGAGTTATTACGATATTTTCGCAGTGCAGGGCATCGCAGCGGGAACTGACGTAACATTTACTTTTTCGACCACTCCGCCCGATGGAGATTTCGGCGTGTTTCTTTGTAACAATTTCGTAACATCGGCACAGGGCTCGGCTTTTAGCGCGGACGGCAAATTTATGTCGAATGCGTGCACGGGCCTGCCTTCGGGATCAACCGACATTACCGGGCTGGTCGCTGATGGCGCGGTGACGAACTGGGACTTCACTGGCAACGGGGGAGTTTCGACGTGGTATTTCTTCGCGCTGGCGAATTCGGCGGGAGTTTCGGCGTATCTTCCGACCGCAGTGACGGTGACGCAGGGCGGGTCTTCGTCGATGCCGGAGCCGGGAAGTTTTGGTCTGCTTGGCGTGGGCTTGCTGGGTTTGGCGGCGCTGAAGATGCGGATCAAGTTCGCTTAACCAGTATTTGAAAGCTGAGTTTTGAAGTTTACTGACGCGCCGACCTCACCGGGGTCGGCGCGTTTTCGTTTTATGGGTTCGGATATACTGGAGGTCTTCGCGGCGGGAATTATTTAGGCAGAGGCGAGAGGGGCGGTTTCGGTTGGCGACGGCGGCGGTAGAAGAGAAGAGCGAAGGGCGGGCTTCATTTCGTTATCCTGCTTTTACGTTTTATGAGGTGGCGCGGTTTTTCATTGTAGCGGCTTTGGAAATGCAGACGGTGGCGGTGGGTTGGCAGATTTATTCGATCACGCACCGGGCGCTTGGATTTGGGGTATGTGGGACTGGCGCAATTTCTTCCTGGGATTTTGCTGTTTCTGGTTTCGGGGCACGCCGCGGACCGATTTGACCGACTGAAGTTGATGATCGCCTGCCTAGTGGGCTTCGCGATCTGCTCGTTGCTGCTTTTGATTTCTTCTCTGCGAGATTACCAATCCGTGCGGCCGATTTATGGCGTGATTGTGTTGCTGGGCATTGTGCGGTCGTTCAACGGGCCGGTGGGGCGGGCTTTGCTGCCACAACTGGTGCCGGAAAAACATTTTCAGAATGCAGTGGCGTGGCATTCGACGATTTATCAAGGGGCGACAATTCTGGGGCCGTCGCTGGGCGGAATTATTTACGCGGCGTTTCACGGGCCTTCGGCGGTGTACGCGAGTTCGCTGGTGTGCGCGTCGATTGCGGCGTTCTGTACGACGCAGGTGCAATTGCAGCCGACGACGCGCAGCCGGGAGCCGATCAACCTGAAGACGGTGTTAGCGGGAGTTTCGTACATTTGGAATCAAAAGATCGTGCTGGGGCTGATCTCGCTGGATCTTTTTGGGGTGCTGCTGGGTGGGGCATCGGCGCTGCTGCCGGTATACGCGCAAGAAATATTGCACACCGGGCCGTGGGGTCTGGGGATATTGCGCAGTGCTACCGGAGTGGGAGCGGCGACGATGGCGATATTGATTGCGCACTATCCGCTGAAGAGCCGAGTGGGGGTGACGATGCTGTGGTGCGTGGGCGCGTTTGGGGCGTTCACGATTGTGTTTGGATTGTCGCGGAGCTTGTGGCTGTCGCTGGTGGCGCTGGTGTTTGTGGGTGCTGCGGATATGGTGAGCGTAGTGATTCGGGCGACTCTGGTGCAGATTGCGACGCCGGACGCGATGCGTGGGCGGGTGAACGCGGTGGATATGATTTTTATTGGGGCTTCGAACGAGTTGGGTTGGTTTGAGTCGGGAGTGACCGCGCATTTTTTGGGGACGGTTCCATCGGTGGTGCTAGGAGGGTTGGGGACCATCGTGGTGACTGGATTGTGGGCGTGGTTCTTCCCCGCTTTGCGAAAAGTGCAGAGCATGATGCTCGCAGAGATCCCGGCGTCGGCGGAAGAGGAGAAGGAAGCGAGCACGTTGGGTTAGGAGTTCGAGCGCGGAACTCGATCGAATCGAGGCCGATTTGTTATCGCGGTTTGCGCGATTCAGTCATGGCGGTTTAGGTTTGCGGCGCGCTCGGCGGAAAATTCACGGTCGTAGTCTCGATCGTCAGCCAGGCTCCAGACGGCTGCGGCGGCGACGACGCTGCCGAGTACGATGAGCAGAGCCCAGGCGCGGCGGTGATATTGTTTTTCCATTTTTTCCCTCCACTCGCACAGATCGGCCGGGAATCCACAGAGGTGCAAATCGGTGGCCGAGGTGGTTTGTTGCAGGTATGCGGCTTACAGGCAGGGCGTGCGCGGGTGGGTCCGTAAAATATGCGAGTGAATGGCAAATTTACGCGGGGATACAATCGGAAGAATGAAATAGCGGGTTGACCGGGTGAATTGGGTCCTCTAAAATTTAGTGGGTGATTCGACTGATTTAATGCGGTTGCTGAAGGCGACGCTTGGGGACGAGATGAAAAAGGGCAAAAAACTGATGCAAAAATCTCTGCCTCCGGTGGTGAATCTTTCGAAGAAGGGGCCGAATCAGCCGGATATCGTGAAAGTGATTGCGGCATTGCGTAAGGGAGAAAGGTAAGGCTTTCGTTTGATTCTTCTGTAAAATCGATTTTCCTCAGTTCGTTTTTTCGTATCAAATCTCGTAAGACATTCCAGGTTGGCGCGGCAAGATTTGGTGGTGTGGATCTTGGCGTCGTTATCGGCGGACGTTGAGATGAGCGGGACGGGGTGTGTCGCACCTCCGGCGCTGGGGCTTTTTTGGTTCTGTTTTACCGGCCCTTACGGACCGGCCTAACCTCTACCGCCTCTGCGGGCCTGGTGGGGTGCGGGGGTTGTGGCTTTTGGAGGCGCTTCGCGCTTGGTCATTGTTTCGCGTGGGCGGCTTGGGAAAAGCGGTGGCAGAGCCACCGCACTCTACATCAGGGTTCGGCGGGGCTGCCTTGCGAAAGTATTTTTGTTCGGTGAGCGGGCGGTGGAATTTCTGGGGGCTTAGGGTTCGACCAGGTGGTTGCGAATGGCGAAGCGCATGAGTTCGGAGAAGCTGCCGAATTTCATTTTGTGCATGATGTGGTTGCGGTGGCTTTCGACGGTGCGGACGGAGAGGCCGATGGACGGGGCGATTTGTTTATTGCTCATGCCGCCGGCGAGCATTTGCAGGATTTGAACTTCGCGGGCGGTGAGCGGCGTGCCGGGGAGGGGATTATCTTCGGTGGCTTCGCCTTCCTGGGGATTCTGGATGAAGTTGTCGACCATGGAGAGGGCGAGCTTGCCGGTGAAGAACGGGCGGCGGCGCTGGATCTGGCGCACGGCCTGGAGCAGGTCGACGTCGGCATCGGATTTAAGGACGTAGCCATTGGCGCCGGAGCGGAAGGCTTCGCGGGCAACGTCTTCGGAGAAATGCATGGTGAGGATGAGGATATTGGTTTCGGGGGAGACGGCGCGGATTTCGCGGACGGCGTCAAGACCGTTCATTTCCGGCATGGTGAGGTCGAGCAAGACCATTTCGGGTTTGTGTTTTTTGACGTATTCGAGGGCTTCGAAGCCGTCGCCGGCTTCGTGGCAGATTTCGATGCCGGGTTCGAGTTCAAGAAGCCCGCGAATGCCGCGACGGACGATGGCGTGATCGTCGGCCACGAGAATGCGGTAGGGCTTTGCGGCGAGGTTCTTGGGCAACAACTTCGTGTTGGTCATGGATACTCTCCTTGCGGTCAATCGGAATTTCGGCCCGGACGGTGGTGCCCGACCCGGGCGAGCTGAAAAGGTCAAACTTACCGTGGAGTTCGGCGACGCGTTCGCGCAGGCCGGCGATACCGACTCCATGGGGCCGGGAAGGGACGGATGCCGAAAGAAGGTGGCCTAAGCCGACACCGTCGTCGCGCACTTCGACGCTGACGTAGCCTGGTTGGCGCCGAATGCGAACGGTGGCGGAGGAGGCCTGCGCGTGGCGATGAACGTTGGTAAGTGATTCCTGAACGATGCGGAAAATGGTGAGTTCCAGCTGTTTTTCGAGGCGACCGAATTCCTCGGCGATGTGAACGGTGACGGCGATGCGGCCGCGTTCAGCGAACAGTTTGGAGTAGCTATTGATGGCAGTGGCAAGGCCGGTTTCTTCGAGCAGAGGAGGATGAAGGAAAGAAGAGACGAAGCGAACTTCGCGCACGGCAGCGCCGGCCAAGGCAGAGGAAGCGCGGACCAGCTCATGAAGCTTACGATGGCCGGTGGGAACGAGGCGGCCGATTTCGGCGAGGGTCATTTTTAAGCTGGCCAGAGTTTGTGAAGTGGTTTCATGCAGTTCGCGGCCGATGCGGCGTTGCTCTTCGCTGCGGACGGCGAGCAATTGGTAGGCGAGGCGGCGCTCGTCGGACTGGGTGTGCAACAGGGTGGCGGGTTCGAGAAAGCGGAGGACGAAGCGAGAAGCTTCGAGGCGGGAATTTGCGGTGCGGCGCAGGTCGACGGCGAAGCAACGCGGCGCGCGTTCGAATTCGACGGAGAACTCAAAGCCTTTGGAGCCGCCCGAACGGAAAGAGCGGAAGAGCGGGAGAAGAAAGCGGGAAGCCGGAAGGCCGAAGAGAACGGAAAGTTTTTGGCCGAGGAGACGGGAGCGGGAGTGAAAAGTCAGCGTTTCATTGGAACTCCAGATGCTCAGAAGATTAAAAGCGGAATCGAACTCGAAGACGGACTCCTGGAAGTGGCGAACGATGGCGGCGAGGGCTTGGAGTGATTGGGGAGGGAGCGGAGGGTTTAGGGGATAAGAAGCGGCGGGGAAAAGGCACGACGGAAGTGGAGCAGCAAAGATCGAAGGGAGAGAAGCGGGCGTGCCCGAGCGACCGGCCGGGCGGATGCGCGGCAATTTTTTCAAAGCGGTGGAGTTGTTGTGCGCCATTTTCCAGGTGTCGCGCAAAGTACGTAAGCCCGCGAGTGGAGCGTGCGGACTGTAGGCTTGAAATCGAGCCGGGGAAAGCGCATCGCTTAACGAGAGCAGTCTAAGCGGAACGTTACTGTAGAGCTAATACCATGTCAAGAATAAAATCGGGAGGATACTAGGATGTAACCGTAAGAGCCGCGGGTCGATTTCGTAATGTTGCGAATTGTCAAGATCGGAGAAGGGCGCTAGATTTTGCGGCACATAGCTGGAAGGGGGAAGTTGCTTCTAATGGAGCAGACGGCAGCTCCCGATAAGGATATTGGGAAATGCCGGGAAATGGTTACCTCGCCGGGGCCGCAGAGGAGCCTTACCGCACGCCCTGAAAGGTTTCGCTGGCGGCTCGGGCGGGGTGATCGAGAGTTGAGAACAGATTAGATTTTCTTAAGATGGCAAGCGCGGCGCGCGCGTTCCGTTTCGGGACAACGAAATTCGGCAGGTTGAGAATCTTGTTGAGAATGCGCGGAGCTGAGAAAGAAAAGTAAAAAGGGTCCCCAGGCGAAATCGTCATTCCTCCCCTTCCCAAAAGGGGAAAGTATGTCCACTTCAGCAGTACGAGTTCTGGTAGTAGGTCCGACCACCTCCAGCACGAACGGAATCCTGAAAAAACTGGAACGGGCGGGATGGAGTTCGCACGTGGTGGCGGGTGTGCGCGAAGCCGAGACGGTGTTAAAGACGATTCGGTTCAAGGTCGTTTTGTCGACGGAGAAATTGCTGGACGGAACAGGATACGAGCTGGCGGGGTTGATCGCGCGGCAAGGCGGGAGTCTGTTTATTGGGGTGACGCTTTCGGAGACGTGTTTGTGGTTGCCGGTGATCGAGCGAGGGGAGCGGTCGTTGGGCAAGAGGGCGATTAATCCGACGGCGCTGGAAACGGAAGTCGAGGAGTTGTTGCGGGTGCTGAAAGCCATCGAGCCGGCGACGCCGAAGGAATTTAGGCCGAGCGGGCTGGCGCAGGATGACTCGAACGATGTGCGGGGAACGGCGGTGCTGTATTTCGAACGAGGCGGCGTGGATTTTCTGAGCGGGTCGGGTCCGGGCGAGATGGATACTTTGGAAGCTCCGGCGCGCAAGACGGCGATGCCGCCGCGACGAAAATTTGGAGAAAGCGGCTCGGAAGTCAAGCGGATGGAGAGCGTGCCGTCGAGTGAAAGCAAGGCTCCCACCGGGACGCACGGCAAGATGTGGCGCGGTAGGAGACCAGAATGAAAAACTCCGCATGCATACGGACGACCACGGGCCGAGTGGCGACGGGGGCAAAGAAGTGGAATCGGGCCGTGCGGGAAACGCTTCCATTGCGGAATTTGCCGGAATGCTTACTGACGGCTTACGACGGAGTTTCGCGACGAGCATTTGAGCGGTTTGTGGCGCGTGGGTCCGGGGCAGGAAGTGAGATTGGGGATTGGCGATCGGCGGAGAATGATTTGTTTTTGCCGATCACGGTGGAGTTGCAGGAGACGGATGAAGTTATCTACGCGATGGCGACAGTGGAATTGAGCGCGGCGGAAATCGCGGTGGCGGTGGAGGATTGCTGGCTTTTGATTTCGGGGCATCTGGAATATCGAGGAATGGGGCGCGAACCGGAGACGATGCGGTGGATCGATTGGGATGATTTGTACAGCGTGTTGAAGGATGATGAGGCTGCTCCGGAATTGACAGGCGCGGCTGCGGCGAAGGTGGGAGCTTTGACGGCTTGTGCGGATTCACGGCCGTTTTGTGTGGTGGAATTGCCAGCGGGCGTGGATGCTTCGAGGAGTGTGGCGGTATTGGCGGATGGGTTGGTGGCGGTGCGGATGCCGAAGGCGGTGCGAGAGTAGGAAAGAATAGAAATGCGATGAGTTCGTTCGGGTTCGTGAAGGCCGCAGGTTGCTGCGGCCTTTTGTATTTTGGCGTGGGTCGGTCCGTCTAGTGTCGGCGGAGTGCCGGGCAAGAAGGAGATGGTTCGTCGCGTCGCCCGCCGTTACGAAAGGCGATGACGGCGATGGCGCAGATGGAAATACAGGGCGAGGCCGGCGAGGGCGGAGAAGGCGCCGGCGGCTTGGGCGTTGGAGAGGCCGAAGAAGGAGCGGGGGTTGATGCGGATGAATTCGACGGCGAAGCGGGCGAGACCGGTGAGGATCAGGTACATGGCGAAGACTGCGCCGGGGGCGACTTCGGCTTTGTGGGTGATTTTATTTTTTTGGTTTGCGGCGATCGCTGCTGGGAAGCCCATGCGCCAGAGGAATGCGGCGATGAGGATGGCGACGATTAGTTCGTAAATTGGAGTGGGGTGGACGCGGGCGGTGGTGGGGACTAGACCGTTCGGAAAAGACATGCCCCAGGGGAGGCTGGTGGGGATGCCGTAGTCGCCGTCGCCGGAGAGGAAGCAGCCGATGCGGCCGAGACCGTAGCCGAGGGCGGCGGCGGGAGAGCCGGCGTCAAAGATGGTGAGGACGGAAATTGATTTGCCCTGGGCGGCGTTGCGTTTTACCAAGCGCCGAGCGACGAAGGCGAAAGTGGCCAGGCCGGCCAGGAGGCCGCCGAACCAGGCGAAGCCGTAGGCGCTGAAGAGGAGGGAAATTGGATTAGCGAAAAATTCGGAGGGCGTTTCGAGTAAGTGGTAGAGCTTGGCGCCGATGAAGCCGGCGAGGCAGGGAAGGGCGACGAGGTTTTCGGCTTCGCCGGACTTTGAGTCGGCGATGCCGCGGCGGGCGAGATCGGCGCGGAGCACGAAATACGAGACGAGCATGGCGAAAGCTACTGAGAGGCCGAAGGTTGGGATGTCCCGTGGACCCAGGTGCAGGAAAGGGATCGGGCCTAGGTGAAGGAATGGGATCATGAGGCGGAGGTCATCTCTGGTTGATTGTAGCCGAAAGCAAGGCGGTTTTAGGGACGGGCAACGGGTAGTCGCAGTAATTTGGCGTCGGGGGGCGTTGTTGCGGGCGACGGTGACTCGTGCAACTTCGGGGTGCGGGGGAACGTCCAATACATTAGACTGATTTCAATGGTTGTCCGGAGACACCCTTCCGTCGAGTAAGCGGGTGGAGGGAGGCACAATGAAGTTCACCTCTTCAATTCGCGAACAGGTTCAGGCCGAGCGGGGCCGGGATTCTTCGCGGCATTCATTTTTTTCTGCAAAACTTTTCAGCGGAATTGCGTTTGCGGTGGTGCTGGCTTTGGCGCCTTTGCCGACGTTTGCGCAGCATGGCGGCGGAGGGGGCGGAGGCGGAGCGCACGGTGGTGGTGGGGTGCATGCGTCGGGTGGTTCGGGTGGCGGACATGCGGCTTCTGGTGGACATGCGGGTGGCGCGACGGCGGGTGCTGCGGGTTCAACGAACTCGTCGAATGCCTCGGGTGCCGGACACTGGTGGAATCCGTTTCATGGTGGCGGCTCGAATTCGAATGGGACGCCGACTGGAAGTGGTGCGGCGAACACGAACAATTCCACGACGGGGCGATTTGCGGCGAATAATAATACGTGGCAAGCGCCGCCGGCTGGTGTGAATGGCGCGGCTGGAAAACATTCGGTGACGGGAGCAACGGTGGGGCCGCGCGCGGCGATTGCGAGTCCGCCGCATGTTCCGGTGCCACCGCGCGGGCGGGGGACTGGTTTCGGCGGATTTTATCCGGGATATCCGTATTACGGCGGGTATGGGTTTGGGTTGGGATTTGGCGGGTGGTACGGCGCATACGGGCCTTGCGATCCTTTCTGGGGTTGCTTTGGATACGGCGCTGGATATTACGGTGGCGGGGCCGGATATGGATATTACGGCGGCGGAAGTTTTTCGGGCGGGAGTTATGGCGCGGATTTAAGTTATTCGGGGTCGGACGATATGGGTTCGTCGCAGGAGCCGAATCCGAGTTTGTATGCGGAGGCGCCGGAGACTTCGGAGGGATCAGGTGGAGTGACGACCGGGCCGGCGGGAAAGCATGTGATCGCGGTGCTGTATCTGAAGGATGGATCGAGTTACGCGGTGACGGATTACTGGCTGGAGAACGGGAAGCTGCACTATGTGGCTTCTTATGGCGGCGAGAACGCGATTGATGAGAGTGCGCTCGATTTGCAGAAGACGGTGAACGAGAATGCGGCGCAAGGGTTGACGTTTACTTTGCGGCCTGGGCCGGAGAGTGGAGCGAGGGCTCCGGCGGCGGAAGCGCCAAAGCCATAGGGTTAGGCGGGTAGAACCGTCACGGGGCATGGGAGCGCCTTGGACGAGTTTGGTGTAGACAGTGCGTGGTTTGACTAATTTGTGAAATGCGCGTATAACTTTTCTTGTTAACCTCGAAAAGTGTACGAAGGAAGAACGTGGCGGCCGTGCAACGCGGCCGAGTGATTCTCGAAGCTGAGTTCGATTCCAGAACAATTCATTTACAAACAAATCCTCCGCCAGTGGTCTGCCTTAGAGTGGTCGGAACGTAAGTCAACGGCGAAGGCCCCAACCTTTGCGAAAACGGCGAAGGATGGGGCGCCCGGAAATTCTGAGTCAACGGCAAGTCAAAAGCGAAGGCGGCCGGCTGGCGCGGTCAGTTTTCTGTTGGTGTGTGGATTTACATATTTTTCTACTGGAGATGAATCACGATGCCGAATTACAACACGCAGAATCCTCCTTATTCTATTTTTCCTGGGGACGTGGCTTTGGCGTTCAATGCGGAGGCGCCGACGAGCGGGCAGGCCAGCCAGCAGTTTGCTTTGGCGAGTTATGCGGGATTTCCGGAGAACGGGCGAACGATCCGTTGGCAGGTGAGTTTTGCGACGGCTCCGAGCGCGGTGACGATTCAACTGCAGACGGCGATGAATGACGTCGATGCGCAGTACGCAATTCCTACGGGCGCGGCGAACATGACTACGAGCCTGACGGGCGGCGACAATCTGGTGGCTTCGGGCGTGCGGGCGAATTTCGTGCGGGCCAAAGTGACGGCGATCACGGGCGGTTCGGGCGTGACGGTACAGATACTGGGTTAGTCGCTGGCCGCAGCATTTTTTGCTCTTGGTGGTTGCGCCTCTTCCAAACCAAGACTTTCCGGTGATACCGTCTGTGCGACGGCTTCGCGTGAGATTGAAATGACGCGAAGGCGAAGCGGAGAGGTTTTTGGCGACGACGAGGGCGATGAAGATTTTGGCGGTGTCTGCGGTAGCGGTGGTGTTAATGCTGGCAGGCGTGCGCGAGGTATTTCATCACGTTCTGCATCGGAAGGTGCTGCCGGTGGGATTCAGTTTATTTAGCGCGTCACCGCGGGCTGCGGGGCGACATGAAGGGCCGGCGGCGGGATGTCCGACGGCCTACGTGGCGCCGCCCGACCCGGCGGTGATACCGGCGATCGACCCGTGCGCGAACGGCGGGCAGGCATTGGGGACGCCGGCGCAGTCGGCGGTGCATACGATTACGGTGAAGTTCGATTATGACTTCACGAATGCGCCGGTGTGTGCGGGGAAGCCCAGCACCAATTGCGTGCAGCAGTTCATCGTGTATGACATTTCGGGGACGAAAAAGATTAAGTTATTTACGTTGGCGCCTCCGCAGGGTGCGAAGGGCAAGATGACGGGGATTACGGCGACCAGTCCGAAACTTTTGTTCATGGTCGGGTATCACCGGATTGGAGTGTCGGCGGCATCGAGCGCGAATACGGAGTCGGTGCCGTTTGATTGCAATATGGTGGTGAAGATCGAGCCAAACACGGCGGCAACGACGCCGTAGCGTTTTAGATTTTTCCTAGGCCCGCGTTCTGCGGGGAGTTCCTTCCAAGACAAACAGAGATGAAAACGTGCATTGGATTCGTGCGCACGCGTTGTGGTGTGAGCGCGTGGCGGCGTTGCGAGAAGGCGGCGGGCGTGGGCGACCGGTTGTGCTCGCAGCATCGCGAGGCGCTGGATGCGGCGGTGTTGGGGATTTTGGATCAGGAAACCAGGATGGCCGCGCTGAAAAGAGGAGCGGAGCAGCTTTTCACCTGTGTGGGACATGCGCAAGGCCGTGGCGGCAAACCTCGACGCCCGAGCGGCTCGAACCGGACCCGGCGCGCGCGTGTCCCGCAAGCCCTTTGAAGCTGGAAGCGGTTTAGGGCCGTGGAGGAATGAACATTGAACGCGGAGCATGTGCCTGGACCGAAGCCTCAAATGCCGCCAAAGGCGGAGCCGGTCGAGATGCCGGTTCGCCGCATCGCTCGTATCGATGAAATATTGAGCGAACCGGGTTCGCGCGAAAGAAAGACCAGTCTTGGGGCAGCGCTGCGGGCGGAAGGTCTCGATGAGCCATTCTGCGCCAGGTTCCGGCGCAGGATGGCCGAGGATCTACTTGAATGCAGAAAGCCCGATGGTATGGAAAAGCTGCGCGCGGATTTCATATGTGAGGTCGAGCGAGCGCTGGAGGCCGATCCGGTGGGCAGCGACGAGGCGGGTGTTGGAATTCCGGTGCAACTTGCGTTCGTGCATACGGTGCCGCGGCCGGAGCGCGGGGCTGAGGACGATGCGGAGAATTTGAGCTGGGATTGAGTGGGACGGTTTTGTTCTGGCAGGTTCGAGTTGACGTTTAATTATTTTGCGGAGGAGCGAAATCATGAGTGCCAGCAAGACAACGGTGGGATATGCGGTGCAGTTGGGAGGGATTGGAGCGCTGGTGGTGGGCGCCGTTCTGAGCGCGCATCACCTTGCAATTGCGGCGGCGTTTGTGGGCGGGGCGGCGGCGTTCTATGTGGGAGAGAAGATCCGGACTTTGAGCTAGGCGGAACGAACGGAAGTGAGCGCGGGCGGCAAAAAGCAGGTTGAAAAGAACGCGGATGCGCTGGGGGCGTTTGATTCGGCGGACATGGCGAGGCCTGTTGCGGTTCGGCGGATCATCGACCTTGGGATTCATTACGCGGCGTTCCCGAAGCAGCGGAGATTTCATCTGTCGCCGGCGAAGTATCGGTTGTTTGGTGGGGCGGCGGGGCCGGGGAAGACGAAGGCGCTGTTGATGGAAGCGATCGGGCAGGCCCATGATTTTCCCGGGGTGAATACGCTTTTGTTGCGGCGGACTTATCCGGAACTCGAGGGATCGTTGCTGCAATATTTCCGGCGGGACGTGCCGCGGAGTGCTTACAAAAGTTTTTCGGAATCGAAACATCAGGTGGAGTGGTGGAACGGGTCGACTACCCGGTTTGGTTACTGCGCAAATGAGAGCGACGTTTATCAATATCAGGGCGGGGAATATCTTTTTATCGGGATCGACGAGCTGACGCATTTTACGTTGCGGCAGTGGCAATTTCTGACGAGCCGGAATCGATGTCCGGTGGCGGGCAGCCGGCCGTCGATGGCGGGGGCGACGAATCCGGGGAATATTGGGCACGCCTGGGTGAAAGCGTTGTGGGTGGACCGGCAGCCAGCGGCGGGGATGGAGCGACCGGAGGAATATAACGCGGCGGAATATGAATTTGTGCCGGCGGGATTTGCGGACAATCCGATTTTTGCGACAGACGAGAGTTACAAAGCGACGTTGAGCGCTTTGCCGACGCATTTGAAGCGGGCGTTTCTGGATGGGGATTGGGAGGTGATCGCGGGGCAGTATTTCGATCGATTCGATGTGCGGCGGCATGTGGGGCGGGCGGAAGAGATCGAGTGGAAGCCGTGGTGGCCGCGATGGATATCGATCGATTGGGGATTCGAACATCCGGCGGCGAGTTATTGGCATGCGCAGGCGCCGGCAATTCCGATTGCGGCGGATGGGCGAGCAGGCCGCGGAGTTGGATCGGAGACGGCGGCGGGCGAGGAGTTTTCTGGTTTTGCGCGCAACGTGGAACGGGGAATGTGCGAGCAGGGGCGGGACTTTGCGGTGTCGCGAGCTGCGGCGGCTGCTGATTCGGGGACACGAGTGGTTACGTATCGGGAGTATGTGACGCACCGGACGGCGCCGCGGGATTTGGCGCGAGAAATTATTTCACGCAGTTTGAGTGGGCGCAGCTCGAGTGATGAGTCGGGGGAAAAGATCGAGGCGATTTATCTTTCGCCCGATGCTTTTGCGCGGCGGACCGATGAGGCCTCGATCGCGGAGCAGATGGGGGATGTGTTCGCAGCGGCGGGATGGCCGCGGCCGACTCCTGCGGAGGATGACCGGATCGGCGGTTGGATGCTGATGTACCAGATGCTGGACGCGGGCGAGTGGCACATTACGGAAAATTGCAGCGAATTGATTCGGGTGCTGCCGACTTTGATTCGGGATCCAGCGCGCATTGAAGATGTGGAGAAGATGGATGGGGATGATGCGGCGGATGCGGCGCGTTATGGATTGAAGTCGCGCTATGCGGCGCGACGGGCGGGGATGGTGCGAGCTCCGATGGAGCAGCGGATTGCGGAGAGGGTTACGGCGGAAGATCCGACCATCCGGGCGATGCAGGCGCGGAAGGCGAATCTGGATGTGAGGCCGACGCTTCCGGTTTCATTTGGGCGGCGGCGGCATTGATTCGGTGGAGAGGGACGCGATGAGTTTGCGGGGATGGTGGGAGCGGGTGACGAGTTCGAAGTACACGCGAGGGTTGGAATCGGAGATTGCGCGTTTGCGCGGCGAGAATCGGGCGCTGCTGAATTCGATCTTGGGGATTGCGGGTGTGCCGCCGGTGATGGTGACGACGGCTGAGTTGCCGGCTGCTGCGGTGAACGCGAAAGCTCCGGCGCGGGCCACGCGACCGCTGACTGGCAAGAGTGTTGGCCCGGGGGCTGGACAGAGTGCGGGGCCGGTGATGCGACGAAGATCTTGGCAGCAGATTTACCGGATGCTGGAAATGGATTCGGCGCGGAAAAAGGAAGCGGGCGAGACGGTTTAAGGGGAGGCGAGATGCCGTTTATTGGCGGGCGATATTACGCGAATCCGGTGGCGGGAAGGGCGATCGAAGCGGCGCGGGAGGCGGAGGCGGCTTTAGCGGCGCTGAAGCATAAATCCGGGCGCGGCGCGGATGCGGATGCTAGCGATGATGCTGGCGATTTAAATGAGCCGGGCGTGCGCGGTCCGGATGCCGAGGCGATAAAGACGCCGGTGCATCGGGTGGAAATTGAGGCGGCGGAATTGGTGCCTTCGCATAGTGGGCGGGCGCAGCGGGGATTTGTGGCGCGGGTGCATCGCGAGGCGATTCCGTCGACGGGTGGCGGGGAATCTTCGTGGCAGGCGCCGGCCGCGGGACAATTGCCGGCTCGCGGATATGCACCGAAGCCGGAGACTCATGTGTTTGCGGGGCATGGAGATTTGATCGATTTTCTGAAGAGTGAATTGCGGGGTGCGGGGAAGGATTAGAGGCAGTGGCTGGTGGCAAGTGACGAGTGGCTCGTGGCCGAGTAGTGGTCTAAGATGTGGGCAGCGATGAGATTTCGCTGAGGCTCGAGATGGGACGATCGCTGTGGGATACGGCGAGCGGAAGAGACCGGAGATGGGGTAAGCGCGGGGGCGGGTATCCGGCGGCGCCGGGATACGCGCGCGTGGTGATTATTTTGCTGGCGGTAGCGCTGGTAGGGACTTTGGCGTGGCAGGGGATTCAGGCGTTGCTGCATCCGGCGCCGAAATATCCGACGGTTACGGTGCCGGGCAGCGAGAATTACACCGCGCGAGGCGGGACGGCCGGTGGAGCAGCGACTCCGGCATGGCAGGCGGACGTAGCGGATGCTTTGCAGGGGGCGACTGCGGAGGGAACGGCGGGAAACGTGACTGCGGCGGAAGTGCAGGTGGATCGCGCAGCGTCGATCGTGACATCCGCAAGGATGCAAGGGCAAAAGGCGGGAGCGGATTTTTACACGAAGAGTCTGGGCGGCCTGGACAAGGCACTGGCGACCGCGCCGGAAAATACGCGAATGGCTGAGCATGTGACGCTGGCGAGGATGGAGCTGGCGAATTTGCGGTCGGCGGATGATGGCAAAGGCGCGAATGCCGCGGGCGGAGATGACGCGCCGGATCTGACCTCGTATCCGGGGGCGAGCGCGACGCCGATTTCGAATGTGGGTCCGGACGCGGAAGCGCGGCACGCGAAGAGTATTCCAGGCCAGGTGGTGATGGCTTCGCCGCTGGCGGTGAGTGCGGATGCGATGCTGGATCCGGGGACGGCGGGCGGAAGTTATCTGGATGCGACGCTGATGCCGGAGACGTCGGAGGTTTTGCTGCCTCCGGCGACACGGAAGCTGGCGGATGGAGTGCGGGTGGAAGGATTGACGATCGAGGGCGCGACACAGACGCTGGATGGAGTGCGCTGGCGGAATGTGACTTTTGTTGGAGCGCGACTGCGGTATGAAGGCGGCGAGATTTCACTGCAGAATGTGAAATTCGTGCGCTGCAGATTTGGGTTTACTACGGATGAGCGCGGGGCGAAATTGGCTGATGCGATTGCGCTGGGTAAGACGTCGTTCGAGATTCAGTAGGACGCGCGAGTCGCGCGAGTGGATTTAGCGTGGCTGGTTGTTCTTCCTGCAAATCTGAAGTTTTCTGATTCCCTAAAAAAGCGAGATACGAATGCCAATCGAGAAAGCTGCGGTTGCGGCAAATTCTGCGTTTGTGCCGGTTGAAGGTCCGTCGCCCTCGGCGATGCAGGCTGCGGCCGGATTTGGAGCAGGACTGGCGACTGCGGCGCGGAATCCCTACGGCGCGAATAACGAGCAGCTTCCGCAGCGATTAGAGGCGGCGCTGCGGCGTCTGGTGCACCAGTATTCGTTCGAATCGGAATCGACGCGACGGGCGGAAATTCGCAGGATCAAGCAGGCGCATCAGTTCTGGCGCGGATTGCAGTATGTGTGGTGGAACGAGAAGGACCAGAACTGGCATTTGCCTTTCGAGCAGAAGCTGGCGGATGGGAGTTCGATCGAGGATTTGCCGCGCTACGAATTCGTGACGAACATTTACCAGGCGTTTGGATTGTCGTTGGTTTCGGTGCTGTCGCAGGACGTGCCGCGGGTGAGATTTTTCCCGACTTCGGCGCAGGCGGAAGAGGATGTGGCGGCGGCGAAGGCGGCGACGGAAGTGGCGCAGCTGGTGGAGCGGAATAATCGAGTGGGGAATTTGATTGTGGACGAGGCGTTCAGTCTTTGGACGGATGGGAAAGTCGGGGCGTACGTGAGATTTGTGGTGGATGGGCAGAGGTTTGGGTTTCATCCGGAGACGGAGATTGCGGCGCGGGAAGTGAAGGTGGGCGAGGATTGCTACGTTTGCCCGGAGTGTGGGAAGGAGAATTCAAAAGCGGGTTCGGAGGCGGAGTCTGACGGCTCGGAACGCACCCTTGCAAACGGCGCAAGAGTGCGGCACCCGGAAAGTCTCAACAGCGAAAACCAAACGCCGGAGCGGAGTTGTGATTTTTGCGGGGCTTTGCTGACGGAAGAAGATTTTGTGGCGGCGGAGACGGTTACGGTGCCGGCGGCGGAGACGCGGATGCGGGTGCCGAACGGGCAGGAAGTGATCACCATGGTGGGCGGATTGGAATTGAAGACACCGCCGTGGGCGAATGAGATGCATGAGTATCCGTATTTGCAGTGGAACATGGAAGTGCATCAGGCGCGTTTGCGCGCGGCGTACCCGCATGCGGCGGACAAGATTGGATCGCCGGTGGGGACGGGGGGGCAGGAGTACGAGCGCCTGGCGCGACTTTCACAATCGCAGGGTGGGCCGCTGACTGAGGGCGGCGACATCAACATCAATTTGATTACGTTCCAGCGGACGTGGCTGCGGCCGTGGGCATTTTTCGCGTTGGAAGACAAGGCGATGCGCGACGAGCTGCTGGAATTATTTCCGGATGGGGCGCACGTGGCGTTTGCGGGGGATACGTACTGCGAATCGCGAAATGAAAACATGGACGATCACTGGCGGGTGTTGCACGCGCTGCCGGGGGATGGATCGAGCGGGCGTCCGGCGCTGGGAGATTCGCTGGTGAGCGTGCAGGAGCGATTCAATTCGCTTTCGAATTTGCAGATGGAAACATTCGAGTATGGAATTCCGCCGATTTACGCGGACAGCGAAGTCCTGGATTTTGACGCGCTGCAGAGCCAGACGTCCGAGCCGGGAGTGCATTATCCGGCGCGGGCGAAGCCGGGGCAGTCACTTGCGGCGGGATTTTTCCAGCCGGAGCCGGCGGAAGTGCCTCCGGATTTGGCGGAACACGCGGCGAATCTGATGGGGCCGGTGTCGCAATTTTTGACTGGGGCGTTCCCGGCGCTATTTGGCGGGGCGATGGCGGGGAACGATACGGCGTCGGGTTATTCGATGGCGCGCGACCAGGCCATGGGACGGATTGGGCTGGTGTGGCGGCGCATGAAATTCTTTCATGCGGACATCATGCTCTTGGCGGTGGATTGTTTCCGTCGGAACCGGCCGCACGATGTTGAAGTGACCTTGTTGGGGGCGGGTGCGGCGTTCGAATCGAAATGGATTCGGCTGGCGGATCTGAAGGGGAATTTATTTAGTTATCCGGAGACGGACGAGCAGTATCCGACTTTGTGGTCGCAGCAGAGGGCGGTGCTGCTGCAGCTCTTGGGGAGTCCTGATCCGCAGATGCAGGCGGTTTTGGCGCATCCGGAGAATACGGCGCTGATTAAGCGGTTGATTGGGCTGGAGGAATTTGTGATTCCGGATGAGGAATCGCGGACGAAGCAGTACCGGGAGATCGCGCAGTTGGTCGCGGAGCAGCCGTTGGTGCACCGGCAGGATGTGACGGCGGCGGTGGCGCCGGATATGGCGGCTTCGGGGAGTGCGGCGGGAGTGGATGCGGAGATTATTCTGCCTAGTATTTTGCCGGATGAGTTTGCGGACAACCATGCGGTCGAGCTGGAGATTTGTATGAGATGGTTTTCGTCGGATGCGGGGCAGGTGGCGAAGATCGAGGCGCCTTTGGGGTACGCGAATGTGCGGGCGCATGCTTTGTTCCATCGGGATTATTTGAGGAAGCAGCAGGCGCAGGCAGCGGCTGCTGCAGCGTCAGCTCCTGCGCCGGGACGGGGTGCGCCGAGGTAGCCGGATCGTTTTAAAGATTTAACACAGAGGGCACAGAGAAAGGCTTGAGAACACGGAGACGTCGTGGCCGGGTTCGCGTGGGCGCAGAAATTCTACAGGTTGCGTTCGACGGTGCCGTTGGCGGCGCGAGCGGTGCCGTAGGCGCTACGCAGGGCTGGCGGCGGAGCTACGAGACGGACTACGTGCAGGAGGCGTTCGGGTTTAAAGGGCTTGGCCATGCAGACTACGGCGCCGAGTTGGTGGCTGGCGGAATAGTCGGCGGGTTGGGCGGCTTTGGTTAGCAAGATTACGGGGACGCGTTGCAGGCGATCGTTGCGTTTGATGATGAGGCAGAGGTCGTGGCCGGTCATGTCGGTGCCTTCGACTTCTGCGAGGAAGGCGACTGGGACGGTGGTGCGCAAAACTTCCAAGGCTTGTTGCGCGGTGGGCACGATGATTACGGTGTAGCCGTCGTTGGAAAGCACGTTGCGCATGATGTCCGCGGTTTTTTGGTCGGCTTCGACAATTAGGACTACGGACTGTGGCTTGGAATGAGTGGCGGTGGTTGAACCTGGTGTGCCGTCGAGCGCGGCGTCGGCTGCGGCTTTGGGATTTACCGGGGCGTAGTCCTTGGCGTTGATGAACTGGACGGCGACGGCGTAGTGGCCGTTCTGTTCGGTGACGCGGACGACTTCGGCGTGCTGCGCGGTATTGAGCGCGGCGGCCGCGGAAGAGAACGGGAAAGTGACATCGAGACGCTGGCCCTTCCAGTAGCCTTTGCGGGCGGCGGTGAAAAGCAGGCCGAAGCGCGAGACGTCGATGCTCTTGCCGACTTCTTCGAAGGGTTCCGGGCATTCGACGCCGCGGACGTGAACCTGGGCAGTGATTTTGGCGCGCTTGCGGCGGCGGCGATCGACGGTATTTTGCGCGACGGTTGAGCCTTGCGAGATTTGGGTCCCCTCTGCGGAGGTGACGGGATTAGTGCTCATAAAGCCTCAGATTCTGGGCGGGCTGCCTGCGTCCCCCTGGACGGCATTACAGTTTCCCCCGCTGTGAGAGAAATTTAGACGAAGGAAGCGGCGGCGGCCATAGTACGGAGGGTTCAAAAAAGTAGGACTAGGTGGGATCCGGGCGGCTGGGTTGGCGTCTGAAAGGGCCTTAAACAGGGGCTGGTAGCGTGGTTTGCCTGACTGGTAGAGTGCAATGCAAAGCGTGGATACAGGGAGAAGAATGAATGGCAACTGAGACGGTGGTACAGGCGCCGGCGGCTCGTGTGCGTCCGAGCGACGATGAAATTCTGGGGATAACTTCGACTACGACGCGGAAACCGGGGCGAGGGGCGGCGGGGAAGTCTGCGCAGGGGACGGGAGGCGCGGAGCCTGATGATTTTTTCGCGGGCGTTGCGGGGCGAGGGGACGCGCCGGGGCGGGAGGGCTTGGCGGAGAATTCGGATGGGCTTTTCGATGATGCGGCCGGGGATGATGCGACGGAGCTTGGCGCTAACGGAGATTCAGAGGCGTTGAATCAGATTTTGGATTCGAAGCCGGAGTTGCGCGAGGCTTGGAAGGACGCGAAGGAGTATCGAGAGGCATTTGCTACGCCGGCGGAGGCGAAGACTGCGACGAAACTGCTGGGGGATCTGAATCGCATGGACGCTTTGTTTTTTTCGAAGCGGCCGGAGGATCATGCGGAGTTGGCGCGACAGGTGGCGCAGCTGGATCCGGCTGCGTTCGCGTCGTTGGCACGGGCGATGAGTGAGTTGGGCAACGGGGCAATGGCGAACGCCAGAACACCGGCGATGACGGGGGCTGAGCGCGTTGCGGCCAGGACAAATGTTTCAGCTACGGATCCGGCGCGGAGTGCGAATGCTTCGACGACGGCAGCGACTTCGACTACCGCTCCGATTGCTTCCGGATTGACTCCGGCGCAGAGTGAATTTTTTCAGGCTACGAATGCGCAGGCGGTGCAGGGCGTGATGGAGGCGATTGAGGCGCAGGTGGATCGTTTGCTGCCGGAGGGAATTTCGAAGGCGGCGCGGAACCGGGTGGCGGGGGAAATTTACCGGGAGATGGATACGACGCTGCAGGGGAACCGGGCTTTGGGGCAGCAGATGCGGGACGCGTTTCGGTCTGGGGCGTTGGATGATGCGCACCGGAAGGCGATTGTGTCTTTGGTGACTAGCCGGGCGAAGCAGGCTTTGCCGGCAGTGGCGAAGCGAGTTTTGAATGAGTGGACGAATACGATTGTTTCGGCGAATCAGGATCGGCGGGCGCGGCAGAGGAATGCGGAGAGGCGGGTGGAGATTAGCGGGTCGGGCGGGAACGATGGAAGGCGGGCAATTTCTTCGAGGGATATAGATTATCGAAGGATGTCGGATGGGGATATTTTGAATTTGTAGGGGAGATGTGAGATCGGGTTGGGTCTAAAGCCCCACCCTTCGCAGAAGCGGTGAAGGATGGGCACCCGGAAAAACTCCAGATGGTCAGTTTTTCTCGGCGCTTCGCGATGGTTTAACGGGTCGGCAGCGTGATGTTTTGGAACAGCGGCGGCAGAGCCGCCGCACTCTATATTGGGCTGGGCGGTTAGAGGGATTTGCGGCCGGTGGAGACTTTGTAGTCGTAGATGATGTGGGCTAGCTTGTCGACGAAAGTTTTTATGTCGGCGGTGGTGATGGGGGCTGGGACTTTCAGCATGCCGGACGAGATGAAGTTGTCGACGGCGGTTCCGAGGCTGGAATCGACCGCGGTCCAGTTGACGGTGCTGCCGGAGGTTTCGGTGACGACGTAGGAGTCAATGATGCGGAGGGAGACTCCGGGGGTGAGCATGCCCATGACGCTGTCGTTATCGTTCATGGCGCTAGTGAGATCGAGGGAGAACCACTCGAGCTGCTGCAGGGTGGCGTAATCCGAAGTGTTGGCCATGCCGGTTTGTACGGCGGCGCTGGTGATTTGAGTTACGGCAAGATCCTGGGCGGCTTGATTGGCGGTGCCGGTGGCGTTGGTTGGGGGCATGGCGTCGGCGATGGCACTGGAAGCGCCGACTAGCATCAGGTAGGTGTGATGAGTTTGCAGAATGTGAGAGACGGCGACGCCGTAGGCTTCGAATTGGGCAAGGGTCATACCATACCGCGGCTTGCTGAGCGCGGTGGTGGCGGCGTTGGCGACGAAGCATTGCACGGCGGCGTCCTGACTGGCGGTGCAGTTCTTGGATTGGGCAGCGGCCGGCGCGGAATTCGCGAAAAAAACAAACAGTAGAAATAGTGCCGCCGCAAAGGTGGTACGTCGATGCATGAGGTATTTCCTCCGAAGGATAGTGGTGGCGAACTTGACCGCGGGGAGGGACGCGGAAAAGCCCACTGCGTGACGCTTACAAGAAATGCGTGCAACGAAATACTGAGCTGGTGACCTGTAGTTACGAGCTGGAGTGTGTTGCGACTTTCATGATGCAAGAAAGTGCGGAATCGCTCAACTGGCCTGGGGTGCAGGGCCAGGTACAGCGCCGGGTGCAGTCGACCTCCGATCTTATCCAGCCGTCATAAAAGTTTTCTCGAAGTGGTCCGTGAAGGACGCCCCGCAGGTCCGCCGTTCGATCGATAGCGGAAAAACTAAACGGCGGTGAAAAGTCCGGCGCTCGAGGTGTGCGCCGCAAGAAATCCATTCCAAGGGAGAAATCGATCACATGACACAGATGCAGAACGCACAGTCGGTTGCGCTGCAGCTTGAAAAGGTTCGCGACAAGCTGCCGCTGCTTTACGAACGCGACGATATTTTATTGACGATGATTCAGCAGCGCGGGGACGTGGAAAAGGTCAGCTCGCGAAACATGCGGCTGCCGCTGCAGATTCGTCCGGGAGGCAAGGCAGGCCTGGCGAACATGGACGGCGGAGACTTGGGGCGCGGTTCGGGAACGTTGTACGACGTGGCGCAGGTTTCACCGATCTTTTTCCGGCAAGCGATTGAAATCACGAAATTGGTGGAGTACGCGTCGAACGCGCCGGAGAAGTCGATCGAGAACACGGCCAAGAGGGAAGTGAAGAATGCGATGGCGCAGTTCCGGTCGTTCCTCGACAAGGTGCTGCAGACCAACGGAAACGGAGTGCTGGGAACGATCGCGAGCGTGGCGGGATCGACGTTCTCGATGGCCAAGCCGCCCGGGGCGGTTTTGGTTTATTACAACCAGACGATTCAGGTGTATGACCCGACGCTGACAACCAATCGCGGATCGTGCAACGTGACCGCGGTGGATCCGTTTGGTTCGACGATCACGGTGGATTCGGTTCCGGCGGGGACCAGCGCGAACGACGTGATCGTTCACGACGGATTGACCGGGTCGCAGCCGACTTCGCTATTTGGAATTCTTTATCACCAGACGAATGCGACGACCGGAACGTGGCTGAACTTGAACCGGGCGACGTATCCGGTGGAACTGGCGACGCCGGCGGTGAACGGAAACAATTCGGCGATCACGCCGGGCGCGGTGCGATTGGCGATTAACAAAGTGCGGAAGGCGTTGGGTTCGAACCAAGTGGCGAAGCTGATTGCGTATACGTCGCTGGAGCAGGAACACCAGTGGGAACAGCTGGGCGTAACGATTTCGCAGATCATCAAGGAAGGCGCGGGCGGACGGGCGAGCGATCTGGATCTGCTTTTCACCGGCGAGAAATCGATGGCGGGCGTGCCGATCAAGTCTTCGATCAACGCCAACCAGACGCGAGTGGACTTCCTAGACCTTTCACACTGGGGACGGGCGGTGATGCAGGACATCGATTTCTACGATGTCGGAGGTCAAACGGTGTTTCCGATTTACGGGACCAGCGGCGGAATTTCGGCGGCGTATATCTTTTACTTCGTCACCGGGTTTCAGGTGTGGAACGAATCTCCGCGCAGCGGTTCGT
The DNA here is from genome assembly GCA_963847695.1 of uncultured Acidobacteriota bacterium. Taxonomy (GTDB): domain Bacteria; phylum Acidobacteriota; class Terriglobia; order Acidiferrales; family UBA7541; genus Palsa-295. The sequence goes on along the minus strand of CAWKAX010000023.1, from coordinate 38,242 downwards.
ATATTAATAACCTGGCGATTCCGACCGGCTACTAGGGGCGGAAGATAGAAAAGGGAAAATGGAAAAGGGCTGGGGCGGGCACATGGTGCTCGCCCTTTTCTTTTTCGATTGGTGAAAATGAGAGCGGCTTCGACAATTCGGGTTACGCGGGAGACGCATGAGGCGCCGGCGGGGATTGGTGAGCGTTTGAGGGTGGCGGGCGGATGCAATTTGTATGGTGAGGCGAATTTTCGGGTGGTGTGGGGCGGGTCGAGGCTGACCTGGATGGGTGGGCGGTGGACGGATCGAGACGAGAACGGAAATGTGATCCGAGAAGTGATTGAGACGCGTCGGGTGCCGAAGTATTTGCCGGTGGAGCGGTGGCACATCGAGCGGTGGATGCCGGCGGAATCGTACGGGTCGCCGGAGATGTGGTACGAGCAGACTACAGAGATTGAGGACGGGATTCGGATCGCGGCGCTGGGGCCGTATCCGGCGCGCGGAGAGTATGAGCATTGTTTTACTTTGGCGACGCCATCGGGAGAATTCATGGCGCTGTCGCCGGCGGCTTGCGATTGGATTGTGCGGGCGGTGGAGTGGGCGAAGCGGCAGCCACGGCGGGAGCGCGGTGGGGCGATTGCGGTGCGGGAGGCGCGACGGGATCGGGATTGGAATAGCGCGGCGGATGATTTATTGGATGATGCGATACCGGCGTTCAGTGGGGCGCCGTTTGTAACTTCGGCGGGATGAAGTCGGCTGTGAGAAACAAATGCGGGTACAAAGGACAGGAGACTTGAACTCTACACATATGAGCGGGGCGGGACGGGTGCGGGATATTTTGGTGGATACGGCGGTGAAGGGCGACGCGGCTTTGACGGTTTCGATTGCGTCGATTTCGGAGCAGGATTGGTATATTTCGCGGACGCATGGGGTGTATCACATTCCGGCGTGTGCGAAAGGCGAGCCGTTCGCGCTGCTGATGATCACGGCGCGAGGGGATGCGCTGGATCTGGGCGACAACCGACGGTTTCCGTTCACGATTACGGCGCGGCAGATTGCCGAGGACTTGCTGCAGGATTTGCAGGACCACGGGATTTTTATCTGCGAAGGCGCGCGGCCGAGCGCGGCGGAGCTGGCGGAGGCGACGGGGCGGCGCGACACTTTTTATCAGCGGCTGATCGGGGAAGGGGACACGATGTGGGCGCGGGGACATTCGTTCCGGGAGATTTCGGATCTGCATCGGCGGGCGGCGATTTCGCTGGGAGTGGAGCGTGAGTGGGCATACGTGCCGATGAAGATGAGTGAGTGCCCGGCGTGCGGAGAGAAAGTGAAAGTGGGCGTGGCGGTGTGCAAGCATTGCAGCGCGATATTGGACGAGGAAAAGGCCGCGAAGCACGGTTTGGGAGCGGGTGCCGAGGCGGTGCGGAGCAAGCGGTTAAGCGCGCAAATGAGCGACGGGAATCGGAGAGAGTAGGGCCGCAGGTCGAGGACGCAAAAAAAAGGCAGGCCCGAAGGCCTGCCGGAAAGTGAAACGATTCGGATGGATTAGGCTGCGTTCTGCACGCTGCGCAACTGGCGGCGTGAGAGCAGAGCGAGAGCAGCGAGGCCGAGGCCGAGCATCAGGAGTTCGCCAGGTTCGGGGCCAGTGACCTTGGTCGCGGTACCGCCGACGAAGAGGTCGACTCCGAAGAAGCCGCAGCCGGTGCAGTAGCCGCCGAGAAAATTGAACGATGCGGGCGGGTTCTGAAAATTGAAGCCGCTGTCCAGCCAAGTGAAGACGGCGTTGGGACCGGACTGACCAATGCTGACGTAGCTGATGCCGAATGGGTCGAAGACCTGGCAGGTATTGGAGACAGCGCCGCTGCAGCCGAAAGAGAGGCCGTCCATAGTGAAGGCGGTGTCGATGAGCTGGAGAGTGGAGCCGGACTGATCGAAGGTGAACGAGCCGCTGAAGGTGCCGCCGGAGACAAGCGAGCCAGAGATATCGTAGGTAGCGGTGGAATCGGCGCGAGCGGCGGCCGGGAGCAAGATGAAGGCGGCGGCGAGCAACGCGACGGCAAAGATGCGGAAGATGATTCCGGTGTGATTTCTGGTTGCGTTTGAGTTCGACATTGAAGCCCCCTAGTACTACAACTAGCCTTGCTCGGAATACACATCTACACCGGAGCTAGCGCGGAAGTGAGTGCACGCGGGATACCAAAGGGCTTAGTGGCTAGCCGGTGCTGGGGCGGGCGCCCGATGAGCGGAGTTGGCTCTAGGTAAAGGGTTTAGGAAGCGCGCCGGAGGGGTGAGCCGGCGAGTACGGCAATCGACGTACGAAACCGTTTGAGGCAAGTGTGCAAACGGCTTCCGCGAATGAGAAAGGTGGCGATTGGCGCTGGTTTCCGCAGTGTTCCAAGTGGCAAGCGAATTAGAATTATGGCGGCTGGTGGTTGCCACAAGCTGGTCAAAATTACGGCGACGACAGGACGGAATGAATACGATGGCGACGAATAAAAAGAGAAAATGCGCGGCGGGAAAATTGATCCTGAGCATGGTGTTGGCGCTGGTGAGTTTGGCCTGGCTGGCGCCGGCGGCGCAGGCGCAGGGTTCGCGCAAAGATGACATCGTATTCGGGCCGACCGGGCATCCGGTGGCGGGCGCGACGGTTACGGTGTGCCAGCCGACGGCGACGGGAATTCCGTGCACGCCGCTGGCGACGATCTATACGGACGCGACGTTGACGGTGGCCGCTCCGAATCCGTTCCAGGCGGACGGGATCGGCAACTATCACTTTTACGCGCCGGCGGGACGGTACGTGGTGCAGATTAGCGGGCCGCAGATCAGCGGAGCGCTGACTTATCCGGATGTGATTCTGCCGGCGGACTTTGGATCTTCGGGGACGGGAAATAATATTTCGGCGTTCGGGTTGACACTGGGCGGAAATTTGACGGTGGCGGGAAACGCGACGATCAGCGGGACTTTGTCTTCGACGAGCTTCAATCCCGGGACGCTAACGCCTTCGACATTGAACGTGCTGGGGAATGAAACGGTGACCGGGCCGCGGCCGCGGGTGGATGTGACTGCGTACGGCGCGAAAGGCGACGACACAACAGACGATACGGCGGCGATTCAGGCGGCGATTACGGCGGTGTGCAACAGCCACACGGCGAACATCGGAGGAGGCAGTATTTTCTTTCCGCCGGGAGTGTACCTGGTTTCGCAGCCGCAACTGCCCTCGACGTCCGCGATTTTTCCTTTGCCGTGCAACGGATTGCATTTTGTGGCGGGCAACGCTTCTGGAAATTCGGTGGGTGCGGCGCAGTTCAACCGGGCGCCGCAGACGCGGATTGTGGCAGCGGGTGGGGCGCACCCGAACGCGGCGGCAGTTTTTTCAATGAGCTATCCGAACAGCACCGGCGCGAACACCTTCGAGAACCTGACGATCAACGGCGTGAACCAAGTGATCAATATTTATGACTCGAACGAAAACACGATCCGCAATGCGTGCCTGACGACGCAAGCGACGGGAATGAGCGACAACACGCCGCTGAAGATTACGAACAGCTTTTGGATCTATATGTTCGGGGGCTGTTTGCAGGCGAACAACGGATCGCTGCCGCCGGCGATTATGACCGGGGAAACATCGTTGAATGGTGAAACGCCGCTGGTCGGGCTGATCTGGTTCGATGGGGTACAGGGGATTGGCGGCAGTTTTGAGTACATTCAGCGGGTAAACACGTCGGGCAGCGGGCCGGGGAATTTTGTGTTCCGGAATATTCCGGCGCTGGAGGATCCGGCGTCGAGCTTCTTTTCGGTGACGAATGCGACCGGGAATCCGGGGAACGTGGCGCTGGCTACGATCTCGCAGATTACTTTTGACAATGTGACGACTTCGGACGCTTCGACAAACACCAACGCGTTGCTGGAAGTGAATTCGAGCGGTACGAATGTGGACGGCGTATACGTAGTGAACAGCTACGCGGGGAATGCCGGGCAAGGGGCTGCAGTTCGCATGGACGCAGGAACGCTGAAGAATTGCCACGTGGTGGGCGGCGTGAGCAATTCGGTGACCTGGGTGGTGGACGGCAATGGTATGCCGGTGGGCGGCTGTTCGATGCAGAACGCGGACGGATTCGATTACGTGGTGAACACCACGAATCCGGACCGGCTGCGCAGCGATATTTTTGCGGTGGCCAATTCGGACGGGCCGCCCTTTCGGGCAACGGCTTCGGGAAGCCGGTTCGCGAACGTGGCGATCGATCCGGCGATGGGATTGCTGTTCAACACCGGAAACGCGTTCGGGTTTGGAGCTTCGCTGGCGCAGAGCGCGACGGGAACGATTGATGTGCAGTTCGCGAATCTGTTTGCGCCGAGCGCGGTGACGGCGGCGGCGGCGACGGGCGGGACGCTGGCGGCGGGAACTTATTATGCGACGGTGACTTCGACCTCGGACAATTGCACGCATCAATCGCCGCAATCGGTGCAGAGCACCGGGGTGGCGCTATCGGGAAGCAATAACGCGGTGCTGGTGAGTTGGTCGGCACCGGCGAGCGGGATGCAAGCCGTGGCGGGATATTGCGTAAACATTTCGACCGCGCCGGACATGAATGGAGCGGCGTACTGGGCACCGCAGCAGGTCGGTTCGACTTTTGTTACGGGAGCGGGGACGACGAGCGCGACAATGACGGCGTTGCCGACGGGGCAGCCACTGCTGCCGTACACGACGATGACCGCGGCGCACCGGTTTACGCCAACGTCTTTGGGAATCAACCAGCTGAATCCGCAGGCGAATCTGGATGTGAATGGATCGGCGGCGGTGAATTCGCTGAACCAGGTGCAGAAGGCGGAAAGGTTTTCGGGTGCAGACATTGCGGTGAAGATCAACGCGTGTTTGACGGCGGCGTCGACGAGCTCGAGTTTGTGCGATGCGCGCGGGGTGACCGGGACGCTGACGGCGACGCATCACATTACGATTCCGGCGGGGACGATTTTGCTGTGGGGCAGCGCGGAATTGACGATCAGTGATTCGACGACGTCAGATGCGGTGGAACTGACGGGGGATGGCGCTTCGCTGATTGGGTATCAGGAAAGCGGGATCGGGACAGTATCGCATCCGGATACTTCGGGGCTGATCGCCTGTGGAATAACGGGATGCACGGTGGTGAAGAATCCGGCGCAGGCCACGGCTAAAGTTAACTTCGTGCATATCGAAGGGATGTATTTGCAGGCCAACGGGGCGAATTCGAAGGTCATCGATATGACTTCGATTGGACATTCGGACATCGAGAACAACAACCTACAATTGGGAACAGGCGGGAACTCGTTTGGAGTTTTCGGTAGCTCGTCGATCGGAGGATTCGACGGGTCGAACACGATTTTCAAGCACAACAATTTTCAGCCGGAGACGGCGGGTGATACTTGTTTTTCTTTAGCCGGGACATTCAATGCGGTGGTGCTGGAGCAGAACGCTTGCGTGTTGCCGCCGGGGGCGTCGACGGGCTTCACGTTTGCGAAGGACAGCAGCGGGAATTATCCGAACAACGATGAGATTTACGGGAACGATTGCGAGACGGCGTCGCAGGCGTTCAATCAGATTTGTTTCAACATCGTGGGCGTGACTTCGATCACGTTTGGGCCCAACAACCGGTGCGAAAACGTTTACAACTGCTATCAGTTTCCGAGTGATGGGTCGGCGACGGGAATTCACGTGCTGGATCCTTACCTTTCGATTACGAATAACACCCAGATCAAGCCGAACGAGCCAGCTACGGCGATGGTAGCGATCGATAACAACGGGCACAACTGGACGCCGTCGATGCATTACGGGATGAACGACCTGGGCGGCGACAACTTATTGGGGAACGGGAGTTTCGAGGGGTGGCAGAACACGACTTCGCTGTACTACTGGGGCGGGGTGACTTCGACGGGGACGATCAACCAGCCGGGAAGCGGAATTTATTTGCAGAATGCGTCGTCGAGCTCGACGCCGGCGGTGGATTCGTATACCCAGGGGTCGTTTAACTTGCGGGTGGGCGACGGAGCGACGGCGGGATTGGGCGTGAACTCTGGATGCATTCCGGTGGATTCGACGAAGGAATACACGCTGATGTTCCGGGTGGCTTCGGGTTTGACGTCCAACAATTTTCGGCCGGGGTTGCGGTTTTACTACGACTCGAACTGCACGACCGCGGATGTGATCTCGACGATTGCGACCAACGCGCGGGTACTTTCGCCGGTGAATTACGGCGGGACTTCGACGGCGACAGGGAATTATCAGTCGACGAACGCGTCGCTGACATATAACAACGGAATTTCGTGCGGTTGCAACGTGACCGGGGCGGACTGGCAAGTGTCGACGGCGGGATCGTGGACGCCATCGCGAAACTTCGGGCTGATTTTCCGGGTGCCGAATGGATATTCGCTGAGCACGACGGTGGCACATTCGATGCGGGTGTTTCTGCTGGAGAATACGGCGGCGGCGAACAATTACGTTTATTTTGACGATGTGATTTTGTCGCAGGGGCCGGTGACGCCGGATCTGCGGCTCGCGCCGTTGCGGGATTCGCAGAATCCGCAGGTGTATGGGTCGCTGGGGATTTCGCAACATTTGAATCAGGGCGCGGCGAATACGTTTGCGGGGACGGTGGCGCTGGTGGCGGGTGCGGCTACCGTGACATTTCCGACGGCTTACAATTCGGCGCCGGTGTGCACGGCGAATGATACTTCGGCGGTGGCTACGGTACGGGTGCAGACTACGGCTAGCACCATTGCGCTGTCGCAATCGAGTGGGACGGATACCATTGCTTATATTTGTGTGGGGAATCCGAACTAGTAGGAACGGTCGTTCGGGGACAACGGAAGTCAAAATCCCCACCCTTCGCGAAGGCGGCGAAGGATGGGGCACCCGAGAGTTGCACTGCAGAATTGAAGGCAACGGCTTACCTTGATGCAAATTCCCGAGTCCGCGCATTTGTGGGGGCTATTTGCGGCTGGGCACGGACTCCATGTTTTGAAGCGGGCCAGTTTGTCGGCGGGGTCGGCGTTGTCAGGGACGAAGACGCGGGTGGAGTGGTTGCGGACGAATGCGCTGGGATTGGTGATTCGATTGTTTGTGAATGCGGCGGCGTTTTCTTATTGGCTGGCGCATCCGGCGGCGGCTACGCATGCGATCAGTTCGGTGGGGATCGCGGCGAATTTTACTTTGGAGCCGGGGCACGCTACGGCGGCGATGTTTGGATTGTCGGGGGATAGTCTGGTGGATTGGGCCGCGGCGAAGGTGCCGTTTCTGCAGAAAGAAATTCCGGCGATTGATTGTCCAGTTCCCGATCATCCGGCCGGCGCTTGAGTGGGGTTCGCGCTGAGCGAGCGCGGTGCGTCTTAGGCGGATTCTTTTACCGCGATGCCCTGGATTTCGAAGCGGGCGCCCATCAGGAGAGGGCCGGAGCCGATGAAGGCGCGGGCGGGGAAGGGTTGGCGGAAGAAGGTGCGGTAGACCTTGTTGAAGGCGCCGAAGAGGGCGACGTCGGAGCAATAGACGGTAACTGATACAAGGTCTTGCATCGTGTAATTCGCGCGGGTGAGAGTGTCGCGCAGAGATTCGAGAAGGAGTTGGACTTCGCGTTCGGGATCGGCGGGAACTTTCATGGAGTTGGGTTCGAAGCCGATGTGGCCTGAGGAGTAGAGGGTGTTGCCGGAAATGACGGCGTTGCTGAAGGGCATGTCGCCGAAACTTCCGGGAACGGCGAGGTACTGGCGTTTTTCGGCAGCGGGCATGAAGTTTTCTCCTGGTGACCTTCCAGCAGGAATCTTAACGCAGGCGTAGGTGTAACCGCGCGCGTTTACCCAACGCGCTAGCTGCGATGATTCAGCCCAATTTGGCTCAGGGCAATTCAGTCCGATTTAATCCAGTTCAATCAATTCGTTTCAACGCGGGAATTCTACAACCGGAGGGATCATGCCTGTCGTTCCGACAACGGCGTACGCGCAAGCCGAGGACGCGTTGACGCTGACGCGCGCACTGGTGAACGACACCGCGGGCGTGGTCTTTACTGATGCACTGCTGATGCCGCTGCTGAATTCGGCCTATCGCGGATTGCAGCGGGAGCTCGCTGAGAACGGCGTGAGCGTACTGGTGGAGCAGCAGGACATCGAGCTGGACGTCGACCCAACGACCGGCGTGACGAGTACGGAGTTGAGCGACGTGTCGAGTCCTCAATTGCCGACGGACTGCCTGATGCCGCACATGTTGTGGGAACGAGTGGCGGGGAATACGGGAGATGTCTTTACGCCGATGGAGAAATTCACCAGCGGCGGAGCGATGTTGAATCTGCAGCCGAGTCCGTTCCTGCAATTGTGGGAGTGGAGAGAGGACAAGATCAATCTGATTGGAGCGACGCAAGCGATCATGGTGCGGGTGCGTTACGAGAAGGTTTTGCCGGCGCTGACGCTGGGAACGGATCCGGTGCAGATTCGCTCGGCTACGGATGCGCTGGGCTTTGCGACGGCGGCGCTGGCGGCGCGATCGAGGGGCGCGCGAGCGTTGGCGATTGATTTGTTGGGGACGGCGCAGACGGCGATCGAGGAACTGATCAACCGTTACATCCGGCCGGAGCAGAGTACGGGACGGCGGCGCAAGCCGTATGGTTACCGGCGGCGGATTATTTACTTGTGAGGCGATGAAAACCGCCGCGCGACTGTGGTGATTATTGGCCGGTGGCGACGATCAGAGTGCAGGTGTAGCCGCGCGCGGCGTTTTGTGCGGAACCCTGGACGGTAAGTTTGTAGGTGCCGGTGGGCGTGAAGGGAATGGTGCCCTTCGATTTTGAGCTGCCGCCGCAACCGGCGATGGTGATGACGAGCGCGGCGAATACGGCGAGCGCGAGGCCGGGATGGCGGCGGATCAGATTTTGATGTCTGGTGGCGACACGAACGATCAGGGCGCAGGCCAGGACGATGAGGAAGAAGCGAATGGCGGGTAGAGGCCGCATCGATGTCGCGGAAGATTCTGCACCGCGATGAATCCCGGAGCCTGAGCCGCCGCTGCCATTGGAATTACCGAGCAGCAACGCGCCCAACGATACTTTGCGCGCGCCGGACGCGGTTCCGGAGCTGGGCGGTACGGTTTGCGTGCCGGTCGTGGAGGTGGTTTGAATGGTCATGTTGAAGGCCAGCGGAGTTCCGGCGACAACATTGACCGTCAACATATTTTGCAGTGGTTCGGTGACGGTGGTGCCGAGAGAGAGGCCGCAGGTGGTGGGGCTGCCAACGCTTCCGGAGGGCCCAACGGGCAGATTTCCCGGGCAGACCAGAGTGACCGGGCCGGTAAAGGTGCTGTCCGGGACAATCTGCAATTGATAGGTAACGAAATCTCCCTGAATGATGGTGGCTTGATCGAAGACGCTGTCGGGCGGGACATCGACGCACGAGGTGGTCATGGAAGTGACGCAGCCGATTTGGAAATCGTCGGCGATGCCGGTGGCCGCTGCGAGAAGCGGAGTCGTGGCGCCAGTGTAATTCACGGTGAGGACCGAGCAGCGCGAATTGGCGGTGGCGGACGAGACGCAGGCGGTGCCGTCATTGGATTCGAAAGGCGAGGCGTTGGCCGAGGGCGAGAAGGCGACGTTGAAGGCGCAGCTGGAATTGGCGGCGAGCAAGGTGGTGCAGGAAGAATTGGAGATGACGAAGTCGCCGGTATTGCCGGAAACAAAACTGGCGGTGATGGCGCTGAGCTGGGCGGTGGTGTTGTTGGTCAGCTCGTAGGCTTGCGTGGCGGTCAATCCGCCGACGAGTTGGTCGCAATAAATGGTATCGGAATCGCTGCAGTCCCCGCCCACGGGCGCAGTGAGCGTGACGCCGAGAGCGGCGACGCCGAGGCCGTTGAAGCGGACCAGGTTGCGCATGCCTTGGTTGGCGACGAAGAGATTGCCTTTGGCGTCGAAGGAAATTTCGCCGGGGCTGCTGAGGCCGCGGGCGGCGAGAGTGACTTTTCCGGAGAAGGCGTCGAGGCGAAGGATTTGGTCGGATGCGGCGCCGGGATCGGAATAGGCGATGAAGAGATTGCCGCCGCCGTCGACCGAGATGCCGGTGGGAGTGATCCGCGCAGAGCTGGACGATTGGGCGGCCGCGGTGAAGAAGGCGGCGGGATTTATTTCGGGCGTGCGAATGGCGCGGGTCTGGGTGTTGATGGACTGGATGATGCCGGTTTGTGGCGAAGAGGCGAAGACGTAGTTGCCGTCGAGAGTGACGGCGACGTTACCGGGGGCGACCATGTGCGCGATGGTTTCGAGATGGCCGGCTTTGGGCGAGGTTGAGCCGTAGAGGACGTCGATGGCGTTGGCGGCCTGGTCGGCGATGTAGAGATTGCCGGCGCGGTCGAGGGCGAGGCCCATCGGTTGCGAGAGTTCAATATTTTGGGCTGGAGCCCAGCGTCCAGCGACGCTGCGGATGATGCCGGGTTCGCTGCTGTTAGGGCCGGAAATCGTGCGGATGGTGGCGTTGCCGGAGTCGGCGATGTAGATGGTGCCGTCGCTTGCGACGGCGATGCCGCTGCGAGTGATGATTTCGGAAGTGTTGAGGTCGAGCTGGGCCGAGGTGGCCGCGGCGCCATCGCCGATGGAGCCGACTTCGCCGATGCCGGCGATTGAGACTAGCGATTTGGAGATTGCGGCGGCTGCGACTGCAGTGGTGCTGGTTGCGGGCGCGACGAGCGAGAAGACGCGGTCGGGTTTGTCGACGGACGTGACGACGAGTTTTTCGGCTGCGGACGGGACCGTTGCGGCGGGTACGGATTTAGAAATTTGTTCGGCGGATGGCGGGGCGACCGCGAGGGTTCGGAGGCCGATGTTGGTGGCCACGATGGTGGGGGCGATGCCATTCGAAGCGCTTGGCGCGATTGCCGTTGTAGCGGGGGCGGTCGACGACGGTGTAGCAGCGGTGGCGGTGGAGGCCGGGGCGTGAGATTGCGCGTTGGCGCTGGAGCCAGGATTTTCCAGCGCGATGCCGAGTGACAGCGCCGCAAAAATCGCCACACACAGGGCGCACAGAATTCTAAATTGCCGCACTCATTTCCCCCTAAAGCTTAGTTGGCACAGAACTTCACTAGCAATTCACAAACCAAATGATTTGTTGGCTTCGACGCTCTTGGATTCAGCTGCAGGCGTTCGGGTTGCGTCAAGGACTGCACATCATAACAGTGATTTACAGGATGTGAAAAGGGAGCTGCGGAGCGTTTAAGGGCAGCGGGTTTGGAAGGGAAGGGAAATTTTCGGGAGGGAACATGGCACTGACATTTTCATTGGTGGACACGTGGGACGACGGGAAGAGGGTTCACGTGAGCGGGACGGTGGCGGCATCGGGAAATTATGTAAGCGGCGGAGACACGCTGGACCTGTCGCAATTTCCGGTGATCGCTTCGGCGCAAGCGCCGATTCTGGGCACGGCTTGGATGGATGGGCTGGCGGGATACGACTACGTGTTCGCGCCGGGCGCGGCGTTGAATACGAACAAAGTGAAGATGTTCGCTTGCGCGGCGACGGTGCAGGCGGCGTTTCCGGAGCTGGCGGCGGGATCGTATCCGGCGGCGATTACCGGGGACACGATTACGTTTTACGGAATTTTCAAGAAGCTGCAGTAAACGGAGGCTTTCGCCGCGATGTCGATTGAATCGTTTTCGCCGCTGCCGCTGAATATTTTTGGCACCTGGGTGACGCTGCTTGATCCTTCGGACGTTCCGGCGGGAATGTCTCCCAACCTGGGAGATGTGGAATTTTTCCCGGGCGGAGTACGGACGCGGGCGGGATTGGTGTCGCAGTTCACTCCGTTGGCGGGAGTGCCACAGATCAACGGGGTGAAGACTTATTCGACGACGAACCTGGTGCAAAGATTTCTGGCGCTGGATTCGTTCGGGAATATTTACAAGGAAACTTCGCCGGGAGTGTTGACCTTGGGCGGTTCGGGGGTGGCGGCGAATTTGTATATGGCTTCGACCACGCAGTTCGGGCGCGAGTACATGGCGTTTTCGGACGGGCTGGTGGGGCAGGACATGCCGCGACAGTACGACGATTCGTTCCTGGATCGAGTGAGCCAGACGGGCCCGGGGGAGGGACCGGCGCTAGCGGATGCGACGACATCTGGAAATATATCGCCAGGCGCGCATCAGTGCTCGGTGATTTTCGTGACGCGGCAGGGATATTACACGGCGCCATCGCCTCCGGCGACGTGGACGGCGGCGGGATCGTTCAAGGTGAACGTGACGAACATTCCGACGGGGCCATCGAACGTGATCGGGCGATTGCTGGCGTTCACGGCGAGCGGCGGGGCCAACTTTTACAATGTGCCAGCGACGATGACGATCAACGACAACACGACGACATCGCTGGTGGTGGATTTTACCGACACGATTTTGCTGAGCGGGACGAGTTTCGATTATTTGTTCAGCGAGATCGAGCTGCCGAATCAGTTGGGAGTGGCGGCGTATGCCGAGCGGCTGTTCTGGTGGGGCGAGCGCTCGAAGATGGATAACTGGCGGAATGTTTCGTTCGACGGCGGGTGGGATGCGTCGGGCGATGGGCGGCCGTTGGGCTGGTTGCTGGATGGGACGTTTGGGGCGGGCGGGAGCCGGGAAGCTTCCAACGTGGTGTGGGGTGACGCTTACCGGATCACGGCGGACGGCGTGACGGCGGAACGCGGATACATTTCGCAGAATGCGATTACGGATGCGGCGGGGAATCCGCTGCTTGTTATCAACACCGATTATTCGGTACGGGCGCACGTGGCACGGAGCGCGGGATTGACCGGGGGCACTCTGCGGGTGAATGCATTCAGTCCGACGCTGGGGCAGGTGGGGGTGGGATTGGCGGTGACGGCGGTGCAGGCCGGGCAGACGTACGTGGAATTCACGGCGGATTTATTTTCGGCGCAGGCGACGCTGCCGGCGGATTTGACTTTGCGGGTTTATGCGGACGGCGTGCCGGCACCTAGCGGCGAATCGTTCTTGATCGATAGCATTGAACTTTTCGAGACGAACGAGATGCAAAACGCATCGCTGGTGCGGGCTTCGGCGACGGAAGCGCCGGAAAGTTATGACGGGGTGAGCGGGATTCAGAGCATCGCGGAGAATAACGGGCAGGGAATTCGGGCGGCATTTACGCTGCGCAACAATTTGTATTTCGTGAAGGAGCGGTCGCTGTATGTGACCGCAGACGACGGAGTGAATGAGCCGGCGCTTTGGCAGGTGGAAGAGGTGTCGAACAAGGTGGGGACGCCTTCGGTGCACGGCGTGGGATATGGCGAAGAGTGGGTGGTGATCGCGGGGCGCGCGGGACTTTATTATTTCGACGGCAGCGAGCCGCTGAAACTCTCGCAGGAAATTCAGCCGACCTGGGACGCGATCAATTGGCAGTACGGGCAGCGGTTGTGGGTACAGGTGGATACGCAGCACAAGCGAATTCTGGTGGGCGTGCCGATGGGCAGCGCGACTACGCCGAATCAGATTCTGGTGCTGGATTATACGGAAGGCTTGCAGGACCCTCTGGCGGGATTGCCGGTGGGGCCGGAGCGAGGGCGGAAATGGGCGCCCTGGAATATCGCAGCGAATTCGTGCGGATTGATCGAGCGGGCGAACGGGGTAGCGGAGATTTTCCTGGGTTCGAATAATTCGTCGGGCAAGATTTATTCGCCGGTGGAAGGGCAATTTTCGGACGACGGAGTGGCGATCAATTCGTTTTATACGACGGCATTTCTGGCGGCGACTGGATTGAGCGGGAGAAATCTTTTCGGATATTTGACGGGATACGTGCAGGGGGCGGGCTCGCTGGCGCTGACGGCGTTGTGGCCGGGGTCGGTGACGCAGGTGGCGCTGGGGGCTTGGACGCTGGCTGCGCCGGGAACGCGAGACATGGAGCAGTTCACCAACGTGCTTTCGGAACGAGTGGCTTATCAATTTGGGACGAACGCGGTGGGCTCGTGGTTTTCGCTGACGAAACTGGTGCCGTGGGCGAAGGCGGATCCGTTTGCGGTGGTGCGCGGGACGAATTAGCGAGGTGCGGCTGCTGGGCGGAGACCACGAATGTTGAATGTTTCGCAAATTGAAGCGCTGCGGCGGACGAATCCGCAGCTGTACGAGGCGCTGAAGCGACTGGCGAATGCTTCGCTGGGGCCGAATCAGGGTTGGAGCCTGGACGAGCAGGTCACGGATGGTGTGAATTTCGCGCGGGTGGCGGCGGGAGCGACTACGGCAGGGAAGATCGACCCGACGAAGACTGGCGTGTTGATGAAGGGATCGGTGGCGCCGACTTGGTCGGGAGCGTTCACCTACGCTTCGACGACGGCGGCGATCACTTGGTCGTGGACGGGGTTGAGTATTGCGCGGGCGGACGGAACGGCGACGGCAGTGGCGAACGGTTCGCTCGCAGTTGGAGGGCTCACGGCGGGGACGACCTATTATTTTTATCCTTATTGGGATGAGACCGCGAAGGCATTGATCTGGGTGGGCTCGATCGCGAGTAGCACGGGATCGCCGGCGGATGCTTTTACGGCGAAGACGAATCTGGCGGCGCAGCAGCAGGCTTTGCAGGGACGCATTCCGCTGTCGCAAGGCGCGATGATGGCGGCGACGACGACTTCGGGAACCGGCGGCGGCTCAGGCGGCGGGAGCGGAAGCTGCCTGCGAGTGGGCACGATGGTGCTGTCGCGCGATCGCGGGACGGTGGCGATCGAATCGTGCAAGCCGGGTGAGGTGCTGCGTTGCCCGGGCGGGACGTACGGCGAAGGGTGGACCAAGATTGCGCGGCTGGAAGTGCGCGCTGCGGACATGTTTATCCGGCTACATTTTTCGAATCTAGAAATTCTGGATGTGACGCCGCACCATATTTTTACTTTGGCGGATGGTTCGCCGATGCGGGCGGAACGGTTGTGCCTGGCGGACATTTTTGCGGGGAGATTTGGGCGAGTGACGCTGAAGAAGCTCGAGACGGTCGTTGAGGATTCGCAGAAGGTGACGGTGAGCTGCGAGCCGGTGCATCAATTTTATGCGGGGAAGTACGCGGCGACGATTTTGACGCACAACTACACGTTCAGTTCTTAGGATTTGAGGCGGTTCATGACCGGCAAACGCTATTACATTACGACCGTTGAGGCCTGGCAGAGGCAGGCTGGGCGATTCGCGCATTCGCATTGGGTGGCGCTCGGGCCTCCGGCGATTTTGGTGCTGGTGGAGGCGGATGAGGGCGCACATCTGGCGCTCGAGGACTGCGCGGAGTTTGAGGCTTTACCGCATCCCTTGGCGCAGAAGTCTTTGTCGGAGGCGGCTTGCGCGGCGTTGGCCGTGCATGGAGTCGGCGCGGGAGCGACGACGTTTGAGGCGGCCGAAGCGGCGGCAAGAGTTCATCCGTTGTTGCGGCACCGGGTTTTTTAGGCTTCGGACCTCGTGAAGATTCGTGAATATTGCGATGCGGATCTTGCGGCGTTGCGCGCGATGCATGCCAGTCAGGGATTCGATTACGAGTTCCCGGATTTGCGCGATCCGATTTTCCTTTCGAAGCTGGTGCTGGAAGACGATGCGGGCGAGCCAGCGATGGCGGCTTTGGCGCGACTGACCTGCGAAATGTACTTGTTGGTGGATCGCGGGGAGCGGGGCGATCGAGCGGTTTCGCCGCGTGAGCGTTACGCGCAACTATTGGCTTTGCATGACGCCGGGCAGCGCGATTTGGTCGCGCGGGGGCTGGATGATGCGCACGCGTGGCTGCCTCCGGCGATTGCCAAACGATTTGGGCGGCGGCTGACACAGCTGGGCTGGCTGCGCGACGACGGCTGGACACCTTACTGCAAGCGATTCCATTCGAAGTGATTTCGAATTTGGCTGGCTAATTTTTCTGGAGGCACACATGTCTCGTGGAGCGGAACAAACGACACGCAATCTGACCGATCAGCAATTGGCGCAGCAGAATCAGCTGACTTCGCAGGCGAACCAATCGGGGCAGCAGGATCGTTCGTTGCTGCTGCCAACGATTACGGGGCTGCTGAACAGCCAGGGCTACACGCCGCAGCAGCAGTCGGACATTACGCAACAGAGCCTGGGCGCGGCGAACACGGCGTTCGACGCGTTGCGCCAGCGGGCGGCGAATCGTACGGCGGCTACGAATAATTCCGCGGGATACGGCGATTTGACCGCGCAGCTGGGCCGGGAGCAGGCGCAGACGGACGCTTCGCAGGCGCAGCAGAACCAAGTGGCGTTTGCCAATCAGAAGTTGAAAGAAAATCTCGCGGGATTGAGCGCGCTGGGGCAGACGTATGGGGTCGACACGAATTTGTTGGGCAAGGCGATGGGCGTCCCGGCGGAACTGCTGGGGGTGCGCCAGCGGGCCTCGACTGGATCTTCGATTGGAGGCCTGAGCGGACTTTTTGGCGCCGGAACCAGTCTCGCGTCTTTGTTCGGGTAGGTGAGTCTGCGGCAAGGGTTGCAGTCAGCGCTTTTGTATCCAGTGACGCGACCGCCGTTCTTCAAAGCAAAGATCAAAATCTGCGAATCAAAGGCCGGGCCACTGTGAAAGTTTTGGAGTCGCTGCGGATGGTCCGGGACCTGCTCGATCCGCACTGGTCGACGTTCGCCATCACGGCGTTTGTGCAGTTCATTTTGTTTCTGCGCTGGTTGTACCGGCGGGTGCGTAAAGACGAGATTACGCGCGTCTTTGTGGAAGAAATGGCGACTTGCCACCTGCCGCACATTTACACCCTGCTGGGGCGGATTTGCGACGAGCGGGGAATCGAGCGCGAAGCCGATCCGCCGATTCGCTGGATCGATTACGACGGGGTGAATAACTGAAGTTCATTGTTAGGGCGATGACGGCAAACGACCTGATCGCGGCGGCCCGGGAGGCTGCGTCGCAACATGTGCTGGACCCGTCGCTGGTGTGCGCGGTGATCGAGCAAGAGTCGGCCTGGGACCCGCACGCGATTCGATACGAGCCGGGATTTCGTCTGCGTTACGTGGCGCCATTGCATCTGCCGGCGTCGGAAGAAATCGCGCGATCGATTTCGTGGGGATTGATGCAGGTGATGGGCCAGGTGGCTCGCGAGCATGGATTCACCGGGAAATTCCTGAGCGCGCTGTGCGAGCCGGCGAATGGAATTGAATTGGGATGCCGGGTGCTGAGCGCGAAGCTGGCGAACGCTGCGGGCGAAGTGTCGCGTGGGCTTGCGTTGTGGAACGGCGGAGCGAATCCGGATTATCCAGCGCAGGTTTTGGCGCGGGTGGCAGCGTACCGATGAAGCTGCTGTGGAATCTTGCTGATTTTCGCGAGTGGTGGATTTCGCCGGCCCGTGGCCGATGGTCGCGGGTGATTCGCTTTTCGCGGCCGCGCGACTTGGTTAACTTCGGCGACCTTCGTTAATTTTTCCTCGCTTTTCGGTAACGAGACTTCTGGCAAGCCTCCGAAACATTCAAGTCAAGGAGATCCAAATGAAAAGTAATTGGTATGTCATTTCGCGGCAGGCCTCCGCAGCCTTGCTGGCTGTGGCCCTGGCGGCCAGCTTGCTTTTTGTAACTGCGGCGGAAGCGGCAGCGATAACGCTGACGTGGACTTTTAATTATTCCGTGGATCCGGCGTGCACCACGACGCTGACTTCAAACTGCGTGACTGGGTTTGAATACGGGACCACGCCCGATTCGGGCAAAACCTTGGTGAAGATCGGCACGGCGGCAAATCCGGCGACGACCAGTGGAACGGCGACCAGCCTGAGTACGGGTTTCACGCAGGGTCCGCCGTATGGAGCGGTGGTTTACTACGCGCGAACCGCGGGGCTCGATGGCAACGGGAATGCGGTTTTCTCGGTGCCGGCGCTGGCGGCGTCGACGCAGATTACGCCGGGCGCGCCGACGAATCTGACGGTGACGGTGAAGTAGGGAACTGCACGAGTTCTTGCTTTGGGCCTGCTTTACTGCACGTTGATCTTGACGGTGGCGGTGGTGCGGCCGAATTCGTTGGTGGCGATCAGCGTGTAGGTGGTGGTCGCCGAGGGCTGAACGACCGTGCTGGTAGCGCGAACCGCGCCGATTTGCGGCGTCACGATCGTGTAGGCAACGGCCGAGCTGCTGACGGTCCAATTCAAGGTGACGGAAGTGCCGGCGGCGACGGTCGAAGCGGTCGCGGTGAAACTGGAAATGGTGGGAGCGGAGCCGCTCGGCAGATTCGCTTGCGTGTAGATGGTATCCATCTTCACGACTTCGAAATCGGAGGCGGTGAGCTGGCCGAGACTGTGCAGGTCATCGTTATCCCAGCGATCGTCAGGCGCGCCGCTGATGTACATGTTGGAGCCGTTGTCGGCCATGATCATTCCGTACTGTTGCAGAGCTTTGAGGATCACCTGATTCGCGGCGGAGTAGCCGGAAATATTAAAGCTGGATTTCAGGCGCATACGCATGCCCATGGGCGCGGCGTTGGCGTTCGATGAATTGGCAGCCCAATGCGAAGCGGGCGGCACGAAAGCTGCGCGGCTATTTTGCAGGGTGAAGCGCAGCGCGTGCTTAATTTCCCCCGCGGCGACTTCGTCGTAGCGCGCAAGACCTGCGAAAACAGAAAGGCCGGCGGCGTCTGCTGAAGTCCACGTCAGTGGACGCTGGCCATCGGCTTGTAAATCCCAAACGGCAGTCGAGGCCGCGGTCCAGGAGCCGTCATTCTGCGGTACTGCGTTGTAGAGCTCGTAGAGCCAGCATGAATTGTTGTCGATGACCAGCGAATGACGATCGCCGTCGCCGGGATTTGGATCGCCTTCGACCAGCGCATTGGCCGGTACCGGCATCGGGCCGGGATCGCTCTCATCGGCATAGTCGGTGAGGTTGATGGTCACCGGCGCCTGCTGTGAGCCGACGACAATGTAGGGAATTCCGATGATCGAGCCGGCGTATTCCCCGGAGCCGAAATCCGGATGCACCGCCGCGGTGCCGCCGATAAAGCTGATGATGGCTGCGGAATTCGGATCGACCGTGGCGCCGGAGATATTTGTATTCCAAAGATTATCGGCCGGGAAGGGGAGGAAGCCGTTCAAGCTGGCGCCCTGACCGGTGCTGATCGTGCTGCACGCGCTCGAAGGTGGCGGCGGAGGCGGGGGAGGATTCCCTCCCGACTGCGCGGTGACGGTGACGTTGATATTTCCCGACACGCTGCTTCCTGGACTTGGATTCGACACAGCCACGGCGAATGTTCCGGCGCTGGTTTCGGTGCCGGTCGCAGTGAGCTTGCTGGAAGAACTGAAAGTGGTGGTGAGCGGCGAGCCACCGAAAGTCACCTGCGCGCCGTTGACGAAATGCGATCCGTTAATGGTGAGCGTAAATGCGCCGGCCGTAAATGTGCTGGGGCTGACGCTGGTGAGCGCCGGCGTGGGATTC
This sequence comes from uncultured Acidobacteriota bacterium, assembly GCA_963847695.1. Taxonomy (GTDB): domain Bacteria; phylum Acidobacteriota; class Terriglobia; order Acidiferrales; family UBA7541; genus Palsa-295. The sequence goes on along the minus strand of CAWKAX010000023.1, from coordinate 18,900 downwards.
CACAGCGTTACGGAACTAGCGGCGTTGACGCTGGAATCCTGAACGGACGTGACGCTGACACTGACGGTACTCGGATTGGGCAAGGTGCCCGGCGCAGTGTAAGCGCCCGTGCTGGAAATGGTTCCGATGGCGGAGTTTCCGCCGCTGATTCCGTTGACCGCCCAGGTGACGCTTTGATTCGTGGCGTTGGAAAGCTGGTCGGTGAAATTTTGTGAAGCTCCGGCGCGGATATTCGCGCTGGTGGGGCTGATGGTAATCGCGACCGGCGGATTCGGCGGAGGAGTGGTCGGGGGACTGGTTTTGGTGGGCGAAGTTCCAGCGCAGCCTGCTTGAACGAGAATCACGGCGAGAATCAGGATCAGAATGCTCGATGCGCGTTTCAAGGATTCTCCGGTGGCGCGTCGGGTGAAGAAACGCGAGCTGGCGGAATTCGTTACTCCATGATCGGGGTTCAGGGACGCGGGAGACAACTGGACGAAGGTCCAGGTTAAGGGCAATGGCAGAGTGGGTCAGTTAGGGGCCCGCGTTTTGATCGGGGCTGTAGCAAAGATGTGATCGGAGTGTTCTTATGCGCCGCTATATTCAAATCTTCGCCGCCGTTGCCGCACTCGTCGTTATCGCCATGGTCTTCTCGGCGTGGCTTGCTTCGCACGACGAGCAAATCCGCCTGCAGGCTGTAATCAAAGCGCAGGGCCAGCAGATTGATGCCGCAAATGCGCGCGAACACGACCGCGCGGTGGCACTCGGCCAGACCATGGCCGGTATTGACAAACTGAAACGCGCCACGCACACCCCACAGCAAATCCTCGAGGACCTCCCCAAATATCTTCCGCTGCCTCAACCGATCACGATGGAACGAGATGACAACTCAAATGTTGGTGCGAGTGTCGAGGGCTCGTCGGAGCCGGCGGAAGGAAAAAGCATTCCGCGATCTTCCTCAGGGAAAACAATGGATGATGACGTGGTCAGCACCGTTCATCCGGCCGGGGTCTCTGCGCCGAGCCTTCCAGATTCTCCGCAGGCCGCGGCACGATCGGCAAGTGCAAAGAATTTTCAGATCCGCCCGCCGCCATCCGGCCGTGAACCTGATGGAGAAACAATCGGCGGATTGATAGCAGGCAAGTGTGGTCAAGGTGCAGGCGCTCGCGTAGTCGATGACGCCGGGGGGAGCGAATCACGATCATCGCAGATTTCCCTTGCGGCTAAAGTAAACTCCGCTCAGGCAATCTGCAACGATACCTCCGCCGCCGACCCCGCCGGCGCGAATCTGCAGTCCGCTCGAATCCCCGCCGCCGACCTGAAGCCGCTTTACGATTACGTGCAAGATTGCCGTGCATGCCAGGCTCAGCTCGCCGCCGCGAAGCAAGACCGCCTCGACGACGACGCCAAGCTAGCGGCCGCAGTCCGCGAGCGGGACGCGGCCATAACCGCGTCAAAAGGCGGCCCCCTCTGGCGCCGCGTCCGCCGCAACGCCACATGGTTCGCCATCGGCGCCGCGACCAGCGTGTTCACAGCGCTAGCGGCAAAACACGCGCTGTCCGGAACACATCATTCGCTGTTGACTTCCGGGAATTATTATTATGTTGTTTATCTTGGGTTGTGGGGTTGATGCTGGGTGGACGGCGTCGGGGACTACTTTCGGTTTGGGGTTTGGGGTTTGGGGTTTGGGGTTTGGGGTTTGGGGTTTGGGGTTTGGGGTTTGAGGTTTGGGGTTTGAGGTTTGGGGTTTGAGGTTCTGGGGTGCGTTAAGGTTTGGGGGTGGATGTTGGGGTGGGAGTCGTGGTTGGGGTGGGGGTTGTGGTTGGGGTAGGCGTGGGGGTTGGGTTGGGGGTGAAGGTTAGGTATTGGGTTAGGGTGGATTTGTCGGGGCCTGGGGCGGGGCGGCCGTTGACGAACAACGTTGGCGTGCTGGCGACATTGAGGTTTTCGCCTTCTTGGCGGCTGGCGGTTACGGCGTCTTTGGCTTCTTTGGAGGTTAGGCAGGATTTGAATGTCGTGGCATCCAGGGCGTCTTGGGCGGCGAATTCGTTGAGTTTGTCCCAGACGTTGGCGGCGGAGATTAGGTCTTGGTTGTCGAAGATTTGGGATTGGATTTTGAAGTAGGTGTCGGGGTTTTGGATGTAGGCGCAGCGGGCGCCGATGGCGGCGGTTTCGGCCCAGGGATGGATCTGGGTAAGGGGGTAGTCCTTGAAGACGAAACGGACGTCGGGATGTTCGGGGATGACCGTTTTGAGGGTCTCGTAGAGTTCGCGGCAGTGAGGGCACTGGAAGTCGCTGAACTCGACGACGGTGATCTTGGCGTTGGCCGGGCCGAGGGACGGGTTCCCTTCCAGGTGTTAGCTTTTTGCGGTTGGCGGCGAAGGGGTCGAGGGCCATGTCGAACATCTCGCCGCGGAGGAAGGTCTTGCCGTCTTTGCTGACGAAGACGGTGCCGGTGTCGGTCTGGCCGCTGACGGTGACGCTGAGCGGGACGGTGTAGAAATTGGCGGAGGGCGAGGGGGCGAGCGGGCCGAGTTTGACGACGAAGTCGGGTCCCCAGGCGAAGAGGTTGCGGACGAAGGCTTCGGTGGATGTGAGGATTTGGGCTTGTTCGGGTGTGGGAGCGGCGGCGGTTGGAGACGATTGTTGGGCGGGCGTCGCTAGCGCGATGAGGATGAGGGCTAGGGACTAGCGCGATGGGGAATTTTAGGTGGTGCATGCAGGGCCTCCGCGAAGATCGGTCAGTTCCCTTCCGGATTCTGGTGGAATGGAAGTTCGGAATTGTAAAGAAGCGCGAGTGGGAAAGCGTAGAGAAATTTCCGGCGGCGTGCGGCGAGTTTCGATTTGGGACTCGGTCGAAATGTTTCAAAAAAAACGCGAAAAAGAGCCGATTAGAAATCACCTCGACCTCTTGTTTTGTGTGAGTTGCGGCGATTTCTAATCGCGGATTGCGTTATTAGAAATGGGCCGGCGTGGGTGGCCGTCTTAGCTGGTGCGGCGGCGGTATAGGCTCGGACGTGGTGCGCGCCGCGTGCCGCACCTCCGGCGCTCGGAGGATACTTTCCGCATCTGTTCCCGGTCCTTCCGGACCGGGCTACCTTATGCCGCCCCTCCGGGGCTGGTATCACGATAGGCGATGGACTGAGCGTGATGGCGAAATATGGACGATGCGGGTGTTCGGTCTGTTGCAACTGGAGAGCTTCGTGTTGCAACTGGGTCCAAGGTAAAGGCGTCGAGGGCCCCAAAAATTGTCGATTAGAAATTGGCTCTGGTGATTGCTTTGTTTGAGTTACGGCGATTTCTAATCGCGCGAGATTTTGTCGATTAGAACGGGGAGGTTTTGTTACATGTGTCGCGTGGGTGCATTGTGGGCACGTTTTGTGGCCATCGTCACTCATGTCGCGTTTTCATCGAGGCTGAAAAGTGCCCCGACTCACGCTAACACAGGCGGGATCTGATTTCTATTCGTAGAAGTACGGAGCAGCAAAGGCGGAGATTCAAAAAATCCGCACCCTCGAAAATCGAAGGATGCGGTATCCGAAAAAGCTAAACGCCAGCGCTGGGCAACGATCCGCCCGCCACCCTGAAAATAGACGTCATACGGTTCTCTCGTGCTCAGAAAGCTTCGACCCCTCGATTGCTCTCCCGACAACAAGAAGAATCCAGAGGATCAGGCAGAAGTCAGCAGAGGCGACGGCCGAGATCGCCAGTGCGGGAACCCAGTTTGTGGTCCAGGGAACGAACAGAATCATCAGGACATGAAGTGCCGCGATCACTGTCATCGAAACCCAAAACCAACGTCGATTCCATAACTTACGCTTAAACAGGATTGCCAAACCAAGCACACCGATAGTGATCATCAAAGGCATCGCCCACGCAAGCCGATCGTAACTCGCGAACAGAAACGCCAACAATGCACTGACGACAAAAACGATCAGCTTCGTCTGCCATGACAGACGCAACTTCTTAGCCTCTCGAATTTCACTGCGGAAATCGTTCACTAGCGACATTGGCGGGCTTTATATACTGCTGTACCTGTGTCCCAACCGAGCGCAGGCGGGTGGCGCACCCTTAATCCTCGGCGACGGCGCTTGACGTTGCATCGAGACGGATGATACCACTGCGGTAGGTGCCGTTGCAGTTGACTTGTGTTTTGTTTTTCTTTTTCCGGGTGCCGCACTCTTTGCCGTTTTTGCAAAGGGTGCGCAGCGGACACTTCATCATCCTGCGCAACAAACTCGAACGGCGTTACCACCAGCGGCAGTTGCATTTCATTACGTGCAGTTGCTACCGGCGGCTTCCCTTTCTGCGGAGTGCCCGCGAGCGTGAGCTGCTGCTCGAAATCCTGAACGCCGTGCGGGAGAAGTATCAGTTCTCGTTGGTCGGCTACGTGGTGATGCCCGAACACATTCACATCTTGATTTCCGAACCGAGGATTGGCACGCCCGGGGCGGTGATGCAGGTGTTCAAGCAACGGGTGGCGCGAGCGGTGCGGAGGAAACGGCGGGGTGGAAATGCGAGCCAGCTCCGGCTTTGGAAAAACTCCCACGATGAGGACCCGAAACATTTTTGGCAACGGCGATTTTACGATTTCAATGTGTGGACGGCGAGGAAGCGGATCGAAAAGATCAACTACATGCATATGAATCCGGTGAAGCGCGGTCTGGTGAGTGATCCGAAGCTGTGGGTGTGGAGCAGCTACCGTTTTTATCAGAATGGGGAGAAAGGCATCTGTACGCCGGATCGGGAGCCGAGGTATGGGATGGAGGAAGGAAAGGCGATTCCAGGTTCGAACTCTTCGCCAAGCGAAAGCCGCAAGTCAAAGGCCGCGAGTCAAAATCCGCACCCTTCAAAAAGCGAAGAGTGCGGCACCCGAAAAGGCTAGTCAAAGGCGGGACGTCGCGGAAGGGTGCGCCACCCGCCGGTAAGTCAAAATCCGCTGATGTTGGTCAGTTCCGTGACGGCGACGGTGGGTCGTGGCGCATGAACGGGTGGGTATGGATTTCCTCTAAACTGAGGTTTTGGCCCAACAGCTGGAGAATTTCGTAGAAATTTAGATCGCGAGCGTCGGGGTAGCGCGTGTAAAACGTCGTCAGGGAGTCTGAATAGAATTCGATTTCTTTGGGGAACTCAATGCGTGAGAAGCCGCAGTCCTCGGAGGAAACGTCGTGGCGCTTGGCCGAGTCATCGCAACCGTCCTCATGCCCTTGCGTGTAGCCGAGAATGTAGCCTTCAACGTATCGCTGGCGAGCGCCGTCGTCGAACTGCAGCCAGCGATCACCTTTGCAGCACGTTCTTTGAGCTGCGCTGGGTATTGCGTAGAACGAGGCCAATATCAGGACGGCAACGCCGAGAAAGGTGCACATCTTCGGAACCATCACGAACCCTCCTGTTTAATCTAGCTCAAAGCTATTTCGGATTGTTCTCATAGGTGTAAGCGAATCCGGTCGAGTAGGACGAATCGACTCGCACGTAGTCGTGCAATGTCTTCGTAGCCGGGTCAAACACCCTAAGGTCTGTCTTTGATTCGCCTTGTCCTGTGCTGAAATGCTTGTCTACCGACTGAGGATGTCCGTCCGAAGTTTCTTCGTGATCCTTAAGCATATTAACATTCATGTCGGTACACCCCTTGGAACAGATCTTGCCATCTGTGGTCTTGGACCCTTGCGAATAGTTCTCAGTTAAGGTCACCGTATGGTCGGTGGCGTCTTTGTTCGCGGGCGATGTCGTCAGGCTGCCATCCGCGTTTTTGTGAACGTGAACTACATCGAAGTCGACGTCCTTGGCTTTTACGCCGTTTCCCATCGATGCACCGGGCTTATCGAGGTCTGATTGCTTTGGCTGGATCGCCAAATCTGAGTTCGCGCTCTGAACTGTCTGATTTTGGGCGGCTGCGGCTGTTTGGGTGTTGCTCTGCGCAGAACACGACCCCGGGGCCGAATCGGCGCATCCACCTTCGGGAGGCATCCACATGTGGCCGTCGAGGTCGGCGAAGGATTCTGGATTGTCGCTGACCATGGCGTAGAGGTTTAAAGTTTGGGGGTTGGTGAGGTTGGCGTAGGGGACGGGAGTGGGAGTGGAGGACCAATCGGCGGAAAGGAAGCGGCCGTAGGCGGAGGCGTAGGAGCGGGCGCCGAATTCGTCGTTGTTGGTTTCGGGGTCGCGTTCCTTGCCCATGAATTTGTAATTCTGGGGGCAGGAGTTGATGAAATCGTGTTCGCCGCCGAAGGGGTAGAAGTCGGCGTCGAAGCAAGGCGGACTGGCGGTGCGGGAGCCGGCAAGGACTTCGAACATGGCGCGGCCGCTGCCGACCTGGTCGGCGAAATAGAAGAAGACGTTGGATTGGTAGTCGCGGCGGGCGGCGCGTTTGCCGTCGAAATAGATGTATTCGCTGAAGGTGGCGTTGGTGGTGCTGCCGGGCAGGAGGCGGAGTTAAATATTAAATCCGCGTGAGTGGGAATGGATTTGAGTTCCCTGCTGGGCGCATCGAAGGGCAGAGGCGAGATCTGCTAAGAGGGCGGTTATTTTGCTCAATCTGCGGCTGAAGGCTTAAAGCGATCGATGAGGGGTTGCAGCATGATCGACTCAATGGCAAACCCTACCGCGACCACGGGCAAGAAGATAACCACTTTGGTCATCAATTGGGGGATGGCCCGGTCTAGCCAAAATATGGCGGACAAATAAAGCGCGTGAATCGGCACGGTCATCAAAATCGACTTCCACAACCATAATTTTGAGAGCGCCTGCCTTCGACGGACATAGAAGGTGTCGCCGTAAAAGAGACTCGTGGCAATCCATGCTTGGAAGACTTCGGTGTCAAACGGTCCTCCAGTGAGCGAATACACGATACAGAGCGCAACTCCACCGAGAAACAGCCACCCTAATCGGTCCCGCCTTTGCTCGATGCCGAGATCGAAGTCCGGTTCAACGGCGGGTGGCGCAGCCTTCCTGGTTGTTGATGGCGCTTGACCCTGCATCGCGGTGGATGATACCACTGCGGCAGTTGTTGTTGCAGTTGACTTGGATTTTGTTTTTCTTTTGCGGGTGCCGCACTCTTTGCGGTTTGGGCAAAGGGTGCGCCGCGTAAGCCTCATCGTCCCACGCAACAAACTCGAGCGGCGTTATGGGCAGCGGCAGCTGCATTTTATTACGTGCAGTTGCTACCGGCGCCGGCCTTTCCTAACGAAAGCCCGCAAGCGCGACGTGGTCCTGAAAATTCTAAATGACGTGCGCGAGAAATATGAGTTCTCGCTGGTCGGATACGTGGTGATGCCTGAACACATGCACCTACTGATCACCGAACCGAGGATTGGCACGCCCGGGACGGTGATGCAAGTTTTCAAACAAAGAGTGGCGCGAGCTCTGCGAAGGAAAAGGCGGCCTGGGAACAAAAGCCAATTGCGGCTTTGGCAAAGTAGTTTCGACGAGGCCGCGAAACATTTTTGGCAGCGTCGATTTTATGATTTCAACGTGTGGACGGCTAAGAAGCGGATCGAAAAGCTGAATTACATGCACCGGAATCCGGTGAAACGAGGGTTGGTGAGTGATCCGAAATTGTGGATGTGGAGCAGTTACCGGTTTTATCAGTACGGGGAGCAGAACATTTGTACGCCAGATCGGAAGCCTCGATACGAAATGGAGCAAGGAAAAGCAATTCTAGGTTCCAACTGTTCGACCAGGGAAAGCCGCAAGTCAAAAGCGGTGAGTCAAAATCCGCACCCTTCAAAAACCGAAGAGTGCGGCACCCGAAAAAGATAGTCAAAGGCGGAACGTCGTAGGGTGCGCCACCCGCCAACGACTTCGAACATGCCGCGGGCGCTGCCGACCTGGTCGGAGAAATAGTAGAAGACGTTGGATTGGTAGTCGCGGCGGGCAGCGCGCTTGCCGTCGAAGTAGATGTATTCGCTGAAGGCGGCGTTGGTGGTGCTGCCGGGCAGGAGGCGGAGGTTAATACTGTTAAGGCGATGATGGGAATATGGACTTGAGTTCCCTGCTGGGCTTCGCATCGAAGGACAAAAACAAAGGCGGAGAGTCAAAATCCGCACCCTTCAAAAAGCGAAGAGTGCGGCACCCGAAAAAGATAAGCAAAGGCGGAACGTAGCGGAAGGGTGTGCCACCCGCCACCCGAAAAAGATAATCAAAGGCGGAAGACTTTGAAGGGTGCCCCACCCGCCCGAGATCAATCCCCTTTAAGATGGAATTCCGCCTCTGGCCCGGCGACGTGTATGAAGGAGTTCCAGTCATGAACGTAGAAGCGACAGCAAAACGCGGCTGCGGGAATTCCGTCCGTCATCTTCACTGTCAAAGGAAACGTGTTCGGGTCTTCAGCTAAGCCGTCGACGACTATCTTTGAATGCAGCGGGCTAGATAGGTGTTCGGAATCCGGAGGTTCTACGGAAAAATAGTAAAAGGCGCGAATGGTCAGAATTGCCTTTTGGTACGTATTCGCCGACGCACTGTCCGCCACATTCGTTCGCAGGTTCAGGTTAATCGTTGCGGTCCGGGTTTCGTAATTCAAGCCTATTTTGGTAATCTCAGCGTCAACAAATCCGTTCGGAAATCTTGCATCAAGATCATCGAAAGTCATTTTGTCCACCGGGAATCTTGGCCACTTTCGCTCAGAAAATCAACAAAGGAACCCATGCGGGTGCGGAGTCGATTATGGCGTGCCCAATCGCTGCCACGCTGATGATAATGGTTGCCTTTGCGACGGTTGGTGCGTATTGCCTGAGAATCGCGCCAGGATCGAGTTGTTTCCCTCGGGTTCCTCCCGGGGGTGTGTAGTGCCACCCGTCTTTCCCTCGATCGCTCGACGGCCCCCACGGACCAGGCCGTCCCTTATTCCACTCAATCTTCTCACCAGTTTTGTCGTTTATGTATTCTTCTCCGTGGGGATGCTTATGGTCGTCGTTTTTTCGCCAGTCCGGACCAAGCTTGGATGGATCATCTGGCAACGGTTTCGTTCTGTCCCATGAGGGCTGCTGATCTGGTTTGTTGTTGGAGTCTTGATTTTGCTTCTGTTCCTGCGTCGGATCACAAATGCAATGCGGCAGATCTTTTACTGTTAGGTATTGGCCCGCGGACCCGGGGTCTGACTCCGGATTACACGAGCCAAGGGCCGAATCCGCGCAGCCGCCGAGGGCGGGAAACCACATGTGGCCGTCGAGGTCGGCGAAGGATTCTGGGTTGTCGCTGACCATGGCGTAGAGGTTTAGGGTTTGCGGGTTGGTGAGGTTGGCGTAGGGGACAGGGCTGGGAGTGGAGGACCAGTCGGCGGAGAGGAAGCGGCCGTAGGCGGAGGCGTAGGAGCGGGCGCCGAATTCGTCGTTGTTGGTTTCGGGGTCGCGTTCCTTGCCCATGAATTTGTAATTCTGGGGACAGGAGTTGAGGAAATCGTGTTCGCCTCCGAAGGGGTAGAAATCGGCGTCGAAGCAGGGCGGGCTGGCGGAGTGGGAGCCGGCGAGGACTTCGAACATGCCGCGGGCGCTGCCGACCTGGTCGGCGAAATAGTAGAAGACGTTGGATTGGTAGTCGCGGCGGGCGGCGCGCTTGCCGTCGAAGTAGATGTATTCGCTGAAGGCGGCGTTGGTGGTGCTGCCGGGCATGAGGCGGAGTTAAATATTAAATCCGCGTGAGTGGGAATGGATTTGAGTTCCCTGCTGGGCGCATCGAAGGGCAGAGGCGAAGGGTCAAAATCCGCACCCTTCAAAAAGCGAAGAGTGCGGCACCCGAAAAAGCTAGTCCAGGGCGGAACGTCGCGAAAGGGTGCGCCACCCGCCGGAGTTGTAATGCGGAAAGGAGCAGATTGGAAATGGGACGGAGTTCCCCGCCAAAGGAATCGCAAGACAACTTCACTGAGTCAAAATCCGCACCCTTCAAAAAGCGAAGAGTGCGGCACCCGAAAAAGATAGTCAAAGACGAAACGTAGCGTAAGGGTACGCCACCCGCCGAGGGCTGCCCCCCGCGCACCCGCCCATTCAATTAGGGATGCGCGTGGCCATGGGACCATGCGGCGTGGATATCCGCTGGAGTTTTCTGCTCAGAGTCAGAAAATGCCTGAATGATCCATGCGAGCGGAAGGTCGGTGTCGTCTGTAAATTCTTTGTAATAATCTGTAATGGAGCGTTCGTAGTAGGTGATGTCTTTGGAATATTGAAGCTCCTGAAGTTTACACTCTTGCAGTAGATCGTCTGTCTTACCGCCAATCGACTTTTGTTGGCTTATCTCGAAGTAATCTCGACATGCAGCACTAAACCCGGAGTGGTAAGCCCACAAATACCCGAGAATGAACCGCTGGCGTTCATCCGGTGACCAGCTCAGCCAGCGTTTTCCTTGCGCCGGGGTCCGATCGAGAACGTAGTTGGGATGTCGCGGGGTTGGTGACGTCTGTAGCAGCAATATCGCCATTAGGCTGAGGAGCAGCGAGGTTTTCATTCTTGTTCTCTCCCTTAAGTCCGAATCTCTCGCAGACGGGTGCTACCGCGTCTACGGCCCGTAAGATACGTTTATCTGCTTGTCCGTGGCGCTTACGCTCGCCGTCATTCCTGATGATTTCCCATCTTGGGAGTAGATTCGCGCCGGTTTTCCGTCGACAAAAAAAGTTTGCTTACTTTCGAAAGTCTCGCCAGGTTTTGAAACGTGAATCTGATCCTCGAACGTTCCTTTCTGCGAGCAGGTCGACGTGGTGCACGTAATTACCTGCTTATCTGTCCCACCCGTTTGAATCTCTGACATGGTGATGGTCGGTTGCTTGACACTCGTATCTGGATGGAAAGTTCCCTTGTCATCCACGGTGCCTGGTTTGTAGTCAATATCTCGTTCCGCAACGGTACCATTCAGAGGCGTCACAGCCTTGGTCGTTGTGTCGCTGCTTACCACTAGAACAGGCTGCGTGGAGGATGGGGCCGGCGGTTGGGCTGTGTTTGGCTGCGCGGCGGGCTGATTTTGGGCGGCTCCGGCGTTTTCTGTAGCGGTTCCGGGGTCTGACTCCGGATTACACGACCCCAAGGCCGAACCGGCGCATCCGCCAAGGGCGGGAAACCACGTGTGGCCGTCGAGGTCGGCGAAGGATTCTGGGTTGTCGCTGACCATGGCGTAGAGGTTTAGGGTTTGGGGGTTGGTGAGGTTGGCGTAGGGGACGGGAGTGGGAGTGGAGGACCAGTCGGCGGAGAGGAAGCGGCCGTAGGCGGAGGCGTAGGAGCGGGCGCCGAAATCGTCGTTGTTGGTTTCGGGGTCGCGTTCCTTGCCCATGAATTTGTAATTTTGAGGGCAGGAGTTGAGGAAATCGTGTTCGCCGCCGAAGGGGTAGAAGTCGGCGTCGAAGCAAGGCGGGCTGGCGGTGTGGGAGCCGGCAAGGACTTCGAACATGCCGCGGGCGCTGCCGACCTGGTCGGCGAAATAGTAGAAGACGTTGGATTGGTAGTCGCGGCGGGCAGCGCGCTTGCCGTCGAAGTAGATGTATTCGCTGAAGGTGGCGTTGGTGGTGCTGCCGGGCATGAGGCGGAGTTAAATATTAAATCCGCGTGAGTGGGAATGGATTTGAGTTCCCTGCTGGGCGCATCGAAGGGCAGAGGCGAAGGGTCAAAATCCGCACCCTTCAAAAACCGAAGAGTGCGGCACCCGAAAAAGATAATCAAAGGCGGAACGTGGTTGAATGGTGCGCCACCCGCCACCCGCCACCCGAAAAGGCTAGTCAAAGGCGGAACGTCGCTGAAGGTGCGCCACCCGCCGGTGAGTCAAAATCCGCACCCTTCAAAAAGCGAAGAGTGCGGCACCCGAAAAAGCTAGTCCAGGGCGGAACGTCGCGAAAGGGTGCGCCACCCGCCCGCCCTCGCACTGGTCGGGAGTTGATACGCATTTTAGAAGTAATGCCTCAGTGCGGCGTCTCGACTAGTGACTGACCACTCGGCTGCATTCAATAGGACCAGTCCACACCCTCATGTTCTCCCTAGCCTTCTGGCTTTCTAATGCACAGTAGGCTTTGGATAGAACTAGCTGGACACCGTCGCCTGTAACTTCGGCCTCCGCAGACCCAGCAGGGTAACTTATCGCGATCTGCATAGTGTCTCGATGAAGGTGAGGAAGCTGAAGTGGGTCGACTATCATTTTCTGCGGCTGGTTCGACTCCTTCCATTGCAGCTTCGAATCAGCCAGCGCCCGAGCTACGGAATGGAGGTCGGAAAGCCTGACGTAAAGAGTCCATGCTGGCTTTGTATCGAGACGCGGATCTTGGGACGAGACAGGCAGTAAAACCAGTGGACCTTGAATTGTATCGGGGTTAGGAGGAAGGGCCCAGAATCGGATCGCAACATCACAGTCCGACTGACTGTGGCTCAACACAGATTGATCTGCCGTCGCCGAAACCGGTGCATTTGTGCAAAAAGACGCCAGCATAAGCACACCTAGAACGGAGCACCCCAACGATTTCAGGTTTCTCATTTGTATCCCCCGGTTATGGGCCTGTTGTCATCCCAGTTTTCGCGCCCCAGGCGGCAAGTGATTGCTTCTGCTCGGATGGCGCCGCCGGTCTAACACCGCTAAAGCTCACGCTTCCATTTGAATCTTTCGAGAATCCCCAAACCAAAGACCCCTTGGGATTGAAGCTCTTCCCATCCGATGTGCCCACGGTACTAGTGTATTGCACTGAAGCGGGACTTACCGATCTGGCGGGTTGGTCGAAAAGCTGCCCCGGATGCTCAGTCGGCGCCGCGAAGGGGTATTTGTGCGCATCGTATTCGTTTCCCTCACGATCTTTTTGGATGTCGGCTTTCGTCTTGCCCGATTCTACGCCGGTCCCACTCACCGTCTGCGCCCACTCACAATCGTCACATTTCGTAGGCGTTGCGGTGATGTCAACACCTCCCTGCTCTTGATTAACCTGCCATTTAAATGTGACCGTTATTCCGCCCAGCGTGAAGCTCGCAGTCCCATGATCAGTTCCAGCACCCTGATTCTGGTTTTGGGCGGTACCGGCGTTTTGCGTCGCGGTTCCGGGGTCTGACTCCGGATTACACGATCCCAGGGCCGAATCGGCGCATCCGCCGAGGGCGGGAAACCACATGTGGCCGTCGAGGTCGGCGAAGGATTCTGGGTTGTCGCTGACCATGGCGTAGAGGTTTAGGGTTTGGGGGTTGGTGAGGTTGGCGTAGGGGACGGGGGTGGGAGTGGAGGACCAGTCGGCGGAGAGGAAGCGGCCGTAGGCGGAGGCGTAGGAGCGGGCGCCGAAATCGTCGTTGTTGGTTTCGGGGTCGCGTTCCTTGCCCATGAATTTGTAATTCTGAGGGCAGGAGTTGAGGAAATCGTGTTCGCCGCCGAAGGGGTAGAAGTCGGCGTCGAAGCAGGGCGGGCTGGCGGTGTGGGAGCCGGCAACGACTTCGAACATGCCGCGGGCGCTGCCGGCCTGGTCGGCGAAATAGTAGAAGACGTTGGATTGGTAGTCGCGGCGGGCGGCGCGCTTGCCGTCGAAATAGATGTATTCGCTGAAGGCGGCGTTGGTGGTGCTGCCGGGCATGTGGCGGAGTTTAATGCGGTAAGGGCGCAGATTGGAAATGGGACGTGAGTTCCCCGCCCAAGGAATCGGAAAACAGCTGCGACTGAGTCAAAATCCGCACCCTTCAGAAAACGAAGGATGCGGCACCCGAAAAAGATAGTCAAAGGCGGAACGTCGTAGGGTGCGCCACCCGCCTGTGGATGTGAAGCGGTTACTCTCGGTCCAAGCGGGTTTTTTTAGGGATAGGCTGCACGTCACCCTCGTAAATTGGCCCTCGCTTCGAATTAGCGGACCACGCGAAGCGACCGCCTTCCTGCCTCCATTTCTCGGCATTCTCGCCGACATACGCATCAAAGGCCTTTGATCTAGTTAACGATCCTTTAGTCAGCCGAAACACTTTGTCGGCCCAATCGAGGAAGCCCTTCCGTTTTGGAGCGAGTGTGTCGTTAATGAGGAGGTCATTTTCGAAATAGAATCGTCCTCGTACGAGCACTTCCCCATCGAATTCACATCCGCTGAACTCGATTACTTCGGAGGCCGTATCAATATTCCAACGTGAGAGGTTCCGAATGAATTTCATTCGGATTTCTGCCTCTTTTCGAGCGAGATAACAGTCAGCCCTGACCGTCGCTGTGTTTAGTTGTAGTCCCCCCTTGCAGAGAGCTGATTCCGTTGACACTGGCACCGAACTCGGTGACCACGGCTGAAAAAGGGAAACATCCAGTCGGAACCTCAACGTTCGGATCAGAGAATCCACATCCGCTGGCAGCAAATACATATGAAATTGCCTACTCACCGAGTCGCGTCGACCTCAAGTTGAAAAATCTCGCACAATCCATATCGGTCGAATGTTATCCCACCTACTTGGGTTCCTCGCCGCACCCACCCGAATATGCACAATAAGGTACGCCTGTTACTGCTGGGTCTGGAAGGGGTTCCCAATGCTCCGGTTCGATATTATTGTAGGGTGCGAAGCGAGGACGGATATCCGTCGCTCCCTCTATGTCGTCCATTGCCTGCACTTCACGAGCTACCGGGCTTCCATTCTGATTCTGTTTCCCGACCTGAACATAAACGGTCTCTCCATCTTTCGTGCCTTCCAAATCCGCCCATCGCGAGGATTTAGTACCGTTTGGAGTGTTGATCTTCACCTCCTTTCTTACTGTGTATCCCTGTTCGTTAAGGGCCCTTGCCTGGCGGGCAATCTCTGCTCTGTGTGCAGGGCCGCCTAACTTGCCCCATCGTATGAATGGAGTCGCAAGTCCACCAAAAAAATTCCCGATCTTGCTAAAGAACCTTCGAAAAACGGACGGTTTTTGGTCCGTCTGATTCTGGTTTTGAGCGGTTCCGGCGTCTTGCGTCGCGGCTTGCCGGGCGCCTGCACTGCGGTCATTCCACGATCCTGAGCAGGCGCCGATCGGCGCATCCGCCGTGGCGCGGTAAACCACATGTGGCCGTCGAGGTCGGCGAAGGATTCTGGGTTGTCGCTGACCATGGCGTAGAGGTTTAGGGTTTGCGGGTTGGTGAGGTTGGCGTAGGGGACGGGAGTGGGAGTGGAGGACCAGTCGGCGGAGAGGAAGCGGCCGTAGGCGGAGGCGTAGGAGCGGGCGCCGAAGTCGTCGTTGTTGGTTTCGGGGTCGCGTTCCTTGCCCATGAATTTGTAATTTTGAGGGCAGGAGTTGAGGAAATCGTGTTCGCCGCCGAAGGGGTAGAAGTCGGCGTCGAAGCAAGGAGTGGCGGTGTGGGAGCCGGAAGCGACTTCGAACATGCCGCGGGCGCTGCCGACCTGGTCGGCGAAATAGTAGAAGACGTTGGATTGGTAGTCGCGGCGGGCGGCGCGCTTGCCGTCGAAGTAGATGTATTCGCTGAAGGCGGCGTTGGTGGTGCTGCCGGGCATGAGGCCAAAGTTTAATGCGAAAGGCGTGTGGCTGGAAATGGATTTGAGTTCCCTGCTGGCGAGCTCATGCCCGACGAGGGGCGTGCGGGTGCGAGGCTGACGCATGGGGATTGTGCTTGGACGTTACGAAAGGCTCGCGCGAGAGGGCCGCGCGAAAGGAAAAGCGACGAGAGGCGTTTATTTTTCCCCGGTCCTTACGGACCGGGCTAACTTATGCCGCCCCTCCGGGGCTGATGCGGCGCTCGCTAGCGTGCGGTCTTGGGAATTTTTCGCCATGGGCACCCGTCTTTCTTCCAGATGATTACCAGGGTGGAATTCTGGATGGGGCCGGACTGGGGAACTGCGCCCCAAACCTCGGTGCTTGCGTGTTCGTAGTTGGTGCGTGAGATGGAGAGAGTACCGACAATTATGGAATCGAACCAATGGTTGAAATCGGTTAATTCTTTGCCTCGCTGTTTCTTGGGGGCGAGCTCGTCGACGAGAGACTGAATGAGTTCATCGGAAAGCAAGGCGTCGCTATCAAGGTAATTACCGTTTAAACGGCGTTTCTCGACCGTGATTTTGCAGACTTGTCCTTGGGGACCGAGAGTGGGCGTCATAAAAACGCCGGGGCGAACCTCGTAGAACGTGGCGGCCGGATATTTTGGGGCGAAGGCTTCGGTGGATTGAGCGTGCGCGGGGAGGATCGTGAGAAATATACTCAGTATCAAAAAGATTCCGGCCATGATGAATTTTCTAATCAAATTTCACCTCGTCGCACCTTATTGGCAGGTTCGATTTTTCCATTTAACTACGGCAACTATATCGCCTACCTCCGACTGCAGCCGAGCTATGTCGATTGACACGTTTTTGTAGTTCCCCCCGAGCCATGAGGCGGAGCCGCCTCCGTATACCCATAGGCGGGCAAGTTCTTTGTCCATCATGAGAGGGCCTTTCTCGCTGTCGGGAACGAGTTCGTCGACGATTTGAATGACCAGTTCGTGAGGCATGGTCGAATCCAGGTTGGCTTCTCTATTCGAGTAGTGCTCTTTTTCGATTACGACCTGACAGGGTTGGCCGTCGGCTGAGCGGGTCGCCAGCATGAGAATTCCGGGGCGAACTTCGTAGGCTTCGACGGATTTGTATTTGGAGAACTGGTCGTTGGGCGATTTGACGAGAAAAGAAATTAATACGGCAACAAGAGTCGCGCCAACTAGTTTCGTCATCTCGAAGCTCCTCCGCTATAGGTGCATCCGTGTACTCTCGAAACGAGTGGGTCGGGCATCATTCGTACGAAGCTCGCGTGCGAAGTGTCAGGTTCCTCTCTTCAGGAGACTATGATGCACCCGGTGCCTCCACGGATAGTTAGGAGGTTGCGCGCGCGGAGTCAAAGGCAAAATCGAAGAGAGATCCTTCGTCGCCGAAGGCGCTCCTCTGGATGACGGCTAAGTTCGGTTTGGGCGATGGTGAGGATTGGGAGAAGAAGCGGATGCGTTCTAGGTGACTCACAGGACCCACCCTTCCAGAGGCGGGAAGGATGGGCCACCCGGAAAGGCAGCTGCAACGTCAAAGGTTGCGACGGCCGACCTCAGCGGCTAAAAGCCGGAGTCAAGTGAGGGCGGCTTATGTCGGAGCTAAAGCTCCGACCCCCTAAAATTCAAATGCGTTTGAAGCAGATCCCTCCCGCCTTCGCGATAATTCTGCTTCGGCGTGGAGAAGCGCTACGCTTCGGGATGACAACGTAAACCGGAGCGCGCGGAACGAGACGGAGATGGAACGCGAGAGTCGAGAGCGGTGCGGAGGCTGCGATGGGTTTTGTGGATTTAAGTCATGTGGTTTACGACGGGTTGGAGACTTACAAGGGGTTGCCGGCGGCGGTGGTTTGCGATTTTTGGTCGCGGGAGGAGTCGCGGAAATTTTATGACGCGGGGACTTCGTTTCAGATTGGGCGGATTGAGATGGTGGCGAATACGGGGACTTATATCGATGTGCCGTTTCACCGGTTCGAGGATGGGAAGGATTTGGCGGAGGTGGAGTTGGATTCGCTGGCGGAATTGGAGGGAGTGGTGGTGCGGGCTGCGGGGATTGCGGGGCGGGCGGTGGGGCGGGAATTATTTGCGGATTTGGATGTGCGCGGGAAGGCGGTCTTGGTCGAGACGGGTTGGGCGCGGCATTGGGCGACGGACGCGTATTTTGAGGGGCACATATTTTTGACGCGGGGCGCGGCGGAATATTTGCGGGAGGCGGGGGCGGCGCTGGTGGGGATCGATTCGTACAACATTGACGATACGGGGGACGGGGCGCGTCCGGTACACACGATTTTGCTGGGCGCGGGGATTCCGATTGTGGAGCACATGTGCAATCTGGAAGCGCTGCCGGATGCGGGGTTTCGGTTTACGGCGGCTCCGGTGAAGGTTAAGGGGATGGGATCGTTTCCGGTAAGGGCGTATGCGCGGGTGTGAGGGAATTGTTCTAGCGGGTTGCAGTAGCGATCTCTTGCATCCAGGCGGCGGTGGTGGCGGCTAATTCTTGGAGGATTTCGGGGTCGGACTTTTTTGCGGATTTTAGGACGTGGAAGGAGTGGTCGGCGGTTTCGATTACGTGCAGGGTTGCTCGCTTGCTTAATTTTTTGATGATGGGGCGGAGGAGGGTTAGGTCGGCCAGGGTGTCGCGGGTGCCTTGGAGGAAGAGCATGGGGATTTTTACTTCGGCTAGGTGATCGGCGCGTTTGGTTTCTGGGCGGTTGGGCGGGTGCAGGGGGAAGCCGAAGAAGATCAGGCCGCGGACGGTGTCTGGTAGGAGGCCTTGGGCGGCGGCTTGGGAGGACATTCTGGCGCCTAGGGATTTGCCTCCGGCGAAGGCGGGGAGATTCGGCAGGGCTTTTTGTGCGGCTTGGACGGCGGCGGCTACTGTGGCGGTTAGGATCGGCGGGCGGTCGGGGATGTGGCGGGATTCTTCCATGTAGGGGAAATTGTAGCGGAAGGTGGCGATGGCGTGGGTGGCTAGGGATTCGGCTAGATTTTGCATGAAGGGATGGGTCATGGGGGCGCCGGCGCCGTGGGCTAGGACTAGGAGAAATTTCGGGTTTTTGGGAGTGAGGAGGAGGGCGGAGACTTCCCTGCCCTGGGTGGATTCGAAGCGGAGTGGTTTTGCGAGTGGCATTTCGTGGGGATTTTAGCAGGATTTTGAGTGGGGAAAGATTTAACACGGAGAGCACAGAGATCTGCGAAGGATGAGGGCACGGAGAATTCGGAGAGGGTTGAGATCGAAGAGGGATCCTTCGTCGCGAAAGGCGCTCCTCTGGATGACGGCCAACGGCGGTATGGGTGGTAGGACTGGACGGCTAGGAGAAGAAGGGCGTCTAAACCCGCACCCTTTGCTGAGGGGCGCTAAGAGTGCGGCACCCGGAAAGGCAACGGCAACTGCCACGGCGCTTGAAGCAGGTCCCTCGCTGCGCTTCGGGATGACAACGAAAATCGAAAGGCGAAAAGCAAAGGCAACTGGCCCACCTGAAGTGGACGCTACGTAAGTCAACTTCAACTGCAACTTCGCAGAG
>CAWKAX010000022.1:0-72217 GCA_963847695.1 uncultured Acidobacteriota bacterium | reverse complement strand
TCTTCGCAGCAAAATTTGGAATGTGAAAGGTTATGGGAGACTCTGGGGCAAGTCAACCGAGGGCGCATCCCTTGTTCGTCAGCTGTAGTGGGTCAGTCTTTCCTGACGAATCCGGTCAGGCCAGCAACCACTACGGCAGAGAATAGCCAGCCCAAGATGATTTGCGCCCAACGCCAAAAACGAACGAATCGTGTCGAACTGATTGCTTCAGCGGCAGTGGTGAGAAATCCTCGGCATCCTTGCCGGACGGGCCCAGCCGCGGGGTCGGGTTCCCACCGATCGGCTTGACCGATCTTTACAAGCTGGAAGGATGTCTCGACTGAATACATCATCGGCTGAAAAGCTTCGTAAGCCGGAGGGAGTTTTCGGTTAGCTGTGAACTGAATATAAGCATCGCGATCGGAAGGTACCATGCTTCCAGACGCGTACCCCCGCGCAAATATGATGGCCCCCAAAACCGTTATCGCGAGTAGGCAACGAACAGCGGGCCAAGTCGGACTATATCCATAGCCAAGCGTGTTTCGGTAAACGCAACTGGCCGCCCGAGAAAACCAGTTACGGTCCTCGAGTTTTCGTCGACCATCCTCCATCGCGAAGAGAATCTTCTGTGCTGAAACCGGGGCGCCTTCACCTCTGAGTGTGGCCGCCAACTGCCGATACGGCTGGATCATGAAATATTGCTGCCTCGCCAACCAGTCGAGTCGCGCCTTGAGATCTCGGGGGGCACCGCCTGCGAAATGATCATACGTAAAGCCGTCAAGAAGGAGATTACCGCGTGAGGGCCAACTCGCCTGTTCATCCACGACGGAGTCGACGGTCGCATTAGCTAGATTCAATCGCATCCCATCCGGTTTGGCAACATCCTTGAAGAACAACGCCCCGCGGATTGACGAGGTTTCAAGATTTAACTCTCCCTGGAATTCACCTCGATTGCACTCCAAATTTCCGCTAATTCGCGCGCCAGTGAAACTCGTCTCGCCCCGACAGTAAAAACCGGACCGAAGAAAAACATTACCCCCAATTTGTGCGGAATGCGCACTCAATGCACGCGTTGGCCTGAATCTTGTCCGTGCCAGGGCGGCCGACGAATCTACCCCCATCACAATCAAGATTACTTCCAATTTGAGCACTCAGAAGTCTGACTTCGCCGTCTGCAGCGAACCCGCCACTAAGAAATACAGCGCCCTTAACACAAATTCGGTCCGCGCTTAGGGCGAATCCAGACTGTGCGACCCGTGGGCGGGAGGGATTCGAAAAGATACCTCCCCCGCAATTTAGGTCGCCATCGATTTGGGCTCCATTCATCCTCACGTCTCCCTCTGCTCGAAAGCGCGCTCCGAATGACACGGCACCTCTTACGATCATTCCGTCACCAATAAACGCAACTCCAGACGAAGCGGTCTCTGGCTGGGCGAGATTTTTTAGATCTGCGTCTGAGCAATCCAAAAAACCTCCGATTCGCGCACCAGTTAAACGAACCTCACCTAGGGCAATAAATCCTTTTCTGAAGAAGACAGCACCTTCGACGTTAAGGCCATCCCCGACGATCGCCAGCCCACTGTTGGGCAGGCCAACCCGGAAGGGGTTCTGAACTTTCCCCCGTCGCATTCCAAGTTGCCGCCAATCCTAGCGCCTGGCACCCTCACCTGCCCGACGCAGTGAAAGCCTCCTCTCAGGAAAACGCTGTTCCGCACCCGAACGCCGTCGGCTCCTATGGAATGTGCTTTGGTGCGCCGCAGTGAGAGTGCCACGATCTCCGCATTGCGAAGGTTTAATGCACTGTCGAGGAGACAATTTGAAAACGCCAAGCCGAACGGTATTGACACCGCAAACAACTCGAGGGGTCCTAATATCTTCGCACCGAAAACGTCGATGCCTCTGGGATCGACTAAATTCTTTGCTCTGGGATTTACGCAGAGCCAGCGCAGGATCGTAGACCGTATTTGTCGATCAACGTCCCAGAAATCGGCAGTCTGAGGATCATTCGCTAGATCGAGGTTGTCGATGTTAGGTCCACAGATAGCAGTTTCGCCTCTGACTGCGCATCTGAGGGTTTTGACTTCCGCCTCAGTTAAGGGAGACTCCGGGAACTCGATAGTCGCCAAGTCTTCTATTTGTTTTTCCGGTGAGGTCACGTAGCTTTTGCCTCATACGTTCAGAACCAATCGCTCTTGACAATCTAATGATCTTACAACTCGTACTTTCAATACTACTGCATCGCCGCGGCAGAGGGTTGTGTGCATTTTCGTTACGTTTATTCGTGGTGAATCGCCGGTAACATCAGAACCGTGACACGTGTTTCTGGATGAGCACCGAGAACGAGGTAATTCCCTCGAGGTCCGGAAAATCGTCGGCTACGCGACCCCACCAGAGCTTCGCTTCAAAGTAAAGCACGTAGAGAAATTTGTGGTTTTGTTCGTAAAAGTCAGACATTTTCAGACCCGACCGCTTATATGTGACATGCGCGAGAGCCAGATTTCTGAACTTACGGAACTCGCCGGCAAAAGTGTCAGGGATAGTCTCGGGGTAGTAGCTGATATCGTTTTCCCAAACGGGCGCCGTTCCCGTTTCAATCGCCGTTCTCCTTTGCGTCACAATGCGTTGGGTTCGACTCGCGATGTAGCGGTCGGCGAACCCTCCGATTATTTTCGCCGTGTCCATACGATCTCTTGCCGCAGCACCCAGCATAAACTCATATAAATGGTGAATGAATCTCGCATAGGCATTGTAAGCTTTAAAACAAATGTGACGGTTTTCGCCGTGGACGATCATTTCTTTCGCAAGAGATCGGAAATCTTTAAAGGCGTCATCGCATCGGATGAACTCGTGCTTTAAGGCCACGCAAAGTGCGGTGTCGGTCGGGTCCCCCACTTGGAATTTCATTCTCGGATCCTTCTTCGAACCGGCGATTAGAACTCGTCTTAATGCACTTAGAACTAAACGATGGCGAGGCGTTCTAATCGGCGTTCTTCGATAGTTTTCTCATCACGGCATGCGTTTGTAATCGACAATATCTGGTTGGGTGTTGCACATTTGACCCTGAGCAAAAAACGCAAGATTTGAATTCACCCAGCGCCCGAACAGTCCGCGTTGGCAGACTTAACAGTCCTTCCCCAATGTTATTCTTGCAGTCTGTCTGGCAGTTAGGAAGGTCACAATGCCACAAAACCTCGACGAAACAATCGCGCTACTCGATCGAACGCCTTCGACCCTGAACGCCCTACTGCGCCATCTCCCGGAATTGTGGACTCAAAAAAACGAAGGCCCCAACACCTGGACGGCCCACGACGTAGTCGGCCACCTAATTCACGGCGAACAAACCGACTGGATGCCTCGCGTCAAAATGATCATGGCCTCCGGCGACCGCGCCACCTTCGCCCGCTTTGAGCGCGAGGGCAATCAAAAATCGACCAAAAACCAACCCCTCGAAAATCTGCTCGACGAATTCTCCTACCTGCGCGCCAAAAACCTGGAATCCCTGCAAGCGCTAAATCTTCAGCCCCAAGATCTCGACCGCCGCGGCAAACATCCCGCCCTAGGCGTCGTCACCCTCTCCCAACTCCTGGCCACCTGGGCCGTCCACGACCTAACCCACCTCCACCAAATCTCCCGCATCCTGGCCCACCAATACGGCGACGAAGTCGGCCCCTGGTCCGCCTACCTAGGCGTCCTAAAATGCAACGGCCACAGCACGCCGTGAACTCGTCAGGGCACGGCTTCAGCCGTGCCAATCACCACGCAATAACGCCCGGCTTCAGCCGCTGAGGGACCTGCCCGCCGCCGCCGAGCGCCGTAGGTGCGACACTCCTCTGACGCGACGCCCACAATCACTCCCCAACCACAAAAATAATCCCCAAATCCCGCCGTGTGTACTTGAACCTACCCTATACCGAAGTGTTATCATGCATAGCCGCCATCTGCACACGGCCCAAAAGAACCCGAGGAGGCCCCAGTGCAAGCTAGCACAAACCACCAACTCACCCCGCCACCCCAAAAAATGACCTGCAGTTTTCTAATAACGGCATCCGCGATTAGAAATCGCCACAACTCCAACAAAACAAACACCCGACATGATTTCTAATCGGCGCTTTTTGCCCTATTTCTCGCACACGCCGATTTCTAATCGACACTTTCCCGAAAAACTCGCGCGATTAGAAACACCCTCCAACCCCAACAAAACAAACGCCAACCATGAATTCTAATCGACAATCCTCACGACCCACCTCCCCCCAGCCGCTAGCTCCCAAATGGCTCATCAGCGGTGGGGCCGTACAGCCCGGGTACCTTCAAATTGAGCGCCCGGAGGTCGTAACCCAGCTGCGCGCGATGATGAATCAAATGGTTGAAGAACATCAGGCGGTAGGTTTTCGAGCGAGGCTCATCGAGGATGACGTGCTCGCCAAAACTGAATTTCCATTTTTGCGCCAGGTCAGCGTCGGAAGCGGCGGCGAGATGCTTGCGCGCTTCGGCGGCGGAATCATCGAGCGCCTTGAGCAGCGTGGCGCGATCCTTGAAAGTGAAATCGGGCTTGGGCAGCGTGCTGGTGGCCATGTCCATGCTCGGAGTGGTCAGGATGTAGGTCGCGAATTTCGGCAGGTTGGCGACGTGCATGGCCAGCCGTCCCATGGGCATGGATTTCTCGTGCGGCTTCCAGCCGGCGGCGGCTTCAGCTTCGGGGATGCGCTCGAGCGTCTTGCGCGCGCCGGCAATTTCGGCGTCGAAATCCTGCAGCAGCAATTCGGCAGTGGTCATTTGTTTCTCCTTTTGCGT
The DNA here is from genome assembly GCA_963847695.1 of uncultured Acidobacteriota bacterium. Taxonomy (GTDB): domain Bacteria; phylum Acidobacteriota; class Terriglobia; order Acidiferrales; family UBA7541; genus Palsa-295. Next base: position 67,447 of record CAWKAX010000022.1, on the reverse strand, counting down.
TCGTGCGGGTTGAATAGGGTCGCATCACGGGAAGAGCCCCGAACAACTCAGATGAGTGCCTGCGTTCTTATAACGCGCGCGGCCGGGATTTGTTACGCGCTGACTTGCAGCACGATCTTGCCGGGCTGGTGCGACGCGCCAGCCAGCATCTCGTGCGCCACGCGCGCATCATTCAAAGGCAGAATCGTGCCGACGCGCGTCGTCAATTTGCCGCTGTCGAAAAGCGCGGTGATTTTTTCCAACCGCGCGGTGGTGACTTCGACCAGAAAGAAAACCGCGCGGGTGCCGAGACGCTTGGCCATGTCGTCCGGAATCGGCGACGCGACCGAAACCAGAATCCCCTTGTCTTTCAGTACGCGCTGCGAACGCTCGCGAACTTCGCCTCCCTGCGTATCGATCACAATATCCACCGGCTCCAAATTTTCCTCGAAACGCGCTGCGCGAAAATCGACCACGGTTTCAGCGCCCAGCTCACGAACGTACTCCGCATCGGCGGCGGAAGCGGTGGCCACGATGTGCAGGCCCGCGTCACGCGCGAGCTGTACCGCGAACGCGCCGACGCTTCCTCCCGCGCCGTGGATCAGGACGCGCTGCCCGCGCGCCGCGTGGCCATACTCGAAAAGCATCTGCCAGCCGGTAACGGCAACAACCGGTGCCGACGCGGCTTCGACGAAATTCAGTTTCGCAGGCTTGCGCGCCAGCATCGCCGCCGGGGCGGCGGCGAACTCCGCGTAGCCTGCGGTGAATTGTTCGTTGGCGACGCCGTACACTTCGTCGCCCGGCTTGAACGCGGAAACTTCGCTGCCGACAGAATCCACCACACCAGCCAAGTCCGAGCCGAGAATCACGGGCAGCGGTGGGTTGGTGACGCTTTGGCCTTCGCGGATCAGCGCGTCCCAGGGGCCAACGCCTGCTGCGCGAATCGCGACCAGCACTTCGCGAGGACTAGGCGCCGGGCGCGGCATGTAGGCGATCTGAATGAGGCTGGGAGGGCCAAACTGGCGAATGATTGCGGCTTTCATAACGAGAACCTCTTCTATCAGGAGAATCGCAGACGTTCCGGCCGGGTTGGAAGGTCCGGGAGATTCTACCGCGTGCGACCTTAGCGGTGCGAGCGAATGACGTCTCCCATTTTTGGCAGTCGGCGAGTCCGCGGTAATTTCGGATACACCTTTTCGCGGACTTCCAGTATCCAAGTGCCGAGCGCCGGACGCTTCGCTTTCGCGCGTGTTTGTGCAAATTTTCGCGTGTGCAGAATGGGAAATCAGTGTAGGCTGTTTGGCTGCTGGTTCCTCCTGGCGGGCTGTTTCACAACTTTAAGGAGTGATATTCGATGAAGATTCGCAGTGCTATCGGTGCGGTACTCGCAGTTCTGGCTGCAGGAATTCTGGCCACGCCAGCAGGAGCGCAGTCCGGAGCAGGAGCCGGCACAGGCCAAACAAGCACGACCACGACGTCGACGCAGGTGACGGTGCAGACCCCGAGCCATGTGATGCCGGGGCAGACGTATCATCGCCCCACGCACACGGATAAATTGAAGACCTTCGCGTTCGATTCGTTCGGTCCTTATGCGATTTTTGGTTCGGTAGTCGGCGGAGCGATTCAGCAGGCGGACAATGCACCGCCGGAATGGACTCATGATCCGGGCGGCGCCGCGGCTTACGGCCAGCGCGTGGCAAATACTTTTGGCATCAACTTGGTGACGCAGACCACGCGCTATGGATTGTCGGAGCTGTTCCGCGAAGATACGATTTATTATCGTTGCGAATGCGACGGTTTCGTCCCGCGATTGAAGCACGCTTTGATTTCGACGGTCACCGCGCGCAAGGGCGAAGACGGCCACACTGTTTTCTCGATTCCGAACTTGGTCGCACCGTACGCGGGCGGCGAAGCGGCAGCGAATTTGTGGTATCCGAGCCGGTATGGCCCCAAGGACGGATTCCGTTTTGGAAATTACAACCTGGCGGTGCAGGCAGGATTGAACGTGGCGCTGGAATTTATTTACGGCGGACCACATACCCTGCTGAGCAAGCATCATGTGCCAATCGTTTCGGGTATCACCGGATCGGACAAGCAGCAGTAATTTCAATTCGCACAATTGAAATCGTGAAAATAAAAACGCCGGCGAATCACTCGCCGGCGTTTTTATTTTCAGCTCCAGCACCGAAAATTATCGCGGTGGAGGCCCGCGGCGGCCATGACGCCACGCCCAATACTCCCGCTGCTCCGGCGGCGGCAACTGCCGGAATTCGCGATACGGGCGGTGCGTTTCTACGGTCCACTGATGGTAGTAGCCAACTTCGTATGAGTTCCACACGTGATAATCGCTGTAGTAGGGATCGTAAACGCGCACGGTGGCGTGGCTGGCGCAGCCGGTGGCGAATACCGGAGCCAGCACCGCAGCCAGCATGACACCTGCTCGAAGATAGTGTTGCACAACGCCCATTTCGGCTCTCCCGGTATGAATTGGCGGAGCAACGTGGGTTTGCAAAGCCCCAGATGCTCCGATAAACTCTCCATGATTTGAAACACTCGGATTCGCGCAAAGTTGCGCCACAGCTGGTGCAGAACGCCGCGCGAGATTCGAACCCAACTCCCTTAGGCGGCCGCAATGACCGACGCATCGCAGCAGAAGATGAATCGCTCGCTGGAGCAGGTGGACCCGGAAGTCGCGGCGGCGTTGCGCGATGAAGTTCGGCGACAAGCGACCGGGCTCGAGCTGATCGCTTCGGAGAATTTTGTTTCCGAGGCGGTAATGGAAGCGGCGGGATCGGTTTTCACCAATAAGTATGCGGAAGGATATCCGGGGAAACGGTATTACGGCGGCTGCGAGAACGTGGATCGTGTGGAATCACTGGCGATCGAGCGGGCCAAGAAATTATTCGGCGCGGAACACGCCAACGTGCAGGCGCACTCCGGGACGCAGGCGAATATCTCGGTGTACATGAGCGTACTGGAGCCGGGCGCGACCGTGCTGGGCATGAATTTGGCGCATGGCGGGCATTTGACGCACGGGCACCCGCTGAATTTTTCAGGCAAGACGTATAAATTCGTAGCGTACGGCGTGACCAAAGAAACGGAAACTATTGATTACGACGAGATCGAGCGGCTGGCGCAGGAACATAAGCCGAAGATGATCGTCGCGGGTGCTAGCGCGTATTCGCGGATTATCGATTTCGCGCGCATCGCGAAATCGGCGCAGGCGGTGGGAGCTTTGTTCTTTGTGGACATGGCGCACATAGCGGGATTGGTGGCTGCGGGAGTGCATCCGAGTCCGGTGCCGCATGCGGATTTTGTTTCGACTACGACCCATAAAACTTTGCGTGGGCCGCGGGGCGGTTTGGTTTTGTGCCGGGAGAAATTTGCGAAGGAAGTGGATCGCGTGACCTTTCCGGGCGTGCAGGGCGGGCCGCTCGAACACATAATTGCGGCGAAGGCCGTGTGTCTAAAGGAAGCGGCGGAGCCGGAATTCGCGGCGTATCAGCGGCAGGTGGTGGCGAACGCGCGGGCCCTGGCGGCCGGTTTGACCAAGCAGGGATTCCGCATTGTTACCGGCGGGACGGAAAACCATTTGATGCTCGTCGATATGCATTCGCGCGGAATTACTGGGCGCGACGCGGAACTTGCGCTCGAGCGCGCGGGGATGACGGTGAATAAAAATGCGATTCCGTTTGATCCGTTGCCGCCGATGAAGGCGGGAGGAATTCGCATCGGAAGCCCGGCAGTGACTACGCGTGGAATGCGCGAGCCGGAGATGGAAAAGATCGCGGGATGGATTGCGAACGTGCTGACGCATCTGGCTGACGGAAACATCGAGAAACAGGTGCGCGGCGAAGTGGCAGATCTGGCGGCGAGGTTTCCGCTGTACGCGCACCGGCTGGAAGAAGCCGAAGCGGTGGACGCGGCGCACGCACGACGATGACACAAAGATAAGGGTTCGGAATAAGGATTGGCGCCAGCCGAATTGGAACACGGCGTTTCACCTTGAAACGGCGGCTGAGAGACATTGTTGATTGGTTGGCTGCTTTGAGATTTAAATGCTTTCCTGCCTGTTGACCGCGGTAAAAAAACAAATCTCGGATTGGAACTCGGGGTGCAGTTTGTCGGCACCGAGGAGCACCCTGTCAATGAACGGACTGGCCGCTTCGGAAACGAGTACGCGCAATCCGATGTACGAAGCGATCCGGGATGAAGCGCGGCTGATCCAGGATTCGTTGCTGCCGGCCGGGACGCTGCGCGGGCCGGGGTTCGAGGTGGCGTTTCGCTACAAGCCGCTGGGCGAAGTAGGCGGAGACTTCGCGGATTTCTTTCAGCTGCCGAACGGACTGGTGGGTTTGTACGTGGGCGATGTGGTGGGCAAGGGCGTGACCGCAGCGTTGTATGCGGCCCTGGTGATGGGCACCTTGCGCGGGATTAACAAAACCGGAGAAAAACCGGATGCGGTTTTGGCGCTGCTGAATAAGCGGCTGCGGGTGCGACCGGTGCCGGGGCGCTACAGCTCGGCATTGTACGCGATGTACGACCCGGCCAGCGGTTGGCTCGAATTCGCCAACGCCGGGATTCCCCTGCCATTACTGGTCTCTGGTTCGGGATGCCGGCCACTCGGCGCAGGCGGGTTGCCTGCGGGAATGTTTCCGGACGCGACGTACGAGCTGTATCGGATGCAATTGAGCCCGGGAGATACGGTCTTGTTTGCGACCGACGGACTGCACGAAATGCAGAACGAAAAAGAAGAGGACCTGAGCTGGGGAAAACTCGAGCAAATCTGGGGGGCCTGCTCCAGCAAATCGGCGGACGAATCGCTGGATCATTTGTTGGAGGAGTCTCGGTCGTTTTCCGAGAACGGAAGACGCCACGATGATGTGACGGCGCTGGTGTTAAAGGTGCCGGGCGGCCTGGCCGAATGCGGAATCGGGAATGCCAATGTCTCGGGGATTGCGGTTGCGGGAGTTTTGCCAGCGATGATTTCGGGGACGTAGAACGGAAATCCTGCGTGCTGGCGCGTGAGCCAGCTTGGTTTTTTTGCGCGTGGGTCGAGCTCACTCAGTGAGGCCCCTCGACAAAAAAGCAGTGGCAAGTCGCTAGAGGCTAGTGGCTGCTGCCGGACGCGGTTGCTGCGACAGGAGCGGTTACCGGAAAATATTTCCGCAGGAAATCTTCCAGGACGTGGCGGGTGATTTGGCCGCCGAGGCTGCCCCAGACCACGTCGTAGGCGTGGTCGCTGTACGGAATTGCGAGAAACACATTCGGGACGGCGTTCTGATTGAGTTCGTTTACGAATTGCACGTGGCCCGCGTACGGGACGAGATGGTCAGGTTCGCCCGCAGCGATGAGCATTGGCGGCATGCCGGGGCGAGCGTGGAAGACGGCGGAGATGGCCCGATAGCGTTCGGGAAATTCCTCGGGCGAGCCGCCGGTGTAGAGACGCGAGAAATTTCGGCCATCCGCCGAGCCCATTTTCGTGCGCAGATTCCAACCTAAAATAAAATCGTCGGGACCGTAGAGCGAGAAGACAGCTGCGGGCGGCGAAGGCTCGCCGCCGCAGCTGGATTTCACGGTGCCATCGCCGATGCCGTAGGCGAGCTGCAACGCGAGGCCTCCTCCGGCGGACTGGCCGGCGACCAGGATGCGCGTCGGGTCGACGTGAAATTTTTCGGCGTTGGCGTCGATCCAGACCAGGGCGCAAGCCGCGTCTTGCGCGGCTTGATTCCAGGTGGGGGGCGGAGCCAGGCGGTAATCGATATCGAAGACGGTGTAGCCGCGCGCGGTGAACCAGCGGTCCCAGACGCGCATCATGCTCCGACGGCCGTGAATGTAACCGCCGCCGTGCACTGTTAAAACGGCCGCGGATTTTTCGCCGGCGGGTAGCGGGTTCGACGGAAGGTAAACGTCGGCATAAAGACTTTTGCCGTCGACGGTGGCGTAAAGAACAGTTTGGTCAGGGGGCGGCGCAGCGAAAGGCGTGGTGAGCCGAAGGTGCTCGCTCCACGAAATCGGCGCGTGGTAGTGCGACGCCGTCCGAACCAGCGCGGCAAGAGGAATTGCCGAGCCAAGTGCAGCGAGCAGGCCCAACACCAAGGCGACATTTGCGGCGCGGCCTGGTGTGCGGCGACGAGCCAAGAGCGCGAGTGCCAACGCGACTAACGCCGCGAGCAAGAGATGCAGCGAGAAGAACGATTCGAGTAGCGTGCCGATCACGCCGAGAATCGGCAGACGTGGAAACAGTGCTCCCAAGGCAATCAGGAATATTGCGGCGCTCCAGACGACGGCAATCGGAGTTAGAAAATCCCGGGCCTGTTGCTGGGCTTGATTTCATCGCACGAAGAATAGCCTTTGACGGAACGATTTCAAACCGAGGTGGCCTTCTCTGCGCCCGATGGGCCGACTTTTGGAGTAATGCCCGGATCGCAAGCCGAACCGATCTTTACCAACTCCATGTACAAGGTTGAATCGTTCGGCGCCAGGCTCCGTTCTCGTGGAGTATAAACCGCGGCACAATTTTCATCGAGCAGTTCTGCCACCAGCCGAGCGATAACACAGTAAGCCAGCTCCACGGACATTTTCTTATTCATATAGTCGACCGCGACCCACACGGTGTGCTGTTTCCAAGCTGTGCGTTGGTCCTCGCCCGGGAGCCAATCAACGATTTGCTTCTCCGACAATCGAAAATAGGGTTCGCCGCGGTGAAAGAAGACCAGCCCGTGCCGGCCAGCTTTCATAATGGTCGCGGCATTTTTTTGCACTACGCAGTGCCTGGAACTCGACGATTCGCCGGCGAAAGAGGTGTGCCACGCTCTTTCAGCGGCGGCACGTAATTCTGCGGCAGTGAAGAAATGAGGCTTACGAAGAAGCAGAACCATCGATACCGGGTCGTTTCGGCCAGTTCGCTGCCAAGCCAGCGGCAACAATTTTCTGAAATAGTGTCGGAGGTCGTCGAGGGTCATCCCCAGAGGCCCGAGACAATAAATTTGCCCGCGAGAAGCAGCTGCATCGCGAGATTGTACAGCAAAAGAAAAGGGCGGGATTGGATCCCGCCCTTGGCGAATTCTTAGAGTTGCAGCTAGGCTTTTTGGGCCTGACGGCGGAGGAATGTTGGGACGTCGAGGTCATCGGCCGGGACGTCGTTTTTTTCTACTACGTTGCGGGTGACTTGCTGCACTACTTCGCTGACGTTGCGCGCGACTTGCTGGACCACGTTAGGCGGGCGCTGCGGGGTGGCTTGCTGGTTGACCTGCTGATTGATGATGGGTTCCTGCGCGGGTTCGGGATCGCGCGCGGCTTTCCAGGTCTTGGGCAAGTAGGAAGGACGCTGCGCCGGTTTGCGGCCGGCAACGTCCCGGAAGCCGGCAGCGATGACGGTGAGCTTGACCGATTCCTTCATGGAATCGTCCATCACCGCGCCGAAAATGATGTTGGCATTTTCGTGGGCGGCTTTCTGGATGATGGAAGACGCTTCGTGAACTTCCTGCAGGCTGAGGCTGGATGAGCCGGTGATGTTGATCAAGATGCCCTGCGCGCCGTTGATGCAATTGTCTTCGAGCAGCGGGCTATTGATGGCGCGATTGGCGGCATCGGTAGCGCGGTTGGGGCCGGAAGCGACTGCAGTGCCCATGACCGCGTAACCCTGGCCGGACATGATGGTTTTCACGTCGGCGAAGTCGCGATTGATAATGCCGGGAATGGTGATGATGTCCGAAATACCCTGCACCGCCTGGCGCAGAATATCGTCGGCGATGCGGAATGCTTCGAAAAAGCTGGTGCCGGCTTCGACGCAATCCATCAGGCGTTCGTTGGGGATGACGATGACGGTGTCGACGCAGCCGATGAGTTCGGCGAGGGCGTGCTCGGCCTGCTCCATGCGGCGTTTGCCTTCGAACGCGAAAGGTTTGGTGGCGACCGCGACGGTCAGCGCGCCAAGTTCGCTGGCGAGATTAGCAACAACTGGAGCGGCTCCGCTGCCGGTGCCGCCGCCTAGACCGGCGGTGACGAAAACCATGTCCGCGCCGTCGAGCGCTTCGAGAATTTTTTCGGTGTCTTCCAGCGCGGCCTTGCGGCCGACTTCGGGATTGGCGCCGGCGCCGAGTCCTTTGGTGAGTTTGCTGCCGAGCTGAAGTTTGACCGGAGCCTGCGAAAGTTTCAGAGCCTGCAAATCGGTATTGGCGGCGATAAATTCGACGCCTTCGACTTTCGCGCGGATCATGCGGTTGACTGCATTGGAACCGCCGCCGCCCACGCCGATAACTTTAATTTTCGCGCCGTTCTGCGCTTCTTCCGCGAACGAAACGCGCATACCAGATTCTTTGTGCGCCATGCTGCCTCCCTAGCAACCCACTTGATACAAGATTTTGTTCGACTTCGCCATGGTTAATGCGCCATCAGATTATGAGTGCAGCTATTTTCACCGGCGCCCCGCCGGCGAATTAAGTTGCGCCCGCAAACATGCTTTTGAGCTTACCGACCCAGCCGTTTGGACGCGCACCGCCGGTGCGCCGCGTGCGCGCACCGTACAGCACAAGCCCGACGGCTGTGGCATATTCGGGCTGGGAAACTTCGTCGCTCATTCCGGAAATTCCGCGCGGAACGGCCACGCGCACCGGAAGATTGAAAATGTTTTCGGCGAGTTCGCAGAGGCCGGCGAGATGCGCGCCGCCTCCGGTGAAAACCAAGCCCGCGGGAATGGCGGATTCGACTCCGCCGCGGCGCAGCTCGTCACGGACCAGCATTAGAAGTTCGTGCGCGCGCGGCTCGACGATATCGGCGAGCATGCGGGAGAAAACGGTGCGCGGCGGCCGATCGCCGACGCTGGCGATTTCGATGGCGGCATCGTCTTTCAGCAATGGCCGGAAGGCGCAGGCGTGCCGGCGTTTAATTTTTTCGGCTTCGTCGATGGGCGTACGCAGGCCGACGGCAAGATCGTTGGTGAAATGGTCGCCGCCCACGGGAATGGCCGCGGTGTGGCGGGCGACGCCGCCGGCAAAGGCGATCAATTCGGTGGTTCCACCGCCGATGTCGAGCAGGCAGGCGCCGAGCTCGCGTTCATCTTGAGTCAGGCAGGCTTCAGCCGAAGCGAGCGGCTCGAGCACGGTGTCATCGACTCGGACTCCCGCGCGATTTACGGCCGTGACGATATTTTGGGTCGCGGTGCCGGAGGCGGTGACGATGTGCACGTTAGCTTCGAGGCGCTGGCCAACCATACCGATGGCGTCACGGATGTTGTCCTGCGCGTCGAGAAAAAATTCCTGGGGCAGGACGTGCAGCACTTCGCGATCTTCGGGAAGCTGGACTCCGCGGGCAGTTTCGATGGCGCGGCGAACGTCGTCGCGCTGAATATCGCGGGGCCGGGCGCCGACGGTGATGCCGCCGCGGCTATTCACGCCGCGGACGTGAACTCCGGCGACGCCGACCAGAGCGGATTCGATGGGTACGCCTACGATGGTTTCGGCTTCTTCGACCGCGCGGCGAATGGAGCTAACCGCGAGATCGAGATTTACGATCTGGCCTTTGCGCCAGCCCTTCGATTCGGCGGCACCCAGGGCTGCGAAACGCACGCCGCCCAGTTCGTCAAGTTCGCCCACCAGCGCGCAGGTTTTGGCGCTGCCGATATCGAGAGCCACGATGTGGCGTTCTTTCTTCGTCAAATCTGAAACTCCTTACCGCTGATCCTTGTTTTGACGCAACCGCAAAACAAAATCTTCACCGACTTACTTCCGAACTAACGCGCGTGCCGCGCGGATTTTTTCGCAGGCGCAGAATGCGCCGGCTTCGGTGCGGCAGCGGCGACGGACGCGGGCGAGTCGCTTGGCCGGTTTTGCGCCAGCAAGGTGCGATCGGGATTTACGACCGCTTCTCCGGCGAAACGCAGGTCGACCGATTCGACGCGGCCGGCTTCGGCGCGCCATTTGCCGTAATCGTGCAGCACGGTGTAGAAGCGATTTTCAAAATCGCTGTCGCCGAAGTGAACCAGGATCGGCGAATCGCCGCCGGGCCACTGGTCGGCATCGCTGACTGAATCGCCGGTGGGGCCGTTCAACGGGCTCGCGCCCTGCAATCCGGAAATCGTTGCGCGCAGATCCTTGGCTTCGGTGAGATCGACTTCGCTAACCTGTTCCATCGCGCCGCTGTGGGCCTGTTCGGCGGCCTGAGAAAAACTGGCGAAAAGTTTCATGCGCTGCTCGCGATCTTCAGGCGGCATAGCGGCGTCGATGCCGGTAACCACCGGAAAATGAAAATCGGCTTTCAGCGGGCGCGGGAGAATTACACCGTGCACGTCGATAAGTTCGAGTTGATTACCTTCGCGCAGGAAAGCGATGGGCGCGCGTTCGGTGATGTCGACTTCGATGGTATTGGGCAATGCGCGGCGCACGGCAGCCTGTTCGACCCAGGGGAGCGATTCGACCTGGCGACGGCGTTCATCGAGCGGAATGCGCAGCACGCTGTGATTGCGGTCGACGATAAAAATTTTCTGCACGCTTTCGGGCGAGACGAAGTGGGTAGCCGAAACCCGGATCTGATCCTTGTGCACCAAGGCCATGGCCGGCGAAGCCAGCAGAAAATGGCCGACCATGTAGCAGGCTCCAGCGGCGACGACGCCCATGCCGGCCCAGAGGGACACGCGGGCGTAACCCTTCCACGCTTTCTTGCCGAACTTGCGCCGCTTGATCTCAAGCGGCTTCTGGCGGCGGAGATATTTCGGCTCTTCGTCGGCCAGAATTTCCCGGGGATAGGCTTCCGCTTCCATCGTTTTCATCAATTTTTCCAGATGATGACTTCAGTCTCGAGTTCGATGCCATGCGCAGCGTGCACTCTTTCCCGCACATCGTCAATCAGGGCCAGCATGTCCGCGCAACTGGCCGAGCCGGCGTTCACGAAAAAATTCGCATGACGGTCGCTGACCCGCGCGTCGCCCACGTGATGGCCTTTCAGGTTCAGCTCGTCGATCATGCGTCCGGTGGAGCGGCCCGGCGGATTCTTGAAAATGCAGCCGGCGCTTTTCTGGTTCAGCGGCTGGCTGGAACGGCGTTTCTCGTTGCAAATTTTGATGCCGGCCAGAATTTCCTTGAACGGAATGGACGGCAATTCGAGTTTGACGCGCAACATTAGATCGTCGGGCGCGAAGGAAGTATGACGGTAATCGAATCGAATGTCATTGCCGCGCAGAAATTCAATTTGGCCGGTGGCCGCGCGATAGAGCTGAACTTCCTTGACGAACGGGCCGATTTGGGTGCCGTAGGCGCCGGCGTTCATGCGCAAAGCGCCGCCGACGCTGCCCGGAACGCCGATCAGGCCTTCCATGCCGCCGAGATTATTTTTGGCGCAGAAGGTGACCATGCCGCCGAGGTCAGCGGCAGCGTCGACGGTGGCAACGTTGGCGTCAACGCTCATGCCGGGCTTGGAAGTGGGCAGATGCAGCGCGACCCAGGAAAGTTCACCGTCGCCGATCAGGACGTTCGAGCCGCCACCCAGAAAATAATGTGGGATACCGTCGGCGGCGAGCAGGCGCATGATTTCGGGAATGGTTTCGAATTTGCGCAGGACCAGCAAGTCGGTAGTGCCGCCGATGCCGAGCGAAGTTTTTTCGGTCATCGAAACGCCCGGAGACAATTCGACGCCGAGTTCGGCGAGCTTGGCGGCGATGGGGCGATCGCTAATCCGCATGAAATTCGGTCTCCGCCGAAGAAACTTTTGAGTCCAGGAGCATGGCCAATTGATCGAGCACGCGGCCGATGCTGCCGGCGCCGATGGCCAGGACCGCGTCACCGGGTTGGGCTTCGCGCAGAATGTGATCGATACCGGCCTGCATAGTGCTTTTGAAGATGACGTTTTTGTGGCCGGCGCTGCTGATGGCCTGGGCCAGTTTTTCGCCGGTCACGCCATCGACCGGCGGCTCGCCGGCGGCGTAAATTTCGGAGATGACCAGGATGTCGGCTTGATTGAACGAACGGCGAAAATCTTCCCAGAGATGCTGGGTGCGCGAATAGCGGTGCGGCTGGAACAAAACCAGCAGGCGATGATAGCCGACGCCGCGCGCGGCTTCGAGCGTGGCTCTGATTTCGGCGGGATGGTGGCCGTAATCGTCGATCAGGGTCACGCCGTTGAAGACGCCTTTGATTTCGAAGCGGCGGCCGACGCCGGAAAATTTGGCGAGGCCGGCGCGGATGAGGTCGGCCGGAACACTGAGAGACAGCGCGACGGCAGCTGCGGCTGCGGCGTTGCGCACATTGTGAATTCCTGGCGGCGAAGGCAGGCGGAAGATGCCGAGATCGTCGCCATGATATTTCAGGCGGAATTCGCTGGCGATGCCGTCGAGTTTTACGTCGGCGATGACCAAGTCGGCCTGGCTCGAAGTGCCGTAGGTGATCACCGGGCGTTTGACGCGCGGGAGGATGGCTTGGACGTTGGGTTCGTCGAGACAGAGCACGACTGAGCCGTAGAACGGAACGCGATTGACGAATTGCAGGAAAATTTCCTGAATTTCCTCGAGCGAGTGGTACTGGTCAAGATGCTCGCGGTCGATGGTGGTGACTACCGCTACGACCGGCGCGAGCAACAAAAACGAGCGGTCGCTCTCGTCGGCTTCGACCACCATGTATTCGCTCTTGCCGACTCCGGCGTTGGAGCCGGCGTGATTGACTCGGCCGCCGACGACGAACGTGGGATCGAGGCCCGCCGCATCCAGCACCGACGCAACCATGGAAGTGGTGGTGGTTTTGCCGTGGGCTCCGGCGACGGCAATGCCGTATTTCAGGCGCATCAGCTCGGCCAGCATTTCGGCGCGAGGGATCACCGGAATTTTCAGGCGATGCGCTTCGAGGAGTTCGAGGTTGTCGGGTTTGACCGCCGAGGAAATGACTACGACGTGGGCTCCGGCGACGTTTGCGGCTTGATGGCCTTCGAAAATCGCGGCGCCGAGTTTGCGCAGGCGTTCGGTGACCGGCGAAAGTTTCTGGTCCGAACCAGAGACGGCGTAGCCGCTGGTCAGCAGGACTTCGGCAATGCCGCTCATGCCGCTACCACCGATGCCGACGAGGTGAATGCGCTGAAAATTGCGGAAGGTGACCATCATGCGCGCACCTTTCCGGTTGCCAGAGATTCCACAATATTGACAATATCGGCCACGGCGGTGGGTCGCGCCAGTTTTCGCGCGCAGATTTCCATTTCAGCAATTTTTGCAGGATGGTCCAACAGGGAGAAAATTTCGTTAGTCAGCCGATCGGGCGTCAGTTCGGTCTGGGGCAGCAGCCGCGCGGCGCCGGCGTTCTGCATGGCTTCGGCATTGCGGGTTTGGTGCGCGTCGGTGGCGGCGCCGAAGGGGATAAAGATGGCGGCGCGTCCGGCGGCGGCAACTTCAGCCACGGTGATCGCGCCCGAGCGGCAGACGATCAAGTCGGCCTGGGCAAAGCGCTCCGCCATATTTTCGATAAAGGGGACGACCTCCGCTCGAAATTCGCGGCGCGCGTACGCCACGCGAACAGCATTATAGTCGCGTTCGCCGGTCTGGTGCACGATGAAAAGCTGGTTTTTTCGCGGCAAAAGCAGATCGAGCGAGTCGATGACGGCGCGATTGATGGGCAATGCGCCGCGGCTGCCGCCGGTAATAAGGATGCGGAACGGCTCGCGATGCTCGGTGTGGCGGGGCGCGGAGAAAAATTCTGCGCGGACCGGGATGCCGGTGGCGACGGCTTTCGCGCCAAAACGCCGAGCCGTTTCTTCGAAGCCGCACGCCACGCGAGTGGAGATACCAGCGAGAACGCGGTTGGTGAAGCCGGGTTCGACGTTAGGCTCGAAGACTAAGGATGGAACGCCGTGGAGCCGGGCTACGAGAATCATGGGCCCGGCCGCGTAGCCGCCGACTCCAAAGGCCACGCCAAATTTATGGCGCTGCATAATTTTTTCCGAATCCCACAGGCCTACCGGAACCAGCGCGGCATTTTTCAGCAGTTTCGCGCCGCCCATGCCTTTCAGTCCGGCCACACGAATGGTTTCGAGCGGCAGCCCGGCTTGCGGCACAAGGTGCGCTTCCATTCCGCGTTCGGTTCCGACGATCACGACGCTACGTACTCCTTCCGGGTCGCGGCTAAGCCATTCGCGGGCCACAGCCATGGCCGGAAAAACATGACCGCCGGTACCGCCTCCGGCGATGAGCAGGCGCTTTTCTGCGACGCCCGAATCAGCACTCACTTAGTCTTCATCCGCGTGCTGACTGATATTCAAAAGCACGCCGGTTGCCACGAGGGCGACGAAAAGACTGGAGCCGCCGTAACTGATGAACGGAAGCGGGATGCCTTTGGTCGGCATCAGGCCGAGCACGACGCTGAGATTGATCATGGCCTGGCCCACGATCATGGTAGTGATGCCCATGGCCAGATATTTTCCGAAATCGTCGGGAGCCTTCATCGCCGCGACAAAGCCGCGCCAGCCGTACACCGCGAATAACGTGAGTACGATGACTGCGCCGATGAAGCCGAATTCTTCGCTGATGATGGCGTAAATAAAATCGGTATGAGCTTCGGGCAGGAAGAAAAGTTTCTGGCGGCTTTCCATCAGGCCCACGCCGCTGAGGCCTCCGGAGCCTACCGCGATCAGCGATTGCAGCAGCTGAAAGCCAGCACCCTGCGGGTCGCGGTCGGGATGCAGGAAGGCTTCGAAGCGCGCCAGGCGATAGGGCACGCGGACGATCAATAGATAAATGGTAGGGACGGCGGCCAGAAATGCCGCGCCAATATATTTGTACGAAAGGCCGGCGACGTAGAGCATGACGAAGCCGATGACCACGATCATGAAGGCGGTGCCCATATCCGGCTCTTTGACTACCAGGGCAGCCAGAACCAGCACGACGCCAAATGCCGGGGCGATGGTGCCCCAGAGATCATTGATTTGACCTTGCGCGCGGCGGGATTCGAGAAACCACGCCAGGAAAATGATCAGTGCAAATTTGGCGAGTTCCGAGGGCTGGCAACTGAACGGACCCACGCGGAACCAGCGGTGGGTGGCGTGGGAGCGATCCAGAAAAAACACGGAAGCCAACATCACGAACGAAAGCGCCAGGCCGGTGAAAACGATGCGCGGCTGGCGCAGTTTGCGATAGTCGAAATTCATCATGAAAAACATTCCGGCGATGCCCAGCACGATGTAGACGAATTGGCGCAGCAGGAAAATGAAACTGGAGCCGAATTTATCCTGCGCGGTCATGGCCGAGGCGCTGAAAATCATCACCGCGCCGATGAAGCAGAGCGCGAGGGTCACGCCGAAGAGCTGTCGATCGGGGTTTAAGCTGCGCGGCATGCTTATCCTTTTTCCGCCGGGGCGGGAATTTGACTTGACTCCACGCTGGCGGCGAGGCGTCCGACGATTTCTTTGAAGACGCGCCCGCGGTGTTGATAATTATCGAACTGATCGAAACTGGCGCAGGCCGGAGCGAGCAGCACGGTATCTCCGGGCTGCACGTGGTGCGCGGCGATGTCGAGCGCCTGGTGCAGCGTTCCGGCATTTTCAAACTGAACCGCATGGCCGAGATCCGTCGCAATTTTTTCCGCGGCTTCGCCGATGAGGAGTGCGAGGCGCGCGCGTTCGCGGAGCGGCTCGACCAGCGGCGTGTAGGGAGCACCTTTATCGCGGCCGCCGAGAATGACCACCAGCGGGCCGGGGAAGGCTTCGACCGCTTTCACGGCGGCGTCGACATTCGTGGCTTTGGAATCGTTGTAATAGCTCACGCCCGAAACTTCGGCGACGAATTCGAGGCGATGTTCGACACCGCGAAAACTTTTCACTCCGGCGGCGATGGCGTCTGGCACGGCTCCGGCGAGATACGCCGCGGCGCAGGCGGCCAAAACATTTTCGACGTTATGCTGGCCGCGGAGCTGCGAGTCGGCAAGGCGCGCGAGTTCGACTTCCGAGCCTTCGTGGCGAAAAATAATTTGGTCGTCGCGCAGAAAAGCGCCTTTGGCCACGCGTTTCTGGCGGCTGAACCAGAAAATCTTGGGCTTAGCCGGCATGCGGCGGGTGACTTCAGGATCGTCGGCGTTGAGTAGGGCCACATCGCGTTCCAGCTGATTTTCGAACATGCGCATTTTGGCCCCGGCGTATTCGTCGAAAGTCAGGTGCCGATCGAGATGGTCCGGCGTGAGATTCAGCAGCACGCCAATCTCCGGACGGAACTGATCGATGGTTTCGAGCTGAAAGCTGCTGACTTCAGCGACGGTGACCGTGGTGTCCACCGAAGTTTCAACCAGTGCGAGCAGCGGCGTGCCGATGTTGCCGCCGACCAGCGTGGGAATATTTGAAGTTTTCAGAATGTGCGCGACCAGCGAGGTGGTGGTGGTTTTTCCGTTCGATCCGGTGATGGCGACCAGTTTTCCGCGCAGGAAGCGCCAGGCCAGTTCGATCTCGCTCCAGATCGCGATCCCTTTCGCCCGTGCGTTTTCAAGTGGCTCGATTTTCGCCGGCACACCCGGGCTGACCACGATCAGATCTTGATCGAGAAATGTTTGGGGCACGAAGCCGCCGAGCTCGAGGCGCACTCCGGCGGCGCGCAACTCAGCAGCGGTAGCGGAGAGATGCGCTTCGCTACGCTCGTCGGTCGCGGTTACCACCGCTCCATAGGCTGCGCTGAACAACGCTGTCACCCTTCCGGTGGTGGCCAGCCCCACCACCAGCACGCGTTTGCCGACAAGATCGAAACCTGGCCTCACTTCGTTTGCACTCCCCTAGATATTTTCGCGTTCAGCTCTCAACGCAATTTTAGCGTGGTCAACGAAAACAGCGCGAAGACCAGCGCGACGATCCAGAACCGCACGATGATTTTCGATTCGCTCCAGCCCATCAATTCGAAATGATGATGCAGCGGAGCCATGCGAAAGACGCGCTTGCCGGTGAGCTTGAACGAACCTACCTGGATGATGACCGAAAGCGCTTCCATGACGAAAACTCCGCCGATGGAGAGCAGCAAAATTTCCTGTTTGATGATGACCGCCACGACGCCGATGGCTCCGCCGAGCGCAAGCGAGCCGACGTCGCCCATAAACATTTCGGCGGGATGCGCGTTGTACCAAAGAAATCCGAGCGAGGCGCCGACCAGCGAGCCGCAGAAAATAACCAGTTCTCCGGCATCCGGAATTTTCTGGATATCCAGATAATCGGCGAAGCGCGCGTTGCTGGAAAGATAAGTGAGCACGGTCAGCGCGGTGGAGGAAACCAGCACGCAGCCGATGGCCAAGCCGTCGAGACCGTCGGTGAGGTTTACTGCGTTCGAGCAGCCAACGATGACCAGCACGAGAAACAGCAGCAGCGGAATGAACGCCAGCGGCCACAAATATTGGTGGCTGTAAAGCGAAGTGATGACGAGGTTCGGATGCAGGCGTTTGAAAAACGGAACGCTGAGCTGCGTCGAGTATGCGCCGTGCTCCTGCAGGCTGAGCAGCACGATGCCGACGACGATGCAGGTCAGCACCTGATAGCCGAATTTCGCGCGCGGAGTCAGCCCCATGTTCCGTTTGCGGACGACTTTGTTGTAGTCGTCGACGAAGCCGATGGTGCCGAAGGCCAGCGTCGCGCCGATGGCGAGCAGCACGTAGGCGTTGCGCAGATCGGCCCACAGCAGCGTGGGAATAATGATGGCCGCGACGATCAGCACGCCGCCCATGGTCGGCGTCCCAGCTTTTTTCTGGTGCGCCTTGGGGCCTTCTTCGCGGATGTATTGTTTGACCTGCATCGACCGCAGACGTTCGATCATCCACGGGCCCATCAGCAAGGAAAGCAACAGCGCCGAAATGCTGGCGACCGCGGTGCGCACGGTGATGTAGCGGAAGACGTTGAGCGGGCTGAAGTGCGGCCGCAGCAGGAAGAAGAAAAGGTAGTAGAGCATCAGCGGGAGCCCTTGGAATGGACGGGCTCGGGCGCCGACGCGCCGGCGCGCGGGTAACGGGCTTCGATCGCTTCCAGAATTTTTTCCATTTTCACGCCGCGGGAACCTTTCAGCAGCAGCAGGTCGCCGGGGAGAATGAAGTCGGCGAAGAATTTTCCAGCGGCGGCGGAATCCTCGAAATACGCGGTGCGTTCGCGCGGGTGGCCATTTTCGGCGGCGGCGCTGACGAAAGCGCCGGCGTCTCCAGCGACTCCGGCGATCCAGTCGATTTTCTTGAGGACGGCGACCGATGCGCCGCATTCGCGGTGCAGCTCGGGGGAGGACGCGCCGAGTTCGCGCATTTCGCCGGCGGCGAGAATTTTACGCTGGTAACCGGGCGTTCCAGCCAGAAGTTCAGCCAGCGCGTTCAGCGCGGCCGGGCTCGAATTGTAGGTGTCGTTGATCACCGTAAAACCGGCGGCGAAGCGGACAACTTCGCCGCGCTTGTCGGCGGGAACCAGCGTCGGGAAAACTTTTTGGGCGTCGGCGGCGCCCAGGCCCCAGCTGCTCGCCGCGGCGAGCGCCGCGACGGCGTTCATCACGTTGTGCCGGCCAATCAGCGGCAGCTCGAGGCGCGCACGGCCAGACGGCGAGACGAAATCGAAGGCGGTGCCGTCCATGCCGCGGTCTTCAATATTTTCGGCGCGGAAGGCGGCGCGCGCATTCGCCTCTGGTCCATCGGCAGCGCTAGAAAACCAAACGACCGGGCCCGGCGCGACTTTCGCAAATTGCGCGACGCGCTCGTCATCCGCGTTTAGAACCGAAGTGGCCTGGGTTCCCGGCAAATTTTCGATCAGTTCGCGTTCGGCCAGCGCAATCTCCTCAATCGAAGAAAAGAATTCAAGATGCTCGACCGCGACGCGGGTGATGACGCCGACATCGGGCCGCGCAATCTGAGCCAGCCGCGCGAGTTCGCCGCGATGAGACATGCCCATCTCCAGCACGATGGCTTCATGGCCGTCGTCGACTTTCAGCAGGGTCAGCGGCAGGCCGTATTCGTTATTCAAATTTCCCTGCGTTTTCAAAACGCGCAACCGCGCGCCAACCAGCGCGGCGAGAATTTCCTTGGTCGTGGTTTTGCCCACCGAGCCGGCCACGGCGCCAATGCGGCGCCCAGGTTCCGCGGCGCGCCAAATTTCCACGGCGCGCGCGGCGAGACGGTGCAAAGCGGCCAGCGTATCGTCAACGGCGAAAGCCCGGCGCTGAACGTCTTCCGCCAAGCCCGCAAATTTTGCGCGCGCGACCACGGCGGCAGCGGCTCCGCGGGCAAATGCCGCGGCCAGGTGATCGTGTCCGTCATGACGCGGACCGTGTATGGCCACCAACAGTTCTCCGGGCTCGACGGTTCGCGAATCGATCGAAACGCCGGCCAAGTCGGTTCCCGGGGCCAGCGCTGCGGGCAGCGCGACACCCAGAGCTGTAGCGATTTGACTGGCGGTCCACCGCATTGCGTCTCCAATCGGCTCAGCGTTCGATCCTGGCCCGCGATTTTGCAGGCGCCTGTCGTATGTGCTGAACAACGACGTCGATTACTTCAAAGCAATCTCGATACCGAAAACCGGGTCCAGCGTCTTGACCCACCGCGCACGCCAATTCTTAAGAAACTTTTTTCTTCATATACCCACGGCGGCGCAGAATCGCGCGGGCCTTTTCGCGGTCGTCAAATTCAAGAGTACGGTCGCGCAGAATCTGATAATTTTCGTGGCCTTTGCCAGCCAGCAGCACGATGTCTCCCGGTTTTGCTTCGTCGATAGCCATGGCTAGCGCGATGTCGCGATCCGGCTCGATCAAATAATTGGCGTTTACTTTTTGCAGGCCGACCACCACGTCATTGATGATGCGCAGCGGATCCTCGCTGCGCGGATTGTCGCTGGTAAGGATGACGACCTCGCTGAGCGAGCCGGCGGCTTCGCCCATCGGCGGGCGTGTGGAGCGGTCGCGTTCGCCGCCAGCGCCAAAAAGGGTGATGATGCGGCCAGCGGGATTCAGTTCGCGCGCGGTGAGGATCAGGTTGCGCAGCGCGTCGTCGGCGTGGGCGTAATCGACGACGACGAGGAATGGCTGGCCTTCGTCGATGCGCTGGAAGCGGCCGGGAACGAGTTCGAGATCGCGAATGCCGGCTTCGATTTGTCGGACCGGGATATCGAGCGCCAGCGCGGCGCCGATGGCGGCGAGGATGTTGTAGACGTTGATGCGGCCGACCAGCGACGAGCGGACTTCGATGGGCCCGGCGGGTGTCTGCGCGGTGAACTCCAAACCGTCGAAACTCAGCGCGAACTTTTTCGCGGTGAGATCGGTGGGGCTGTTGAGGCCGTAGGTCAAGGTGCGTTCGGCGAGTCCGGTCAAACGCGAGCCGTAGAGATCATCGATATTCACCACCGCGGCGCGTGGCACGCCGGCGCCGGTCCCGGTGAAGAGCAGCTGCTTCGCCGCGAAATATTCCTCGAAAGTTTTGTGGAAGTTCAGATGGTCGCGGGTGAGATTGGTGAAAATGGCGACGTCGAAATGGCAGCCCCAGGTGCGGTCCATGACCAGCGAGTGCGAGCTGACTTCGAGCGTCGCGGCGGTGCCGCCCGCGGCGCGGACTTCAGCGAACATCTGCTGCAGGTCGATCGATTCGGGCGTGGTGTTGGTGGCGACGCGAAAACCTTGCGGGGTGTCGTAGCCCGTGGTGCCGATGCGTCCGGTGGTGAAACCGGCGGCGCGCAAGATGGAATCGACAATATAAGTGATGGTGGTTTTGCCGTTGGTGCCGGTGACGCCGACGAGCTTCAACGCTTCGGCTGGGCGACCGTAGAAATTCGCGGCGGCGAGCGCCATCGCTTTACGGTCGGCGCCCGGCAGGCATTCGATCCAGGCGAGTTGTTCGCGGCCGTCGCCCGCAGCGATGCGTTGCGCAACTGCGGCAGGGGGAGGCAGCGCGCTGGCAATCGCCACCGCGCCGCGCGCCAGAGCTTCGACGACGAATTCGTTGCCGTCATTTTTCGCGCCCGGAAGCGCAAAAAACAGCGTTCCGGGAATGACCTTGCGGCTGTCGCAGGCGACCGCGGTGATGCGCGCCGCGGCGTTACCGCTGAGGCGGACGTTTTCGATTCCGGCAAGAACTTCGGCCAAATCCATTTCGCTGCGCACCTGCACCTTTTTTCGTCGAGTTGCTGGTTGCACCTTAGGCTCGCTTTCAACTTCAGCTTTCAATTCGCATTCCTCGCAACGCTACTCACTACTGACGCTGCGGCTTTCGCCCTAAGGCGCGTTGATCCAGAAGACGCTGCGGCATTCGCATCCGCCGAAACTTTTCCGAAATGCACGGTCACGCCGCTGCCGCGCTGAGCCGGGGTGCCGGGCTGTGGCGACTGTTCCACGGCAATTCCCTGGCCAATCAATGTGGGAACCAGGCCCAGGCGCGAACATGTTTCGGTGACGCGCCGTACGGTCTGGCCCGTAAGGTCCGGAACGCTGATCGAATCCTCACCGCTGTAGGAGATGGTCTGGGCCCCGCCCTCCGCGGGAGCGTGGTCGGCGTCGTTTTTCGCGACGGCGATTTTGAACTGCGCTTCCTGCTGGGCGGCATCGCGTTGCTGTTCGCGCAGGGCGCCTTGCTGCGCGGCAAGCGTTGCCGCGTCCGGCTTCTGCGGCTTGTTGCGAGCCGTTTCCACATCCGGATTCATCGGCACGTCGTGCGCGACGTTAAGATAGGCCAGCACCTGCTCGGCGATGCGTTTGAAGACCGGGCCGCCGAGATTGCCGCCCATATGCTGGCCGACGGGCGAATCGAGAACGACCAAAATGGTGACGGCCGGCTCATTCACCGGCGCGAACCCGACGAAGGACGCGATGTACTGGGTCGGCGAGTAGCGCCCGGTGTTCGGATCGATTTTCTGCGCGGTGCCGGATTTTCCGGCGGCGGTGTAGCCATCGAGGCGGGCCGGCTTGCCGGTGCCTGCGAGAACCACGTTCTGCATCATTTCTCGCAGAGTCGCGGCGGTCTTGGCGTCGGTAGCTTGGGTCGGTTCCGGGCGCTTGGGCAAAGGCAGCGCGGTATTGCCGCGAATTTCCTGCACCAGGTGCGCGCGGTTGAGTGTGCCGCCATTCGCGATGGCCGAAATGGCCGAAACGATTTGCACCGGAGTGACGCTGACTTCCTGGCCGATGGCTACCGAGCCGATCGAGCTGGGCGTCCAATTTTCGAGAGTATGCAGCTTGCCGCGATTTTCGCCGGGAAGTTCGATGCCGGTCGGCTCGCCGATGCCGAAGTCGCGGATCACATCATAAAAACGCGCAGCGCCCATGCGCAGGGCAATCTTGATGGTGCCGACGTCGCTCGATTCGGCGAGGACGTCGTTGACGCTCAAGATGCCGAACGGCAGGTGATCGTGAATCAGGCGCCCGGCCACCACGATGGAGCCCATCTGGCAATCGATCATTTCGGCCGGATTGGTCAGACCGTCTTCAATCGCGCCGGCCATGGTGATGGTCTTGAAAGTGGAACCCGGTTCGTAGGCCGCGGCGATGGCCTGGTTCTGGCGAACTTCGGCGGGAAATTTTCCGGCGTCGTTGGGATCGAAGGTCGGCCAATTGGCCACGGCCAGCAGCGCGCCGGTGGCAGGATCCTGCACGACCACCGTTCCGCTGTGCGCGTGCGATTCCTTGACCACCGCTTCGAGTTCTTTTTCGGCGATGTACTGGATGGTTTCGTCGATGGTCAGCACCACGCTGGCGCCGGGATCGGCAGAAGCTTCATTGCGGTCGTAGAGATTTTTCTTGCCGTCGGCTGAAACCACCACGCGGCCGGGACGCCCGCGAATGTATTTATCGAGTTCCTGCTCGATGCCGCCGATGCCCTTTTCGTCGGTATCCACAAATCCGATCACGTGGGAAAGGAATTCGTGCAGGGGATAGACTCGGCGGTTTTCTTTTTGAAAGAAGACGCCTTTCAAATTCAGGTCGGTGATGCGGTCGACGATTTCGGGGGAGAGTTTCTTGGCCAGGCGAACCGGCTTGGAGGCGTCGCGAATTTTGGTTTCGAGCTCCGCCGCCGGAACATTCAGCACGCGGGAAAGCAACCTGGCGACCATCTCGGGCTCTTTGATTTCGGCGGGGTCGCCGAAGACGGAGTCCATGGCCATGCTGCCGGCGATCTCACGACCGCTGCGGTCGTAGATGTAGCCGCGCATCGGACTGATTTCATATATGCGCTGCTGTTGATTCTGGGCTTTCGCGAAGTACTCGCTATAGCAGAAGAGCTGGAGGTAACCCAGGCGGGCCAGCACCGCCCCCATCCAAACCGCCGCCACGACCCAGACGATCAACCAGCGGAGACGCGGGTTGCGCTGCTCCATGGAGTCCGCCCTAACCATCGGAAACTTTCTGCGGCGAGGAAGGAATCAAATTTCGATAGATGCGATTCGATCCGGCCGGTAAGAACTTTTTCGCGGCGCTTGCTAACGCACGCGTTACGCGTTCGCGTTAAGGACGCTGCGGCTGCAAGAACGCGCGGGCCTGAGCCAGCACGGTATCGCTGGGTCCTTCCGCCGGAGCAACTTGTCCGGGCACCGGAACGGTCAGCCCCAGTCCCGTGGCGATGCCGGCGACGCGGCCGGGCGAGCGCAGCGTGGCGACATCGACGTGCAACTGGCGATTGAGCTGCGCGGACTTCGCGCGATCGCTTTCGAGGCTCTGAATCTGGTAGCGCAACTGGATGCAGGCAAAATGCTGCCCGGCGTAAATCAGCAGGCAACAGGCCAGCGCGCCGCCCACAGCCACGCGGCGCCAGAATTCCTTCAGGCGCGCGGCGTCCATGGGACGAACCAGCCGCGAATTATCGATGCGTTTTACTGTGAAGTATTCAGTCATGACCACACCTGGGGCGCCGTGCCGGGGGCCGTCGCCAGTTTTTCCAGAACGCGCATCTTGGCGCTCCGGGATCGCGGATTGCTTTGGATTTCCGCCTCGCCGGGCTGAATGATTTTTTTGGTCAGGATCTGAAACTCGCCTTCGCGAGCCAGACGCTGAAATTCATGCTTCACCACCCGATCTTCGAGTGAGTGATAACTGAGGACGATTAACCGGCCTCCAGGATTTAATGTGACAGGGGAACGCGAAAGAAACTGCCCGAGTGCCTCCTCTTCTCGATTCACCGCTATCCGCAGCGCCAGAAACGTTTTTGTCGCGGGATGCAGTTTCTGCCTTCCCCTTGCTTTTCGTCCCCCTGCCACAACCGTTGCCAGATGTTCGGTATCGCGGATGGGCCGCGCCCTCACGATCATCTTGGCGATCCTGCGTGAATCACGCTCCTCAGCTTTTTCGTAGAGGAGGTTGGCCAGTTCTTGCTCCGACCACTGATTCACAATCTCGTCCGCGGTCAGCGGATTGTCGGGGCTCATCCTCATATCCAGAGGTCCAGCCCAACGAAAAGAAAATCCGCGCTCCGCCGTATCCAGTTCCAAACTCGAAATTCCCAGATCGGCCACGATTCCGTCGAAGCCCGGCAGCCCGTTCGCCGCCGCCACTTCGCCGATGTCCGAGAATTCTGCCTGCACCAAAACCACCTGCCGCTCATGCGGCTGAAGCCGCTCCCGCGCGATTGCGAGTGCCTGCGGGTCGCGATCGATCCCTAAAACTTTTCCAGTGGTCAGCCGCCTGGCAATTTCCAGCGTATGGCCACCGGTGCCGACGGTCACATCTGCGTACGTGCCGTCCGGCTTGATCTCCAACCACTGCAAAATCTCTTCGACCAGCACCGGCTTATGCAGCACGGTCAAAATTTACACGCCCAGCGCGTCCAACGCCTTTTCGTCGTCCGCGGTTAGCGGATTACGATTCAGTTGCTCGACGAAGCGCGCGTGATTCCAGATTTCCAGATAGGTCAGTTGCCCCTGCACATCGACCTCGCCCTTCATTTCCGCGGATTCGCGTAGCACGGGCGGAATCAAGATGCGTCCCTGGGCGTCGGCTTCCACCACTTGTCCGTAATAGTTCGCTCGCGCCAGAAATTTTTGCTTGGCGGCGTTGTGCGAGGAGAGCTTGGCGAGTTTCTTTTCGATTTCTTCCCAGGCTTTCATGGGGTACACGCGAGCTCGATCCCCCGCCGTGCTGGTGACGTAGAATTTCGCGCCGCCCTTGCGCAATTCGGCGAGAAAATCCGCGGGGATTTTGACTCTCCCCTTCTCGTCGACTGTCGCTAGATAGTTGCCCCGCAGCATGAAATGCCTCGAACGGCCCGCCCGGCGTGTGCATCTGCACCATTACTCGCTGGTTCGCCCCTGCCCTGCTCACTGCATGAATAAGGTTAATGATTGGCCGGAATGCTGGATTCGCCGACTGCTTTGCAGCTTGGCAATGCCCTTGCGCCGACTGCGGCAATGCTTGTTTCTTTTCTACTTTCTACCACTCTGCGCCACTTCTTCCCACTTTGTGCCCCGATTGTAGATGGGATGCCAAACATGTCAAGAAGAATTGTTTGCAGAACGCCAAATACTTGTGGATTTTCAACGAGGTAAAAATCAAATTGTGCCGCGCGCCGCCGCGACCACAATTAGTAGCGGCAACGCGCTGAACATCTCATACCGCTAGTCTCAAGGTTGCGACAAATCCCAAAAATGTTTTGTAAGAGTCAACAGCCGGCGGGAAATTTTGAGAATCGTCCGTTGCAATTTCTAAAAACGAGCGGAGGGCTGGTGTGCTCAGGCTGACGGCGGATCCTCGAGTATGGCGTGGTAGATCAGGTGGGTGGCTGAGTCGATCCACTGCTCGAGTTCGGCGCCCGGCATCTGCCGCGCCTGCGCCAGCAGGCTCCAGAAGAAGCTATCCATGGCGCGGGCTAAGGCCGGCACGTCGGCAGAGCGGCGTGCTTGCGGCAGTTTTTGCAGGAATTCGAAGACGCGCGCGACTCGCGCGGTGGTCCAATCATGAATTCGCTTCTGTTGCCGCCCCAGCGCGGGATCGGACAGCGCGGCTTCTTGAAACGCGCGGTAGGCGCCGAGGTATTTCAAGTCGTGGGAGAAGGCGCGGGCCAGCAGCGCGCGCAGCCCGGCGCGCGGATCGCTCAGCTCGCGCGGATCGAAATTGAGCTGGCTAAGTTTCTCGAGCAGGTCATCCATCAGCGCCAGCAGCAACTGGCGCTTCGATCGAAAATGCTGGTAGAAGCTGCCCACCGGGACTTTGGCACGCGCGGCAATCTGGTCGACCGAGGTACGCTCGAAGCCCTTCTCCCCGAAGAGCGCCAAGCCAGCGGCCATAAGTCGCTCGCGCTTGAGCACACTGCGCTCCTGCAGCGGCGCGGACGGCAGCCTCTCGCCGGCCAGCAGATTCGGGCGCTTTAGCTTCCCTGCTGCGGCGGTCATTTGCCGAAGCTGGCTCCGACGGCCGCTCCCGCGCAACAGCAGAGCATCCAGCCGCCGAAAATTCCGGCCGCTTCGGGCGCGATGTTGGGGAAAACCACCGGAAAGAACGCGCTGGAGAATGGGTCGAGCAGCAAGGTCGGCAGCGCGACGGAGATCGCCGCCCCGGGCCACTGTTCGCGCGGCACTCCGAACCGCACGCAGAGCCGGCGAACGAGCCAGGCCATCAGCGGAAAGCTCAGCGCGAAAAGCACGAGCGTCGCACCGATGTTTCCGGGATGCAGCAGGCGCTGGCCAGCAAACCGCAGGGTCAGCGTGCCGCCCAGCCAAAGCGCCAAACCGTACAGCAACATTCGGACATTGAGTAATGTGAACATGAGTTCATGTTCTGACTGTTGCGCACAAAACGCAAGCTAAAATTTGCGATCGTGGTGTTGAGAGGTGGGGCTTATGGATTGGAAGGATTGCGGACCTGGTCGAGGCCGCGCAGAACGGATTGCTCGTCGGGGTTTAGGCCGCGCATGAATTGCGGGTCGTTCATCGATTTCTGGCGGTCTTCGGGGGTCATGCCCTGCAGGGTGTGCAGACGATCGGTCACCGCCTGCTTGCGGTCCGGAGACATCTGCTGCCATTTGGGCAGCAGGGTGTGCTGGACGTAATTGCGCTGGTCCGGCGACATGTGTTCCCAGGTGGCCTGGCGATCTTTCAGCGCATTTCGTTCGGTGGGCGAAAGGCGATTGTAGTTCTGCAGGTTCTGGCGAATCTGCTGCTGCTTTTCCGGCGGCAGCGATTTGAAGCGTTCGTTGTTTTGCAGGAAATGGGCTTGCTGCTGCGGAGACATTTGGCCGAGGCGCTGCGTCCAACTGCCGGGAAGCTGCGCGGAACGCGCGTCATTCGCGTTTTGCACTCCGTTCGCGGAACCGCCGGCGGCCGGAGGATGAGCGGCGCTCTCGCTAGCGGCTCCTTGCGGCGGACGCGCAGTTCCCTGCGCGCCATTCGCGGCGTTGTAATTCTGAGGCGGATGAGCGGCGCCGTTCGCGGCGCTCGAATTTTGCGGAGGACGTCCGGCGGCGCCATTCGCCTGCGGACCACCCACATTGTGCTGCGGCGGATGCGCGTTAGCCTGGCGCGCGGCGCGCATGGCCTGCCGATTCTGTGCGCGAGCCGCAGCGTTATAACGCGGCCCACCGTAATACGGTCCACCGGCGCGGTGCTGCGCGCGAGCAGGCTGCGCCGCAAGGCCCAGAAGCAGAGCGAAAGCGAGCGCGTAGATGATCCTGCCGTACCGCATTTTCATTTCACCAATCACAAATTTCGTTTGTCCAGGATGCCGAAGGGGCTCATGAGCAGCTCAAGCAAACAAGAGCGCGTTCTCCCGACGCTACTCTTGGGTCGCCGGCTGTTGATCCGGGTTCTGCTGATTCACCGGCTGCGCCTGCTGCTGGGCCGGCGAAGGTTCGGCGGGAACCTCCGACAGCGCGTCGAACTTGCTGAGCACGTCGTAATTCTCCAGCACGCCCAAATCTTTAATCGCTTCGAAATCCTGCTGCTGTTGCTCGGTGGCGCCGGTTGCCGATTCGCCGCCGTTATTCGCCAGCGGCATATTGCCCATCCATACGCTCAGCGCCAGCAACATGGCCATGGCGAAAGCCAAGCGCGGTTGAAAAGTGAGCCAGCCGAACCAACGGGTGCGCGGCTCCTCCGCAATGCGCGCGTGCAGGCGAGTATCGAAACCAAGCGAAGGCTCCACCGCCGGCAGCGCATCCAGCGCGCCCCACAGCTTCTGAAATTCTTCAGCACGTGCGTGGCACGCGCTGCAAGCAGCCAGATGCTCTTCCACCTCGTGGCGGTCCGCGGAGTTCGCGCGCCGGTCGAGATAAGCAATCAGCTGCTTGGAGATGTCTTCACACTTTTTTAGGGAATTCATAGGTTAAGCCCGCCCTTCCCCGGCTGCGTTGGGCCACCGGCTGCCCCGCTGGGTTGACCAGGGGAGCCAGTTGCACGCGCAAGGTTTCGTAGGCGCGAAACAGGAGCGACTTCAACGCGCTTTCCGAACAATCTAAAATTTTCGCGATTTCCGCGTAATCCATTTCTTCGTACTTATGCAGCAGCACCGCGACCCGCTGCTTTTCCGGCAACGCCTGAATCGTGCGCCGGATAAATTCAGAGCGGTCGCGTTCGATCATGTGCTCGTCGATCCGCATTTCGCGGGTCGGCAACTGGATCGGAGCTTCGTCTTCTTCCACCGGCGCGTCGATCGAAAGATCCATCTGGCGGTGACGGTTGTCGCGAACCGAATTCAACGCCAGGTTCGTGGCGATGCGAAACATCCAGGTGGTGAACTTCGCGCTGGGCGAATACTGCTTGCGCGCGCGGTACACGCGCAAAAAAACCTCCTGCGCGAGGTCCTCGGCAGTGGCCTGATCCCGCACCATGCGGAACAGAAAATTGATCAGCGGGGTGCGATATTTTTGGAGGAGAAGGTTGAAGGACTCATCGTCCCCGGCCTTCACCTGCAGCATCAGCTCGACATCAGACCTGACCATGGCACCGACAGTATAGCTAACACTCGCGTTGCCATAAAGTTGCAAGGCACCTGAATGTTCCATATAGCGGGCTCCGTCCCTCCGTATTCAACCCGCTTGGGCCGGAAAAGTTGCCGGGATGGCGATACGGATGAGGAAGCTCGGCTGAAATTATTCCTCCCGGAAGAACTTTCTTATACCACTGAAAACGCTAGACTTAGATGACAACGCCGTCGCCGGATAGTCGCAGTTTTCGGGTTCAATGCGCCTAAGGAGGTCGGGGTCTACTCCGGCATAGCGATGGCAGCCGAGTTCTTGGCCGGCCAGAACTTCGACCGCCCGGTCGATTTCGGCGGGAGTTTCGGGCTGTTTCTTCCAGTAGCAATGGTCACCGTTTCCCGCGACACCGCCGATAAGGTCGGGAGCCAGCGTTTCCGGCAGACCACACGAGGTGCAGCACTCGTTCACCACGTAGAAGTCGCCCTTCGCCGAGCTCGGCTGGACCTTGAATTTTGGTTTCGGCGACATTGACCGCCTCCATCCTTACAAATGAAACATCATTTTTAGTCCCAGCATCACTGCGACCCCGACGAAAACCAAGACCGCCATACCGACGCCGTGCTCTTTGTTGGCTTCGGGGATTAGGTCGGAGGCGGCGACGTAAAGCGTGACTCCGGCGGAGATGGGGAGCGCGTAGCTGACCGTGCCGCGCACGGCGAACATGAAAATCATGCCGAGCAGCGTGGTCGCGCCCAGGATCACGGCGGAGACGAACGCCGCCTTCCGGCTGCGCCCGCTGGCTAGCATCAGCGACGCGACCGTGAACCCCTCCGGCAATTTGTGCAGGAAGATGGCGATGAAGATGACTCCGCCAAGCCAGGTGGAAACCAGCAGGCCGGAGGCGATCGCGACTCCGTCGAAGAAGGTGTGGATGCCCAGGCCGAGCAACGCCGCGGTACTGGCGTGGGAGTGCGACATTTCGTGGTGGTGCGTTTCCTCGCCGAAATGAAAATGCGGCGCCAGGGTGTGTTCGAAAAAATGGACGAGGAAGTATCCGCCGAGGACTAACAGGAAAACGGTGTCGGTGCTGGCGTCGAAACCCGCTCCGGAATCTGCGCGTAGTTTTAGCGATTCGGGAATCATTTCCAGAATCGCGGTAGCCAGCATGAAGCCAGCGCCCAGCGCGATGAAATAATTCAAATAGCGGCGGGACCATTCACGATGAGCGACCAGCGAGCCGCCGAGCACGTTCGCGCCGGCTGCGGTGAGTCCGAGCAACGCGCCGACTGCGATTCGAGTTGGGTCGCTGGCGAACATGAGTTGGAGCGAACGTTTTAGGGCTGCTGCTCGACGACTTTCGCGAAGGCCCGAGCGGTTCGGCAACTAGCTGGAGTGGCGGAACAGGATCACGTCGCCATCCTGCACGATGTATTCCTTGCCTTCGAGCTTCAGCTGCGCTTTTTCCTTGGCCGCGGCAAAACTTCCGGCCTTCACCAGGTTTTCCCAGTTCACCACTTCGGCTTTGATGAATCCGCGCTCGATGTCGCTGTGAATCGCGCCGGCGGCTTGCTGCGCGTTCATGCCACGTTCGATGGTCCAGGCGCGGCATTCGGGTTCGCCGGCGGTGAGAAAGGAGATCAGCCCCAGCAATTTGTAGGTGGCTTGAATCAGCCGGTCGCGGCCGGATTCTTTCAGGCCGTAGGCTTCCATCATTTCTTTGGCTTCGGCTTCGGGCAGGTCGGCCAGTTCGGCTTCGATTTTTCCGCAGAACGGGACCACCAGCGTCTGCGGCTTGGTGGTGAGCTTTTCCAGGTGATGCTTTTCGATCACTCGATCGATGTCACCAGCTTCGTCGTCGCCCAGATTCAGCACGTAGAGCATCGGCTTGCGCGTCAGAAATTCGAAAGCCGTCAGCATTTTCATTTCTTCCGGCTTGAATTCGAGTTCGCGCAGCGGCTGCTCGGCTTCGAGCGCTTTGCGGCAGCGCGACATCAGCGCGAGTTCGGTCTCGAGCCCGGTGTCCTTCTTTTTCTTCAGATCCTTTTCCAGGCGCTCGATGCGTTTGGAACACTGTTCCAAATCGTAGAGCAGCAGCTCGATTTCGACGCTTTCGATGTCGCGCATCGCGTCCAGCGATCCGCCTTCGTGCGGCACCGCCGGATTTTCGAACAGGCGGATCACGGACGCCAAAGCATCTGTTTCGCGCAAAGGCGCCAGCGACGCGGAATTTTTCTCGCGATCTTTTTGCAGGCCGCCGACGTCGACGTATTCGATGGTCGCGAACGTATTTTTCTTGGGCTTAAAAACTTCGGCGAGCGCCAGAACACGCGGGTCCGGCACCTTGGCGATGCCAATGTGCGCCTGCGTGGGCGAACTGCGCCCTTCGAGCTTCGCTCCCGTCAGAATGCGGAACAAACTCGTCTTCCCTACCTGCGGCAACCCAATAATTCCAGTTTTCATAAGCCCACGATACTAGCACAGGCGGGACGAACGGCTGAGGGGCGCAACCTGGCAGCAGTCACCGCCCCGGCTTGCGTTTGCTGCGACTTGCTTTATAACTTGCGTTCAGGTTTATACTGAGCCTGTCGGTGTTCCTGCCGCCAAGGAGGTGATCCCTGAGGTACACGAAACTTTAGAAGCAAACTAGAGGGGCGACTGTGAGTCATCCAGTCGCCCTTCTTTTTATTTTAGGACCAAGCGAGAAGGCAATTTTCAATTGCGCGAGGCCAGTGTACGATGTGCCTCAAATTTAACTGGAGGCCGCATGAAAATTGGCGCGCTGATCGCCCGCATCCTGATGGGTTTAATGTTTGTAATCTTCGGCTCCAATTCCTTCCTGCACTTCATTCCCACGCCGCCGCAGCCCCCGACGCCCGCCGGCCAGTGGGTAACCGCCATGATCGCCAGTCATTACTTCGTGGTCGTTGGCGCGGCCCAGGTCATCGGCGGCCTGCTGCTGGTGATTAATCGATTCGTGCCGGTGGGCCTGGCGATTCTGGGGCCGGTGATCGTAAACATTTTGTCGTACCACTTCCTGATGGACATCAAGGGCGTTGGCGGCGCAATCGTGGTCGGGGTGTTGTGGTGCTTTTTGTTCTATGCCTATCGCGATAATTTCAAAACTATGTTCGCGGCAAAAGCCGAGCCTCACTGAGTGGAACATTTCCCACATTATTCGCGGAGTGCGCGCCCCGGCCAGCTGTGCAGTTAACTCTTGGGCATGGTGCTTCGCGGTAAAACTGGACCGCTGAGTCGCAGTGATAAAATAGCTTGTGACCACCCCGTCCAAGCTCGGCGTCGCGGTGATGAGCGTGTTCGGCTTGCCCTTCCTGGGCATGGGCCTCTTCGCCGCGTATTCCTTTCTCAACGCGCCCAATCAACCGCTGGCTTCCCGCATTGGCGGCGCGGTATTCGCTTCGGTCTTTTCGTTCATCGGCGGAGGACTGATCTTCGGGTCGTTCTACGGTTACTCACTCCAGAAAAAACGCGTACATACGGAAATGGCTCACCCGGATTCACCGTGGCTTTGGCGCGAGGACTGGGCGGCGAGCCGGGTCGAAAGCAAGAATAAAGCCGGCCTTCGCGGCTGGTGGGTGGGCGCCGCGATATGCAACATGCTTTCTCTGCCGATATTCCTCGGGACCGTCGGAAAAGCGGTACAAACTCAAGATCCCACTTATCTAGTTCCCGCGTTGTTCCAATTGGCCGCGCTGCTGGTGTTGATCGGCGCGATTCGCGCGACCCTACGTCTGAAGCGTTTCGGCAAAACGTATTTCGAAATGAATTCGTTGCCCTTCGTTCCCGGCGGCCGCGTCGCCGGGTCGATCCACATGCAATTGCCCACAGACGCCGCGCATGGTATCGACCTGAAGCTGACCTGTTACCGACGTGTCGAAGTCGGTGGCGGGCAAAATCGTTCGTGGCAGCAGGTTCCGCTGTGGGAAGCGTCGAAAAGTGTTCCGGCCGGCGGGCTCGCACGCGGGCCGCTTGACACCGTCGTCCCGGTCGAATTTCATTTGCCCGCGGACGCGCTGCAAACCGATCACAATGCGTTGTCCGATCAAGTTTTTTGGCAGTTGAAAGCGAGCGCCGACGTACCGGGCGTGAATTACAACGACGAATTTGAAGTTCCGGTATTCCGCACCAGCGCTGCGACACAAACGAATTTCGCGGCGAGCGAAGACTTTGACCCAAATACCCAAAGCGCTTCCATGTCTCCGCCGAGCTTCACGCCGCCGGAATTATCTGACGATGTTCCGGAGCCGGCGTACCACAAGGTCATCGTCAACGATTCGGCCAACGGCTTGGAATTTCGATTCCGTCCTGCGCGCAATTTCGGGCGCACCATGCTTGTCTTGGTTCTGGCCACGGCGGTGAGCGCGCTTTTCTACAAGCTTTTGTACATGCATCCGCGCCCTCCGGCATTTGCCTTCGGAGTGGTGGGCATCCTGGATTTTTTCCTGGTTCTCGCCGTGGTACACAGCGCGCTGATGGGAACGCGCATCGTGGTGGGAAATGGAACGATCACCTGGCGCCATTCCGTGTTCGGCATCGGCGGCTCGCACCAAATGCAAATTTCGGACGTCGACACCATTGTGCCGATGACCAGCCTGCAGCAAGCAAGCTCTTCCGGCAGCACCACCTATTCGATCCGCCTCAAAAGCCAAGACGGAAAGAATTACTCGCTGGTCGATGACATCGAGAGCCGTGCAGAAGCGCGCTGGATCGTCGCCAGAATCACTCAACGCGCGGGCCTGCGCGTCAGCACCCAAGTGGAAATCGCCAACACCATCTACGGACCGCCGCCGCAGCCCGGGCAGGTCGCATTCCGCAGCCGCATCACTCGTAACTAACCCGCAACTAAAACGCCCGCCTCAGATTTTGGTACGATAACCGCGACCGCAACGCAGTCGCGGAATCAAAGACAAAATGACCGAAACCATTTCGCTTCCCTTCGATCACGTTCAGGCCCACGCCCATCTGTCCGGCCTCGATAAACGCTTGGCTCGGCTGATCGAAAAGACCGGAAAATTTGATTTCAACCTCGACGACTGCGACAGCGTCTACGAATCGCTGCTTGAAGCGATCACCCACCAGAGCATCAGCGGAAAAGCAGCAGCGAAAATTTTCTCGCGAATTAAGGCCCTGGGAACCGAAGGCCAGTGCCCCACCCCTCAGCAAATCCTGGCAGCTTCGGATCGAACTCTACGCGAAGCGGGCCTTTCCTACGCCAAAGTAGCGGCGATGAAAGATCTGGCCCAGAAAACCATCGATGGCGTCGTCCCGACCATCGAGCAAGCCCACACCCTCTCGGACGAAGAGCTGGTGGCGCGGCTTATCTCGGTGCGCGGCATTGGCGCCTGGACCGTCGAAATGTTTTTGATGTTCCGGCTGGGCCGGCCGGACGTGCTGCCGATTCACGATTACGGCGTGCAGAAAGGTTTCGCGCTGACTTACGGTAAAAAATTCATGCCCAAGCCGCGGGAGCTGACCACCTTCGGCGAGCGCTGGCGCCCGTATCGCACCGTAGCCAGCTGGTATATGTGGCGCGCGGTGGATCTCTATGGCAAGAAACGCAAAGTGATGCGGGCGCCGGCAAAAACGAAAGAAGAACAAGAAAGTGGTGAATACCAAGAAGAAAACAAAGAAGTCAGCGAGAAAAGTATCAGCCAGGAAACGGAAAAAACGCTAGCAGCGAAAAACGATCGCTCTAATTCTGCGGATTCCGCACTGTAAAAAATAACGACACCACCCCCAACAACAACACCGCGACCTCCAGCTTCACCGACATCCCGTGCAATCGATCGAATTCGACCCGCGACGGATCGTCTTTCGGCGTGGCCTGCACCGAAACCATCTTGACCCGAAGATCGTGCATGCGCGACGTCACGTAACCCTGCGAGACCGCAGTCAGCACCACCATCAACAGGACGCCGAGCATGGCCGGCTGCAGCAGGTCCTTCATCCCGCGCACCAGGAAAAATCCGAGAACCAAATAGAGAATCCCGGCGACCAATCCCAAAAAGTGCAGGCGCGAAAGCGCATACCCGACCATCGCTCCGGCCTGGTCCGTATCCTTCAAAGTGGCGAACGCGCCGGGCGCCACCACGAAGCTAAGGTAAATGATGGAGCCAATCCAGGTGCCCAACGCGAAAACCTGCAAGAATTTTGGCAGCGAATTCATTTTTTGTCCCGGCAGGCAGTATAACTCAGCGTGAGCCGCCACGCGCAGACCGGCTACGAAGATGGGTGCTGCCAGGCGGTAACGGCCCATGTGATAGGATTTGAGGCGAAATATCGGCGGCGGGTGCCGCGGGCCAAAAGATGTCCCCACGACAAAAAGTTCGCCTGATTTTTTCCACCGCGTTGGTGCTGCTGGCGCTCAGCGGAATCGCCGCCACCGTCAGCATCGTCAATCTGGTGCGCAGCACCAAGTGGGTCGCGCACTCCTACGATGTAAAACAATCCATCGCGCGCATCGAATCACTGCTCTCCAATTCCGGCCGGCTGCGCGCGGTCTACATTTCCTCCAACGACGCTTCCCTGCGCGATCAATTCGATGCCACTTCGGCTTCGGTGGCGCCCGAAGTTCGTAACTTGAAAGACCTGGTCCGCGACAATCCGGTGCAACAGGCGCATTGCGATCAGCTGGAAGCTTTGGCCAACGAGCGCGTCAGCGTGCTGACCGCCTCGGTAAAGAAACACGCTCAGGGCGCCAGCACGGCCGAAGACGAGGCGGCCTTCAGCGGAACGAACCTGCAACTGGCCGGCGACACCACCAAAGTGCTGGCCGACATGAAACACGACGAAGACACTCTGCTGGCGCAGCGCGTGAATAAGTCGGACCGTCTGCTGAAGCTTTCGATCGCCTCGCTGATCATCATGTTTCTGGCGTCGATTATTCTCATCTTCGTGCACTACCGCTTGTTGATGGTGGAGTTGGGCAAACGCGAAGAAAGCGAGACCAGCGCGCGACATTTGAGCGCGCAACTGCTCCGGCTGCAGGATGAGGAGCGCCGGCGATTTTCCCGCGAATTGCACGACGGCCTGGGCCAGACCCTCGCGGTGCTGAAGTGGACGCTCAGCAGCGTGCTGGAAAAAAATCCGGAAGATCCGGCCATCGCCGAATCGGTGAAATCGGTGGACGAAGCGATCCTCAGTACCCGCACCATTTCGCATTTGCTGCATCCGCCGCTGCTGGACGAAGCCGGCTTCGATTCGGCGGCGCGCTGGTATGTGGAAGGATTTTCGCAACGCAGCGGCATCCCGGTGACGATTCAGATTAACGACGTGGGCCGCTTGCCGCGTTCGGTGGAGCTGGTCCTGTTCCGCGTGCTGCAGGAATCGCTGACCAATATTCACCGTCATTCGAAAAGCCCGCGCGCGGAAGTGGCGCTGAAGGGCGACAAGACCAACGTAATGCTGTCGGTGCAGGATTACGGCAGCGGCATTCCGGAAGACACCCTGGAAAATTTCCTCCGCAAAGGCACACGCGTGGGGGTCGGCCTGGCCGGCATGCGAGAACGCGTGCGCGAGCAGGGCGGCCAATTCGACATTCGCTCCGACGCGCAAGGAACTTTGATCGAAGTCACTTTGCCACGCACTGCCCTAGCCAGCATTGAGAATGAGTTCAGAGATACGTCACTAGCCTAGAAGACGAAAAAACCTGAACTTTGCACGCTTCCCGCAACCCTCCTGTACGCGCTCAACTTTTTGAGCACACCTGTACTTTCGCCAGCTAACGCTGGTCCGGGAATAATGTTAAGACTGGAAGGCGGGAGAAATGGTGGGCGACAAAGGACTTGAACCTTTGACCTCTCCCGTGTGAGGGGAGCGCTCTAACCAACTGAGCTAGTCGCCCGTCTAAACAGCTTGTAAACAACTTACTTTTTGTAGCAGAAGGCCGCGCCAATTGCAAACAAAGGCGCGCACGAGACCCAACGAGCATGCCGACCAAAACGCCAACGACGACTTCCAGCACTGCCACCGCTACGATGGAGAATTCCAGCGCCCGCTTGGGTGAGCTGCTGCGTTCGATCGCGCGGGTGGTGAAAGGTAAAGACGAAGTCATCCAGATGGCACTGACCGCGCTACTCGCTCGCGGGCACCTGCTGATCGAAGACGTGCCGGGCGTGGGCAAAACCACTCTGGCGCAGGCATTGTCGCGTTCGTTCCGCTGCTCTTTCCAGCGCATTCAATTTACTTCGGACCTGCTGCCGAGCGATGTGATCGGCGTCAGCGTGTTTAATCCGGTGACGCAATCGTTTGAATTTAAACCTGGACCGATTTTCGCCAACATCATCGTGGCCGACGAAATTAACCGCACCACGCCGAAGACTCAGTCTTCCCTGCTGGAAGCGATGAACGAAGCGCAGATCACCGTGGACAATCACACCCACCCGCTGCCCAATCCGTTTTTGGTGCTGGCTACGCAGAATCCGATCGAGCATCACGGGACATATCCTCTGCCCGAATCACAGCTCGACCGCTTCTTGATGCGCATCAAGATGGGTTATCCTTCGCGCGAAAGCGAAAAAGAAATCATCCGCAACAACGCCGGGCACGCGCCGGTGGAAAAAGTGGTCCCGGTGATGGACGCGAGCGACGTGGTGGCCATGCAGGAATCGGTCGCGCGCGTAAAAGTCGACGAAAGCCTGCTGGACTACGCTCTTGAAATTATCGACCGCACCCGGCAGACCGAGCAGTTGAGCCTGGGCGTCAGCCCGCGCGGAGCGGTGATGTTGCATCGCGCGGCGCAAGCCCGCGCATTCTTGGAAGGCCGCGATTTCTGCCTGCCTGACGATTTCAAGCGCCTGATCGTTCCGGTGTTCGCGCACCGCGTGGTGGTCAGCTCGCGATACGTTTCCACCCAGAAAAAATCCGAGCAGGCCGAAGCCATCCTCAGCGACATCGTCGATTCCACTCGCGTTCCGGTGTAGCCGCGCATGCCGGCGCAATCCAGAACGCTTCCCGCGCGGCAGCCATCTTCTAACGGTTCGGCAATTCTCCGCGCATGGCAAAAACGCGACCGCCCCGGTTGGCGTAGCTTTGGCGTCGCCATGTTGGTGCTTTCCGCCGCGCTGATCGTAGCTCTATTTTCGGCGGCGGTGGCGCAGCAGGGTCGCGTAGCGCTGGCTGCAGCTTCCACGGCCGTGGCGTTGGGTCTCGCCGGATGGGTGGCCGTCGCGATCGTGCCAAATCTGGCGCGGCGCACCAGTTTGCGCTGGGTCGTCGCGCAGATTGATTACAAATTGACCCGCGTAGGCATGGCTTACCTGGGTATGGTTTTTGTCCTCATTCTGGCGGCGATGAATACCGGCAACAATTTGCTTTTTATGGTTCTGTCCTGCTCGCTCGCTGGCATCGTGATTTCGGGCTTGCTCCAGTGGACGGTGCTAAGCGGTGTGGAATTGAAATTCGATATGCCAGAGCACGTCTTCGCCGAACAACCGGTGATGGCCGAGCTGGAACTGCTCAACCGAAAAGACTTCTGGCCGTCGTTTTCGCTGCGGGTGATGGGCAAAGACAAAAAGAACATGGCCAGCCAGATCCTGACGCGTCCGGTGTTTTTTCCTTACATTCCCGGGCAAGCGTCGGCGCGGCAAAAGGTGGAATTGAATTTTCCGCGGCGAGGATCGTATAAACAGGACGCCTTCGGGATTCAAACGCGCTTCCCTTTCGGATTTTTCGAAAAGACCCGCACGGTGTCGTCGCAGATGGAAATTCTGGTGTACCCACGCGTGGCCCCGACGGATCACTTCTACGAAGTGCTGCCGCTGCTGAGCGGAGAAATGGCCAGTATTTTTCGCGGCCGCGGGCACGAACTGCATTCGCTGCGCGATTATTTGCCGACCGATAGTGCGCGTTTCGTGGATTGGAAGGTTACGGCGCGCGCCGGGCACATGGTCGTCCGTGAATTCGCCCGCGAAGATGAGCGGCGCGTGATGCTGGTGCTTGATCCCTTCATCGGCCCGCCGCGGGCGGATTTGGGCGAGCTGGCCGAAGCCGAGCACACCGAAAAATTCGAACGCGCGGTTTCCATGGCCGCCTGCATCGCCTGGCACTTCAACGAAATCAATTCGGCGATGCAATTTCGCACCAACCGATTTTCGACTCCCATGGCTCCGGCGGGAGAAATCATTTACGACGCGCTGCGCGAGCTGGCTACCATTGGCCCCGATAGCTCTGCGCTGGGCGGAGAGTTTCTGGACGACCTGACCGCCGAGAATGAAGTCTTCAAAATCATCATTACCGCCCGGCCCCAACACACCATTCCCACCGCCTTGTGGTCCTCTTCATACTTCGTGTTCCTCGACACTTTGTAATCTCTTCCCCCGTAGTCATTCAGCGAAAAACGGATGCCGATGAAGCGTGCGAGAATACGGGCGCATGAAAACGCATCTTACCGGCCGCAAACTGGGAGAATTTCGCGCGCCCTTATTGAAATGGTTCCGCGCGACCCAGCGCGATTTGCCCTGGCGCAGCAGCCGCGATCCCTACCGCATTTGGGTGGCGGAAATCATGCTGCAGCAGACCCGCATCGCCGCAGTCATGCCCTACTACGAGCGTTTTTTATCACACCTCCCCACCATGGAATCGCTGGCGAATGCGCCGCAGCAGGAAGTCCTGAAGTTGTGGTCCGGTTTGGGCTACTACAGCCGCGCGCGCAATTTGCATGCGACGGCCAAGAAAATCATGACGGAGCACGGGGGGCAATTTCCGCGCACGCTCGACGCGGCGCTCGAGCTTGCGGGAATTGGCGCGTACACCGCAGCCGCGGTGCTGAGTATCGCGTACGACGTCCCACTGGCGGTGCTGGACGGCAACGTCGCCCGCGTTCTGGCGCGCATCGACGCCATTCCGGGCGACCTGCGCGCTCCACGCACCTGGAAAGCGCTGACCCAAAACGCAGACATCCTGCTGGCGCGCGATTCCGCCAGCGACTGGAACCAGGCGCTGATGGAACTGGGCGAAGTGATCTGCACGCCGAAGTCTCCGCGCTGCCTCGTGTGTCCAGTGGTGCG
The DNA here is from genome assembly GCA_963847695.1 of uncultured Acidobacteriota bacterium. Classification (GTDB taxonomy): domain Bacteria; phylum Acidobacteriota; class Terriglobia; order Acidiferrales; family UBA7541; genus Palsa-295. The sequence goes on along the minus strand of CAWKAX010000022.1, from coordinate 27,660 downwards.
TTCGTGCCGGGCCTACGCTGAAGGAATTACCAACGAGATTCCAGCGCCGCGCAAAAAACGCGCACCGGTAGCCCAAACCATCGCCGCGCTAATTCTGCTGGATCCCAAAGGCCGCACGCTGCTGGTCAAAGATCCCGGCGCGCATGACGACGTGCTGTTTTCACGCATGTGGCAATTCCCGGCAATTGAGATCACGCGCCAGTCAGAAACCGAACTGGAAAAATATTTCGCGGAGAGCCTGAGACTGAAAAACCTGACGCTCGAAGAATTGCCTTCCGCGCGCCACGGGGTGACGTTCCGAAGCATCACGCTGATTCCCTTTCTGGCACGAGTCAAAAATCTGCCCAAGCCGCCTCGAACCCGCGCCTTGCGGCTAAAAAATCTGGGCACCCTTCCAGTTTCCAGCGCCACCAGAAAGCTCGCCGCAGCAGCGACTCAAGCCATCGAAAAACCGCATTAAACGCCACCCTTCGCCGTTTTCGCCATGATTCATTAGGCATTGCTGGCCCTCAGCCAAAACGCCGCTTTCCCGGGCGCTGCTATCATATATATGAGTCCTATGGCGTCCGCTTCCACCGCGCGTGTCACTGCGCCGCCGCTGCCGGCGGTCCAGCGCTATTTCGAAGTCTCGCTGTTCCTCCTCGTCTCGACCGGAATCATTTCGGTCATTTCCACCGGCAAGCTGGACCCCGTCACTACAGCCCTAACGCCCGTCGCGCTGATTTACAAGGGCGTCCGTATCTGGAAACTCCGCGGGCCCGAACTTTCCGCGCGTCTCGCCACCGGGCTGGTCCTCGGCTATTTTCTTTTCTTTCCCATCGATCTCTGGGTCATCTCGCGCAATCTCGCCGAAGGCGCGCCGAATCCGACGCTCTACGCCGCGCTGCTCGCCGCAATCCACCTGATGCTTTTCGCCACGCTGGTGCGCCTTTTTTCGGCGCGAACCAATCGCGACTTCGCCTTCCTGGCCATGCTGGCCGTCACCTGCATGTTGGCCTCGGCGATTCTCACGGTCGAAACTTCGTTTCTCATCGCGCTCGCGATTTTTCTGGTGCTCGCGGTCTCCACTTTCGTCGCGCTAGAAATTCGCCGCGGCGCGGACAACGCCGTATCGCCACCGCTTGAACCAGGTTCGCCGCTCGCCGGAAAATTAAACCGGGCACTCGGCATCACTTCGGGATTGGTAGCGATCGGCACCCTCGCGATCGGCTCCGTATTTTTCTTCGCGATTCCCCGCGTCACTTCCGGCTACCTGAGCGCGCTGAGCCTGCAGCCCAGCCTGATGACCGGATTCAGCAATGACGTGACCCTCGGCCAGATCGGCCAGATCCAGCAAAGCAGTCAGGTGGTGATGCGCATTCACGTCGAAGGCAATCCCGAAAGCGCTTTCAATGTTCACTGGCGCGGGATCGTGCTGACCAATTTCGATGGCAAGCGCTGGTTCACTCCGCCGCAGCACGATCAGATCGTGATCCCCGCCGATTCGAACGGCGTCTACGAAATGAATCCGCCGGTCTTGCCCGCCGGAGATTCCTTCCGCCTGCAATACACCGTGCTGATGGAGCCGATCGCTTCGGACGCGATTTTTGTCGCGCCGCGCATCGAATCGCTGCAAGGCCGCTTCGGCAACGAAGCGGATCTGGCCGGCAGCAACCAAAGCAAAAGTTTTCTGCTGCTCGATGACACCGGTTCGCTGAGCAATCCGGCTCACAACGAAACCAAAACTCGCTACCAGGGCGTGTCGATGGTCCCATCGGTACCGCCGGCGCAGTTGCGCATCGCATCCACGCTTTACCCGCAAAATGTGGTGAATACCTATCTACAGTTGCCGCAACTCGATCCGCGCATCAAAAAGCTGGCGGAGCAAATCACCGCGAACGCGCCGACGGAATACGACAAGGCCGCCGCAATCGAGTCCTATCTCAAAGCCCATTTTCAATACAGCCTGAACCTGAACGGCAGACAGACCGCAGACCCGCTGGCCTATTTTCTTTTCACCAAAAAATCCGGCCACTGCGAGTTCTTCGCCGCGGCTATGACCGTGATGCTGCGCGACGTGGGAATTCCGGCGCGCTACGTCGGCGGATTTTTACCCGGCGAATACAACGACCTGGGCGGCGACTGGATCGTCCGCGCCAGCGATGCCCACACCTGGGTTGAAGTTTTCTTTCCGGGTTACGGCTGGATTACTTTCGATCCCACGCCTTCCGGAGAGGGCCACCGCAACGGACTTTTCAGTCGCCTCGGAAAATATTGGGATTGGTTTCAATTCGCCTGGGGCGAGTGGATCATCAATTACGATTTCGGCCATCAGATGACGCTGGCGCTGGACGCCCAAAAATCCGGACGCAACTGGAGCGAGAGTGCGCGCAAGTATTACGAAGAGAAACAGCGCTCGGCTATCAAGTTCATTTTGCAGCTCGATAAACGCGCGGAGAATTCGCGTTACTTCTTGCCCGGCCTGCTGGTCATTCTGCTGATGATCCTGCTGTACCTGCGCGGCCGCGCGCTCTTCACTTTCATGATGGCGCGCTGGAGCCTGCGCGCGCGCCGCGGCGGCAACATCACCGCCTCGCTGGCCACACTGGAATATCGCGAAATGCTGCGCATGCTGGAAAAGCGCGGCTGGAAGAAATCGCCGTCACAAACCGCGCAGGAATTCGCCGCCGCAATTCCGGCGTCAGATGCTGCCGCAGCGCCGGTCGCGCAACTCACGGAGCTTTACGAATCGGCGCGCTTCGGCAATCACGCCGCCCCCGCCCAACAAATGTCTGCCCTGCTGAAAATGATCCGCGAAAGCCTGCGCACCGCCACTCCCGCGCAATCGTGAGCGCCGCAACCGCCTTGAACAACAGCCAACGCTGGAAATTTTTGTTGTTATTCGCTGTGGTTGCAGCGATGGCTGCCGCGATGGTTTTCGTGCCGCCGATTCCACAGAGTGAGGCCTACCACCACTTCGCCGACACGCGTTCCTTGGGCGCGATTCCCAACGCCGGAAACGTTCTTTCGAATTTATTTTTCCTGCTCGCCGGCGTGCTTGGCCTGCAGCTCGTTCTCCGCGACCGCAAGGCGAACGAAAAGCCTTTGTTCATCGATTCGGCCGAGAAGTGGCCGTATGGTTTATTTTTTCTGGGCGTTGCGCTCACCACGTTCGGCTCCGGCTACTATCATGCCGCTCCAGACGACGCGCGTTTGGTGTGGGATCGCCTGCCGATGACGCTCGGTTTCATGTCGCTCCTGGCGGCGACAATCGGTGAACGCATCTCGGTGAAAGCCGGACTGCGATCGCTCGTGCCTCTGCTCGCCTTGGGCTTCGCCAGCGTCTTGTATTGGAATTTCACGCAGGATCGAGGCCAGGGCGACCTGCGCCTCTACGCGCTGGTGCAATTCGGCTCTCTGGCGATTCTCTTATTGCTCGTCGCGCTTTTTCCTCCGCGATACACCCGCGGCGGAGATTTAATCGTGGCGCTGGGGATTTACGTCGCCTCAAAACTTTTCGAAGCCGCAGACGCGATGATATTCGACGCAGGCAGGATCGTAAGTGGCCACAGCATCAAGCATGTGGCCGCGGCAATTTCCGCATTCTGGATTTACCGCATGTTGAAACTACGTTCGCCAGCCGCAGCCCAGCGAACGTAACTTCCACCACAGCTTTCCGTCAGCGCTCGCGCGCGCGCTCAGCTCAGCAAATCCGCGAAGCTGATAATTTCAAACGTAATCGGATCGTAGACCACCGCGTAGCCGTCGAAATATCCGATCACGTATCCCGGCGGTGGTGGCGGCAGATAGGTCAGAAGGCCCGGCGGAATCGGCGAGAAATATCCGCGATCCCCAAACGGAATGTATCCGCCAATGATGAAAACCGGCCGGCGTCCACGATTGATGTAGCCAAAATTCCGGCGGTAATAGCGGCGCATGCGATCGTAATCTCCGGGGCGCCAGTTGTACGGCGGCGGGCGATATCCGGGCGGACGCGACGGCGGACGATATCCGGGTTTGCCCGGCTGCGGACGCGGCCCGGGCAGCGGCGTAGGTCTGACCGGGCGATTGATCGGCTTTCCCGGCTGCGGCTTCCCCGGTCCCGGCACGGGCTGGATCGACGGGCGATCTCCCGGCTTGCCCGGCTTCGATGGCGGACGCGAGGGCTGCTGCGGTTTTCCGGGTGACGGCTGTTGCGGTTTTCCAGGCGACGGCTGCGATGGCTTTCCCGGCGAAGGCCGCGGCGCGGGACGCGTTTGCGGCGGATTTACGGGTTGCGTGCTGACTTGCGGCAACGGCCGGGCTTCTAGGCCGGTGGCGAAAACAAAAATCGCGAGAGCGGCGAGCAGCTTGGCCGCGCGGCTCGAGAGAAAATTGAAAAACGCATTCATTCGAACCCCCAAAAGGCCACCTGTTACCTGCGCCAGTCTACACCGACCGCGTTTTCGAATCATCATTCCGTTATGAGCCGTAAGGATGAACTCGGCGCGCCGGGAAAAGTTGCGCGCCTGACCACCAGATCCGCGACGCGATTAGCCCCATTAAATATGGTAGAATCGATGTTTCCGCACTGGCCAAGGACGCCACAGTCATGCCCAAAGTAGGTTTCGTCAGCCTGGGATGCCCCAAGAACCTCGTCGATAGCGAGGTGATGATGGGTATTCTCGCGCGCGCGGGTTACGAATTGACCCCGCGGGCGGGCGAAGCCGACGTGCTGGTGGTGAATACCTGCAGCTTCATCGAGCCGGCCCAAAAGGAGTCCGTCGATTCAATTTTAGAGATGGCCGAATACAAAAAATTCGGCAAAGCCCAGAAACTGATCGTCGCCGGATGCATGGTCGAGCGCTACCGCAACGATATTCGCGAGCAGATTCCGGAAGTCGACGCGGTCATCGGTACCGGCGAAGTGGAAAAGATTTTGGAAGCCTGCGAAGGCAAGTTGCGCGCGCCCGATATAAACGATGCCCACGCCGCCGACCTGCCCGATTATTTGTACAACGACGCGACGCCCCGGATTCTCGCCACCGCGCGCCACACGGCCTACATCAAGATCAACGAAGGCTGCGACCATCCCTGCACCTTCTGCGTCATCCCGCAGCTGCGCGGAAAATTCCGCAGCCGGCGTTTTGAATCCGTAGTGCGCGAAGCGGAAAACCTGGCGGCTGCGGGCGTGCGCGAAATTTCGCTGATCGGGCAAGACACTACTTTCTACGGCGAAGACCTGGGCATTCGTGACGGCTTGGCCACGCTGCTTGAGCGCCTGGCGCAGATTGAAGATCTAAACTGGGTGCGGTTCTTGTACTGCTATCCGAACCGGATCACGCCCAAGCTGCTCGATACGATCGCAGCGCATCCGCGCCTGGCGAAATATATCGATGTGCCGCTGCAGCACGCCAGCCGCAACGTCCTCGCGCGCATGAAGCGTGGCGGCAATGGCGACGCGTTCCTAAAAATGCTAGAGAAAGCGCGCAAGACCATTCCGGGCGTTTCGATTCGCACTTCCTTCATCGTCGGATTCCCGGGCGAGACCGAAAAAGATTTCGAGGAGCTTTGCGATTTTGTGCGCGCCGCAAAACTCGACTGGCTCGGCGTGTTCTCCTATTCTGACGAAGACACCTCGAAGAGTTTTGCGCTAGATGGCAAAGTTGACGCGAAAACCATCGCTCGTCGCCGCGACACTTTGATGTCCGTCCAAAAGAAAATCTCCACTGCAAATCTGCGGCAGAAAGTCGGCCAGACCATGCGCGTGATGCTCGACGGCCCGTCGAAGGACACCGATTTAATCTGGGAAGCTCGCCTCGAAGGCATGGCGCCCGAAATCGACGGCAAAGTCTACGTCACCGAATTTGCCGGGGTGAATGACGCTGCAGAACTTCCCGCGCCCGGAACGATGGCCACCATCGAGATCACCGAAGCCAAGCACTACGATTTGATCGGCCGCGTCACCGAATTCGAAAAGCCCAGCGCCAATACGAGACCGCAATCAGCGGCTTCGCCGTTCGTAGTCCTCGCGTAAATCCGCGCTTCACCCGGCGCTTGCCATAACAAAAACTTTTCGTGTTAGTCTTAGCCGAGCCATGAAACATCGCTGCCCCATTTGCAAAAAGCCGACGGATTCGGCGACCGACGCTGAATTTCCTTTCTGCAGCGAACGCTGCCAGTTGCACGACCTGGGCAACTGGGCCACCGAGAAATACACTATCAGCGAGCCGGCGTTTGACGATTCGCTGTTTGACGACGAAGGTTCGGCCACGGATTCCCGCGCCCACTCTTCCACTCCGAAAGATGAACACAAAAACTGAGCCGACACCCGCAGCCGGCGACGGCTCCGCATCGCAGTCGCCAGCGAATAAACCTCGCTTCGCGATTTTCCTCGCGACGGCCGGCGGTCTCGGATACTTCCCCAAAGCCCCTGGGACTCTTGGCTCGCTGGCGGGCCTGCTGATTGCGATCCTTCCTTTCTGGATTACGCTAATTACGGACATCCATTTCCAGGGACGAATGCCAAGCGATTTTGACTTCATCCTGGTGTCGCAAGTTTTCTTGACGATCATCATCGCGGCGGTGGGAGTCTGGAGTGCGACTCGCGCTGCGGACTTTTGGCGCATCAAAGATCCCCAGCGCGTGGTCATTGACGAAGTTTCCGGCCAGCATTTGACGCTTCTTCTCGGTTGCGGTGTTCCAGTGTGGTGGAGGGCGACCCCGCCCCAAAGCTTTGACGCCTCGTTCGGACTTATCTCACTGAACTCTCCGCTCAGCTGGAAATATCTGCTGGTGGGTTTTATACTTTTTCGGCTGTTCGATATTTGGAAGCCGTCGCCAGCGCGGCAAGCGGAATCGTTACCGGGCGGCTGGGGGATCATGGCAGACGATTGGATCGCGGGCGTCTACGCCGCGATCGGTCTGTGGCTGGCACGCGCCGCCGGCTTGTAACTACCTCGAAAATCGGTTCTCGTCAGGGCACGGCTTCAGCCGTGCCGATAACCCACGCCCCGGACGCGCGTCTTCAGCCGCCGGGGCCATTACTTTCCGTTCCCGACCTGCGCACGCCCATCCCAACGCAAAAAATAGTACAATTTCAGCTCGACGCGAGGACCTAGAGTTGGCATCGAACGGCATTCCTAAAATTGACACGGTGAAACCGCACGCAGCCCTCCCGGGCGGCGAATTGACCATTCGCGGCAGCGGATTCGGCACCCGCGCGCACGCGCGGCCGCTGGTCGAATTCGGCGGCGCCGAAGGCAGCCTGGTTCTGGCCGGCGACAATTTCCTCGTAGCGCGCGTGCCCGAAGGCGCCGAAGGCGGCAGCCTGCGCATAAAAATGGGCGCGGAAGCAAGCGCGCCGTTCCCGCTGGCTTTGGGCGCGCAAGTCGCCGACAACCTGCATCCGGTTTCCAGCCCGGCGGTCGACGCCGAGGGAAATACTTACGTCACCTTCAGCGGCCAGCGTGGCCAAAAAGTTCCGGTCTCGCTTTACAAAGTTACGCCAGCCAACGCCATCAAGCCCTTCATCACCGAAATGATGAATCCCACGGGCCTCGCCATAGATCGCGACGGTTTTCTCTACGTCTCCAGCCGCAACGACGGCACCATTCACCGCGTTTCGCCCGACGGCCGTTCCATGCAGTGGATCGAAGGCATGGGCATCGCCACCGGGCTCGCGTTCGATAAAGCCGGCAACCTCTACGTCGGCGATCGCAGTGGCACAATTTTCAAGATTAATCCGGAGCGGGAAATTTTCGTCTTCGCCACGCTGGAGCCTTCGCTTGCGGCCTATCACCTCGCGTTCAGCGCGGCCGACGAACTCTACGTCACCGGCCCAACCACTTCGAGTTTCGATCGCGTCTACCGCATCAATCCCGCCGGCGAAGTCAGCACATTTTTCCGCGGCCTCGGGCGTCCGCAGGGGCTGGCCTTCGACCGCGCCGGAAATCTTTACGTCGCCGGTTCGCTCGGCGGCAAACGCGGCATCGTGCGCATCACCCCGCAGGCCGAAGCTGATGTGGTCCTCAGCGGCAGCAACGTCGTGGGACTCGCGCTGCTGCCTTCGCGCCGCGCCATGATCACCACCACCAGTGCGCTATTTTCCCTCGACTGGGATGTCGAGGGCCTTCCGCTGAATACCTAACCGAAATATTTCCCAGTAGTGCGCGTATCAGCAGTAGCATCGGGCATCATTCGCTGCGAGGTTTTGTGGACGCGCCAGACGCCCCGCCATCACTCGAACGCCGCCTGATCGCTCCCTGGTGGCACACGCTCACCATTTTGCTGGTTTATCTATTGCCCTCGATTCTGGCGATTGCCAAGCACTCCGCGGCAGCGGCCCCCGGTGCGACTTCGTCACCCAGCCACACCGCCATGCTGCGCAATTACCTGATTTCAATTGCCCTCGAATGGGGCATCGCTTACTGGGCTTGGGCCGGAGTCCACTGGCGCGGCGGAACATTGCGCGACCTGACCGGCGGCCGCTGGACCAGTTGGCGCGGCATCGCGACCGACGTCGCCATCGCGCTTCCCTTCTGGGTTGTCTGGGAATTCACGGCCTGGCTGGTTCATCGAATAGTCGACCGCATTCAAACGCCCACCACGCCATATCAAGTTCCGATCGGCGTGCTCGAAATTTCTCTGTGGATTCTGCTTTCGATTTCCGCCGGCATCTGCGAAGAACTAGTGTTCCGCGGCTACCTGCAAAATCAATTCCGAGCCGCGAGCCGCAGCATCGTCACCGCAGTAATCCTACAAGGCCTCGTTTTTGGATTGGCGCACACCTACCAGGGCTGGAAGCAAGTCATCGTCATTGCCGCGCTCGGTATTCTTTACGGCGCACTCGCGGCCTGGCGCCGCAACCTTCGCGCCAACATGATCGCCCACGCCTGGTCGGACATTTACGAAGGCTGGGCCAGCTTCGCCTTCTTCGGCCGCGTCTGACCTACTTGCTTGCCCCGCCTTCCTCGCGTAAAACATTTATAGATGAATGCTGAGATCATCGCGGTCGGCTCCGAGCTTCTCACCCCGTATCGGCAGGACACGAATTCGCTGTGGCTCACCGACGCGCTGAACCGCCTGGGCATCCGCATCATTCATAAATCCGTGGTCGGCGATTCCCCGGCTGAAATGCATTCGACTTTCGGGCACGCGCTGGGGCGCGCGCAGCTGGTCATCGCCTGCGGAGGCCTGGGCCCTACCGACGACGATCGTACCCGCCAGACCGTCGCCGAGCTGCTCGGGCGCAAGCTTCGCCTCGACGAAAACATCGTCCGCGAAATCGAAGAACGCTTTCGCCGCTTTGCCCGCGCCATGCCGGAAATCAATAAGCGCCAGGCGATGGTGCCCGAAGGGGCGACCGTTCTGCCCAATCCCAACGGCACCGCGCCCGGCTTGTGGCTTGAATCCGAAGGCCGCATCGTCGTCCTGCTGCCTGGCGTGCCCTCCGAAATGAAATCCATTTTCGAAGCGCAGGTGCGCCAGCGCTTGGAGAAAATTTCGAGCGACGAACGCCTCTTCACCCGCGACCTGCGCATCACCGGCCTCGGCGAATCAGACGTGGAAACTCGCGTGCGTCCCCTCTACGAATTGTATCCAGATACCGAAACGACCATCCTGGCCTCGCCCGGAGCAGTTCAATTGCATCCGCGAATCTGGTCGCGCGACGCGGCGCACGCCGAAAAGGTGTTGGACGAAATCACCCAGCGCATGGCCCTCGCGCTCGGTGAGCATTTGTATTCCATGCACGGCGAAACCCTGGAAGAAGTAGTCGCGCGCATCCTCACCGAAAACCGCGCCACCATCGCTGTGGCCGAAAGCTGCACCGGCGGCATGCTGGCCGAGCGCCTGACCAATCTCGGCGGCAGCTCCGTATATTTTCTGGGTGGCGTGGTCTGCTACAGCAACGACCTCAAAACTTCGATGGTCGGCGTGCCGAAAGAAATGATCGAATCCAAGGGCGCGGTCAGCTCAGAAGTCGCGTTGGCACTGGCCGAAGGAATTCGCAAACGTACCGGAGCCACGATCGGTGTGGGCATCACCGGAATCGCCGGACCCGGAGGCGGCACGCCGGAAAAGCCGGTGGGCTTGGTGCATATTGGCCTCGCCGATGAGCGCGGCCCGCGCGAACGCGCTTACCGCTACCCCGGCAATCGCGAACGCATCCGCAGTTTTGCCACGCAGTCGGCGCTCGATGCCGTCCGCCGCCATTTCCTCTTCCCTGCTACCGCCCGCTCCTAATCATGCGCCTCTTCGTCGCACTCGACCTGCCCGGAGAAGTTTGCGATGCACTCGAACGCGCGCTCGCCGAACTGAAAAGTAACGCGTCCGGTATCCGCTGGTCGAAACGAGAATCGCTGCACCTCACCTTGAAATTTCTCGGAAACGCCGACGAATCGCTTGTGCCCCAAATCACTGAGGCGCTCGCGCAAATTCATTCGAACGAGCCGGTGTTGCTCGCGCTGCGTGGCGTGGGATTCTTCCCGGATCCGAAACAGCCGCGCGTGATGTTCTGCGGCGTGGAACATTCGCCCAATCTGCCCGAGCTGGCCACCGCCATCGAATCGCGTCTCGAGCGTTTGGGCTTCGTGCCTGAGAATAGAAAATACGTTCCGCATATCACTCTGGCGCGGCTAGGCTCCGCGCGCGGTATACCAAAACTGCTTGCTGCAGCCGAGCCGCTGAAGTCGTATCATTTCGGCGCGGCACGCCCGCACGAGTTTCATCTCTACCAGAGCGTGCTGAAGCCGGTCGGGTCCGAGTACCACAAGCTGGCCACATTTCCCTTCTTCAAGGACGCGCGTTGAACCAGACCTGGGTCATTCCGGTGATGGCGTACCTGCTAGGCTCGATTCCTTTCGGCCTCGTCATCGTAAAAGTTTTGGGCGGCCGCGACATCCGCGAAGTCGGCAGCGGAAACATCGGCGCCGCCAACGTGGCCCGCAACGCCGGAAGATTCGCCGGAATTCTCACCCTGCTGCTCGACGCCGGAAAGGGCTACCTCGCCGTCTGGCTGGCGGCCCGCTGGACCCACGACAACATCCGCTGGCTGATGGTCGCCGCGATCTTCGCCGTTCTCGGTCACATGTTTACCTTCTGGCTGAATTTCCACGGCGGCAAAGGAGTCGCCACCGGCCTCGGCGTTTTCATCCCGATTTGCTGGCAAGCGGTAGTGGCTGCCGCGGCGCTGTGGCTACTCGTCGTAATTTTCTGGAAGTATTCGTCGCTGGGATCGATCTCCGCCGCGGCCGCGCTGCCTCTTTTCCTCTACGTGCTCTACGCGCCGGGCCATGCCCCGCCTGAATTCGTCACCTTCGGCACGCTCCTGATTTGCCTGCTGGTGATCGCCAAACATCGCGGCAACATCGAACGCCTGATCGCCGGTACCGAACCGCGCATCGATAACCGCGACCAAGATCAGGACGAGAACGACGACCAAGCCTGAGCGCGGCGACCAGCCGAGGCCGAAGCCACTCAATCCGAGCCCTGTTTCACGCCCGATTTTCACCCGAAAACGCGCCCTGCCACCCGTACCTAACCGCCAACAGCTCTGTCGCTTATCCGCCAACCCCAGTACTTTCGTCCCGTTGCCCGCGAGCACTCCGCTCCGCTAGCATTTTGCTAGTGGAATACGCGGGATAACTGTGTCTCCGAAGCTACCTAAAAGACCGACCATGCAGCGCTGGCGCATCCTGTGGATTGTCATGGGCGCGCTGCTGCTCGTCGCGGTCACGCCGCTTTGGCTCTACCACCGCCAGGTGCTCCGCCTCAGCGAAGAAAAACTGGAAAACACCGAGCGCGTGCAGCAAAGCGAAATCACCCGCTCCCTCGCCAGCGAAACTTTGCTCTTCGAGCAAAATCTCCGCGAACAATTGCTCAGCCAGCGCCAAGTCCTCGCCCTCACCGGCTGGATTTCGAACGTCGACGACGCCAATCACGCGCCGCAACTCGCTCGTCTGCTGCAGAGCTTCGTCGAAAATAACGCCAACATCTTGTACGTCACCGTAGTCAACCAGCAGGCCAAGGGACAATCCGCCGGCAGCTTCAGCGTCGATCCGGATCCGTTTGTCGGCGTCGCGCTGAAACGCGCCTTCCAAGCCAGTTTCCAGGGACTGAATTACGTCAGCGAGCCTTTCGCGTTGGGCAAAGACAATCGCCCGGCGCTGGTCGTCGCGGTCCCGCTTTCCTCCGACGGACAATTTTCCGGCATGCTCGCCGCGGTCGTTTCGATCGACCGCCTCACCGACCGCATCCGCGACGCGAGCGTACGCGAGCGTCTCGTCTTTATCGTCGATGGCCACGGCCACATCGTGGCCCATCCCGATACGCGTGACGTGGTTCCCGGCCGCGACGTCACTTCCAGTTCGCCGATCGTGCGACACCTGAAGGAACTGCCGCAGGAATTGCACGCGACGGAAACCATGCATTTTTCGCAACCCATCCAGGGCAGCAGCAAATCGCGCGAAATGATCGGCACCTACAGCACCATTCCAGAATTAGGCTGGGCGGTCATCGCCGAACGCAGCCTGGACGAAGCCCGCATCGACGCCGGCGTGAGTGAATTGACCCATCAGGCGCTGACCTTCGTCGTCGGCGTGACCATCGCGGCGCTGCTGATCGGATACCTTTTCGCCGTCGGCATCACTCGCCCGATTCGCGGACTGGTCGAATCGGTCCGCGCCATCAGCCGCGCCGAATTTCATGAACGCGTGAAAGTCGAAGGCGCCGCCGAAATCAGCGAGCTGGCCGAAACTTTCAACAACATGGCCGGCGATATCGAGCAGTACGTCGAACGCCTGAAACAAGCCGCCGCCGAAAATCGCGAACTCTTCCTGGGCTCCATCCGCATGCTCGCCGCGGCCATCGACGAAAAGGATCCCTACACCCGTGGTCACTCCGGACGCGTGGCGAAATATTCGATCATCATCGGCGAATACATGAATCTCGATACCGAAGAACTCGACCGCCTGCGTATTTCAGCCCTGCTGCACGACGTAGGAAAAATCGGCGTCGACGACCGCGTGCTGAAGAAGCCGGGAAAACTCACTGACGAAGAATTCGAGCTGATGAAGCAGCATCCGACCAAGGGCGCCAATATCATGCGTCCGGTCGCGCAGTTGAAAGACATGCTGCCCGGCATCGAACTGCACCACGAACGCATGGACGGCGCCGGCTACCCGCACGGCCTGACCGGCGATCAAATTCCGATGATGGCCCGCATCATCGCGGTGGCCGATACCTTCGACGCCATCACCACCAATCGCCCGTATCAAACCGCCATGGACATTCAATTCGCCCGCGACCGCATCCATTCGCTGGCCATCTCGAAATTCGACCCGCAAGTCGTGGCAGCACTGGAAGCCTCAATCGAAGCCGGCCGCCTGCGCCTCAGCCCCACGCTGGTCGAAGTCTAGCTTCGAACCGCCGCCTCGGGCACCGCCCATTTACCAAATACGTGCACGCAAAAAGCGCCGTCACTCCGAGCGCAGCGAGAATCTGCTTTTCACGCCCGCAAGGCGCAAAACATTCGCGAAGAAAATCTCAGCAATGCTCCGCCTTCCGCCGTCGCCTTTTTAGGGGGTCGGAGCTTTAGCTCCGACATAGCCTCCTCAGCAACCCAGGGCTTTCGCCCCTGAGGAACGTATTCGAATTGGAATTCGGTCCCCTAAACAACCTACTCCCGCACCCGTCACTCGACGCCCGCCCGATTTCTGTGCCACGATATCGCCACCATGATGATCCTGATCGCTGGCCCCTACCGTTCCGGCACCAACGATGATCCGGAGTTGATCGAGAAGAACGTCCGTCAAATGGAATCCTACGCCCTGCCGATTTTCCGCGCCGGGCACATCCCGATGCTCGGCGAATGGATTGCGCTGCCGCTGGTTGCCCTCGCCGGCTCCCAGAAAATCGGCGACGCCGCCTTCAACGAAATTTTCCACCCCATCGCCGTGCGCCTGCAGTCCAAGTGCGACGCCATCCTCCGCGTTGGCGGCCCATCGGCCGGCGCCGACGAAATGGTCCGCGTCGGACGCAGCTTGGGGCTGCCGATCTACACCAGCCTCGCCGAAATCCCCAAGGCTTGATTATTCCCAAGCAAAAAAAGGCCGGCACCTAACAACGGTGCCGGCCTCTTCTATCCTTGCGAACCTCGAACTAACTGCTATTCGGGTTGTTGAATGAATACGTGCAGTTGCGGTTGGATGCTGTCTTCCTCGATGCCCAGGATCACAATGCCGTTGGTTACCAGAGCATTCGTGGTTCCGGCCGGCTGCGAGTAGGTTCCCGAACCGTCCGCACTCACATTCACGGTGTAGGTGCCGCTGAACAGGAAAGGCGTGGTGGAAGTGCCGCCCGGCTGCACCAGGTCCAGAATGTTGGTGTAAGCCGAGACGCCGTCGAAATTCCACACGCCGGTCGCGCTTCCGTTTAGGCCGGAAATGTCTTCCGCCGTCCCGTAAGCGTAATTGCCAGTGATACTAGCCGCAGTGTACGCAGGTGTCGACTTGGTTTGGAACAGCACAAACCCGCCCGAACCGAAGTCATCCGTGCCGACCAGGAAGGCGACGATGTCGTCTTCCGAGCCGGTATTCGTGAAGTAGGCGACCGGCGGATCTACCGTCGTTCCTCCTGTAACCTGCCCGCGTTGCGTAGCCAGTTCCAGCGCAAAGGTGCCGGTGAACGGGCTGGTGGTGAACGTTCCGGCGTCGTTCGCGTAGTTGGTCCCGCTGGCGGTTCCCGCACCGGTGACGTTGAGGGTTCCGATCAGCGCGACGTTATTGCCTTCGCTGCCGCCCGGGCAGCTGCTGCAATCCAGACCCGTCTGCGCGGAGAGGAAGTTCCCGCTCGGCGCCCCACTGGTGGTGCCAGTGGAAAGCGCGCGGCCGGCGAATAGAGTTTCGGAGGCTTGGTTCGTAGCGTCGCTGGACATAACGAAAATGTCCGCATCGTTGACCACGTAGTAGACGAAGTCAAAGATCAACTGGCCCTCGTCCGTGTTAACGGTGAGCTGCCCCTCTCCACGACCAGTGGTAGCGCTGGGCGTATCCAGAGTGCCCGATCCGCCGGGTTGCTCGCCGGAGACGTCTCCGCCGATATTCGAGTCGGAGGTTAGACTAGTGATCGCCCCGGCGGTGGAGTTGGCGAAGCTGCCGGCGATCGCCGACCGCTCCAGTCCGCCCAATCCATCCGTGACCCAACCGTCGATGCCGAACGCAAAGTTCGCGCTCAGACCGGACAGTGCGAAGTCCCCCACAGTCTGCTGATGCATCTGGCCGGCTGCGAAGAAGCCGTCGCCGGTCAGGTTGTCAAATTCCTGGATGCGTCCGGTGGGGCTGCCGTTTTCGATCGCGAACGCGAAAATGACCGTTACTTCTTCGGAAACCGCACGGCGCGGCTTTTGCTGCGCGGTCAACTTCCGGGAATGCTTGGCATGGGCCCGGAACACCGACGCCTTGACCGGCTTTACGGTCGGCGTAATCTCGGTGAAGGATAAGAACAAACAACCGCGGCCATCCGAGCCGTAGGAATACGAACTGTTGTTGAGATCGATCGAGGTCTGATTCGATCCGACGCTGAACCCGTTGATGTCCAAGTCGGCGTGCGTGATGCCTCCACTCCCATCCGGAGTGAAACTTCCGATGTAATCGAGGGGCTGATCTCCGTCAGCATCTTGGCCCTTAAGAATAAATGCGTAGGGCTGGGTCAGCGCTGATTCCTGGCCCAGATTGCCCGGCGTGGTACAGGTGGCGGCGTTACTGCTGCCGGTGATGGTGAAGGTGTTCTCGCCGTACTTGGTGGTGTCCGAATTGGAGGTAGCTATGATCGTCGCATTCGGCGGCGACGGCACGGTGGCCGGCGGCGTATAGACCACGCTGGTGGTTGTTGCGTTGGTCAGAGTTCCGCAGGCCGGTTGGCAGTTCATGGTGGTGTTGGTAGTTTCTATGCTCCAGGTCACTCCTGGCGTGCTGCCGTCGTTGGTCACCGTCGCGTTGATCGTGACCGCAGCCGAGCCAGCGGCGATCGTGTTGAGCGGGTCGGTGATATGTACCGAAAGCGCCGAGGCCGAAACGATGGTGAAAGTCACCGAATTCGATTTGGTCGTGTCGGTGATCGACGTGGCCGTAACCGTGACCGTAGCCGGCGTGGGCACCGTGGCCGGGGCCGTGTAAACCAGGGACGTGGTGGTCGACGTAAACGTTCCGCCACCAGTAACCGCCCAGGTGACTCCGGCGTTCGCCGAGTCGTTGGCAACGGTGACCCCTAATGTCGCCGTGTTGCTTACGGTAACCGTGCTGGGTGCTCCGGTGATCGTGACAGCGATTACCGGCGCCGCAACAATCGTGAAAGTCACCGAATTCGACTTCGTCGTGTCAGTAATTGATGTGGCCGTAACCATTACCGTCGCAGGCGACGGGACCGTGGCGGGCGCCGTATAAACCAGCGAGGTAGTGGTCGAGGTGAAGGTGCCACCCCCGGTCACCGTCCAGGTGACACCGGCATTGGCCGAGTCATTTCCAACCGTGACTCCCAAATTCGCGGTGGTGCCCACCGTGACGGTGCTGGGCGCTCCGGTAATCGCAACTGTAATCGGGTTGGTCCGGCGCGAACCGCCGCCGCAGCCGGCTACAACCAGCGCAATGGCCAAGTACAAAAAGAATTTCAAGTAATTTGGTTTCACGGTCTCTCCAAGAAAGTAGGGGGTAAAAACGATATTCAGGCGTTAACTGGCCGGGCCACACTGCAAATCGGCCAGAAATATAGACCGCCCGCCAAGCGAACGCAACTTTAATATTTGGCCGATAGTGCGGACCGGGGCTTCCTTTTGCTTCGCCTGGCCCACACCAGATGCTTTTCCTGGCCGGATGCAACCCTGAGCTCCGCGAAAAGTTGTGAAGGTGAGCCGAAACACCCGCGCAGCCACTCCCGCTGGCCCGCCGCCAGCCTACCTTGGGGTGCGGCGGCTCGCCGCCGCCTTTGCCCAGCAACGTTGATGCGGGGATCGATCAGGGTTAGAAACGCGGCGTTCGGATAGATCACTTCGAACACGGCGCGGTTTTCGACGGATTTTCTCCTCGCTCCCGCACTTTGCTACAATCGTAGGTTCGCGAGCCTCACAGGCCTCGCGCCAAGACAAATGATCTCGCTCTTCGGTCCGCCCGAACCCACACTCCTCGAACGCCTGAAGGACTCCGTCAGCAAGACCCGCACGGAACTCTCCGCGCGCGTCGAGCAAATCCTCACCGGCGACCGCCCGGTCGATCCCGAACTGCTGCGCGAGCTTGAATCCGCGCTGCTTAGCGCTGACCTCGGTGTGCGCACCACCAAAGAAGTCCTCGCCGCCCTGCGCCAGCAGGTCAACGAACACAAACTGGTCGAGCCCGGCTCGCTGAAGCGAGAACTCAAAAACCAGATCTTGAAAGTATTGACGGCGCCCACCATCGGCGCCAACGGCTTCGACGCGGCGGCCAAAGCGAACGGCTCCGCCGCCCCGCGCGTGATTTTCGTCGTGGGCGTGAATGGCACCGGCAAAACCACCACCATCGGCAAGCTCACCAACCGCCTCAGCAAAGAAGGCGCGAAAATCGTCTTGTGCGCGGCCGACACTTTCCGCGCCGCAGCCATCGAGCAGCTGGAAGTTTGGGCCAAGCGCTCGTCCGTGGAATTGATCAAGCAAAAACCCGGCGCTGATCCCTCCGCGGTCGTTTTCGACGCGCTCACCTCCGCCACCGCCCGTGGCGCGGACGTAGTTCTCGTCGACACCGCCGGCCGCCTGCACACCAAATCGAACCTGATGGCCGAACTCGACAAAATGAAACGCACCGCCGCCAAAGTCATTCCGGGTGCTCCGCACGACGTCCTGCTGGTCCTCGACGCCACCACCGGCCAGAACGGCCTGAACCAAGCCCGCGAATTCTGGAGCCACGCCGGCGTCACGGGCATCGTGCTCACGAAACTAGACGGCACGGCCAAGGGCGGCATCGTCGTCGCCATTACGCGCGAACTGAACCTGCCCGTGCGCTTCGTCGGCACCGGAGAAAAAATCGACGACTTGGTTCCCTTCGACGCCCAGACTTATGTCAATTCCCTCTTCGACTAAGTATCGCGACGACGACCTGATGGCTCGCGCGCAAGGCTTGGCCTTGCGTGGAGTGGCGCTGGCTCATCCGAATCCACTGGTCGGAGCGGTCATTACCAAGGGCGGTCGAATAGTTGGAGAAGGGTTTCATGTCTACGATCAGCGGGACCACGCGGAAATCGCCGCGCTGCGCCGCGCGGGGGAAAAAGCGCGCGGTGCGACCATGTACGTCTCGCTCGAGCCTTGCAACCACACCGGGCGGACCGGACCCTGCACCGAAGCGATCATCGCCGCGGGGATTAAGCGCGTGGTGGTCGCCATGCGGGATCCGAATCCGCTGGTCGCCGGACGCGGGCTCGCACGCTTACGGCGTGCCGGGATTAAAGTCGAGCACGGTCTGCGAGAACACGTTTCGCGCAAGTATAACGAGGATTTTGCGAAGTGGATCCAGACCGGTCTGCCCTTCGTCACGCTGAAGTCCGCGCTCACCCTGGACGGAAAAATCTCCATCGACTCCCATCACGCGACTCCGATCACCGGCACTCAGGCTCGTCAGAGCGTGCAGATACTTCGTCACGAATCCGATGCGATTCTGACCGGCATTGGAACAGTGCTGGCCGATGACCCGCTGCTGACCGACCGGACGCGTCTTCCGCGCAGGCGAAAATTGCTGCGGGTTGTCGTCGACACTCATTTGCGATTGCCGCTGCGCGCCAAGTTGGTCAAGTCCGCGGCGCGCGACATTCTAGTCTTTACCAAAGCATCGCCGCAGTCGCCCCGCGCACGACAACTCGCTCGCCTGGGCCTGGAAATTTTTCAGGTGAAGAATCCCGGCCGCCGCGTCGACCTGGGCCTGGTCATCAAAGAATTAGGCAGGCGGCAAATACTGAGCGTCATGATCGAAGCTGGCGCCGAATTAAACGGCGCCGCCCTCGAAGCCGATATCGTCGACCGCGCGGTTCTCTTTTACTCTCCGCGGTTCATGGGCAACGATGGCGTGCCGGTTGTTCAGTTGTCCGCCCGAAACTTTTTAAAGCGAAGGCCGCTGCAAAACGTCGGGGTACTCTCCTGGGGCACCGACTTCGTGGTGGAAGGATATTTTCGCCGCGCCAAATAATTTCGTGAGATAACTTCCAAGGAAATCGCGCACATGTTCACCGGAATCACCGAACAGGTAGGTCGAATCGAATCGCTGCATATCGACGCCAATGGCGGTGCGCTGCTGGTGCACTTGCCTTCGCAGCCTGGAACCCACGTCTCCGTGGCCGATGGCATGAAACTCGGCGACAGCATTTCAGTGAATGGCTGTTGCCTCACCGTCACGCATTTCGATCCGATGCATTTCTCCGCGCAGCTTTCCGGGGAAACCCTGCAACGCACCAATTTTGGCGAGAAAAAGCCGCGGGATCTGGTGAATCTGGAGCGTCCGCTCGCCGCCGGCGCCCGCCTCGGCGGCCATTTCATGCAGGGCCACGTCGACGGGGTCGGACGCGTCACCCGCCTCGAACCCGAAGGCGACAGTTGGTGGCTCTCCGTGCGCATTCCCGAAAATCTGCGCCGCTACGTCGCCGAAAAAGGCTCCATCGCGATCGACGGCATCAGCCTGACCGTCGCCAAATGGCAAGACGGCATCGTCGACATCGCCATTATTCCCTTCACCTACGAAAACACCAACGTCCGCGCCATGAAAGTGAACGACGCGGTGAACCTCGAAACCGACATTCTGGCCAAGTACGTCGAAAGCCTGCTGAAGAAAGATGAATCGCCGTCCGGCCCCGGTGGGTTGACGCCGAAAAAATTAATCGAGGAAGGGTTTTAGTTGCCAGCCGCGACCTACGACGTCGCCGTAATCGGCGCCGGAGTTTTCGGGGCCTGGTCCGCTCGCTGGCTGCAAAAATCCGGCGCGAAAGTTGTTCTCGTCGATCAGTACGGCCCCGGAAATTCGCGCTCCAGCTCCGGAGGCGAATCGCGCATCATCCGCATGGGCTACGGCGCGGACGAAATCTACACCCGCTTCAGCATGCGTTCGCTCCCGCTGTGGAAAGAACTCTTCGTCGAAGCCGGCCGCCCCCACCTGTTTCATAAAACCGGCGTTCTCTGGATCGCTCCCGATAAATATCAATACGCTATCGATTCGCTGGCGACTTTGCATGCCCATGGCGTCGGCAGCGAACAGCTAACCGTCCGCGACCTGCGCCGCCGCTACCCGCAAATTTCTTTCGAGGATGACGCCTGGGGAATTTTCGAGCCGCACAGCGGCGTGCTGATGGCCCGTCGCGCCGTGGCCACCGTCGTCGATCAATCTGTTGCCGCAGGCGTCGAATATCGCAATCAAGCCGTGGTCAAGCCTTCGAGCAAGGCCGCCAAACTCGAGACCATCACTTCACCCGCCGGAGACAAAATCACCGCCGGCGCTTTCGTCTTCGCCTGTGGTTCCTGGCTGCCGAAAATTTTCCCCGACGTGATGGCCTCGCGCATGTTCGTTACCCGGCAGGAAATTTTCTTCTTCGGCGTCCCGCCCGGCGATCGCGTTTTCACTCAGCCGGCCATGCCCACCTGGCTTTATCTCAAAGACGAGTTTTATGGAATGCCGGACATCGAATCGCGCGGCTTCAAAGTAGCCAACGACCGCCACGGCGCCGCCGCCGATCCCGACAAGCAATCCCGCATTGCCAGCGCAGAAGCCGCCGAAGCCGCGAAAGAATTCGTCGCCCGCCGCTTCCCCGCGCTTACCGGCGCGCCGGTCGTCGAAACGCGCGTCTGCCAATACGAAAACACCTCGAACGGAGATTTCCTGATCGACCGGCATCCGCGAATGGAAAACGTCTGGCTGGTGGGCGGCGGCTCCGGCCACGGATTCAAGCACGGCCCAGCGGTGGGAGAATATGTGGCAGCGCGCGTGCGCCACGATGCCACCGCAAAAATCGAACCACGCTTCTCGCTCGAAACGAAACTCGCGACGCAAAATCGCGCAGTGCACTAAAACGTCAGGCACGACTCGATGACCCGCCAGCCTACCTTGGAGTGCGGCGGTTTGCCGCCGCCTTGCGTAGAAATCGTAGCGCTATTAGCGTCTGGGGTTTGAAAATCGGCGCATAGCGAGGATGCGGTTTCGGGTTTATGTTTCTGCACCTTGGGCGATGAAAGCCTACGCCGAAGCCCGCGCCTCGCGAGCCTTGGCCCGCGCTCCCCGGTAATACAAAGCCAACCCGAACAGGACCGAAGCCACCGTCCCGATGACCAGCTTGGATACAAACAAAAATTTATTCGCCGATTCATCTGGCGGAATAAACGAAAGAACAATCCCTCCAAGCACCACGAAAATTCCCAGTAGGCTCGCGATCCACACGCCTACCACGCCGCCAGGAATCAAAACCGCGCCCGGAGTCGTCGTGCGGTCCTTGCGATAAGCCAGGCGAATCGCCGAAGCGTACATGTACATCAGCGAAACAAAATAAACGATGGTCGTCGCGTCCACCAAAATCTGGTAAGCGCTGTTCGCCGTCTCATTAATTTGTGTCGCCAGCAAAATCACCGCCGAAACCGCGGCCTGCACCAGGATCGCCACGTACGGCGTTTTCCATTTCGGATGAATTTTTCCAAACGCCGCCGGCAAATAACGATCGAGCCCCACGACGAAGGGTACCCGCGAAACTCCCGCGACCGTGCTGCCCACTCCGCCGGCATTGCCCACCGAAACCAGCATCGCCGCCAGCACGCCGACGAATCCGATTTTCAGCAGCATCGATCCGGACGTGATCGCCTGAAATACGCCACTCTTGGTGTCCACGTCCGCCGCCGGCAGCAGCGAAAGCACCGCCAACGTGCCGATGATATAGATGACCGCAATCAGCGCCCCTGAAGCAAAAATCGCGCGAGGGAAAGTCCGCCGCGGATCCCGCACCTCTTCGCTCATCATCGACCCGATTTCCAGGCCGGTAAAGGCGAACGCAATCTGCGGCCAGAAATTCACCGTGCCCCAATTCCAGTGCGGCATCATGTTCGCTACGGTAAATGCCGTCACCGATGCGTGCGACCGCAGCAAAAGAAAAGCAATCACCGCCAGAATCAACAGCGGCAAATAAGTCGAAACTCCGCCCGCGTTCTGCAGCCACTTGCCGATATTCAAGCCAATCAGGTTCAATCCCACCGCGACAATCAACAGCACGAACGAACCAGCAAGCAGGAACATGCGATTCTGCGCCAGCGCCGCTCCGCTGGGCCCGACCACATAAGCGCTCATACTCGCGCTGGCGAGCAGCAACGCTGGAAAATAAAAAATGGTGTATATCCAGTAGGTCCACCCGGCCACGAACCCGTGAAAATCGCCGAACGCATTTTTGGTCCAGGCGTAGAGCCCGCCCTCTTCCGGAAATCTGGAAGTTAATTCCACGATGACCATGGCCGTCGGCACAAAAAATCCCACGGCGGCCAGAACCCACAAGGAGATGGAAGATGTACCGTTATGCGCAGCGGCGGCGATCCACCGCGGCCCCAATACCGCCGCGATATTGAACAGCAACAAATCCCAAAATCCCATCACCCGGCGAAGTTGCGATTTGGCGTCGGCGGCTGCGGGCGGCGAGGTTTGACTCACGCGGATTCTTCCAAAGCCGGAATCAATTCATCCTGAGCCAGGAAATTGCGCAGGAACGGATCCTTCGTGTTTTGCAATTCGGTCCACGTGCCGAAAAATCCGACGCGCCCCTCCTGCAAAAAAATGACACGGTCGGCGAGCTTTTTACCCAGATGCGTATCGTGCGTGACCACGATCGAAGTTTTTTTCAGTTTGGCTTTCAACTTGACGATCAAATCGCCGACGTGCGCGGCCATCAGTGGATCGACCATCGTGGTCGGCTCATCGTAAAGAATCGCCTCCGGATCTTCCGCCAGCGCCCGCGCGATGGCCACCGCGCGCTTCGCGCCAGTGCTCAAATCCGAAGGAATCAAGTCAGCGAAATCCGTCACTTCCAGTTCCTTCAGCAGCTCGGCCACTTTGGCTTCGACTTTTTCCGGCGCGTCTTTGTGACCGCCACGAGTCTCCAAGGGAAACGCCACGTTCTCCGCCACGGTCAGCGAATCGAAAAGCGCACCAGATTGAAAAACCATCGTCACGTGGCGACGAATCTCCTCGAATTGTTTTTCATTCCAGTTGGTCACGTCCCGTCCGGCCACAATAATCTTGCCTTCGTCCGGCTTCAGAAAACCCAACAACAGTTTCAGCGACACCGATTTCCCCACGCCGCTGCGCCCCAGGATCACCGCCGTCTCGCCTCGATTCACAAAAAAGCTCACGTCCTTCAGTACGGCGTTGTCGCCGAAGGATTTCGACACATTCTGAAATTCGAAATAATGATCGCTCATGAAGTGGCGCGCCTGCCGAATCGAGCCTGGGCCTGCGCGTAGTCCGCCGGCTGGTTCATATTCTTGAATAGCAAGCCCTCGGAATCAAAGTCTTTCCATGTAGCCCGTTCCAGGTATTCGACGCGAATGTGCGTCAGCGCCTGAATCACTCCGCGCCCGCCGCTTTCGAACGCCGCCACCAGCGGGGTCTCAGCAGTTTTCGCGTACATCGCGCACAACGGCTCCGGCCCGCCCTCGTTCATCGGCACCACCGCGTCGGCCTTCGAACTCAACCCGCGCGCGACCAAAAATTCCAGCCATTCGCGCGTCAGGTAAGGCAGGTCGCACGCCACGATCAAATTCCAACTTTTCTGCGACGCGCGCAACGCCGTAACGATTCCTCCAAGCGGCCCCGCCCCGGGCCACTCGTCTTCGAGCACGCCGGCCCCGGTCGCCTCTGCGAATGGTTTCGGCGCGCCCACAATGACGGCTTCGATTCCTACGCCGCGCAAAAGCGCCGTCGTCCGATCCAACATGGTCACACCGCCAATTTCGAGCGTGGCCTTGTCGCGCCCCATCCGCGAACTTTGCCCCCCGGCCAGGATGAATCCCGCAACAGTGCTTTTTGCGTCAGCTGAATTCATCCCTCGATCACGCCAACGGAGTCTACTTCCCCGGCCGCTGAATGCCCAGCTCCCGCAATTTTTCCTGCAGGCTTTGCCGGTGCAGCCCCACCACCGCCGCCGTTTTCGAAACGTTCCACCGATGCTCTTCCAATTTGCGTTTTAGATAGACAATCTCGAATTGCCGCCGCGCCTCACGAAAATCGCTCTCCGCCAGGTACGCGTTTTCTGCGTCGCCGCTTTCGCCTCTGGTCGCCGTCGCGGTCAGTGCTCTACCTTCGCGCACTTCTTCCGGCAAATCGTTCACCGTAATTTCGTCACCGCGGGTCAATACCAAACTGCGCTCGACCACATTGCGCAGTTCGCGGACGTTCCCCGGCCAGTCGTAAGCCACCAGCCTATCGAGCGCCGCGCGACTCAGCTTCGCCGGCCGGTTGTGCCGTGCCGCAAAATGGCCCAGAAAACTCTCCGCCAGCACCGGAATATCTTCCTTGTGCTCGCGCAACGGCGGCACTTCCAAAGTCACCACCCGCAACCGGTAGAACAAATCCTCGCGAAATTTTCCAGCCGCGATCTCCGCAGGCAAATCGCGATGCGTCGCGCTGATCACCCGTACATCAACATCGATCGTTTGCGATCCGCCCAAACGCTCAATCTTCCGGTTCTCCAGCACCCGCAAGACCTTCGCCTGCGTCACCGGATTCATATCTCCAATCTCGTCCAGAAAAATTGTCCCGCCAGAAGCCGCCTCGAATCTCCCCCGACGCTGTTGCGCCGCCCCGGTAAACGCCCCGCGTTCGTACCCAAACAATTCCGATTCGATCAAATTTTCCGGCAATGCCGCGCAATTCACCGCCACAAACGCTTTCCCCGCCCGCGGCGACCGCGCGTGAATTTCCTGAGCCAGCAAATCCTTACCGGTCCCGCTCTCCCCCAAAATCAAAACCGTCGCATCCGTCGCGGCCACCCGATCGGCCATCTCAAAAACCCGTCGCATCGGCGCGCTCGCCCCCAGCATCCGCCCGAATTGCCCATCCGCCACCAATTCTCGCCGGAGCCGCAAATTCTCAGCCTCCAGCCCGGCCATCTGCAGAATATTTTCCACACGCTGGCGCAGCTCGGCGATGTCGTACCCCTTCACGATGTAATCCGCCGCCCCACTCTGTAGCGCTTCGACCGCGGTCTTCGCGCTGTCCAAACCCGAAACCACCAAGACTGGCGTTTCAATCCCCTCCGCGCGCATCCAGCGCAGAAAGGCCAAACCGTCCTCTTCCGGCATCACCAAATCGAGCAGAATCAGATCCGGACGATCCCTGGCAATCGATTCGCGCGCCGCCCGCGCCGAATCCGCTTCCACTATTTTGTATTTCGATTCGAGCGCCCGGTGTACTCCAAACCGCGCCGCCGGCTCGTCATCGACAATCAATATCGTCCGCATCGCTATCGCCCTTGTGACCCTATGCCCCGGCTTGGTCTTCCGCCGTCGGCAACATCAACCGAAACCGAGTTCCCTTCCCGTTGCGCACCGGACTCTCGCACGAAATCGTCCCACCGATCTCCTCTACCCGTCGCGCCACGATCGAAAGCCCCAACCCGGTCCCGGTTGGCTTGGTCGTAAAATAAGGCTGAAAAATTTTGGCCCGCAATTCCGGCGAAATTCCCGGCCCGCCATCCTCCACCACAATTTCCAGCCGCCCCTCATAACGCCCCAGGCTCAACCGCACCCGCCCGCCGCCGGTCTGCGCCTCCAGCGCATTCACAATCAGGTTCGACAGAATTTCATTCAGCGCCTCTTCCGAAGCCAGCGCGTAAATCTCCTGCGTCGGCCGCTCGAATTCGAACCGCACGTTGCGCCCATCCGCATCATGACGAAACAAAACCGCGGTCTGATTCGCCAGCGCCACCGCCGCTACGCGCTGCCCGCCGACCGAAGGCTTCGCATAACGCAGCAGCTGCGTCAGCTTCGTGCTCATCCGGTCAATTTCATTCACTACCAATGTGGAATCGCGCCGCACGTTCACTGGCAGGTCCGGATCTTCCAGCTGCACCTGCAGCACGGTCTTCATCGCGCTCAAAGGATTCCGCAAATTGTGCGAAACGTTCGCCGCCATCTGCCCCAGCGAAGCCATCCGCTCCCGCTCCGCCAGTTCCCTCTCGAGTCTCAGCTTGTCTTCAATCAATCGCGCCAGATCGATCATCCCCGGCAATTGCTCGCCCAAAAATCCCAGCGCCGCCGTAGTCTCGCCCGTCAGATACGACCCAGTCGAAGCCGCTTCGAGTAATCCAATCTCCCGCCCATCTTTCTTGAGCGATATCGTCGCGGTGTGACCCAGGCCACCCGGGGCCGTAAGCGGTTTTGCCGCAGCATCGCCCGGCAGAGAAATCCGCACGTCAGCGAGTCCATATTCTTTTCGAATACGCGTCTCCGCCTCCGCCACCAAATGTGCCACGCTCCCCTGGCGCGCCTCCTGCTGCAACTCAACCGACAGCCGCTGCACCCCGCCCATGCCTTCCCGAAATCTGCGCTGCAACGCCGGCCCAATCACCCGTTCCAGCGGCTCAAACAGAAAAATCAAAGAAAACAACAGCACCGCCGCAGTCGCCTCCGGCGGTAACACCGGCTCCAGCCATCCGCTCACCCGCCGTACCAACGCCAGATAAAGCAGCGCCAGAAAAGTCACCGGCAGCGCGTACATCAAATTCCGCTGCGCCCCGAATCCCAGAAAATTGCGCCGGATCGCAAAGTAAAGAAGCAGCGCTCCGGGCAGAACACCCAGAACAATGTCGCGATCGACCCAAGGTGGAAAATTTCGGACCGAACAATATCCGCCCCAAAATTTAGTGAAAGCGGTTCAGCGTATAGCGAACACCAGAGCCGAGAGAGCCCCAAGCAAACCCAAAGAAACTTCGCTCCCTTGAATCTTCAGCGCGTTTGGAAATGGCGAAATCAGCTCCCGCGCTAACAATCAGTGCTGGGAAAAGCAAAAAAGCGGCGAACAACCCGGTACCGGTGATCACGTCCAAAAACTCGAATGGGCTTCCGTGACGGACCGCGTATACACCCGCTCCGGCAGACCCGAGAATCGGCAAGGCGTAGAAAACGCCAGCGAGCAAATCCGCCCATCGCGAAATCCCAAACCTGGCAATCGTTCGCATGTAAACGACATGCAGGTGGATCAGCAGCCCGGGCAGAAGCGCCACGCCTCC
Source organism: uncultured Acidobacteriota bacterium (assembly GCA_963847695.1). Taxonomy (GTDB): domain Bacteria; phylum Acidobacteriota; class Terriglobia; order Acidiferrales; family UBA7541; genus Palsa-295. The sequence goes on along the minus strand of CAWKAX010000022.1, from coordinate 447 downwards.
AAACTGCAGCGACAGATAAAATTGCCGCGTAGCATCCGGCATTCGAGGGTATTCAAGGATAGAGTTAATCTCGAGCAGCCAGCCGCCGTAAATCATGAACAAACAGAGACAAACGAAAAACAACAGCCGCTCAAGATGACGAGGAGTGCGATGCCCGAGAATCAGTGCCAGCAGAAAAAGATAAACCAGCGTCCCGGCGGTAAAAGCTATCAACCGAATATAGAATAATGATGGCACGTTGGCGGTAACGGAGATGGTAGTCTCGGCCTCGCCGGAAGGCAATAAGAAGTGTCAGAAAAATCTGACTATCGGCAAGCTGCTGACCCACATAAGCTTAAGCGCAGATAATTGTTACAAATATGTGAGTGTCGAATTATCATACTTCAGCTTGACACTCCCAATGACCATGCTATATTAGCACTCGCCTGAGAGGAGTGCTAACGCTCC
>CAWKAX010000021.1:0-55137 GCA_963847695.1 uncultured Acidobacteriota bacterium | reverse complement strand
GGTGTCCACCGTACTCCCGCCAAATCCCGCACATTCAAATCGTATTTCTACGAATATAAATCCCTCGCCAAATCTGTTAGCGTGAGTCGGGGCACTTTTCAGCCTCGATCAGGACGCGACATGAGCATCGGAACTCAAACAACCAGCGCGCGCGCAGACACTAAAACTACCAACGCGACACATGTAACAAAACCTCCCATTTCTAATCGACAAAAACTCGCGCGATTAGAAATCGTCGCAACTCCCACAGAACAAAGCCCGGACCCAAAATCTAATCGACAATTTTTACGGCTCTCCCGGCCTTTACCTTGGATCCAGTTGCAACACCAAGCCCTCCAGTTGCAACTGCCCGGACAGCTCTATCGGACAAATTCTGCTCCCACTAGCGAAGAGTTTCCCATCGTGGCACCAGCCCCGGAGGGGCGGCATAGGGTAGTCCGGTCCGTAAGGCCCGGGAAAAAATGCGGAAAGAAACCCCCGAGCGCCGGAGGTGCGACACGCGAGGCGCACATCGGGGCCTCAACCGCAGCGCCAACTGCGACAGCCCCACACGCCATCACCACATCATTTCTAATAACGCAATCCGCGATTAGAAATCGCCGTAACCCAAACAAAACAAACATCGGAGGTCATTTCTAATAGGCCGGTATTCGGTAACTTTTTGTTACATTCGTCAAAAATCCAAAATGGGAAAGATGATGATTCCACAACCAAAAATCCCAAACCTTCCGCGATTATTCGCCGCCCGCGGTCGGCGTCCCTGGCTTCGGCGGCGTTACGGATTGGCATTTCCGGCTTAGATTTTTGGGTATGGTCGGCGTTCGGTGTGAGAATACGGGCTGCTTTGGTGGGCACCGCGAGGTGATTTAATTTTGTAGGTCAGGAGTTTTACCGGCGATGGCTATGCAACCTGCACGCGAGACTGGGGCGACCAGCGAGCTGACCAAGACGAACTACGCCGCGATGGCGATGGTTACGACTTTGTTTTTTATGTGGGGCTTGCTGACCAGCTTGAACGACATTTTGGTGCCGCACTTGAAATTGATTTTCGATTTGAATTACGCCGAGGTAATGCTGATTCAGTTCTGTTTTTTTTCGGCGTACTTCGTGTTCGCGCTGCCCTCCGGGAAACTGATCGAAAAGTTTGGTTACAAGGCGTCGATGGTCGCGGGACTTTTGACCATGGGCCTGGGGGCGTTTCTTTTTATTCCGGCGGCCAGCGTTCCGACTTTCGCGTTATTTCTCTCCGCACTGATCGTGCTGGCAGCGGGGATGACGATATTGCAGGTTTCGGCGAATCCGTATGTGGCGGTCTTGGGCCCGGCGAAAACGGCCTCGAGCCGTTTGAATTTGGCGCAAGCGCTGAATTCTCTGGGAACCACGATCGCGCCATTTCTGGGCGGGCTATTAATTTTGAGTGGCGCGCCGCCTACGCCCGAAACGGTGCGGGCCATGCCGGACGCCCAGCGCGCGATTTTTCGGCTGCATGAAGCGTCGTCAGTAAAACTTCCCTACCTCGGCTTAGGTCTGTGCCTGGTTTTGCTGGCGGTGATGATCGGGCTGTTTAAATTGCCCGCGTTCAATTCCGCCGGTGATCAATCGCATGACGCCAGCGGCAGCGCGAAAAGTATTTGGACGCACACGCGGTTGGTGCTGGGCGCGATCGGAATTTTTGTTTACGTCGGCGCCGAGGTCTCGATTGGCAGCTTCCTGATCAACTATTTGAGCCAGCCGGAAATTGGGGCCATGACGGTTAAGGCGGCGGCGTTTTACGTTTCGCTGTATTGGGGCGGCGCCATGGCCGGAAGGTTTATCGGCGCGTGGTTGTTGCAAAAGATTCGGACCGGGACACTGCTGGGGCTGGCGGCGTTGATGGCGTTTCTGCTGGTAGTGGCGACCATGCTGAGCTTTGGTTCCGTCGCGGTATGGACCATCGTGGCGATTGGTTTCTTCAACTCCATTATGTTCCCTAGCATTTTTACGCTTTCGATTGATGGTCTGGGTCCACTGACAGGAAAAGGATCGGGAGTCTTGGTGGCGGCAATCGTCGGCGGCGCGATTATTCCGGAGCTGCAAGGAATCGTGGCGGACCGGATTGGAATCCACCACGCGTTTTTCCTGCCGGCGCTGTGCTATTTGTACATCGCGTATTTCGCGTTCATCGGCGCGCGCGAAGTGAAGAACTAGCGCTCCGGCGTCTGGCGTTCGACGGCTTCCGGGACGCGACGCTCGATCGGCTGCGGCGCGGGGCGAACGGTTTTTTCCGGTTGCTTCTGCGGTGGCTGTTGTTGCTTCAAGAACTGCGCGAAGCGAAACTGGCTTTCAGTTCCGAAGTGATGAACGGCGGCGTGAGGCGGGGCCTGCGGACTAAAGAACAGCGGAGCGCCGCCGCGCGAATGCATTAGAATTTTTTTGAACGGTACGTCCACTCCTGAAACTCCCTGACAAGCTCCCGCAAGGCCCACGTAAGTAACGAACAGATTGCCACCGGTCAGCGGGATTTGATTTGCGTTGGTATTGCTGGCGATGAAGGCGACCACGTTGCCCTTGGTGTCCGACGCGACGGCTTCAAGGACGTCGCCGCTGGCGAAGCTGGGGCCATAGGTGGCGGCGAGCGGCGTGTTGATGGTCATGTTGGAGAAGCAGACCGAAGCGCCGGTGCCGGGAGTGATGGTGCCGGTGATGTTGAAATTCCAGTCCGTCGACATGCTCATGGTGACGTTGGAGGGCGTGGCGCTTCCCGTCGATTCGAACGAGCCGGCGTAGCTGCCGGTCACAGTTGGGAACAGTGTCGCGGTGAAGTTTCCTTTATCGGCGTTCATGCAGGCGCCGGTGGAGGCGATAGGTACCGGTGAACTGATTCGCGTTGGTGCCGAACTGGCGCCGGTGAAGATGACCGTGGCGCCGTTATCGAGAGTGACAGTGATGATCGCGGAATACGCGCCGGTGGGCTGGTAACCGGTGACAGTGATACCGGTGATGGCGTTGGCCGAGCAGACTGAATTGGTGAACGAATTGGCGAGCATGGTGGCGATGATGCCGCCGCCGGGAATGGTGGGCACGCGCCAATCGGTGAGAATGGTGAGCGGGTTGTAGCAATTTGGATTGGCGTCACCGATGTTGTCCGGACTTTGGCCGGAGCAGGGATAGGGATTGCCGTTGACGTCGGTGAGCGGGATGGCGTTGGGCGCCGATTCGCTGGTGGTGACGATGGTCCATTGCTGCGAGAGCGGGACGGAGGAGACGAAAGTCCACGATTCGATTTTCTGGCTGGCGGTTTCGCCACCGGTGCCACCGGTGAATCCGGCGTAGGCCAGATTGCCGCCGACGGCGTTGGGAATATTGAAGGGCCAGGTGTGAGTGAAGGTGGCGTTGGCGACGGCGTCGGTGATGGTCATGACGATGTTGGTTCCGTCGTAGGTGATGTGCACGGCCATGGTGTCACCGCTGTGGAGGTCGATGCCGGAAGAAGTGAGGTCAATGGCCGGGGTGGTGGGAATGCCGGTGGTGAAAATGCCGGTCGAGTCGTCGCCTTCACCGTTGTTGTTGTAGAGGTCGAACTTGATCATGACGCTGTTGGTGATGCCCTGCCAGCCCAGGCCTTGACCGGCGGCGCCGAGGGCAGAGGATCCGGAGGGAGAGTTCTGGATGACGAAGGCGATACCGTCGGCGTTGGCGTCGGAAAGCTGGAAAGTGAAATCGGTGGTGAAGCCGCGGACGTCGACTTGATTGGTGCAGAAGGCGCTGCCAGCTTCGTTGCCGCCACCGTCGGTGAGTTGCAGGCGGCTGTCGTCGAGTTTGGTGGAGCCGTTGAACTTCATGCAGCCGGGGTTGCTGAAACCGAGGCCGAAATTGATGGGCGTGGTGCCGTTGGGGTTGATGTTGTAGGTGGAGGCGACGACGCCGCTATCGGCCAAGCCGGAAGCGGAGGCGAGGGCTTTGATGGTTTCGGTGGCGTTCACGGCAATCGGAGCGGAGTAAACGGTGGAGGCGTGGGTCGGCGTTGAACCGTTGGTGGTGTAGTAGATGATGGCACCGGAGGTGTCGTCAGTGAGCGAGACGGATTGGGCGGTGACGTAAGTGCCGGGGGCGGGAGTGAAATTGGGCGGCGCGGTTTGCGAAGAAAGCACGTAGGCGGCGGTGGAGGTGCTGCTTTGAATCAGTCCGGATTTGACGGCGATGGCGCGCAGAGTGGTGGTGACGTTGAGCGGAACAGCGGCGCTGTAGACGTTGGAGGAGGTAGAGGGCGCGGAGCCGTCGGTGGTGTAGTAAATGGCGGCGCCGGCGGTGGTGCTGGTGATGGCGACGGAGATGCTGCCGTCGTAGGAACCGGCGGGAGGATTGAAGACGGGCGCGACGACCTGGTTGGCGGGATTGATGATGCCGAAGACGTCGACTTCATATTGGGCGCCGACGTAGACCTTCCCGTTGGTGACGACCGGGACGACAAATTTTACGGCAGGGCCGAGAGTGTTGCCGGAGCCGGTGAGGTTGGAGGCCCAGAGTAAATTGGAAACGTTGGTGGCGTTGTAGGCGCGGAGAATGGCGGGGCCGTTGGAATTGTAGGCGTCAGATTGCACGGCCCAGACGATGCCGTTGGTGGTGCCGCTCGAAGAAATGGCGACGGTGGAGCCGGGGAAGCCGCTGGATTCGGCGGATTGCGAAGTGGGAGAGGCCGAGAGGCGTCCGGCGGCGAGCGACCAGGCTGCCAGGTGGCTTCCGTTGCCCCAGGTGTAGACGTTGCCATTCCAGTAGGAGGGCATGGACCACAAGCCGCCACTGCCGGAGACGGTCTGAATAATTTCGGGATCGCTGCTGCAGCCATTGCAGTAATGGCTGTTGTCCTGAGTCATCGTATCGCGACTGACGACGTAGAGGGAGCCCTGCTTGCCGGCTTGAATCAGAATGTCGGGAAACGCGCCGGTTTGGGTGGGCGGGATGAGGACGCCGCCGGAGCCGACGTCGGCGTCAGAATCGTCGAGGCTGGACTGGTTGTAGGGCGTGAAGTAATCGGTGGGAACGGGAACACCGTTGGTGAGGCTGACCTTCACGATGCTGTCGCCGTAATCGATGGTGGTGGAGGGCGGCGCGGCCGGAACGTTGACGGTGTAGTCGCCATTGCCGGTGGAAACGTAAGCGTTGCCGGAGGCGTCGGCGGCAAGGCCGGAACCCGCTCCCCAAATTCCATTTCCCTTTCCGTTGGGCGAAGTGTTCCAGATACCGGTCGGCTGCAGAGTGGTGGCGTTGTATCCGAGGATCCAGCCATGCCACGGACCGTTATCTCCGTGCGACGCGAAGCCGATGAAAAGGTAGCCATTGATGAGGAGCAAACCGGGACGTTGATTGGCCCATTGGACGTTGAAAGGAACGTTGCCGCCGCTGCCTTCGGGAGCGGAGCCGGGAACGGAGCCGGAGAGTTGAACGGGTCCGCCGAGTTTGTCCAGACCAGTAGTGATGTCGAGGGCGTGCAGGCGGTAGATGAGTGCGCCGGATTCCTTGGTGTTGACGACGACGTACATGGTGTTGGTGGTTTTGTCGATGGCGGGCGTGCCGGTGATTCCCATCTCAGGGTGAATGTCTTGGGTATTGCCGACGTCGGAAGTAGAGAGAGTGGTGGCGCCATTGATCAGAAAAGTGCGGAACCAGAGTTGCGCGCCGTTGTCGGCATCGAAGGCGTAGACCGAATCGTGTTCGGTGGCGATGAAGACGACGTTGTGGGTGGCGCCGGCAATGCTGAGATTGGGCATGTAGAGAGGCTGAGCGTAGACGTAGCCGTCAACGCCGAGAGTAAAGAGTTTGCCAAAAGAAGTTCCAGCGACGTTGGCGGGGGTAAGAATGGTTTCGTTGATGTTCTGGCCGGTGCGCGCGTTGTCGTAGTGATGGGTGAGAATGGGAGTCTGCGCGAAAACGGAAGAGGCGAGAAAAAACGAAAAGATGAGAAGGGCCGCGATCAGAAACTTACGCATCTGCGATGTTCTCCGAGGCTGGGTTCGGAATCTGGTTGCTCCGCGACGAGCGCGGAATTGGCCGGCGACGCCTTTGGACCGCCGGCAAACTGGGCGAACTAAAGTTTTAGTACGCCTACGACTGCAGCGTTTTTCGGTGCAGACTGCGTGGAGGTAGAACGCAATTGGAGGCCCAGAATGGGGCGGCGAAGGAGAGATGGGTCGTTGGGAAACGGCTCATTTTCAGCGTTCTACGAGGGGCTTTACAGGTGCAAGGGTCGGGCGGACGCGGCGACTGGAAGATGGTTTCAGTTCTTGAGAAATTTGCTGGACGGGCGAGAGTTTGGGGAGTTTAGTTCGCGGGCCGCATGGTGCCGGAGAGTGCGAGTTCGACATCTGCCGTAGGACTTACTTTGAGCAGGAAATTTCCGGGATTTTTGAGGCCCCAGGCTAGAAACGGGACGGCGAATTTCGCAGTTCCCTTCCAGGTGTTACCGGTCCATTCGACTTCGGCGGGAACGGTCAGGTCGTGCGGGGCGCCGTGCAGGATGAATGTTCCGGTGAGTTTGATTTCGTTTTTCGGGGAGGCGGGGGCGAGACCTTCGATTTTGTTCAGGCGAAAAATAATTTCTGGGAATTTCGGAGTTTCGAGAATTTCCTGGTGCATTTTTTGATCGCGAGAATCGTTGCCGGTCTGGCCGCTTTTAGCGTCGGCGACGACTTCGCCGGAGGCTTTACCGGTTCCTGGGTCCACGGTGAATTCACCGCGGGCGATGGCGAAGGTGCCGTGGACGGTGTGCAGCGTGCTGTCCATGGTCCAGTGGAGATCGCTGTGGGCGGGATCGACGGTGACGATAATTTGCGGAGATGTGGCTTCCGCTAATGCTGGGGTCGCCGCTGAATTATTTGCATACGCCGCGCTGAAAGTGAGCGCGAGCATGGCGACGAGTGCGGCGACGATCGGAAGCTGTTTTTTAGCAGGTTGCAAAACGCCATCCTAGGCGAGTGGCAGCGAGTGCCGCCCGCGGGCGCGAAGCATGGCCCAAGTGGAGATCGAGAAAATTGGAGAATAGTGAAGGATCGGCCGCGAAGGAACGGAAGATTCGATCGCGAAGATTTTCCTGGCGGCCTAGCAGAGATAGGAAATAGGCCATGACCGACGGGCGGAATTGCAGGCGGCGGTGAATTTTTTGGTATTCGGAGAGATTGCCGGATTCGAGAAATTCGGGCAGGGCCAGGGCGTGTTGAAAGCCGAGGTTGAGGCCTTCACCGGTGATGGCGTCGACGGAACCGGAGGCGTCGCCGACCAGGACCACCTGGTCGCGAAAGACGCGGCGCAGGCGATTGGTGGTGGTGATGGCGCCGCGTTCGGTTCCGATCAATTGGGCCGCGGGGAGCCGCTCGAGCAGTTCAGGAAATAGGGTGGGGATCACTTCGGCACGCATGTTCGGTTGCTCAGAGAGCACGACCAAGCAGACTTCGTTGTCGGCGACCGGAGTGACGTAGGCTTGAGCCTGATCGGACCAGTAGACTTCGACGTAATTGGACCATGGCGCGCGGCGGAAATGAGTACGGAAAGCGTAGCGCGGGATTCTTTTTTTCGAGGCTTCGAGGCCGGCCCACTTTCTGGTGCGGGAACGGCTGCCGTCGGCGCCGATGATCCAATCCGCGGGAAAGAACTGGCCGCGAATATGAACGCCACCATCGGCGATGCCGGTGACCGGCGCATTCCACATACACTCCACTCCAACTTTCTCGGCTTGCTCGAACATGGCGGCGTGTAGTGCGGTGCGACGGACGCCGAGGCCCATCCCTCGAGAAAAATCAGCGGTGATGGTAACGCCGCCGGCGACAAAGCGAATACCGCGAAGCGGAAAACTATCCTGGGGGGAGATTTTTACGCCCATGCGGCAGAGGGCGGCGACCGTGTCCGGCATTAAACCTTCGCCGCACGCTTTATCGATGGGAGGCGAAGCCCCGTCGGCCAAGCAAACGGTGAATTGATTTTCGCGCAGACAAATCGCCGCTGCGAGTCCGGTGGGACCGCCGCCGACAATGAACGCGTTCGTAGTTCGTTCCATGATTGGCGATTCCGGCGCAGGGTAGCAAACGGGCGCACGGCTACTTCAGGCAATCTTTAACGCTACATACATGATGCTACGGATGGGACGACGGATGCATGTAGGTGACACTTCGAGTGACAGCAAACAGTGGGGCTATAATGGGCCCATTCTATTCGGCCAAACAGCCGATTCCCGGGAGACATTCATGACGCGGAAACTTCATGGCGCGGCGGCAGCGGTGATGGTGGTGGCGGTGTGGGCAGCGAGTGGCTGCGCGAGCGAAACGGAGCAGCAGCGGCGGGATCGTGAAGAGAAAATGCGGCAAGATGCGGCGAGCGTAACCGAAAAAGCAAAGCCGGCCTTGCAGGCGGCGGGTAAAGAAATTAATCAGGCGGCGGATCGGGCGGCCGAAGACGCGAAGGCAGCGGTGCAGGGAGCAAAAGAGGGTTGGGCAAACGGCAAAGAGCCGTTGGTCAATCTGAACACGGCCGCGCCGGAAGATTTGACCGGCCTGCCGGGCATTGATATCCATCAGGCGCATGCGATTGTGCAGCACCGGCCCTACGCGGATAAACACGAATTGGTGACGCGCAAGATTCTTACGCCGTCGGCCTACGATCAGATTAGCGACAAGATTACGGCGAACTAATCCCGCGCCGAGACACGGGCGGCGAAGGGAAGCGACTAAGACTCCGCAGAGACGGCTAGGTTTTTGGAGGCGCTTCGCGCTGGATTCGCTAGTGGTGTGGGCGGCTGCGGAAAAGCGGCGGCAGAGCCGCCGCACTCCAACTTGTCCCGGGCGCGACGGTCGCTCGAGATGCTTCGCGGAACAGTTTGCCGCGGGCGGCGCGCGCTTCGCGCTGGCGGGTCGGGCGAGTAGGCTCCGCGATGCGCGGCTATCGTTGCGACCGACTAAAGGCGGCCGCTAAGTTGAACCTTATTGACGCGATTTCGAACCGGCGACCGGCCTGATTCGCGCGAGACAAGTTCGAAGCTGAGACTTCAGTGCGGCTATGTCGCGGGCGGACAGGACTGAAAACATTTCGCGCTCGATCAGAACGGCGCGAGCGACGGCGTGGCGAAGAACCTTTTCGCCGCGCGGGGAGAGCACCAAACGCTTGATGCGGGCATTGGTGGGATGAGGTTTTCTGGTGAGGTAACCGCCGGCGGCAAGTTTGGAGACGGTCAGGCTCATATTTTGTGGAGTGACGAAGGTGAGGCGGGCGAGATCGGCGGTGGAGAGTGAAGCGTCGTGACTGAGTTCGGCGAGAGCAGCCAGCTGCAGCAGAGTGATATTCAGCTCTTTGGCAGTGGAGGCCATGGCATGTTCCATGGCGTGGGTGAGCTGCGACATCATGCAGATGAGGTACTCACGCGGGTTGAAGCGGAATGCCATTTATTCGACATTAACAAGCGCTTGCTATTATGGCAAGCGCTTGTTAACATCCGGCCCGTTACAGCTCTCCGTGCGGTATAAGATTTCGGAGCTTCCTACATTCAAAAAAATAATCGAATCGCAGCGCCCCGCCCAGCATCAAACTCAAACACTTAACTCCGGCAGCTTGAAAATCGTTACAGTAGACAGGAAATTCCGAGGATCAGCCGACTCAGGCGAGACACCGAACATGACACGATTATCAAGCGCACGTTTCGATTCACTACGAAGTCTGGCCGCGGCAATCGCGGTTTGCGCGCTGCTGGCGACGGGCTGCGAGAAGAAGGAAGCTCCAGCGCAGGGGCCGACGCCGGTGACGGTAGCGACAGTGGTGCAGCGGGATGTCCCGGTGGTGAGCGACTGGGTGGCCACGCTCGACGGATACACCAACGCGCAGATTCAACCGCAGGTCACCGGCTACCTTATCAAGCAGAACTATCGCGAAGGGTCTTTCGTGCGGCAGGGCGACGTGCTGTTCGAGATCGATCCGCGTCCGTTTCAAGCGGTGCTGGATCAAGCCAAGGGCCAACTGGCGCAAGCCAACGCGAATTTAGGATTGGCGGTAATCAATGTGAACCGCGACACGCCGGTGGCGAAGCTGCATGCGATCGCGCAAAGCCAGCTCGACAACGATGTGCAGAACAAGCTAAGCGCGGAAGCGACGGTGGAAGCGGCCAAGGCCACGGTGGAGGCGGCGGAGCTTAATGTGGGGTTCACGCACGTGCGTTCGCTGATCGATGGAATTGCCGGCCTGGCACAAACGCAGGTGGGCAGCCTGGTATCGACTAGCACGGTGTTGACCACGGTTTCGAATGTGAACCCGGTAAAAGTGTATTTCCCGATCAGCGAGCAGGAGTATCTGCGGATCGCGGACAAAATTTCCGGGACGGTGAATTTGTTCTCCAGTGACAACCCGGTTCCGCTGACGCTGACGCTGGCCAACGGCAAAGAATATCCGCAGAAGGGGAAGATTGTTTTCGCGGACCGGCAAGTGGATCCGCAAACCGGGACGATCCGGATTGTGGGAGCGTTCTTGAATCCGGGAAATATTCTGCGCCCGGGGCAATTCGGGAGAATTACGGCGATAACGGATAACCACAAAGATGCGCTGCTGGTTCCGCAGAAATCGGTAATCGAACTGCAGGGGAGCTATCAAGTGGCGGTGGTGACTCCGGACAACAAAGTGGACATCCGCAAGGTGACAGTGGGCGATCGCAGTGGAGATCTGTGGGTGATCTCCGCCGGGCTAAAGCCGGGCGAACGAGTGATCACCGACGGATTTATGAAAGTGGGACCGGGCTCGCCCGTAAAACCAACCGAAGCGCCGGAGAATACGGCCGCCAGCGGGGGCAAATAGTTCATGGCGAAGTTTTTTATCGACCGGCCGATCGTAGCAATCGTTATCTCCATCGTGATGGTGATTGTCGGCGTGGTATCGATGCTGGGCCTGCCGACCGCGCAATTTCCGAACATCGCTCCGCCGGAAATCCAAGTGACGGCAACGTATCCCGGCGCGGATGCGCAAACGCTGGAACAATCGGTGGCGACGCCGATCGAACAGCAGCTGAGCGGCGTGGACAACATGAATTACATGTACTCCACGAACGCGAACAACGGGCAGACGCAAATCACGGTGGATTTTGATGTAAAGACCGATCCGAACATCGATCAGGTTTTGACCCAGCTGAGAGTGGCCCAGGCAACATCGCAATTGCCGACGCAGGTGAACACGGCGGGCGTCACGGTGCAGAAATCATTTTCGGCGCCTTTGATGCTGGTGGATTTGTATTCGCCCAACAGCAGCTACGACAACGTATTTCTGGCGAACTACGCGTACATCAACCTGGTGGATCAGCTGACGCGCGTGCCGGGCATTGCGAAGGTGCTGGTATTCGGCGCCGGGCAATATGCGATGCGCGTCTGGGTGGACCCGGACAAGCTGGCCAAGCTGCAAGTGACGGTTCCGCAGATTATTAGCGCGATTCAAATTCAAAACAACGTAAACCCGGCGGGAAAAATCGGCGCCGAGCCGGTTCCGGCAGGGCAGCAGTTTACCTACACGGTGCGGGCGCAGGGACGTTTGGTATCGGCCGAAGAATTCGGCGAAATTATTATTCGCGCGAATGCGGATGGATCGAATTTGCGATTGAAAGATGTAGGGCGCGTGGAACTGGGCGCGCAGACCTACGACGTGGTGGGCCGATACAACGGCAAGCCTTCGGCGATTATGGCGCTGTACCAACTGCCGGGCGCGAACGCGGTGCAGGCGGCGGCCGGCGTGCGGCAGCAGATGGAATTGCTGAAGAAGCGGTTTCCAGCGGATTTGGATTACAAGGTGGGATTGGATACGACGCTGGCGGTTTCGGCGGGAATCAAGGAAATCGTCAAGACGCTGTTTGAAGCGCTGCTGCTGGTGATTATTGTGGTTTACATATTTTTGCAGGGCTGGCGCGCGACTTTGATTCCGTTGCTGGCCGTGCCGGTTTCGCTGATCGGAACTTTCGCGGTATTTCCGCTGCTGGGATTTTCGATCAACACACTTTCATTATTCGGGTTGGTGCTGGCAATCGGGCTGGTAGTGGACGACGCGATCGTGGTGACGGAGGCAGTGGAGCATCACATCGAAGAAGGGATGACACCGCGCGATGCGGCGATCAAAGCGATGGAGGAAGTGTCGGGTCCGGTGGTGGCGATCGCGCTGATTCTGGTGGCGGTATTCGTTCCGACGATTTTTATTCCGGGAATCACCGGGCGGTTGTATCAGCAGTTCGCGGTGACCATTGCGATTTCGGTGGTGTTCTCGGCGTTCAACGCGTTGTCGCTGAGCCCGGCGCTTTGCGCGCTGCTGCTGAAGCCGAAGACGGAAACGCACGGACCGCTGGCGAAATTCTTCAAATGGTTTAACCGGGTGTTTGGGCGGGCCACGGATGGGTACGTCAATTTCAGCGGCACGCTGATTCGCAAGGCGGGGTTGAGTTTCCTGTTCCTGGGAATTGTGGCGGTGTTGACGGTGATGCTGGGCAAGTCGCTGGCCAGTTCATTTTTGCCGGACGAAGATCAAGGCTACTTGTTCGTGGCGATGATTTTGCCAGACGCGGCTTCGTTGCAACGCAGCGACATGGCGGCGAAAAAAGTAGAACAGATTTTGCTGAAGAGTCCGGGAGTGGAAGGCGTCACGACGGTGGTGGGGTTCAGCCTGCTGAGCTTCACGCAGAATACTTACAATTCGTTTTTCTTCGTCACGCTGAAGGATTGGGATTTGCGCAAGGCGGCGGACGAGCAGTATCTGGCGATTCAGAACCACGTGGGCGCGGGATTGGCGCAGCTGCAGGAAGGTTTGGCGTTCTCGTTCCAGCCGCCGGCGATTCCTGGCGTGGGATCTTCAGGTGGCGCGACGTTCGTGCTGGAAGATCGTTCGGGCAGCGGGCCGGAATTTCTGGCGGAGAATGTGAACAAATTTATTGCGGAGGCGCGTAAGCGGCCGGAGTTCGGGCCGATCATTACGACGTACACGCCGCACGTGCCGCAGGTGTACGTGGACGTGGACCGCGCGAAGGTGCTGCGGCAGGGCGTAGACGTCAGCGATGTGTACGCGACTTTGCAGACTTTCATGGGCGGCTACCTGGTTAATTATTTCAATCGATTTGGCCGACAGTGGCAGGTCTACGTGGAAGCCGAAGGAAACGCGCGGACGCGTGCGGAAGATGTGGGGCAATTCTATGTGAACAGCAAGAATGGCGCGCCGGTGCCGTTGAGCGCGGTGACGTACAACAAGAACATCACCGGGCCGGAATTCACGATGCGGTACAACGAGTACGGGGCGGCGCAGATTAATACTGCGGGCAAGCCGGGATATAGCTCGGGGCAAGTGGCGGACGCGTTGGTGGATGTCTTCAACAAAACGATGCCGAGAGAAATGGGCTATGACTGGATCGCGATGTCGTACCAGGAGGCACAGGCGGCGAAGGGTGTGTCGCCTACGGCGATTTTCGGCTTGTCGCTGCTGTTCGTTTTTCTGATTTTGGCGGCGCAGTATGAGAGCTGGTCGTTGCCGTTCAGCGTGCTGCTGGGGACGCCGATCGCGGTGTTTGGGGCGTATCTGGCGCTGCATTTGCGGAAATTCGATAACGACGTGTACGCGCAGATCGGGCTGATCATGTTGATCGGTTTGGCGGCGAAGAACGCGATTCTGATCGTAGAATTCGCGAAGGATCAGTACGAAGAAGGCGGCAAGAGCATCGAGGAAGCAGCGCTGGCCGGAGCGCGGTTGAGGTTGCGGCCGATTTTGATGACGGCGTTCGCGTTTATTTTGGGTTGCGTGCCGTTGTGGGTTGCGACGGGTTCGGGAGCGGCGGCGCGGCGGATTTTGGGGACGGTGGTGATCGGGGGCATGTTGGCGGCGACGATCATCGCGATTTTTCTGATCCCGGTAACGTTCGATGTAGTGGAGAAGTTCGCTTCGCGCGGGAAACCGGCGCCAGTGGTGAAAAAATTGGGGCCTGAGCCGGCCGAGTCGGGGGCCGACTAATGTTACGAGCGCGCCCGGTTTTGGCCAGTGTGCTGGCGGCAGGCATTGTTATTTCGGGCTGCACGGTCGGGCCGAATTACAAGCGTCCGGATTTGGATGTGCCCAGCACTTACCGAGCTACGCCGCCTGCTGGTTCGGCATCGGACGCGGCAGCGGCGGCGGGCATGGGCGATGCGAAGTGGTTTACCGTTTTTCAAGACCAGCAGCTGCAGAATCTGATTCGCGTGGCGCTGCAGAATAATTACGATTTGCAGATTGCGGCGACGCGGGTGTTGCAGGCGCAGGCGCAACTGGGGATTACGCGGGCGGATCAGTTCCCTACACTTTCGGGCGGGGCGGGGTTGAACACGCAGCGGCAGCCGGCGACGGTTTTGTTTCATGGATATGAGGAAACGACCGGGAACGTCAGCTTGTCGGCTTCGTGGGAAATCGATTTTTGGGGGAAATACCGGCGAGCGACGGAAGCGGCGCGGGCGAATTTGCTGGCTAGCGAATGGGGACGGCGGGCGGTGGTTAATACCGTCATTTCCAATGTGGCGACCGCGTATTTTGAGTTGCGAGCCTTGGATTTGCAGCTGGAAATTTCGAAGCAGACTCTGGATACGCGGCAAAATTCCTTGAAGCTGGAACAGGCTTTGGAGCAGGCGGGGTCGACTTCGTTGGTGGACGTGCGGCAGTCGGAGCAGTTGGTTTACACCGCTTCGGAAACGATACCGAACGTGGAGCGGCAGATCGAGCAGGACGAAAACCTGATCAATATTTTGCTGGGAAAAAATCCGGGGCCGGTGGAGCGCGGGCTCAAACTGGTCGATCAGCCGCATCCGCCTTCAATTCCGCCGGGGCTTCCATCGAGTTTGCTGGAGCGGCGGCCGGACATTCAGCAGGCTGAGGCGCAATTGATCGCGGCCAATGCGCAGATTGGAGTGGCCAAGGCGGCGTATTACCCGGACATCGCGCTGACCGGGAACAGCGGCTTTCAAGCGTTGGCGCTGGCTAAACTTTTTACCGGTCCGTCATCGTTCTGGACGGTGGGGCCGACGCTGACCGTGCCGATTTTTACGGCGGGAAAGATCGGGGCGAACGTGAAGCTGACCGAAGCGCAGCAGCAGCAGGCGCTGCTGACTTACCGGCAAACCGTGCAGCAGGCGTTTCGGGACGTTTCGGATTCGCTGATCGGTTACCAGAAGAACCGGGAGTTTCGCGAACAGCAGGAATTGCTGACCGCTTCAGCGCAGGATTCGGCGAAGCTGGCGGAAATTCGTTACCAGGCAGGCGTCACCAGCTATCTGGAAGTATTGACCAACGACACGAATTATTTTGCGGCCCAGTTGAATCTGGCAACGGCACAGCAGAATGAGCTGACTTCCCTGGTGCAGGTGTACAACGCGCTGGGCGGCGGCTGGGTACAGTAGCTTTTAGTTCGCCTCGGATTCAGGCCGGCGAAGGCTGCTGAATCCGAGGCTCTTCTTTTTCTTCCCCGTTTAGTGAACCGCTGCGAACTTCTCGGACCACTGCACCCTGGCGGTAGCTTGCATCACCATGAATAAGGTCAAGATTGCGCCGATGGTGATGGCCAAGCCGGTATAACCGTCGAAAAAGAAGGCGTAGGAGAACAGGACCAGGTAGACGAATTGGGCCAGGCCTGCTTCGATGGCGGCGAAGCGCAGGCCGACGACCAGGCGCAGGTAGCTGATTAGCAGAAAAACGGAAACGCCGGAACAGATGATGAAGGCGAGGTGGATGGATAGATGATCGACCAAATAGGCCATCAGCAGGTGAAACGAAAAGAAAGCGCAGGCCATGAAGAAATAATTCATGGGATGAAGGTCGATGCCGCGAACGGTGGTTAGAACAAAAATCACGAAAAAGAAAAAGAGCAAGGAGACCGGCGCGAAATAGCTGATGCGTCCGGCGAGCGGGCCGGGTTGGAGTTTCTGCGGGAGTTCGATGCCGATGCGATAGCCGGAGAGGAGATTGGAATATTCCCAATCGAGGTCCCAGCCAGGGCCCTGGCGGGTTTCGTTCGTGGGAGCCAGCGCGTTTTCGAGAATGTCGAAGTCTTTGAAATTGGTGTGGACGTGGAGGTCGAAGTCTTTAACTTCGGCTACGCCTTCGCCGAGGCTGTAGCTCCAGCGGTCGAGGCCTTGGGAGCCGTAGGCTACGTTCATGGTTGCGGTTTCGCCGGGCTTCAGCGGGAAGACGGTGAAGGCTTCGTTTTTTGTGTTTTGCACCTGGGCCGGAGTGCCGTTGATGGAGATGGCTAGATTGTCGTAGACCGCGGCTTCGGCTGGTAGACGCAGGGTGAAGGTGAAATCGCGAGCGAGGCCGGTTGTGTTTTGGAAATTGTAGGTTCCGGCGAATTTCACTTTGTAGGTGCTGTACCAGAGCAGGCCTTTTTTTCGGTAGTCGACCTTCAGGTCGGCGTTGACGAGGCTCTTCTCGATCGGAAGCGCGATCCAATTCTTCCTGGTTTTTTCCCGTTTCAAGGTGGTGGTTCCGTTTTCTACGGTGGTTACGTTTTCTTCGGTGACTTCGGCGTATCCGGCGGTGGGTGGAGTTTGTTCCTGGGCCGAGCCCCAGGAGGAGGCGACGCGGCTTTTGGATTGGGCGTCGGAAGAAAAGGTGCGCATGAAGATGGTGCTGCCCAGGATGGCCCAGGCGACGGAAGTGAAAAAGAGGATGACGGAAATGGCGGCAATACGTTTCAGCATGGGATTGCTCCTTTGGGGATGAGAACCGCCGCGGGAGCAGATTACACAAACCTATTCTTATTGTCGAGTACTTTAATCCGCAAAGCATACGACCCGCCGGTGCCGCCAGTATCGATTGGCGCCGGTGCCGGCGGAGCTGGCAGCGGGTTTTGAGGCGCTGGAGAAATGGCGGCCTGAAGACCGCCGCTAGGAGGGCGGCAGCAACCCATGATTTAGGGCGGTGGGGTGTGGGCGGAAGCGGCGGGGGCGGAGGTTTTGAGGATCGGTTGGACGCTACGTAATTTGCCGCTTTGCTCGCAAATCCTCTATAATCTTCGGGTATTTGAGCGCGTTGCGGAGTGAGAAGCGACTTTCGCTGGTCCAACCTGACACTTTTTATGACCGATTTTGCCGCCAAAATTAAGAAAAAATTACAGGACGAGATCGACGTTCTGTCGCACGAATTGCATACCGACCTGCCTAAGGAAATCAGCGTGGCGCGGGCGCACGGCGATCTTTCGGAGAACGCCGAGTACAAATACGCCAAGGAACGGCAGCGTTTTGTGGAAGCGCGGCTGAGCCAACTGCACAAGCGGATGGGCGATCTTTCAATGCTGAATCTGCAGAACCTGCCGAAAGACAGGGCGGCTTATGGCTCGCGGCTGACGGTGCTGGACGTTGCGAAGTCCGCAAAAATCGAGTACAAGCTGGTGACAGTGGAAGAAGCGGACGCGGCGAAGGGCTTGATTTCGACGAGCTCGCCGATTGGGCGCGCGCTACTGGGAAAAAAGGTGGGAGATGAAGTGCAGGTGACGACTCCCTCCGGCACGAAGGACTATGAAGTGGTAAAGCTGTCCACGATTTACGAAGAGGAATAACGGGTGAGATTCATTTCATGTTAACCCGGACCATCGGCCGATATCTGATTTGGCCCGTTGACCGCTTCGCCGCGCTGCTGGCACCTACCGGAATACCTCCCAACGTAATTACCTGGATGGCTCTGCTGCTGAATCTGTGGGCCGGAATACTTTTTGCGGCTGGGAGATTTGCGGCGGCTGGCGGCATGATGATCGCGGCCGGGCTTTGCGATTTGTTGGATGGCCCGGTGGCGCGCCGGCAGGGACGGGTTTCGCTCTTTGGCGCATTTCTCGATTCGATTCTGGATCGCTACGCGGATTTGATTTTGTTTCTGGGCCTGCTGGTCTACTACTCGCAGGTGAACCGATTTGGTTACGCGATGTTAGCCGGGGCGGCGATGGCCGGCTCGGTGATGGTGAGTTACGCCAAGGCGCGCGCGGAATCACTGGTGCCGACTTCGGAAGTAGGATTTTGGGAACGTCCGGAGCGGTTGGCGCTGATGATTCTGGGAGCGCTGACCAACCGGATGGATGTGGCGCTGTGGATTCTGGCGATTGGCCCAAACATCACGGTGATTCACCGGATTCTGCATACCTGGAAAGAAACGAAGGATGTGGATCCTTCGGTGGCAGCTCCGAAAGCCGGCGGGCCGAGCAACCGCAGCGGCGTTCCGGATATTTCGAACCCGGCGGCGGCTTCGCTGCGCAGCAGCGTGAATGCCAGCGCGCGCGAATCGCAGAACTTGCTGTCGCGAACGGCGCGGCGCGGCAACTAATTCTTAGGCTTCTCCCCTTTTTACCAGCCGTTACTTCAGCGCACAAAAGAATCCATGGTCACTTGGCGCGCCCGCCCGCGGCGCGATCGACGACCGGCAAATCTTTAACGTTCCATTCACATTTGTGATATATGGTTCGCACAATTCCACCAGGCCAATTTTTTTGGCCGAACACTTTACAACTGAAGGTTGGGAGGCAACGTGGCCGCTGGGAATAGCGCGAACTCCGCTGGAGATTCCGGGTGGGAGCGGGTGGCGAAGAGCAGTGATTTCCGCAAATTGCTGGCCTCCAAGAAGGCGTTCGTGGTTCCGGCGACGATTTTCTTTATCATCTACTATTTCGCGCTGCCGGTGCTGGTGGGTTACGCACCGAACCTGATGCAGAAAAAGATTATTGGCCCGCTGAACCTGGCGTATTTGTTTGCGCTGTCGCAGTTTGCGGTGGTTTTCGTCATTACCTACCTGTATGTGCGCGCCGCGCGGAAATTCGATGCGGCCAGCGCGCAAATCTTGAGTGAGTTCACCACCGGCGCGGGGAAGGACAACTAGCCGATGACTATTACTCTGATTCTTTTCCTGGCGTTCATCGCGGTCACACTGGGGATTACGGGCTGGGCCTCGCGGCGGTCGGGATCTTCGGCGTCGTATTTTGCGGCGAACC
Source organism: uncultured Acidobacteriota bacterium (assembly GCA_963847695.1). GTDB lineage: Bacteria > Acidobacteriota > Terriglobia > Acidiferrales > UBA7541 > Palsa-295. The sequence goes on along the minus strand of CAWKAX010000021.1, from coordinate 36,182 downwards.
GGCAAATCAGCGCGTGGCAAAACGGAGTGGCGGTGGCGGGAGATTATATGTCCGCCGCGTCGTTTTTGGGGATTGCCGGGCTGATCGCGTTTTTCGGCTACGACGGATTTATGTACTCGGTGGGATTTTTGGTGGCGTACCTGACGGTGCTGCTGGTGGTGGCCGAGCCGCTGAGGAATATCGGCAAGTACACGATGGCCGATGTGCTGGCGTATCGTTTGCATCCGCGCCCGGTGCGGGCAATGGCATCACTGAGCACGCTGGTGGTGAGCACGATTTACATGATCGCGCAGATGGTGGGCGCGGGGGCGCTGGTGGCGCTGCTGCTGAAAGATTCGGGGATCGGCTACCGGACGGCGGTGATTGGCGTTGGCATTCTGATGATTGTGTACGTGGTGTTTGGCGGGATGATCGCGACGACCTGGGTGCAGATCATCAAGGCGATTTTGCTGATGGCCGGGACGGTTTTGCTTTCGACCATTGTGCTGGCGCACTACGGATTCAGTTTGAGCGCGTTCTTCAATGATGTGGCGCAGGTGCATTACCACACGGCGGATGGAAAAGAAGTGGTGAAGGATTTCTTCACTCCGGGGCTGCGGTATAAGCCGCCTTATGGGGCGCTGGATTTGCTGTCGTTGGGAATGGCTTTGATTTTTGGGACAGCGGGCTTGCCGCACATTCTGGTGAGGTTTTACACGGTTCCGGATGCGAAGACAGCGCGTTATTCGGTGGTGTGGGCGATTGGGTTGATTGGATGCTTTTACATTCTGACGACGTTTTTGGGATTTGGAGCGGCGACGATTGTGGGGCGCGATTTCATTACCAAGAACGGGGGGACGAACATGAGCGCGCCGCTGCTGGCGCAGGCGCTGGGCGGGAGCGTTTTCTTTGCGTTCATTTGCGCGATCGCGTTTGCGACGATTCTGGCGGTGGTGGCCGGGCTGACGATCAGCGCTTCGACTTCGTTCGCGCACGATGTGTGGACGAACATTGTGCGTCATGGAAAACCGCATGATGCCGGCGAAGAACGACGGGTGGCGCGGATTTCGGCGTTCGTGGTGGGCGCGGTGGCGATTGGGATTGCGATTTTGCTGGGACCCACGGCCAACGTGGCGTTCCTGGTGGGGCTGGCGTTCGCGGTGGCAGCTTCGGCGAATTTGCCGGCGATTTTGTTTTCGATTTTCTGGAAGCGATTTAACACCGGTGGCGCCGTTTGCGGGTTGGCGGTGGGGCTGATCGCGGCGGTGGTTTTGATTTCGCTGGGGCCGGCGATTATGGCGGTGGATCCGCCGACGGTGGTGGGCGCGGCGCGGCACTTGATTCAGCGGCCGGCAGTGTTTCCGCTGGAGAATCCGGGGATCATCAGCATTCCCTTGGGATTTTTGGCGGCGATCCTGGGGACTTTGCTGACGGCGCGGGATCCGGAGGCGGAAGACAAATTTACCGAGCTTGAAGTGCGGGCGAATACCGGGTTGGGTTCGGAAAAGGCGGTCGCGCACTAAGAGTGAGAGGCTGATCCGCTTTTACGACTACACGTTTCGGGTCTCTTCAGTCGCTTTGCTTCGTGGTGCGGTGATTTCTTGAACACCGAGGGGAAGGAACACCCCATTAAGCGTGGGTTGTAGACAGGCTGAGAGCCTATCCCGCGGCAATCTCGCGCGCATCTTGCGGTATCATGCTGCTGGTCGACTTACCTGCACTTTGAAACCTTCTCTGGTCATTCACGGCGGCGCCTGGAACATCCCTGAGGAATTGATGCAGGAGTGTCGCGACGGAATTCGCCGCGGCCTGGAGGCCGGCTGGAAGATTTTGCATTCGGGCGGCCCGGCGATTGAGGCGGTGCAAGCGGCGATCGTTGTGCTGGAAGATGACCCGGTCTTCGACGCCGGTTTCGGATCGCATCTGAATCTGGATGGGCAGGTACAGCTGGACGCGATCATTATGGATGGCGCGACGTTGAAGGCGGGTGCCGTGGCGGCGGTGGAGCACGTGCGGAATCCGATTTTGCTGGCGCGGGCAGTGCTGGAAAAGAGCGAGCACATGATGCTGGTGGGGGCGGGCGCGGAGAAATTTGCGGCTGCGCACGGCGTGGCGCTGTGTTCCGCGGAGAGCTTGGTTCACGAGCGGGAGCGGGCGGCTTATTTGCGTTGCCGCGAAGATTCGCATGCGGCGGAGCATCACGTGGGGCACGAATCGGGTACCGTGGGCGCGGTAGCGCTGGATCGATCGGGGCATTTGATGGCGGCAACTTCGACCGGAGGGACTTGCTGTAAGCTGCCGGGACGCGTTGGGGATTCGCCGCTGATCGGTTGCGGATGTTATGCGGATGCGGAGGCGGGCGGGGTTTCGTGCACCGGGCATGGCGAAGGCATTATGAAAATTGTGATGGCTAAGATGGCTGTCGATCTGATGCGCAGTGGGAAAGGCGAGGTTCGGGCCGTCGCTGATGAGTGCGTGCGGACGCTTGGATCGCGCGCGCAGACCACGGGCGGATTGATTGTGATGGACCGCGAGGGCAATCCGGGGGCGGCGTTCAATACTCCGCGGATGGCTTATGGTTATGTCGAAGCGGACGGTGCGTTTTTCGTCGCCCCATGAGAAACGCCGGAGCGAATAATTTTTTGAGGAGGATTTATGCCGATACGCGATGCGCTGCTGGCGGAGTTTAATCATGAAATGGTCAGCACGCGGCAGACGCTGGAGCGGGTGCCGGAGGGTAAAGGCGATTGGGCGCCGCATCCGAAATCGATGAAGATGGGGCGGCTGGCGGGGCACATTGCTGAGCTTTCAGGTTGGGGGGCGATGATCATCGCGCAGGATTCGTTGGATTTTCGTCCGCCGGGCGGGGCGCCGAGGACTCCAGCGGTGATGACTTCACGGGCGCAACTATTGGAGCTATTCGATAAAAATGCGGACGAAACGCGGAAACAACTGGCGGGCGTTAGTGACGAAGCGCTGATGAAAAATTGGTCGTTGCTGAGCGGCGGACAACCGATTATGACGATGCCGCGGATCGCGTTTTTGCGCGGGTTCGTGATGAATCATATCGTGCATCATCGGGCGCAGCTGGGTGTGTATCTGAGGATGAATGACGTGCCGGTGCCGTCAGTTTATGGACCTTCCGCCGACGAAGGGAAGCTTGGCTAAGAGGCGGCTGACGGCGGAGGCTGGAGCGGTTTGCTGGCCTGTGCTTGCTGAGCTGGAGTTTGTTGCGCTCGGAGGGCTGGTGCGCTTGGAGTTTGTTGGGCCGTTAGTGGCTGGTTGGTTCGCAGCTTGGCTGGCCTGGGCTGAGTTCGCGCGCGGCATGTCGCGGTGGCGGCGGGCTTAGGGCCCTGGCCCAATTTGTATTGGCCGCTTTGGCCTACGGTGTGCGCCGGGCATCCGGTGCCGAAACAGGGGCCGGTGGGGCGGAAGTAGGAGCATCCGGACAGGCAAAACGCAGCCGCAGCTAGAGTGACTCCGTACGCAAGCTTGCTCCGCATTTTCCCTGCCTCCCAACGAAATTCAAAGCTTGATGCGTATGGCGAAGGGTGACTTTCGTTGTGACCATGATGGCACATCGTGCAGTGGATGGCTGGGATTTGGCGGAATGGATTGTCTGAAAACACAGCAAACAATAGGCGAAACCCGGCGCTAATGGCGAATTTTGGGCCGCGATCAGGAGAAGCGCGGGAGGAAAAAGCCGGTGTGACGCTGGTGCTCGGCGAAGGCCGGGCCGAACTGGGCAGCCAAGAAAGCCTCTTCCTTTTTCGCCTTGCGGGCGAAACCACTGGCAAGAATCAGCATCCCGAACAAGGAATGATATTCGCCAATCGCGAACGCGGAACCGAGCACCGCAGTGAGGATGCCGGTATAGATCGGATGGCGGATGTGGGCGTAGGGGCCGCTGCGGATGAGTTGATGATCTTGCTTGATTTGGACTTCGGCGCTCCAATTCCGTCCGATGGTGGTGCGGGCCCAGATGGCGAAGAGGACGCCGGCCAGAGTAAGGACTGCGCCGAACCAGGCAGTCCAGAGGTCGTCGGGAACGAAACGATGGTTAAGGAAATCGAGCGGCGGCGGGGCTGAATAGCGGATCAGCAGGTAGCCGGCGACCATAAAGGCGACGTACAGCAGACGGGCGGCCCGGCCCTCTTGCTTCGACGCTTTCTTGGCGGCGATGGCGGTTACCAGCCAATACAAAGCGAACAGGGACCAGGAAAAAATAATCAAGGAGCCAGGTTGCCAGGCGAGCGAACTGGGCCAGGCGACGATGCGCCACAACGTCCAGAAGACGTCGGCGGTGGCGTGGTGGTGGACGACTATTTCGTACAAGATGAAGTTCATCGTGATTTCCCTCCTCGTGTGGGGGCACCTGACTTGCTCGAGCGGCGGTCGTAGCGGCGCAGCTTTTCGATCCAGGCCAGCTCGTTTTGCATTTCGCGCTCAATAAATTCGACGACCTTCCCGCCGTATTCACCCAAGTGCATTTCTTTTTTTAGGGGCGCGAAACGCTGAAGGCGACGGAGCAGGTGGGCCTGACGCGCACCGAGAATGGCCCGGCGCTGCGGCGAATCGAGGATCGGAAATAGACCGACCCGCAGGCGGAATTCCTCGTCGGAAGCAGCAGCCTTTTGGTCGAAATCACAGACGCGATCGACGATGGCTTGTCTGCCGTCGGGGGTCAGCAGGTAGACCTGCCGGGTCTGCCCGCGCTGGCCCGCGGTTTTTTTGTGGGTGACCCAGCCCTTGGCGACGAAACGGCGGAGCAAGGGATAGACGAGGTTGTTATGCAGGTCGGCCTGGCCACTGATGAGGCCGGCTTGTTTCTTGAGGGCGTAGCCGTGTTTGGGTCCTTCGAGCAACGCCGCGAGCATCAATAGGTCATTCATGACTATGTCAGTCTTGTACTATAGATTGTTCGTTGCCGTCAAGGTACTTTCTGGGGAGACCTTGCTGCGAGTGCAGCTTGGTCGGGGTGATCGCAACGCGGAAGCATGGATGAGATCCTTCGCCGCGAAAATCGCTCCTCAGGACGACGGCGGAGTAGGCGCTTCGACAGCGTAACCACTGCGTAAGCACAGCAGGCGGGCGACTGGAATTGAAATCCCAAATTGGAGCTTGCAGTTCCCTGCTCCGTTGGGCAAGCTCGTGCGCATGAAAAATCCTAAAAAATCCCGAAAACTCAGCGACGCTTCCCTGGCGATCCATGCGGGGGAGGAAAAATTCGGCAAGAACGGGCCGGTGGGGACGGCAATTTCACGGACGGCGACCTTTGCGTTTGCGAATTCGGCGGAGATGAAGCGGTGGTCGGAGGGGGCGAGCGCGGAGTACATGTACACGCGCCATGCGAACCCGACGTTGGCGGTGGCGGAAGAAAAGATCGCGCGGCTGGAAGGCGCGGAAGCAGGGTTGGTGACAGCGTCGGGAATGGCGGCGATTTCGAGCGCGCTGCTGTCGGTGTTGAAGGCCGGGGACGAGGTGATTGCGATCCGGTCGCTCTACGGCGGAACGTACCGGTTGATGCGCGACATTTTTCCGCGGTTGGGAATTGTGGTGCGGCAGGTCGATGCGGACTTGGCGGGAGTGGAAAGGCTGGTGAACCCGCGCACCAAGGCGCTGTACGTGGAGTCGCCGACGAACCCTTCGCTGCGGCTGGTGGATCTGCGTAAGGCGGCAGCGTTTGCGAAAGAGTGGGATCTGATTTCGCTGGTGGACAATACATTCGCGACTCCGATTCTGCAGAAGCCGCTGGAATTGGGATTCGACATGGTGCTGCACAGCGCGACGAAATATCTGGCGGGACATTCGGACGTGATTGCCGGGGCGGTGGTGGGACGGCAGAGCTTGATCAAGCAGGTTCGGGAGATGGTGATTTATTTGGGCGGGTCGATGGATCCGGAGGCGGCGTATCTATTGATTCGCGGGATGAAGACGCTGGACGTGCGGGTGAAAACTCAGTGCGCAACGGCGATGAGCGTGGCGAAGTTTTTGGAGCAACATCCGAAGATTGGGCGGGTGCACTTCCCCGGCTTGGCGTCGCATGCCGACCACAAGCTGGCCAAGCGGCAGATGCGAGGTTTTGGCGCGATGATGGCGTTCGAGCTGAAGGGCGGCCTGGCGGCAGCGACACGGTTCTGCGACCGGACGCGATTGTTCGTACTGGCGGCGAGTTTGGGCGGGGTGGAGTCGCTGGTGCTGCTGCCCGCGTATTCGTCGCACTACCGAATGTCCGAGAAAGAATTGCGGGCGGCAGGGGTGGTGCCGGGAATGGTGCGGGCCTCGATTGGACTGGAGGCGCCGGAAGATTTGATTGAAGATTTGCGGCAGGCGCTGAGCTAGTCGACCACGGCTCGGCAAACGAACGGAATAAAAAAGGCGGGTTCAGATTTCTGAACCCGCCTTTTTTTGCGTGAAAGTGATTTAGGTTTAGAAGTCGTAGCGTAAGGCCAACTGCAATTGCCGCGCGGTGCTTTCGGTGCTGGTGATGTTACCGAAAGTGCCGGGATTGGCAATGGTGTTATCCGAGGGGGGAGCGAAACTCGGATGATTGAAGAGGTTGAAGGCCTCAGCGCGGAATTGCAGCTTTTGACGATCGGACCACGGCATCGAGAAATTCTTGAGGAGCGCCATATCGACGTTCCAAAAGCCCGGAGCGCGGAGCGAATTGCGATCGCCGGTGCCGCCGCCGAAAGGATAGGCGAAGGCGTTGAATCCGTTGGTGGGGTCGTTGAAGTACTGAACCGTTTGGCTGCTCTGGTCCACATGAATTCCGTGGGCCACATCAGCGGAGGTTCCGACAAAAACCGGCGGAGCGTCCTGGGTAAAGTTGATCGGGAAGGTGCCGGTGTGAAGATTGAAGGGGTAGCCGGTGTGGGCGACGACGATGCCCGAAGTTCCCCAGCCGCCGACCAAGGCGTTCAGAACCTTTCCAGAACCGCTGAGGAAACGCTGACCGCTGCCCACGGGCAAGTAGTAGACGAAGTTGGCGCTGACGGTGTGGCGGGCGTCGAAGTCCGAGCTGGAGCGGCAGACGCGAAGATTTCTCAGGTCGCAGACGAGGAATTGTCCGGTGCCGCTGTATTGGTTGGCGTTGTTGGTGATGTCCGAGACGTTGTCGATGGCGTGCGAGTAGGTGTAGTTGAAATCGAACTGCAGGCCGGACGACACTTTTTTGCGCAGGGTGACAAGCAAGCCGTTGTAGTTCGAGCTGCCGTAGTTGCCGACGTAACCGGCGGACCCGGTTTGCGCGTCCAGACCGACGTTAGGAGGAAGAATTCCGGCGCTGGTGAGAACCAGGATTTCGCTGGATACGTCTCCGACCGGAAAGTAGGGAGCGACCTGGGCAGCCAATTGGGTGCAGTTGGCAGCGGTCAAGCCGAAGAAGGGAGCGGTGGTCGGGCAGGTCAAACCGAAGTTAGCCACGGCCTGACTGATTTGATTTTCAAACCAGGGCTGAGGGCTAACGGCGCCTGGGGCGGTGCCGGTCTGAATCTGCTTCTGCACGTTTCCGAAAGCGCCGTACAGAAACTGTCCGGAAGTCGCGTCCTTGAAGTTCAGTGTTTGGGCCGCGTCTCCGTCGGCAAGCAAGCGGCGTCCCAGCTTTCCGAAATAGTCCGCTTCGAGGCTGAAACCGTGAGGCAGTTCACGCTGAATGCCCAAGGACATGCTGATGACGTAGGGCGTCTTCAGGGTTCGATTGAGCTGGAAAAAGCTGGGGAAACCGCCGTTCGCCAGACCGATCGGATTTCCGCTCCCGTCAACGTTGGGAGTGAATGGAACGGTGCGATCAATCGTAGGAGCGGGGGTCGCCGGAGGCGGAGCGTTGAACGCGGTGAAGCGGAAATCACCGTTCAGGTCCGCCGGAGGATTTCCGGAGTCGTAAACGTCGGCAATGGTGTTGGAGAAAATAAAGTTCTGCTGATCGAGTTCGAAAGAAAGGGTGCTCAAAATCCGGTCGTAGTTCATGCCGGCGCCAAGGCGGATGGCGGATTTCCGGTCGCCGAAGAGGGCGCCGAGAATTCCGTGGTTGAAGGATGGGGTGTAAGCCAGCCCGATGCGTGGCGCGAAGTCCCGGTAATCCGGATTGTAGTAGCCCGGACCGTGATTTTTGGGACCGCCCAAACTGTAACTCACGAGCGGGGCAGCGTCGTTGCCACTAATGCCCTGGGCGGCGGCAGCCAAGCGCGCGCCGAAAAGCTGTTGCTCGTCCAGGTTAGAAATGCCTTCGAATCCGTTGGATTCGTAGGGCACAGCGTGATACTGCCAGCGGAGACCGGCGCTGAAGGTGAGATCGGAACGAACACGCCAAGTGTCCTGGGCGAAAAGTTCGTATTCGTTGTAGATGTATTTTCGATTGGCTGGAGTGTAGAGGGTTTGCGGATTTCCGGCCAAATCGTAGTTGTAGTTGGCGCTGGCTTCGCTGAAGTGCCCCAGGAGAAAAGTGTAAGCGCTATCGAACTGATTCATGGCGCCCGGGTCGTTGGGATTTTGATAGAGGTCGGTCGGGTGCAAGGAGCTTCCCGGGCCGCCCAAGTTCAGCAAGTTGCCACCCAGGCCAACGGTGACACCGTTAATGCTGTTATTAAGGTTGGATTTGTCTTGAATGAATTTCAGGTCGGTGCCGAATTCGAGGGTGTGCTTGCCTTTGGTCCAAGTGAGCACATCCCGGATTTCGGGAACGGAGACGTTACGACCCTGGCTGCTCAAACCTGGCAGCGGCGCCGAGAGTGGTCCGAAGCCGTAAGAATTGGGTTCACTCGCGGTGCTGGTCACCGGAAAATCAAGCACGCTGCGGGCAACACCGAAAAAGATATTGTTCACGATGGTGGGCGAAATCAGCCAGGTATCGCCGATCACATACGAGCGGCTGTGGTTAATTTCCTTCAACGACGGTTCGGCATCCACTGGAAATTCGGGGGCGGAGTAGTCGATGTTGTCCCGATCCCAGCTGGCGCGAGCAAAGAGCTTGTGGGCGGCGGACAGGTTGTAATCCATGCGTCCAACGTAGGTGTTGTATTTGTATTTGAGCGGGAAATTGAAAAGATATCCGCCGGTGTTCACGCCGTCGCCGGCGGAAACAAAATTGGAAATCGGATAGCGGCCGTCAACGTAGCTGATGAGCGCGGCGTTGCCGCCAATGCCGGAGGGGTCCAGACCCTGGACCGAGTTCCCCGCGCCGGTGACGGGCAGGGTGGAAATGCAGCCGGGATTATTGGCGATGGTGGCAGTCGAATCGCAACCCGGACCATTATTAATGTAGTTCACCTCCCCGTTGCGCAGGGCGGCCAAGGGCACGGTGCGAATTTCCTGATCGGCAATGTTGTCGCGGCGAGCCTCGTAGTCGAAGAAGAAAAAGAGCTTTTCCTTGATGATCGGTCCACCGAGATCGCCGCCAAACTGATTGCGGATGAGGCCGGGGCGGGGCGTGCCGGTAAAATTATTGAACCAATCGTTGGCGGCATAGGCGCTGACGCGATTGTATTCGTGCAGCGAACCGTGGAAGGCGTTGGTGCCGCTCTTGGTGACCAAGTCGATTTGCGCGCCGCTGCTGCGGCCGTAGGTGGAATCGGCGCCGCCGACAATGGTGCGAACTTCAGAGACGGAATCGATGGGGGCGCGGTTGACGGTGACAAAGGCTTGGCCAATGGTCTCGTCGTTCACGTCCAATCCATCGAGGGTAATGTTGGCGGTGTCTGCGCGGGAGCCGGTGACCGAACCGTACTGCGAATCGGAACCGGAAACCTGCACGCCCGGCTGAAGCTGCAAGAGCACAGCGGCGTTGGTGCGAATGAGGCTGGGGAGTTCCTGAACCTGAGCCGAGGTGATGACGTTGCCGATGCTGGCGTCGGCGGTGTTTAGAGTGGCTTCGCCACTGACGCTGACTTCAACGGTTTGTTTGGTTTCGCCGATTTCGAGAGCGGCGTCCCTGGTTTCGGTGAGGCCGACGCCCAGATCGATATTCTCGAGTTTAAGAACCCGGAAATTAGTCTTGGTGAAAGTCAGGAGGTAACCATTCGCCGGGGGCACCTGCAAGAACTCGTACTGACCGGAAGAATTGGTATTGGCCGAGGCGGAGAAGCCAGTGGCGGGATTGGTCAGAGTGACGGCCACGTCCGGCACGACCCCTTTCGAGGGATCAAAAACTACGCCGGAGACGCCCGCAAAGGACTGCGCGTGGGCGACGGTCGTCAGCGCCAAAACGCATAGCGCGACAGCCAAGAATCGCAAAAAACCAGAAGCAAGCCTTCCCTTCATAGACGTTCCCCCCAAGCTTTCGCTGGCTTCTCCAAATTTTCATCAAGAGAAGCTACACCTATACGCAAAATCACATATTCCGCAATTTCGGAGATTTCTGCACAACACCCCGTAACACTGGATGGCAGCTTAATACCATCAATTCAGGCGACTTACAACTCGTTCCTGATTTCACACCAACTTCTTCTGGATCTTGTGAATTAGAAAAGCACGCTGAGGCCCAAATTTCGGGTAGCCTTCAGTTTTTTTGGGCTGGCGCGGCACGAGGAAGGGCCGTGGGGAATAACGGTCAAAAGGGTCGGATAGTGGGCAGGGATTTAGCGCCAACAGAATTTCGCAAGGTCGAGCGAGTACGGAAGCTTCGAAGGGGCGTGGCACTGGCAAGGTGTTTTTTGCGAGTGCCATCGCCCTTCGGCGAACGCTTCCCTGCTGGAGCCGGGTCGGGCTCTTTAGAAGTGGAGCTTCATTCCGAACTGCAACTGTCGGGCACCGGTGGTGCTGTCGTTACGGCCGACTTCCGCCGACGACTGGCCAAACAAGGCGCCGTCGGTGATGAAGTTGTCGGGTTGCTGGAAGTTGGGATGGTTGAAGAGATTGTAGTATTCGGAACGGAATTCCAGATTAATCCGCTCCGTAATTTTTGTGGTTTTGGCGATGACCATGTCGAAGTTCTTGTAGGACGGGCCATAGAAGGAATTGCGACCCACATTGCCCGGTCCGCCGAACAGTGGGAAAGCGAAACGGCCGACGTTCGGCCCGGTTTGGGTGAGCGGACTGGAAACCGGAACAACGGTTGGTGTGGTACTGAACGAGGCGCGCTGGGTTGCACCGGTTCCATCGCTGTCGATTCCCGGGGCGAAGATCTCGAAGGGGAATCCGCTTTGCAGCGTGGCGATACCGGACCAGGACCAACCTTCCAGGGCGATACCGAGAAGACCCTGATTCAATCGCGACTTGCCGCGACCGAAAGGCAGCTCGGCGATGTAGTTGATCACGGCGCGGTGGCGGACGTCGAAGGACGAATTCCCTTTTTCCCGTTTGAGTTCGTTCGAGTTCGGCGGGAAAACGGTTTGATCCTGTTGGGGCTGGAAGGCGTCGCTGGCGTCGTCGATGGCATGGGCATAGGTGTAATTCACCTGGAAGGACATGCCGTGCGAGAACTGCTTGTTGAGGGTGGTCTGCAAAGAGTTGTAGTTGGACTGAGCGATGCTGGCCACCAGGTTGGAGTGAAACGCTGCGAAGTTGTTGGTCGCGTCGAAGGGAAGAACGCCAGTCTCCGCTCCGACGTAAAGGTTAGAGCCTTGGACGGTTTCGACCGAAGGATCTGCGGTGGGCGAATCGACGCAATTGAACGGGTTGGGAACGCTGCAAAATGCGCGTAGCTGGGCCACCAAGGCCGGGATCGGAGGGTTGCCGTCAATCACGCGAAGCAGTCGATTGGCCTTGTTGCCGACGTACTCGACCTCGAGGACAAAACCCTGCCCGAGCTGGCGCTGAATACCGAAGTTGCGCTGTTGGACATAGGGGACGTGAAAGTTGGGGTCGATCGTCACCGGGAAAGCAAAGGCTCCGTCCGGAAGCGAAAGGCCGGGCGCCGGCTGGGTAGTCGGTATGGCTATATTCGTAATTTGATCCGCCGCGGTCGCCGGGTTGGTATTGGTTGCGTTTTGCCCGGTGTAGACCGTATTCACAAGAGGCAGTGAAAAAGGCGGATTGGCGCGAGTATCACCAGTTAGGTTGAAAAAATCGCGGTCGCGGAAATAGCCGAAGCCGCCGCGGATGGAAGTCTTGCCGTCCTTCCACGGGTCCCAAGCGAAGCCGATCCTGGGTTCGAAGCCGCGGGTATCGTTGGGGTAGAGCGGAGTCGGACCGCCGCGGGTCACTTGGAAGAAGTTAATCGGCCCGGGGCCGGTGAGGGCTTCGGTAGTGATGCTGGAGAGTTGGTCACGAATGACCCAAGGGGTTCCGTCCCATTCGTAACGAAGACCGTAGTTGAGGGTGAAATTCGATTTAATTTTCCACTGGTCCTGGAAGAAGCCGGCGATGTCGCGTTCGCGGAAACCGCGCTCGTCACTCAGATCGCGGTTGCCTTGCGAATCGAAGTACTGGGTTTGAGACTCAGTGAAAACACCACCGAGCAGGCCCCAAACCGCGTCCTCAACTGTTGGATTGCTGAATGGCGTGGTGCCTGTCAGAGCGGACGTGCCAGTGTTGGTAAAGACCGCGAAATTGGGGGTAGGCCGACTCCCAAAGTTGTCGAAGTCGTTGGAGTAGTTGTCGCCAAACTCGACGCCGAATTTCAGGGTGTGGGTGCCCTTAATCTTGGTCAGGTTATCGCCGAGGCTGTAGGTCCCGAAGGGGCGGTCCTGCCCGTTACTGTCACCAAGGACGGTGCAACCGACCGGGGTGAAGGCCGGAAGGAGGAAATCGCGGCCGCGACCAAAGGCGTCGAGACCACCCAGGCCGAGGCTATCGATGGTACTGACACCATTGCAGGCGAAATTTTGGAACGAGCGATTGGCGCCGGCGTACAGATCGTTTTGCAGGGTGGGAGAGATGGTGGTGGCGAGGTGGCCGGCGAGGCTTTGGGTGAGACCGCTGGAGGCAGCACCTCCGATACCGGGGAGAATGTTGGTGTTCGCTCCGTTGTCGGTGGCTTTGTTGGCCAAATACCGGACGCTCAGCGTATTTCTGGGGGAGATGGTGAAGTCGACCTTGGCGAGGTAGTTGTTGGCCTCGACCAAGTCGGTATCGCCAAAGAAGAACTGGGAGGAGACGCCTTGGACGATCTCCGGACCATTCGCCGCGGGGTAGAAGTTCAAAATTTTCAGGGCTTGGGGATCGAGCGCGAGGCCGAAGGCGTTGTTGGCCGAACCGGGCGTGCTGACATTAATGTTGACCGGTCCGGAGGTCGGGTCAGTGTAGGTGAACGCGCCGGTTTTGAAAGCGGCGTCCGGAACGTTGGCGACGGTGGTGGTGGCGGTGGCGAAGCGATTGCCTTCGTAATTGAAGAAGAAGAACAATTTATTTTTGATCACCGGACCACCGATGGAAGCGCCGAAGGTGTTGCGGACGTAGGGGCTCTGGGCGCCGGTGTCGGGACCGTTGAAAAAATCCCGAGCGCCGAGGGCGTTCCAGCGGCCGAAGTAATAGACATCGCCGTGGAATGCGTTGGTTCCGCTGCGGGTGATGATGTCGATTACGGAGCTGGAGTTGCGGCCGAATTCGGGAAGGTAGCTGTTGGTGATGACCCGAAATTCCTCGGTGGCGTCCGGGTTCAAGGTGGCAAGGCCGGCTCCCGGCACGCCGGGGTCGTTGTTGTTCGCACCGTCGAGCTGGAAGTTGTTGTTGCGATCGCGGCCGCCGTTAATCGAGAAACCGGTGGTGCCGGTATTAGTGTAGGTGGTTCCCGGCGTTAGGAGAACGAGTTGATACGGGTCGCGAAGGATCAAAGGCAGCGCGGCAATTTGTTTTTGATCGACGATGTTGCTGATCTGGGAGTCGGTGGTGTCGATGGGGGCGATGTTGGTGCCTTCGACGGTGACGGTCTGCGCGGCGGTGCCGACTTCCAATTTTCCGTCGATGGTCAGGGCCTGGTCGACGGTGAGAGTGACGGCGGCGAACTGGATGGTTTTGAGTCCGGATTTGGCGATGGTGAGGTCGTATACGCCTGGCGGCAGGCTGGGGATAGTGTAGGTTCCCGACTCATTGGATTGCGTCTCGCGGGAGGCGTTGGTGGCCTGATTGACGACACTAATGGTGGCACCGGGGACGACGGCTCCGGTGGGATCGGTGATGGTGCCGTTGATGGAGGCGGTCTGGGCCTGCAAGAGGAACGGCAAGCCGAGAAAGACGGCGATGACTGCTATGAATCGAAAAGCCCGGAACCAACTGGTGCGAATTTTCATGTTTTTCTCCCCTCAGAGCGGTTCAGCGTTGTTCGATTTCGACCATAAAATTACTCATATCTTTTAATTCGGATATGCCCCGTAAATTCGGAGACGTGGCCGAAGTAGCCCTGGTTAACGCCTTCAATTCAATCGACTTACAAATTTTTACTGCTCCAGTTCAAAATTCTGAAATAGTGAAAAAGCACGATGGTGCCCAAAGAATTTTTAGTGCGGATTTCGGAGAGATTTGAGCGGTAGTACTCGATGTCGTGGAATCGGCAATGGTGATTAGGTCACGGCCATTGACCTGGGCGAAGGCAGCCCGTAAGATTTTTATTCGGGTAATCGGCCGGGCGGTGGGGCCGATAAGTTAGCGTGGGGCAAGCGACGGTGCGGAAGTGTCGAGGGTGGCTCCGAAGTACCGTTGCCTTTGCACCGAAGAACGACGTATAACGAATCCCTCATTGAGCGGGACTGGACCGGCGGGAGTTTTGAGGCCGGAGCTGGCAGACAGACCTATGAAATCAAAATTTACATTTTTGGCGGGCATCGCGGCTTGCGCGTTTTTGGTGGCGGGTTGCGATGACGGAGTTTCGTCGAAGCAAGCGAAGACGCGGCAGCCGGCCGCGACGCCGAAGCCGGCGCTGCAGGCGATGCACGAACCGTTGCCGTACCCGGCGTTACTGCCGGCGGTGCCGGAATTGTACGACCGGCGCCCGAACATCGACATTTTGGTGGCGAAAGTTCAAGCCAGCTTCAACCTGGCGGAAAAAGAATACAAGGCGGGCGAATTCGACAAGGCGCGGACGGAATACGATCGCGCGGTGGCTTTGATTGTGGCGAGCGGCTACCAGTCGGATTCGGATGCGCGGCTGACGGAGCTGCTGGATCAGATTGGCGAGACGCTACATTCGTATGACGTGAACGAGCGGCAGAATGCGGGAGACGAAGAGGAAAATCCCGGGACGCCGGCGCCGCTAGAGGCGCTGACGGATTTGACTTTGCCGGCGGGCGATCCGCGGCTGGCGGCGCTGGCCGAAAAAGAAATGATGCGGGTGCCGCACGATTTGCCGCTGACGGTGAATGCGGCAGTGCTGCAGTACCTGAGTTATTTCTCGACGCCGAGAGGACGCGCGACCGTGGCGCATGGGCTGGGACGGTCGGGTTTATATAATGATATGGTCCGGCGAGTTCTGAAGGAAGAAGGGGTGCCACAGGATTTGATGTATCTGGCGCAGGCGGAGTCGGCTTTTCAGCCGACCGCGGTATCGAAGGCCGGGGCGCGCGGTTTGTGGCAGTTCATGCCGTTCCGCGGCGAAGAATACGATCTGGACCGGACATTCTGGGTGGACGAGCGCAGCGATCCGGAGAAGGCCACGCGGGCAGCGGCGCGGCACATGCGGGATTTGTACGACATGTTCGGCGACTGGTATCTGGTGATGGCCGCTTACAACGCCGGGCCAATGAACGTGGTGAAGGGCGTCGAACGGACGGGGTACGCGGATTTCTGGGAGCTTACGCGGCTGCACGCTTTGCCCAAGCAGACCCAGCAGTACGTGCCGATCATTATTGCACTGGCTTTGGTGGGGAAAGATCCGGCGCTTTACGGTGTAGAGGTGGCGGCGGAGAAACCGGCGGCGACGGACATTATTTATCCGAAGCACTCGATTGACCTGCATCTCGTGGCGGATGCGACTGGGGCGGACATCGACGACCTGCGGCAGATCAATCCGGAGTTGCTGCGCAACGTGACCCCGAACGATCCGAATTTCGAATTGAAATTGCCGGCGGGTTATGGCGAAAAATTTCAGGATGCGATTAGCCAAGTGCCTCAGGATAAGTGGACCAGCTGGCGGCTGCACAAAGTGGAGCCGGGCGAAACGCTGGCGGACATCGCGCGGCATTACCGGGTGACGGTACCGGCGATTGAGCTCGCAAACCACATGCAATCGCATGCGACGGTACCAGCGGGATTTCTGCTAAATATTCCAGCAGCGCCTCCGATCGTGCGCTTGGTGCATTACAAGGTGGTGCGCGGAGATACGCTGGAAGGAATCGCGGAACGCTTCGACGTGACGGTCTCGGAATTGAAGCGCTGGAACAATATTCATGGCGCGAGCGCGCCGCGTGGATCGCGGTTGCGGATTTATGCGGGCGGGACCCCGGACGAATCGACGCGAACGAAGACCAAGTCGGCGCAGGCGGGCGCAGGGGCGGCGGCGGTGGAGCAGGTTTCGGCGGGCGAGACGGCGGGCGGAAGCGAGAAGCAGCATCGGGTAAAGCAGGGCGAGACGTTGTATTCGATCGCCCATGCCTACAAAACCACGGTGGATAACTTGAAAGAGGCCAATCCGTTCCTGGCCGAGCGCGCGATTCAGCCGGGCGACCTGCTGGCCATCCGGCGCTAGTTTCCAGCGCCATCTGACTCATATCTCCATAATAATAATATACTTACAATCGCACCGGCGCTTCTCGCGGTTCGGCAGCAAATCTTTCCCTCGAAATCCCTCGCGCTTTTTCGATTTTCATCCTTGTCGCTTGACAAATTTCCGGGCATCCGTTTATATGCGCGGAGGGGCTTAGCTGCTTGCGTTTTTCGCCCGAGACCACGGAGGACCAATGTTCTACGCAATGATGAACGACGACGAAGACGACGAGCTGCCCCACTTCGAAGCCGACGACGATGAGGAAGGCGCGGAGCGTCCGCACACGGATATTGTGGAAGAAGTGGAAGAAGTGGTGATCGACGAAGAGCCGGAAGAAGAGCAAGACGAAGAATCAGCGGCGCTGGTGTCGGCGCGCAAGAGCGCCCCGGCGGCCAAGGCCAAGGCGAAAGCCAAGCCGAAGAAGAAGGCCAAGAAGGCTCCGGCCAAGAAAAAAGCTAAGGCCAAGAAGAAACCGGCGAAGAAAACGAAGAGTAAGAAGGCGGCGAAAAAGAAGAAGCGTTAAGTCTCAAGATCTTCTGTAAAGAAGGCCGTGAGCGAACCGATGGTTGGTCTCGTTCACGGCCTCTTTGTTTTTCTGGGGCGTCTATCCAGCGCCTGGTCGCAATACTTCAGCTCCGGCCTTTGAAAGAAGTGTTCCGCAGACGAACACGCTTCCCCGGTTCACGCTGCAGGTCGCTCGCGATGTTGCTTCTATCGTTACGTAGCGATGTTTTTATTTCCATGACGCGAGCGATGGCCGCTAGCATGGTGCGATGGTCAGGGCCTTGGAACAGGTGCGGCGAATGCGCGGGGGAGCGCAGGCGCATTTAATGCGATGTTCGGACGGCGGGTATTACGTAGTGAAGTTTCAGAACAATCCGCAGGGGTTAAGGATTCTGGTAAACGAATTGCTGGGTACGAGATTGGCGGCGAGGCTGGGGTTGCGTGTGCCGGAAGTGAACGTGGTCAGCGTGGGTCAGGAATTGATCGCGCGGACCGATGATCTGGTGATGCAGATGGGGCGGGGGCGAAGTGCGTGCGTGGCCGGAAAACAATTTGGCTCGCGCTATCCGGGGAAGCCGGCGGAAGTGGCGGTTTACGATTTTCTGCCGGATGAACAGTTGCAGGGGTTGTCGAACCTTGCGGATTTTTTGGGGATGCTGGTTTTTGACAAGTGGACTTGCAACACCAATGGGCGGCAGGCGATTTTTTTTCGGGAGCGCGGGGCGCCGGAATATTCGGCGCAGATGATCGACAACGGATTTTGTTTTAACGCCGGCGACTGGAATTTTCCGGATGCGCCGTTGCGCGGATTGTACGCGCGGCACCGGGTGTACGAAGGGGTGGATGGGCTGGGCTCTTTTGCGAGCTGGCTTAACCGGGTGCAGAACGTGACGGAGCGGGTGATCGAGGATATTTACAGCGAGATTCCGCCGGAATGGTATGGGTTCAACATCGAAGCGATCGAGAAAATGCTGGAGCAGCTGCTGCGGCGGCGGAAATTGGTGGCGGATTTGATCGTGTCGGCCTGGAAATCATCGGCGCAGCCGTTTCCGAATTGGAGGTGAGGAGATGGAGAACGAACGAGCCGCCGCTTTGACGGTAGAAGGTCCTCGGCGGATGTTGCAATACCGGATTCTGCGTTACGTGCCGAATCTGGTGCGGGATGAGTGGATGAACATCGGAGTACTGCTGGAAGAAGCCGACGGCTCGAATACGGCGATGCGGCTGGTGAGCGAGCCGGCAGAATTGGCGCGGATTCGCCGGCTACACGGGGAGGTGGACGAAGAACTTTTGCAGGATTTGCGGGGCGAATTCGAGACGCGCTTGCGCGGTTCCTGGAGCCACATCAAGGCTTACCTGTCGAAGCTGGATACGACGCTTTCGACCACCTTGCAGTTCAGCCCGCAGAAGGGATTGCTGGCTGAGGACTTTTACAGCGAACTGGACCGGTTGTATCGCGATCAGGTGGCGCCACCCTCGGTGAGTCGGCGGGGCGGCTTGGTGCAATCGGCCCGGGACTGGATGCGGGACAAATTGAAGGATGTTTTTGCGCGGCATCGGGTTTTGGGCAAGTTGGAGCAGAAGGTCTCGGTCGAGGGATTTACGCACCGGGGAGATCCGATGCGGATCGATTACGGATACCAGAATGGGGAGCGAGGATTTATCCAGACGGTTTCTTTGAAACGCGACGTGCAGCAGGCCAAGGTTTTGGCTTATACCGCGCAGTGCATTCACGCGCAGGATGCGCGGGCGAAAATCTCGGCGGTTACGGAAATTGAGCCGGATCCTAAGCTGGCCAACCATCAATTCGTGCGGGAAATTCTGGCGGAGCAGAAGGTGCGGATCGTGCCGCTGGCCCAGATCGAGAAATTCGCCGAGGAATTGCGAATCAGTTTGAACTGAACCTCAAGACTGCTTGCCCCCGCCTGCTACGAATTAAGAATCAATTTGGCCCCAGCGCGGGAGCTTCGCGCCCTGATCGGTGAGAATTTCTGCCGCCCATTTTCCCAGGTACGATGAAAGCGCTACGCCGTGTCCGGCGTAGGCTCCGGCTACGATTGCGTTTTTGGCGCCCGCGCTGCGCGGGTGCCAATCGAAGACCGGTTTCCACGAATCGCGAAATAAAATCGGACCGCCCCAGTGATGGGAGAATTTGATTTGGCGCAGCGCCGGATGCATCTGGCGCACGCGTTGTTCGAGACGGGTCAGTAGCTCGGCCGATTCGGCTTTGCGAATATCTACGGCGTCGAGGTTATTGGCATCCGGCGAGTGAACCAAGCCCGCTCCAAAGATGACCGAACGGTCTTTCAGCACGCGGCCCCAGAGGTAGGGAAAATCGAGGGTGTAAAACGGGTGGCGTTCGGCCAGGCCGATTTGCACGAGGATGCGTTCGCTGAGCGGCTCGGTGAGAGCCGCTAAAGTTAGGCGCGGATGCAGACCGGTGTGCAGGCTGGTGATGGGCAGCGAGAGTGCGTTGGTGGCGAGGAGAACGCGGCCGGCGGTGATTTTGGCGGACTGGCGCGGAGTGACTTCAACCTCAACTTCCGGAGTGTGGCGCCAGTGGATGCGGGCGACGCGATGATTCTCGAAGATTTGAGCACCGGCTTGGTGCGCGGCTTGGGCCAGGCCGCTGACGAGTTTTCCGGGGTCCAGCGTGCCGCCGGGGACGCGGTTGACCACCCGTAGAGTTCCGGAATCTTCCCATTCGATCGGCGAGCGGCGCGGGGCAGACTGTTTTGACTTGCTGTACTCGTTATTGCGCGCGATTTCCCAGGCACCGCGGAGATCGAGATCACAATCGACGTCGAGAGTATTAAGGATGCTGCGGAATCCCGCTAGAACATCGCCGAGGCCCGGTTGATCTCCCGCAGCGGTTTCGGCGAGGGCCATGCCGCCGGTGCGTCCGCTGGCTCCCGCGCCGATACGATGGGATTCGAGGAGCACGACCGACTGGCGCGGGGCCAGCCGGCGCAGCCAAGCGGCGGCGGCGAGGCCAGTGAAACCTCCGCCCACGACGACGTAGTCGGCGACGCGCGGCAGGCCGCGCGCGGTGCGCGGAGGTTCAAAGGGGATTTCCCAAGGCGGCAGGCCCCAGGAATTTGGCGAATGCTTGCGGCGCATAGATTGACGATTCGCGGGCTAGGTAAAAAAAGAAAGGCCCCGGAACGCGCGCAGCGCGACGCTCGGGGGCCTGGAGTTCAAAACTTACATCAGGCTTTCGGTCCAGTTTTCGAGGGTGTGCTTGAGCTTGGCCATGAACTGATGCGCCACGGCTCCATCAACCACGCGATGATCGTAGGACAGCGTGAGATAGACCATGGAGCGAATGGCGATGGCATCTTCGATGACCACCGGACGCTTCTCGATGGTGCCGAGGCCTAGGATCGCGACGTTGGGCTGATTGATGACCGGCAGGCCGAAGAGGCCGCCGAACACGCCGGGGTTGGTGATGGCGAAGGTACCTTCGGCAACTTCTTCGGGCTTGAGTTTTTTGGCGCGGGCGCGTTCGGCCAGGTCGTTCATCGAGCGGGCGATGCCCAGGAAATTTTTCTCCTCGGCGTTCTTGATCACCGGAACGATCAAGCCCCAATCGAGGGCCACGGCGATGCCGATGTTGCATTCCTTATGCAGCACGATGTTGGTGCCGTCGACGGAGGAATTCACCGTGGGGAAAGCGCGCAGCGCTTCGACTGCGGCGCGGACGAAGAACGGCATGAACGTTAGCTTCGTGCCGGAGGCTTCTTCGAACTTGGTTTTCATTTTCGCGCGCAGGGTGGCGATGCCGGTGACGTCCGCTTCGTCCACGGAGTAGACGTGCGGCGAAACGTGCTTGGAGAGGACCATGTGTTCGGCAATGCGTTGGCGCATGACCGACATGGGCTGGACTTCGTAATGGCCGAAGTACATTTTTTCGCGCGGGACGGCGTTTTCGAGAACCGCGGAGGCCGAGTGACCGCCGGTTGGTGGAGGAGCCGAAGGACGCGCGGGCGGCGCGGAAACCGGAGGAGGAGCCGCGGCGGACCGCGATGCGGAACTCGCGCCGGATTCGACTGCGCCCAGAATGTCCTGCTTGCTGACGCGGCCGCCGGCTCCAGTGCCCGGAACCTGAGCTACGTCGATATTATTTTCGCGCGCGATTTTGCGCACGAGTGGGGAGCTGCGGACTCTTTCGGCGGAAGACTGGGCGGCCGGGGCGGGAACTGATGGAGCGGGCGCGGCGGCTTTGGCCGGCGGTGGTGGTGCTGCCGCCGCAGGCGCTGCGGCGGGCTGCTTGGCCGGAGCGGACGCGGCGGGAGCGGCGGCTGCGCCGTCGACCTCGATAATGGCGACGATGGTCTGGATGGGGACCGTCTGGCCTTCGGTGACTTTAATTTCCTTGAGCACGCCGGCGGAAGGCGACGGAATCTCGGCGTCGACCTTGTCGGTGGAAATTTCGAACAACGGTTCGTCGCGTTCGATTTTGTCGCCGGCTTTCTTCAGCCATTTGGTGATGGTGCCTTCGAAAATGCTTTCGCCCATCTGGGGCATGATGACGTCGACAGCCATAGTCCTCTCCTCGGATTACGAATTCTGGGCCTGCGCCGGTCGCAAGGTTCGCCGGCGATTGCTCCGGCGCGAGCGATCAGGCTTGGTGCAGGCATTCCTCGTGCCACACGCCGGGAATTCCTTCCAGCGTGTAAATCTCGTCGCCACCGGTAAAGAAATCGACGGCCTTCACTTTGGCGGTGCGCCCGGCGTATTCCACCTGCTCGGATTCGAGATCGTGGTGGTATTGTCCGGCCTCGAGAAATTCCTGGAGGAACGCGCGATCGGCGATGCGCACTTCGCTGCCGACTTCAAATTCTGCTTTATTGATGCCTTTGGTCTTTCCCATCGTTAACCCTGCCTTGGTGGAATCAGAATTTCGCGAGTTTGCGCGCGGCCGCCACAACTTTTGCCGTGTTCGGTAGAAAATGCTCCTCGAGCGGAGGCGAGTAAGGAACCGGCGTATCCAGGGCCGTGACCCGCTCGATGGGACCGTCCAAATCTTCGAAAGCCTCTTCGCAAACGATGGCCGCGATTTCTCCGGCGATGCCGCCGGTGCGGGTGTCTTCGTGAACGATCAACAGCTTGTTGGTCTTTTTCACCGAAGCCACGATCGTTTCTTTGTCCAGCGGCAAAAGAGTGCGCAGATCGATGACTTCGGCGTCGATCCCTTCCTTGGCCAGTTCCGCAGCGGCTTCCATGGCGGTGTGGGCCATGGCGGCGTAGCTGATGATGG
This sequence comes from uncultured Acidobacteriota bacterium, assembly GCA_963847695.1. Taxonomy (GTDB): domain Bacteria; phylum Acidobacteriota; class Terriglobia; order Acidiferrales; family UBA7541; genus Palsa-295. The sequence continues at coordinate 13,866 of CAWKAX010000021.1, read as the reverse complement.
TCAAATCGCGTCCCTGGCGGCGGATGGCCGCTTTGCCGATGGGCACGGTGTAGTCGCCCTCCGGCATTTCTTCCTTGAGCCGGCGATACAAATATTTGTGCTCGAAGAAGAGGACCGGATTGTTGTCGCGAATCGCCGACTTGAGCAGGCCCTTGGCATCAGAGGGCGTGGAAGGATAAATCACTTTCAGGCCGGGCGTGTGCACGAAATACATTTCGGGATTGGCGGAATGAAACGGGCCGCCGTGCACGCCACCGCCGGAAGGACCGCGGATGACGATGGGCACCGGCGCGTCCCACAGGTAGTGCGACTTGGCGACGAAGTTGGTGACCTGGTTGAAGCAGCAGGCGATGAAATCGATGAACTGCATCTCGCAGACCGGACGTAGGCCGAGGAAGCTCATGCCGCAGGCCGCGCCGATGATGGCGGTTTCGGCGATGGGCGTTTCGATCACGCGTTCGCGGCCAAATTTGGCGAGCATGCCGTCGGTGACTTTGAAGGCTCCGCCGTAGACGCCGATGTCTTCGCCGATGGCCACGACTGAAGCGTCGCGTTCCATTTCTTCAACCATGGCCTGGCGGATGGCTTCGACCATGGTGATGGCGCCGGTCTTGGGGATCGCGGTAGTGGCCATGATCAGCGCCTCCCCGACTTATCTTGCGGGCCCTTGGAAAAATTCTTGCCCGGAGAATTTTTGGTGAAGGATTTATTTTGCTGGCCGGATTTGTGGAAGGCCTTTTCCGGCGCTTTCTGGAAAGATTTTCCGGAGCCACCGCGCCCATAGGTCTTGTTTTGCGGGTTGTCCGGGCTTTCGCGGAAGGCTTTGTCTTTGGGGCCGCGGCCGAAGGGGATACGCGGCTCGGCGGGTTCGGTGACTTCTCCGGCTGCGGACAGCGAGGCCGGTTGCTGATCGTGCTCGGCGTTGGCGTCTACGAAAGACTGGGGAGGCAGGCCGGGGTTGCGAGGCGAGGCGCTGACACCTTTGGCGCCGTTACCGCCCGAAGCGGCAACTTCCCTGGCGCCCGGAATTTCTCCGAGTTTTCCGAGGTCTTCGAGCTTCCAGCCCGGATCGAAACTAGACTTCGGCGGCATCACGTCGGATTTTTGGCGTTTCCAGTCGGCTTCGATCTGGTGACAGCCGTTCTCGCAGTAGACGCCTACTTCGGCGAATTCTGGGGGCGGCATGGGAGAATCTTCGGCGAATTTTTGTTCGACGTCGAGTTCGCGTTCGATGCGCGCGTCGATTTCGGATTTCGTCTTGGCGTCCCAAATTTTATTTTCGGTCAGGTAGCGTTCGTAGAGGGCGATGGGATCGCGGGCCTTCCAGTATTCGAACATTTCTTTGGGGACGTATTCGGCGGGATCATGCTGGGCGTGGCCACGCATGCGCATGGTCTTGACTTCGATCAGGTGCGGACCGCGGCCGGTGCGACACTCATTCACCGCCTTTTTGGTGGCCTGGTAAACGGCGAGGACGTCATTGCCGTCCACGATGGTGCTGGCGATGCCGTAACCCACGGCGCGATCGGCGAGATTTTTTACCGGGACCTGGCGCGACACCGGAGTGGAATAGGCCCACTGATTATTTTCGATGATCAGGACGAAAGGCGCTTTTTGCGCCGCGGCGAGACCGAGGCCTTCATGGAAGGCGCCGGTGGAGCTGCCCCCATCGCCGATCCAGGTGAGGGCGACGATGTTCTGGCCGAGGTAGCGGCCGGCCATAGCTACGCCGGTCATGACCGGGATCAAATCGCCCAACATTGATATGGGCGAGACGATGTGGCGGACTTTCAGGTCGCCGAAATGGCTGGTGCCGTCTTTGCCTTTGGTCGGCGACGTGTATTTCGCCATGTGCTGGGTGAAGATGTCGCGGGGCGGAACACCTTTGACCAACAGCGCGCCGATGTTGCGGATCATGGGCGCGATCCAGTCGCGTTTTTCGAGTGCCGAACAGGTGCCGACCGAGACGGCTTCCTGACCGAGGCTGGAGTAGAGGCCGCCGACGATTTTATTCTGGCGGAACAGGCGGACCATGCGCTCTTCGAGCTGCCGGTTGAGCTGCATGAAGTAATACAAATCGAGATATTGCTCGCGTTTGAGCGGCTCACTCATTGCGGACTCCCTTGCGACAGTGCCTGGGCTAGCGGCCATGCGATGCTCCGGCTGTTGAAAATTCGAGTTGGTCGGGCGCCGCAGCAGGAAGCGCATCCGGCTTGCAGATCGAACTAGAAGAAAGACGCACCAGCCCGGATTCCAGTTCCGTGCGGGACATCGAAATCATTTCAGAATCGAAGACCTGGCCGAAAATTCTGGACAGAATCGTTTTTACCGCTTGCGGCTCGAAGGCACGGCCCAGGATTTTTTCCAGAGACGTGGCGCGTTTGCCGGTTAATCCGCAGGGCACGATCAAGTCGAAGTAGCGCAGATCGGTCGATACATTGTACGCGAAGCCGTGGGAAGTCACCCAGCGGCTTAAATGAACGCCAATGGCCGCAAGCTTTTCTTCGGAGCCGGAGGTGGTGCGGACCCAAATGCCGTGCTGGCCTTCGACGCGGGCGGCTTCGACGCCGTACTCAGCAGAAGTTTGAATCATGATTTCTTCGAGCTGCTCGACGTACCAGCGCACGTCGCGGCGATGCGCGGTCAAATCCATGACCGGGTAGCCGACGAGCTGGCCGGGGCCGTGATAGGTGATGTCGCCACCGCGGTCGGTTTCGCGGAATTCGACATTCATCTGATCCAGCAAGTGCCTGCTGGCGCGGAGATTTTCGGTCTTGCCGTTACGACCGAGGGTGATGACGTGGGGATGCTCGCAAAACAAAAGCACGTCGGGAATCTGCTGGGCTTTGCGAGCGGTTACCACGCGCTGCTGCAACTCGTACGCGGACGAGTGGGAAATCAGGCCGAGGTCGACAACCGCGCAGGTCTTCTTCAACGAATTCGCCCGTGTTCCGTGGTGCATGAGATTCGGCAATGCGAGTCCAAGCCTAATAGTTGATGGTCATGCCGCTAACGGCGTTGTAAGCATCGGCCATGGCTTCGGCCACCGTGGGATGCGCGTGAATGGTGGCGGCCATGTCATCGAGTGTGGCTTCGAGGCCCATGGCGGCAACCGGACCGGAAATGATTTCGGTGGCCAGGGGACCGATGGCGTGAACGCCCAAGATCTCGCCGTATTTTTCGTCAGCGACGACTTTGATGAAGCCCTCGTGCTGGCCGAGAATGGTGGCCTTGCTATTGCCCAGGAACGGAAATTTGCCGACCTTCACTTTGTGGCCGGCTTCCCGGGCCTGTTTTTCGGTGAGGCCGATGGAACCGATCTGCGGTTCGCAATAGGTGGCGTTGGGGCAGCGCTTGCGATCGAAAGGTTGAACGTCTTTCCCCGCCATCCGGCCGACGGCGATGATTCCTTCCATCGAAGCGGCATGCGCCAACTGCGGAAGTCCGGCAACGATATCGCCGATGGCGTAAAGGTGAGGCTCATCGGTTTCGAGGAAAGCGTTGGTGTGAACGAAGCCGCGTTCGAGGCGGGCCTTCGTTTTTTCCAGGCCGATGTTTTCGGTTAGCGGACGGCGTCCCACGGCGATCAAGACTTTTTCGGCTGTGATGGACTTGATGGCGCCGGATTTATCTTTGTAGGAAACGGTTGCGCCGTTGGCGTCTTTCTTGACCGATTCGACCTTAGCTTCGAGCTCGACCTTCATGCCTTTTTTGATCAAGGCTTTTTTCAGCTCGGCGGAAATTTCCTCGTCTTCGAGCGGAACGACACGATCCAAAGTCTCGAGGAGAGTGACGTCGGTGCCGAAGGTGCGGAAGACCGAGGCGAATTCAACGCCCACCGCACCGCAGCCGACGACGATCATCGACTTCGGAATTTCCTTCAGGCCGAGAATTTCGCGATTGGTGAGGACCACATCGCTATCGATTTCGACGCCGGGAAGCGAGCGGGCTTCGGAGCCGGTGGCGAGAAGAATGTTGTTGGTCTCGTATACGGTGGTCTTGCCGTCTTTCTCGACGCTGACTTTACCGGGGCCGGCGATTTTGCCCCAGCCGGTGATGGTTTCGAGCTTGTTTTTCTTGAAGAGCGCGGCGATACCGCCAGCGTGCTTTTTAACAATTTTGTCTTTGCGGGCCAGAATCGCGGGCCAATTGATCTTGACGTCTTTGACTTCGAAGCCGAATTCCTCGGCGCGCTTGAAATGGTCGTAGATATCGGCGTGATGCAGGAAAACTTTGGTGGGGATGCAGCCGACATGCAGGCAAGTGCCGCCGAGGAACGGGTCTTTTTCGACCACGGCGACCTTCAAACCCCATTGCGCGGCGCGAATGGCGGCCACATAGCCGCCGGGACCGCTGCCGATCACGATCAAATCGTATTTAGCCAAGCCAGTCCTCCACCTCAGGTTTCGTGGTGCTTCCGGGCCATTCGATGCGCGGAAAGACGATCAGGATTGCGGCGCCGCCAGGAGCGGAGCAAACGGCTGATTTTAACAGCCATGAGTACTCCGCCGCAACTGGGTTTGGGTGGGAGTCAAACTTTTCAATGGGATTTCCAGTGAAGTTCGGTCGAGCCACGATCACTGGTATTTGGAGGCCATTTCTGAAACTATCTGGGCCGAAAGCCCGTATCATCTGCCAGGAGAAACCTGCCCATGACCGACTTGATTGATCCCGCCGGATCCCCGGCCCTTTACCCGGCCGCCGTCGCGCCCGAAAATTCGCCATCTGCAGCCGCCAAAATCTTCAAGGGGCCAAACGGGCTGCGCGCGGGGTGGCGGCTGCTGATTTTCCTGGCGCTTTTTCTGGCGGTGGCCGCTGGACTGGGATTTGTGCTGCACCACATTCCTGCGTTGCACGCGTGGGAAAAGGCGCAGCCGAAAGATCAGATGACGCCGGGGGTGATGCTCCTGGGCGAGGGAGTGGCAGCGTTTTCTCTATTTCTTGCGGCGTTTTTTATGACGCTGATCGAGAAGCGAAGTTTTGCAGATTATTACCTGCCGCCGCAGCAGGCTTTCGGAAAGCGGTTTTGGCAAGGAGTTCCGTACGGATTCGCGATGGTTTCGCTGTTGATCGCGGTGATTGCGGCGTTTCGCGGATTCTCGATTGAAGGCATGGCACTGGACGGCGGCGCAATTGTAAAGTACGGGTTGCTGTACGCTGTAGGATTTTTTCTGGTGGCATTCTTTGAGGAATTTTCGTTCCGCGGGTACATGCAGTCGACTTTAGGATCTGGAATCGGGTTCTGGCCCGCGGCGATTATCCTTTCAATTCTGTTTGGTGCGATTCACCTGGGGAACGCGGGCGAGGCTTGGTTCGGGGCTTTGATGGCTGGGTCGTTCGGAATTCTGGCGGCGTTTGCATTGAGCCGCACCGGGAACATCTGGTTCCCCATCGGGATGCACGCGGCGTGGGATTGGGGCGAGACGTATTTTTATTCGGTTCCGGACAGCGGAGCTATGGCGCAGGGACATTTGCTGAATTCCACTTTCCATGGCGCGACGTGGCTCACTGGAGGCTCGGTAGGCCCAGAAGGAAGCGTGTTTGCGTTTGTGGTCTTAATCCTGGGCGGGATTGGAATCCACTTTTTATTCCCAGCGAAGCAAGTTACGAACTGATTCAGGCAGGCCGGAATCCTTTTCCGACCTGACCGCATCTACTGGTGGTCTCCGAATCACTGAGCGATGGCACGCAGCGCATCGCCCTGCAGGAATTTCGTTACCCCTTCGGCTCGCCGCGTTGTTCGCTCGTTTGACACGGAGAATTTGTATCGGTAAACTTGCCGACTTTGAGTGGGGTGTTGAACCTCACCTAGGAACCCAACCATGGATAAGAAGCGATTGGAATATTACAAAAAGAAATTGACGACGCGACGCGAGGAGCTGGTGCGCGCGATTACCCGCACCGAGCAGGAAGGGCGCGAAGCGGACGAAGATACCACGGTGGATATGGCCGATAAGGCTGCGAATTCGTACACCAAAGAGTTCCTTTTTGGCCAAACGCACAACGATCGATCGCTGCTGGCGTTAGTGGACCAAGCTTTGAATCGCATCAAGGACGGAAGCTATGGTGAGTGCAATTCCTGCCACGAGGAATTGCAGCAAAAGCGCCTGGAAGCAGTGCCCTGGACGCGGTACTGCATCACTTGCCAGGAGAAGACTGAGCAGGGACAGCTGTAACGGACTTTAGTCTTTTCTGCATCACCGAGCCTGCGAATTGCCTGCGTTTTCGAGGCGGTTCGCAGGCTCCGTAGTTTTACGATCTATCCACGCCTCATGCCTTCACGTAGTGTTAGCCGCGCTTTAGAGCCTGATTCTCCAACGCATGATTTTCCGCTCTGCGATCGATTCGCTAGCCGCAGTGCTGTTCCCTGCTCCGTGCCGGATCTGCGCTGAAACCCTGTGTACGGCGAGCCGCGTGCCGATTTGCGAGAAATGCTTCGCGGCGTTCAAGCCGATCGACGCGCCGTTCTGTCAGTGTTGCGGACGGTCGTTGCCCGCTGCTGCTGATTCGGACGCGCAGCTTTCTCTTGACGCTCCGCGTTTGCTTTGCCGGCTATGCCGCGCCAATTTCTACGCTTTCGATAGGGCGCGGAGTTACGGCGAATATAACGAAGAATTGAAGAAGGCGATTTTGCTGCTGAAATTTGAGGAGGTAACCTGTTTGGGAGAATGGTTCGCTTCGCGGCTGGCGGAGGTGGTGGCGCGGGAGGCGGCGGAATTCCAGGCGGATGTGGTGGTGCCGGTGCCGCTGCATCCGGACCGGCGGCGGGAGCGGGGGTACAACCAGGCGGAGCTGATCGCGCGGCCTTTGGCCCGGAAACTGCATCTAAAACAAGGAGCGTATTTATTGATGCGTACGCGGCCACGTCCGGCGCGGCTGGTGCTTTCGCGCAAGGAACACTGGGATTCTGTGCGAGGCGCGTACGCGACGCGGGAAGGGCTGCGAGTTGACAAGCTTCGGGTGCTGCTGGTAGATGATGTGATGACGACGGGCGCGACGCTGGATTCGTGCGCGCGAGCGTTGAAAAAGGCGGGCGCGGCGTCGGTGCTGGGGTTGACGGTGGCGCGGGTAGTGCCTAAGAGCGAGCTTGCGGTTCTGTAACAGTCACGAAACTTTAATTGTGCGACAATAGAGGTTCAGGGTGGCCCGGGCATCCTGAGCACTGCGAGGGACATTTTCAGCGACGCAAAGGCGGCGCACATGGACCAGCGGCACAAGAATGGCTTGCGGCCTCGGCCGAAGATCCGGCTGGGCGGAGTGGTGCCGGAGAGTGCTGCCGCAAAGAATCCGGCAGTGGCTGCCGGTAGCCGGCCATCGCTGATGCAAGCGCCGGTTCTGGTTCTTAACGCGACGTTCGAACCGATTAATGTGACTGCGGTTCGCCGGGCTCTGGTGCTGCTGCTGAAAGGCGTGGCGCAGGCGGAAGAAACAAATCACACCGAAGTTCACTCCACGAAAAAAGCGATTCAGGTCCCGTCGGTTATCCGGCTGCTGAGCTACCGGCATATCCCGCAGCAGAGCCGGGCTTTGTCGCGTAAAAACATTTTGCTGCGCGACCGCAATACCTGCCAGTTCTGCACGCGTGCCTTTCCTGCTTCGGAATTAACGTTGGATCACGTGATGCCGCGATCCCGCGGCGGGCGTTCGAGCTGGGAGAATTTGGTGGCTTGCTGCTATGCGTGCAATAACCGCAAGGGCGACCGTACTCCCGAGGAAGCGGGTTTCAAGCTGCAGCGGCGGCCGCGGCCTTTTACGCTGCATACTTCACGGCAGCTGATGCGATTGATCGGAAATCGCGACGAGAAATGGCGTAAGTATTTGTTCTACTGACAATTGCGAGCGCGTTTTCCGCTACACGTTTTATGCAACCTTTCCCGCCAGTTTACGTCTAACTATTTAATTACTTCTAGGACACACCCCGGGAAGTGGTTTTGGTTTAAACCCAAGCCGCTTCCCCTCCTTTTTTTCTGGCACCGTTTTTTTCCTTACTGCCGCAGCATTACTTTGATTCCACGCCGCCAATTTTCGTGAAGGCCAATTCTGGTTACTTGAATTTCCTTCGATAAATATTTCAGGATAATTTCGGTGGCAGAATGAAATTGAAGCGCTGGCGCGACCAGCCACAGCAGCGGCGGCCGGGGATCGATTTCAACTCCGGCGAAATACCCTTTGCGGTGAAAATCGCCTTCGCGTTGATGGCGGCGGACGCGCAGCCAATAATCGACGGCCTGCAGTGGAAGTTGAATATCCTCCGACGCCTTTAATTCAATGACCACCAGGCGGCCTTGACGCGTGATTCCGAGAAGATCGGGAATAGCGCGGTCACCGGCCGCGAGGGCCGGAACCTGCGAGTAGAAATGTTTTGGATCTAAAATCGCGTCGAGTTTTGCGGGGTCTTCGAGGACGATGGATTCAAGCCAGCGTTCGGGCCAGCCGCGATAGAGGCGGTGTTTGGTGTCGCTCGCTAGCGGGCTACGGTAAAGGCACAGGTCGTGCAGGAGTTTTCGCAGGCGAGGCTCGGTCGCTTCGTTCAGTCGTTCGACGGATTTTCCCAAGCCGAAAAAAAGTCCTTCGCGGGTGCGGTGGGCGAATTCGACTCCGTGGAAGCAGAAGGAGACCGCACCGATCTGAGCCTGGGCGCGCATGGTGAATGTGGCGTTTTTATCGGGCCACAGCGCTTTGATGCGAGTCGCCGCATCGGCGGCAGCGGTGAGGGTGGATTCGACGTCGTGGCGCGAGACCAGGTAGCTTTCGAGATTTCCGCCGTCGGCGGGATCGACGCGCTGGATGATCACGTCGGGTTCGCGCATTTCGAAGATTTCCATTTTCGCTGAGCTGGCCAGGCCCAAGGAGCGTTCACGCAAGGAGCGACTAGAGCCTTCGGGCACGAAGATGCGGAGGCCTTCGACGGAATACTTAGTGGCGTGATTCCGGGACCAATCGAGCCAGAGGATTGCAAAGACCAACATTTTTTCCACGGCGTCGGCCTCGCGCGGGCCGGCGGCGAGGACGGCCCAGGCGCGGCTACCTTCGCGCATGACCCCGCGGACGTAGAGGCCGGAGAAGGAATGTTGGAGGTCGGGAGCCGAGGTGAGCGAATCGACGATCGAATCGGGAAATTTCTCGGCGAGGATACGTTCGAAGCGATCGCGGAATTGCTCGCGAGTTACGCGTTCAGGACGGCGGGCGTCGTCGCGGCGCACGAATTCGAGGCGGCCCGGCTTGGCTTTGCCGAAGCGCTGCACTTCGAGGACGATGGAATCCTGGCTGGCTTCTTTGACGCGCAATAAGCGGCGGGTGAGATTGCTTTCGTCAGACCACAAATGAATCAGGACTTTTTCGTTTTCCTGATGAACTTCCCATTGAAGGCCGGCTAATTCGGCGAGCCACTTGCCGTCTTCGCGGACTTCGATCACGCCGGACGCGGAGAATTCGGCGAGCGCGCGTTCGAGAGTCGCCCAATCGTTTGGTTCGGCCTGCACGCTTGCACCGCCAAAATGCGAACGATGGCCTAACTTCTAAGGCCCTGGGATTATTCCAAAACGAGGCCGGTAACCGTGATGATTGGGTATTCGTGATTCCACTCTGCGGGAAGATGCTCAACGCTGACGGTGAACGTGCCTTTTTGTCCAGCTGGCAATTTAGCCGTGTCCGGGCCGATCAAATGTTCCGCATCGCGCAGGATGACCTGCTTGAACGGATCGCGAAACTCGATGGAGACGTCCATGGCTTTGATGTCGCGCGTGCCATCGTTGGTCATGGTGCCGCCGACGTAGGTGAATTCCTGATTCAGGAAGTTGGTGGCCTTGGCCATCTTCAAATCGGTGAAATGAACGCGAGTGGCGTACTCCTGCTCGGCGGGACCGAAGGGGAGTTTTATTTCGACGGAGGCTCCGACGCGGGGCTGGAGTTTACGAGTGAGAAGAAAAATGGCGCCGAAGACGATGGCCATGATCAGCAGGCCGGCGACGAAGGCAATCGGCAGGCGGCTGCGTTCTTCGCGGTAGGAACTTTCGCCGGGTTCCATGGTTCTCTGACGCTCCAGGGTCTGGGGGTTAACGTCCGTAGGCCAAGCGCATAATCAGCGGCTCGGGGAGGCCGCTCGAGCCCATGCGTTTTTGCACGGCTTCAATATCGTACGGCACACGCCAGAATTGCACGGTCTTGGCTGCCAAATCAGCGATGACGAAGGCGGCGCGGGGATCTCCATCGCGCGGCTGGCCGATCGAGCCGGGATTCAGCAGGTAAACGGTGTCTTCTTCCAGAGTGAGCGTGGAAAAATCTTCGCCGGCGTTTGGTTTCAGATGCAGCACGCCGACTTTATTGTCGTGGAGACTGAAGCCGCCCTGCAGGTGCGTGTGGCCGAAGAAAGTGATTTGGGCGGGGGCATCGAGCAGGCTGTCGATGGCTTGAGCAGGGGCGAAGACGTATTCGTCTTCGTCGCGAAAGGCGCCGTGAACGATGACGAAGCCGTCCATGGCGAGGGGGCCGGCGGGCAATTGTTCCAGCCATTCGCGATTTTCGCCGCGAAGTTGATCGCGGGTCCAGAGGGCGACGGCGCGGGCGACCGGATTGAAGTCGTCGGCATTGGCGAGGCCGGAGCCGGCTTTATCGTGATTGCCGCGAATGATGGCCGCGTCCATGGTGCGGATGCGGTCTACGACTTCGTTCGGGTCGGGGCCGTAGCCGACGACGTCACCGAGGCAAATGATTTTGTCCCAATGGCCTGCGGCGGCGGCGAGCGCTGTTTCGAGCGCGGTCACGTTCGCGTGAATGTCACTGAGAATTAAATAGCGCATAAAGCCAAGTCGGTACCGGATGCGGATTATAGACGAACACGCTCCGTGTTGCACGAAATCGCGCGAGCGGAAGGCGCTGCCGGCCGGGTGCGGGGGGCCGCGCAAGCGCGTAGCCCGCGATCATCGAATCAGCATGCAATCGCCGTAGCTGTAGAAGCGGTAACGTTGCTGGACGGCGTGGCGATAGGCGTTTAGTAGTTCTTCGCGGCCGGTGAAAGTCGAGACCAGGGCGAGCAGGCTGGATTGCGGCAGGTGAAAATTGGTCAGGAGCTGAGTGACGATGCGCAGTGGCTTGCCGGGGTATAGGAATATGGTCGCTTGTTGCGGGCCCGGCTGGATGATTGGTCGGGTTCGCTCGGCTTTTTCGGCGGCATCTTCGAGAGCTCGTACGGTGGTGGTGCCGATGGCTAGAATCGGCCGGTTCTCTTTCTTGGCTCGTGATATTGCGTGCGCTGCGGGTTCGGAGATTTCGTACGATTCGGAGTGAATTTTGTGTTCTTCGAGTTTTTCGGTGCGCACCGGCTCGAAGGTGCCGAGGCCGACATCGAGGGTAATTTCGGCGATTTCGATTTTTCGTTCGTTGAGGCGTGCTAGGAGTTCGGGAGTGAAATGAAGGCCGGCGGTGGGAGCTGCTACGGCGCTGCCCTGCTTGGCGTACACGGTTTGGTAGCGCTGGCGGTCGGCGGAATCGTCTTCCCTTTTGATGTAGGGCGGCAGAGGAATGTGCCCGAGGTTTTCCAGGGCTTGGTGAAAGCTTGATTTAGCGGTGAAGCGGATGGTGCGGCGGCCGAAGTCTTCGCGAGCTTCGACTAGGCCTTCGAGCTGGCCATCGCCGAAAACGATTCGTTCACCGACTGGAATTTTGCGGCCGGGACGCACCAGCGTTTCCCAACGGTCTGGAGATAGCTGGCGGATCAGCAGGACTTCGATCTGTGCCTGCAGGTGTTCGTCTTTGGCTGGATTGTTTGATGCCTGGCGGGGCGGCGTGAAGGCCGGCTCGTTTGCCGAAGAGGCGGGCGGGGATGACGCGGGCGTTGTTGAAGACGATTAGTTCATCACCGCGGAGGAGTTCTGGGAATTCGCGGAAGTGACGGTCTTCCCACTGGCCGGTGGCGCAATCGAGGAGCATCATGCGCGAATCATCGCGGCGGGCGAGTGGACGCTGGGCGATGAGTTCGTCGGGCAGGTCGAAGTTGAGTTGGTCGAGATTCATCGGCGCGAGGGCGGTCTGGGTTTGCTGATAAAGTAGAGTCCGATTTAGGCTGCTTCATGATTGTAGCGAATCGTGGGTGGTAAGGCTCAAGGCGGAAACGTTGGCACGGAATCCGGCACAAAATTCAGGAAAGAATTCGGCACCGAGCGGGGCGGGGACTTCGACGAAGACGTCGGCGGAGCCTACGGTGGTTATCAGCGCGCGCGGTGCGGAACGCATCCGCACCGGGCACTTGTGGGTGTATCGCAGCGATATTCGTTCGGCTCAGTGCGAACCAGGGGCGATGGTGCGGGTCACGGACGAACGGGGACGGTATTGGGGTCGCGCGTTTTATAGCGATAAATCGCAAATCGCGATTCGCATTTTAACGCGGGAAAACGTTCCGACGGACCGAACTTTTTTTGTGAATCGGTTGCGGAGCGCGGCGGAGTATCGGCAGCGCGTGGTGCGAGATTCGGATACATTCCGACTGGTTTATAGCGAAGCGGATTTGCTGCCCTCGATCATCATCGATCGGTATGGAGACTATTTTTCGATTCAGACTCTAAGCCAGGGGAGCGAGCGGCAGAAGGCGCTGATCGTCGAACTGTTGGTCGAGTTGTTTGGGCCGAAAGGGATTCTGGAGCGGAACGATCCGAAGGTGCGGTTGTTGGAAGGACTGACGCAACCGATCAGCGTCTTGTACGGTGAAATCCCTCCGGAGATCTTAGCCAAGGAAAATGGAATTACGTTCGTGTACGACTTGGAGCGCGGGCAAAAGACCGGGGCGTTTCTGGATCAGCGGGAGAATCACGCGGCGGCGCGGCGATACGCGTCGGGCGATGTGCTGGATTGCTTCAGCTACCAGGGCGGGTTTGCGCTAACGGTGGCTGGCAATTGCGAGCACGTGGAAGCGGTGGACATGTCTGCGGCGGCGGTTGAAGCGGCGCGGCGAAATCAGCGGCTGAATGAGATTTCGAACGCGAGCTTTCGGGAAGGCAATGCGTTCGACATTTTGAAGGAGTACGACGAGGCGGGCCGGCGGTTCAACATGGTCATTCTGGATCCTCCGGCATTCGCGAAGAACCGGGACAGCATTGCGGCGGCGGAACGCGGATATAAGGAGATCAATCTTCGAGCGTTGAAGCTGCTCCAGCCCGGCGGGTACCTCGTAACGTGTTCATGTTCCTACCACATGAACGAAGGGCTGTTCCTGCAGACGATTGCGGAGGCGGCGAACGATGCAAGGAAGACTATATCTGTCGTAGAGAGGCGGACTCAGGCACAGGATCACCCGATTCTGCTGACAATGCCGGAGACACATTACCTTAAGTGTATTATATGTAGGGTGTTATAGGCGTTTTCGGGATTGGGGGATCAGGCCAGAAAATACTTGACAATAACGCACTCATATTTTACTATGCACAGACGCTAAGAAGCGAACCCGCTGGCTTCCGCTGCACTGATTGTTTTCCCCGCCAGCAAAAAGTGAGAGTATCCCGACGATGATTCGCGCCGATAAATTTACGGTTAAGGCTCAGGAAGCGCTGCAGGCCGCCCAAGAGATGGGCGAGCGCTCGGGCCAGCAACAGATTGAACCTTTGCATGTTTTATGGGCTTTGGTGGCTCAAGGCGACGGCGTAGTGCCTCCGCTGCTGGAGAAGCTGGGCGTTTCGCCTACGCAGATCGCCAGCGAAGCAGAGAAGCAGATCTCCCGGCTGCCGAAAGTTTCGGGCGGCTCGCAGCCGCAGTTCAGCCAGGCGACGAACAAGGTTCTGGAGCGCGCCTTCGATGAAGCGCAACGGCTGAAGGACGAGTACGTTTCTACCGAACATATTTTGCTCGCAATTTCGGCCAGCGATAAAGATCCCGCGG
>CAWKAX010000020.1:0-29989 GCA_963847695.1 uncultured Acidobacteriota bacterium | reverse complement strand
CTTGCTTCGCCACCAGCTTGTACACCTTGTTCAAAAATCGCGCCGAACCCTCAATCGCCTCTTCGCTCCACTCCAGATCCTTTTCCGGAGGCGCCGCAAAGAGCGTGTACATCCGCCCCGTATCCGCGCCGTACTTCTCCGCCATGTCGATCGCGCCCACCACATTCCCGCGCGATTTCGACATCGCCACCCCGCCCTTCTGCACCATGCCCTGCGTAAACAGCCGCGCAATCGGCTCGTCGTGCTGCACCAATCCCATATCGCGCATCACCTTGCAGAAAAATCGCGAATACAGCAGGTGCAGAATCGCGTGCGTGATTCCGCCCACGTACTGATCGATCGGAAACCAGTATTCCGCCTTATCCTTATCGAACAGCGCCTTATCGTTGTGCGCGTCGGTGTAGCGATAAAAATACCAGGACGAATCGACGAACGTATCCATCGTGTCCGTCTCGCGCCGCGCCGGCCCGCCGCACTTCGGACAAGTCGTATTCACGAATTCCGGCGCGCTGGCCAAGGGCGATTCGCCTTCGCCGGTCAGCTTCACATTTTCCGGCAGCTTCACCGGCAATTGGTCGTCCGGCACCGCGACAATCCCGTCCTTCTCGCAGTACACGATCGGAATCGGCGTGCCCCAATACCGCTGCCGCGATACTCCCCAATCTTTCAGCCGGTACGTCGTCTCGCCGCCCCAAAACCTTTCGCCGCCGCGTCCGCGGTCATCTTTTCGATCGCCGCATCCGAAGTCAGCCCGGTGTACGGCCCCGAATCCACTAACAGCTTCCGTGCTCCGTGTAGGCTTCGCTAACGTGGTCCGTCCGCAACGGCGCCCCGTCGGCCGGCTGGACCACCATCTTCACCGCCAGATGATATTTCTCCGCGAACTCGTAATCGCGCTGGTCATGCGCCGGCACGCACATCAACGCCCCGGTGCCATACTCCGCCAAAACAAAATTCGCCACCCAGATCGGAATCTGCGCGCCCGAAAACGGATTCACCGCAAACCGCCCGGTGAAAAATCCTTCTTTCTCCGCGGTGGCAATGTCCACCGCCCGCATCGATTTCTGCCGCATGGCTTTCAACTGCGCCGTCATCGAGGCGTTCCCCGGCCCGCCCTCGAGCAATCGATCCACCAGCGGATGTCCCGGCGAAACCGCAATCGCCGTCGCCCCGTAAATCGTATCCACGCGCGTAGTGAAAACTTCCAGCGCCGTCTCCGGCATCTGCGCCACCGCGAACTTCACCCGCGTCCCGCGCGATTTGCCGATCCAATTCCGCTGCATCGACAGCACGCGCTCCGGCCATCCGCCTTCGAGCTGCTTCATGTCGTCCAGCAGCTGGTCCGAATATTGCGTAATGCGGAAAAACCATTGCTCCAGTTCGCGGCTTTCCACTCGCGTCGTTTCATGCCGCCAGCAAAAACCGTCGATCACCTGCTCGTTGGCCAGCACCGTGCAACACGCCGGGCACCAGTTCACTTTGCTTTTCTTGCGGAACGCGATGCCCTTCTCGTACATCCGCAAAAACAGCCACTGGTTCCAGCGGTAATATTCCGGATCGCACGTCGCGAATTCCCGGCGCCAGTCGTAACTGAACCCAAACCGCCGCAGCACGCGCCGGAACTCGACGATATTCTTCTCCGTCCATTCCCGCGGAGGCGTGTGATTTTTAATCGCCGCGTTTTCCGCCGGCAAGCCAAACGCGTCCCAGCCCATCGGGTGCAGCACGTTAAATCCGCGCATGCGCTTGTAACGCGCCACGGCGTCGCCAATCGTGTAATTGCGCATGTGTCCCATGTGCAGGGTTCCGGAGGGGTACGGCAGCATTTCGAGGAAATAATATTTGGGGCGTGAGGCGTCGCAATCTACCGCGTTAAAAGCTCCCTGCTCTTCCCACACTTTCTGCCATTTCGCTTCAATCTGAGCCGGGTCGTAATTGGGAATGCGCTGGTCGGGATCGGCCAAGTTCACTTTCCTCGCGATTTTACTTTCGATTTTTCCGTTTTTGCCTTGGTTTTTGCGCGCGCCTTGCTCTTCGCCCGCGCCGTCGTCTTTTTTTTTCTTGCCACCGGCGCGCTTGGCTCGCGGCTTCATTCCGTCGCCATCCGCTTCGACTTCGCGTCCCAGCAGCTTCCACAACGCCGCCACGTTGCGCTTGTCGTCGCCCGGCTTATCGATCGGCGTCTCCAAAATGAACGCGCGCCCGGCCAGCAAATTATGATTCAAAATCCGGCCAAACGCTTCCAGCCCGATTTTTCCCTGCCCGATATGCTCGTGCCGGTCCACCCGCGACCCGTGATGCGTCTTCGAATCGTTCATGTGGATCACGTACACCTTATCGAGCCCAACGGTCCGGTCGATCGCTTGTAAAGTTTGTTCCAGGCCTTCCGCCGTGCGCAGATCCCATCCCGCCGCAAACGTATGCGCCGTATCGATGCAAATTCCCAAAGGCAATCCCGGCGTAGCATCGATAATCGCCCGCAATTCCTCGAAGCGCGAACCAATCGAAGTCCCCTGCCCCGCCGTATTCTCCAGCAAAATTTTCAGGTCGCCCAGTTTCAGCCCTCGCGCCGCCTGCTTCAATCCCTGCGAAATCGCCGAGACCGCCGCCTGCGGAGTGCTCTCGCGCCCGCTGCCCGGATGCGCCACCAGAAAATCCGCTCCCAGCGCAATCGCCCGTACTAATTCCTGGTGAAAAGCCTGCACCGACCGCGTGCGCAGCACCGGATTCGGCGAAGCCAGATTGATCAAATAATTGTCGTGGACCACTAGCGGCCCCAGGCCCAGTTCCTTGCGCCGCGCGCGAAACCGACTCGCTTCCGCCTCCGCGATCCGCATTCCGCCCCGGTCCCACATCCGCGGACTGCACGAAAAAATCTGCAGCGCATTGGCACCCAGGCCATGCGCAATCTCCAACGACCCGGAAATGTCCCCGGCGATGCTGGTATGAATTCCAATGCGGGTGCTGCCGTCTTTCCAGGCCGGTATCTCAGGTGGCGGGGGTGCTTCCGGGCGATATTCGTCTGCGGCGTCAAAAACCAATGCCAGTCGGTCGGTTTGGTCTGCCATTCCCTCGAAGGTCCAGGAGCCCTACCCTCCTTCACAGAAGGGCCGCTCATGCGGTTCGCGCACGCGTTCTGAATCCCCAATTATACCGCCACGCGAGCAGCGCCGCAAAACTTCTTTCACCGCAGCAAACTCACGGAATTCGCCCGAAATACCTCGAATCGCCCGACCACGACCTGAGCATCGACCAATCCCACCCCTTCGCCCAAAGTAAAGCCCGTCATCCCGAATCCCCCTTCAGGGGGTGAGGGATCCGCTTTTCACGCTCGAAGGGCACCTTCACTCGCGAAGAACCCGAAAAAAACGCCCCCGCCTTTCGTCCGCGCCATCTCGCACTTACCACTAGCGCGCCCTTCCCGACCAAGGCAAAATCATCGCGCCAGCCAAACGCCATCAACTGAGGTGCCCACATGCCAGCCCACTACCTGCTTAAAACTGAAGCTTCCGTCTATTCCTTCGCCGACCTTCAGCGCGACAAGCAAACCCAGTGGGACGGCGTCACCAATCCCACCGCCGTAAAAAATCTCCGCGAAATGAAACCCGGCGACAAACTCATCATCTACCACACCGGCGACGAGAAAGCCGCCGTAGGCACCGCCTCGGTAGTCTCCGTCAAAGTCACCGACCCCAAAAAACCAGCAGTCGAAATCAAAGCCGGAAAACCCATCGCCAAACCAATCACCCTCGCCAACGTAAAATCCCACAAACTTTTCGCCACTTCCCCGCTGGTGCGCATAGGCCGCCTCTCCGTCGTCCCGCTCACCGCGGAACAATACGAGTTCCTAGCCGGCAAGTGACCCGGCGCGTCGAAATATTGTCCACACGACGGCTCACGCTCCGTCATCTGACCCTCGAAGACGCGGCCTTCATGCTCGAGCTCCTGAATGAAAAGCCATTCCTGGAAAATATCGGCGACCGAGGCGTCCGAAACCTCTCAGACGCCAAGGCCTACCTCGCCAAAGGCGCGATAGCGAGCTACCAGGATTTTGGCTTTGGTCTGTACGCGGTCGAGCAGAAGGACTCAAGCGAACTGACTGGAATTTGCGGCCTCTCGAAACGCGAAGTGCTAGATCACCCCGACCTAGGCTTCGCCCTGCTGCAAAAATTCTGTGGCCACGGCTACGCGCAGGAAGCCGCGGAAGCAGTGATGCTCCACGCGCGAAATAAGCTACACCTGCGACGCATCGTAGCCATCACCAAACCGCAAAATCACGCCTCAATAAGACTTCTCAAGAAACTCGGCTTCCACTTCGAAAAAACAATCCAACTGCCCGACCAGGAGCACCAGACGAACCTCTTTTCCCACGAAGCCTGACCGCTTTTCCGGGTGCCCCACTCTTCGCCTCTCAGAAGGGTGGGAGGTTTTGTAGCCGCTCGACCGCCAGCACTACGCAGCAAAACCCCGTTTTAGCCTTTCGAATCCCAGGCAAAAAAAAACGGCGGCCGAAGCCGCCGTCTTTCACACTAAAAAATCTAATCTCCCAAAGCCGCCGCCGACGCCGCACCATAAAAACTAAACCACGGCTTCGCCGCCTTCAACCGCGAATTCACATTATTAATATTCTTCACGCCTTCGTCATTCAGCCAGTCTTCCAAAGCCTTCGCTCCCTGCTTGGCGTACACCGGAATGCCTTCCTTCCAGGTAGCCCGCCCGCACAGCACCCCCGAAAATTCCACGCCTGATTCCGACGCCAGCTCCAAAGTCTCCAAAAACACATCATTATTCACGCCCGCCGACAAATAAATGAACGGCTTCTTCGCCGACTGCGCCGCTTTGCGGAAAAGTTCCTTGGCCTGATCCCGCGTGTACGCCGATTCGCCCTTGCACGCTTTCGATCCCGCCACGTACGCCATGTTCACCGGAACTTCCACCTTCAGCACGTCCACCGCGTAGCGCTCCTTGGAAAATTCTTCCATGCTCTTCGCCACGATTTCCGGCTTCTGCTTCGCGTACTCGATCCCCTTCTCGTCGCCGTTTTCCACGTAGCCCACAAATTCCAGGAAAAACGGAATGTCCGCCGCGATGCACTCGCCGCCGATGCGTTCGACCCACGCGTGCTTGATGTTATTCACTTCTGGCGCGTCAAACGGCGTGTAGTACAGCAAAATTTTCACGCAGTCTGCGCCCACTTCCTTCAATCGCAGCGCCGACCAGATATCCAGCAGGTCCGGCAAACGCCCCGGCCGCGTGTTGTCGTAGCCGCTGTTTTCGTACGCCAACAGCAATCCCGCGTTCTTCGACCGCGCCTTGGCCGCGCCCAATCCATATTCCGGATCCAGCAAAATCGCGCTGGCATGCGGCGTCAACACCTTGGTCACGATGGTCTTGAATTCTTCCAGCATCTCCGCCGGAACGTCCTTCTTGTCCACGCCTTTTTCTTTGGCGATCGCGCTCTTCAGCGAGCCGCGCTGGTCCATCGCCGCCGCCGCGATTACTCCGCGCTCGTCGGAAACCGCCGTCATGCCCTTTCTCTTGCCCGCCGTAATCTTCATATCCTCCCCCAGGGTAGGAGCTCTCGAATCGCGCCGCATTTTAGCATGGACTTGCACCGGCCGGCAGCATCCCGCCGCCGTACAAGTTCGATAATCATGGCCTTGGTTTTGAAGCGAAAAACCTTACGACGACAACGTGATGACGTGATGTTGATTCGCGCAGGCCGCCACAAATTCCAGCACCGGACTCGGCTCTGATCCGCCCATGTGCGCCAGATCAAATTCCCCGTGCTTTTCGTGAGTCAGCGCGTCCGCAATCGGAGCCACCTGCGACAAACCATCCAGAAATTCCGCGCCATAAGCCGCCAACCACGGTAAAGCCGAAAGCGTGCGCTCCTGCAATTCGTGGTGCGGATACAGCGCATCGAAAATCATTTTCTCTTTGCGGTCCAGCACATCGCCGCGCAGACTTTCCGCCCGCGCCGCCTTCGCCTTCAACGTCGAAAACTGGTGCAGAATTTTCTGCTCCGCCAATTCCAGCGACCCAGCCAGACTCGCATCCAGTTTCAAAATCGGCTCGCGATACCCGGCCAGCAATTCCTGCAATCCCTTTTCGTCGCGCTCGAATTTCTCTGCCAGCGCCGCCGGCAGAAATTTTTCTTCCATCCGCGGACGCAGATGCTGCCGCCCACGCATCACATCGCGAAAATTCAGATCGAACTTCTGCAATATCCGGTCCATCGTGCTGTCGATCACCGTAAAACTCGCTCGCGGCAGCATCGCCGTCATCCGCCCCAACAAGCGCTGATAAACCACTTCCGCCTGCGCCATGTACGCAATTTCCGCCGGCCCGCCCACATATGCTGCCGTCGGTAGCAGCGTATCCTGCACGATCGGCCGCAGCAGCACATTCGGAGTAAACGCATCCGGCGTAGCCTCAATCGCCGCGTGCAATTCCTCCGCCGTATAAGTGGCCCGCCCCGCGTGAAATTTTCCCTCGCGTACCCGCAAAGGCTCGCGAATTCCGTCCACGTTGTAGAACAGCAGCGTCGATTCCGCCGCCACTTTTACCTGCGCGTGAAATCCGTTGTGCTCCAGTTCCTTCGACCGCGCCATCAACGCTTCGCGCAGCGCCGCCGCTTCATCCAGTGCCCGCCGGTATACCCCCGCCGACCAGCGGTGCAGCCGCACATCCAGCGGATCGATGAAAACGATCCCGCGCCCGCGCAACAGCCGCGCCAGCAATTTCGCGAACGCCGACCCGTAAGTCTCCGCCGGCGTATAAGACTCCCGCAGCGCCGCCGCGATCTCCTCCGCGAATTCGCCCTCGAGCTTCTCCGCCGCCTCAACCACCAGCGCCGTAATTCCCTCGCCCAGCAAAATCTCGCCGACCCGCCGCCCTTCCTTACCGGCGCCCGGCTCCGGCTCCAGCTTCAATTCCGAAAAACCGCTGCGCGCATTGAACGCCGCGTGATTGATCTCCGCCAAATCGTGATCCTCAGTCGCCACCCAAAAAACCGGAATCGCGTCAATCCCGCGATTCGTCAACTCCGTCGCATAGCAAGCCGCCGTTATCGCCTTGTACAAACTGTAAGCCGGCCCGCCAAACAACCCGACCTGCTGCCCAGTCACCACCGCCACCGCACCGGCCGCCAAACGCCCCAAATTTTTCTCCGTCTCCGCTTCCACCACCCCACCCGGAGCAAACTTCCGGTTCTGCTCCCGCAAAACCTCTACCACCCCAGCCCGCACCGCGGGATCAATCTGCACCCTCCGGGCAGACTCCGTCACCCCCGCAATATTCGGCGGGTACGCGTAGTACTTCGCCACGTGTTCGAAATCGTCAAGAAAGCTGGAATAAATCTTGGTCGTCTGCGGAATTTCGCGGAAGGAAATACAGTGCGGCTCCATTTGCAGCGTCATGAACGCACCGCCGCACAACAACCGCGAGCGCAATGACACCGCCACAGCGCCGAAGTCGTCAACTCACCGCCCGAATTGTACTTTTGCTCGATCACCACAAGCGCTCGCACACCATCTGCGGAATCCAGCCCCAGGACTTGCACCGTTTGACGCGGTCCCAACCCCGAAGTTTCGTCACAATTCTAGGCGTTTTCGTCTCTTCTACTGATGCGCTGGCTGGTACCCAAGATTCGCCAGCATCTCCTCGATTTCCTTCTTCGCGGGCAGGCTCAAAGGCAGGAGCGGCGGCCGCGGCAGTCCCCCGAAAAATCCCTGCCGGTCCATCGCGTATTTCAGGCCGGAAAGCCCGGCCTGCGATCCAAATATCTTGGCGGGCGCCACCAGTTTCTGCGCCAGTTCCTGAGCCTTCTCCCGCTGCCCCGCGCGCGCCGCCTCGAAAATCGAAACGCACAATTCCGGGAACGCATCAGCCACCGCCAGAATCGCGCCCACCGCGCCCACTTCCAGCGCCTCAAACAAAATCGTCGGCCAGCCGATCAAAGTCTGAAAAGTCTTCGGCGCGGCCTGCACATTTCGTCGCACGCCCTCCACGTCGCCCGAGCTATCCTTCATCCCCACGATATTCGGATGGTTCGCCACGCGCGCCACCAGCGATGCTTCAATCTTGATGTGCGTGTAAATCGGCACCGCATACAGCAGCACCGGAATTTTCGCCGCGTCCGCCACCCGCAAATAAAATTCCGCCAGCAGATCGTCATTCACCGCCGGCTTGTAAAAACTCGGCGTCCGCACCAAAGCCGCCGCGAAACCCAGTGACGCCGCACGATTCGTGTGCACGATCGTCTCGGCCGTCGATTCCGCCCCAGTCCCGGCGATCAAAATCTTCTCCGGAGCCGCGGCCGCCTTCACCGTTTCCCAAATTTTGTAAACTTCTTCCCACAGCAACAGCACCGATTCGCCGGTCGATCCATTCGAAGCGTAACCAGCCAGCCCGGTCTTGTTGTACAGCGCGATGTTACTGCGAATCTTCGCGTGGTCGACGCTGCCGTCCGCGGCAAAAGGAGTAGTAAGTGGAGAGAAAATCCCGTGTAGTTTCACGCCCGGCATTTTACACGAAACCGACCACGCGCAGCCACGCATGGGCAAGTGGCAACCGGTGAGTGGATTCGAGGCCTTTTAGGGGGTCGGAGCTTTAGCTCCGACATTCACGACCAAAAGAAGACGGGGCTTCAGCCCCTGAGGAACAACGCTTTACGATCTTTCCGCCGATGCATTGGCCTTCCGCGCATGCAAATCCTGCAGCGCCGCCACATCCACCGCATGCCCGGCCATCGCGCGAATTCCGCGCGCCGCCGCGCTCGCCGCAGAAAGCGTCGTAATGCACGGAATGTTGTAGCGCACCGCCGCCCGCCGGATCGATTTTTCGTCGTAGAACGATTCCCGCCCCAGCGGTGTATTTATGACCAGATCGACCTTGGCCGTCTTAATCAAATCCACGATATTCGGCCGGCCCTCATTCACCTTGTACACCGACTCCACTTCGATCCCCGCGCTAGCCAAAGCCGCCGCCGTCCCGCGCGTCGCCACCACCTTCAACCCCGCCGCCAGCAAATCCTGCACCACAAACGCCACGTGCCGCTTGTCGTGATCGTTCACGCTAAGGAAAACCGTCCCCTGCTGCGGCAACCGCTGCCCGGCCGCCAGTTGCGCCTTGGCGAAAGCCAATCCAAACGTCGACGAAATTCCCATCACTTCGCCGGTCGAACGCATCTCCGGCCCCAAAATCGTATCCACGCCGCGGAACTTGTTGAACGGGAACACCGGCGATTTCACCGCGTAAAAATTCGGCACTACCAGTTCTTTCACGCCATTCATCTCGGTGTATGGCAAACGCAGATCGCGCAATTTTCGCCCAGTCATCAACCGCGCCGCCACTTTCGCCAGCGGCACTCCGGTCGCCTTGCTGACGTACGGAATCGTGCGCGACGCCCGCGGATTCACTTCCAGCACGTACACCGTGTCGCGCTGGATCGCGTACTGCACGTTCATCAGCCCCACCACGTTCAGCGCCTTCGCCAACTTCACCGTGTATTCGCGAATTTTTTCCAGGATCGAAGGCTTCAGCGTCACCGAAGGCAGCACGCACGAAGAATCCCCGGAATGAATTCCCGCTTCTTCAATGTGCTCCATGATTCCGGCGATCAGTACATCTTCGCCGTCTGCCAGCGCGTCCACATCCACTTCCGTCGCGTCTTCCAGGAACTGATCGATCAGAATCGGCCGCTTCGCATCCGAAAGCCCGCCAATCATGGTCGCCTGCGTCACATATTCTTCCACTGTCTTCAAATCGTAAGCGATCACCATCGCGCGGCCGCCCAGCACGTAGCTCGGACGCACCAGCACCGGCAATCCAATCTCATTCGCCAGCGCCACCGCTTCCGCCGGCGCAAAAGCGCTGCCGTTTTTCGGCGTGGGAATTTTCAAGTCTTCCAGCAACGCGCCGAATCGCCGCCGGTCTTCCGCCAAATCGATCGATTCCGGCGCCGTCCCGATGATCTTCGCGCCGTTTTTCTTCAACTCCAGCGCCAGATTCAGCGGAGTCTGCCCGCCAAACTGCACGATCACGCCTTGCGGCTTCTCGCAATCCAGAATCGCCAGCACGTCTTCCAGCGTCAATGGTTCGAAATATAGACGGTCCGAAGTGTCGTAATCCGTCGATACCGTTTCCGGATTGCAATTCACCATGATCGTCTCGTAGCCGTCTTCTTTCAGCGCAAACGAGGCGTGGCAGCAGCAATAATCGAATTCAATTCCCTGCCCGATGCGATTCGGCCCGCTGCCTAGAATCACCACTTTGGGCCGGTCCACCGGCGCGGCTTCGTCTTCTTCTTCATACGTCGAATATAAATAAGGCGTGAACGATTCGAATTCCGCCGCGCAGGTATCCACGCGCTTGAAAACCGGCTGCACTCCCAATTCTTTGCGCCGCGCTCGCACGCTCGCCGCTTTCACGTTCCACAATTTCGCAATCTCTTCGTCACTCGCGCCCGACCGCTTCGATTCCAGCAGCAATTCCGCCGAGCATTTGCTCAACGATGTCGCCGCCACGCGCCGGTCGATCGCCAACATGTCCTGCAACTGCTGGATGAACCACGGATCGATCTTGGTCAGGTCGCAAACTTCTTCGCTGGACATCCCGCGCTCCAGCGCTTCAAACAACCAGTGCAAACGGTCCGGCCCCGGCACATGCAATTTTTCCCGCAACAAAACGGTCGTCACTTCCGCCGGAGGTCGCCACGCCGAACTCGGCTCGAGCGACCTAATGGCCTTGCACAACGCCTCTTGAAAAGTCCGCCCAATGGCCATCACTTCGCCCACCGATTTCATCTGCGTCGAAAGCGTGGTGTCAGCGCCCGGAAATTTCTCGAACTGCCACTTCGGAATTTTCGCCACCACGTAATCGATGGTCGGCTCGAACGAACTCGGCGTCTTCTTCGTAATGTCGTTGGGAATTTCGTCAAGCGTCATGCCCACCGCAAGTTTCGCCGCGATTTTCGCAATCGGAAATCCGGTCGCCTTGCTGGCCAACGCCGAACTGCGCGAAACGCGCGGGTTCATTTCAATCACTGTCATGCGCCCGGTCGCCGGATCCACCGCAAACTGAATGTTCGATCCGCCGGTCTCGACGCCCACTTCGCGAATAATCGCGGCCGCCGCGTCGCGCATCCGCTGGTATTCCTTATCAGTCAGCGTCTGCGCCGGCGCCACCGTAATCGAATCGCCGGTATGAATTCCCATCGGGTCAAAATTCTCGATGGTACAAATCACCACGAAATTGTCGCGGTGATCCCGCATCACTTCCAGCTCATATTCCTTCCAGCCCAAAACCGATTCTTCGATCAACGCCTGATGCACCGGACTTGCGTCCAGCGCCCGCGCAATCAAGTCTGCAAATTCCTCGCGGTTGTAAGCGATCGACCCGCCAGTCCCGCCCAAAGTAAACGAAGGCCGGATCACCACGGGATATCCCAGCTGGTCCGCCAACCGCACCGCATCCGGCACAGTAGTCACCACCTCGGACGCCGGCACCTCCAATCCCAACTTCCGGCAAACATCCTTAAACAACAGCCGGTCCTCAGCAATCTTGATCGCGCTCAGCGAAGCGCCAATCAACTTCACCCCATACTTATCCAGAATCCCAGCCTCAGCCAATTCCACCGCCAGATTCAAACCCGTCTGCCCACCCACCGTAGGCAAAACAGCATCCGGCCGCTCCGCCGCAATAATCGCCTCCAAATACTCCTTCGACAGCGGCTCAATATAAGTCCGGTCCGCCGTATCCGGATCCGTCATCACCGTCGCCGGATTCGAATTCACCAGCACCACCTCGTAGCCTTCCGAGCGCAGCGCCTTGCAAGCCTGCGTCCCCGAATAATCAAACTCGCAAGCCTGCCCAATAATGATCGGCCCCGACCCAATAATCAGTATCTTCTTAATATCAGTTCGCTTCGGCATCAGCCCTCAAAATCTCCCACTTCCCAAAAGTAGAAACGTTGTCATCCCGAACCCCCTTCAGGGGTGAGGGACCTGCTTCCAACGCCTTTAACGGTGTTCGCTCAAATTTTCCTCGGAGCATCCTGCTCCACGCTCGGATACCTCGCGAACCACTCCTCAGCCAAATCATCCCAATTCGGATTCGTTGACTCAATCAAAGCAATCTTCTTTCCCCGTCCCCACCCTTTAATTTCCTTCTCGCGACCAATCGCCGCGCGAACGTCCTGAAAACTCTCGAAATGCACTAACCGATGAACCCGATACTTCGACGTAAAACCCGGAACCCGCCCTTCCCGATGTTCTCGAATACGAATTTTTAAACCGCTCGTAATTCCCGTGTAAATCACCCGCGACCGGCTCGCCAAGATGTAAACAAAATATCTCTTGTTCATCTCCTGCCCCTACAAAGCCGTTACGGCATTTGGAAGCAGATCCCTCGCTCCGCTCGGGATGACAACGTTCCTTTTTGGGCCGCCGATCAGGGCTAAAGCCCCGCCCTTCCATTGCCCTTCAAAGAAAGTACTTACTTCCCCGCATCCATCATCTCCACAAACTGCCCAAACAAATACCGCGCATCATGCGGCCCCGGACTCGCCTCCGGATGATATTGCACGCTAAACAATGGCAACGACCGATGCCGCATCCCCTCATTCGTATGATCGTTCAAATTCACGTGCGTGATCTCCACCTCACTCGAAGGCAACGACTCCGGATCCACGCAAAACCCATGATTCTGCGAAGTTATCTCCACCTTCTTCGTCAGCAAATTCTGCACCGGATGATTCGCGCCATGATGCCCAAACTTCAACTTAAAAGTCTTCCCGCCCAAGGCCAGCCCGCACAACTGATGCCCCAAGCAAATCCCAAAAATCGGCACCCGCCCAACCAATTTCCGAATATTTGAAACCGCATAATGAATCGGCTCCGGATCCCCAGGCCCATTCGACAAAAACACGCCATCCGGTTTCAGCCCCAGCACATCCTCCGCGGAAGTCTGCGCCGGCACCACCGTCACCTCGCAATCGTGATCCACCAGCAACCTCAAAATATTCTGCTTAATCCCAAAATCGTAAGCCACCACCCGACGCCGCCGCACTCCTTCGCTTTTCGCATCGGCCAAAATCGGCGAAGCAATCCCAATCGATCCATCCTTCCACTCATACTTCTTCGCCACACTCACCCGGCTAGCCAATTCCTGCCCCGCCATCGTCGGCAGCGCCTTCGCCTCGGCAATCAATGCCTCCGCCGGCGTTTCATCCGTGCACACAATCCCGCGCAAAGCACCCACCTGCCGCAAATGCCGCACCAAAGCCCGCGTATCCATATCCCAAATCACCGGAACCCCGTGCCGCTCCAGATATTTCTGCGTCGTCTCGGTCGAACGCCAGTTCGAAGCCAGCGCCGAAAATTCGCGCACCACCAGGCCCTCGATGTAAGGCTTGGGAGATTCCTCATCATCAATATTCGCGCCAACGTTTCCGATGTGGGGGTAAGTCAGGCAAACAATCTGGCCGGAATAACTGGGGTCGGTGAAAACTTCCTGGTAACCGGTGAGGCTGGTATTAAAAACGACTTCTCCGCCGCGGCGCCCGCGAGCGCCCGCCGCACGGCCTTTAAATACTCTTCCGTCTTCCAGCGCGAGAATCGCGCGCCCTGCTTGCTGCTGCGTCAGTGTGGCCTCCAAAATTAGTCATCGAATCGTTATCGCGATGCCGCATTCACAGTGTACGAAGACGTCAGCGAACCAAAATGATCCGCCGGCCAATACGCGAAGACCGCTTTGCCATAAATGTACGGCCGTCCCACCGGACCAAACACCCGCGAATCATTCGAACTATCGCGGTGGTCGCCCATCACAAAATAATTTCCCACCGGAATTTGCACCGGCCCGTAATTCGATCCGTCCAGATACATCGCCGGAACGTACGGCTCGCCCAACTCCATCGCATTTACGTATAAACGTCCGCTGCGAATCTCAATCGTCTCGCCCGGCAATCCAATCACCCGCTTGATAAACGATTTCGAACGGTCGAGAGGATACCAGAAAACCACCACGTCGCCGCGCTCGATCGGCTCAAACCGGTACACAAATTTGTTGATGAAAATCCGCTCCTGATCGGTCAGCAAGGGAGCCATGCTGGTCCCTTCCACCTTCACCGGCTGGTACAGAAAAATAATAATGACCAGCGCCAGGCCCAAGGCCACCGCCATATCGCGCGTCCAGCTGCGCAATTCGCGCCGCAATTGTGGCAATGAATTATTTTCGTTCGGGGGAATGGGTTCCAGCTGGGGAGTTTCTGACATTCTCTGCTCAAATCTTTATAACACGGCCGCCCACAACGCGCCAATAGCTCTCCGATCCATCTTCTGCAAGCGGTCTTCGTGTTCTCAAGCCTTTCTCTGTGTTCTCTGTGTTAAAATTCTTTTGAATTTCACTAATCACCCAACGCAAAATTCACACTCGCCAACGCCGCGGCCACCGCCGTCTCCGTCCGCAAAATCAAATGCCCCAACGAAGCCTCCACAAATCCCGCCTCGTCCGCCGCATCGAATTCCGCATCCGTCCACCCACCCTCCGGCCCAATCGCCAGCGCCACAGAATTAGACGCATTCCCCCGTAAAACGTTCCGCAAAGTCGCCGCATCGGCGCGCTCCGAAAGCAAAATCCGGCACTCCGCCCATGTCACCCGCCGCCGCAAACGCCTTCTCCGCCGATACAATCGGCTCCAGCCCCGGCGCGCTCACCCGCCGCGATTGCTGCGCCGACTCCACCAAAATTTTCTCCCACCGCTCCCGCCGCTTCTCCGCCGCCGCCACCAAACCCTTCTCGCTGCGCGCCGCCGCCACCGGCAAAATATTCCGCACTCCCAATTCCGTCGCCTTCTCCAAACACCATTCGAACCGATCGAACTTCACCAAAGCAATCAGCAAATCCACGCCAACCTTAGACTCCCGCACCGCTACCGGCTCAACCAACGAAAACTCCACCCGATTCTCGCCGCGCTTCAACATCCCGATACTTTCCACCCGCGCCAGCCACACCCGCTCGCCGTCGCTCAATTCATAAAGCTGCCCAGGCTCCGCCCGCAACACCCGACCCAAATGCTCCGCCGCATCTCCACGCAAAGTCGCGGTCGTATCCCCAAACTGTTCGATGAAAAATCGTCGTCGCACGGTGTGATTGTATCCGGAGCGGGTCCAAACATCACCACCGAGAACGCAGCGCAAAAAAAATGAGGGCACGGAGAAAGCGCCTCAACCCGCGCCTCCGTGCCCTCAAGCCTTTTCTGTGTTCTCTGCGGTAAGTCTTTGAAGTCCTACCCGAAAATATCCTTAACCTTATCGAAGAAAGTCGAATTCCTCTCCGCTGGCTTATTCTCCACCCGCATGGTCGCGCCCAACTGCTCCAAAATCCGCCGCTGATCCTTCGACACTTTCGCCGGCACCACCACCCGAACACTAATGTACATATCCCCGCGCCCGCCATGCGGATTCGGCAAGCCCTTCGCCTTCTTCCGGAAAATTTGCCCGGACTGCGTCCCCTCAGGAATCTCCAACTCTTCTTCGCCCTTCAACAGCGGCACCTTGATCTTCGTCCCCAGCGCCGCCTGCGCAAAACTAATCGGAATCTCGCAAATCAGATCCGACCCGCGCCGCTCGAAATACGCGTGCTCCTTCACTTCCAGAAAAATGTACAAATCGCCGGCCGGCCCGCCATTAATTCCCAGCTCGCCCTGCCCGGTCATCCGCAAACGCGTCCCGGAATCCACGCCCGCCGGCACTCCCACTTCCAGCGTGCGCTCGCGCTCGATGCGCCCCTGCCCGCGGCATCCGGTGCAGGCGTCTTGAATCACCTGCCCTGCGCCCTGGCACGCCGGACAGGTCCGCGTAATCGAGAAAAATCCCTGCGAGTACGCCATCTGCCCGCGCCCGCCGCACGTCCTGCAAGGAGTCGTCCCCGTCCCCGGTTTCGACCCGGTCCCCTTGCACAATTCGCAAAGCTCGTGCCGCGACAAACTAATTTTTGACGACACGCCGTTCGCCGCTTCTTCAAACGTCAACGTCATGTCGTAACGCAAATCCGCGCCGCGTTGCCCGCGCGTGCCACGACCGGTACGCCGACGCCCGCCGCCCATCGCATCATCGACCCCAAACAGATCGCCGAGAATGTCCTGGAATTCCTCAAAGATCGTCGCGTTAAATCCCGAATCAAATCCGCGGCTGTTCAAACCCGCTTCGCCGTAACGATCGTAAATCGCCCGCTTCTGCTGATCTGAAAGCACCGCGTACGCTTCCGCTGCCACCCGAAAATTCTTTTCCGCCTCTTCTTTATTATTGGGATTCCGATCCGGATGCCACTGCAAAGCCGCTTTCCGATAAGCCGACTTAATCTGCTCCGCCGAAGCGTCCTTCTCGACGCCCAACGCCGCGTAAAAATCCGAATTCTTCGCTGCTGCCATAATTTCGCTTGTCTCTTTGAAGCTGGATTTGAATTTCAGACCTACAGATTCACAATCTATAAATGTGTGGCGCTTCTAATGCTGTAAATTTTAATTTGCTCGCCCCGCCGACACCCGCACCATCGCCGGACGCAGCACGCGACCATTAAACGTATACCCAGGCTGCATCTCCCCCACCACAATTCCCTCAGCGTGTTCCGTTCCCGGCACGCTCTCAATCGCGTGATGCAGATTCGGATCAAACTCCTTCCCATCCGTATCAATCCGCGCCACGCCCTGCTTCGCCAACCCGGCCCACATCTGCGCGCGAATCATTTCGAATCCCTTCCGATAATCCGCATTCCCGCCCGTCACCGGCCCCGCCAGCGCGCGGTCAAACGCGTCCAGCACCGGCAGCATCTGCTCGATCATGATTTCCACGCCGCGCTGCCGATCCTGATTCTTTTCCTTCTCCACCCGCTTCTTGAAATTCTCAAAATCCGCCTGTCGACGCACCAGGGTATTCATCATTTCCTGTTTCTCGGCGATCAGCTTCTGCATCGGGTCCGCGCCAAAAATATCCGCCGCCGTCTCCACCCCCGAGCCCGCCGCAGAATCCGAATCCGGATTCGTATCCGGAGTCGACACCTCATCCCGCGCCGCCTTCGCTGCCGCTGCCGCGTCCCGTTCTTTATTGTTCCCGTGTTTTTGAGCCGCCACTCTTCTCAACTCCCTTGTCGTTCTTCTGAAAATATTTGCGCCATGAACGCCACTGCCGTAATCACCCGGTCGTAATGCATGCGCATCGGCGCCAGAATGCCCAGCGTCCCCTGCGCCTGATCTTTAGATGAATACGAAGCCGAAACGATGGCGAGATGTTTGCCTTCGTTCGAAATCTTGTCCAACCCAAGTTCCACGTGCACCGGCTCCGGCGATTCGATGCATCCGCTGAGCAACGCGATCAGCCGGTCCTTAGCGTCAATTGCTTCCAAAATCTCCCGCAGCTGTTCCGGATTGGCAAAATCCGGCGACGAAGCAATCTGCGCCGCGCCATCCACGTAAATCTTCCGCTCGCCGGCCTCGCCAAGAATGCTCGGATCGCACAACAACAGCGCATCATTCGCCAGCTGCCCGTAACGCTCGCGGTCCATCTCCAATTGTTTCCGCAAATCCGCGCGCATCGCCGCCAAAGTCCAGCCCACGTAATGCCGATTCAAATATTCTGCGGTACGATCCAGATCGTCCTGCCGGAAACTTCGTTCCGGACGAATTAATTTATCCCGCGTCGTGCTGCCCGCCGAAATCAAAACCACCAGCACCCGTCCGTCCGGCAGCAGCAAAAATCGAATATGCTCCACCACCGCGCTAGCCAGCGGCGGCGAAATAAAAATTCCCAGCCCACGCGAAACCGCCGCCAACACCTGACTGGCCTTTTCCATCACCGCTTCCGGAGTTTGCGCCGCTTCCAGTTCCCGCCGGATCCACTGCCGATCCTCAGGACTCGCCGTAGCCTGCGCCGTTACCTGCTCCACAAAAAATCGATATGCCGCCGCAGTAGGCACCCGCCCCGCCGAAGTATGCGGCTGGTACAAAAGCCCTGCATCCTCCAGGTCCGCCATCACATTCCGGATCGTCGCCGTACTCAACGCTTCCACATGCCGCCGCGCCACGCTGCGCGAAGAAACCGGTTCCCCGGTCTCGATGTACACGCGCACCAATTCCGTCAAAATCTGCTGGTTTCGTTTCAGCTGCAGGACCGTAGGGCTCATAGATCTCGCCGGGATGGCACCATACAAATCACGCGCAATCACGTGCGCAGTTAACCTGCGCCCTCAACACTCAAACTTAACGCGCGCGTTAGTCGTGCCTCCATTTTAGTCGTTGCAGCCAAAACCGTCAATTCGCGCCTCAGAAGCATGTGCGCGACCGCCACACTTCCGCGCGACAACGGAACTCCTCGCCCACCAATCGCGTCTTTCTTCGCGTCAAAGGAAACTTGCGCGCCCGCCCTACGTATCATATTGTGTCCGCACTTCGTTGTTAGCTCTTGGCACTCCAGTGGTTGGGTGGGAGGAAGAATGAGATTACGTGGGCTTTTCATTTTCGGCGCGGGCTGCGCCTTGCTCAGTTGCGTTTCCAGCGCGCCGCTCTTCGCCCAAGCGCCTCCCGGACCGATGACGGCGCACGTCGCCGAGGTCAGTCCCGCTGCCTCCGCGAAGAACGCTCTCTCCACTCGCGTCGTCGCCTACACCATCGACGCCAAGCTCGACGCCACCAAACACACCATCGCCGCCACCGAGACGCTGACTTACAAAAATCTCACCGGTAAGCCGCAGCAAACTTTTCCCTTCCACCTCTATCTCAACGCCTTCCAGCCCCAATCCACCTTCAATACCGAAGTTCGTCGCTCTGGCACCCGCGGCAGCGGTCCCAACTCCGAGTGGGATCCCAAGCATGCCGGCTCCATCACCGTCGACCATCTGGAAGCCGACGGCAGCGGTGATGTGACTTCCAAAATGCAATTCATCCAGCCCGATGACGGCAACACCGCCGACCGCACCGTTTTCCAAGTCGCGCTCGCGAAACCGGTCGCCCCCGGAGAGTCCGTCACCTTCCGCATGACCTTTCACGATCAGCTTCCTGAAGTCGTCGAACGCACCGGCTACAAACGCGATTTCGACATGGTCGGCCAGTGGTTCCCCAAAGTCGGCGTCTGGTGGAAGGACGCTTGGAATTGCCACCAATTCCACGCCAACACCGAATTCTTCGCCGACTTCGGAACCTTCGACGTGAAAGTCACCGTCCCCCAAAATGAAATCGTCGGCGCCGGCGGCGATCTGCTTTCCACCGTGAAAAATTCC
Source organism: uncultured Acidobacteriota bacterium (assembly GCA_963847695.1). Lineage (GTDB taxonomy): Bacteria > Acidobacteriota > Terriglobia > Acidiferrales > UBA7541 > Palsa-295. Next base: position 10,714 of record CAWKAX010000020.1, on the reverse strand, counting down.
GATGGCACCCAGACCCTGACCTACCACTCCGAAGACGTTCACGATTTTTCCTGGGCCGCCAGCCCCAGCTTTAAGGTCACCGAAGATAGCTGGCCCGGTCCGAATGGCCCCGTCGCCATCCATGTGCTGATGTCGCCGGGCAATGACTCTTCCACCGAGCGCTACATCAAGGTCACCAAAGGCACTCTGCAACTCTTCAACGATTGGTACGGCCCGTATCCTTACGACCGCATCACCTTGATTGACCCGCCCCACGGCGGCCAGGACGCCGGCGGCATGGAATATCCCACGCTCATCACTTGCGGCACCGCCTGGAACATGCCCAAAAGCGCGCTGCTCCCCGAGATCGTCACCGAACACGAATTCGGCCACCAGTATTGGTACGGCATGGTCGCCACCAACGAATTCGAAGAAGCCTGGCTCGACGAAGGGATCAACAGCTACACCGAAGTAAAAGTAATGGACCAGCTCTACGGGAAAAATTCCGCGCTGAATTTTCCGTTCGCCCAGCTCACCGAAGATGGCGCGCAGCGCATCTCCTACTTGGGCGACGCCGATAGCGATCCCATCTCCCGCTTTGCTTGGAAGTTTAAGGACAACGGATCCTACGGCGGCATCACCTACGGTAAAACCGCTACCATGTTGCTAACCCTCGAAAAAATCATCGGCGAAGACACTCTGCGCCAGGGCATCCACACTTATTTCATGCGCTACCGCTTCACCCATCCCACCGGTGAAGATTTCATCAAGACCATCGAAGAAGTCTCCGGCAAGGATCTGCACTGGTATTTCAATCAGGCGGTCTACGGCACCCAAGTCCTCGACTACGAAATCCAAGACGCCCATTCCGATCCACTGAAGTGGTGGGACGTCACCATGGCTCATCCCAAACCCGCCGACGGCATCTACCGCACCTACGTCACCGTCCGCCGCAAGGGCGATTTCGTTTTCCCCGTCGATCTCATCGTCAAATTCGACGACGGCTCAACCGCCACCGAGCATTGGGATGGTCAGGATCGCTGGATGCGCTATCAGTACGACCGCAAGGCGCAAATCACTTCGGCCCAGATCGATGCCAAGAACGAAATCGGCCTGGACCGCAGATTTTTTAACAATAGCTACGTCGAAAAGGGCGATTCGACCGCGGTTCACAAGTTTCGCAACCTGTGGGTTTTCGCCAGCGAATGGCTTTCGCAATTGCTCGCCTGGCTCACTTAACGCGCAAGCAGAACTCGTAGGCAGAAATTCAGGAGTGACCAGAAATGGCTCGATCCAATCGCGGAACCTTTTTTAGCGGCGCAGGCTTGGTCTGGAAATGGCAGCGGCTGCTCTGGTGGATTTTCGCCATCAACTTGATTTTCGCGCTGTTCGCGACCCAGGGCATGGTCGACAAGCTCAGCCCGGCGCTCAACCACAGCGCCGAAGCGACGGCGTTCGTGCACGGCTGGGACGTTTCGCAATTCGCCTTGTTGATGGGCCAGCCCGATTCCCCGCTACAGATTGAAGGCCCCACCACGGTACATTTCGCCGTGGTCTTTATGATCCTGATGCTCTTCTTTACCGGCGGCATCGTCGCCACCTACGTGCGCGACGAAAAGCCCACCGCCACCAATTTCTTCGAAGCCTGCGGCCACCATTTCTGGCGCTTCCTCCGCCTGCTGCTTTACATGCTGCTCGTTTTTCTGCCCATCGTCGGCCTGGCTGCCTTCACCGGCGCGATGTACACCCGCATCGACGAAAAATCCATCTCGCCCTTCCCCGCCGTCCACTTCTTCGAAGCCGCCGTCGTCGTCATCTTGTTCCTGATGATCGTCGTCCGCATCTGGTTCGATCTGGCCCAAGTCGTAGCCGTAGCCGAAGACGAAAAGCGCATGCACAAAGCCCTCCGCATCGCCTTCACCCTCTTCCGCCACAATTTCTTCTCGCTATTCTGGCTCTACGCACGCCTCAGCATCATCGCGGTCCTGGTCGTCGGCCTCTGCCTCCGCTTCTGGATGATGAGCCTACCCCCCGAATCCACCGTAGCCGCCTTCATCCTCAGCCAATTCATGCTCCTATTCTGGATCGCCACCCGCCTCTGGCAACGCGCCAGCGAAGCCCTCTGGTACCGCGACCACGCCCCGGAGCAGCTGCCCATTCCCGTGTGGACTCCGAAGCAAACAATAGCCCCAATCGCCATGACCGAACCCGAACCCTACATCCCGCCCACCACCTAAGTGCGGCACTAGAGCGCACCAGCGAACGGCGCGAAGCGCCCACACCGAATCTGCCTCACCACAAAACCAGCGCCGTAGGCGCGGCAGAAGTTAGCCCAGCCCGCAAGGGCTGGGTAAAAAACCAAAAAGATCGTAGAGCGCCGTAGGTGCGACACCGCCTTTGATCTCCCCGGCCCGCGCCATCAGCTCATGCCTTCGGCTCAATTTATTCCTCAACTCCATCGCCTCACACTCTCCACCCAACAACCTCATCAACTCCCCACCCTCACACCTTCAACCCAATCAACCTCATCAACTCCAACGCATTACTCTTCGCCACCACCCCATCCCGCAACTTATGATCAAACCGCATCTTCCCATCCTCAACATAATCCTGAAAATGCACGTTCCTAACCACCGCCGATAGCGCCCCCGGTATCTCCGTCAAAGCCAAATCATGCGTCGTCACAATCCCCACCGCCCGCTTCTCCAACAACGCCCGAAACAACCCATCCGCCCCGATCTGCCGGTCATTCGAGTTCGTCCCTTCCATCAACTCGTCAAACAAAAACATCACCGGCGCCGCCCCTTCCGTCAACTCGAACACATCCCGAATCCGCAAAATTTCCGTAAAAAAACTCGACCGGTTCTCCTGTAAAGAATCCACCCGCCGAATACTCGATCCCAAGGTCACCGGACTCATCCGCAGCGCCTTGCCCCGCACCGGCGCCCCAGCCATCGCCAACACCGCATTAATCCCCGCCGTCCGCAAAAACGTGCTCTTCCCCGACATGTTCGACCCGCTCACCAGCAGCACGCGCGTCTGCGCATCCAACCGCACCGAATTCCGCACGCACTTCGCCGCCGGAATCAAAGGATGTCCCAACTCCTCCCCGTCAAACACCGGCTGCGCCGCCCCATCGCCGCCCGCCGCCTCCACAAAAACCGGAAACGGATCCGCCGGATGCTCGTACGAATACGCCCCGAGCGAAATCAAAGCCTCCACCTCGCCGGTAATCGCAACCCACTTCCGCAAACGCGCCCCATATTTCCGCCGCCAAGACTCCGCCGCCAACCCCACCTGCACCGTGTACAACCCCGGCAGCTCCAGCATCTTCGCAATCAACCCGCCGCGCGCGTCCACCCAATACCCAATCTTCGCCAGCTTGCGCATCGCCACCGAAGCCGCCACGCCACGGCCACTCGACGCCGCCGCCGTACGCTCCCCCTTCAATTCCGCCGCGAATCCCTGCAACCGCGCCGAAGTAAATTCCTCGCGCTCCAGCCGCTCCAAAATCTGCGCAAACAAAACCAGCGCCTCGCTGTTCGCGCCAAACCCCGACACCACCGCCACCGCCCGCGGCTTCAGCCACCGGTACATCGCCGCCTCCAACAGCACCACAACCAAAACCGGCCAGATGTTGGTGGTCACCAGGTAGTAGCCCAGCGCCACCGCAAAGAGCGCAGCGAGAAACGCCGCGACCAGCCCCAGCTGCACGTCCGGTAGCAACGCCGGCTCCTCCGCCCACCGGCACAACGAACCCGGATCCAGCCGCACCCGCAAATCCTCGCCCAACATCGCCAGTTGCTCGCGCAAATCCAGCTTCTCGCGCAAGTCCGCCACCACCCTCTGCCGCTCGCGCACCTCCGGCACCGGCGAACCCGCGCTCAGCCACCGCGCCAGAAACTCCTCGCCCATCGGCAACCGCGCCGTCGAAAGCAGCTCGAACAAGCAGCCCTCGCCAAAGATGTCGAGGTCCTCCGAATACACGTGCTTCGGATCGCGGAACCGCGCTCCAGACGCAGCCGTGCCAGTCCCGGAAGAACCCGCCCACCGATCCTCAATCCGCGCAATCCCGCGCTGATAGAACGCCGCCGCAGACTCCGCACGCCGACGCGCGCGCAATGTCCGCTCATGCAAAACAGCCAGCAGCACGTAGAGCACTACAGGAAGGAAAATCCAACGAGGAGAAAACATTGCAGAGTGCAGCGCAAGCCAGCCAACCACAATAGCCGCCGCGATCACCAACAGTTTGAAATTTCCAAACCGCCGATGATTCGCTTCTTCCGCCGCCACATTTTTCAGGTGAACTTCAAGGCGCCGCGAATATTCAGCGCGTGGGTCCGACAATCGATTCCTCCGCCAGCCGCCCGCTCATTCATTTTAGCCGGCGCACCGCCAAAATGCCGGCGCGCCAACCAACGAATCGAGTCTAGCCGGACTAGTCGGCGTTGTCGATTTGCGCCCGCTGCAAGCGGTCGCTGTAGTCAATGTAGACCGTCTTCCACTCCGAATAAAAATCCAAGGCCGCCTCGCCCGACTCGCGATGCCCGTTCCCCGTATTTTTAATCCCGCCAAACGGCAAATGCGTCTCCGCCCCAATCGTCGGCGCATTCACATAAACGATCCCGGTCTGCAAATCGCGCTGCGCCCGGAACGCATTGTTAATGTTCCGCGTGTAAATCGACGCCGACAACCCATAATTCACGCCATTCGCAATCGTCAGCGCCTCATCGAACGTATCAAACGGAATCACCGAAACCACCGGCCCGAAAATTTCTTCCTGCGCGATCCGCATCTTCGGCGAACAGTCCGTGAAAACGGTCGGCTCGTGGAACCACCCATTCTTCCACTTGTCGCCAGTCAACCGATGCCCGCCGGTAGCCAGCTTCGCGCCCTCGTCCTTGCCGATCTGCACGTATTTCATCACCGTATTCAGTTGTTGCTCGTTGATGCACGGCCCCATCTGGGTCGTAGGATCCAAACCATCGCCAACTTTCAGCGACGAAACCTGCGCCACAAATTTCTCCACAAACTGCGCGTACACCTTGCGGTGCACCGCCACCCGCGACGCCGCCGTGCAACGCTGCCCGCTGGTGCCAAATCCGCCCCACACCGCGCCATCCACCGCCAGATCCAGATTCGCGTCGTCCATCACGATGATGATGTTCTTGCCGCCCATTTCCAGGTGGCACTTCTTGAAATTCGGCGCGCATTCCTTGCTGACGATCCGCCCCACTTCCGTCGACCCGGTAAAGCTGACCAGATGCACGTCGTCATGCATGATGATCGGCGAACCCGCTTCCGGGCCTTCGCCGAACACCACGTTCATCACCCCGCGCGGCAAGCCGGCTTCGTTCAGCGCGTGCATCAAATTAAAAGTAGACAGCGGCGTGTCTTCCGCCGGCTTGATCACCACCGTGTTCCCGGTCACCAGCGCCGGAATCGCTTTCCACGACGGAATGGCCATCGGGAAATTCCACGGGCAGATCAGTCCGGCCACGCCCACCGGCGTGCGCACCGACATCGCAAATTTATTCGGCAGCTCCGAAGGCGTGGTCTGCCCAAACTGCCGGCGCCCTTCGCCCGCCATCAAATAGGTCATGTCGATGGCTTCCTGCACGTCCCCGCGCGTCTCCGCCAGGACTTTCCCCATCTCCCGGGTCATGTCCTGCGAATAATCTTCTTTGCGCTCGATCAGAATTTCCGCGGCGCGATACAAAATCTCCGCCCGCTTCGGCGCCGGAGTCAGCCGCCAGCCGTCATAGGCGTCCTTCGCCGCCGCCACCGCCGCGTTCACGTCGTCCGCATTCGACGCCGGAAACATCCCAATCAATTCGGTAGTATTCGCCGGGTTGCGGTTCTCGATCACCTTCCCCGACCGCGGCTCCACCCACTCCCCATTGATAAAATTTTTGTAAGACTTAATCCCCGCAGACGTAGCCATGCAAATCCCTCCAGGCGCAATTCACTTCTGATTCGTGGTGGCGTGAAAGTATCAGATGCCGGGACATTTTCCGGCGACTCAGAGTAGCAGCCGGGCGCGGAATCGGAAAATGGAAAAGAGAAGCTGGAAAATGGTGAGGTAGCCAAAATGGTCGGTCGTCCGGTGAAGCAGGAAGCGGTCGAACTGGGCCGTTTGCGTTTCCCGTTTTCCTTTTCCCATTTTGAAATTTTCGCATCGGCGGGTCCAAGAGGTCGTTTTACCGACCTATTAGAAATGACCTCCGTCGTTTGTTTTGTGCGAGTTGCGGCGATTTCTAATCGCGGATTGCGTTATTAGAAATTGGGGGTTTGGGATCAGGGGCCGGGGCGCGGGCGTCGTTCGAAAGTGTCCGGTCAGTTGCAACTGGAAGGCTTCGTGTTGCAACTGGGTCCAAGGCAAAGGCGGCGAGAGCCGTAAAAATTGTCGATTAGATTTTGGGTTCGGTGATTGTTTTGTGGAAGTTGCAGCGATTTCTAATCGCGCGAGATTTTGTCGATTAGAACGGGGAGGTTTTGTTACATGTGTCCCAGCCAGGGTGTAATCCGTCGCGTGCGTGCCGGTTGTTCGAGTGCCAAGCTGCATGGCGCGTCCTCGGTGGCGCTGAAAAGTGCCCCGACTCACGTTAACAGAATTGGAAAAAGATTTATATTCGTAGAAATACGGATGCGGAACGATTCTACAAACGAGCTATGGAGGCGCGGGAGATCTTCCGCCGTTAACTTTTGGTATGAGTTGGTTGGTGGATTTTTGCGTTGCTGAAACTCGCTCCGCAGCGTCACCCGGGTCGGACGAGATGTTGCATCTTATAGGCAGCGGAGCGAGATTCTTGGATCGCGAGACAAATATTTCTTTGTGACTCTTTAGAAGCCTAAGCTACTTCGCCAAGACGGCCGCCAGACTCAGACCGACGAACACGGCTCCCATAAAGATGAAAGTCCAACAGACGCGAGCCGGGATCCGGACGACCAAAACGGCCACCTCACGCCGGCTCCAAGTCGGCCTCAGGTCGTCCACAGCGGAGCGCCAAAAGCCGGCCGGTTCCCCAGGATGCTCTTCGACCGGCTTTTGCACGGCGCCCGTTACAACCTCAAGGATTTCGGAGTCAGCCAATTGTGAATTCACGAGTTAGTTGGACTGTCGGCCGTTAGGATTTCCGCTGGTCAAAGAAGTGGTTTCGACGCTATCTGGCTTCGGCGGCTGGTACACAGTCAGATAAGGCACCAAAGGCGTTACCTCGAATGGCATCTTCTCCCGGGACGAAAATAACGTGACCGGCTTCACCTTAAGAAATTCCACACTGTCGTCCCAAGGGTTCATTTTGACTCGACCACCGACCGGAAGGGCGGCGACCTGATCGAGTTTTTGGGGATCGAGACGAGCGGACGACGACTTGCCAAGTTCGGAGCCGAGGTACACGCTGTTGCCGAGTCGAGGGCTAATCAAGGCGGTCAGAGCCTTGGATTCAGCGTTCAGCTGGTTGAGGAATAAGGCTGCGGAATCAAGCTTGTCTTTATAGGGCGAGTTGCGCAGGAGCTGAACGGCTCGCTCATTTGCGGCTTTGATATCCTCCGGCTTTTCTTTGAAAGAATATCGTCGTAGCGCTTCAATCGGCTGCACTCGGGCAAAGTCACCGAACGCGTACTGATCGATCAGGGGATTCGGGTTCATGGCGTCCGCGATTCCTTGCGCGAGTATGGCCGCAAGGGTCGGCTCATCCGGAATGACGTCCAATAACCCCCGGCTGATGACGATCATTTTTCCGATGGCGAACAATTCGAAAGTGCCAAACGTAGCGACGCGGCAATGGAGATCGATGTCCAGGTTATTCGTAACCTCAATATTATTCACCACGGTATCGAGGACCTTGTCGACGCTGCCGTGCGGCGTCAATATCCCGGCGCGTTCCATGCCTTCGGTGACATTCTGCTCGGCTTCGCTGTTCCAAACTCGTCTCGATTCGATAGCGGAACGGTCGTGACTCTCGGAGTTATCCTCCAGGGCCATCGGCGCATCAATGGTCATTGAGGCAAATTCAGCCTCCTTGTGAGACGCTGACATCTTGTATCCCCATAAGTTCGTTTCGGCCTTGAACCTTTCGTGGGAGCCGAGAACGTATTTCGCGTTCATTTCTTGCATATAGATGTAGAAGGGCAGCCACAGGCCCGGTTGAACGTTGGCCCGCCAGCTGTCGAAGTGCGCGTTGAATTTCAGCCCGATACTCTTGGTGTCAATCGGGGTGTAGGCACCGTTGAAACGAACGATGGTGTAATCCTGATCTTCCGCCCAGATTCGGCCCCGGAACCTGCCTTTGCCGCTTTTCGGAAGTGGTGTGACATCGAAAACAACGCACCGCACCTCGCCCAGGAATTCTCGACCGACATATTCGAACTTGTAATATTGCCGGCTGAATTTCTCGGTGTGCGGATCTACATAGATCATTTGCAAAAATGCGGCCGACACGAATGTGCTCGCCATCATTCCCTTCATCGGCATTCCATCGAAAGGTGAAAGCATGGAGTCTTCTTGGACAGCCTTGGAGAGCCGGGCTTGCCCAAGATAATAGTGATCGCGACGTGGAACAGTCCCTGAATCCTTGTCGAGTTTCACTTCCTGAAGGTACGTTTGTACGATGGGAGTCTGTTTTTTGATCTCCACGACCTCGGCCTGTTCGCGTGCGATGATTCGGTCGATCGCGGCATCAATGGTCGCCGGCGAACCCACGCTGGGCTGCTTGTTATTTAGCGCGTCGGTCTCACTGGGCTCCGGATTTGCTGACTGAGCTGTTGCACTGCCCTGCTGAAGTATGCCAAACAGGAGCATAAGCCCAATTGCCATTCCACTCTGCATGTTCGTCTCCTTCGCGCTTCTAGGTGTTACTCTGCCAATTGGAAATTAATGTGAACGACGGCGGCGAAGTCGACCGGCTGACCGTCTTGTTTCGCTGGTTCAAACTGAATTCGCCGGGCTGCGTTTTCTGCGGATTCGTCAAGGCCGAATCCAAGACCTCTGACAACGGTTAGGACTTGGACATTTCCTGTCGCTTGGAAAATCACCTTCAACACGACCTCGCCTTCAACTTTTTTGCTTCGAGCTTCCGATGTGTAGAGCGGCGTGGGCTTGGCCAAAATTTTCACGGCTGTCACCGGCACGGGCGGCGCCGATTCCTTGCCCGGTTTCGGCTCAGACTTAGGGTGGCCATCGGCGAACGCACCTTGAACCAGGCCTCTTCCGTTCCCATCGGCGAAGCCGCCGGTCCCGTTTGAAAATCCGACATTGACCACCCTGCTGCGGCCACGACTTTCATTTCCCGAGTTCGAGGAACCGGATTCGTCGTTGGCGCCGAAGATTCCGGTGTGCACGCCCTCCCGTGGCTTAGTCAGAGAAGGTATCTCGAGGGATGCAGCCGGCACTGGCGGAGGAGATTCAATCGCGCTAGCGACTTCTACGATCAGCGGGGCCGGCTGGCTTTTGTGTGAAGTTATTGGCCGAGCCATTGGCTCGGCTGCCGGCATATAGATTTTTGGAACAGAGGCCATTTCACCAGTTTCTACAGGAGCCGCCGGTACGATCTGCGCTCGCGGAGGCACAGCCACCCTTCTAATCGCGAATTTAGGAGGCACCTCTGCGGGCTTAGCCAGGGCGATCGCCAGATAATGTCGCACTGGCTCAAATCGGTCGGGAAAAAGGAGCGGTAGCAGAAAGACGCTGAGCAGAAGTACTAGAAGGAGCGAAGAGCTGGCGCCGAAGGATTTCCACCTGGAAGGCGGTTCAGCCAGGAGCACGCGGGAGATAATCACTGGCGCGGCGATCCCCTCGTCGAGAAGCTGCTCCAAAATAAGTCCCGCCGGGTACAATCGCGAAAGTCGATCGCTTTTCCGGGGTGGCGCTACCACGGCGTCAATCCTCATTATGTTTACTCCTGTTGAACCTATCGCTGTGACCAACGTATCGAACAGATGCACTTGCTCTGCCCAAAGTGAAACGTTCCAACTGAAACACTTATGCGAAACGTGTACGGGAATAACGTTCCGATACGGCACTCGTGGGAATCCAGTTTGGGAACCGGCAACGCTGAGTGCGTACCGCTACTTACAGTGCTACCGAGGGTTTACGAAGGCTATTACCTAGAACAGGCCGCCGTTCCTTCGCTTTCCGTTCGTACTACTCCCAATTGACAAAATTTTGAGAAAAGTTCAAACATGTGTCCCCTTCCACTCGGTTCCTCCCTACAACCGGGCATTGCGAGGCGCGGCCGTTGCCGCGCCCTGAAAGAAGTCTGCCTAGTCGTGAAGTCTCACGGCGAATCGGCAGAAGCCGGATTGTCGTGTGAGGAGAGCCTCGTATGGCCGGAGTAACGAGACAGCTGCGCGGAGAGAACGAGGACGAGAATCAGCCAAAACCGCGGCCTGACAGCGAACGCTGGGACTGCCCACTGGCAATCGCAAGAGCCGTTAGAAATGCGCTCCGTGAAATGCCGCGCTTCCAGTTAGACGAGCAAGAGAGATGCATCCTTCAACTGATTGCGCTGGACGTCGCCACCAAAAAGCATGGAGCTGACCCAGGCGATTTAGAGCTCCTGAAGGAATGTCAGGATGAAATGCGGCGTCGGAACATGCAAACGCACTGACAAGCAAATTTGCGATTAAATCTCCCCGAATCTTTCGAACACGGAAATGGAAAACGGTTATTTTTTCAGGACGCCGGCGCGTTCGGCGGACTTGGGGGTGGCTGGGTCTGCGGCGGCTGTCTTGG
>CAWKAX010000019.1:0-12518 GCA_963847695.1 uncultured Acidobacteriota bacterium | reverse complement strand
GGTGTAGTTGTAGGAAGCGGCGCGGTTCTGCGCAACAATCCGGACGCCGGTGTGTTGGTTCTTATCGGTGTTCGATTTTGCCACAAATCCATAATAGCCGTGGCCATGGAGCTGCTGCAAGTCTCGCAATCAGAAAGATTTCCGGTCCAAATCAGGAATTTCTACGGAATTGTAATTGGATTGCAGGCGGCACTTCTGTTTTATGGACGTCTAACTTCACGCTGTGCAGATTTTTGGGGATTCCTTGCCGGGTCTAGGGTCGGATGCTAGACTTGGAAGGATTTAGTAACCCTGCGGAGGCTGACTTTTGCATCGTTTACGATATGTTGCACTTCTGGCGCTGGTGGCACTCGCGCTGGGAGGATGCCCCAAGGGGAACACCGACCTCACCGAAGGCAAGAAAGCAGAAGCTATCCAAGATTATGATACCGCGCTAGTTCACTACGAGCGCGCGCTCCGTTCCGAGCCCACCAACGCTGAATACAAGCTGCGCGCCCAGCAGGCCCGTTACGATGCCGGCGAATTCCACATCCGGCAGGGCCAAAAAGCGGTTAAGGCCGGCGATTTGCAGCTGGGCCTGGCTGAATTTCAGAAGGCGCAGCTGATCGATCCTTCCAACGTAGCAGCCGACCAGGAAGTTAAGCGCACCATGGATGCGCTGTTGGCAGCGAACGCTCCGCGCGCCGAAGCGCCAGCCCAGGGACCGGATGAAACCGTGCTGTCCGGGCCTCCGGAATTGAAACCGCTCTCCCGCGAACCGATCAACCTGAAAATGACCAACGACGCGCGGGTGGTGTACGAGACCATCGCCAAGCTGGCCGGCCTCAGCGTCATCTTCGATCCCGATTTCACTTCGCGGCGCATCACCGCGGAGTTGCCCAACGTCACCCTGGAACAGGCGCTCGACGCGGTGTCGCTCGAAAGCAAAGCGTTCTGGAAGCCGGTCACGCCCAGCGTGATTTTCGTGGCGCCGGACCAGCCGCAGAAGCGCAAGGACGTGGAAGACGAAGAGGTAAAAACTTTTTATTTGGCCAACACGCTGACCCCACAGGACCTGACCGAAGTGGTCAACGGCTTGCGCCAATTGCTGGACCTGCACCGTTTGCAGCAGGTGAACGCGCAGAACGCCATCGTCATTCGCGATACGCCGGATAAACTGGCGCTGGCGGCGAAAATCATCGGCGATATCGATCGCGCCAAGCCGGAAGTTTTGATTCACGTGCAGGTGCTGACTGCGAGCGTCAACCGCCTGCGCGACCTGGGCGTATTACCGGGACAAAGCATTTCGGTGGCGTTCACCCCGCGTACGGCGTTTCAGCCCAATTCAACGTCCACCACTTCGACCACCACCACTACGACGACCACCAGCACCACCTCGTCCACCAGCGGCAGCTCCCCCGAAATCACGCTTAACTTTTTAAAGAAAATTGGCTGGCAGGATTTCGCCATCACTCTTCCCGGCGCGCAGGCCAACGCCATTCTGACCGACGACCGCACCAGAATTATTCAGGACCCGGAATTGCGCGTCACCGACGGGCAGAAAGCCACGCTGAAGATCGGGCAGCGCGTCCCGGTCGCTACCGGCAGCTTCCAGGCCGGCGTCGGAGTCGGCGTCACCGGCAGCTCGGGCGTCGTCAACCCCTTGGTCAACACCCAGTTTCAATACATCGACGTCGGCGTGAATATCGAAGTCACGCCGCGCGTGCATCCCGATGGCGAAGTCAGCATGAAGCTGACCGTGGAGGTCTCCTCGATCATCGGCACCAGCAACATCGGCGGCATCAGCCAGCCGGTCATCAGCCAGCGCAAAATCGAACACGACATTCGCCTGAAAGAAGGCGAAGTCAGCGTGCTGGGCGGATTGATCGAGCGCACCGACAGCAAGAACATCAACGGAATTCCAGGCATCGGCGAAGTCCCGCTGATGAAGTACTTCTTCTCGGACAACAGCACCTCGGTGATGGAAGACGAAACGCTGATCGTGCTAACGCCCCACATCCTGCGCTTGCCTTCGCTGACTGCGCAGAACCTGAAGCCGATGGCAGCTGGAACCGATTCGAACGTGCGCGTGTATCGCGAAGACGCCAGCGTGCAGACGACTCCACCGGCGCCGGTCGCTGCAGTAGCGCCTGCACCGAAACCAGCCGCGCCGAGCCCGTTGCCGGCCATTACGCCGACGGCCATGCCGCAAAACGCGGCACCCGCGGTGATGCCAGACTCCGCGCCGGCCGGAGCAGCGGCGGTGCAGCTGCACTTTGAACCTTCGAGCACCAGCATGAAAACTGGCGACACGGCCACGCTGGGACTCGCGATTTCAAACGTCAGCGATCTGTACTCGATACCACTGCTGATTCACTACGATCCCTCGGTGATTCGCGTGGAAGAGGTGCGCAACGGCGGATTCCTTTCCGGTGGCACGCAGGAAATTGCCATCGTGCAGCGCATCGACCAGCAAAAAGGCGAAGTGATCGTCTCCGCCACTCGCCAGCCGAATACGCCTGGAGTGAACGGTACCGGCACGGTGCTGGGCTTCGTGATTCACGCAGTGGGCCCCGGCACCTCGCACCTGCAGATCCTGCAGGTGAACGCGCACAATTCGCAGCAACAGCCGATACCGATTGTTTCGGGCGAAGCCACGATTCAGGTGAAGTAATTGATCAACGTGAATCACGATCGCCCGGCGTGCGGTCGAGGCGCCACTTCCCTCTTTTCGTCAGCGTGCGCACGCCGGCTGCGCGGCACGGCGGCAGGCACTACGCTTCTGGAGTTGATCGTCGCCTGCGCCATTTTGCTGGTGCTGGCTACCGTCGCCGTCCCGCTGGCGCGCAATCAGATTCGCCGCGCTAAGGAAGATCAGTTGCGCTGGGACTTGCGGCAGATGCGCGACGCGATCGACCGCTACAAAGACACGGCGGACAAAGGCCTGATCCAGGTGAAGGCCGGCACGGAAGGCTATCCGACCGATCTGGATTCTTTGGTCAAGCCGACGCAGCTGACCGGCGCTGACAACAAACGCATTCGCTTCTTGCGCGAGATTCCCCTGGACCCCATGACCAAAAATAAGGACTGGGGATTGCGTTCGGTGCAGGACGATGTGGACGCGACCGGCTGGGGCGGGCAAGATGTGTTCGACGTCTACAGCAAATCGTCAGGGACCGCGCTGGATGGCACGAAATATTCAGACTGGTAGAGGATCGTTGGCTCCTAGAGCAGAAGCCGTGTAGAGACGATGTCTAAATCTTCAAAACTCGTGCAGTTGCGAAATCGCCGACGTCAGGGCGTCGACGCGGGCTTCACGCTGATCGAAATGATGGTGGTCATGGCCATCATCGTCATTCTGATGGCCATTGCCGTGGTCCGCTACGACATGGTCATCCAAAAGTCCCACGAAACCGTGCTGCGCTCCGACTTAAAAGTTCTGCGTGAAGCGATTCAGGATTACACCCGCGATAAAGAGTGCGGGCCATCTTCGCTGGACGATCTGGTGAACGAAAAATACATCAACCGAATTCCCACCGACCCGATGACTCACGGGCAAGACTGGGTCACGGTGGAAGACGACGTCTCACTCAGCCCGGAACAAACCTGCAACGGCATTTCGGATATTCATTCCGCCGCCGAAGGCATGTCCCCCATCACCAACGAAGCTTACAGCTCCTGGTAATAAAATTTTTCGCCCAGCCCCGCAAACGTTGACCGTACTCGCTTCATCCGCTATGATGTTTGTGCGGGGTGGAGCAGTCTGGTAGCTCGTCGGGCTCATAACCCGGAGGTCGTTGGTTCAAATCCAACCCCCGCAACCAAACTTTCTTTCCTTTCAGAGACTTCCGCAAACCCTGCAACCATCCGAATTTGCATGTCAAGGTAAAGATCCGAGAGGTTCCGCCTAGCGACTCCGGGTCGGACCTCATGCCTGCCTCGACAAAACTGTAACGATCCTAGACATAGCGATTGAAACTCCGTGCTTTCCAGCTTCGCCGATTCGGAAATATGTAAAGATGGGTGATCCCGGAGGACCGATGGCCAAGTTTCTTTTTACGATGATGCCTGCAAACGATCTCGGCCTGCCGAGTCGTCTTGTGCCCATTGCTCGAGCGCTCTCCGATCGGGGTCACGAAGTGGCGGTGTTCAACCCTGCACCAGCACCTTCAAAGCTCATTGCTGAGGCAGGCTTGCAGAACCTCCCCATGCCGTCGCGGCCTATGCCGGCACCCGTAATGGATTTGGCTCAAGCTGGATCCGCCTGGGATGTTGAAGAGTTTTTTGCCGCTATTCATTTTGACGAAGAATCCACTAAGGGCGAAACGGCGGTCTACGTCGACCTGATCCGCGCTTGCGCTCCTGATGTTGTCGTCGATTCATTCGGGCTTCTTACGTGCCTCGCCGCGCGCGTTCTTTCCGTGCCGCTCGTAACCGTGCTTCAGGGCAATATTCATCCAGCCAGCGATGGATTTCTATGGTGGAAGAAAGACCGGCCATCTGGACTGCCCAGCGCCGCCGCGGTTATCAATAAGGTTGCAGCGGAATACGGAATCGAACCCGTCGCGCGTTGCGTTGATCTCCTGGCGGGGAATCTTTCTCTGATCCTCGGTACGCCGGAAACGGATCCGCTACCAGCCAGCGCGAGCGCTCAATACGTAGGTCCAATCGTCTGGCAGCGGGAAAAAGCCCAGTTGCCTAAGTGGATCGATGCGCTGAGCCGCCAAAAACCGCTGATTTGGGTTTATTCCGGCAATCCCAGATACGCCAACGCTCCGACGCCGATCGATTCTATCGTGGTGATTCGAGCGGCTATCCAGGCCCTCGGCGACATGCCAGTGCATGTTGTGCTGACCACTGGATTTCAGGAAGTACCGGCCGAAGTTGGGGTATTGCCGCCAAACTTTACTCACGCTGCCTATCTACCCGGGATTGCCATGGCTGAGCGCTGCGATCTGATGATACATCATGGCGGGCACGGTTCGGTGATGACGGGATTGCGAGCTGGCACTCCGGCGGTCATCGTACCGACCATCACAGAACGCGAAAGTAATGCCCGTCGCCTCGTGGCGCTAGGCGCGGGCGAGATTGTGATGCCGGTGACAAGAGCAGACGGAGAGAAGGCGATTGATTCAGTCGAGTTCGGTGCTGCCGTAAACCGAGTATTGAAAGACGCGGCTTTTCGTCAGTCAGCGAAGCGAGTATCAGAATCGATGCAAGAATATGCCGGCAGCAAAACCGCTGCAGACCAGATCGAGCAATTCGCAGCTGGCATCAGCGGGCAGCCCCGCGCTGCAACTCAGTCGGCAATTCGGAAGTCCTGAGAACCTCACGTTTCACGAAGTCTACGCCGCGAGCCGAATCAGTTCCATTCTGAACGGCAGGACTAGCAAATTCGGATGGTTGCAAGCCCCCGCAACCACTTCTTTCCTTCCGTCGTGCGTCTTCCCGTTCGCGCTTCCCCATCTGCCGCACTTCGTTCAAGACGAGGGTCCAACGCAGGCTATCGAATTCAGCGCGAGCACTCAAATCGCTTCGGCTTTTCCCGCGCTTGCAGTGTATTCTGCGCTCACTGAAAATTCCGCTCCAGGGACCCCATGCGAATTCCTAAAACGCTCGGCGCACTGCTGCTTTGCAGCGCCCTGCTTCCGTCCGCAACGTTTGCGCAGCATTCGTCAAAATCTGCCGACGCAAAAAAATCTTCAGCAGCGGCATCGGCGTCCGATGATCCGCTGAAGTCGCTATTCTCCGTACAGCAGTTCTCGCAGGTGGCGATCTCGCCCGACGGCAAGTCCGTAGCCTGGGTCGAACCTCAATCGGATCAGACCGGCCGCAGTACGGGCAAGCGCTTCATTTATCTGGCGGACCTCGCGACCCCTCAGAAACCGGCGCGGGTCACCGCTTGCGCCGCCGCGGCGAATTGCGACGAGCATGACGTGGCCTGGTCGCCGGATAGCAAATCGATCGCGTTCGTCTCCGACGCGCTCAAGCCCGGCCAGGGCCAGCTCTTCGTTGGTGTGCCAGGAAAATCCGCGGCGAAAAAACTCACCGGCGTCACCGGACTCGTCGCCGAGCCGCACTGGTCCCCGGACGGCAAGAAAATCGCCTTTCTATTTACCGAAAACGCCGGACGCAACGCCGGTCCCTTGGTGGCCGAAACGCACGAAACCGGCGAAATCAAAGACGCTGATACCGAGCAGCGCCTGGCCATTGTCGACGTCGCAAAATCCACGCTGCGCCAAATCACCCCGGCCGATTCGTACATCTACGAATACGATTGGGCGCCGGATTCCACCACTCTGGTCGCCACGGCGGCCAAGGGAAACGGCGACAATAACTGGTACGTCGCCGAACTGTTCCAAGTCAATTCCGTGTCCTCGACGATGTATTCGGTCTACAAGCCTAAGCTACAGATTTGCCAGCCGAAGATTTCGCCCGACGGGAAATCCGTGGCGTTTATCGAAGGCCTGATGTCCGACGAAGGCTCCAACGGCGGCGATGCGTTTCTGATCTCGATCGACGGAGGCGCGCCGCGAAATCTGACCTCGAATCGAAAATCATCCGCGGCCAATCTGGCGTGGACCAGCGGCGGCAAGCTGATTGACATGGAAGTGGCCGACGGCGAATCGGAAGTTTCGACCATTGACCCGGCCAGCGGACAGATCGATGCCCTGTTCCACTCCAGTGGACTGATCTCCTCGGGCGCATGGTCCACCAGCATCTCGCTGACGCCGGACGGAACCGTCGGCGCCTTTGCGCGAAGTTCGTTCACCGTCGCGCCGGAAGTGTGGGCCGGCGACCTGCCGAGATTCGAACAGATCACGCATCGCAACGCCAGCCTGAAACCGCTGGTGAGCGACGCCAAGAGCCTGCACTGGAAAAACGGCGATGTGGATGTTCAAGGATGGTTGCTGTATCCCCTAGATTTCGATCCGGCCAAAAAATATCCGATGGTCGTCTGCGTTCACGGAGGGCCGAGCGGCGCAATCGTTCCGGAGTGGCCCAATGCGCTCGCGTACCCCATGGCGTTGCCGTCGGCGGGATATTTCCTTTTTCTTCCGAATCCCCGAGGAAGTTTCGGGAAAGGTGAAGCGTTCACGCGCGCGAACGTGAAAGATTTCGGCTATGGCGATTGGAAAGACATTCTCACCGGCGTGGACCAAGCCATCCGCCAGGCGCCCATCGACGGGCGCCGGCTGGGCTTGACCGGCTGGAGCTACGGCGGCTACATGACCATGTGGGGCGTGACGCAAACCGATCGATTCCGCGCTGCCGTGGCGGGCGCAGGATTGGCCGACTGGCAGAGCTATTACGGCGAAAACCAAATCGACCAGTGGATGATTCCGTTTTTCGGCGCTTCGGTGTACGACGATCCCGCCGTGTACGCGCGCAGCGCCCCGATCACCTTCGTCAAAAACGTGAAAACTCCGACGCTAATCCTCGTCGGAGATAGCGATGGCGAATGCCCGCCGCCACAATCCTACGAATTCTGGCACGCGCTGAAGACGCTCGGAGTCGAAACCAAATTAGTCGTGTACGACCACGAAGGACACATGTTCGTGGACCCCGAACATTTGCGCGACGTGATTCACCGCTCAACGGATTGGTTCAACCAATATCTCAACTAGACCAAGCAAGTCGGCACAATTCGACAACGCGCAGCGTGGGCTACTGCTCGAACTCACACTTGAACGTTGACTTGGTTCGTCGTCTGCGCCATAACGTTTTCATGCCTGGGAGGAGTTCGTGAACCGACGAGAACTGTTACAGGCTGCAGGAGTTTTGCTTGGCTATTCTTCGATGAGCCGGCTTGCCGGCGCTGCTGAGCTACAAGATGCGGCCGTGCCGCGCACCAACTGGTCTGGCAATCTGCACTACAGCACTGACAAAGTTTTTGCGCCTGGGAGCGCGGAAGAAACTGCGGCGATTGTGCGCGCCAACACAAAACTCAAACCGCTGGGATCGCGGCATTGCTTCAACGACATCGCGGACAGCAGCTACGCGCAGATCTCCATGCGCGGTGTGAAAGGCATAAAGATCGACGCGGCGGCGAAGACGGTGACAGTGGGTGCCGGAACGGCCTATGGCGAGCTGGCTCCGGTGCTGGACCAGGCCGGTTTCGCGCTGTCCAATCTTGCCTCCCTGCCGCACATTTCGGTGGGAGGGACCATCGCCACCGCGACGCATGGTTCCGGCGTTGGCAATCAAAATCTTGCCGCTGCGGTGCAGGCACTGCGCCTGGTGAAGGCCGACGGTTCGGTGGTTCAGCTCTCGCGGGCCGACGATCCAGCGCACTTCCCACTGGCGATCGTTCACCTCGGCGCGCTGGGTGTGGTCACCGAAGTTACACTCGGCATCGTGCCGCGCTTCGATATGTCGCAGGTTGTCTACGAAAACCTTTCATTCGATCACCTGGAAAAGAATCTGGATGCGATCATGGGCGCCGCCTACAGCGTGAGCCTTTTCACCGACTGGCAGCGCAACCGCGCGACGGAAGTGTGGATCAAGCGAAAAATAAATCCGAATGAGCCCGAGTTTAAGCTCGCTCCAGAGTTCTACGGCGCCACTCTGCAGAAAGTGAAATTGCATCCCGTCGCCGGACAATCCGCCGAACCTTGCACCGAACAGTTGGGCAGCGTGGGTCCGTGGTATCTGAAGCTGCCGCACTTCAAAATGGAATTCACACCTTCGACCGGACGCGAACTTCAGACCGAGTATTTTGTGCCACGCTCGGAAGGCTACCGCGCGATGCGCGCTGTCGAGCAGTTGCGCGACCGCATCACCCCGTTGCTCTTCATCACCGAGATTCGCACCATCGCTTCGGACCAAATGCCAATGAGCATGCACCACGGCCGCGAATCGCTGGCCATCCACTTCACCTGGAAGCCCGATGAACCGGCGGTGCGCCAGCTGTTGCCAACCATCGAAGCCGCGCTAAAGCCCTTCGGAGTGAGGCCGCACTGGGGCAAGATTTTCGAGATCGACCCCACCTATCTGCGCGCACAATATCCCCAGATGGATCAATTTCGCGCCTTAGCATCCTCAATGGATCCTACGGGAAAATTCCGTAACAAGTATCTCGATCGCAATATCTTCAGCTAGGTTCGCCGGGAATCCTTAGAGGCGCCCTCGGGAAGATTAAATTCCAGCAACGTCGGACCCGTCGAAAGAGTCCAATTGTTGGAAGGAAATGTCGTCGGATGAATTTCGCTCAGACTTCAGTTCTCGAAATCGCTTTCGAAGATTTAGGTTCCCCCGACGCCCCGGTTGCAGTGCTGCTCCATGGCTGGCCTGATTCTCCGCGCGGATGGAACGCGGTGGCGGCCCGTCTTCGCGCTGACGGCTGGCGAACAATCATCCCCTATCTCCGTGGTTCGCATCCGACTCGGTTTCTATCAGACTCCACGCCGAGATTCGGCGCCGGAGTGGCGCTGGCACAAGACGCCATCGATCTGGCGGATGCCTTGGAGCTAAAGAGATTCGCAATCGTCGGACATGATTGGGGAGCGCGCGCGGCGTACTCCATGGCAGCGCTCTTTCCTGAGCGGGTTTCGGCGGTGGTCGCACTGGCCCTCGGTTACCAGCCGCGTGCCCGTTTCCATGTTCCCGGTTTCCAGCAATCGCGTCGATTCTGGTATCAGTGGTTCCAGTGTCTTGACGGAGGCGTCGAAGCGCTGCGAAAAGATCCAGTTGGATTCGCGCGCATTCAATGGGAAACATGGAGTCGGCCGGGCTGGTTCGACGAAAACGAATTTCGCGTCACCTCCGAAAGTTTTTTACATCCAGACTGGACCGCGATTACCCTAAACGCTTACCGTTCGCGGTGGATTCGCGGCGAAGCCTCCGACCCGCGCTACGATTCGCTACAAGCGCGTCTGGCGCAGCTCGAAATTCTCTCGACGCCGACCCTGATGATCCAAGGCGAGTCCGATTTCTGCGATGATGCCCACGAGTCCGAAGGCCTCGAAAAGTATTTTTCGGGTGAGTATCATCGGCTGCTGCTAAGTGGCATCGGACACTTTCCGCACCGAGAGGCACCGCAATCAGTGTCTGACGCTGCCATCTCGTTTCTTCGAAAGAATCACTAACGCAAAGCGGCGCCTTCACATCCGCGGACTAGCTTGGCCTTGTCAGGAACGGATACAAGGAGACCATTATGAAAGCAGCCGTCATTACAGCACCTGGCGTAACGCCCGCGTACGCCGATTTCGAAAACCCGCAGGTCCTTCCTGGCCAGGAGATTATCTCGGTGAAGGCCGCCGCGCTCACTCACCTGACCAAAGGCCGCGCGTCCGGCGAGCACTACAGCGCCGGACACGACTACCCGAATGTTGCCGGCGTCGATGGCGTAGGCCGCACCGCCGACGGCCGCCGCGTGTATTTCGCGCTGCCTTCCCCGCCCTTCGGCGCCATGGCGGAGGAAGCGCCGGTGCGCGCTTCCCAATGCGTGCCGGTGCCGGACGATCTCGACGACGTACTCGCCGCGGCGCTCGCCAATCCGGGCATGTCCTGCTGGGCCGCGTTCGCCGAACGCGCCAAGCTGCAGCGCGGCGAGACGGTGCTAGTCAACGGCGCCACTGGTGCCGCCGGACGACTCGCGGTGCAGATTGCCAAATACATGGGAGCTGGGCGCGTCATAGCCGCAGGCCGCGGCCGCGGGGCGCTGGAAAGCCTGAAATCCATCGGCGCCGACGACATCATTCAGTTCGACCTCGATCCTTCACGCCCCCAAGCCGCGGCAGAACTCGAAGAAGCGATGAAGCAGCAATTTTCCGCTGGCGTCGACGTAGTGATTGATTATCTGTGGGGCCAAAGCGCGGAGATTATTTTGATGGCCGCAGCCGAGGCTGGCCGTGAGGCTATTCCGACGCGGTTCGTGCAAGTCGGCGCGATGAGTGGCGACAGCATCCGGTTGCCCGGCGCCGCGCTGCGCTCTTCCGCTACGGTTCTAATGGGCAGCGGAATTAATAGCGTTCCACTGGAAGGTTTGCTGAACGCGATTCACAAAGTTTTCGAAGCCGCGCGCCCGGCCAACTTGCAGGTCCACACCAAAGCCGTTCCACTCGCGGACGTGGAGAAAACCTGGAACGCGGATACCGGCGGCGATCGAGTCGTATTCGTCATCAACTAGCCACGTCGGCGTAAATCGGCTCCGGCGCCCGCCGGAGCCGATTGGCGGCACCGCCGTAAACTTTCCCGCATTTCTCTAAATCCCCAACCCCGCCAATTGAATCAACTAGAGGTACCCGATG
The DNA here is from genome assembly GCA_963847695.1 of uncultured Acidobacteriota bacterium. Taxonomy (GTDB): domain Bacteria; phylum Acidobacteriota; class Terriglobia; order Acidiferrales; family UBA7541; genus Palsa-295. The sequence continues at coordinate 1,287 of CAWKAX010000019.1, read as the reverse complement.
CACCGGTTCGGTGACGGCAGGCGTAGGTCAAAACTCGCCCTGCATCGCCAAATCGATCGGCATGGAACGCTACGAACGGCTCAGGGAGAAATAATAATCATGGCTAAGAAACTGGATGGAAAGGTCGCATTCATTACCGGCGGGTCGCGCGGCATTGGCGCGGCCATCGCCAAGCGTTTAGCAGCGGACGGTGCGAGCGTGGCCGTCACTTACACCAAAGGCGCCGATGCGGCCACGTCCGTGGTGAAAGAAATCGAACGCGCTGGTGGAAAGGCCCTCGCGGTTCAGGCCGACGCCACCAACGCCGCGGCCGTCAAAGCCGCGATAGAAAAAACCGTCGCGACTTTCGGCAAGCTCGACATTCTGGTGAGCAATGCCGGCACCGCCATCCCCAAGAAATTCGAAGACGCGACGCTCGAAGAACTCAATGACGTGGTCAACCTGAACATTCTCGGCGCCTTCTACGCCACCCACGCGGCGCTGAAGCACATCGGCAAAGGCGGCCGCATCATCCTGATCGGTTCCTGCGTCGGCGAACGCATGATGACGCCCGGCCTGGTTCCCTACTCCGCCACCAAGGGCGCGATCAAAATGTTCGCCCAAGGCCTTTCGCGCGAAGTCGGCGACCGCGCCATCACCGTGAACAATGTCCAGCCGGGCCCAATCGACACCGAATTGAATCCGGCATCGGGAGACTGGGCCACGCCGCAGATTGCCAATACCGCGCTGGGCCGCTACGGAACGGTCGACGAAGTGGCAGCGCTGGTCGCCTTCGTCGCCAGCCCCGAAGCGTCCTACATCACCGGAGCGAATCTCACTGTCGACGGCGGCACCAACGCGTAACACCGCGTCGTAGCGTCGTCGCGTTGGCTCGCGGTAACGACTGCGCGTACTCCGCCGCATAAAAATCTCCGGCGGGACGCCTAGCAAGCTATACTCCCGCCGGAATTTTGGGAGTGCGCGCGTGTCGACAAAAACTCAGCCGGAAGTCGTGATTCGCGTGGCTACACCTGCGGACGCTGCCAGCTGCGGCCCTATTTGCTATCAAGCTTTCGCCGCCATCTGCAACGCGCACGGATTTCCCCCCGATGTCCCCAGCCCGGAGGCCGGCGTTGGCCTATTCAGCATGATGTTCGGCAGCTCGGGCTTTTATTGCCTCGTTGCAGAGGTAAGTGGCCGCGTCGTGGGCAGCAATTGTCTGGACGAGCGTGCGTTGATCGCCGGCATCGGTCCAATCACCATCGATCCCGCCGCGCAAAATCTGGGCGTCGGTAAAAAATTGATGCA
>CAWKAX010000018.1:0-73590 GCA_963847695.1 uncultured Acidobacteriota bacterium | reverse complement strand
CAGAGTGAAACAGGCGGAGCGACGGCACATTGTCTTCGCGAATGGCTTGTGACCTTGGAGCGTGAAAAGCAGATCCTTCCCACCTTCGCGATAATTCTGCTTCGGCGTGCGAAGCGCTGCGCTCGGGATGACAACACCGGTGGTGGAGTGTTCGGCGCGCGGAGAGGGTTATCTAGAGCGGGGGTTGGTCGACGAGGAAGATGCGGTCGTAGATGACGCTGGCCAGGACGCCGCCGAGGAGTGGGCCGACCCAGTAGACGCCGTGATTGCTCCAGTGGCGGGTGGCTAGGGAGGGGCCGAAGGCGCGGGCGGGATTGAGCGCGGCGTGGGTGAGCGGGTAACCGAAGAGCGCGTCCATGGTTACGGCGAAGCCGACGCCGAAGCCGGCGAGTTTGTGGAAGGCGCCTTTGACGTCAACCATGGTGGCGAAGAAAACGAAGACGAGGAAGAAAGTCATGATGCCTTCGAGCAGCATGCCGTGGAGGCGAGTGAAATCGGGCGCGAGGGCGGGATTGATGGCGTTCATGGCTTCGAGGCGCCAGGCGGCGGCGTCGGGTATCAAGGCAGAGATTAAGTAGGCGGCGGCGATGGCGCCGAGAAGTTGGGCGATCCAGTAGAGGACGGTGAGCGTGGTGCTGAGGCGTTTGGTGACCCAGAAGCCGATGGTGACGGCGGGATTCAAGTGGCCGCCGGAAATGTGGGCGACAGCGGAGACCATGACGCCGACGGCGAGTCCGTAGGCGAGCGCGAGGCCGAGAGTGGTGATGGCTCCCTGGCCGGTGGAGCGGAGATATTCATCGGAGCAGATGGCGCCCGTCGCGAAGAAGATGACGGCGAAGGTGCCGATGAATTCGGCGCAGAGTTTTTGGGTCAGGGTGTACACGCGTCTCCAGGATGGCTGCGTGATTCTACGACGGAAAACAATTTGGGCCGGGCGCGATTCTACTGAATTCGCGGGGAATGGTCAAAAGAGTGGGGGAGGCGGCCGGCGTTTTTGTTTTTGGTCCGGGCAAGAAGGAGATCCTTCGTCGCGGAAGGCGCTCCTCTGGATGACGGCCAAAGGCGGTTTGGGCGGTGGACTGGAGCGCTAGGAGAAGCGGATCGATTTCGTGGCGGCGCTTCGCGCGGCGTGAGGCGGGAAAGTGGCTAATCTAAACCCGCACCCTTTGCGTGAAGCAAGGGCGCAAAGAGTGCGGCACCCGGAAAGTCAAAGGCGGTTAGCGTGCCGCGTTAGCGGGCGACGCCAGCTGGGACGTTGATTGGGGAGAGCCAGTTGTGGCGGTCGGGCTTTTTGCCTTCGACCAGGGCGAAGAATTCGTCCTGGATGCGTTTGGTGATGGGGCCGCGGGAGCCGATGCCGATTTTGATGCGGTCGACGCTGCGGATGGGAGTGACTTCGACGGCGGTGCCGCAGAAGAAAATTTCGTCGACGATGTAGAGCATTTCGCGAGGGATGATTTGCTCGACGACCGGGATGCCAAGGTCGCGGCAAATGGTCATGACGCTGTGGCGAGTGATGCCGGGCAGCGCGGAATTGGAAACGGGCGGAGTGATGACGGCGCCGCCGCTGACGACGAAAACGTTTTCGCCGGAACCTTCGCTGACGTAGCCATTGGTATCGAGGGCGATGCCTTCAACGTAGCCATTGGCGCGGGCTTCCATGCGGATGAGCTGCGAATTCATGTAATTCGCGGCAGCCTTGGCCATTTGCGGAAGAGTGTTGGGCGCGGGGCGATTCCAGGAGCTGACGCAAACATCGACGCCCTGGCTCAAACCCTCTTCGCCGAGATATTTTCCCCAGGGATAGCAGGCGAGGTAAACCTCAATAGGGCAGCCGATCGGATCGACTCCGGCTTCACCATAGCCGCGCAGGATGATGGGGCGAATGTAGCAGGCGCCGACGTTATTAGTGCGGACGAGATCGAGCGTGGCAGCGCAGAGGTCGTCGTTGTTGTAAGGAACTTCCATTCGGTAAATGTAGGCGGAGTTGAGCAGGCGCTGGATGTGTTCGCGCAGGCGGAAAACGGAGATGCCTTGCGGCGTGTCGTAGGCGCGGACGCCTTCGAAGACGGCGGAACCGTAGCTGACCACGTGGGAAAGGACGTGAATTTTAGAATCGTCCCAGTTGATGAATTTTCCGTTGTGCCAGATCTTTTCGGTTTTTGGGTGGGGCATTCGCCGCTCCATTACGAGAGTGAAGAAAACGGGTACAGCGTCAGAGTAGGGTACGGTCGAAGTGGTGTCAATCCGGCGCGCGTTTGGTGCTGCGGTTACACAAATACCAAATTGGTAGCAGGATGGAGATTAATTCACAGAAAGGCAGAGGGAGGAGCTGCACTTCGAGGGCACGGCCGAGTGCTTTCGGGAGGGAAGCCACACCCACTGAAAGTGGGGTGCAGACAGGCTGACAGCCTGTCCTACTGAGCGCGGGGTGCAGATAGGCTGGAGAGCGTGTGCTACTTTTTATTCTTCGCGCAGGGCCACTAGGGGATCGACGCGAGTGGCTCTACGCGCAGGGATGTAGCAGGCGAGGAGCGCTACGGCGGCTAGCAGGGCGGCGATGGAGATGAAGACTAGCGGGTCGGTGGCGGTGACGTTGAAGAGCAGGCTGCGCAGGAAGCGGGTGAGCAGCATGGCGCCGACGACGCCGGCGACGAGGCCGAAGAGGACGAGGGTCATGCCTTCGCTGAGGGCCATGCGGAGGATGTCGCTGCGTTGGGCGCCGAGGGCGATGCGAATGCCGAGTTCGTGAATGCGGCGGCTGAAGGCGTAGGACATGACGCCGTAAATGCCGATGGCGGCGAGCAGCAGCGCGACGCCGGCGAAGAGCGCGAGAATTTCGAGGGCGAAGCGGCGCTCGGCCATGGAGCGGGCGACGACTTCGTCGAGAGTGCGCACGCTGAAGAGCGGGAGATTCGAATCGACGGACTGGACTTCGGTGCGGATTTGATCGCCGAGCGTGCCGGGATTTGCGTGAGTGCGCAAAAATAAAACGGAGGCGTACGGCGGGCCTTGAAAGACGGGGAGATAAATGTGCGGGGCCAGCGGAGCTTCGAAGCTGTCCGACTTCATGTCACCAACCACTCCGACGATGGTGACCCACTTTGGATTGCGGGCCTGGGCGTTGAACTGGATGTGCGCGCCGAGCGGATCCTGGCCGGGCCAGTAACGGTTGGCGAGGGTCTGATCGATGACGGCGACTTGCTGTGAATCGGGCTCGTCAGAATCGAGGAAGGCGCGGCCGCGAATCAGCGGAGTGCCGAGGACGTCGAAATAGTTGGGGCTGACGCCGGCGAATTCGGCGATGGGCGTGGTGCGGGAATCGTTGGGGCGGCCCTCGATGACGAAGGGGAAACCGTTGCGACCGCCGCCCATGGGGAGGCTGTTGGTGCCGCCGATGGCGGCGGCTTCGACGCCGGGAATCAAAGCGACGCGGCGAACGACTTCGCGGAGAAACGCGCCGCGTTTTTGCGGCGTGCGATATGGGTCGGTGCTGGGATCATTCGGCACCGGCATCCAGATCTGGGCGGTGACCAGGCCGTGCGGGCGGAAGCCGGGCTGGACTTCGAGCAAGCGCCAGAAGCTGCGGAGGAGAAGTCCGGCGCCGACCAGCAAAATGAGCGAGAGCGCGATTTCGGAGACGACGAGCCAGCGCGAGAGACGCACCTGCGTTCGGCTGGAACCGGAGCCGCGGCTGCCTTCGCGAAGGCTGGCGACCTGGCTGATGTTGGAGGCTTGCAGCGCGGGGACCAGGCCGAAAAGAATTCCAGTGAGGATGGAGAGAGCGAAGGCGAAGAACAGCACGCCGCCGCCGAGATTCACTTCGCTGAGGCGCGGAAGACTTTCCGGCGCAAAGCGCAGGAGCGAGGCTTTCATCCAGACAACGGTGAGGAGCGCGACGGCTCCGGCGATGGTGGAGAGCAGCAAGCTTTCGGTGAGCATCTGGAGCATGAGGCGGCGCTGGCCCGCGCCCATGGCGAGGCGCACGGCGATTTCACGTTGACGACCCGCCGAACGGGAGAGCAGCAGATTGGCAAGATTGACGCAGGCGATGAGCAGCACGAAGGCGACGGCGCCAAAGAGGACGAGGAGTTCGGTGCGCACGTTGCCGACCAGATCTTCCTGGATGGAGACGAGGCGCGGAGTCCAACGAGCAGGCTCCGGATAATCGACAGGATATTCGGCGCGCAACTGGGCGGCGAAAGTTTCGAGCTTGGCCTGGGCGGCGGTGACGGAGAGACCGGGTTTCAGGCGAGCGATGGCGCCGGGAAACATGCGGAGGCCGCGTACGGGCGGATGCGGAAAAGGATCGGCTTCATAACCGGCGGCGATCCAGGCGTCGACATCGGTTTCGATGGTGCGGCCGGGATGGCGGAAATCCGGCGGCATGATGGCGACGACTTGGTAAGGATCGTTGTCGATGCGGAGGCTTTTGCCGATGATGTTGGGATCGGCGCCGAACTGGCGGCGCCAGAAACCATCACTGAGCACGACGGCGTTGAGAAATCCGGGAACGATATCGGCCTGGGTATAAAGGTGGCCGATCTGCGGTTGGGCTCCGAGCAAGGTGAAATAATTTGGGCTGGTGGCCAGGGCCTCGATGCGTTCGGGGCGATTGCCGCCGCTGAGGTCGGCGTTGATGGGCCAGACTACGGAAATATCCTGGAAGACTCCGGAGCGCTGTTGCAGATCGACGAGTTCGGGTTGGGACATGCCGACGTTGGGAACGTTGGGGCCGCGGAGGTCGTCGAAGACGCGGACGAGTTGTTGCTGCTGTGGGAAGGGTAGAGGGCGGAGCAGGATGGCGTAGACGATGCTGAAGATGGCGACGTTGGCGCCGATGCCCAGCGCGAGGGTGAGGATGGCGACGACCATGAAGCCCGGGTTCTTGGCGAGAGTGCGCCAGGCGTAGCGGATGTCGCGAAGGAAGGAGCCCATTTGTCGGCCTCCGGTGCGCTGAGAGCGCGGAGTAATTTTTTGGTGATTGTTGTGGGTTCAGACGGATTGGGGATGGGTTGTGTTAGCAGGGTGGGGATGGGAATTGGGGTTTGTTTGCGGGGGTTTTGGTGATTCGGGCGACGAGCGTTTGATGGTGGGACGGAATCCCAAAAGCAGACAGGTGCGGTCGAGGCGAGGATGGCTTCAGGGGCTAAAGCCCCTTTTTTTGGGGGAGTTTTACGGCGGGGCTGAAGCCCCGCCCTTCCAGACTGCGCCGAGGTTTTTCGTGGTATTGCCTCAGCGGCTGAAGCCGTGCCCTGACGAACTCCACGCGCCCAGACCACCGATGACTTGGATGAACCCGCGGCAGGCGTTTGAAGCAGGTCCCTCGTCGCTTCGCTCGCTCGGGATGACAGCGTTGTTTTCGTGCGGAGACTTCGAAGGGTGTGGGTGGCGCGACGGTGCAATATTTGTAGGCGTTAGAGGTTAGCGGCCGGAGGCTTGTTGGCCGCGGAGGACCATGCAGGTGGAGGAGACGCGGGCGACTAGGGCGCCGGTTTCGTTTTTTACGTCACATTCGACCATGCCTACGGTCTTGCCGCGCTTGACCATTTTGGCGGTGGCCAGAAGTTTTTCTTTGAAGACGGGGCGAAAGAAATTAATTTTCAGTTCGAGGGTGGTGAAAGATTCGCCGTCTTCGAGGCTGGCGGCGAAGACCATGCCCATGGCGAGGTCGGCGACGTCGCAGAGGACTCCTCCGTGGAGCGTGCCCATGGGATTGGTGTGCTTTTCGGTGGCTTGAAATTCGAGAGTGACTTCGCCCTTTTCGATGTCGATGGCGACCGGGCGGAAACCGATCAGCTGGGCGATAGGGGGCAGCGGAATTTCTCCGTTGAGCCATTGCTTGGCGCGTTCGATGTGTTGGGTGCCCATTTGAAGTTTCTCCCTCGCTGAATATTACTGGTGCGGATGTTTCTAATAATGATCGTCGGGCGCGGGCGGAGCGGTGTGGACCGAGATGCCGGAAATTTTGCCCCAGGCGCTGGTCTTCCAGTTGTCGGTAATTTTTTTCTCGAGAATCCAAGGCGGCAGCGTGACGAAGAGATAGCGGGCCAGCGCGTGCACGTACGGTTCGTACATTCGGCGTAGCTCGTTCAACTTCGCGTCGGAGACGCCGTCTTCACGGAGCTGATAGCCGCATTTATCGAGCGACGCGCGCAGGCGGGCGAGATCTTCGGGCGGCAAGCGATCGGGATCCAAATTGTTGGGAACGGCGTGAAAGACCTGGGAAAGATCGACCACGGTGTGGCGGCACATGGCGAAGGTGAGTTTGGCCTGGCGCGCGGCGGGGCTGTCGGAAGTGGCGACGAGCAGCGCGGTGGTATCGAGAATGGCGGTGAGCGCGGCGAGCCAAGATTCATTGCTATGTTGCGAACGGAAGTAGGCCACGACGGGATACGAGATGTGGCTTTCGAGCAACTCGGCGGACCAGCGTTCCCAATCCTGAAGCAAAACCTGAATGGCTTGCAGGCCGTACTGGCCGCCGTGGCGGGAAAGCAATTCGGCGGCGGTGGGCGGCGAGCCGGCGCGGGCGTCGAGTAGAACGATGCTGACTTCGCGGCGGGAGAAGGCCTGATAAATGACCGGAAGGTAGCTGATGATCAGGGCCAAGAAGCCCAAGCCGAGGCCGCTTTCGAAGACGACCATGACGCGTTCGGCGGAGGTGTGCGGAGTGACGTCGCCGAGGCCAAGAGTAAAGAACGTTGTGCCGCTGAGATAGAAGCAGTTCGGGAGCGGCGGGTGAGTGGGATCGTTCGCGGCGGCGGCGAAGTAAAGAAGTCCGAAGCCGACGATCAAGAACGAGGCCCAAGTGGCGAACAGAAACAGCAGCGAGGCCGGGCCGTAGAAGCTGATGAAATTCTCGCGCGTTTTGCCCTTGAGGAGGTGGGCGAAGGCGCGCCAGGGCCTCCAGGTGGAAATATAAAAGAGGCGCGTGAGGCGGAAACGCCGGGTGACGCGGCGAGGCAGAATGATGGTCTCGAAGGCTTCGAGAAGAATGAGGGCGACGATTAACGCGCCGGAGATGGTGTAGATCACGCGGCCTGCTCGAGAAGGGAGGTCAGGGAGATCTCGGCTTGGAGCAGACGCGAGACGGGGCAATTCGCTTTGGCGCTGGCGGCGGCCGATTCGAAGGCGGCCTGGCTGAGGCCGGTGACGCGCGCTTTGAAGTCGAGATGAATTCTGGAGATGGTCCAGCCGGCGTCGAGTTTTTCGAGGGAGACGTTGGCGGAGACTTGAATATTTTCGGGCGTGAAATTCATGGTGCTGAGTTGGGCGGAGAAGGCCATGGCGAAACAGGCGGCGTGGGCGGCGCCGATGAGTTCTTCGGGATTGGTGCCTTTGCCATTTTCGAAGCGAGTGAGGAAAGAGTAGGGCGCGTCTTTCAAGACGCCGCTCGCGGGCGTGGAAATTTTGCCGGACCCTTCTTTGAGAGTGCCGGTCCAGACGGCGGTGGCAGTGCGTTGCATGTGGTAAGACTCCTTGTTTCTGGGTCTACGGATTTTGGGGCGCGAAGCGACACGACATCATATTGCGTTGGCCGGGAAAATTGAAATGGGTTAGCGCAACGGGATTGGATGTGGCTGGACGGGCTGTGGATGTTGGGAATTCGTGGCGGCTAGTTTCTTGCGCGGGCGACCGGCTTAATGCTGATCGGTTTCGGATTTGGGCGCGGCTGGGGCGCTGGCGGCGGGGCGGTCGATGAAGGACATCATGGTGCTGACGCGCGCGAGCATTTTCCCAGTGTAGTTTTCGTAGGCGCCGAAAGCGAGGAAGGGAACTAGCGCGGCGAGAACCCAGACTTTGGCGCTGGTGGGAACTTTGGCTTCCGGCTCCCAGCGGAAAATACGGCGGGCGATTTCGAAGGCGACGAACAGGCCGAGGGCGAGGGCCACAAATTCGGTGAAGAGTTCAGAGACGACGACCAGATTGGTGGAGGCGCTCTGCAGGCCGACAGCGAGATAGGTGGCCGGAGAAAATAGCGTGATGCGTTGGATCCAGCCCGGAAACTCGGAGAGCGGAATGGTGGCGCCGGAGAGGAAGAGGAAGACCATCCAGATGAGCTGATTGATGATTTGGGTTTCCTGCATGGTATTGGTGACGCTGGCGACGACCAGTCCGAACGCGGCAAAGGTGGCGGAGCCGATCATAACGAGCAAAAAGATGGCGGGGAGATTGCCCCAACTTTGCATGTGCAGAACGTATTTGCCGATGAGGATTTCGAGGAAGACGAAGGGGACGACCAGGATGAAGTTCGCGGCGATGCTGGAGGCCAGCATGGGACCGGCGCCGATTGGGGCGAGGCGGAAGCGGCGGAGGATGCCTTGCTCGCGGAAGGTGACGAGCTGAACGCTGAGTCCCCAGAAGCCGCCCATCACGGTGAGGGTAATCACGCCGCCGAGAATGAAATTAATTTTTTCGGGGGAGCCTTTGCCCCAGAGCATGACGAAGAGGAAAAGAAAAATCAGGGGCATGAGCAGGCTGAAGAAGAGAAACATTTTGTTGCGCATGGCCAGACTGATGCGGATTTTGGTCAGCGCCCACGTATTCGAAATAGGATTGGAAGCCACTGTTATTCCCTCAGCCTGCGGCCGGTCAGCTCGATGAAAACATCTTCGAGCGATGGCGAATACATTTCCATGCTTTGGAGCTCGTTGTTATCGGCTTCGAGGTGCTTGACCAGCGAGACGATGGCTTGCGGGGCGCGGGCGGCGTAGAGCACGTGGACGTCGCCCATGAGGCGGAAGTCGGAGACGCCTTCGAGCGCGCGCATGGCGGCTTCGGTGGCGGGGCGAGCCAGGCGAACTTCGATGCGCGTGGTGCCGGCGGAGGATTGTTTCAGCTCGCGCGGCGTGCCGGTTTTGATGATTTTTCCGTGGTCGACGATGGCCACGCGGTCGCAGAGGCGTTCGGCTTCTTCGATGTAGTGGGTGGTGAGCAAAACCGTTTTCTTTTCGCGGCGGAGTTCTTCGATGATGTCGTAGATTTCGCGGCGGACCTGGGGGTCGAGGCCGGCGGTGGGTTCGTCTAGAAAAACGACTTGGGGATTATTGACCAAGGCCATGGCTAGCGCGAGACGCTGTTTTTGGCCGCCGGAGAGATCTTTGTAGAAGGAGTCTCGTTTTTCTTCGAGCTGGAACCGTTTGAGGAGGGCTTCGGTGTCGGCGCGGTCGCGGTAGAAACTGGCGAAGAGGTTGAGGGCTTCCATGACGCGAAGCTTGTCGGGAAGCGCGGTGGATTGGAGGACGGCGCCGATTTTTTGTTTGAAGTCAGAGCCGCTGCGTTCGGGATCGAGGCCGCAGACGCGGGCGGTGCCGCGGTCGGGAGTGCGCATGCCTTCGAGGATTTCGACGGTGGAGGTTTTTCCGGCGCCGTTGGGGCCAAGCAGGCCGAAGACTTCGCCTTCTTCGACGGCGAAGCTGAGGCCGCGGACGGCTTCGACTGGGCCGTAATTTTTGTAGAGACCGTCTACCTGGATGATGGGTTCTGACAACGAAACAGTCCTCTGTGCGTTTCTGGCGCTTAGTGCGTTTATGAAGACATCGTTTGTATCACATCGTGGTCTCTAGGAGCAGGGTGGGTGAGGGTTTCATCTAAGCCCCCCACCCTTCGCGAAGGCGGCGAAGGACGGGCCACCCTCAAAATCTAGCTCTTAGTGCGTCCCAGGTTTTCGCTTGTCGATTTCCTCTTTGTAAACTTCTTGCGTTTTGGCAACTTTTTCCGTTTTGGCTCCCAGCCGTAAATTTTCATGTTGATGGAGTGCAGGCCGACCTCGATGCCTTCGGAGGCGAGGAGGCGGCGTTGCTTGGAGGCGTGCGGCTCCGGCATGCGGATTTTGCCGCCGGCGCTCAGGACGCGATGCCAGGGAATGCCGCGCCCGGCGGGCGTGGCGGACATGGCGTAACCGACGACCCTGGCGCCGCCTGGTTCGCGGATGGCCTTGGCGACGGCTCCATAAGTAGTTACGCGGCCGCGAGGGATTTGTTTCACCACGCGGTAGACGCGGTCCCAGGACATGGCTCTTATTCTAGCTGATTTTACATATCAGATTTTTGAATGAGGGTGGGGCGAGAGGTGCCGCAGAATGAGGCCAAAGCACGCGTGCCGGGGTGGTTTTGGGAGTCCACGTGAGTAATGACGCATTCGATACAAAAACAGGAAAGCTGGACTTGTGTACCATTGACCGTGTAGTGGACCGTGCCTACACTACGCAACAATTGATGTTGCACGGTGTTCTTTGTAGTGGCGAGTCCCTAGCCCGAGAAGGAGGCAACTGTTGTGGCTTTCGTTCGGCGCAAAGGGAACACCTACTTCCTGGTGCACAACGTGCGCCGGGCAGGAAAAGTGCAGCAGTTGCATCTAGCGCGTCTGGGGGAACGGCCGCGTATCACGGACGATGTGGTTCGCAAGGTATCGCGAAATCATCCGTTGCTCGATCTGGACTGGTCGGACTTGCGCGAGCAGGTCAACGGTCGGGTCGAGTTATTCGATATCCGGTCGCCGTACGTGCAGAACCTGATGCATTCGTTACGCAACCTTAACCTGGACCTGGCCGACCTGTCGCCGCCGATGTTGCTGTTGGCAGATCGAGCCAATTCGAGCCGGGAACTGGTCACGCAATTGAGGCTGTTGCGGTCAACGCTGGATAACAAGCTGGATCAATTCGAGCGTTCGGGATCGCGGAGTCTGGAGAGCGGCAGAAAGTTCCGGTAGGGGGAATTACCGTGGGCGCGCAAGCACTACAACTGGACCCAAGCCAGCGCAGCGTGGAGTCGCGGGATTTTGAAGCAGGGCTGCGACGCAAGATCGTGGGGCAGGACGAAGCGGTGCAGGCGGTGGTGGACCTGTATCAGGTGTTCCGCGCGGGGTTGAATTCGCCGGGGCGTCCGGTGGGGAATTTACTGTTTTTGGGGCCGACCGGCGCGGGGAAGACGCGCGTGGTGGAAGCTACGGCCGAAGTGCTGTTCGGCGATCCGCGGGCGGTGATTAAGGTGGATTGCGCCGAGTTCCAGCACTCGCATGAGATTGCGAAATTGATTGGATCGCCTCCGGGATATTTGGGGCACCGCGAAACGCATCCGCTGATTACGCAGGAAGCGCTGGCGCAATATCACACCGAGAAGCTGAAGATTTCCTTTTTGCTGTTTGATGAAATTGAAAAGGCCAGCGACGCATTGTGGCAGTTGCTTTTGGGGATTTTGGACAAGGCTACTTTGACGCTTGGCGATAACCGACGCGTGGATCTGTCGCAGACCATGATTTTCATGACGTCGAATTTGGGCGGCGTGGAGATTACGGAATTGATGAATGGCGGATTGGGATTTGCGCCGCAGGTACGCGCGGAAAACAAAGAAGGTCTGGACGAGAAGGTGAAAAACACGGCGGCGGAAGCAGCGAAGCGGAAGTTCGCGCCGGAGTTCATGAACCGGATCGACAAGACGGTGGTGTTTCATCCGTTACGGTCGGCGCAACTGGACCAGATTCTGGATATTGAGCTGGGCATGGTGCAGCAGCGCGTGCTGGAAACGGCGAAAGGCAGATTTTTGTTTCGAGTGACGCAGCCGGCGCGGGAATTCCTGCTGAAAGAAGGAACGGATCTGAAGTACGGCGCGCGGCACTTGAAACGGGCGATCGAACGCCATGTGGTTTATCCCTTGGCCAGTCTGTTGTCGACTGAGCAGGTGTCTCTCGGCGACGTGATTTCGATTGATTGGCATGGCGGGGAAGAGGCTAGCTTGAAGTTCTTGAAGGAAGCTGAGGGGGCGTTGATTCCGATGGCGGCTCCGGCGACGGAACGGATGGCTGATGCGGCGGCGGCTAGCACGGACGGAAGGTCGGTGCTTTTTCCGGCGGCTGCGGCGAACACCGTGGATGTTACGGGAGTGCAGAGGATGACTCCGGTGGCGGCACGAGGGTTGCCGATCGAGAAGGCTAAGAACGATAAGAAGTAGCGGACGTTAACGGTAAAGATTTTGGGCGTCGTGATGGTCGCTGGGTTATTGGCGGCCGTTGCGGCGCCCTTTTTGTTTTGGGGGCTGGGCAAGAAGGAGATCCTTCGTCGCTTCGCTCCTCTGGATGACAGCCAAAAGCGGTTTGGGTGGAGGACTGCGACGCTAGGATCAGAGGATGGTCTAAACCCGCACCCTTGGCGTGAAGCAACGGCGCAAAGAGTGCGGCACCCGGAAAGGCAAATTCAAATGGCCCACCTAAAGGTGGCCGCTACGTAAAACCGAGTTTTATTCTTGCGGAGGCGGGGCGAGCATGGGTTCGTCGTAGCTGCCGCCGTAGATGTTGGGGACTTTGCCGCCCATTTCGCGGATATAGGCGCAGAGTTGGCCGCGGTGGTGGATGGCGTGGTTGAGCATGAATTGGAGATAGAGGACGGCGGGGTAATCGAAGATGCCGAAGAAGGGGATGGGGGTGGCCCAAAATTCGGGGGAGAGTTTAGAGACCACTGGGAATTTTTCTTCGAACTGCTCTTCGTAGAGGGCCACGATGTCGGCGACTTCGCTGAGATCGCCAGGCATGGAATCGTCTTCCATTTCAAATTTGGCGTTGAGGAAGCCATCGAGGAACCAGATTTCAGAGGAGGCGAGATGCCAGGCGAGTTCCATGGCGGTGCGGGCCACGGGATGCGGGCGGAAACCTTCTTTGGTTTCCGGTACGGCGCGGAGGACGCGACGGGTGGTGAAATATTCCTTCTCCACGCTGGGCAGAAAAACGGTGGCGGCGAACGCGGCGTGTTCCGGCGTCATGCTCACGAATGGATTGGTCGGAGACATATGGTGCGCTCCTTCCGGCAACTTCGAATCCGAACCTGAATTGGACATGCGCTAGGCCGGCTTCCAGCGAAGGATGGGCTTGCGCGCGGCGGTGGTTTCGTCGAGACGGCCGACACGCGTGGAATGCGGGGCAGTCTTGACGATTTCGGGGTTGGTGTCGACTTCGCGGGCGATGGAGCGCATGGCGTCGATGAACAAGTCGCATTCTTCGCGGGATTCGGATTCGGTGGGCTCGATCATCATGGCGCCGGGAACGATCAGCGGGAACGCAGTGGTGTAAGGGTGGAAGCCGTAGTCGATGAGGCGCTTGGCCATGTCCATGGTGTTTACGCCTTTGGCTTTCTGGCGGGCGTCGCTGAAGACGACTTCGTGCATGGACGGCAAATCGTAGGGCAGGTCGAAAAATTCCTCGAGATTTTTGCGAATGTAATTGGCGTTGAGCACGGCGTCTTCGGTGGCTTGGCGAATGCCGGGGCCGTAGGCCAGGGTGTAAGCGAGCGCGCGGAGCAGCACGCCGAAATTTCCGGCGAAGGCGCGGACGCGGCCAATCGATTGCGGGCGATTGGAATCGAGCGCGTAGGAGCCGTCGGGTTTCTGGACCACGACCGGCGTGGGCAGAAATGGTTCAAGGATCTTTTTGATCATCACCGGGCCGGCGCCGGGACCGCCGCCACCGTGAGGGGTGGAGAAAGTTTTGTGCAGGTTGAGGTGCATGACGTCGACGCCAAAATCGCCGGGACGGGTGACGCCGGCGAGAGCGTTCATATTGGCGCCGTCCATATAGAGGAAGGCGCCGCGTTCGTGCAGGATGCCGGCGATTTCAGCGATGCGCGGTTCGAAAATCCCGATGGTGCTGGGATTGGTGATCATCAGGGCGGCGACGTCGTCGGTGACGAATTCGCGAAGGTGATCGGTATCGATCTGGCCGCTGGCGTTTGATTTGATGTTTTGGACTTCGTAACCGGCGATGACCACGGAAGCCGGGTTGGTGCCGTGCGCGGAATCGGGGATTAAAACTTTTTTGCGGGCGTTGCCTTTGCTTTCGAGGTAAGCGCGAATCATGAGCAGCCCGGTAAGTTCGCCCTGTGCTCCGGCGGCGGGTTGCAAGGTGACGGCGTCCATGCCGGTGATGGAGAGCAGGCATTTCTGCAGATCGTAAAGGATGCGCAGGCAGCCCTGGGAAAGTTCGGCGGGCTGCGAGGGATGCTCGGTGGCGAGACCTTCGAGGCGCGCGACGAATTCGTTGACCCGCGGATTATATTTCATGGTGCAGGAGCCGAGCGGGTACATGCCGAGGTCGATGGCGTAATTCCAGGTGGAGAGGCGGGTGAAGTGACGGATAACTTCGATCTCGCTGACTTCGGGGAAGCCTTCGACGGAAGGACGCGCGAATTCCGCGCCGAGGGCTGCCACGGGATCGACGGCCGGAACATCGAGCGGAGGAAACTCCATGCCGCGCTTGCCGGGAATGGAATGTTCGAAGATTAGGCCTTCGTTCTGGCTGGGATGCGAGCGAACTTTGCCGACGTGGTGCGCGGCGGCTTCGGGCTCGGCGGCCGATTTGGCTTCCGGCACTTTGGGATTCAGCACGGTGCTCATAGAGGTTTTTCCAGGATTTTGCGGACGGCCGCGGCGAAGCGTTCGATTTCCGCGCGGCTGGTGGTTTCAGTGACGCAGACCACGGCGTTTTTGGTGAGTTCGGGGTAGTGGACGCCGAGCGAATAGGGGCCGACGATTTTTTCTTTAAGCAGTTCGTGATTGATGAGTTTTACCGAGCGTGGAAATTCCACGGTGAATTCGTTGAAGGTGCGGCCGGAGAAAGTGGCGCGCACACCGGGAATTTTTTCCAGTTCGGTTTTGGCGAAGCGCGCCTTGGCGAGATTTTGGAGAGCTTGCTCGCGAATGCCTTCTTTGCCGATAAGGCAAAGATGAATGGTGGCGGCGAGGGCGTAGAGGGCTTCGTTGGTGCAGATGTTGGAAGTGGCCTTCTCGCGACGGATATGTTGTTCGCGAGTGGCGAGAGTGAGGACGAAGCCGCGATTGCCTTCGGCGTCGTTGGTTTCGACCGGCGAGGCGGCCGGGCATTTGGCGGACGAATTTGTCGCGGGTAGCGATGACGCCGACGTACGGGCCGCCGTAGCTGGGCGGAATGCCGAGAGCCTGGCCTTCCATGGCGACGATGTCGGCTTCGGACGGCGGGCGCACGATGCCGAGCGAGACGGCTTCGGTGATGGTATCGACCAGCAGCGCACCGTGGGCGTGAGCGACTTCGGCAATCGGCGGCAGATCTTCGATGACGCCGAAGAAGTTCGGAGACTGAACGACGACGGCTGCGGCTTTCGCGAGTTTTTCGGGCGTGAGCGCGGCGAGATCGATCTGGCCAGACGAGGTGAAGCCGACTTCTTCTACGTGCAGGCCGAGATTCTTGGCGTAAGTGTGCAGAACCTGGCGATATTCCGGATGGACGGAGCGGGCGACGAGAACGTAATCGCGATCGGTGAGGCGTTCGGCCATGAGGATGGCTTCGGTGAGGGCGGTGGAGCCGTCGTACATGGAAGCGTTGGCGACTTCCTGGCCGGTGAGCTGGCACATCAAAGTTTGAAATTCAAAAATGGCGGTGAGGGTGCCTTGGGCGAATTCGGCTTGGTAGGGAGTGTAGGAGGTTAGAAATTCGCCGCGTTGAATAATGGCGTCGGCGACGACGGAGCGGAGATGCGAATAGACTCCGGCGCCGAGGAAGGAAGTGTAGCCGCGAGAATTCTCATCGGCGCGCGCTTTGAAGTACTGGATGATTTCGCTTTCGGAAAGCGGGCCGGGAAGATCGAGCGGTTTGGTTAGGCGAAACTTTTCAGGGATGGATTCGAAAAGCTCGTCAATGGAGCCGGCACCGATGGCGGCGAGCATTTCCTGGCGTTCGGACGGGCTTTTGGGCAGATAGCGCATTTCTAGTTAGTGATCCTTGGCCGCTTCGGCGACGTAGGCAGCTGATAAGCGGCGGCGTCCATCAGGGCTTGTGCTTCTTGGGGATCATCGAGCTTGATCTTGACCAGCCAGGCGGTGACGTGCGGGTCGGAATTGATTTTTTCAGGGGCGTCGGAGAGCAGCGGATTGGTTTCGGTGATTTCGCCGGTGACCGGGCTGAAGATTTCGCTGACGGCTTTTACGGATTCGACGGTGCCGAAGGAGGCGCCGGCGGAGATTTTGGTTCCGGCCTTGGGCATGTCAACAAAGACCACGTCGCCGAGTTCCTGCTGGGCGTAATCGGTGATGCCAATGATGCCGTGCGCGCCGTCGATCTTGACCCACTCGTGTTGTTTGGTGAAGCGGTAGTCGGCTGGATACATAGCTCTCCTAAATTGGATGCGATCTCGTTACTGCGGTCGCTTATAAAATGGCAACGGAATGATGCGCGCTGATGCTTTTTGTCCTCGAATATCGATGGCGAGATCCGTGCCAACGGCGGAAGCAGTGGGCGGAACGTAAGCCATGCCGATATTTTTCTTTAGTGATGGCGAAGGGCAGCCGCTGGTGACGTGGCCGATTTTTTTGCCGTGGGCGTCGTCGACGGGATAGCCGTCCCGGCCGATGCGCTTATCGAGCATTTCGAAACCGACGAGCTTGCGCGGCAGGCCGCTGGCGTTGGCTTTTTGGGAGGCGAGAACTTCGCTGCCCAGGAACGGCGCCTTTTCCATTTTGCAAATCCAGGCGAGGCCGGCTTCCCAGGGCGTGGTGCTGTCGTCGATTTCGTGGCCGTAGAGGCACATGCCGGCTTCGAGGCGCAGGGTGTTGCGGGCGCCGAGTCCGGCGGGAATCATGCCGAGAGGCGCGCCGGCAGTCATGAGATCGGCCCACAATTTTTCAGAGTGCTCAGGCGCGAAATAGATTTCGAAACCGTCTTCGCCGGTGTAGCCGGTGCGAGCGATAAGGCAGTCGATGCCGCTGACTTGGCCGAAGGCGAAATGGTAATAGCGAATGGGCGCGAGATTGACGGGAGTGAGATTTTGGAGAATTTCCGCGGCGCGCGGGCCCTGGACGGCGAGTTGAGAGTAACGCGGGCTGCTGTTTTCGATTTTGGCGTCGAATTTATTGTTGGCGACGATGTGGGCGAAGTCGGCGTCCTGATTGCTGGCGTTGACGCAGAGCATGTAGTGGGTGTCGGAAATTTTGTGGACGAGGAGGTCGTCGACGAAGGTGCCGCGGGAGGTCATCAGGCCGGAGTATTGAATCTGGCCGACGGCGAGTTTCGCGGCGTTGTTGCAGCTGATCCATTGCACTAGGGATTGCGCTGCGGGCCCGGTGATTTCGATTTCGCCCATGTGGCTGACGTCGAAGAGGCCGGCGCGATTGCGGACGGCGTCATGTTCGGCGAGGATGCCGGAATATTCGAGCGGCATATCCCAGCCGCCGAAGTTGACCATGCGGGCATTGAGCCGGCGGTGGGCGGCGTTGAGAGCGGTTTTGCGGATTTCGGCGATGGCCGGCGTATTCACAGGGAAAATTGAAACATGATGGCTTAAACATCGAAATTAGCATGGTGATTTTGGGGTGTCAAGAAAGCCGGCCGCGAGCGACTTTTCTCGCGCGCGGTTACAAGCAACGCAATTAACCAGAACAGGTATCGCGGAGCAGGGAATCGCGGCGACTTCGGTGCTTGTGGCGGCGTCGGGCTTGCCCTAGTATGGGTGGAAGGCGAATCTGCAGGTCTTCTTCAGGTATGAGAGGTCGAGGCGACGATGGCGGTAACCCTGTGCTCGCAGTGCGACAAGCCGGAAATGCAGTGTACCTGCGAAAAGTTTTGCTGTTTTTGCCAGTCGCAGCACGATATTCGCCTGGCCGTGGATAAGATGTATTATTGCCCGGAATGCCGAGAAGCTTGCGACGTAGCATTGGCCGACAGAGATGACCACTGATCCCGCGCGCACTGAAATCATGGTGCATGACGACGAGCGGCTGCTGGCCGCGATTGAGCCGATCGTATTTCAGGCGTCGATTCGCTGCGGACTTTCGACCGCGGCGCAACAGGGACTAGCGGCGGCTTCGATTGCGGCGTGCAAAGAGACTTTTCCGTTGTTAAAAGAGCCGGCGGACGACGATGAAGATCCGGCGGTGAAGGTGATCATCACGGATTATACCGACCGGGTGGAAGTGGCGATCGAGCATGACGGCGAGGCGCTGCCGACGGCGGGACTGGATACCTTTGTGGGCGACGCGGTGGCGGGCTCGGACGCGGGGTTGAGTGGGGCGCTGCAAAAGACGAGCGTGGATCGAGTGCAGTATGAGACGAAATCGGGCGTGTCGAGAATGACGCTGGTGAAGTACTGCGACGGCGGGAAGAAAACCGTCGCATAGATTTGAACTTCTTTTAGTTTCTCTTCCCTTAGTTCGTGCTTCCGGTAGTACCTCTGCAGTGAAAATCTTTCTGGCGGGAAACTAGTTTGCTGGCGGAGCGAATGACTTGCTTTGGATCAGCGTGGTCATTTGTTCCTGGGTGATGGGCGCGTTGATTTTCAGGCGGTCGCCGGTGGGAACTACGCCGACGCCGTCGAGAGCTTTGGCCAGGGCGGGATTGGTGGAGGCTTCCTGGTAACGGCGAGCCATCAGACCGGCTTGAAAAGCGGCGCTGAGAAGATTGGCGTCGTCGACGGTGGCGCAGACGGCTTGCAGGTGCGCGTCGATGCGTTTGTCGTCGGCGTCGATATTAATGATCATGGCTTTGATGCGGCCGGTGATGGCGGTGACCTGCGGAAACTGGCTGGCTTGCGGAACGAGTTGGTTCAGGGCGATGGTGGTGTGGGCTTTGTCGAGCACGGCCCAGACGATGCCGTTACCGTTGGCTTCAGCGATCATCGGGAAAAGAGCATCGTTGGTCAGCAGGCTGGGCGTGCCGCCCATGCGAACGTCGATCATTTTCTCGAGCGAAGCGCGATTGCCGAAGGCGGCGGTGTTGGAGTCGAGGAAGACGAAGAGGATGTCTCCGGCGGCGATGCCGCTGCCAAAGGCATACATGCGGTAGCCCTGCGATTCAAAAACGGGAACTTTTTGAGCTTTGAGTTTCGCTTCGGACGCGGAGGGATCGAAATTTCCGAGGGCGATGCCGACGATGTTGTCGCCCTTGCCGTTGGCTTCGCTGGCCCAGGCAAGTTCTTCGACCTGGGAATTCGGGTCGACGCCGGAACTGGCCAGGAATTGTTCGAACTGGTGGAAGCGAGGCGGCAGCAACTGGTCATTCAGCTGCGAGAACCAAGGATATTTTCTGGCGGATTTCAGGTCGGCATAGGCGAATTCGCCGGAATCTTTGGGAAACATGCCGATGACGGCGGTGCTGAGCGATCCGGCGAGGGAGCGGGTGGGCACGGCGGTGACGGCGGCAAGAATGATGGCCAAGGCCAGAATGACGGAAAGAATTTTGCGAGTGCGGTGAAGCTTCATTTTTTGGTGTCCTCAGTTAGAGAGTTCTTACCATTGTATAGGTCGATTATACGCTGCGGCTGGTAGTGGACCGGAATACAGGTTTCTATCCCTGAACCCCTCGTTCTTTGATGCAAATCGAGCGCCGTTTGTTTAGGCCACGCGGGCGGCAATGGCCGCGGATTCGGTGCGCACGCGGGCGGCGAAGGCGGCGTCGGTAATGGACTCGAGATTAATCGCGACATTCTCGAGCGCGCCGCGAGCTCCGGCGGCGGCCACCAGGCGGCCGACTTTTAGGTCGGAAGCCATCGACGGGCTGGAAATGGAGGCGAGGCGGCCGAGCAGTTCGAAAACATCGGCGCTGCGGCGAGCGACTTCCAAAGGAACCGTCGCGGCCCCCTGCATAGCGGTTTGAATGGCGGCGTCGCGTTGCACTTGTTCGTTAGACGTTTCCTTGGGCAACTTGTAAGCGGCCATGACGTGATCGAAAGAGGTGGCATCGCGGTCGATGGCTTCGGAGAGCATTTTGGAAGCGGCCTGGAGATTCGAGAGCGCGTCGCTGAGCTGGTCGACGAAAGCAGCCTGCGATTTTTTCTTGCGCGAAAGACTGGCGACCATCTGGCCAAGGCTGGCGCCGAGGGCTCCGGCGAGAGCCGCCACGGAACCACCGCCGGGCGTTGGGGTGGGTTCGGCGACCGCATCAAGAAAGGGCATGGCGAGCGCGGCTAATTTTCCGGGGCCTTCGACCGGGGCTGCGCCGCTGAGTGACGCCGCGATTTTATTTTCAAAAACCTGCGCAGGTGAAAAGTTTTCGAGTTGCAGATAGAAGTCGGCGGTGAGTTCGATGGCGCGTTTGGGGATGAGGCCGACGATTTCGCTGCCGACGATGGAGACGCCGTAGCGTTCGGCTTCGCGCTTGACCATTTCGAAGACGCGGTGAAGAGGCGTCTGCTCGAAGTCAGTCATGTTGATGGAAACTTGGGCGAGGTTGCGGGCGCGGAGATCGACGCCCATGGCTTTGACGTAGCGCAAGCCGCCGTTGGAGAAGCGAATGTTCTTGCCGATTTTTTGGGCGATGGAGAGGTCGGGCGTATTGAGGTTGATGTTGTAAGCGACCAAGAATTTGCGGGCGCCGACTACCGTGGCTCCGGCGGTGGGATGGAGCGCGGCGTTACCGATATCGGGCGCGCGGTTCGGATTGTGGGGAACTTCGGCGAGCAGGCCTTCGAACTGGCCTTTGCGAATGGCTTCGAGATTGGCGCGGTCGGGACGCTGGGCGGCGGCTTCGTAAAAATAAACCGGAATTTTGTAGCGCTCCCAGATTTCGCGGCCGACTTTTTTGGAGAGAGCCACGCAGTCTTCGAGGGAAACGCCTTCGACGGGAATAAAGGGGACGACGTCGGTAGCGCCCATGCGCGGATGCGCGCCGGAATGTTTGGTGAGGTCGATCAGCTCGGCGGCTTTGCCGACGCCGCGCAGGGCGGCTTCGGCGACGGGCTCGGGTTCGCCGGCCAGGGTGACGACGCTGCGATTGTGGTCGGCATCACTTTCGCGATCGAGAACGTAGACGCCGGGGACTTCGCGCATGACGGCGATGATCGCGTCAATTTTGGTGGTGTCGCGGCCTTCAGAAAAATTTGGAACACACTCGACGATGCGCTTCATAGGCAGTTGAGCTTTCCTGGAACTTTAGGATTTTGTGGAGTGGATGATGGCGCCGCGCTTCATGGTCAGGGAACAAAAGTTCACACCAAAATAATACGGGATTTCGCGGTAGTCGGCCACGTCAAAGGCGGCGAAGTCGGCAAGTTTGCCAACTTCGAGGGAGCCGACGCGGTCATGAACGCGCAAAGAATACGCAGGATTGATGGTGGCGGCTGAGATGGCTTCGGCGGGAGTCATGCGCATTTGAGTGCAGGCGAGGGAAAGAATCATCGGCATGCTGAGAGTGGGGCTGGTGCCGGGATTGAAATCGGTGGCAAGGCCGAGGATGGCTCCGGCATCGATTAATTTTCGGGCGGGCGCGTAATGTTCGAGGCCGAGATGGAAGCAGCAGCCGGGAAGCAGGGTGCAGCAGACGTTGGAGAGGCCGAGGGAGCGAATGTCATTGGCGTTGATTTTTTCCAGGTGGTCGGCGCTGGCGGCGGAAACTTCGATGGCCAGGCGGGCGGCTCCGGTATTGGTGAGCTGTTCGGCGTGGATGCGCGGGACCAAACCGCCGCCGCGTCCGGCCATCAGGATTTTGCGGGATTGGGCGACGGTGAAGGCGCCGCGATCGCAGAAGACGTCGCAGAATTCGGCGAGGCCGGTGATGGCTACGGTGGGAATCCAGCGGTCGACGAGGAGATCGATATATTTTTCGGGATGCTTTTTGTATTCGGCGGGGATGACGTGGGCGCCGAGGAATGTCCGGTGGATATCGATGGGATGTTCTTGATGGAGGGCGGCGAGGAGCAGCAGGATTTTTAGTTCGCTCTTCCAGTCGAGGCCGTAGCCGGATTTGGATTCGATGGTAGTGGTGCCGTGGGCGGCGAAGGTGTTGAGATTTTTTATCGCGCGGGTTTTCAGGGAATCGACGGAGGCGCTGCGGCAGTGTTTTACGGTGGAGCGGATGCCGCCGCCTTTTTTGGCAATTTGTTCGTAGGTGGCGCCGGCGATGCGGTCTTCGTATTCGTGGGCGCGGCTGCGCGGGAAAATCAAATGCGTATGGGAATCGACGAAGCCGGGGAGGACGACTTTGCCCTGGAGATCGAGTTTTTCGGCTTTGCGGGCTAGGCGATGATTTTCGATTCGGCGGCGGGTGCCGATGGCGGCGATGCGGTCGCCGCTGACGAGGATGGCGCCGTCGCGGATGATGGCGAGATCGTTGAGGGATTTGCCGCGGCGGGGAACGGAGCCGCGGAGAGTTAGGAGTTGGGAGATGCCGGTGATGAGCCAGTCGTGCACGGTCGCCAGCGATACTAACGCCTCGCGGATTCAAAGACTATAGAGGATGCGCAATTGGGCATCGGGCTTGCAGCGGGCAGGCGTGTTGGACGTTTTCTTCGCGAATGACTGTGGAGTAGCAGCGTGAAAAGCAGATCCCTCACCGCTGAAGGGGTGAGGGATGACGTCTTGGTTTGTTTTGGGTGAAAGGGAAATGGCGCCGCGACGGCGATCGTTCCGGCGTTTAGGGTTCCGCGCGTCTCCCGGCCGCCGGCTTTTTTTGGTTTGCGCGCTGCTAGCCGCCCGCTTTTTGGTAGGCGGGGACGAAAGTTTCGGCTACGAAAGTTTCCAGGCTGGTGGGTGTGCTGTTTTCGGCGGTGCGCGGCTCTAGCGGGTTGATTAGGCCGGCGTTGGCGCCTTTCCACATTTCGATGAGGAGGGCGGCGGTGCGTTTGGGCAGGCCGATTTGGACCAGGGCGGGTTCGAGCATCATGAAGGGGACTTGCATGTAGTTGAGTTTTGGCTTGCCGATGGCGTTTCCGACTACCGTCGCGGCTTGTTTCATAGTGATGTCGCGTTCGCCGTGGAGTTCCTGGATGCTGCTGCCGGAGAAATTTCGCGCGGCGAGGCGTTTGGCGGCGTAGGCGCCGATGTCTTTGGTGGCGATCCAGGGCATGGAGGCGTCGCCATTCATTCCGCCCGGGAGCATACCCATGGAGCGCAGGGTGCTGATGCTTTGCAGCAGATTTTCCATGAAGTAGGCGGCGCGCAGGTAAAGGACGTTCAAGCCGGAGATGCGGTTGAGTTTTTGTTCGAGATTGTGCAGGCCGACGATGGGGCCGGTCTTATCGGGCTGCTGCGCGCCGACGCTGCTGAGGGCCACGACGTAGGGAACTTTCGCAGCGGCGACGGCAGCGGCGAAAGAATCGGTCGCGGCTTCCTGATGGGCGCGCAAATCTTCCGCGGTGGTGTCTTCGGGAACGACGAGGTAGACGGCATCGGCTCCGGCGAAAGCTTTGGTCATTGAGGCGGCGTCTTCGACGTTGCCGACGAAAACCTCGGCGCCTTGTTCGGAGAAAGGCTGCAGTTTCGCGGCGTCGCGGCCGACGACGCGAATTTTTTGGCCGGCGGCGAGCAGGCGCTTGGCGGCTGCGGCGCCGGTTCGTCCGGATGCTCCGGTGATGACGATCATGATTGCCCCTGAGACTGCATGGGAATTTTTACATTTTTCTTTTTGGCGAAAGCTTCGGCTTCGGGATAGCCGGCGTCGACATGACGGGCGACGCCAATGCCGGGATCGTTGGTGAGCACGCGCTGGATGCGTTCGCCCATTTCTTTGGTGCCGTCGGCGACGGTGACCTGGCCGGAGTGCAGCGAATAACCGATGCCGACTCCGCCGCCGTTGTGAATGGAAACCCAACTGGCGCCGCTGGCGGTATTGAGCAGGGCATTGAGCAGCGGCCAATCGGCGACGGCGTCTGAGCCATCGAGCATTTTTTCGGTTTCGCGATAGGGGGAAGCGACCGAGCCGCAATCGAGATGGTCGCGGCCGATGACGATGGGGCCTTTCAGCTCGCCTTTGGCGACGAGGTCGTTGAGCGCGACGCCGAAGCGGTCGCGTTCGCCGTAGCCGAGCCAGCAAATGCGCGCGGGCAGGCCCTGGAAGCGGACGCGTTTCTGGGCGAGTTTGATCCAGCGCGAAAGAATTTCGTCATGCGGGAACATATCGAGGACCAGCTGATCGGTTTTGTGAATGTCGGAAGGCTCGCCGGAAAGCGCGGCCCAGCGGAAGGGTCCGCGGCCTTCGCAGAACAGCGGGCGAATGTAAGCCGGGACGAAGCCGGGGAAGTCGTAGGCGTTTTTTACACCTTGCTGGAAGGCGAAGGTGCGGATGTTGTTGCCGTAGTCGAAAGTGATGGCGCCGAGTTTTTGCAGTGCGAGCATGCCTTCGACGTGTTTGGCCATGGATTCGAGGGAACGCTTTTCATAGGTGGCCGGATCTTTTTTGCGTAACTCGTCGGCCTGGGCGACGTCGAGACCCTGCGGGATGTACCCGCCGATGGGATCGTGCGCGCTGGTTTGATCGGTGAGCAGGTCAGGAACGACGCCGCGGCGGGCGAGTTCAGGAATCACGTCGGCGCAATTGCCGACGAGGCCAACGGAGGTAGCTTCTTTGGTGCGGACGGCGTTTTTCAGGATGCGCAGAGCTTCGTCAAGGTCGTTGACCATGACGTCGCAGTAGCCCATCTTGACGCGACGCTTGATGCGTTCGGGATCGACGTCGACGCCGAGGAAAGCGGCGCCGTTCAGAGTGGCGGCGAGAGGCTGGGCTCCGCCCATGCCACCCATGCCGCCGGTGACGACCAGTTTTCCGGAAAGGTCCCCGCCGAAGTGCTGGCGCGCGGCGGCGGCAAAAGTCTCGTACGTGCCCTGCAAAATTCCTTGGGAGCCGATATAAATCCAGCTGCCGGCGGTCATCTGGCCGTACATCATCAGGCCGGCGCGATCGAGTTCGTCGAAATTTTTCCAGTCGCTCCAGTGGCCGACCAGATTGGAATTGGCGATGAGCACGCGGGGGGCGTAGGTATGAGTGCGGAAAATTCCGACGGGCTTGCCGGATTGGACCAGGAGAGTTTCGTCATTTTCGAGCGAGCGGAGGGAATTGACGATGGCCTGGTAGCAATTCCAGTTGCGGGCGGCTTTGCCGCGGCCACCGTAGACGATCAGGTCTTCGGGCTTTTCGGCGACTTCGGGATCGAGATTGTTCATCAGCATGCGCAGGGCGGCTTCTTGTTGCCAGCCTTTGCAGGAAATGGCGGAGCCGCGCGGGGCGCGTTGGGGTTGGTAGGTGGTGGGATCGGCGGTGGCGAGTTTCGACATCGGAATTCCTCCGGGGCCATCTTAACGCAATTGCGGGCGGCGAAGACACTGCCCGGCATACAGCGAAGAATGAGGGAGCGACGTTGCGTGGCCCGCGCGCGTTGGGATAGAGTGACCAAAGGCCAATGGAATATCCCTCGCTGAACACGTTGTTGCTGACCGCAGTAGACCAACATAGCAATCCGAAAGCACAAATGTACCGGGCGGCGGATGGGTGGAAGTCCATTTCGTCGCAGGAAATGCTGCGGCGGGTGGCGGGATTGTCGAAGGCGCTGGCGGAATTGGGGATTAAGGCCGGCGACCGGGTGGGATTGTTTGCGCCGAATTGCCCGGAGTGGCACATCGCGGACTTTGCGATTACCGGGCTGGGCGCGGCGAGCGTGCCGATTTATTTTAATGAGGCGCCGGATCGGTTTGTTTACATCCTGAACGATTCGGGGGCGCGGATCGTGATTACGGCTGGGGAAGTGCAGGGGCGGAAGATGGCTGAGGCGCGCGAGCGAATGCCGGCAGTGGAGCATTTGATTTGCGTGGCGCCTCCGGCGGATTTGCGCGGGGAGATTTTGCGTTACGAGAGTTTGATTGCGGCGGCCGGCGACGCGGATGTGGCGGAATATCGGCGACGCGCGGCTGGGGTGAACAACCAGCAGCTGGCAACGATTATTTACACTTCGGGGACTACGGGCGAGCCGAAGGGCGTGATGTTGACGCACGCCAACCTGACTTCCAATTCGATCGAATCGCTGAAGTATCACGTTTTTGAGCCGGACGACGTGGCTCTGGAATTTTTGCCGCTCTCGCATGTGTATGAGCGCACCGTGGCTTACGGATATTTGAGCCGCGGTGTATCCATTGCGTACGTCGAGAACATCGAATCGGTAGGGCAGGCGCTGCTGGAAGTGCATCCGACGATGGCGGCGGCGGTGCCGCGGCTGTTCGAGAAGATTTATGCGGGAATCGTGGAGAAGGGGCGTCGCGAGCAGGGATTGAAGCGCAAGATTTTCGATTGGGCATTGGGGGTAGCACAGGACGCGGTGCCGTGGCGGGCTTATGAGAAGACGCCTTCGGCGGGATTGAAACTGAAGTGGGCGATCGCGGACCGGCTGGTTTTTACCAAGATTCGCGCGGGTTTGGGTGGGCGGCTGCGGACGTTTGTTTCGGGTGGCGCGCCGTTGTCGCCGGCGCTGGCGGAATTCTACTGGTCGATTGGAGTGCCGGTGTATCAGGGCTACGGGCTGACGGAGACGTCGCCGGTGGTGACTTCGAATCGTCCGGGAGATCACAAGGTGGGGACGGTGGGGCGGCCGATTCCGACGGTCGAGGTGAAGATTGCGGAGGATGGCGAGATTTTAGTGCATGGGACCTGCGTGATGCAGGGATATTTCGGCAAGCCGGAAGCGACGCGGGCGATTTTGAGTCCGGAAGGCTGGCTGGCGACGGGCGATATCGGGCGGATCGACGAAGACGGATATTTGATTATTACGGATCGCAAGAAAGAGCTTTTGAAGACGGCGGGCGGGAAATATGTGGCTCCGGCGCCGATTGAAAATGCGTTGAAAGGCTCGCCGTATATTTTGAATGCGATTGTAGTGGGCGACGGGCGGAAGTTTTGTTCGCTACTGGTGGTGCCGAACGCGCCGGTGGTGATGTCGCATGGCAAAGAGCAGGGGCATGAGTTTGCTTCGGCGGCGCAACTTCTGAATGACCCGTGGGTGCGGGATTTGCTGCAAGCGGAGATCGAGCGGCTGACGGCGAATCTGGCGCAGTATGAGAAGCCGAAGCGGTTCGCGATTCTGGAGAATGATTTTACTTATGCGGGTGGCGAGCTGACTTACACGTTGAAGATGAAGCGGCGAGTGATTGAGGAAAGGTATAAGGATGTAATCGCGCGGCTGTATGCGGATGTGGAAGATCCAAAGCCGCAGGCGCGCGCGTAACAATATAGACGGATCGGATTCTCAGACGCACGGGGGCGGGCGTGGAGAAGCAAATGGGCGACCAATTGATTATTGCGGGGCGGACTTTTAATTCTCGGCTGATTGTGGGCACCGGGAAGTACCGCAGCTTTCAGGAAATGCGCCGGGCGCATGAGGCTTCGGGCGCGGATATGGTTACCGTGGCGGTGCGCCGGGTGAACCTGACCGACAAGAGCAAGGAATCTTTGCTCGATTACATCGACCGCAAGAATTTTTTCATCCTGCCGAATACGGCGGGATGTTATACGGCGGATGAAGCGGTGCGCGCGGCGCGTCTGGGGCGGGAAGTGGGACTTTCGGAATGGGTGAAACTGGAAGTGATCGGGGACCAGCAGACTTTATTTCCGGACACGGAAGGTTTGCTGGAGGCTACGAAGATTTTGGTGAAAGAAGGATTTGTGGTGCTGCCTTACACGAACGACGATTTGATTGTGGCGCGGAAATTGGTGGACGCGGGTGCGGCGGCGGTGATGCCCTTGGGAGCGCCGATTGGATCGGGAATGGGGATTCAGAATTTGACCAACCTGCGGATTTTGCGGGAGCGGATTACGGAAGTGCCGCTGATTGTGGATGCGGGCGTGGGCACGGCGTCGGATGCGGCGGTGGCGATGGAGATGGGCGCGGACGGCGTTTTGATGAATACGGCGATTGCTGAGGCGCAGGACGCGGTGTTGATGGCGGAGGCGATGGGTTCGGCGGTGGATGCGGGGCGGAAGGCGTTTCTGGCGGGGCGGATCGGAAAGAAATTGTATGCGTCGGCTTCGAGTCCGCTGGAAGGCGTGGTTCGCTAGTTTTCTTCGCTAGCGCGCTAGCGTTAGCGGAAGAGAATGTGCCAGAGGATGTCGACCAGCGCGTGGACGATGGCGGCGGGGAAGAGCGAGCCGGTTTTCATCCAGGTGTGGCCGTAGAAGAGTCCGGCGATGGTGGCCAGGAAAACGTATTTCCAGTTGGGATAGGGCGCGTGAAAAATATGGGAGAGGCCGAAGAGTAGCGAGGCCAGCGCGAGACCCAGCCACGGATTTTTGAAGCTCCGCGAAAAAAGATTCTGCAGGATGCCCCGAAAGAGAAATTCCTCCGGCCAGGCGGTGAAAAGCAAAATTCCAACGACGGATAACGCCAGCGGGATGGGGTGTAGGCGCGCGCCTGACGGATCGTAGGAGAGGAATCCGATGCGGGTGCCGATGACGACGGCGATCGCGGCGAAGAGGGCGAAGTGGATGAGGATGATCCAGGCGTCGTTCTTGTTGAGGATGACGGCGTAGCCGATGCCGTCGAGGCGGCGGAGCAGGACGAAGGCGGCGATGCCGGTGGCTAGGGCGAGGAGGATGGTGAGCGTGTGGGTGAGCTGCGAGGGATACGGGAACAACGCGTACATCCAGCGAAATTCCACGGGGAGCCAGATGATGGCGACGGCAGCGTAGTCGCCGACGGTTCCGGCGGGCTTTCCTGCGCCGGTGGCTACGAGTAGCGAGGGAAGGACGACGTAGGCTGCGCCGATGAGCGCGGAGCGCCAGCCTCCGGAGACGGCGATGGCGTAGATCAGCATGGCGAAGAGCGGGACGAGTGGCGCTAGGACGCCGAGGGCTTCGCCGAAGTGGCGGCGGCAGGAATCGAGGACCCGCGGCGCGGCGAGGAGGAGTTCGAAGGCGAAAAGCGTGGCTGCGATTCCGAGTGAGAGCGCGAAACGGGCGCCGCTGAGGCCGAGGTGCAGGCCGTAAAAGGCGACGAAGATCACAACGACGGCCCACAGCCCGGAGGCAGTGGGCAGGTTCATGTGCCAACTATTTGATTTGGAATTCACGGCTGAATTTTACCGCGTGGATTGCACGCGCTCGCTAGAAAAACTTGCAATGAGTTTGCGGCTCGGCGATTCTTGGGCCGCCACACGTGCCTAACACCCCAAAACTGGAGCGGTTTGCGTACATCGATTGGATGCGGGGGTTCGCCTGCCTGCTGATGTTCGAGGTGCACGGGTACGATTCGTGGCTGACGGATTCGCTGAAGCAGGGGGATTTCTACCGGACTTCGCAATTCACCGGCACGATTGCCGCGCCGATTTTTCTATTCCTGGCCGGGGCTTCACTGGCGCTAGTCAGCGACCGGATGCGGCTGAAGGGCGCGACGCCGAATCAGGTGGAGCGGCGGATGGCTTGGCGGGGCCTGGAAATCGTGGGGCTGGGATATTTGTTGCGGCTGCAGGAATTCGTGATGGGCTACAAGACTGCGGTGTGGACCGACCTGCTGCGCGTGGACATTTTAAATGTGATCGGCGTTTCACTGATTTTGATGGCGGTGGTCTGGAGGGCGTGCAAGGACCGGCGGACTACGGCGTTGGTTTCTTTGGCGATTTCTGCGGCGATTGTGCTGGCTACGCCGCTGTTGTGGACTTCGATGCGGCCGCGGTGGCTGCCTTGGTATGTGGAGAGTTACATCAATGGCGTGCACACGTTTGATTCGCCGCAGAATTGGTTGTTTCCGATTTTTCCTTGGGCGGCGTTTGCGTTCGCGGGGTTGGCGCTGGGGTGTTTTCTTTTTGATGATTGGGCTACGCAGCATGTGGCGAAGACGATTGGGTGGCTGGGGGTGTTGGGAGTTGTGCTGTTTTTGATTTCGTTTCCGCTGGATTGGTTCAGCGCGCGTTTTTATGCGCAGTACGATTACTGGCATACGAGTCCTAGTTTTTTTCTGGCGCGGCTGGGGGTTTTGCTGGTGTTTTTTCCTTTGAGTTATGGGTGGTGCCGGTGGGGGTTGGGCGCGGCGAAATTTAGGCCGCTGGTGTGGCTGGGGGAGACTTCATTGCTGGTGTATTGGGTGCATATTGTTTTTGTGTATGGGCATTTGTCGATTTTGCCGAAGCATGAGCAGACGATTGGGCAGGCGACTTGGGGAATTGTGCTGATTACGGCAGCGATGGTGGTGTTGGCATATGTGCGGCTGAGATTCAAAGGTCGCGGCGCGATGGCAAAGAGCGAGACACCGGCGGTTCAGCTTTAGGTAGCTTTGCGGTGTTCACAGGTAGACGCGGAGACCGCTACTTTAGGAAAAGAAAGTACCAGTGTTTTTTGGGGGCGGCGGGGGCGGGAGTGTTGGGGGCGGCCGGGAATTTCTGATCCGTTGGGAAAACCAGCTCGTACGGTCGAGCCAGGCCTAGATCTTCGCGGGCCGTTTTTTCGATAGTGCTGGGATCGGACTGCAAGTCGGTTACGTTGGTTTGCAGCTTTTTGTTTTCGGCGTCGATCTGCTGAATTTCGCTTTGGAGTTTGTCGCGTTCCTGGTGCGAGCGGTGCATGGCGAGGACGCCGTGGGTGCCGAAGATGTCTTGGGCGATTAGCCAGATCAGCGCGACTACCAGAAAGACCAGCGCGTTGCGGCGGAAGAAGGCGCGGAGCTGGTCGGTGAAGGGCTGGCGCTCAACGATCGCGGCCGGCCGGTTGTTGGGCGCGGGATTGTTTACTTGGTGATCCACGCTTTGGCGTCCTCGGCTAGTTTTTCGGCGGCGGCTTGAGTTGAGGCTTCGGTGTAGATACGGGCAACGGGTTCGGTGCCGGAGGGGCGCATCAGAATCCAGGAGCCGTCGTCGAAGATAAGTTTTAGTCCGTCGGTGCGATCGGTCTTGGCTACGCGGTGGCCGGCGAAGTCGTTGAAATTTTCGCGGAGGCGGTCGGGCAGCGCTTTTTGGGTTTCGTCGGGCAGGTGCAGGTTCATGCGCACTGGCCAGTATTCGCCGCCGACGCGACGGAACAGATCTCGAAGCTGATCCATTAAGCGAGGTGCCGCGGGCGGCGATCATCTCGGCGACCAGCAGGCAGGCCAGGATGCCGTCTTTTTCCGGCAAGTGACCGTGAATGGTCATGCCGGCGCTTTCCTCGCCGCCGATGATGATTTTTCCGGCGCGCAGCAGCGGGCCGACGTATTTGAATCCCACCGGAGTTTCGTAAACTTTTACGTCGTGCAGTTTTCCGACGGCGTCCATCAAGTGCGTGGTGGCGACGCTGCGGGAAGCGCCAAGCTTCAGGCCGCGGGTTTCGAGCAGGTAATCAAAGACCAAGCCGAGAATGTGATTGGGTTGGATGAAGGTGCCGTCGCGATCGAGGATGCCGAAACGATCGGCGTCACCATCGGTGGCGAGACCGGCTAGAGATTTTTTCTCGATGACCAGTTTTTTCAGCGGCGCGAGATTTTCTTCAGAAGGATCAGGGCCGCTGCCATCGAAGAGAACGTCGCGCTTGGTGCGAATGGATTCGACGGTCATGCCGTGGTCGGCGAGAATGCGGTCGAGCCAGCCGGCACCGCAGCCGTGCACGGCGTCATAGGCGAAATTGCCTTTGGCTTTGGTCAGGACGTCGAAGCGAATCATTTTCTTGAGCTGTTCGAAATAGGGTTGGCGCGGATCGAGGCGGTCGAAATCGTCTTTGATGTCGTGAAATGAAACGTTGTCGTCCTGAAGTTTCGCGGCGCGCGCTTCGATGTCTTTGGTGATTTCGGGAAGGGCCGGGCCGCCGTCGGGGCCGGAAAATTTCAGCCCGTTGTAGGCGGCGGGATTGTGGCTGGCGGTGATGTTCACGCCGCCGTCGAGTTTGTTAAAAATGATGGCGTGCGCCAGAACCGGAGTGGGTGTGGGGTCCGGGCAGAAAACGATTTTGCAGCCGTTGTCACGCAGGACGCTGGCGGAAGTGCGCGCGAATTCGGGCGAAAAGAAGCGGGTGTCGTGGCCGACGATGATGGTGGGATTCTTTTTGGTAGCGACGACGTGCTCGGCGATGGCCTTGGAGGCGCGACGGACGCCGGGGAAAGTGAAATCGTCGGCGATGACGCCTCGCCAGCCGGATGTACCGAAATGGATAATTTGTTGGGTCACGGCCTGACATTGTATCGTGGGCGGCGTGTTGAAATCACGCAAGAACGAAATGCGTCGCAAGAGTAAAGAGCGGACATGAGCGAAAAAATTGTGGTGCTGACGGCGTGCGGGTCGCGAAGGGAAGCGCAGCGGATTGCGAAGGCGTTGGTCGAGGGCCGGCTGGCGGCTTGCGCGCAGGTGTTTGGCTGGCGGGTGCGGTCGACCTATCGGTGGAAGGGGAAGGTCGAGTCAGCGAACGAGATGCTGGTGCTGATCAAGACTACGCGGGCGAGATTTGCGGCGGTAAGCGCGATGGTGAAGAAGCTGCATAGCTATGATGTGCCGGAGGTTATTGCACTGAAGATTGAGGATGGGTCGCGGGAGTATTTGAAGTGGATTGAAGACAACGTGTGAGTGCTGCGGGAATCCTCAGGTGGTCGATTTGCGCGCGGCGGGCTGAAAACCTCCGTGGGCCGCGACCTTCTTCAGGTTTTTCATCATGATGGCCCAATAGCGGACGGGGAAGAGGCGCTGCATGCGGTCGAGCTGGATGGCGTCCTTGCCGATGAGGACGCGAGGCTCGCCACGTTTGATGCCGTCGAGAATTTTGGCGGCGGCAGTGGATGGCGAGGTGCGCGCGAGGCGTTTTTCGAAGAGAGAGACGCTGGCGCTGGCGACGGCTGCGTCGGCGTGGGCGCCGAGGCGGCTGTTGCGGGAAATTGGGGTATTGATCCCGCCGGGATGAACGCAGGTGACGCCGACGTTGGTGTTCATTTCGAGTTCGTGCATCAGCGCTTCGGTGAAACCGCGGACGGCGAATTTGCTGGCGCAGTAGGCGGTCTGGCCCGCGGGGGAAATAATTCCAAAAATGCTGGAGAGGTTGACGATGCGGCTGCGCGGTTCGCGCTTAAGCGCGGGCAGAAAATTGCGGACGCCGTAAACCATGCCCCAGAAGTTGATGCCCATGAGCCATTCGAGGTCGGCGATGGAGAGTTCTTCGAAGGTGCCGTGCATGGCGACGCCGGCGTTGTTTACCAGCAGGGTGACGCGTTGGTGTTGGGCGAGGACGTCGGAGGCGAACTGTTCGACTTGCTTGGGGTCGGCGACGTTTAGGACGTGAGTGGAAACGGCTGCGCTGGGATTGCCGATCTGCGAACGAGTTTCGGCGAGGGTGTCGGCGTTGACGTCGGCGATGGCCAGGGACATTTTTTCCTGGGCCAGAAGCTTGGCGAGTTCGCGGCCGATGCCGGAGCCGGCGCCGGTGATGACTGCTACTCCGCCTGATAGATCCCACGTGGACATCGAAGGCCTCCGCGCGCGTGACTTCTCGGCAGCTGTGTGACAACCCGCAAAAACCCGGCAAGCAAAACTTCGACTGGCAAGTTCAGCGAGTGCTGACGTCAGGCGCGATGGTAATGCAGTTCTTAGACCTTGGCTAGCGCCTGGTCGAGGTCGGCGATGATGTCTTCGACGTCTTCGATGCCGACGGAGAGACGGATGAGGCCGGGAACGATGCCGGTGCGTTCGCGAACGTCTGGCGGAACCGAAGCGTGGGTCATGGAAGGGGGATGGGAGATCAGGGTTTCGACGCCGCCGAGACTTTCGGCGAGGGAGCAGAGGCGGACGTGGTTGAGCATGGCGACGGCGGCGTCCATCGAGCCAAGGTCGATGGAAATCATGGCGCCGAAGCCGCGCTGCTGGCGCTTGGCCAGTTCGTGTTGCGGATGGGCAGGCAGGCCCGGGTAGATGGTGCGCTTCACTTTTTTGTGCGATTCGAGAAATTTGGCGACGATGAGGCCGTTGGTGTTGTGACGGTCCATGCGCACGGCGAGAGTTTTAATGCCGCGGGAGACGAGAAAGCAATCCATGGGCGCGAGTCCGGCGCCGACCGAGCGTTGCAGGAAATAAATGGCGTCGGCCTGGGCCTGGGTGCTGACGATGACGGCGCCGCCGGTGCAGTCGCTGTGGCCGTTTAGATACTTGGTCATGGAATGGACCACGATGTCGGCGCCGAGCGCGAGCGGCTGCTGGAAATACGGGCTGAGGAAAGTGTTGTCGACGACGACGATCATTTTCTTTTCGTGGGCGATAGCTGAGGCGGCGGCGATGTCGGTGAGAGTCATGGTCGGGTTGGTGGGCGTTTCAAGGTAAAGCATTTTGGTATTTGGTTTTAGCGCGGCTTTAATTTCGTCGAGGCTGCTGGTATCGACGTAGCTGAATTCGAGGCCGAACTGGACCAGAAATTGGGTGGAGAGACGGTAGACGCCGCCGTAAACGGCTTGGGAGAGAACGACGTGGTCTCCGGGGCGGAGCAGGCGGAAGACGGCATCGATGCCGGCCATGCCGGAAGAAAAAACGTAGGCGGCGTGGCCGTTTTCGAGCTTGGCGACGGTGCGTTCGAGGGCTTTGCGATTGGGATGGTTGGTGCGGGCGTAGTCATAGCCGGAACTTTTGCCCATGGCTTCGATGACGTAGGTGGAGGTCTGGTAGATGGGCGCGACGATCGAGCCGGTGAGCTTGTCGGGCTCCTGGCCCACGTGAATTGCGTCAGTCGAAAAACCCATCTGGCTAGCCTCCGGGAAATTTGGGTGGAAATGTGCCGGCGAGAGCGAAGAACAGCATCGCGAGGCGGAAATTCCTTGAGTCCACATCATACTTTATGGGGGACGATTCGCGCATGCTCGGGCGGCGCGTGTGTGGTTATTCAGCAACGGTTGAGACGGACCATTATGGCCTCCCGCGATTTGCTGATTCGCGGCGACATAAGCGAGGCCTGGGCGGCGGGGGGCACTTGAGCGACGGTGGCGAAAGGAGTACAACTGAGCTGTGAAGACTTTGTGGGAGCAGCGGCGAAAACTTCTGAGGCTGTGCATTCTGGGTGGCGTTGTGGCCGGAGGATTGCTTGCGGCGGAAAGTTGTCGCGCGCAATCTGGAAATTCGAGCGCGACGCCGGCGGCTCAGACGGGAAGTTCGAGCGGCGGAAGTCCGGCGGCGCAGGCGAGTTCACCGGACGGACCGACTCCGAGTGGCGCGAGCGGGCAGAACGGTGGGAGCGGCAAGGACCAAATGGCCGACGATCCAAATACTACAAGGCTAAAAATTGTAGTGAGGAGCAGCGAAGATAAACCGGTGGGAAACGCCAGTGTTTACGTGCGATTCAACGAGGCGGGCGGCTTTCTGCACAAAGACAAGCTGGCGGAGCTGAGTTTCAAGACGAATGAGGATGGCACGGTGAAGGTTCCACCGGTGCCGATCGGAAAAATCCTGATTCAGGTGGTGGCGAAGGGGCTGCACACGTACGGCAAGTGGTACGACATCGGGAAAAATCCGGACACGATCGAAATTAAGCTGGAAAAAACTCCGCACTGGTACTAAATCACTCCGCGGTACGCAGAAAAAATCTTTCAAAGGTTATTTGGGAAGGTGAGGGGCGCCGGAGAATCTGGCGCACGGAACGATTGCACAACAATTGTGCAATGAGCGCAAGGCCCACGCAGCACGAGCGATTTGATTTGGGGACAGTCCTTTTCCACACGCTTTTCAACAGAACTGTTGAAAACTTTCACACACGATTCATATTTGTACGGATTTTTTATTTGCAATTGGCTTGGAGATTGCATCGTCGGGCGATTTTACTTTTCGCTGACGACTGCGGGTCACGAAACTTTCGAACGCCAAATTTTGCTGGAGGCTTCGGCGAGCCGCTTAAGCTACGCTGCCAGCGCGTGATATGATTTCTTTCTGCCGCAGATAACTCGAACGAAATGAAACAATTAATTCTCAACGCCGACGATTTTGGGATGACGCTTGGAGTGAACGAGGGAATCGTGCGCGCGCACCGCGAGGGCGTGCTGACCAGCACGACGTTGATGGCGAATGGTTTGGCGTTTGCCGATGCGGTAAAAAAAGCAGCGGAGAATCCCAAGTTGGGAGTCGGTTGCCATTTGGTGCTGGTCGGAGGCAAACCGGTCGCTCCGGCGGAGCAAATTCGTTCGCTGGTGGATGCGCAAGGGAATTTGCCGGACTCCTTGCCGGAATTTGTGGCGCGGGTGAGCGCCGGGTTGATCAAGAAAGAAGAGATCGAGCGGGAATTACGGGCGCAGATCCTGAAAATTCAGAACGCTGGGGTGGTGCTGAGCCATCTGGATTCGCATAAACATACGCATGCGCATCCCAAAGTGATGGATGTAGTAGGAAAAGTAGCGCAGGAATTGGGCGTCAGGAAAATACGGCGGCCGGTGGAGAATTTGCGGAGTTCATGGCACACGACGCGGCGGGACGCGGAGGGAGTGTCGAAGCAAATTGCGGCGGCGGGAGTGGTGCGGGTGGTGGCGTCGGGATTCGACGCGTTCGTTGAAAAATATAAACTTACCTGCCCGGATTATTTTTTGGGGCTGGCGATGACCGGGCAGCTGGGACCGGCGGCGCTGTCGCGAATGGCGGAATCGGTGGAAGAGGGCAGCACCGAGATCATGCTGCATCCGGGGATACGCGACGCGGCGCTGGCGGCTTCGGGCTCGCGGTTGCAGCAGCAGCGCGAAACGGAAATGGCCGGGTTGCTGGACGGTGGCGTACGGCAGGCATTCCTAGAACGAGGGATTCACTTCATCAGCTATCGGGAGTTAAACTAAAGATATGCGTGAGCCATCGGCGGCGACCCCGAAGTATTCGCTGGTCGTGCCTTTCCATAACGAACAACAGAGCGTGGTCGAGCTGCACCGGCAATTGAGCGAAGTGATGACCGGGCGGTTCGAGCCGGTTGAGTTTATTTACGTCGACGACCAAAGCTCGGACGCGACGCCGCAATTGCTGGCCAAGATCGCGCAGGAAGATCCGCGGGTGGCCGTCC
Source organism: uncultured Acidobacteriota bacterium (assembly GCA_963847695.1). GTDB lineage: Bacteria > Acidobacteriota > Terriglobia > Acidiferrales > UBA7541 > Palsa-295. The sequence goes on along the minus strand of CAWKAX010000018.1, from coordinate 36,936 downwards.
TGCGGCTGAAAAAGAATTACGGGCAGACCACGGCGCTGGCGGCGGGGTTCGACTTCGCCAGCGGCGACATCATTATCTCGATGGACGGGGACCTGCAGCACGACCCGGCCGAGATTCCGATGATGCTGGAAACGATGGATCAGACCGGGGCGGACATCGTCAGCGGGTGGCGGCAGAAGCGGGTGGACAACTACATCCTGCGGCGGCTGCCTTCGCGGGTGGCCAACTGGATGATGGCCAAGCTTTCGGGCGTGGACATTCACGACTTTGGGACTACGTTCAAGGTTTACCGGCGGGAAACGATCAAGGATGTGCCGCTGTACGGGGAAATGCACCGGTTCATTCCGGCCTTGGCTTCCTGGAACGGCGCGAAGATCGTGGAAGTGCCGATCAAGAATATTGTGCGGCCGGAAGGGAAGTCGCATTACGGGATTTCGCGCACGGTACGGGTTTTCTTCGACATCATTACGATTCGTTTTTTGATGCGTTACATGACGCGGCCTTTGCATTTCTTTGGGCCCCCGGGGATATTGGGCATATTTTCGGGCGGGTTGATCCTGACTGGGTTGATGGCCAAGAAGGTTTTGTTTCACGAAGCGATTTTCGTGGAGCACGGGCCGTTGATGGTGCTGGGAGGGATGCTGTGCCTCTTCGGGGTGCAGATTCTGGCGGTGGGCCTGATTGGTGAATTGCTGACTCGAACGCATTTTGAGTCGCGCGAAAACCCCATGTACCGGATTGAATTGGTACAGGGGAATTCGTTGGGATATGCGGCTGGAGCGGGACGCGGACAATCGCGGGCTGTGGCTTCGTCCTCGACGCGCGCGTAAGCGCGCGCTCACAGCGCTCCGTGAGCGAAAGGGCGACAGCCGGCGTTGCACCGTAGAGGCCTTCGTCGTTTCGATCCTGGTGCCGGAGCATGGATGAGATTCTTGGTCGCAAAGAACGCTCCTCAGAATGACGGCTCTGCATATTGCTAATCGGGTTGACAGCGATACTGATACGCACGAGGCCGCTAGTTATTTTTCAAGATTGCCTTCAGAATGCTGCTCAAGCAGGCTTCCAGCCGGACTACTACATGCAGAATCGTTTTCAACCAAGGAGATGCCGATGAAGCGAAGCACTAAGTTTGGAATGATGGCCGCAGTGGTGGTGATGGTGCTGGCGATGCTGCCGAGGGCGGCTTCGGCGCAGAGGTTCGGGCAGTCGGCGCCGTCGTGGCGCGGTGTTTGGAATCCGGTGGTGGGCGCGGGCGGGACCTACGAGCTGACCAAGAAGGACGGAACCAAGACTCAGATGGAAATGGCGATCGTCGGGAAAGAGACGGTCAATGGCAAAGACGGGTACTGGTTTGAACTGACGATGTCCGACCCCAAAATGGGCGGCACGATGATCATCAAGAATCTGACGGTGCGCGACGATCAGAACATGGTGAGCCAAAAAGTGATCATGCAGATGCCCAATATGCCGCCGATGGAAATGCCGGATCGAATGATCCAGGCGCGGCAGGAAAAGCAGCCGGCGGACATCCGGGAACTGGCGGAAGTGGTGGGGCCGGAATCGGTAACGACACCGGCCGGCACTTTCAGCACCACGCATTACCGCATGAAGGATGGCTCTGGTGACGTGTGGGTCGCGGATCACGCCGGCCCCTACGGCATGGTGAAATTCCAGGGCAAAGACACTTCCATGGTTTTAATCAGTGTCGAAAGTGACGCGAAGGACAAAATTACCGGGACGCCGCAGCCGTTCAGTCCAGCGGCTTTCGGGCAGCGCTAAAGCAATTCGATAGTGAATCCGAGCTAAGAGGGCGCCCGTCATCGGGCGCTCTTTTTTTTGTGGACCTGGCTGCGCGGTCTGGGACTATACTCGCCGTCGCTGTACGACAGGGGACGCCTACCAATGCGAACGGATGAAGAAAAGTTCACCCGCGGCCGAGTGACCATGCGGGAAAAGTTTTCCGAGGATCTGTGGCGTTTCCGGGTCGACCCGGGCGAAGGGTTCAAGTACGTGGCCGGGCAATACGCCACTTTGGGCGTAGAGAAGGACGGGAAGAGGATCGAGCGGGCGTATTCGCTGGTGTCGTCGCCCTACGAAAAGGAATTGGAGTTTTTTTTCGAGCTGGTGGAGAAGGGGGAGCTGACGCCTTTGCTGTTTCCAATTGAAGCGGGGATGGAAGTGATGATGCGGCGGATCGCTAAGGGGCGGTTCACGCTGGATTTGAAGAGTGGGCATCACAATCATTTGCTGCTGGCGACGGTGACGGGCGTGGCGCCGTACGTGTCGTATGCCCGGACGCTATATGCGGACTGGAAGGAAAACAAGTTTCCTGCGGATTTGCATTTGTACGTGATCCAGGGCGCTAGCAAGCCTTGGGAGTTTGGTTATCGCGAGGAATTGGAAAAGATGGCGGCGGAGGTTCCTTGGCTGACTTATGTGCCGACGATCAGCCGGCCGTGGGAAGATCCGTCGTGGAAGGGCGAAACGGGGCGGGTGGAAGATATCATTCGGAAGTATGTGGACAAGTGGAATTTGAACGTTGCTGATACGACGGGGTACCTGTGCGGGCATCCGCAGATGATTGAGTTGGGGAATGGGATTTTGATGCGGTGCGGGTTTGATAAGAATTCGGTGAGGCAGGAAGTGTATTGGATCCCGGCGAAAGAGGCGCAGGCTTGAGGCGAGGCGCGGCGCCGCTTCGTCTGAGGGCTGGGCAAGAAGGAGATCCTTCGTCGCTTCGCTCCTGTGGATGACGGCCAAGGGCGGAGTGGCGATGAGGCGGCAGTTATCGTCACCATCATTCATTCGGCGCCACGGCACGAGGGTTGGCTAGTCGGCTGCGAGGAAGCGGCGGCTTGAAACATCGCTGGATGTAGGATCTACAAAAACAAACGAGCACCGCCGCGTTGCGCGGTGCCCGTCCCCCCTGAAGAAAAATCAACTCAGAGCTATTGCGTTGCGTCGGTGTGCTTGTCGGCCAGTTCTTCAATGGTGCTGGCGATGGCGCGGATGGGCGTGGAGACGTGCACGGTTTCATTCGCGTCGTGAACGTCGACGATCAGGTCGCCGCCAATTTTTTGCACCTCGACGTGTTGTTCGCGATCTTTCACGTCGACCAGGACGAAGTCGTCGGTTTCGCGAAGCTGGGCTAGCCCGGCGCGAATTTCGGGCAGGTAGGGCTTGATCTGCTCCGAGGCGTCGCCAAGCTTATCGCGCGGGATGAAATGGGTGGCGATGGGTACCAGCATGGCTGGCGCGATTACGTAGACGTGGTGAACTTCTGGAGATTTTTCGACCACGTTTACTTCGATCATGCCTTCGCTACAGATTACGCCCACTCCGGCCAGCATCGTTCCGGTCAGGGTGAGAGCGATTTTACCTAGTAGGACCATTGGCGTCTCTCCTTGGCTCGTTCGAGCTTAGTCAGATGAATTGCGGGAATCGACCCAGACGCGCACGTGCTGCGTGGCGTCCTGGACGGTGATGAGCAGGGCGTCGCCGGCGTCGCTCAGTTGCTGCAAAGCGGCGACGATGTTGAGCTCGTTATCCTTGGCGTTGGAGAAGAGAGCATCGACGACTTTCAGGGGGATGGTGACGTCGACGTTTTCCTTTTCAGTGCCGGTGGAGCGGACATGGACGATCAGGTTGCCGTTGGCTTTGGCGACGCGAACGTCCTGATCTTTTTGCTTGATGGTGACGAATTCGTTGTCGGGCGCGGTGCGGATGGCGTCGAGCAAAGCTTTGACGTCGATGCCGTTCATGTCGGCGTTGCCGATGGTGACCGTGCCGTTATGCAGATTGCCCTTGTTGATGGAGGGCAGCATTTTTTCGGCGATGGAAAGCGGGAGATTGACGTTGACGCTCTCGCCGTCTTTGGAATCTTCGACTTTTACGTGCAGATAGCGCTCCGGCGCCGGCGCTGGAGCGGCTAGCGCACCTGCGGCCATTGCGGACGTTGAAGCAAACAGCAAACACACCGCCCCGAGAAGTTGAATTGGTCTTCGCATTTTTGGGAAGCCTCCGACGCTCTTCCTGCCCATAGATACGGAGGGGTCTCCGGGAATGTTCCGTGGAGTTTTGGGAAACATAGCCCGAGCTTCCAGGGCCAGCCCGAAGCAGTCGGTTAGTCGCGCTGTGGTTTGAAGTACACGGCGGCCAGCGGCGGGACCTTCATTTTGATAGACCACGGGCGGCCATGCCAGGGGATGGGCTCGGCGCGGACGCCGCCGGCATTGCCGGCATCGCTGCCGTCGTAATAGGCGGAGTCGGTATTCAGGATTTCATGATAGTAGCCGGCGGAGGGAACGCCGACACGGTAATCGCCGCGAACGACCGGGGTGAAGTTGCAGACCACCACGACGAAGTCGTCAGTATTTTTAGCGCGGCGCAGGAAGGACAGGATGCTGTCCTGGGCGTCGTTGGCGTCGATCCATTCGAAGCCGGCCCATTCAAAGTCGACTTCGTGGAGCGCGGGTTCACCGGTGTGGAGATGATTCAGGTCGCTCATCAGGCGCTGCACGCCGCGATGCGGCGGAGAATTTTCGAGCGACCAGTCGACGCTGCCTTCTTCCCAGAATTCCTGGCGCTGGGCGAGTTCGCTGCCCATGAAAAGCAGTTTCTTCCCGGGATGAGCCCACATGTAGCCAAAAAGCAGGCGGAGATTGGCGAATTTTTGCCAATTGTCGCCGGGCATTTTTTCCAGCAGGGTGCGTTTGCCGTGAACCACTTCGTCGTGGGAGAGCGGCAGCACGAAATTTTCGTGGAAGGCGTAGATCATGGAGAAGGTCAGTTCGTTGTGGTGATACTGGCGGTAGAGCGGATCGTAGGCGAAATATTTCAGAGTGTCGTTCATCCAGCCCATGTTCCATTTCAAGTCGAAGCCCAGGCCGCCGACGTAGGTGGGCCGCGAAACAGCGGGCCAGCTGGTAGATTCTTCGGCGATGGTCAGCGCGCCGGGATGGCGAGTGTGCAGGACTTCGTTCAGGTGTTTCAGGAAGGCGATGGCTTCGAGATTCTCGCGGCCGCCGAATTGGTTGGGAACCCATTCGCCGGGCTTGCGGGAATAATCGAGATAGAGCATGGAAGCGACAGCGTCGACGCGCAGGCCGTCGAGATGATATTTGTCGATCCAGAAGAGCGCGTTGGAAATCAGGAAATTCTGGACTTCGTTGCGGCCGTAATTGAAGACGAAGGTACCCCAGTCGGGCTGTTCGCCGCGCTTGGGGTCGGCGTGTTCGTAGAGATGCGTGCCGTCGAAGAAGCCGAGGCCGTGCGCGTCGCGCGGGAAGTGCGCGGGCGTCCAATCAAGCAGGACGCCGATGCCTTCCTGATGGCAGCGGTCGACGAAGTACATGAAGTCGGCGGGCGTACCGTAGCGGCTGGTCACCGCGAAGTAGCCGACGGTTTGGTAGCCCCAGGAAAGATCGAGGGGATGCTCCATGATGGGGAGGAGTTCGATGTGGGTGTAGCCCATTTGCTTGACGTAGGGAATCAGCTCGGCGGCGAGTTCGCGGTAGGTGAGCCATCGATTACCTTCGGCGGCGTTGCGGCGCCAGGAGCCGGCGTGAAGTTCATAGATCGACATTGGCGCATGCAGCCAGTCGCGTTTGGCGCGCTGATCGATCCAAGACTGATCGGTCCATTTGTAGCCGTCGATGGAGCGGACGATAGAAGCATTTTTGGGGCGGACTTCACCGGAAAAACCGTAAGGGTCGGACTTCAGGCCGGTGTAGCCGGCGAAGCGGGAGAGGATTTCGAATTTGTAGACCGCGCCATCGCCTAATTCAGGAACGAAAATTTCCCAGATGCCGCTGGCGGCGAGTTGACGCATGGGATCCACGCGGCCATCCCAGAAATTGAAATCGCCTACGACGCTGACGCGTTTGGCGTTGGGCGCCCAGACGGCGAAGTGCACGCCGCGCACGCCGTCTACTTCGCGGACGTGGGCGCCGAGTTTTTCGTATTTCAGGTAGTGCGTGCCTTCGCCGAAAAGGTAGAGGTCGTAATCGCTGAGCACGCGCGGGAAGGCGTAGGGGTCGAGAGTGTCGAAGTGTTTGCCGTCGGCAAAAGTGAAGGTGAGGCGGTAAGCGTTGGGCTTGACCGGTTGGCTGGCGGGCGAGCCGACGCGATCGACGGGTACGATAACTTCGAAAATTCCTGCGGGATGAATCTGGATCGCGGGATAAGTGGCGGAGGGCTTCTGCCAGACTACAGCGGCCTGTGTTGCTCCGGGGCGGAAGAATCGAATGGCCAGCGACCAGGTAGCCGGACCTCCGACCCAATGCGGACCCAGAATGCGGAAGGGATCGGGATGCTCGCCGCGGGCGATGAGTTCGAGTTCGGCGGATGCCAGCTTCTCAGACGCTGGCACGATTTCCGATTTAGTGTTGGGCTTGTCCATGGACTTCAACGATAGCGGTTTGCCGCTGGGCCAGGAATAGGGTGTTTCGCTTACCGAATCAATCTTACCGGAGCGGTGGGGGAACGCCAACTGCTGGCCAAATTGGTTCTGGGTGGCGCGCGGGTGCGCGCTGGACTTGGGAGGGGAAGCTGGGTAGGCTAGCCGCGGCTCATGGGGCGCAAGCGACGAGCCACCTGGAAGGAGATTTTTCGATGACACGAATGTTTCGAATGACACTGGCGCTAGCGGCGCTGGTTTTGGTTGGTGCGTGGGGTGGAGCGGCGCAGGCCCAGACAGCGGCGGCCGCGCCGAAATCGCCTTCGGCGGCAGTGTTGGAAGCGTGGAATGACATTGGCGGCCGGTTGGTTACGATGGCGGAGGATTGGCCGGCGGACAAATATTCCTACAAGCAGACGCCCGCGCAGCGCAGTTTTGAGGCGGTGCTGCTGCACATCGCCGGTTCGAACTACGACATGCTGAACCGCATCACCGGGACCAAGATGGGTGATGGACGCAACGACCCGGCGGAAAGCGACTACAAGGACAAAGCAGCGGTGGTGGCGTATCTGAAGAAGTCGGTGGCGGACGGCGCGGCGCTGATCCAGAAAGAAGGCGATGCGGGCGTGCTGAAAAACCTTGACCAGTGGATCGGTTACACCGAGCATATGGGCGAGCACTATGGGTTGCTGGTGGCGTATTACCGGGCGAATGGCTTGGTGCCGCCGGAATCTCGGCCAAAGAAGTAGTGGACGTTCTTCGAAGCGCGTCTCCGGGCGGCAAGTTGGCCGGCCCGGAGACGCGATGCACTTACCGGTTAGCTTCGAGAGGCTGTTGTTCGGAATTTCGCTAGCCAAACTTCTTATGACGCAACCCGCAAAAGTGCGGTACATCCCGCGCGCGGTCCCAACACTGGCCTGTTTACTTTTTTTGTTTTTGCCGCATTCTTGGGCACAAGACCGGGCAAACACTCCGCAGGCCAGCAGTTCGAACCATCCATCTAATACATCCGGGAATGCGGTCGAGATCCTTACTCCTACCGAAGGTGTCGACTTTAACCCTTTCATCAGCGACCTGATGTCGAAAGTGAAAGCGAAATGGTACGGCTCAATGCCCAAGTCTGTGTCTGACGGTGAAAAAGGTGAGGCCAGCGTCATACTGCAAATTCTCGCAAACGGTAACCTTGGAGAAGTTTCGTTGGAGCGAAGTTCGGGCAAAGAGGCGCTAGATCAAGCGGCTCTCGGGGCCGTGCGTGGCTCCGCTCCTTTCAGCCCCCTACCTAAAGGTTTCAAAGGCGCGTCCATCTCGCTGCGCTTCAATTTTCTTTACAATCTGGGGCATAAACCTTCCGCGGATTTGCTACCGGCCGACTGTGAGCTGCCCGGCTCCAGCCCCCCTTTCGATCGTCTGGAGTTCCTGGCATTCGCTTCCACCAACTACGATACGAACTATGAGAAGAAAGTGCTTTGTCAGCGTGGGATCGATTTCGAGCCATCCTCAACAGTGCTACAAGTTTTTCGTATCAACCATGTCGAACCAGAGCTTTTGGATGCGGTGAGCAAGATCAAACCGCGACCTGCTTCCGCGGCGCAGCCGGATCGCGATCGTGCCTTCACCACGCTACAACTGGCGATCGAAGACGTTAACGGTGGGCCATTGGCCGCCGCCGACATCGATTACAAAAGGTCTCTGCAACTGGCTGATGATTCGGCTGCACTGCACCTGGCGTACGCAAACTATCTGGTAAAAGTCCACAACCCCTCGGAAGCCGGCAGGCAGGCCCGGCGATCGCTTGAGTTGTGGCCTGACAACGCAAATGCACGCGTCGTACTCGCTTTCTCGCTGAGCCTGGAGGGGCGCGATGCCGAAGCGGTTGGCGAAGCCCGTAAGGCACTTCTAATATTCCCAGAACACGCCGGAGCGCAGGTCGAACTCGGGTTCGCTCTCGCTCGAAGTGGGGATTACGCCGAAGCGATACCAGTCCTGCGCCTTGCGGCCATCCACGCACGAAATCTGCCGGTGATTCACAAGACTCTTGGGATCTGCTTGGTGCACACTCGCCAGTTCGGTGAAGCGCTAGACGAATTGAATATGTTTCTCAAGGCTAGCCCCAAGGACGCCGAAGCAGAGTACGCCCTCGGTGTCGCACTCCGGGAAACAGGCAAGAAAGACGAAGCCCTAACTCACTTTCGTGAGGCTTCAAGGCTCGCGCCAGAGAATCCGCTGTACTCGACGGTGGCCGCAGCTTCCACAGACACCGAAAATTCGACCGTTTCGAAGCCGAGACCGGATGAGGGCGTCGTCTCCGGAAACGTGTACACGAATAGCTTGTTGGGCTTTTCCTATCAGTTTCCGAGTGGTTGGAAGGTTCTGGATCCGAGAAAAAACGAGCTCCTGGACCGAATCGGTGGGACGGCCATAGCCAATGGCGATCCAATTTTGCTGGATGCGAGTGAAGCGAGAGCCCGACACACACGACCGCTGCTCCTGGTAGCTAGAACCGCAACAAACGAAATCAATCCGATCCCGACGATGATCCAAATCGAAGCTCTCGACAGAAGTCTTACGCCCGATGTGAAGTCTGGCGAGGAGTTTGCGAAATCGATGGCCGAGGCTTTGCGCGGCCGCGGCCTGGCGCTCTCGGCAGTGGGCGCGCCGGAGAAATTCTCGGTCGGCGAAAATTCCTTGTGGAAGTTGAAGCTAGATTTTTCAGCGGGTCAATCCACGGTACATGCGGCTGCGGTGGGGATGATCAGGGCGGATTATCTGCTCCTCTTTGTTTTTACCAGCCCGGACGCGTCAAAGCTTGACGACTTGGTCGGGACTCTGCAATCGCTTCGGTTGACGGAGGCGGCACCGTAGCCCGTCGCCGCTGCCACCCTTTTGCTGTTCGCTTCAGAATCTCTCTTCGGTTCGTAAATAACACTAAACAGGCGGCTTTGGTACGTTCGTACCATTGGCCGGCGCCTGCCTAACCTCTATATCTAAGGGCAGAGGGCTTTCTAGGGTGATTCCGGCCGGGGAGGTGTGTCCCGGGGCTTCCGTCCATGTACAAAGATGCCGCCACATCGCTGACTGGTGGAGAAGAAGCCCTGCGCACGGGCGCGCCCAGAAACGGTCATGTCGCGATTTCGTCTTCATTGACCGAGTTCGATCTGAATTATCCGCTGTTGTTCTCCCGCCACCCGAACCCGATGTACATCTTTGACCGGCAGACGCTGGAATTTCTGGACGTGAACGCGGCGGCGGTGAAGAAGTACGGCTACTCCCGCGAAGAATTTCTGAACATGAAATTGCCGGACATTCGTCCGGCGGAAGATTTGACGCGGCTGCAGGAAGCGGTGCGCAGCCATCCGGGGACAGTGTCGTCGCAGGGCGTGTGGAGGCATCGGCGCAAAGACGATGAAACCTTCGACGCCGAAATTACTTCGCAGACGGTTGAGTTTGGCGGGCGCGAGGCCATGCTGGTATGTGCCACGGATATCACGGCGCGGCTGGCGGCGGAGACGCAGGCCGCGGAGCAGACGGCGTCGCTGCGCGCGGTCATGGAAAACAATCCGATCGCGATTGTGGTGGTGGACCTGGATCGCAAGATCCGCATGTGCAATCCCGCGTTTCAGGCCGTGTTTCAGTGCCGGCAGGCGGAAATCATCGGGAAGGATCTCGACGAGTTGATCGCGCCGGAGGAATTGAAGGCGGAGTCGCTGCGTTTCAGTGTGCGAGCCGCTTCGGGTGAAACGATTCGCGCGAATACTCGGCGGAAGCGGAGGGACGGGTCGCTGGTCGACGTGCAGATCGTGGCTGTGCCGCTGATGGTGAACGGAAAATGCTGCGGCAGCTTCGCGATGTATGAAGACATCACTGAAAGAAATCAAGCGGAGCAGGCACGGCGGCAGGCGGAAGAGCGGCTGCGGATGCTTTTCGAAAATGCGGTGGAAGGAATTTTTCAAGCTTCGGTGGACGGACATTTGTTGAGCGTGAATCCGGCGTTGGCGCGGATGTGCGGATACGCGTCGGCCGATGAAATGGTGGCCAGCGGACGGGACGTGAGCATCGATTTCTACGCCGACCCACAAGCGCGCACGGAATTCACGCGGCGGATGCAGGCCGATGGCGCGGTGGAGCGGTTTGAATATCAGCTCCGACGGAAAAATGGCAGCCGCATCTGGGTTTCGGAAAATGCGCGGGTGGTGCGCGATGCGGCCGGCACGGTGGTGGCTTACGAAGGAACGATGGAGGACGTCACTGACCTGAAGCGCGCGGAAGTGGAGCGGCAGGCGACTTTTGAAATTATTCGCAGCGTGAATGTGACTGACAATCTGGATGACCTGCTGTACTTGATTCATCAAGCGCTGAAGAAAGTTTTGAACGCGGACAATTGTTTTGTGGCTTTGTACGAAGCCGGCTCCGGCATGTTCCATTTTCCGTTTTTTGTGGACCAATACGACCAAGCTCCGCCGCCGCAGCAGGTGGGGCGCAGTTGCACGGCGCACGTGTTTAAAACCGGGCGGGCCATGCTGATACCGCAATCAGTTTTCGACCGGCTGGCGGCGCAGGGCGAAGTTGAACTGGTTGGGACGCCGTCACCATCGTGGCTGGGCGCGCCGTTGCAATCGCCCGCGGCCACCATTGGCGTGGTGGTGGTGCAGAACTACGACAGCGAGACTGCGTACGGCGAACGGGACTTGGAATTTTTGTCGTCGGTGGGCGGGCAGATCGCGCTGGCCATCGAGCGCAAGCGCGCGGAAGAAAAGATTCGAGAGAGCGAGGCACGGCTGCGGGTGCTGGTGGAGCAATTGCCGGCGGGCTTGTGGACCGTCGACAAGAATTTGTCTTTCACCTCTGCGGTGGGCGCGGGGCTGGCCAAGTTGGGATTGAAGCGGGATTCTGTCGCGGGAATTTCGCTGCAGGAATATTTCGGAACGACGGAGCCGGGATTTCTGCCGATCGCGGCACACCGGCGAGCGGTCGCCGGCGAAGCGACGACTTTTCACGCCGAGTGGAAAGGCGGGTCGTACACCTGCCACGTCGAACCGCTGCGCAACAAAGACGGGGAAATACAGGGCGCGATCTGCATGGCGCTGGACATCAGCGACCGGCGGCAGCTGGAAGAACAATTGCGGCAGGCGCAGAAGATGGAAGCGGTGGGACGGCTGGCTGGCGGAATCGCGCACGACTTCAATAATTTGCTGATGGTGATTCAGGGTTACGCGGATTTGCTGGCGGAACGTTTGCCGGAAAGCGATCCGTTGCATCGCAATGCCGAGCAAATTCAAACGGCATCGCAGCGCGCGACTTCGTTGACGCGGCAGTTGCTGGCCTTCAGCCGCAAACAAATGCTGGCGCCGAAGGTTTTGAATATTCAGGGTGTAGTCGCAGACATGGAAAAGATTCTGAGGAGATTGATTGGTGAGGATGTGCAGCTCGAAACCAACAGCGCCGCGGATCTGGGACTGGTGAAGGCCGACCGCAGCCAGATCGAGCAAGTGATTTTGAATCTGGCGGTGAATGCGCGGGACGCCATGCCCGAAGGCGGGCGCCTGACGATCGAAACCGCGAACGCGGAATTGGATGCGAGCTTCGCGCACCATCCGCCGGCGGTGCTGACTCCGGGAAAATACGTGATGCTGGCGGTGACCGACAATGGCGTCGGCATGGACGCGGAGACGCAGGCGCACATTTTTGAGCCGTTCTTCACCACCAAGGAAAAAGGCAAGGGAACTGGGCTGGGCCTCGCGACGGTTTACGGAATCGTGAAGCAGAGCGGCGGATATGTGTGGGTTTACAGCGAGCCGGGACGCGGAACGAGTTTCAAAGTGTATCTGCCGCGCATTGCGGAAGAGGCGCCGCTGCCCCATTCGGAGATTCCGCTGAAGGGGCGCGCCAACCCGCGGGGGTCCGAGACGGTTTTGCTGGTCGAAGACGAGAAGGGCGTGCGCGAGCTGGCACGCGAATATCTGAAGATGATTGGATACAACGTGATTGAAGCCGAGAATGGGCATGCCGCTTTGGAACTGGCCGCGATGCAAGAAGGCAAAATCGATCTGCTGATGACGGATGTGGTGATGCCGGGAATCAGCGGCCGGGAGCTTTCGCAGCGGATGAAGTCGGTGCGGCCCGATATTCAGGTGCTGTTTATGTCCGGATACACCGATCAGGCGGTGGTAAATCACGGAATTCTGGAAACGGACGCGGTTTTGTTGCAAAAGCCGTTCACGTTGAATGCGCTGGCGCTGAAATTAAGAGAAATCTTAGGCGTGGAAGCCAGCCCGGTGAGCCTGCCGCAGTAAGTTCGTACCGCCTCCTCGATTTTTTCTATAGTACAAAGTGTTCCCGCGCGGTACGGGTGCGCGTCATCGGTGCATGGTGCGCAGGTTGGGCCCGGTTTTGTTGGATCTGTACCTTTCGACTGTGGGCCCCGAAGTTCAGCGTTTCCATCGACTTAGCTCCCCTGGTGACAAATCTCTGCAGAGTGCGTGTCTGGCATCCCGAGTGCAATTCCAGAGTTGCTGCCGACACAGCGACGAAATCTGGAAGAAGGCAAGGGGGAACGACGATGGGGACTACCGCAGAAATTCAGGCCAGCTCGTATCACACCGCGACGGAAGACGTGATTTCAGAACGCCGGCTGTGGACCGCCGTACTTGTAAACGCGGTGGAAGACTGGCGGAATGGGACGCTGCGCGCGCGCCGCGAAGCACAGGATTTTCTTTTCAATAGCGACCAGGATTTCGAGATGGTTTGCACCGCAGCGGGGCTGAACTGGCAGAATTTTCGAGGCAAGCTGAGCAAGATCAGCCGCCAGGTGCAAATGGAAGGTGCGCTGAAGTTTCCGATAGCGGCGTAGTGCGCCGCACAACGACCGGCTTGGCATAGTGCTGGGTACGTAGAGCAACAGCTCGCTTTCCGGCTCCACGCACATGGCGTAGAATTTCTCATCGTCTTCGCGCTGGAGGAGTCATCTGCCGCGCGAACGCCCTCGATGGGAAATGAATGAGAGCCGCCGGAGAAGACAGCGCCACTCGCGAGAAACAACTGCTCATCTGCTGCGCGCGGACGCGCGTATCGCCCGAAGTAGCTGAAAGAATCCGCGAACTCGCCGCGCAGCCCCTCGATTGGGATTACCTGCTGTACGAAGCTGAAGAGAATTCCATCACACCTTCGCTGGCCAAACATCTGGCGGAATTTGCGCCGGAGGCCGCGCCGCCTGCCGCGAACGAACGCCTGAAGAAAACCTGCCGCGCGAATACGGTGCGCAATCTGTATCTGACCGCGGATTTGATCCGGGTGCTGGAGCTATTTCGCGAGAAGGGAATCGAGGCGGCTTCCTATAAAGGTCCGGTGCTTGCGGCGCAGGCGTATGGCGACGTGGGGTTGCGCGAATTTGAGGATGTGGATGTGGTACTGCGGCAGCGGGATCTTCCCGGCGCGCACGAAGTGATTCTGAGCCTGGGCTACAAACCCAAATTCGATTGGATTCTTTCGCCAGGGGCTTCGGCGGCGCTGGTTCCGGGTGAATACAACTATCGCGATATCGAGCGGCGGGCGATGGTCGAGCTGCATACCGAGCGGACACTGCGGCATTTTCCGGTGCCGCCGAACCTGGACGAATTTTTTCAACACACGATACAAGTTGGCGTGGCGGGGCGCGAAGTGCCGACTTTTGCGCCGGAATATTTGCTGCCGATGCTGTGCATTCACGGGTCGAAAGACTTCTGGGAGCGTTTTTCGTGGATGGCGGACGTGGCGGAGCTGGTGCAGGCCTGCCCGGAGATGAATTGGGCGAAGACGCTGGAGGTGGCGGAGTCGGTTCACGCTATGCGGATTTTGCGTTTGGGGCTAGCGCTGGCTACCAACGTTTTGGGGGCGCGCTTGCCGGAGAATATTGCGGCGACGGTGGCCGCGGATCAGGTAGCGCAGGATTTGGCGGCGGAGATTTTGCAGCGGCATCTGCAACGAAAATTTCAGACGCTGGACGCGGCGGGGCGTTGGAGTTACCGGCGGCGGATGCTCGATGGTTTTGGCGAGGGTTGGCGCTACGCGTTGCGGCTTTCGGTGGTTCCGGCCGAGGAAGACTGGGTGATGATGCGGCTGCCGAAGGCGTTAGCGCCTTTGTACGTTGCGCTGCGGCCTTTGCGACTCATGCGGAAGTACGGCTGGGCGCGGCGCCCGGCCGCCAAACCGGTCACGAAGCCGGCGGCGTAGTGCATCCAGTATCCGGTACGGCCCCAGGCATTCTCATTTGCAGCACACACGCAACAATTTCCCCTGTCGTGGGTTCATCTATTTGGCTACGATGAGCTGCTTTCCTCTCGGGCCCAGTAAACATTTCGCATCCGACGTGCAAAAGGGAACATCAAAGCTTCGTGAGCGCAGCTTCCGCACTTTCGTCGTATCCAGTCGAGCAAGGACCGCGTCGCGGCCCGGCGAGTCCACTCGCGTCCGAATCGGCGGCGGAGAAAGTGCGCATCGGCGGGTCGGCGACAATTCGCATTGTGGCGCGCAGCATGTTTCCGTGGGTGCGTCCGGGCGACCAGGTTTTCGTGCGGCGGTACGATTTCGCGCAGATCCTGCCCGGTGACGTGATCTTGTATGAACGCGCGAACCGGCTTTTCGTTCATCGCGTGGTGCAGAGGATTACGCGGCCGGTGATTGGCGGCAACGCGAGCTTTCTAGTGGTGAAGGGCGACGCACTCGACCGTTCCGACGCGCCGGTATCCGCCAAAGAATTTGTGGGGCGCGGGATCCGGATCCATCGCGGGAAACATCATATCGATCTCGAATCGTTCTCGCGGAATTTGCTGGGGAAAATCCTGGCAAGGACTGCGCGCTGGACGCGGTACATTTACCGTCCGATGCGGACTGGTTTGCGCGCCGCCGAGTAAGAAAACCTCTCCTTCCTTCCTAACTTCCTACCTACTATTTTTATCCTGCCTGCGGTTTCTCTTTTTTGATTTTTCGATTGGCTTGCTTGGTTCTGCGGGCCGCTACCGCGCCCAATTCGCGTTCGTGGACGTCTGCCCATTCGCAGAGCACATGCAGAGGCTCGATGAAACTCTTGCCCAGCGAGGTAAGCGAAAATTCCACGCGCGGTGGCGACGTGGGGTAGGCCTTGCGCCAAACCAGGCCCACATCCTGCAAGTTGCGCAACGTCTCCGCCAAAGCAGCATGGGACGCGGCGGTGAATTCGCGCTCGATCTGTGGATACAGCTTGGGGCCGCGGTCGAGTGCTTGAAGCATCTCAATCGCCCAGTCGTTTACGAATAGGGCCAGAACCTGCTCACGACCTCCGGTGGTTGATGCGCTTTGGGACTCGCCCTGGGATTTGCTGGGGGCTCGTCGGGGGCGGCGAGAGGCTTTCATAGCCGAAGAGTATCCGTTCAGAGGCGCGGGTCCAAGGGATTTTAAGCAAGCAAATTCGGGCAGAGGCGCGAAAAAAAAGATTGAACCGATTTGAGATGAGAACCCTCTAACCTTGTAGGGCGCAGCGTGGCCGTTGGCCTGCGAAATAATTTGGCATTCACACGCACGCGGCTCGTCCTGATGTAGAATTGGCTTTCTCTGACGACCTGAGACCAATCACCACCGCTATCTTTGAAGGAGGCTTGACCATGAGCACCACCGTGAATACGACGCCGACATCGAAATCGGGAAGCGCGACGCAGAATCCGTTGAAAGCGTTGCTCACTTTCGGCCAGTCGGTGTGGCTGGATTACATCCGCCGAGACCTGCTGACCACCGGCGAACTGAAGAAGATGATCGATAACGACGGCCTGCGCGGGATGACGTCGAACCCTTCGATTTTCGAGAAGGCGATTACCGGCAGCACGCTCTATGCCGAGACGCTGAAGGGCCTGGAATCGCGGAAGGACCTCGACCCGATGGGTCGTTACGAAGTTTTGGCGATCAAGGATATCCAGGATGCGGCGGATATTTTTCGCCCGGTGTATGAGCAATCAAAATTTCACGACGGCTACGTGAGCCTGGAAGTTTCGCCATACCTGGCGCACAAGACGCAGGAGACGCTGGCCGACGCGCGGCGTTTGTGGAAGGCGGTGGGACGGCCGAACGTGATGATCAAGGTGCCCGGGACGCCGGAAGGAATTCCGGCGTTTCAGCAATTGATCAGCGAAGGCATCAACGTGAACGTGACGCTGCTGTTTGCGTTTGATGTGTATGTGAAGGTGGCGGAAGCGTACGTGGCGGGCGTCGAGGCGTTCGTGAAGAGCGGCGGCGATCCTTCGAAGGTGGCCAGCGTGGCCAGCTTCTTCATTAGCCGCATCGATACGCTGGTGGATGGCGAGATCGACGCGAAGATCAAGGCGACTACTGACGCTGGGAAAATCGCGGCGCTGAAGAACCTCCACGGCAAAGTGGCCATTGCCAACGGCAAGTTGACCTATCAGCGTTACAAGCAGATTTTCAGCGGCCCGCGTTGGGAACCACTGGCGGCGAAGAACGCGCAAACGCAGCGCGTGCTGTGGGCCAGCACCAGCACCAAGAATCCGGCGTACAGCGACATTTATTACGTGGAAGAGCTGATCGGTAAGGACACGGTGGATACGATTCCTCCGGCGACGTACGACGCGTTCCGCGATCATGGCAAGCCGCGCAACAGCCTGGAAGAAAACGTGGAAGGCGCGCGCCAGACCATGGAAGGACTGGAGAAGGCCGGGATTTCGATGAAGGCGGCGACCGACAAGCTGACCGAAGACGGCGTAAAGCAATTTGCGGACGCCTTCAAGACTTTGCTGGCGGCGGTGGCGCAACAGACCGGCGGCGACAACGGCGCGGCGGTGAAGAAATAATGAATACACTCACTTACAAGCTGCCGGACGATTTCGCCAAGGCCGTGGCGGCCACGATCGAAGATTGGAAGAAAAACGACAAAGTGAAGCGGCTGTGGGCCAAGGACGCTTCGCTGTGGACCAACACCGACGAAAGTAAGTGGCTGGGCTGGCTGACGATTGTGGCCGAGCAGATCGCGCAGCATGACAAGCTGAAGAAAATCGCATTGGAGATCGAGAAGGCCGGATTTACCCATTGCGTCCTGCTGGGCATGGGCGGTTCGAGCCTGTGCGTGGAAGTCTTCGCCAAGACCTACGGACGCGAGCCGGGGCGGCCGCAGATGCATGTGCTGGATTCGACCGATCCGGCGCAGATTCGAAGCGTCGAAAAAAATATCGACATCAACAAGACGATTTTCATCGTGGCCAGCAAATCGGGCAGCACGCTGGAACCGAACATTTTCAAGCAGTTCTTCTATGACAAAGTGACCCAAGCGGTGGGTGCGGCGGAAGCGGGGAAGCGGTTTATCGCGACGACTGATCCCGGGTCGCACATGCAGAAAGTGGCCGAGACGGACAAGTTTCGGAATATTTTCTACGGCGTGCCGAGCATCGGTGGGCGCTATTCGGCGCTGTCGAATTTTGGAATGGTGCCGGCGGCAATTCAGGGCGTGGGCATCCAGAAATTTCTGGAGCGAACGGAAGAGATGGTGATGGGCTGCGGCGCTTCAGTGCCGGCCGATAAAAATCCGGGCGCGATTCTTGGCGCGATTTTGGGCACCGGGCAGAAACTGGGCCGGGACAAGGTGACGCTGTTCGCCTCGACGGGAATTTCCGATCTGGGCGCGTGGCTGGAACAACTGATCGCAGAATCATCGGGAAAAGAAGGCAAGGGCCTGATTCCGGTGGACCGCGAAGCGATTGGCGCTTCGGGCGTTTACGGCAACGATCGTGTTTTCGTGTACGTGCGGCTGGATGGCAGTTCGGACGCAAAATTGGATGCGGATGTGGACGCGCTGGAAAAGTCCGGGCAGCCGGTGGTGCGCATCGCGGTGGCCGACAAGTACGATCTGGGCCAGGAATTTTTCCGGTGGGAAATTGCGATTGCCACGGCGTGTTCGGTGATCGGGGTGAATGCGTTCAACCAGCCGGACGTGGAAGCCAGCAAGATCGAAACGCGGAAGCTGACCGATCAGTACGAGAAAGTGGGCTCGCTGCCGGCGGAGACGCCGTTCTTTGAAGGCGGCGGCGTGAAATTGTTTAGCGATCCCAAGAATACCGATGCGTTGAAGCAGGCGGCGGGGGGCGACGCCAGCTTGGTTGGCTACTTGAAGGCACATTTCGGCAGGATCAAGGCGGGCGATTATTTGGGTTTGTTGGCTTACATCGAACGGAACGACGCGCATCAGGCGCAACTGCAGATTTCGCGTCATGCGATTCGCGATAAAAAGAAAATCGCGACGTGCTTGGGTTTCGGGCCGCGGTTCCTTCATTCAACCGGGCAGGCCTACAAGGGCGGACCTAACTCCGGCGTATTTCTGCAAATCACCTGCGACGATGCGGCGGATTTGCCGGTGCCGGGGCAGACCTACACCTTTGGCATTGTGAAAGCGGCGCAGGCGCGCGGCGATTTTCAGGTGTTGGCGGATCGTAACCGGCGCGCGCTGCGCGTGCATTTGGGCTCTGATCTGGCGGCCGGGCTGACTACGCTGCAGAACGCGATTGCGCAAGCGCTCGGCTAGGAAGCGAGCCGCGCGCAGCTAGCTGAAAAGGGATTGATGGGAACGTTCGATTCAGCCGATGCGATCTTGGGCGCGCAGGGCCGGCCCGCACCTCCGTGCGTGATGGTGATTTTTGGCGCGGCCGGAGATTTGACCAAGCGCAAGCTGATCCCCGCGCTG
Organism: uncultured Acidobacteriota bacterium; assembly: GCA_963847695.1. Lineage (GTDB taxonomy): Bacteria > Acidobacteriota > Terriglobia > Acidiferrales > UBA7541 > Palsa-295. The sequence goes on along the minus strand of CAWKAX010000018.1, from coordinate 17,851 downwards.
TATAACCTGGCCAAAAGCAAACTGCTCCCCGATCAATTCGCGATCGTGGGAGTTTCCCGCGAAGAATATTCCATCGACGAATTTCGTTCGCGCATGGCGCCGGAAGCCGGCGAATATACGATTACAAATCTGGACCGGGAAACCTGGGACTGGTTCGCCAAGCGCCTGTACTATCTCTCCGGAGATTTTCAAGATCCCAAATTATTCCTGAAGCTGGAAGCGTTGTTGGCGGAAGTGGAAAAAGAAGAGCAGACCCAGGGCAACTGCCTGTTTTATCTGGCGACAAGCCCTACTTTTTTCCCGATCGTGGTCAAGCAACTGGGCGCGGCGCACCTGACCGATGAAGTAAATGGGAAGTGGCGGCGCGTGGTGATCGAAAAGCCGTTTGGACACGATCTGGCCACGGCGGTCGCGTTGAATCACGAAATCGGAAAAGTGCTGCAGGAAAATCAGGTCTACCGTATCGATCATTATCTGGGGAAGGAGACGGTTCAGAATATTCTGGCGTTTCGTTTCGCCAACGGTATTTTCGAGCCGGTCTGGAATCGCAGGTACGTCGACCACGTGCAGGTCACGGTGGCGGAAGAGCTGGGCGTCGAACTGCGGGGCGACTATTACGACAAGGCCGGCGCGCTGTGCGACATGGTGCCGAACCACATTTTCCAGCTGATCAGCTTGACCGCGATGGAGCCGCCGATTTCTTTTGACGCCACGGCAGTACACGACGAACAGACCAAAATTTTGCGGGCGATCCAGCCGATGAATCCGGAGCGAGTGCTGGACCACGCGGTGCGCGGGCAGTACGGCGAGGGCACCGTGGACGGACGTCATGTGCCGGCGTACCGCACCGAGCCGCGGGTGAATCCGGCATCGGGCACCGAGACGTTCGTGGCTCTGGCGCTGAACATCGACAACTGGCGCTGGGCGGGAGTGCCTTTTTATTTGCGCACCGGTAAACGGATGAAGGAGCGGCTGACGGAGATTGTGATTCGGTTCCGGCGGCCGCCATTTATGTTGTTCCGTAAGACTTCGGTGGAGAAAATTCCACCGAACGAATTGGTGCTGAATATTCAGCCGAACGAAGGAATTTCGCTGAGCTTCGAAGCCAAAGTGCCGGGGCCGGTGGTGCGGCTGGGCGCGGTGAACATGGATTTTCAGTATGCGGATTATTTCGGCACCACGCCATCTACCGGATACGAAACGCTGCTCTACGATTGCATGATGGGCGACCCGACGCTGTTTCAGCGGGCGGACATGGTGGAAGCGGCGTGGACGGTGGTGCAGCCGATCCTGGATGTGTGGAAGGCTCTGCCGCCGCGCGATTTTCCGAATTATGCCGCGGGATCGTGGGGCCCGGACGCTGCTACGGAATTGCTTCGGCGCGAGGGGCGCGAATGGCGCAACCCGGGGCGCAATCAGCTTTCGCGCCGCGACCCGACGACGCGCGTCGCCGACTGAGCGGCAGACTTTCCGGCCGACAGCGCGACGCTGCGGTAATACAGCATCCACCCAGTTGACTCCAGCGTCCTTCTGTTGAATCCTTCGTGCTGATTTTGCAGCGCCCTATGCGGCAGACCGAGCGAGGAACGACATGCCCCTGATCGATTACGACAAGAAGCGCAATTTTGGAGTGACTCCTGAGCCTGCCGGAAAAGTTGTGGCGAAAGCCAAGCACGCGCCGCTGATTTATGTGATTCAAAAGCACCGGGCGACCGCGCTGCATTACGATTTCCGCATCGAGTGGAAAGGCGTGCTGCTTTCCTGGGCGGTGCCGAAAGGCCCGGCGCTCGACCCGACCGTGAGGCGCCTGGCGATGCAGGTCGAAGATCATCCTATCGATTACGCGACGTTCGAGGGCGTGATCCCGGAAGGCGAATACGGCGGCGGCACGGTAATGGTTTGGGACCAAGGCACCTGGACTCCGGAGCAGGAAGACGTGGATGCGGCGCTGACCAAGGGCGACCTGAAAATGACGCTGTACGGAAAAAAGTTGAAGGGATCGTGGGTATTGGTGCGCACGCGCGGCTACGGGCGCGACGATGGGAAATCCTGGCTGCTGATCAAGCATCGCGATGAATACGCGTCGACCGAAGATATTACTTTGGATAAGCCGCGGTCGGTGGTGAGCAAGCGCTTGCTCGCGGAGATTGCCAAGGAAGGCGGCGGCGACGTGGCCAAAGCGGCGACCGGGGATCCTGCGACCGCGGGGAAGTCAGGTGCCAGCGCTCCGCCGACCAAGCCGGCGGGAAAAACTACGGCGAAAGCTTCTGCCAAGGCTGCTGCCTCGCGTCGCGCAACATCTTCTGCAAAATTTACCAAGGGCGGCGCCGCCGGCAAGCGCCCGAAAAGCAAAACGAAATAGACCGCGGCGGGTTCGCCCCTGCCCAAATCCGACCTTCCATGCCGAATACCATTCCGTTTCGCGTCTCGCCCATGCTTGCGTCGCTGGCCCGCGAGCCTTTTCAACGTAAGGGCTGGGTCTTCGAAGAAAAATACGATGGCTACCGCATCGTCGCTTACAAAGAAGGGAAAAATGTTCAGCTATATTCGCGCAACGCGATCGAACGCGCGGCACGTTATCCGCACATCGCGGCAGGCATCGGCGCGCTGCCGGCGAAAACGCTGGTGCTCGACGGCGAAGCTGTGGTGTTCGACCGCGGCCAAGTTTCGCGCTTTCAGTTGTTGCAGCGCACCTCGGGCGATGCGGTGTTCGTGGCGTTCGATATTTTATTTTTGAACGGCAAGGACCTGCGGCGGGAGCCGCTTTCCGCACGCCGATTGCTGCTCGAGAAAGTCTTGGGCCCCGTGGCCAAGAAAGGCGTGTTGCGCATTTCGCAGCGACTGGCCGCGGACGGACTCACGGCCTATCAAATCGCGGCGCGCAAAGGCCTGGAGGGAATGATCGCCAAGGATCTTTCGTCGACGTATTCGGAGTCGCGCTCGCACCAGTGGTTGAAAGTCAAAGTGCACCAGGAAGACGAATTCGTCATCGGGGGATTCACCCAGCCCGAAGGATCGCGGAATTATTTTGGGTCGTTGCTGCTGGGTGCGTACATAACGAAGAAATTCTACTACGTGGGCAAAGTGGGAACCGGTTTCGATGAGCGGTCGCTGGCGGCGTTGCACCGAAAAATGCTGCCACTGGTAAAGACGAAGTCGAGTTTTATCGACCTGCAGCGCGAGAAGGGAGTGTCTTTTCTGGAGCCGAAACTCGTGGCGCAGGTTTCTTACAGCGAAATCACCGCAGACGGTAGAGTCCGACAGGCAGTTTTTCTAGGCTTGCGCGACGATAAGGCCGCGAAGGACGTCTCTGTGCCGGAAGCCTACAAACTGACCGACAGCAAGGCATGATCGGAGCTGCTGGCGACGACCCGCGAATGGAGCGGGTCGAAAGCGAAGTAATCGCCCGGATTGTGCTGGACCAAGTCGAGCAGACGCGACTTGCAGGTGTCCAAGCCCTGAACCGTTTCGATCCAAATGGGACCGTCGTTCGAAAATCGCCTGAAAATATCGTAGGTCAGTTTCATCTCGGCCTCCGAACTGGAATTCGTTTGACTCATCGCATTGTCCGCAGTAATAAAAAGCAAGCCGAGGGCCAGACCTGTCCGGACGGACAGTCTGTAACTGTTGCAAAATCAGTCGATTAGAGCTATGCCAAGTTTGGCGCACTGGCGTTTGGCGGCAATTTTTGCGGGGCAGCGTAAATCTTACGCAAGCCCTTTCGAATCAGTTGCGGAACGCCGGGGACGCCTAGAACCTGCTATACTTTCGCCAACGAAGTCTTCCTGGTTCCTGGAGCCGCGCGTTTCAAGTTCGTGATTGGGTATTGATGCGCGTGCGGCCAGCTTGTCGCGGTCGAAATTTTGACAACACGGTTTTCGTGTTGTATATAGCGACAGGTAACCCGGATTTTGGAATCAGCGGGCGAATTGCAACAGGCTTGCGGTGGTGCTTCGCGGAGGGCAGATGAAAACGGTCCGCATCATGATTGCTGACGATCACGACATTATGCGTCGTGGTGTGCGGACGTTGCTCGAGTCGCATCCGGGCTGGGAGATTTGCGGAGAGGCGACGACCGGACGGGAAGCGGTGGCCAAAGCCGAAGAGCTGAAACCGAACGTGGTGATTCTGGACATCAGCATGCCGGACCTGAACGGGGTGGACGCAGCGAAAAGAATCAAGAAAGCTTCGCCGGATACAGAAGTTTTGATTTTTACCGCGCACTATTCGGATCAATTGATCCGCGAAATTCTGGAAGCGGGCGTGCGCGGCTACGTGGTGAAATCGGATTCGGACCGCGATCTGGTGATTGCGGTGGAGTCGCTGTCCAAGAAGAAACCGTTTTTTACTTCGCGCGCCACCGAAGTGATGCTGACCAGTTTCAGCGACGGCGGGCCGAAGCATGATGAAGGCGAGCCGCTGCGCGACCGGCTGACTACCCGCGAACGCGAAATCGTGCAGTTGCTGGCCGAAGGCAAGAGCAGCAAGGAAGTGGCATCCTCACTGAACATCAGCGTAAAAACCGCGGAAACCCATCGCGCGAATATCATGCGCAAGCTGCAGATTCACACCGTTAGCGAACTGGTTCGCTACGCCATCCGGAATCAAATCGTCGAAGCGTAAGAATAGTAAAACTTGCGGGTCTTGCGGACTGCTCCCGGCGTGTGCCGGGCTGCGCGGAGCTATGACGTTTCGAGGATGGAGCGGACCGTGGCCAGCAGATTGCCCAGCGGAGCGGACTTCGCGGCCAAAGCGTGGAAGCCGATCATGGTGGTTTGTTCGCGCACCTGTGCCGATTCATGCATGGTGAAGCCGACGATTTTTACGCCCGGAGCTTTTTTGCGGATTTCGCGGGCGGCATCCAGGCCATTCATCACCGGCATGCTCAGGTCCAGAATGATCAGGTCCGGCTTCAGCGCTTGCACTTTTTCCACGGCATCCTGACCGTGCACCGCTTCGCCGCATAATTCCCAACCCGCTCCGGCCACTGCCGAACGCAATCCGCGGCGGACGGCCTCATGGTCATCGGCGATCAGAATTTTGAAGCGTTTGCGCCCGGAGGTTGAAGGGTCGCCGTCGTTCGAAGCTGAATCGAAGACCGATGGGTTAATTACGTCTTCTGCCTGGAAACTGGAAAAAGCCCACGAAGCCGGAAAGCGAGCGCCACTAGTATTTTGAAAACCCCACTGCGGTTCGGTCACGCCCTATCTCCAATGTAAATATCTACGATAACACCGTTTATCCTACATCCGCGAATCCGCGGAAAACAAGGGTAAGCCCGCAGATTGTGCCGCGGTATCAACTCCGGCGCGGTGAATCGTGCCCTTCGGTCATTTATTCCTCCAGAACGGTGGCCAGCGACTGGTAGACCTTCAATTGGCCGGTGCGGGTGTAGTGAATGAATCCCAGCTTTCTGAATTTGTTCATGAAAACGTTCACGCGCGAGCGGGTGGTGCCGATCATATCCGCCAGCGTGTCGTGAGTCAGTTGCTGCAGCACCAGAGCTTCGGTGCCGCCGCGATCGTATTGAGCCAGCAATAAGAGGGTACGGGCCAGGCGCCTTTCGGACGAATTGAAAAGGTGATCGATCAAGTCTTCTTCGATGCGGTGGTTGCGCGATAAAAGATAATTAATGAAGCGGGCGCAGACGTGCGGCTCCTTGGCCAGCAGTTCGAGCATTTGCTTCTGGCGAACCACGTTCACCGTGGTGGGGACCAAGGCGATGGCGGAGGTGAGATACGAAGCCCGGCCGCCGATGCAGCCTTCGCCGAAAAAATCGCCTTTGCCTAAAAAGCCCAGAATGCCGCTGCGGCCTCGGCGGGAAACGAGCATCAACTTTACGACGCCGTGCTTGATGTAGTGCACGTCGCTGCAGCGATCTTCCTGCACGAAGATGGTTCCGTCGGCCGGGTACTCGATGGTGCGCGAGGACGGCAGCAGCGAAGGGAAGTCGATTTCCGATTTTTTCTGGGCGGTCATGCGGATCCTTTCAGGTGGTGGTGCGCGCCGTTTCCGCGTAACACTTATGGTATACGACACCATACTCCAAGTACCCGGCGACTACACGACTTCCGGGTTTCTTTTTAAATCGCGCGGCCGGCGGCGGCACCTGAGGCCCAGGCCCACTGGAAATTAAATCCGCCCAGGTGGCCGGTGACGTCCACCACCTCGCCGATAAAAAAGAGTCCCTTCACTTTTTTGGCTTCCATCGTTTTACTGGAAAGCTCGTCGGTATCGATGCCGCCGGTGGTGACTTCAGCTTTCTCGTAGCCTTCGGTGCCGGCCGGCTGGATCGTCCAGTCGTGAAGTTCGCTTTCGAGCTGTTCGATGGCGGCGTTACTCCAGGCTGCGGGCGTGCGAAGTTCGAGCCAGCGCGTGGCCAGGCGTTTTGGAAGGAACTGCAGCAGCGCGGCACGAGCATGGTTCGCGGTGCGGGCTGGATCGTTCAGGAGCGGTATAAAAACGTTTTGGCCGGGCGCAAGATCGATGTGAATCGGTTTGCCGTTCTGCCAGTACGATGAAGCTTGCAGGATAGCGGGGCCGCTGAGGCCGCGATGGGTAACGAGCATGGCCTCGCGAAATCGTGGGCCTGCGCCGTCGGAGGAAACTTCAGTGTCTGCCGCAACGCCGGCGAGATCGCAATAATTGTTGCGGTCCTGCGCGTTCAGGAGCAAGGGCACCAGGCCCGGATTGGTTTTGCGAATTTTTACGCCGAACTGGCGGGCGAGGTCGTAGCCGAAGGCCGTCGCGCCCATTTTCGGGATGGAGAGGCCGCCGGTGGCGATCACCAGCGCTGGGGCTTCGAATTCGCCGAGGGACGTAGACGTGACGAAGGCATCGGCGTGGCGGACTGCTTTGATTCTGGCGCCGAGGATCAGCCGGACCCCGGCATCGCGGCATTCCGCTTCGAGCATTCCGGTGATTTGGTTTGACGAGCGGTCGCAGAATAATTGGCCGAGCGTTTTTTCGTGGTAGGCGATGCCATGCTTTTCGACCAGCGCGATGAAATCCTGCGGCGTGTAGCGGGCCAGCGCCGATTTGGCGAAATGCGGATTGGCGGAGAGGAAGTTCTCCGGCTGACAATGCAGGTTGGTGAAATTGCAGCGGCCGCCGCCGGAGATCAGGATTTTCTTGCCGGCGCGCTCAGCGTGCTCCAATACCGCGACGCGGCGTCCGCGCTTGCCGGCTTCGATAGCGCACATCAGGCCGGCGGCGCCCGCGCCGATGACGATGGCGTCGAAGGCTTCGCGGCCGGAGCTGGATGCGGAGGGCGAGGACGTGGTCATCTTCGCGCGGTGATCGGCACTTTCATCTTCCGCATTCTAGCAGGGCATTTTGCGCCGCCGGGTGCTTCAAGGGTAAAATTGAGGGTAGGAGAAACGGACCATTTGCCACCCATCATCAACGCGCAAGGCCTTTCGAAGCGGTTCGGCGCAGCGCCGCTATTCCAAAATATTTCTTTCACGATTTCCGAAGGCGACCGGATCGGCCTGATTGGCCCCAACGGATCCGGAAAATCCACGTTATTGGAAATTTTGCGCGGGACCGTCAAGCCTGACAGCGGTGATGTGGCGGTGCGCAAAGGCACGCGGCTGATTTCCGTCTCGCAGATTTCCGAATTCGCAGAAGGCTCGACCTGCAGCTCGGTGATTGAAGCCGCGCTGGAACGAGCTGGGGTTTCGCATGCGGATCATCATTTCCGGACTTCGGAGGCGCTGAGCCGAGCCGGTTTCCCGGACCCCGAACTGCTCACCGATTCGCTTTCGGGAGGATGGAAAAAGCGCCTGGCTATCGTCGAAGCGCTGGTGCAGGAGCCGGATATTCTGCTGCTCGACGAGCCGACCAACCATCTGGATCTGGCTGGAATCAAGTGGCTGGAAACTTTGCTACAGAATGCGGCGTTTGCTTGCGTGGTGGTCAGCCACGACCGCTATTTCCTGGAGAATATCGCGAGCGACATCGTCGAGCTGAGCCGCATGTACGCGGACGGATACCTGCGGGTGAAAGGCCCCTACACGAAGTTTCTCGAAGCTAAAGAAGAGTATCTGCACGCGCAGGGTAAGCGGCAGGACGCTCTGGCTAATCTGGTGCACACCGAAATCGAATGGTTGCGGCGCGGTCCCAAGGCGCGAACCACCAAATCGAAATCGCGGATCGACAAAGCCCACGAAATGATTGGGGAACTGGCGGATCTGAATCAGCGGACGCGGGACGTCACCGCGAAGATCGATTTCTCGGCGAGCGACCGGAAGACCAAGCAATTGATCACGCTCCAGGGCGTTTCCTGCGCGCTGGGCGGGCGGACACTTTTCGAGAATCTGAATTTCATCGTGCAATCACAAATGCGGATGGGCCTGGTGGGGCCGAATGGCAGCGGGAAATCCACGTTACTGCGACTGGTGCGCGGCGACATTCAGCCCACCGCTGGAAAGATTGCGCAGGCCGACGCGCTGAAGATTGTTTACTTCGATCAGAATCGCGAACTCGACCCGGATGTATCGTTGCGACGGGCGCTGGCGCCGGAGAGCGATTCAGTGACCTACCAGGACCGGGTGATTCACGTGGCGTCCTGGGCCGCGCGATTCTTATTCGCCAATGAAGATCTGAACCGGCCGGTGGGCAAGCTTTCGGGCGGCGAACGCGCGCGGGTGCTGATCGCGCAGCTGATGCTGCAATCCGCGGACGTGCTGCTGCTGGACGAGCCGACCAACGATCTGGACATTCCGACGCTGGAAATCCTGGAAGACAGCCTGCTGGAATTTCGCGGTGCGTTGATTCTGGTGACCCACGACCGCTACATGCTCGACCGGGTGTCGAATGTGGTGCTCGGTCTCGATGGTCTGGGCGACATCGAGCGATTTGCGGACTATTCGCAGTGGGAAGTGTGGCAACGTTCGCGCAAGGGCAAGCGGCCGGAGAAAGCCGCGAAACCAGCAGCCGCCGCCAAGTCCGCGAAGCCGGCGGAGATTCCTGCCGCGGTGGCCGTCGTCGAGGGTAATGGAGCCAAAGCCAAGCTTTCGCACACCGAATCGCGCGAACTGGCTTCGCTCGAAAAGAAACTTGCCAAGGCCGAAGAAGATTTGCGCGCCAAGCGCGCGGTGCTGGAAGATCCGGAGATTTCGACCGACGCTTCGCGTTTACATGCGGCCTATGTGCAGACTGAAGACGCGCAGCGGGCGGTCGACGACCTCTATGCGCGTTGGGCGATTCTGGAAAAGAAGCAGGCCTGATGCCACCGCTTTCGCAGCAAATCATCGCACTGTTTATTCTGGCCATCCCGGCCGCATCGGTGGCCTGGACCGTAACCCACGAAGAAATCTTTCGCGAGCCTCGCGAATGGTGCGCGAAGAAAAGCCAGGCCTGCCAGAGTTTCGTTGAGCGGAAATTCTTCTATTTGGTGACATGCGAATTCTGTTTCAGCCACTACGTCACCGTGGCGCTGCTGTTCATCACTCACTACAAGCTGCTTTTCCCGGACTGGCGCGGATATCTGGTTTCCGGTTTTTCACTGGTGTGGGTCGCCAACCTTTATATGAGCATTTTTGGCCGGCTGCGGCTCGAAATCAAACGCGAGCGGGTGGAAATCGAAGAGGTCGAGCGCGAGAATACGGCCCAAGGCCCGGCACGAGATTCGATGACTGACCGCAAGCGCTAGCCGAGCCGCGGCAGCCGATTCGCGCCGGAAAATGTTTTTCGTTCGTCCCCGGATGTAAGATAGTCGCCAGACCAAAATGTCAGTATCCCTCCAGAACGCTGCAGCGACGCTGCCCGATGCCAAAGGTCTCGAACATTTCGACGTTCTGATCGTTGGCGCGGGACTCTCCGGGATCGGTGCGGGCTGTCACTTACAGACCCAGTGCCCGCGGAAAAGCTTCGTCATTCTGGAGAGTCGCAACGCGACTGGTGGCACCTGGGATCTGTTTCGTTACCCCGGAGTGCGGTCCGATTCGGACATGTACACGCTGGGCTACAGGTTCCGTCCTTGGCGCGGGAAAAAGGCGATCGCGGACGGGCCTTCGATTCTTAGTTACATCCGCGAAACGTCGCGACAGTACGGCATCGATCAAAAAATCCGGTTCGGCCATCAAGTCAGCCGCGCGTCGTGGTCGTCGGATCAAGGGCTGTGGACGATCGAGGCGACCGGTGCCGGCGGCCAGTCGGCGCGATTTACCTGCAATTTTCTTTACGTGTGCAGCGGTTACTACGATTATGCGCAGGGCTACATGCCGGGCTGGCCGGGGATGGAGAGATTTCGCGGGACCATCGTCCATCCGCAGAAGTGGCCCGATCGTCTCGACTACTCCGGTAAGAAAATTGTGGTGATTGGCAGCGGGGCGACGGCGGTCACGTTGGTTCCGACGCTCGCGGAGCTGGCGGCGCAGGTAACCATGCTGCAGCGCTCGCCGACCTACATCGTGGCGCGGCCGTCTGAAGACGGAATCGCGAGATGGCTGCACGAACATGCCCCGGCGCGGTTCGCCGACCGGCTGATTCGCTGGAAGAACGTGCTGTTGGGAATTTATTTTTACGGTGTTGCGCGGCGCAAGCCGGAACAAACCAAAAAAGTCATCGTGGGATTTGCCCGGAAATTTCTAGGACCGGAGTACGACGTGGCCAAGCATTTCACGCCGCGCTACAACCCCTGGGACCAGCGGCTGTGCCTGGTCCCTGACGGCGATCTATTCCGGGCCATCCGCAAAGGCAACGCGGCGATCGTTACCGACGAGATCGACACCTTCACTGAATCCGGCTTGCGGCTGAAATCCGGCGAAGATCTTCCGGCGGACATCATCGTGACCGCGACGGGATTGAACCTGAAGCTGCTCGGCGGAATAGAATTTATCGTCGATGGCGCGCGCGTGGAACCGGTGAAAGCGCTGAGCTACAAAGGAATGATGTACAGCGACATTCCGAATTTGGCGTCGGCATTCGGCTATACCAACGCTTCCTGGACATTGAAGGTGGATTTGACCAGCGAATATTTGTGCCGTCTGCTGAATTATATGGACGCCAAAGGCTACGCATATTGCACTCCGAAGCGCCGGGACGCGGCGATCACGGAAGAGCCGGTGGTCGCACTGACTTCAGGGTACGTGCAGCGCTCGCGCGAAATGTTGCCGCGGCAAGGCTCGAAAAAGCCGTGGAAGCTGTACCAGAACTACGCGATGGATTTAATGACGCTGCGCTTCGGCCGGGTAAACGATGGCAGCATGGAATTCACCCGGCTGCCCCAGCCGGCGCCGCGCTAACTTCGAAAATACCCGCTCGGACTCAGTTCGGCGAGACGCCGATTGTAACTAGCCACTTTTCTACCAATTCAGGCCACGCGGTGATCGGAAACTTTGTGCGGCGCAGGCCGAAGGCGTGCTTGCCCTCGGCGTAGATATGTAACTCGACCGGAACTCCTGCGTTTTTCAGTGCCAGGTAATACACCAGCGAATTATTGATGCTATCGACGTTGTCGTTCTGCGCCTGAATCAGGAACGTCGGTGGCGTCTCTCGCGTGACGGTAATCTCCGGATTCAATTCGAATTTCTTCTCGTCCATCCATAAATGGCCGGGATAGAGAGCCACGGCAAAATCGGGGCGGGCGCTTTCTTGGTCAGCTTCATCTACGGGTGCGTAAAGACGCTCGTTAAACCGGGTGCTGGTCGCCGCCACGAGGTGCCCGCCGGCGGAGAAGCCAAGCACGCCGATCTTGTGCGGATCAATGTGCCACTCCGCGGCGTGAAAACGGACCAGACGCAGTGCGCGTTGTGCGTCCTCGAGCGCCATCGGCGCTTTGGGATAAACCTGGCAATCGCATTTCTCTTCCCAATGTGGACCAGTGTTGGGGACGCGATATTTCAGCAGCACGCAGGTGATGCCGCGGGAAGTCAGCCAATCGCAAACTTCGGTGCCTTCCAAATCCATGGCAAGAATTTGGTAGCCGCCTCCAGGAAAGACCATGACCGCGGCCCCGGTGTTTTTTTCCTTCGGCGAGTAAATGGTCATCGTCGGACGGAAAACGTTGGAGACATAAATCCAGGTCTTGCCGCCGACCAGTTTTTCTCCCTCAGTGGTCGCTGCGGTTTCTGGGGCAGCGGCCGGTAGCGCGTCGGGCGGCGTGCCGGGCCACAGCGGAATTTGCGTGTGCCCCGGCGCTGGTTCCCAGCCGACGCTTTGGGCTTTCGCAGCGAACGCGCTGATCAGAAAAAACGCCAGGAGCAAAAGTGTCGAACGAAGCAGAGTGAAGCGTAAATGTTTTTGCTGGCGCATGATTAGAACTCGATCGAGGGGAGCCAAGAACCCTGCGGCTCGTTGTAAAGACCGGTGCTCATCAGCGTCATGGGCTGGACGACCTTCAATTCATTGGCCAGGCACCAGCGCAGCAGGGAACTGTTCCGCGAAGGTACTAAAATTCCCGGCCCGGCGAACGATTCTGCCGAAGCGATCAACGCGCACAGATCCTGATTGCTTTCCGCTGTGGCATGGCCGAAGAACGCGAGAACCGTGGCGTATCCGGTGAGACGGCCTTCGCGTTCGACGACTTTGGCAGTTTGATGTTGAATCGCTTCGCTCAGCTCGATAGCTCGGTCGAAACCATGGACGCGCTGCGCCAGTGCGTTGCAGGTTTCCAGGTCTGCCGGCGTAGCGTTGCGAACGGCGCAGCCCGGAATAACGCGCTCGCGCGTTCGTCCCTGCAGGCAGGAAAGCGGCTCGCGGACGTCGAAGCCCAGGTTGGAATACAACGAGAGCGAACGATTGTGAAACGCGGCCTGCACCAGCCTGATGCCGGCGAAGCCGCGTTCCTTCGCACGCCGCATCACCGCGTGCATCAATTTTTTACCGACGCCCAGATTTTGCGCGGCGGGATCGATGGTGATTGGACCGATGCCGGCGATCAACGCACGCTCGTCCAGACAATTGCTGCCCACGACGCGGCCACTTACCTCTGCAACGAGGCAATAAAAGCCCGAGCTGCCGAACATCATGCTGAATAGGCCGACGCCGGCCTCCGGGCTGGGGACATCGGGGGGAAATCCGTGCGCGTTGCTGATGGCGGCGAAAGCTTGATAGCAAATAGGGCCGCAGATGGCAGCGTCCGCAGGTGTAGCCACGCGAATCACGACTTCCGGCTGAGTTTTTGTCGACACGCGCGCACTCCCAAAATTCCGGCGGGAGTATAGCTTGCTAGGCGTCCCGCCGGAGATTTTTATGCGGCGGAGTACGCGCAGTCGTTACCGCGAGCCGACGCGACGACGCTATGACGCGGTGTTACGCGTTGGTGCCGCCGTCGACGGTGAGATTCGCTCCGGTGATGTAGGACGCTTCGGGGCTGGCGACGAAGGCGACCAGCGCTGCCACTTCGTCGACCGTCCCGTAGCGGCCGAGCGCGGTGTTGGCAATCTGCGGCGTGGCCCAGTCTCCCGATGCCGGATTCAATTCGGTGTCGATTGGGCCCGGCTGGACGTTGTTCACGGTGATGGCGCGATCGCCGACTTCGCGGGAAAGGCCTTGGGCAAACATTTTGATCGCGCCCTTGGTGGCGGAGTAGGGAACCAGGCCGGGCGTCATCATGCGTTCGCCGACGCAGGAACCGATCAGGATGATGCGGCCGCCTTTGCCGATGTGCTTCAGCGCCGCGTGGGTGGCGTAGAAGGCGCCGAGAATGTTCAGGTTGACCACGTCATTGAGTTCTTCGAGCGTCGCGTCTTCGAATTTCTTGGGGATGGCGGTGCCGGCATTGCTCACCAGAATGTCGAGCTTGCCGAAAGTCGCGACGGCTTTTTCTATCGCGGCTTTGACGGCCGCGGCGTTGGTGGCGTCGGCCTGAACCGCGAGGGCCTTTCCACCAGCGCGTTCGATTTCTTTCACCACGGACGTGGCCGCATCGGCGCCTTTGGTGTAAGTGACGGCCACGCTCGCACCGTCCGCTGCTAAACGCTTGGCGATGGCCGCGCCAATGCCGCGCGACCCGCCGGTAATGAATGCGACCTTTCCATCCAGTTTCTTAGCCATGATTATTATTTCTCCCTGAGCCGTTCGTAGCGTTCCATGCCGATCGATTTGGCGATGCAGGGCGAGTTTTGACCTACGCCTGCCGTCACCGAACCGGTGCATCGGGTACCTCTAGTTGATTCAATTGGCGGGGTTGGGGATTTAGAGAAATGCGGGAAAGTTTACGGCGGTGCCGCGAATCGGCTCCGGCGGGCGCCGGAGCCGATTTACGCCGACGTGGCTAGTTGATGACGAATACGACTCGATCGCCGCCGGTATCCGCGTTCCAGGTTTTCTCCACGTCCGCGAGTGGAACGGCTTTGGTGTGGACCTGCAAGTTGGCCGGGCGCGCGGCTTCGAAAACTTTGTGAATCGCGTTCAGCAAACCTTCCAGTGGAACGCTATTAATTCCGCTGCCCATTAGAACCGTAGCGGAAGAGCGCAGCGCGGCGCCGGGCAACCGGATGCTGTCGCCACTCATCGCGCCGACTTGCACGAACCGCGTCGGAATAGCCTCACGGCCAGCCTCGGCTGCGGCCATCAAAATAATCTCCGCGCTTTGGCCCCACAGATAATCAATCACTACGTCGACGCCAGCGGAAAATTGCTGCTTCATCGCTTCTTCGAGTTCTGCCGCGGCTTGGGGGCGTGAAGGATCGAGGTCGAACTGAATGATGTCGTCGGCGCCGATGGATTTCAGGCTTTCCAGCGCCCCGCGGCCGCGGCCTGCGGCTATGACGCGCCCAGCTCCCATGTATTTGGCAATCTGCACCGCGAGTCGTCCGGCGGCACCAGTGGCGCCGTTGACTAGCACCGTCTCGCCGCGCTGCAGCTTGGCGCGTTCGGCGAACGCGGCCCAGCAGGACATGCCCGGATTGGCGAGCGCCGCGGCGAGTACGTCGTCGAGATCGTCCGGCACCGGCACGCATTGGGAAGCGCGCACCGGCGCTTCCTCCGCCATGGCGCCGAAGGGCGGGGAAGGCAGCGCGAAATACACGCGGCGGCCGTCGGCGGTGCGGCCTACGCCATCGACGCCGGCAACATTCGGGTAGTCGTGTCCGGCGCTGTAGTGCTCGCCGGACGCGCGGCCTTTGGTCAGGTGAGTGAGCGCGGCGGCCTTCACCGAGATAATCTCCTGGCCAGGAAGGACCTGCGGGTTTTCGAAATCGGCGTACGCGGGCGTTACGCCAGGTGCTGTAATGACGGCCGCTTTCATAATGGTCTCCTTGTATCCGTTCCTGACAAGGCCAAGCTAGTCCGCGGATGTGAAGGCGCCGCTTTGCGTTAATGATTCTTTCGCAGAAACGAGATGGCAGCGTCAGACACTGATTGCGGTGCCTCTCGGTGCGGAAAGTGTCCGATGCCACTTAGCAGCAGCCGATGATACTCACCCGAAAAATACTTTTCGAGGCCTTCGGACTCGTGCGCATCATCGCAGAAATCGGACTCGCCTTGGATCATCAGGGTCGGCGTCGAGAGAATTTCGAGCTGCGCCAGACGCGCTTGTAGCGAATCGTAGCGCGGGTCGGAGGCTTCGCCGCGAATCCACCGCGAACGGTAAGCGTTTAGGGTAATCGCGGTCCAGTCTGGATGTAAAAAACTTTCGGAGGTGACGCGAAATTCGTTTTCGTCGAACCAGCCCGGCCGACTCCATGTTTCCCATTGAATGCGCGCGAATCCAACTGGATCTTTTCGCAGCGCTTCGACGCCTCCGTCAAGACACTGGAACCACTGATACCAGAATCGACGCGATTGCTGGAAACCGGGAACATGGAAACGGGCACGCGGCTGGTAACCGAGGGCCAGTGCGACCACCGCCGAAACCCGCTCAGGAAAGAGCGCTGCCATGGAGTACGCCGCGCGCGCTCCCCAATCATGTCCGACGATTGCGAATCTCTTTAGCTCCAAGGCATCCGCCAGATCGATGGCGTCTTGTGCCAGCGCCACTCCGGCGCCGAATCTCGGCGTGGAGTCTGATAGAAACCGAGTCGGATGCGAACCACGGAGATAGGGGATGATTGTTCGCCAGCCGTCAGCGCGAAGACGGGCCGCCACCGCGTTCCATCCGCGCGGAGAATCAGGCCAGCCATGGAGCAGCACTGCAACCGGGGCGTCGGGGGAACCTAAATCTTCGAAAGCGATTTCGAGAACTGAAGTCTGAACGAAATTCATCGGACGACATTTCCTTCCAACAATTGGACTCTTTCGACGGGTCCGACGTTGCTGGAATTTAATCTTCCCGAGGGCGCCTCTAAGGATTCCCGGCGAACCTAGCTGAAGATATTGCGATCGAGATACTTGTTACGGAATTTTCCCGTAGGATCCATTGAGGATGCTAAGGCGCGAAATTGATCCATCTGGGGATATTGTGCGCGCAGATAGGTGGGGTCGATCTCGAAAATCTTGCCCCAGTGCGGCCTCACTCCGAAGGGCTTTAGCGCGGCTTCGATGGTTGGCAACAGCTGGCGCACCGCCGGTTCATCGGGCTTCCAGGTGAAGTGGATGGCCAGCGATTCGCGGCCGTGGTGCATGCTCATTGGCATTTGGTCCGAAGCGATGGTGCGAATCTCGGTGATGAAGAGCAACGGGGTGATGCGGTCGCGCAACTGCTCGACAGCGCGCATCGCGCGGTAGCCTTCCGAGCGTGGCACAAAATACTCGGTCTGAAGTTCGCGTCCGGTCGAGGGCGTGAATTCCATTTTGAAGTGCGGCAGCTTCAGATACCACGGACCCACGCTGCCCAACTGTTCGGTGCAAGGTTCGGCGGATTGCCCGGCGACGGGATGCAATTTCACTTTCTGCAGAGTGGCGCCGTAGAACTCTGGAGCGAGCTTAAACTCGGGCTCATTCGGATTTATTTTTCGCTTGATCCACACTTCCGTCGCGCGGTTGCGCTGCCAGTCGGTGAAAAGGCTCACGCTGTAGGCGGCGCCCATGATCGCATCCAGATTCTTTTCCAGGTGATCGAATGAAAGGTTTTCGTAGACAACCTGCGACATATCGAAGCGCGGCACGATGCCGAGTGTAACTTCGGTGACCACACCCAGCGCGCCGAGGTGAACGATCGCCAGTGGGAAGTGCGCTGGATCGTCGGCCCGCGAGAGCTGAACCACCGAACCGTCGGCCTTCACCAGGCGCAGTGCCTGCACCGCAGCGGCAAGATTTTGATTGCCAACGCCGGAACCATGCGTCGCGGTGGCGATGGTCCCCCCCACCGAAATGTGCGGCAGGGAGGCAAGATTGGACAGCGCGAAACCGGCCTGGTCCAGCACCGGAGCCAGCTCGCCATAGGCCGTTCCGGCACCCACTGTCACCGTCTTCGCCGCCGCGTCGATCTTTATGCCTTTCACACCGCGCATGGAGATCTGCGCGTAGCTGCTGTCCGCGATGTCGTTGAAGCAATGCCGCGATCCCAGCGGTTTGAGTTTTGTGTTGGCGCGCACAATCGCCGCCGTTTCTTCCGCGCTCCCAGGCGCAAAAACTTTGTCAGTGCTGTAGTGCAGATTGCCAGACCAGTTGGTGCGCGGCACGGCCGCATCTTGTAGCTCAGCAGCGCCGGCAAGCCGGCTCATCGAAGAATAGCCAAGCAAAACTCCTGCAGCCTGTAACAGTTCTCGTCGGTTCACGAACTCCTCCCAGGCATGAAAACGTTATGGCGCAGACGACGAACCAAGTCAACGTTCAAGTGTGAGTTCGAGCAGTAGCCCACGCTGCGCGTTGTCGAATTGTGCCGACTTGCTTGGTCTAGTTGAGATATTGGTTGAACCAATCCGTTGAGCGGTGAATCACTCGCGCAAATGTTCGGGGTCCACGAACATGTGTCCTTCGTGGTCGTACACGACTAATTTGGTTTCGACTCCGAGCGTCTTCA
>CAWKAX010000017.1:0-34045 GCA_963847695.1 uncultured Acidobacteriota bacterium | reverse complement strand
TCGCGTCCGGAATCGCCTACAACGAAGACGGAATCGCGCGCGCCGGCATGGGCGTCGACGCCGCGGACTACGACCGCTCTGGCGCCGCCAGCCTGGTCATCACCAATTTTTCGAATCAGATGCTCGCGCTGTATCACAACGAGAAGAACGGATTGTTTGTGGATGAAGCACCGCAGTCAGACGTCGGCCACGCTTCCCTGCTGACGCTCGGCTTCGGATGCTTTTTCTTCGACTACGATCTGGATGGCTGGCTGGACTTGTACGTCGCGAATGGCCACATCGAAGACGCCATCGAGCGCGTGCAGCCCCGCGTGCGCTACGCCGAGCCGCCGCACTTGTTTCACAATTTAGAAAACGGAAAATTCCAGGAAGTGACGAAATCCGTGGGGGCATCGTTCGCAGCCCCGAGAGTCGCGCGCGGCGCGGCGTATGGAGACATCAATAACGATGGCGCGCTCGACGTTCTGGTCGCCACCAACGGCGGCCCGGCAGCGCTGTTTCGCAATACCGGCGCGACCAATCACAGCCTGCGGCTCAAGCTGATGGGAACGAAATCGAATCGCGATGGCATCGGTACCGACGTGCGAGTCACAGCCGGCGCCGACACCCAGTCTAAAGCCCTGCGCAGCGGCTCGAGCTACCTTTCATCGAGCGAGCTGATTCTGACCTTCGGCCTGGGCGCGCACACCCAGGCCGACGCCATCGAACTCCGTTGGCCCAGCGGGCAAACCGATTCCCTGAAAAACGTCGCCGCCGACCAAATCATAACCGTCAAAGAAAAAGAAGGTATCGTAGCCGCAAAGCCGCTGGCAAAACGGTAGAATAGCGGCGAGGCCCTACCTGATGCAGAAATGGAAGTGGCTGTTTGCGGCGGCAATCTCGACCGGCATGGTGGCGTTGTCCACCATCGGAGCCGCCACTCCGCAGCAGAGCGCGCACCCGCAGCATTCCTCCGCAGCACCCAGCGAAACTCCCACCACGGAAGCTCAGAAGCCAGACCCGCGCGCGGACGTAACCCGCGAAAATAATTTCGGCGTGGCCCAGATGAACCGTCAGCAGTTCGAAAAAGCGCTAGGGAAATTTCAGCGCGCCTGCATCCTCGATCCCGAAACAGATACGGGCTGCCTGAACGTTGGAATCGCGTTCCTGAACATGCAGCGCTTCGATGAAGCGCGGGTGATTCTGGAGAAATCAGCGCAGCGCGATCCGCAGAATCCGCGCGTCTGGTTCAACTTGGGCCTGCTCGAAAAGGCCTCGGGAAATGCACCGGCCGCGATTGCAGATTTTCAAAAGGTAGCGGCGCTCGATTCCTACGATGCCGACACCCAATATTTTCTCGGGCTGATTTATTCGCAGCAACAGGAATACGAGAAAGCCATCACAGCCTTCCGCAAAGCGATCGCGCTGAATCCTTTTCAAGTTTCCGCCGAATTTGGATTGGCACAAGCTCTGCAGCGCAGTAATAACGCGGCGCAGGCCAAAGAACACTTCGATAAATTTCAGCATCTGACCACCGAAAAGCTGGGCAAGCCGATCAGCTTCATCTACGGCGAGCAGGGCAAATATTCACTCGCAGAAGTTTTGCAACCCGCGCCAGAGCCGGTGCCTCCGGCGATGCCGGTCCATTTCGTGAACGTGACCGGTTTCTCCGGGCTCCCCACGCGTTTCGGCGCGCATCACCCGCGGAAATCCGACAGCCGCGCCGGCTTCGACCGCGCCCCCAGCAACAGGCACGCCGGGTAGCGCCATGCCGCAGAACCCGACGCGAACAAGCCGCATCGTCCGCCAAGAAAAATGAAGCAAGCTCGCTGGCGAAATTCCTCGGCAGCGGCGCATGCATCATCGATTACGACGGCGACGGCCGCCCCGACATTTTCCTTGTCGACAGCGATGGGAGAGGCACGTCCGCGCTGTATCGCAACCTCGGCAACGGGCATTTCGCCAACGTCACCCAAGAGGCTAAGCTGGAATTTCGCGGTCAAGGAATGGGATGCGCGGTCGGCGACTACGATAATGACGGCAAGCCCGACCTGGCCGTAAGCATGGACGGCCGAGTGCTGCTTTTTCACAACGAAGGCAACCGAACCTTCAAGGACGTGACCAAAGAGTCCGGCATTTTCACGACTGGCCTGGCGCTAGGCCTCACTTTTATCGATTATGACCACGATGGCGATCTCGATCTCTACGTCACGCGGTTCAACGATTTCCCGCTGGAGAATCCCACGCAGGCCTTCACCTTCCCCACGGATGCGGCTCCCGCCGGAAACGTTTTGTGGCGCAACAATGGCAACGGCACGTTCACCGACTGGACCAGCGAATCCGCACTCGGCGGCGACGCGCCTTCCGTCGGAGCGATTGGCAGCGACATCAACAACGATCGCGCGATCGATTTCGTGCTGACCGGCTGGCGGAAATCGCCCGGCATTTACTTGAATCAGCGTGAGGGCGCTTTCAAACCGACGAGCCCCTGGTCAAGCGATATGCCGGCTCCCACGGCGGGAGTGGTCGCTCTCGATTACAACAAAGACGGCTGGATGGACTTGGCCTTCACCCACTGGGGATCGCCCGGACTGAGTCTGTGGCGGAACGTCGATGGAAAATCCTTCGATCGCGTCTCGCTGCCGGATCTGGATTGGATGCGCGGCTGGGGCATCGCGCCGATCGATTACGACAATGATGGCTGGGTCGACCTCGTCGCAGTCGGCGAAAATTTTGCAGGGGAAGGTCACATCGTTTTGTTCCGCAACGAAGGCGCCGCAGGATTCCGAGACGTCACCGCAGCGACCGGACTCGACAAGATCGTTTTGCACAATCCGCGCGCGGTCATCGCTTTTGACTTCGACGGCGCCGGCTCGACAGGATTGCTGATCACTCAAAATGGCTTGCCGCCGGTGCTGCTGAAAAATGACGGCGGCAACGACTACAACTGGCTACGCATTGCGCTGAAAGGCGAGAACGATAACAAGAGCGCCATCGGCTCAAAGGTAGAGCTATTTGCCGGCGCTCTTCGCCAGAAATGGGAAATTCCCGGCTCTTCAGGCTACTTGGGCCAAGGGCCTAGCACGATCGTCGCAGGACTGGGCGTGGAGCGCAGCGCCGACGTGGTGCGGGTGCTGTGGCCCACGGGCGTACTGCAGGATGAACTCGAAATTCCCGCACACAAAGATGAAATCGTCACCGAAATCGACCGTCGCGGCAGCTCCTGCCCTATCGTTTTCGTCTGGAACGGAAATAAATTCGAATTTCTCGCGGATATGATCGGCCCAGGAATCGTCGGTCACTGGACCGGACCGAATCAGCGCAACACTCCCGATCCCGACGAATATTTGAAAGTAACCGGCTCGCTAGTCCAGCCGCAGGAAGGGCTGATTCGTTTCCGCATGCTGGAGCCAATGGAAGAGCTCGATTACCTCGACAAAGTTCGGCTCATCGCCATCGATCATCCGGTCGATGTCGAAGTCTATCCCAACGAGCGTTTCGCCAGCGGGCCACCGTTTCCCCCATACAAGGTCATCGCCAGTCGCGGCGCGCGGCTGCCCGACGGAGCTTGGGACGATCAAAATCACAATATTCTGCCGCAACTGAAAGAACGCGATCGCAAGTACGTCACGAATTTCGCGTTGGCTCCTTACGCAGGTTTCGCCGCCATGCACGGAATCGAACTCGATCTCGGCGCCTGGGACGAGACCAAGCCGCTGCGCTTGCTGCTCGACGGCTTCACCGATTACTTCAGCGCAAGTTCGCTGTACGCCGCGTGGCAAGCGGGCATCACCGCGGTGCCTCCTTTCATCGAAGCCCAGGACGATTCAGGAGCTTGGCAAATGGTCGTGCCGGACATGGGATTCCCCGCCGGGCTTTCGCGGACCATGGTTGCAGACCTCACTGGCAAACTCCCGCACGGAACGCGCTTCATCCGGATCAAAACGAATTTGCGAATTTATTGGGATCGCATCCGCATCGATAATTCAGCGGACGACGTGGAATTCACTCAAACTGAAGTTCCGCTGGCCCAAGCAAACCTGGCATTTCGCGGCTACCCACGCGTGGTCGAAGGCAATCCCAAGAACGACCTGACCTACGTTTACGAGGATGTAAGTGCGACCGGACCGTACTCGCGGCAAACCGGAAACTACACGCGCTACGGCGACGTTTCAGATCTCGTCCGCAAGGTCGACGAAAAATACGTGATCTACGGATCCGGCGACGAGGTCGCCGTGGATTTCGACGCCACGCATCTCCCGGACATTCCAAACGGCTGGACCCGCGATTATTTTTTTTACGCCGATGGTTTTGCGAAGGACATGGATTTTTATGCCGCGCACGGCGACACGGTAACGCCGCTGCCGTTCCACACGCCAGTTCCCTACCCGTATCCAGTGGGCGTCAACTATCCCGAAGATAAGGACCACATCCAATACATGCTCGAGTACAACACGCGCGGAGTGGCCGGCCCGGCGGTGGACAGCTTCATTTTCAAATATCCCGAGCCGGAAAAGTAGACCGCCAGCCGGCCGCGCCGGCCGCGAAACCTTGAATGGCTGCGTTGGGCGTGATAATTTTGTATTTCCACAAATCATCAGGTCCGTTACGTGACGACGTCGTTGTCCAATCCAATTGGCCAAAATTCGCAAAGTAAAAATCAGGCGCCCGGCGCTTCCGTGCGCGAGCCTGTCTTCTGGCGCGTGGAAGGCAGCTTGGTCAATCTGACCGCCGTGCGCCCGGTAGGATTTTTCGCCTGGAATTCCCAAAGTTTTTTGGAGCGCTGGGGCCGGCGCGGCGCGATGGCCGTGCTGGCACTGGCTCGCCCGCTGCTGTACATCGCCAACCGAAAATTCGCGACCCGTTTGCTGCATACAGTTTTGCGCGGGGTGAGCCGCGACCGCCTGGACCTGCTGGGCGAGGAGTTTTTTGAATATTCATTGAAGCCGCGGCTGAAGGCGCCGGGCATTGCGCTGCTGAACCAAGCCATCGCTTCTGGAAGCGACATCATCCTGGTCAGCCAGGGCCTCGATCACGTCATGCGTCCGCTGGCGAAACACTTGGGCGTCAAGCGGATCATCGCCAACCGACTTGATTTCAGAGACGGCCAAGCGACGGGCAGATTGCTGGATCCCGTAATCCGCCCGCGCGGACTTTTCGCTCGATTCACCGGTGGCCAGCCCAACGGCCGAGTGGAACGCGACAAATTAGTGTCCGTGCTGGGATTTGAAAAAAACCCAGCGCTGCTGGAAGAGGCGATCCAGTCCGCTGATCGTCCGGATGGCAAGGTTCGGAAGCCGGTGGTGCTTTTTGATTCCGGCGCCAACCGAACGCCGTTGCGGGTGCGCGAGAGCCTGACCGGCAAGCACATCCTTTTAATCGGTGCGACGGGATTCATCGGTAAAGTATGGCTGGCCAGCCTGCTAAACGAAGTGCCGCAAATCGGTCGAATCTACTTGTTAGTGCGGCACAACAAAGCCTCGACTGCGGTCGAACGCCTACAGCGCGTGATCGAAGAATCTCCCGTGTTCGAGGGCTTGGCCGAGCAACACGGTGCCGACTTTGCGGAGTTCTTGCGCGAGCGAATCGAAGTAGTGGACGGCGACGTGAGCAAACCGGGATTGGGTCTCGATCCGGCGGTGAAGCAACGTCTGATCCGTTCGCTCGACGTGATCATCAACAGCTCCGGATTGACGGATTTCAACCCGGACATCCGCGACGCACTCGCCACCAACGTGCGCGCAACCGCGTACACGCTCGACTTCCTGCGCGAGTGCGATCACGCCAGTCTGCTACATCTTTCCACCTGCTACGTGGTAGGGCAACGCGACGGTCGCGTGATGGAAATTCTGCCGGCGAACTACACGCCGCACGGATTGAAAGACTACGATGCGGTCGGGGAATGGCAGCGGTTGGAAAATCTGGTCGTGGAAACTGAAGCACGGGCAGAATCGGCCGAAGTCACCGACGAATTGAAAAAGGCCGCCCAGAAAAAAGAACACGCAGCTAAAGACCTCCATGGCGCGGCACTCGACAATCAGATTCGCAAGAATCGCGTCCGCTGGTTGCGGCAAACCCTGACCGACGCCGGCTCAACCCGCGCCGTCGAACTCGGCTGGCCGAACACCTACACCTTCACCAAAAGTCTTTCGGAATCGCTAATCCGGAATTTTATCGATGCCCATCCTTCCGCCGCCGTTGCCGTCGTGCGGCCAGCGATCGTCGAATCTTCGCTGGAAAAACCATTCCTGGGGTGGAATGAAGGAATCAACACCTCCGCGTCGCTTTCCTACCTGCTCGGCACATTCTTCCGGCAATTGCCGACCAACGAAGCGAAGTGCCTGGACATCATTCCGGTGGATCTAGTGACGCGCGGCATGACGCTGATCTCCGCGGCGCTGGTACAGCGAAGGCACGCCGAGGTCTATCACCTGGCGACGTCCGTAGCTAACGCCTGCAACATGGGCCGCTCGATCGAATTGACCGGCCTCGGTCACCGCAAGTTTTATCGCGCGCAGAGCGGCTTCGAGCACCGCATCCGCCTGAAGTTCGATGCCATTCCAGTGTCAAAGTCTCGCTACGACAAATTGTCCGCACCGGCCCAAAAAGCAATCGTCGAAGCCATCAATCGCACCGCGCAGCCCTTTTCTTCAAAACCGCCTTTGGCCCGCACCCAGCGCGAACTGGAGAAAGTGATCAAGCTGATTTCGCTTTTCGAGCCGTTCATCCTGCACAACGATCACGTCTTCGAAGCGGCCAACATCGAACGCCTCTCCGCGGCAGTCCCGGCAGAAGAGCAAGCGGAATTCGGTTACGATGCCCGCGCGCTGGATTGGTGGGATTATTGGATCAACGTCCACATTCCGGCGCTGCGCAAGTGGTGTTATCCTCTCATCGAAGGACGCCAACTGGAGCCTCGTCCGCGCCGTTCGGTGGCGCTGGCCAGCGAAAGCGAAAAGGCGACTAGCACGGTAGCGGGAGCAGCTCCCGCAGCAGCGTCCTAACTCTTACTCACAGTGGCTATTCTCCTCACAGGTTCTACCGGGTACATCGGCGCGCACATTGCGTCGAATCTGCTCAACGATCATTCCGATTCGCTGAATCTATTGGTGCGCGCGCGCGATGAACAGGAAGCGCGCGAACGCCTGTGGCGCTCGCTCCAACTGCACATGGATTTCCCGGCGTTCGACGCCTATGTCAATTCACGAATCCGAATTTTCCGGGGCGATTTAACCGACCCACAATTTGGGCTCGCCGACGACGACTACGCAGGCCTGGTCCGTTCGACCGATTCGATCATTCATTGCGCCGCGTCGCTGAATCGCAAATCCGAGAAAAGCTGCCTGAACGTGAACCTACGCGGAACGCTGGAAGTAATTCAACTGGCCATGCGCGCGCGTGATCAGCACGGTCTGCGCCGATTCAGCCATGTGAGCACGGTGGCAGTCGCCGGACACCGGTCGAACGAGGTGGTACAAGAAGACTCCTCGATCGACTGGAATCGCTCGGACTACGATCCCTACGCGCGCACCAAGAAATTCTGCGAGCACATGGTCCGCCAGCTACTGCCGGACGTTCCGCGTACGATTTTTCGCCCCAGCATCGTCCTGGGCGACAGCCGGCGTCCAGAAACGAACCAGTTCGACATGGTTCGCGCATTCGTGTTTCTCGCCGGCCTACCTGCACTGCCATTCCGCCCAACGGATCGTATCGACATAGTGCCGGTAGATTTTGTAGCCGACGCAGTGGCGACGCTGCATCAGAAGGAAAAGCCGCTGCACGATATTTATCATTTGTCGTCAGGGACCGGCGCCGAGACCTTCGTGCAGTTGACCGACGCACTTTCCGAAGCCCAAGGAAAGCGCGGCCCGAAATTTGTTCCGTCATTTGAAAAGTCCACCACGAAAATGGTCAATGCCCTCTCCGGACGCGCCGGAAAAATTGGCGGTCTGGCGACGCTGCTAAAAGTCTTTCTCCCCTACCTGGTCTGGAATACGGTTTTCGACAACACCCGCGCGGTAGAAGAAATGGGCCGCAAGCCCGAGCCATTTTCGCAATATTCTTTTCCGTTGCTAAAATTCAGCCGCGACAATCATTTTGTGTATAAATACCGCGAGTGGCCGGCTCCGGCCACTTCCAGCTCCGCGGCGCGCCAGGCTGGCGCGGGACAGGACGCGATTTCGCGATGACCGATTTGCTACTGGAGGGCTGGGTCAGCGGCCTGATCGAATTGAACAAATTCGAGCACATGCTGGGCGCGGGCCAGGCCTGGAAGCCCGGAAACAAACTGAAGCTTCTTTTCGCCGGTTACAACGGCACCCGCAACACCGGCTCGGACGTGCGGGTGGAAGAAATGATCCGCCAGGTCCGCCGCATTTTGGGCGACGAAAATCTGGCTTTGAGCGTAATGTCGCAGAGTTTTGACCTCACCCGTGGATACTTCGGCGACGCCCAACAGGTTCACCTGCCCGACGTGTTCCCGCCGTTCCTCCATACCGAAGTGCGCAAAAACGACGGCGTAGTGGCCTGCGAAGGTTCCATGTTCAAAAGCAAATTTGCCAACGCACTGACCACCATGATGATCGGCACGCTGGGCATCGCCTCCGCCCAAAATAAATTGAGCATCGCCTACGGCGCCGAGGCCGGAGACATGGATCCGCTGGTGCAGAAAATGTGCGGGCGCTATTGCCGCGATTCGCTGGTCATCACCCGCAACGTGGAATCGCAAGCCGTGCTCGGCAAGTTGGGAGTTCCAACCGAATTGGGAACCGACACAGCGTGGACCTTCGAGCCGCTGGGAAACGAATATGGCGCGAAAGCGCTGCGTGACGCGGGGTGGGACGGATCAACTCCGGTGCTAGCCGTCTGCCCGATCAATCCTTTCTGGTGGCCGGTTACAGCGTCGCTCGTCAAGTGGCTGGGCCATTCGGTAGCCGGCGCTTATAAAGACAGCTACTACCGCACAATTTATTTTCATAAGTCAGGACCAGCCGTCACCGCCGCGTACGAAAAATATCTTGCGGCCATGGCCGAGGGTGTCAAAGGCTACCAAAAGACGCGCAAAGTCTTCCCCGTCCTGGTCGCCATGGAAATGCTGGATCAAGAAGCGTGTGAACGAGTGGCCGAAAAACTGGGCGGCGCGCCGGTCTTCGGCTCCAAGCAATTCAATATGTACGAGCTGGTGAGTATTTTGCGCGCCAGCGACCGCATACTTTCGTCGCGCTACCACGCCATCGTCACTTCGATGCCCGGCGGAGTTCCCTCGGCAGGCGTAACCATGGACGAACGCATTCGGAATTTGATGCGCGAACGCGGGCACGATCATTTGCTGATGCGCGTCGACGAGCCTGATCTCGCCGACCGAATCGTTGCATCACTAAAAGCTCTTGACGCAGAAACAGACGCCGTTCGCGACGCGATGGGCCGCACCGTGGCCCGCAACCTGCAACTCATGGCCCGCATGGGCACCTATTTCGAAGAGCAGGTAGCGAAACGCTATCCCGAATTCCCGGTTCGCAGCGGCGTGCTGAGCTGGGAAGAATATCTTCCGCCGCTGAGCCCCAACCTTGTAAAGCTGCTCGAAGCGCAGAGCGGCGTGCTGGCTTCCTGAAAAAGTGATGGCTCCGGCGACGACGTTCCTCGAGACGATCTTCGACAGGCTGCAGCGCTCAGCCACCCGCACAGTGGTCACCGAAATTCACGACGGCCAGCTGCGCCCCGTAACCGGCGACGAACTTCTGAAAATGATTCAGCAAGCCCGCCAGTTTTTGCGGGCCCGCGGACTAAAAAAGGGCGACCGCTGCGCGCTCCTGGCCTCCAACAGCATTCGCTGGATCGCTCTGGATCTCGCGCTGATGGCCGAAGGCGTCGTGGTGGTGCCGCTCTATTCGCGCCAAGCTCCCGCCGAATTAATTCACATGCTGCGGGATTCGCTGCCTCTGCGCGTTTTCTGTACAAATGCCGCTGTAGCCGCGGAGCTTAAGAAGCTGTGGCCCACCGCCCCGAACATTTCGCTTCTCGACGGTATTTTCTTGGACGAGCCTGCCGCGGCCACTCCTCCGCTGAAACATGAAGGCGCGGACATCGTCACCATCATTTACACGTCCGGCACTTCGGGCGAAGCGAAGGGCGTAATGCTGAACGCTGGCAACGTGACCTTCATGCTGGGCTGCACCAACGGGCGCCTCGATGAATTGATGGGAGCCCGTACGGTACCCGACCGGATTTTTCACTACTTGCCGTTTTCGTTTGCAGCATCCTGGATTGCCATGCTGTCATTCCTCGCGCGCGAGAGCACGCTCACGCTTTCGAGCGACCTCACTAAACTCGCCGACGAAATGAAACTGGCGTCCCCGAATTATTTCCTGAACGTTCCGACGTTACTCGAAAGAGTACGCAAAAGAATTCAGGAAACGATTCAGAGTCGCGGCGCCTTCGCAGCAACGGTTTTTTCCAAAGCGCAGATCGCCTACGAGCGCGCCAATACCGGCGCGACAAAACTAACCGACTCCTTTTGGCTGGGGATCGCGAACCGCTTTATGTTTCCGACGATTCGAGCCGGCCTTGGCGCGGATCTAAAGGCATTGATTTGTGGCTCCGCGCCGCTCGCCATGGAAACGCAAAGATTTTTCATGATGCTCGGCATTCCGGTGCTACAGGTCTACGGCCTTACCGAAACCACGGCCATTTGCACCATGGACGATCCGCACCGAGTAGTCCCGGGCAGCGTAGGCGTGGCCATCGCCGGAGCCGAAATGAAAATCGCCGAAACTGGAGAAATCCTGGTGCGCGGCCCTCACATTTTTCCCGGCTACTGGAAGCGAGAGCAGGCCACTGCCGAAGCGTTGGAAAACGGCTGGTTTCACACGGGAGATCAAGGCGAAGTGGACGCCACCGGAAACTGGCGGATCACCGGGCGACTTAAGAACTTGATCGTGCTGAATTCCGGGCATAAAGTTCCACCGGAACCCTTGGAAAACGCGCTGCTGTTGGCCTTACCGGGCGCGGAACAGGCCGTGTTAGTCGGCGATCAGCGCAGCTTTCTTTCGGCGTTGCTGGCGCTGAATTCGGCCAACGGATCTGACGAATCGGCGGTGCAGTCGGCGCTCGATCAAGTCAACAAGGACCTGCCACATTACAAACAGGTGCGAGCATTTCGGATCGTCCCAGAACCGTTCAGTCCGGAGAACGGCATGCTAACCTCGAATGGTAAGCTGAAGCGTGACGCAATTGGGCAGCGTTACGCGGCGGAAATCGAAGAGATGTACGCGAAGAAAGCCGAATGAACACCTTCCAGGGTAAAACTCTTTCGTGGAGCGTTGAGGACGGAGCAATCCACTTGGTCCTGGATCGCGCGCCCTGCAACGAGATCGGTTCGCTCACCCTACCCGAGCTGGAACTTTTCACAGGCGCGCTGCCGAAGCTGCAGCAAGACGCTCACACCCTAATCATTTCGAGCGCACGCAAAGAAGGATTCTGCGCCGGAGCAGACCTCCGCGAGCTATATCGCGAGTCGCAACCACTGACCGCAGATGAACGCGCCAGCCGCCTGCACGATTATCTCGAGCGTATCCATAAAGTGATGAACGCACTAGACGCGGCGCCGCTCACCACCATTGCCGCGGTAGAAGGAATCGCTTTCGGCGGCGGATTCGAACTGGCATTGACCTGTGATCTGATCATCGCCGATAAAACCGCGCGATTTTGTTTTCCCGAGCTGCGCCTCGGCCTCATCCCCGGCTTCGGCGGAATTCCTCGCCTGAAGCGCGACCTGGGAAACGCGGTGGTCCGCGATCTGCTGCTCACCGGCCGGAGCATCAACTCGACCAAGGCCCAGGCTGTGAGTCTCGTCAGCCAGGTAGTAGCGGAAGGTGACGCTCTGCGCGTGGCGCGATCGACGGCGGCGCAGCTGAAAAAATTCGATCGCGAAACGGCGATCGCGGCGAAGAACTTCATCAAACCGATCCCTCGCGACGAACTCCGGCGGGAGATCGAGATTTTCTGCGAGCTTTTCGCCCGGCCGGTAGTGCGGGAGGCATTGCGCAAATTCACCGAAAGTACCGACGCGCTGCCCTACCTGCCGTAGCAGATTCGCGGGATTCGCTTTAATTTGTGGCAAAATACGAAGAGATGAGCACCCTACACGATACGACCAACGAAGTTCTGGCGCTGGCGGCCAAGCATTTTAAAGTGCCGCTCGAAACGCTTTCTCCCGACGACGATTTTTTTAAAACGCTGGGCATCAACAGCCTGCAGGCGCTCGATTTGTTGACGCGCATCGAGCAGTACTTCCACATCGAACTGCCCGACTACGAGCTGCAGGGCGTCAGCGACTTCCGAACCCTGGCTGAACGCATCCAATCCCGCCTGTAATGCTGGACCTCCGCCAATACAATTCCCTGGGCGACGCTTTACGAGCCGCCCTCGAGACCTGGCCGAATGAAACCTGCCTGATCGAAGCCGATCGCGACCGCGAAAATCTACGCCTGACTTATCGTCAGTTCAAGGAAGCGGCGCTGCCGCTGGCGCGAGCC
The DNA here is from genome assembly GCA_963847695.1 of uncultured Acidobacteriota bacterium. GTDB lineage: Bacteria > Acidobacteriota > Terriglobia > Acidiferrales > UBA7541 > Palsa-295. The sequence goes on along the minus strand of CAWKAX010000017.1, from coordinate 21,533 downwards.
ATGCAGGATGCGGGCGCGACAGGCGGCACGCGCGCGGCCATCATTATGACCAATCAGTCCAAGTGGCTGATTTCGGCGTATGCGATTTTCTTCTGTGGCGGCGTGTTGGTGCCTCTCGATTACAAACTGACCGCGCCCGAACAGATCAAGCTGCTGCAACACTCGCAGGCGGAGTTTTTGGTGGTCGAATACCACCTATGGCGCGCGATCGCCCAGGCCGAAGGATTCGACGCATTGAAGTTCCACGCTGTGTTGGTGACTGAGGCTCCCAAGACCGCTGATCTCTTCGGCGCTAAACGTTGGGAAGATTTCGCCGGCGGCGAGGCCCCGGTTTTTGTCCCGCGTGAAAGAAACGACCCGGCGTGCATCGTGTATTCCTCGGGAACGGGCGGGCGTCCCAAAGGCTGCGTGCTGACCCACGAAAATTATCTCGAACAATGCATGGCGTTGACTTCTCTGTATCCGTTCTGGCCCGGAGTCCGTTACCTCAGCATTCTGCCGACGAATCACGCCATCGATTTCATGGTCGGATTCATCGGGCCGTTCACCTGCGGAGCGACCGTGGTGCATCTGCGGACTCTGCGTCCGGAATATGTGCGCGAAGCCTTCACCAAATATCAGATCACGTATATGGCGCTGGTGCCGACGGTTCTAAAAAATCTGGAGACTGGGCTGCGGCAGCGCTTCGCGGAATTGCCCAAGGGCAAAAAGGCCATGCTCGATGGCCTGATCGGCTTGAACCGCACGCTGACTCGTTCGCGGCCGAGGTTAAAACTGAGCCGGACGCTTCTTCCGCAAGTGCACAAAGCGTTTGGCGGGCAGTTGCGCGCGCTTTTTGTGGGCGGCGCGTTCACCGAGCCGGAAACGCTGCAATTTTTCTACGACCTGGGAATTCAAGTCGGCAACGGGTACGGCTGCACCGAAGCGGGCACGGCGATCACGTTGAACGATTTTCGCCCGTTTCGCGCCGATACCGTGGGCAAGCCTTTGCCGGGGATGGAAGTCAAAATCGTCAACGCGGATTCGGAAGGGATTGGCGAAGTGGCGGTGCGCAGTAAGACGCTGATGTCGCACTATCTGGACGACCCGGAAATGACCGCAGAAACCATCGTGAATGGATGGCTGATCCCCGGAGATCTGGGCCGAATCGACGACCTGGGGCATTTGCAACTCTTCGGACGCAAGAAAAACATGATCGTGACCGAAGAGGGCAAAAATATTTATCCCGAAGACATCGAGAATTACTTCGCGGGCCTACCGCTGAAAGAATACTGCGTCTTCGCCGCGAATTATCTGTGGCCAGCGCGCACCATGGTGGGCGAGCAACTGGTCTTAGTAGCTCATGCAGAAACGGGACGAACGATCACGCCGGAAGTCGTCGCGCAGATTGCCGAGCGCAATCGAAAGCTCATCAATTACAAACGGATCAGTGGGTACTTGGTCTGGGACCAGGACTTCCCTCTCACCGCTTCCATGAAAATAAAGCGCCTCGAACTGGCCACGCAGATCAGGGAAAAGGTGGACCGCACCGCAGTAGTCTCCTTGTGACCAGCGCGCCACATCGACCATGACGAGAACAACATTCCAGTGACTCAACGATTTCTCGCAATCGTCAATCCGGCGGCAGGCGGAGGCAAGAGCGGGAAGCTCGCGCCGGCTGCGATCGAACGGGTGCGCGCCTTAGGAATCGAAATCGAGGTACGCGAAACGAGCGGAGCCGGCCAGGCGAGCGAGATCGCGCGCGAAGCTTACCGCACCGGAACTCGAAACTTTTTGGCCGTCGGCGGCGACGGCACGTCCTACGAGATCATCAACGGCCTTTTTCCTGAAGCGCAAGCCGGCGAACCGCCATCCCTAGGATTTCTGCCGCTGGGCACCGGTAATTCTTTTTTGCGGGACTTCACCAAGCGCGGGGTCGAGAACACCATCGAAGCACTAAAAGCAAACCGTCGCCGAGGGTGCGACGTCATTCGCTTGAGCCACACGCAAGGCGAACTGTATTACATGAACCTGCTGAGCCTGGGCTTCCCCGCCGAAGTGGGCGAAACGGCCAACCGGCATTTCAAAAGCCTGGGCGAACTGGGATACATCTTTGCGGTCTTGCGCCACGTAGCGAATCTCGAACATCAGAGCTTCGCACACCGGCTGGACCAGTCCAACGACTGGAACCGCAGCCGCAACTTATTTCTGACCTTCAGCAACAGCAAATTTACCGGCGGCAAAATGATGATCGCGCCCCATGCGGAGACCGCCGATGGTTTGATCGAGTACGTCCGCTGGGGTCCGATCGGGCGCGCTGGCTTGCTATGGACCTTCCCGCGCCTCTTCACTGGCACGCACATCCACCATCCGTTGGCCGCGCGAACAGGCATCAAATACGTCGAATTCGATCTCGACGGGCCAGTGAACGTAATGGTCGATGGAGAAAGCCTGCGGCTGCAGTGCCGCTCGCTCGAAATCCTGCCGAACGCGCTGGACGTGATCGTATGAGAAAAGCGTACCTCATCGTCCGGTCCGCAATTCTCTGGACGGTCAGCGGAATCCATTTCGCGGTAGTCTGCACCTTCCTGATTTTCCTGGCGATTTTTATCGACCCGCGCAAGAACGACTGGCCCCAGCGATTGTTCTTCCGAAATATTCTGCGGCTCGCGGGCGCGCGGCTTGAGGTGCGCCGGGCGCCGGGTTTCGATCCTAACCGGACCTGTCTTTTCATCTGCAATCACGTAAATCTGTTCGATCCCTTTGTGATTTATTCGGCGATCCCCCAATTTCTGCGAGGCTTCGAACTGGAATCGCATTTCAAGATACCGGTGTACGGCTGGATGATGGGACGCTTCGGAAACATCCCGGTGCCCGATGCACCGAGCCGGGAAGGACTCGAAGTCATGCGCACCCGCGCGAAGGCCGCGTTCGATCAGGGCATCAGCCTGATCGCTTTTGCCGAGGGCTCAAGGACGCGCGATGGCCATGTGCAGGAATTCAAGAAGGGTATTTTCGGGCTGGCGCAGAAATTCGGTATTCCGGTCGTGCCGATGAGCATGACCGGCTCCTTCCAATTCTTTCAGACTGGAAACTGGATGCTGTTCCCGCGAAAGATCGTGGTCTACCTCCACGATCCGATCGAAACAAAAGACATTCCCCGCGGCGACGTCGACGAACTAAGACAACGGGTGCAGGACATCGTGGCGGGACCGGTGGAGGCGGAGTTGGCGGCAAATCCGGTGGAAAAAGTCTGACGAAGTACCAGAAAATTCGTAGGCGCTAGAACGACTGTGACGCTCGCGCCTCGGGCAGCGAACGCCCTGCGCGCAATTCCTGCCAGGTATAAACCACGCGATGAATCACGGTAATCGTCGAAATCATCGCCACCACCCAAAGCACTTGGGCCATGCGATTGAAAACTCCGCCCATAATTAAAAGCACTAGGCGTTCCGGCCGCTCCATAAATCCCACTTTACAGGAAGGTATCAGCGATTCAGCCCGCGCGCGCGAATAGCTGACCATGAACGAGCTGGCCATCGCAACGGCCGCGAGCGCCATATAAAACGAGCGCCCGATCAGCGTGTAGTGAACCACCAGCCCCATGTACAGCGCGAGGTCGGCGTAACGATCGAGGGTCGAGTCGAGAAACGCGCCGAAAGCCGTGACGCGTCCTACGCGGCGCGCAACTTGGCCATCAGCCATATCCAGAAACGCCGCAAGAAACAACACCGCCGCAGCCTGACGAAAACGCCCCATGGCAAAGAGCGCGGCCGCCCAGGAATTCACCGCCAGACCCAAGAACGTAAACATGTTGGGCGTGATGCCGGTCGCCGCCAAACCGCTCACGACGTGGCGCAGCAACCAGCCTCCGCCTTCGCCGATCCAGTAGGTGATAGGTTTGCTGCCCTGGTTCGTTTCTGCTTCCATCGACGAAATCATACTCCCAAAATTCAGACTCAAGTACGCGATTACGGTCGAATTCGCTACTTCGCTTTTGCAGCGAACATCTCTGGCACCCGCCCGGAGTAGCGCAATTCAGGTTCAGTCAAAGCCTGTACTTCCTCGGCGGTAAATCCCGGCGCCACCTCACGCAGACTCAGCCCCTGCGGCGTCACATCGATCACCGCCAAATCAGTAATAACAGTTTTCACGCATTCCACGGCAGTCAAAGGATAGTCGCAGCGTTTCACAATTTTCCGCGCGCCGTCTTTGGAAGTGTGCTCCATCGTCACGATCAAATGCTTCGCGCCAACAGCGATGTCCATCGCGCCGCCAATCCCACCCGCCCCCCGCGCACCCGGGACGCGCCAATTCGCCAAATCGCCGCGCTCCGAAACCTGCAGCCCGCCAAGAATACACACGTCAAGATGCCCGCCGCGCGTCATCACGTGAGCATCTTCCTGCGCGAAGAAAGCCGCTCCCGGCACCAGCGTCACCGGAACCTTCATAGCATCGACCAGATCGAAATCTTCCTCGCCCTTCGCCGCACGCGGACCCATGCCGAGGATCCCATTCTCGCTGTGAAAATACACGGTGATGCCGGCAGGCACGTACGCCGCCGTCAAATTCGGAATGCCCCATCCCAGATTTACGCAGGCGCCGTCGGGCAGCTCCAGCGCAGCACGCGCCGCGATTTGCTCGCGGGTCAACCGCGGCTTAGACATACCGCAACCCCTTCGCTACTACGATGCGATGCACAAAAACAAATGGCGTGACGATCACTTCAGGATCCAGCGCACCGACCTCGACGATTTCTTCCACTTCCACGATCGTAGTTTTCGCGGCGGTAGCCATCACCGGATTAAAATTACGCGCGCCCTTGCGAAAAACCAGGTTGCCGAGCTGATCCGCGCGAAACGCCTTGATGAACGCATAGTCCGCGCCGATCGACTGTTCCAGAATGCAGCGCCGCCCGTGAATCACGCGCTCTTCTTTGCCCTTGGCAACTTCGGTGCCGACGCCCACCGGCGAAAAAAACGCCGGAATCCCGGCCCCTTGCGCCCGCAATCGCTCGCAAAGAATGCCCTGCGGCACCAGTTCCAGCTCCACTTCGTTCTTGTCGAATTGTTCCTGAAAGTAAGTTGCTCCGGGCCCGGGGAAAGCCGCGGTAACCCGCCGGATCTGGCGGTTCTTGAAAAGAATTCCCAGTTCACCTTCGCCGGTCCCGCAGTTGTTACTGATCACCGAAAGATTCCGAGAGCCTTTGCGCGCCAACCCCTGGATCAAATTGTTGGGAAATCCAGCTCCGCCAAAGCCGCCGAACATGATCGACGCGCCATCAGGTATATCCGCGACGGCCGCGTCAACGGACTGGTAAACCTTATTTTTCTGGGTCATGGTTGCCGGAAGAAAGCATTTCGTCTGGCAAAAATCTTATCGACTTCGGGGAATATCTGCAACACAGGGGGGAAATCGACAGAGGCCAGGCTAGTTAAAAATGGACGGCAGGTTGATTCCCACATGCTCTTTTCCGCATGCGCATAGAGCCCGGAAGTGGATCGCGTTGATCCCTTCCCTGCTCAGCACAAACCAATCCGCAGTTTCCAAAATAACGGTACGGCCAAGAATTTTGCAGGTGACGCTGAAACGACGCAACATGCTCACGACGAAGTCTCCAATCTGCTCCAGATAATTGGATGCACGGCGGCAGTTGCGGATTCAACATTCGGGCACGCAACCATTACGGCATCGGTCGGTCTAAGCAAACCGCCTTACGGCAATGGCCACTTCAGCTTCTCGGTCTTGATCCTGAGCAATTCTCTCGTGGCATTCGAAATCTCCTCGGATTCCACATGTCCGTCGCTGGAGAGCGACAACTCCTGCAGCCGCGCGAAAATCGCAGCTTCCGCCTGAAACACTTTTTCTCGGATTCGTTGCGGATCCGTTTCGATCTGCGCGTGATGCAGCGGCTCCTGCCAGTCCGGATAAGGCAGCGTGTGATTGTCGACATTGGCGATTCGTAATACGACGTTCAGAGGAACTTCGTCGTAGTGCATTCCGAGCTTAGGCATCGTGACTCCTGGTGAAGCTGTAACCAACGTAGCAGCGGCTCACAAATACGGGCTGAATCTTTAGGGAAATCTTTGGCCGGAATTAGAGGCCGCGAGCCGTCTCGTGACGCCAGGGACCGCAGCCGACCGCCAACGGGAGCACACCGAAAGCTCAGCAGTTTTTAGCTTGACTTCAGTGCGGCGATAGCGATACGATAAGCATACTGTGATTTAGTTTAGTGTGTGCTTAACGATGACCGTAAATCGACCTAGCGAGGGGACGATCATGGCGACACAAATAAAAGCGCCTTCTCATTTCAAAACCATGATTCAGGCCGACGTGCCGCAAGGCCGCAACGGCAAGCACAAGGAAGTAGTGACGCTGATCTTGAGGGATCTGGACGGCCTCAAAGCAGGCAGCGCGATTAAGGTTCCGCTGGCCGACTTGGTCGAGTCCAAAGAGAAAGTTCGTTCTGCGCTGAATCGCGCCACGCGCAAGGACGGCCGCAAAGTAGCCACCGCCAGTGACGCTACGTTCTTGTACGTCTGGAACGTGGAATAGATCCGAACGTACGCAAATTTTATCGCGGCTGTGGTTGGCCCGGTTGGTTCCCCGCCGGGGCCGAAGAGGGTCCGGTGGGAATCGGGGTCGGGGGCGTGAGCAAGGCTAGATACGTTCGACTAAACGCAGAGTGCTGCGTTCCGGGCGCCACCGCAATCGTCTGCAGCGAGTAGCGGCCACCGGGCAATTTTGCCAGCGGCAGGCTGATACGGAACGACGCGATCGATCGTTTCGCATCGACTTCAGCGGGCGACACGAGCGGCGTAGCATTCACCTGCAAACCATTTCGAAAAAAAACTAATCCCGCCTTCAGCGAATTCCCGTCAAACGGCTCCTTCTTTTCGTCTTTCTCCGGATAGTAAACCTGGAAGAAAACATAAAGCGTCTGGTTTTGGGTGAACAAGCGGGTCACGCTCGGCACGATCGTTTCGCCGTTTATCTCTAATGGCGAATTCGCCGCCTTGTTCCGCAGGCCCTGAGATTTGGTTTGCACCTCGGCCGTCTTTTGAGCCGCGACCAGCTGGCTCGAAAGAATTACCGAACTCAAAGTCATCTTCGCGGGCTGCGACGCCGGTACGCTAAGACTTTCCTCGAAGGTTCCGATCTTCCCCGATTCATTTTCGCGGGCCACGAATTTCAGGCGGTAGTTCCCCGGTGCCAGCAGTACCCCTCCCTGATAAAGTAAATTCTTTTTGTTGATCTCCGCAAACCGCGCGGCGTCGAGCTTCACCTGGGTGGTATCGTGCAATTCAGCGACAATCTGGCCGGAAGGCACAGCCCGCACCTGCACCGCAAAATCGAATTCGGCTTGCTGGGTCTGGTGCTTCTCTGCCCAATCGAGGGCGGTTGCTGAAATTTTCGCGGCAATCGGCACGTAACTCTGATTCTCGCTGATCCGGAAAATTCCGGTCTCCACCGCCACGGGAAGCTCCACCACCGGATTATCGGAATTCACCGCGTCGGCCAGTTGCTGCGCCCGGTCTTCCTTTTGCAGATGCTGGAAATCGCGCGGTGCGTAATATCCATCGCGGTAGCGCACGTGCGCGCCCGGAGCATTGACCTTCACATGAATGGATCGCCAGCGGCCGTCGCGCTTCACTTCGGGGCCCAGATTGTAGGCGATCAAATAGTACCCGCCGTTCTCCTGCTGAATTTTTGGAAACGCGTCGTCCAAGTCGCCCAGGTCGAAAAATGCTTTTCCGCCGGTGTCGGTCGATAGTGTGGCTAGTGTGTCGCGCGAATCTTCGCGCTGGTCGGTCTGGTGAAACACCGACGCGCCGGTAAACATCGAAGTTCCGGTGCTCGCATTGGTGGTCACATCGCCGCCCGGAGGCGCTGCCATCAACCCGCGCGAATCGATGGAATAAATGGAGACGTCCGCGCGATTTGCGGCGTCGGTAGCAGCGCGAAGCTGGGTACGATTCTCTTCTCCGGTCTGGGTAATGCCGCCGGTGAATTCGATCACCGCTTTTCGACCGGGTATTCCTCCCAGAACATTCGCCAGTCCTTCCACCGCAGCCAATTTCTGATCGGTGTTGAAAACATTGAACTCCGTTTCGTCCGCGGTAAAGGCGTCTCCCGTGTATTGCTGCACGTCGTATTCACCGTTCTGCGCCGCCGCATACAATGGATTCGAAATATCGGAAGCGCTGGTTTCGACCAGTGAAGCAACCGCCTTCTCCAGTACCGCCTTGTCGTTGGTGAAATTGGCCAGCACCGAAAGCTTCGTCGAGAAAGTGACCACCGCCACCACATCAGCCTTGGTCATCTGCGTCTTCAGAAATTTCGCAGCCGCGTCGTGCGCGCGAGTCAAATCGTCCGACTGCATCGTCGTCAGATCGAAAAAAAACACCAGCAGGCGCCGATCGCGCAATTGGTCATTGGCGGCCGCAGCAGCGGGAGTATCAGGACCAGAATTATCAACCGGCACCACGATCGGCGTGGAATCATCTGCAGCGGCCGTCTCCACCGCTTCGATATCCGCGTAGTAGAAATTCGCAATCGTTTGTGCTTTGCCGTCGTCGGTCACCACAAATTGGTCGGCGCGCAAACCCTTCATCGGCTTTCCCGACTTATCGGTCACCTCCACGTCGATACGCACCAAATCAGTCGAAGCGCGCAGCGCCGGAGCTTGCGCCGGCTTGCGAGACTGCGACGAATCTGCCGGTGAAGCCGGCGCCGGCACGGCAATCGGCGTGGGCGACGCGGCTGGTACCGGCTCTTGGGCCACGACCGAAGCCACAATCACGAGAAAGAAAAATACCGAAATCGCAAGTTTGCGGGCGTAATTTTTCATCAGAAGTTGTACCGCATCGTAATGTCCATCGTGCGCATCGTTCCGGCCGAAGTCACCCGCCCGAACGACGAAGATCCCAGCGAAGTAGAAACGCCGGAAAAGCTGGGAGAGTTCGAAAGGTTCTGAACTTCCCATCGCACGTCCAGATGATGGCGTTCCTGCGGCCCGAACCGAAATGATTTGCCCAACGATGCGTTCCAGTTGAACTTGCACGGCCCTTCGATCGAGCCGCGCCGCTCATCCCCGTAAGAAGTCGGCGCAGGCGTGGCAAACGCCGCAGTATTGAAAAACGCCAGCGGCGCCCCTCCGCACACCCCAAGGTTAGGGTTTCCAATCTGATCCGCACGCAGCGAAAAACTCGCACCCGTCCCATTGTCCGATGCCAGTCCGCCCAGGTAGGCCGTAAGCGGCGTCCCGGTTTGCCAGGTCACGATATTCTGCACCCGCCAGTTGCTCAGAACATGACGCGCCATGCCGTTGTTGCCGTAGCGATGATGCTCGCCGAACGGAAGCTCGTACAGCGAAGCGATCCGCACTTGATGGCGCACGTCGAACGAGGAGAGCCCGCGCTCTGCGGCGAAATTCAGATCCTGCTGCACCACGATCGGTGTCGTCCCGCCGATGGTGCTGGCATTGTCGAGCGATTTGGCGAAGGTGTAAAAAGCCTGCAGTGAAACGCCCTTGGTGAAGCGATGCACCAGGCGCACTTGCAAACCGTTGTAAATCGAATTGGCTCCGGACTGATCGAAATAAAAACTGTTGGCGCCGGGAATCTGCAATTCATTTTGAGTATTCAGCGGGCTGGTGCCCAGCGGCGCGCGATTCGGCGCCCGCAGTAGATCCAGATTGGTTCCTTTGGTACCGGTGTAGGTCAAATCCAGAATCCAATTTTGCGAAAAGGAAGTCTCGGTGCCCAAAGTCCATATCTGCGCATTCGCATCTTTGTAAAAAGGATCGACCCCACCCTTATTGGAAATAATGCTGGAAGCGGGAAAACCATTCTGCAGCGTCAATACCTGCGTGGGCGAAGTGATCAGATTCTGCGAAGTCGCGAACGGCGGCTCATATTCTAGATACTGCTGCGCCAGCGTGTTGTAAATCGCTTCGTTGTAGAAGATCGAATACCCGCCGCGGACCACCGTCTTGGGCTTGATGAATCGAGGCACCCAGGCGAATCCGATGCGCGGCGCCCAATTGCCGTAATCCCCGTGAACCAGCGATCGCGGAAACGCTCCGCTGAAGGGACCGGTCATTCCGGGAGTAACCACGCTCACCGCCGTCGCTGCCGAATCCAAATCCAGATTCGCAATGCGGTCGTAGGCATCCACCGGCGGAGTCGCCGCTTCGTAGCGAGCGCCGAACAAAAGCGTGAACTGCTTGTTAACGCGCCAATCATCCTGCGCGTAGCCAATAAAATCCCAGCTGCGCAGATACGCATTCGGTCCGAATTGCACCGTGGTGCTGTAGGGCAGGCCCAGAAGAAAATCCGCAAGTTCGTAAAATTGCTGCGCCCCCGGAGGAGCCGTGACCGGTTGGCCGGACGCATCGAGCTGCGAAGTGAGCACGCCGGTAAAATCGAACCGACCGCGGGGCTGGGGATCCGAATCCGCATTGAGCTGGATCCGCCGAATCTCGCCGCCGAAAGTGAAGGTGTGTTTCAGGTGTACCCATTTCAGGTTATCGCTGAAACGCAAAGTCTGATTGCGCGCCAGCGACGGCAGCGGATCGTTCAATCCGGAAATACTCGTAAAATTGATCGTCGGAATGCCGAAGGACATCGGATCGGTAGCGACGCCGTTGATCCCAAGCTCGCCCGCCACATCGTTCTTGAACGAATTGTCGCTGAGAATCTGTATCCGGCTGCGGCTCCAGCTCAGTTGCGTGGTTTCCACCAAATGCTGCGTCCAGTTGTGTGAAAGTCCCAGCGTCACTGACTGATTCAGCGTGGATTCGCTACCGGCGGTGCTGAGAAAACTTCCGAACGTATCCTGGCGAGTGGACGACAGGTTGTACGCGCCGTTCAAACTGAATTTCGCATTGATCGTGTGCAAAATGTGAATGCTCAAAATGTCGCTATTCACCGGCACGGTGGTCTGCAACAAATAGTTCTGCACCGCGCCCGGCAAATTCGGTTGCGGATAAAAATTCAACAGGCCCGCTGCAGCCGAATTAATGGTAGGAATCTGGCAGCCATTTCCGAGAGGAGTCCGCGGACCGGTGAAATTTGAAAACGGATCGAACAGAGTCACGCCCAAGCCGCAAAAATCTCCGGTTCGTTCCGCCGCGGTTGGCACGGTCGAATAGTTATCGAGCGCGCTCGATTGGATGTCGTGCTGGTAGTTGATGAAAAAATAAGTCTTGTTGCTTCCGTCGTAGATGTGCGGAACTTTCAGCGGTCCGCCCAGGCTGGCGCCGAAGCGATCGTCGTAATGACTCGGCTTGGGAACCTGGTTCCCGGTGATCGAATAGGGCTTGGCGTCGAACGCGGAACTATCGAAGCGATCGTAAAAACTAAATCGCACGCGGTTCACCGTTTGACGGCCCAGCCTTCCTCCTCCACCACCTCCTCGTCCGCCACCGCCAGGACCGCCGCCAAAACCGCCCGCTCCTCCACCGCCACCACCAGGACCTCCACCGAAAAGTTGGCCGGGCCCTTGGCCCTGGCCTCGACCGCCGCCGAAGCGCCCACCCTGATCGCCAGGCGTGCCGGGAATTAAACCGCCTAGCCCGTTTCCGCCGGGACCGCCGCTGGCGAATCCTTGGCCGACCGTTCCCTGCAACAAAAACGAATCGGAGGTGGCGTTCGAATTGGCGCTCCCGGAAAGCGCAGCCTGCGCCTGCGGGTTTTCGCCGCCCGCATTATTCGTGTCCGGCGGTTGCGGATTCGTACCTTCCCCGGTCAATTCCGTTTGCTCAAATCCTCCGGCACCGCCGGCCAAGCCTTCGCGAATCGCGTTGGTCACTCCCGCCGGCACCGCCGACCCTCGGCCACCGCCCCCTTGGTGCGAGCCACCACCCGAGCCGGAACCTTGCCCGGCTGCGGAACCGGTGCCAGGGCCCGCCTCGCTGGCACCCGACCCTCCTGCATTAGCCCGGTTCCGGCCAGACGGCGGAGCATTCGCATCCGGCGGCTTGTTTCCGGCCGCAAGCTCGGCCAGCGTCGCCACCCGAAGAACAATCGCAATTGGAGAAGTGGACGCAGCGGGAACTTCACCCTGAGCGGTCGCCAGTACGAAACCCAACTGGCTGGCCTCAATCCGATATTTCCCGGCCGGAATTTGCGGAAATTCGAATTTACCGGACTCGTCAGTCCAGCTGATCCAGAACTTGTTGGAGTCCGAAGAGATCAGGCGAACTGTGGCGCCAGGCACGGGTGAGCCTTCCGAGGTTTTGACCACACCGGCGATTGGCGCTGCGGGCGGAGAAAGTTGCTGAGCGAATAGCGAAAACGCCACCAAAAGCCCGAACGCCAGCAGCACAAGTGGCTTTCGCAGACGCGCGACCGCGCGCGAATCTTGAAACGCCAAGCGAATCATGCGGAGCACTCAGGTAACTCGGCCGGTTCCATCACGAAGCAATCGTCCCTTAATCGTCTGCAGCCTTTAATTCCAAATTCTAGCCCCGACAGTTCCACAAATGTCCGGAACGTAAGGGCTTAAAACCCTCCACCCGCTGGTCGTTTACCGCGCCCGCGCGGCATACAAAAAATGGAACTTTGCACCGCCGCAACTGAATTCATGAGCGCGACGCAATCAACCCGCTCTGCGGTACGAACGATCCGTCGAAAGATTATATGTGCACGCAAACCGTAACCCGGCGCCTTCGAGGAGCATCTCCCCTCCCTTTCACATTGATACGCCGAGCCGGGCGTTCGAACCGTAAGATTCGTGCGGCCATCGCCGTCGCGATATTGGCCCTGAGCGACCCACCATTGTGGTCTCAGCAGCAACAGCAAGCGCCGCCGATCGCCGTCGAAGTCAAAATGGTCAGCCTGCTCGCCAGCGTCCGCGACAAAAAGGGCCACCTGGTCAACACACTGACCAAAGACGATTTCGCGGTGGAACAAGACAGCCATCCCCAGACGATTACCTACTTTTCCAAGAATACTGACCTGCCACTCACGCTCGGCTTGCTTGTCGATACCAGCATGAGCCAACGCCGGCTCCTCGACCAGGAACGCGCCGCCAGCCACGACTTTCTCGACGAGGTGCTGCGGGAGGGTACAGATAAGGCTTTCGTGATTCATTTCGACTACCAAGTCGAGCTGCTCCAGGATGTGACGACATCGCGAAAGAAGCTAGACGCCTCCCTAGAAGAATTGGGAACCCCGGAATTTTCGAACACCAACGGTAATGGTGGTTCCGGTGGATCTGGCAACGGCGGATCAGGTAACGAGGGTTCCGGAGGTGGCCGCGGACCCCGGGGGCATGGCGGAGGAGGAACGCTCCTTTACGATTCCATCTACCTCGCGTCGAACGAAGTCATGAAAAAGCAGCAAGGCCGCAAAGCAATCATCGTCCTGACCGACGGCGTCGACCGCGGGAGCAAGGAATCTCTGCGCGACGCGATCGAAACCGCACAACGCGCGGACACCTTGGTCTATTCGATTTTGTTTGCGGACAAAGAAGGTTACGGAAATCGCGGCGGGGGAACGGCGGCGGGTACGGAGGAGGCCGCGGCGGCGGGATGGGTGGAGGAGGAATGGGTGGGGGCGGGATGGGCGGCGGCCGCCATCGTCAGCAGGAAGAAGACCGCCCCGACGGCAAAAAAGTTCTCGAGCAACTCTCCAAAGAAACCGGCGGCCGCTTTTTCGAAGTCACCAAGAAGCAGCCCATCGACGAGATTTACACCGCGATCAATGAGGAGCTGCGCAATCAGTACGGAATAGGATACGTGCCGGAGAAAGCCGATGCGACGCCCGGATACCACAAGATTAATTTGACGGTGAAGCAGAAGGATTTGGTGGTGCAGACGCGCGAGGGATATTACGCGGATCGTTAGATCTTCGCGCCTTCTGTGCCGGCGTCGTGTGTCGCCTCCTGTCTCGGCCCCGTGCGTCGTTTAGGAATTACTTTTGCGATTTCAAAAATCGTTCCACTTCCCTGCCCGTCGGCATCGAAGGCTGCGCGCCTGCCCGCGTTACCGAAATTGCCGCAACCGCTGACGCATAGCGCGCCGCCTCGCGCGGCTTCTTGCCTCGCAGCAGGCTCACCGCCAGGCCGGCGTTGAACGCGTCGCCGGCAGCGGTCGAATCTACCGCTTTCACGGCGAAGGAAGCCACCATCTCGCGCGTGCCGTCGGCTGCTGCGACGTAGGCTCCTTGCGCGCCCATCTTGATCACCACGTTCTTCGGTCCGCGCGCCAGCAGCAGATCCGCGCAGCGCGCCGCGGTCTGCGAAGTCACGGGCTCCTGTGCTCCCAGCCCACACAGTGTTCGCGTTTCACTCTCGTTCGGCGTGATCCACGTCGTCGCTTGCAATACGCCGGCGGGCAATTCGCGTGCCGGGGCCGGATCGAGCATCAACGGAATCTTGTTGCGGTGCGCGAAGACAGCCAGCGTCTCCAGCGTGATCAGCGGAATCTCCAACTGCGCCAAGATCATCCCGGCCTTCTGCAGCAGCGAAGCATGCGCCGAAATATCTTTCGGCGACAATTTGCCGTTCGCCCCCGGCACGACCACGATGTGGTTCTGGCCATCGCCTCCGATATTAATCAGCGCGACGCCCGAGGACCCGCTCACCGCCTTCACCGCTTTCACATTCACTTTTGCCTTGGCGAGCGCCGCTTTCAGTTCGCCGCCGAAGGGGTCGTCGCCTACTTTTCCCACCATGCTTACCGGATAGCCCAGGCGTCCGACGCCAACGGCCTGGTTCGCTCCTTTGCCGCCGTGAAACGTATTGAAGGATTTTCCGGTTAGAGTTTCACCGGGCAGCGGAACGTGATCCGCCGTGGCGACCAAGTCCAGGTTGATACTGCCCACCACCACAATCGGTTTTCGCATTGTTGCTCCCGGCGTTAGCCGCCAAGACTATCACTAACCTACTGGCACCAACTTCCTGGCACCCACGCTTTTCGTCGTAAAATTCCCTCCGGCGGAGGCGTGCCTTCGCCCCGCTCCCCATGCTAACCTTTCCGGAGTTTTCTCCACCCTGCCCGGGTGGCGGAATGGCATACGCGGCAGACTTAAAATCTGCTGTCCCTCACGGGGCATGTGGGTTCGACCCCCACCCCGGGCACCAGTTTTGCACCCAATTGTGAGTGATTAGTGTTGCTTCGGTTCTGAGCTGAGCTCCGGCTGCGGCAGATCCCCTCCGAGCAATTCATTCTGGCGACGCTGGCGGCTGGCGTTGAGCAATTCTGTGGCTTGAGCCAGTTCGTCCTGCCCTTCCTTCGTGCGACCGAGCCGCATCAAAATCCGTCCTTTCAGGTTCCGGTAATTCGGATTTTTCCCGTCAATTTCCGTGGCGCTATTGACGGTCGAAAGCGCCTGCTCCAGTTTCTGTTGCTGAAGATAGAGTCTGGCCAGGCCGAAGTAGGAACTGGCCAGGTGCCCATCGAGGCGGAGAGCTTCCCGAAAGTTCTTTTCGGCCTGGGCGTCGTCCTGCAGATACGAGTAGGTCACGCCGAGACGGTCGTAGTTGAAAGCCACGTCGGGTTCGAGGGCGGTGTCTTTCAGGAATTCATCGCGTGCTTTTTCGAATTCGGTGCGAGCCAGGTAGACCAAGCCAAGGTTGAAGTGCAGGTACGGCAGATTCGGATCGAGCTGGGCGGCCCGCTGAAATTCCGCGATGGCCTTATCGTTTTCCTCGTGATTCAGGTCGGCTTTGCCGATGAGCAGGTGATATTCGGCGGTATCGGCGCCGAGTTCGACGAAGCGGCCTAACGCCCGATCTTCGATGTCCGATTGTCCGGATTTCCCCGCCGCATTTCCCAGAACGTATAGGTAGTTCAAGTCGTTCGATTCCTGCGGCCACAGCGCGTCGAGGATCGGGACGGCGTCGGCATCACGGCCGGTGAAAAAATAGCAGAGGCCGAGCAGGTAGCGGGCCTGTACGGAATCGGGCTGATCGCGGACGACGGATTCGAATTGGGGGATTGCCGATTGGAAATCGTTCTGCCGGTAGTAAACCAGGCCGATGTTCAGGCGGATGCCGGCGACTTGGGGCGCCAGTTTGTAGGCTTGATTGAGGCGCGTAAGCGCTTCGGACCATTGCTGGCGGCGCATGGCGACTACGCCCAGGTTGGCGCAGGCTCCGGCGGAATTGGGATCGAGGGCGAGGACGCGGGTAAAGGCGGAGTGGGCGGCTTCGAGATCGCCTTGGCGGAGGGCGGCTTCGCCTTGCTGAAAGATTTCACCGATGCTTTGGGAGCCTTGTGCTGTCTGGGCCTTAGCGTTCAACGGGATTGCCAAGGAGAGTACAGCGAGGACGGCAGCAAGAATTGAGGAGCTGCGGATCCGATTTTGCCGGGTAAAAATCACGGCACACCGTAGCACAATTTCGGGAATTCGCTGTGATTGGGTGGAAATGTTACCGAATACCGGCCGATTAGAAACCATGCCGGAGCTTTGTTTTGTTTGAGTTGCAGCGATTTCTAATCGCGGATTGCGTTATTAGAAATGGGCCGGGGCTGGCGAATGAAGCTCGGGCGGTGGCCGTTCGATCTGTCGCACCTCCGGCGCTCGGGGCTTCTTTTTTGTTTCTCCTACCGGCCCCTAAGGATCGCCCTAACGTCGGTCGCCCCTCCGGGGCTGGTGCAACGCCGTGAATCTCTTCGCTCGGGGCAGCGGATTTCGTTGGATAGAGATGTCCGGGGAGTTGCAACTGGAGGGTTTTGAGTTGCAACTGGATCCAAGGTAAAGGCCTTGCGGGCCGTAAAAATTGTCGATTAGAAATTGGGTCCGGCGTTTGTTCTGTGTGAGTTACAACGATTTCTAATCGCGCGAGTTTTTGTCGATTAGAAATGGGAAGTATTTTGCCATGTGTCGCGTTGGCGTCGTTGGCCGGCGCTTGTGCGCGCGGTGGTTGAATGCCAGTGCTCATGTCGCGTCCCCATCGAGGCTGAAAAAGTGCCCCGACTCACGCTAACAGATTTGGTGGAGGATTTATATTCGTAGAAATACGATTTGAGTGTTCGGAGCGGGCGTTGCTGAGGACATTTGGCAGCGGGTCGGGCGCAGGTTCGGCGGGGGGGTGGGTGACTCGGGCTCTTTGGTTTTTTGGCTTGACTTATTCTGGCGGGCGTATATAAATCCGTTTTAATAAATTTAATAAAAGATTCGGGGTGGGTCTTGGGTGGCTGTTTTAGGCCGCCAAGTGGTGTCGGGCGCAGGAATCTGGTTTGGCGCTACTGCACGCCCCTTCCCTGTCTGCTAATCAATAATGCGCCGAACCTGCGGGGTAGGCCGCGAACCAGGGAGACTGCTATGAAATCGATTCGACTCGCGTTGGGAGTGCTGGTGGCGCTGCTGGGCCTGTGTGGTACGGCTCGGGCCCAGGATACGGGGACCTTCACCGGCACGGTCCACGATTCGACTGGGGCCAGCGTGGCGGGAGCCCAAGTCACGATCGCGAACAGCGGAATTGGCGTCAGCAAGGTGGTGACTACGAACGCGGACGGCGACTGGGTAGTGCCTTATCTGCCGACCGGGGCGTATGACATCGCCGTGGAATCGAAAGGATTCAAGAAGTACGAAGCGAAAGGCGTGGTGCTGCGCGTGGGACAAAAGGCGCGGGTGGACGTGACGCTGGAAGTGGGCGCGATTACGAATGAGGTGGTGGTGGCGGGCGAAGGGTTGGCGCAGGTCGAAACCCAGTCCGCACAGGTAGGCGGCACGATTACCGGGACGGAAATCACGCAGCTGGAATTGAAGGGCCGCGACTTCGCGCAATTGATTACGCTGACTCCTGGCGTGAACAACCAGAGCGGACAGGATGAAGGGACGGTAGGGATCGCCGGGAACGTAGTCTATTCGGTGAACGGCGGGCGCGGGCGAGAATAACAACTGGGAATTAGACGGCGGCGACAACATGGATAACGGCAGCAACAACTCGCTGAACGTTTATCCCAGCGTCGGACGCGATTCAGGAAGTTCGCGTTCTAACCTCGAACTACGGCGCCGAATACGGACGAAACGCGTCCGGCACGGTAGAAACCGAAATCAAATCCGGAACGAGCGGTTTCCACGGAGACATTTACGAATTCAACCGCAATGATATTTTCAACGCGCGAAATTATTTCGCACCGAACGTGCCGCCGTACAAAAAGAACGATTTTGGATACACGATCGGCGGGCCGGTATTTATTCCCGGGCACTACAATACGGACAAGAGCAAGACGTTCTTCTTTTTTTCGCAGGAATGGCATCTCGAGCGGGTGCCGAATGTGTTCAACATTCCGGTTCCCTCGGCGGCGGAACGCACTGGGAAATTTCAGCGACGTTTGCCCGGACACGAACGGTTCCTTTGCGGACTGCCCGAATTTGCCGGGCGGCGGAACGCAGATCACCAACATTGATCCGAACGCGCAGAACATTCTGGCGGAAATTACCGCGCCGAACAGTGCGAACGGAGCGATCTGCGGCTCGACCATCAATTCGTGCTTCAACGCGTCGATTTCGCAACCGACCTTCTGGCGCGAAGAACTGGTGCGGGTGGACCATAACTTCACCAATAATCTGCGGGGAATGTTCCATTACATTCATGATTCCTGGAACACGACGACGCCGACGACGCTGTGGTCAAATGCGACTCTGCCCTCGATCCAAACTAAATTCGTGGGACCCACCACCAGCGCAGTGGCGCGGCTGACGTACACGGCCTCCCCGACGCTGGTGAACGAATTCGTTTTCAGCTATACGGCGGACCACATCGACCTGACGAACGTCGGGCCGTTCGAACGGCCGGCGGACATGACCATGACCGGACTTTTCCTGGATTTCGGGGGTAAATTGCCGACGGTCACCGTGGTCGGGAATCAGGCGTACGGCGCGGGTTTTACGGCCGATCCGTCTGACGAACCGTGGAACAACGCGAACCCGACTTACACCATCCGCGACAACGTCACCAAGATTCTGGGCAAACACACGCTGCAATTCGGAGCGTACGCGGTTATCGCGCAGAAGAACGAATTCTCGGGCACGGGGATTCAAGGCGCGTTAACGTTCGATGCGACAAATACGAACGTGACTACGGGAAACGCGTTCGCGGACCTCTTGCTGGGAAACATTTCCAGTTTCCAACAGGCGAACCAGGAAATTAAATATTACAGCCGCTACAAATTTGCCGAACCGTACATCAACGACGACTTCCACATCACGTCGCACCTAACGTTGAACCTCGGTCTGCGGCTGAGCCTTTTCGGGACGTATTACGAAAAGGAAAAGAACACGTATAACTTCGAACCTGGCCAGTTCAACATGAACAACGAAGTCGTGATCGGGCCGAACGGAAACTTGTTTGATCCCACGGGGACATTCCCGCTGGGGCCGACGGATCCCTTGAACTTCAACGGCATCGTGCAGTGCGGATCCGTCGGAGTTCCGAAAGGCTGCATGCAGGGCCATCTGTTCAACCCTGCGCCACGCGTGGGATTCGCGTGGGACGTTTTCGGCGATGGAAAAACCTCGCTACGCGGCGGCTACGGGATCTTTTTCGATCACGGCAACGGAAACGAAGCGAACGCCGAATCGCTGGAAGGCAGTCCTCCGGGGGTGTTGAATCCGACGCAAAACAACATCGCGGCGGGAATCAACGGCTGTACCCAGCCTTCGGGTTACACCTGCATCGGCGGAGGGGGCGGCGCATTATCCTTCCCGCTGAACGTGACGTCGATTCCAACCAAAGCGATCTGGCCGTACATGCAGCAGTGGAACCTGAGCCTGGAGCGCGAGATTTTCAAGAATACGATCGTGCAGGCTGGGTACGTGGGCAGTAAAGGAACCCATCTCGCAGCCCAGTTGGACGCCAACCAACTGTCGCCGCTGCCGGCGTCGCAGAATCCGTATAACCCGGGAGAACCGATTGTTACGGACGGCAGCTCGGGACAAACCCCGAACACGGACTGCAATGCGCTGACGGTTAACGGATTGGCAGTGACTGGCCTGGCGGCCACGCATTTGGCGATTGCGTGCGGCGGCGATCCTTCACCCGTTCGGAAATATGTGGGCTATAGCACGATCACTTCGAAGTATTACGGGGCGGATTCCAGCTACAACTCGCTGCAGTTTTCGATCCGGCGAACGATTGCTCCGCTGGTGATCTCCGCTTCGTACACCTACAGTCATTCGATCGACGATTCTTCGGACTGGGCGGATCAGAACTTCGTGAACTCATTTGACCCGCGGGCCAATCGAGCGAGTTCAAACTTCGACGAACGGCATATTTTGACGTTCAGCTATGTTTACAGCCTGCCGTCCTTCGGGTTGGAAGGCTGGAAGAAAACGGTGTTCGGCGGCTGGCAGTATTCGGGGATCACGTCCTACAACACGGGACAGCCGTTCAGCGTGCTGAACGGAATTTTTGCCGACAACGCCGGGGTGGCAAACGGCGTGGGCACGAACGGATCGTATCCCGACTTGGTCGGCGATCCTTACAGCAAGCCGTCGGCTGCGGCCATCGCTGCGCTGGCTCCTGGATCGGGACCGTTGCTTTACAATCCGGCGGCGTTCGCCCAGCCAACCGGACTGACCTTCGGGACGTCAACGCGAAACATTTTGAATAACCCCAGCCGGCTGAACTTCGATATGGCGTTGTTCAAGAGCTTCCCGATTCACGAGGCCATCTCACTGCAATTTAGAGCGGAAGCGTTCAACGTCTTCAACCATACGCAGTGGGCCAGCGGAAATTCCACGGCGAGCACAACCGGCAGCGGCGGCGTGGCCAACAACACCGCCAGCTGTTACGGCGGGGCTGATAACTCCGCTGGCGATGCGGCTTGCCTGGGCAATGGGTTCCTGCAACCGCAGGCGGCGCACGATCCGCGCATTTTGCAGTTTGGTTTGAAACTGCTGTTTTAAGGATCGATTACAAAGCGGAAGGAAGGGCGCCCGGAAATTCGGGCGTCCTTTTTTTTGGGCTGATCCGGGCGCGGCGCGATTTACGGATGCTTATGGCGCTGGAAGCGAAGTTGCGGTCTTGATTCCCTGCCCTTCGACGATGGTGTAGATCTTGTCGGGGGCTAGATTGGATAGTTTTTCTGGCGCGCTGTTGGGCCATTGAATCTCGACCGAATCGATCTTGGATTCGTGGCCGAGGCCGAAGTGAAGGCGCAGATCGTTCTGGGAGAGATAACTGGAGCCGCCGCGGACTTCGTTGAACTGGGTGAGTGCGCCGGCGTGGATGGTGAGGCGCGCGCCAATGGCGGCGCGGTTGGACTTGGTGCCGATTAGGCGGAACATCACGCGGTGATTGCCGGGGACGCCGTGATTGAGAAGAAGCGTCGGGGGTTCGCCGACGTTGAGGAGGAGGACGTCTTGGTTACCGTCGTTGTTGACGTCGCCGAAGGCAGCGCCACGACGAGAGGCTTGGGGGATTTTCTGTAGGCCGGCGGCTGCGGCGGATTCGGTGAAGGTGCCGTCGCGATTATTCAAATGCAGCAGCAGCGGTTCCTTATAGCGGGCGGCGGATTCGAGCTGGTCCATTTGGGGATAGACGTGGCCGTTGGCCACGAATAGGTCGATCCAGCCGTCATTGTTGAAGTCGAA